>NZ_JBBCUR010000001.1:0-1276444 GCF_037147795.1 Paenibacillus sp. MMO-177 | reverse complement strand
TTTACTTACTCGTTATTTAGAACTTTGTTAACCATTTGGAACCGCCGTATGCGGACCCGCATGTACGGTGGTGTGAGAGGACGGGGGCTAGGCGCCCCCTCCTACTCGATTTTTAGACCGGAACTTAAGGTCCCTAAGGGCCCTTAACGATGCAAAATAGCCGTCGCACGAGATGCTTAAGGTCCTTTAGGGACCTTAAGCGAGCAGGAAGGTGCTCCAAATGAGCAAAAAAGGCGGGTTATCCGGAACTTAAGGTCCCTAAAGGACCTTAACCATGTAAAATAGCCGTCGTATGAGATGCTTAAGGTCCTTTAGGGACCTTAAGCGAGCAGGAAGGTGCTCTAAATGAGCAAAAAAGGCGGGTTATCCGGAACTTAAGGTCCCTAAAGGACCTTAACCATGTAAAATAGCCGTCGTATGAGATGCTTAAGGTCCTTTAGGGACCTTAAGCGCTTCGCTGGTGTCGCGCATCGTGAAGCGGAACGTGCAGCAAAGCGCAGCGCCTGTGGCGGCTAGTGGCCACCACCCCCTAGCCATCCTGCTTATATTCATTAGGCGTTACGCCGGCCTCTTGCTTAAAGACCTTGGCGAAGTACGAGTAGTTGGCATAGCCCACCTTCTTCGCCACGGCGAAGACCGACAGATTGGTCGTGCGGAGCAGCTGCTTGGCGGCTTCAATCCGGGCGCTGATCACATAAGTACCCAGGGAGACGCCGGTCTCCTTCTTGAACAGTCTGGCCAGATAATCGGGATGGAGGTAGACGATTTCCGCCAGGCTGATGCGGGTCAAATCCTCCCCGTAATGGGCATGGATATATTGCTTGATTTCCTCGGCAACGGATTTAGGCTGCTCGGCGAAATCGCGGTATTCCATGGCCGTGTGAACCAGATACTTCAAGTAAGCCTCCAGATCCTCGATGGAATGGAGGGAATGGGCAAGCAGCCGTTCATTGGTTTTACCCGTGTACAATTGATGCGCCTGAATGCCCTTTGACTTCAGGAACGCATATACAAGCTGCATCATATCCAGTCTAAACAAGCTAAGGACGGAGGTGGAAAAATGATCCCGATGCACCGACTCGTTTAAATACCGTGTGGTCTCCTGCAGGAATTCATCCGGCAGATTCCGCTCCAGTAATTCCTCCAGCTTGGTTAGATCCGGCGGCTGATACGCTTCGTCGGCCTGAAGAAGCCCATGCTCCACGAAAAAAATATGATTGCGCCGCTTGGCGATATCCTGATTGCGTTCCAGCAGCTGGCGAATGACCGGGCTAATGCCCTCAAGGTTGCCGGACATGGCGACGATGCAGCAGGCATCGCATTTGAGCGAGCGATTCGCCTGTTGGATAAACGCGGCGCAAAGCCCGTCAAGCGTCTGGGAATCCGGGGCTTCCTTCCATTTCAGCACGGCGATCCAGTTATAAGCGCTGTATTCCAGCACCGTTTCCACCGTAAATTGAGGATGCTGAAACAGCTCGTATAGGACATTCAGCAACGCGAAATCCAACAGATTTTTTTCCTCAACTCCCATACTGCCGTCATAAGGAAAGAGATTAATCAGAACGGGCTGAATGAGATCATGGCGCTCATACGAAAGATGCTGCTCCTCAACGGCAAGCAGGATATCCGCAGCCTTAAGCGCGCAGGATACGCTGCCGCTGATCAGCTTGCGCCAGAAGTGCTCCAGCATCTTCGCTTGATTGCGCTGCCAGTAATAGCCCTCCTGGATGGCTTTCTCCTGCTGCTGCTGTTCTTTCGCCCGATCAATTGCTTTCCGGATAATAAGCATCAGCTTATCGAATTGGATCGGCTTCAGGAAATATTCGAAGCTGCGCAGCTCGATCGCTTTTTGCGCGTAATTGAAGTCCGCGTAGTTGGTCAAGAAGATCGCCTGCACGTTGTAGTTCTCCTCGCGAATCCACGCCAAGAGCTCCAGGCCGCTTCCCTGCGGCATTTCGATATCCGAGATCAGAATTTGAACCTTGTGCTTCATCAGAATATCCCGTGCCTGGGCGACATTGTGGGCCGTATAGATGCCCTCGATTCCAAGCGAAGCCCAGTCGATCTTCTTCTCCAGCGCGGTTACGACAAAGTAATCGTCATCAACAAGCAATACATTCATGAGCTACACTCCCGTCTCATTCGAATTGGCCGGAAGCTCCGGAAGATGGAGAGTCACCGAGGCGCCTCCGTTAGGCGGATTTCCGAAGCGGATCCGCGCAAGATCTCCGTACAGGTATTTCAATCGCTGAACGGTATTCATAATGCCGATTTGCGTGCCGAGCGTCTGATCAAGCGGCTCTCCCTGCTGCAGCTTTTCCAAGACCTCCGGCGGAAAACCCGGCCCCGTATCCGTTATCCGGATGACGGTCATCCTTTGCTCCTCCATCATCCGCCTCTCAACGGTCAGAGTAATAAGCACCTCATGATCCCGCGATACCGCGTATTTGATCGCATTCTCCACAAAGGTCTGCAGCACGAGAGGAGGGATCGGGACATCCCGCGTTGACTGGTCCTGCTCGATCCGGTACAGGAACGAGCTGCGGTAGCGGTTCCTCTGAATTTCGAGATAAACCCGTACATGCTCGATTTCATCCTCCAGTCTGACAAAGTCCTGGCCGTTCTGGAAAATATACCGGAAGTATACCGAGGTGGACAAAGCCATCTGCTGGATTTCTTCGGTCATATCCATCTGCGCCATGCTGTGAATGGTCGTCAGGCAGTTCAGGAAAAAATGCGGCTTAATCTGCAGCTTCATATAATCCAGCTGAATGCGCTGCTTCTCAAGCTCGCGTTCGTAAATATCGATCTTGTAGGTTTTAATCTGGTTAACGAGCTGGGCAAATTGCCTGTTGGCTTTCTCCAGCTCCACAATCTTGCTGCCCGTACTGTCGAGCGGCTCCCCATCCTCCGCCCAGAAGGCGAGGTTGTAAGAGAAACTCTTGATCGGCTGCAGCACCTTGTTCTTGAAGTACAGCATAATGAAGCTCAGGCTGCAGGCGACAATAACGGCGAGCAGCATAATCAGCAGCTGAACGATCATGATTTTCTCAAACGCGCCGAATTGAATGACCAGCTTCACGAAGAAGGAGGCGTTATCGAACTCGCCGTTGACCGTCGTTCGGGTCTGGAGCGTGTTCATGACGGAGGAGCGGTCCTGCTCCTTTTCGATGTTCAGCAGCTTTCCTTTATTCGAAATAGGGCTTGTTACAAGACTGCCGTCCTCGGCACGCAGGGAGGCGTAACCATTCTCGCCCAGATTAATCTGGCGAAGCGGCTTAATCAGATCGTCCGCGGCGATCAGGCAGACCATATAGCTGTCGTGATAAGGCACGATATTAACGATATAAAATTTCCCGGCCAGCTGAATGGTCGACCAGCGGGAATAGAACTTCTCATAGATGACCTTGTCTTTGATGAAGACATTAATCTGCTGCTGCAATTGCTGGTATTCCTTGTACGTCGCCCTCATAGGCGCAATGTTGAGCATCACGTTCTTCTTCTTGAAGAAGATAAAGAAGTTATAGCTCTTGTCATAGCTGGTCTGAAGCTCGACGAACCTTTTGTACAAAGCATCGTTTGCTTTGATGAATTCCGTCTCGTTCGTGTCGTGGGTTTCCATCATTTTGACGTTCTCGTCGTTGGCCAGCGTCCAGCCCATGAAATGATTAATGTAGGAAAAGTCGCTGTTAATCCGGTTGATATACAAATAAGCGGTATCCCTCAAATCCCTTGCGGACTGCTGTTTAACGATGGTGATCGACGCAAAGCTGATGATAAAGTCCAGAATCAGCGCGGTAAACGAAATGACGAGAATGATTTTGACGTAATGCTGAATCGGATACAGCTTGTTCTCCGACGGTTTGGCCATATTGCCCCGCAACTCCCCGCTATCAACCTCTATTAAACGAAATTCGTGTGTCAGATAATTATAGCCCTGGCCTTCAAAAATGCAACCGTTTGCAACCCCTTAAAAGAGCGAATGTCCGAATAGTGACAGCGAAAAGTCCGGATTGTAGGTCGGCCAAAGCTGTACTTCTCCGTTAAGGCTAGAATCCGATTTTCCGGCATCCGAATGTCCGGAATTTGCATCCATGATGTCCATATCCCGTCATCGCGGGGCATGTATACTGAAGTCAATCACACAGCAAAAGGGAGGTACACATTCTTGATAAACAGTTCATCGAGCGGTAATCTGCATCGTTACGTAACGAGAATCAGCAGAAACTGGGGTTTATACCTGCTCTTGCTGCCAGCTGTCGTGCTGCTGCTCTGTTTTACGTATAAGCCGATGTACGGGGTCATTATCGCCTTTAAAGATTTCAAACCGGCGCTTGGCATTATGGACAGTCCCTGGGTAGGGTTCAAATATTTCGAGAAGTTTTTTCATTCCTACCAATTCACGGTCACCATTAAGAACACGGTATTCATCAGCCTGTACAGCTTTGTCACCTTCCCGCTTCCGATCGTATTCGCCATTCTCGTGAATCAGCTGCGGCAGAACCGGTTCAAACGGGTATTCCAGACGATTACGTACATGCCGCATTTTATTTCGACTATCGTAATCGTGGGTCTCATGATGATCCTGCTGTCGCCGGGGAACGGACTGATCGGCAACATCTACCGGCTATTCGGCGCCGAAGCGCCAAACCTGATGGGGTCGGCCAGCATGTTCAGCAGCCTGTATGTCTGGTCGGACGTCTGGCAGCATACGGGGTGGGACAGCATTATTTATCTCGCGGCCTTATCCTCCGTAAGTCCAAGCCTATACGAAGCGGCAACCGTGGACGGAGCCAGCCGATGGCAGAAAATCCGCTACATCGACATTCCGATGCTTATCCCAACGGCGGTAACCTTATTGATTCTGCGAATTGGCGGACTGTTGGGCGTTGGCTTCGAGAAGACCTATCTGCTGCAAAACAACCTAAACATAGGCGGCAGCGAAGTGATCTCGACTTATGTGTACAAAATCGGGCTGCTCAGCTCCCAGTACAGCTTCTCGGCGGCCATCAATCTATTTAATACGGTTATTAATTTCACATTGTTAATTCTGGTCAACTGGATATCGAAAAAATACTCCGAGAACAGTCTCTGGTAAGTCAATGCTTACGAAGTATGAATGGCTTCGCCATTCCTTTTAGAAAGGAGCTGAACAGCTATGGAGGCTGCCGCGAATTTAGCCATGCAACCGAAAAAATCGGGCAACAGCGATAAACTGCTGGAGATCCTGCTCTATATTTGGGCCGCGATTGTCCTTATCATTGTGTTATATCCGCTTTACTTTATTATCATCGCCTCCTTCAGCGATCCTTCGGCTGTCGGGAACGGAAAGGTATGGTTATTTCCGAAAGGGTTTACGCTCGACGGTTATAAGGAATTACTGAATCATTCGAATATTTGGATCGGCTACCGGAACACGATCGTTTATACGGTAGTGGGTACCTTGATCGGCCTTATCGTCAACGTGTCGGCGGGTTATGCCCTGTCGAGAAAGGATCTGGTCGGACGCAAGTTTTTGTCCCTCTTCTTTATTTTCACCATGTTCTTCAACGGGGGGCTAGTGCCTACGTTTCTGACGATCCGGGATTTTCATCTGTACGACACGTTTCTGGTCATGGTGCTGCCTTTCTCGGTTGCCGTCTTTGATATTATCGTAGCGCGTACGTTCTTCCGGACGGGCATTCCGACGGAGCTGTGGGAAGCCGCGCAAATCGACGGCTGCGGAAATCTGCGCTTTTATGCTCAGATGGTGCTGCCGCTCTCGAAGCCGATCATATCGGTTCTGGCTTTATGGTTTGCCGTTGGGCAATGGAATTCGTATTTTAACGCGTTAATCTATCTGCAGGATAAGAATTTGTACCCGCTGCAGCTGATCTTAAGAGATATTCTGGTCACCAATCAGATGCAGACCGCGCTTGGCACGGGGGAAGCGGCCCAAATCGCGCTGCGTCTTGCCAACCTGCTGCGCTATTCCGTTATTATCGTCGCTACGGTTCCGATCATGTGCATCTACCCGTTTGTGCAAAAGCATTTCAACAAGGGGGTGATGATCGGCGCCGTGAAGGAGTAAGCAAGCTGTGGGGGAATTGCCATTATCCTTTTAGAGGGGGATTTATACATGACAACCGTTTCGAAGAGCTATACGAGAAAAATGCTGTCCAGCCTCGCTTTGATTTCCGTATTGGGCACTGCGGTGCTTGCGGGCTGCAGCAGCGACAAGAGTACCGATAATGCCGCTGCTTCCAATAACGGGGGTAACGGCAAAGCAGGCAGCAACTTCCATGCGGAAGGCCTTCCGATTGTAGATAAGCCGGTAACGCTGGACGTTCTTACGATCCGTTGGGGCAACATGGGGGATACGTTCACGAAGAACACCTGGCTTCAAGAGTTGGAGAAAAATTCGAATGTCAAAATCAATTGGCAGGTCATCTCCTCGAGCGATTGGGATGCCCAGAAGTCGGTTATGCTGGCAAGCGGAAAAATGCCGGATGTGATTATCGGCGACCTGGCGTTTGGGGACTCCGATATCGTGAACAACCTGAGCATTTTCCGTCCGCTTGACGACTACATCGACAAATATATGCCGAATCTGAAAGCGGCCATGGCCGAAATGCCGGAGCTGAAGAAGCTGAGCACGTTCCCGGACGGCAAAATCTATTCGCTGCCCGCAAGACTGCCGTCGCGGCCGTATTCTTCCGTGCAGCCGGTTATCAACAAAGAGTGGCTGGACAAATTGGGACTCAAGGCGCCGGAAACGCTTGATGAGCTGTACACGGTACTGAAAGCGTTTAAGGAGAAGGATCCAAACGGCAACGGCAAGGCTGACGAGATTCCGTACAGCGATCAGAAGGATTTGGACATGAACCTGTTCGCGCCGTTCGGCATTACGGATATCCGCGGCAACCATATGGTGCTGAAGGACGGCAAGCCGGAGTACTTCCCGACATCGGAAGCTTATAAGGCGGCTATTACCTGGGCGAATAAATTGTATTCCGAAGGTTTGATCGATAAAGAAACGTTCACGCAGGACGATACGATGCTGACGGCCAAACGGCAAAATCCGGACGCCGCGCTTGTTGGATTCTCGTACCAATGGACGCCGGATGCGGTATTTGGCCAATGGAGCAAGCAGTATGAGACCATTGCTCCGATTACCGGGCCGGACGGCAAGAAATATCAGATTGGCGATCCGAACGGATTAAGCATCCGCCGCAACGAGGTGCTCATTACGACCTCGAACGAGCATCCGGAGGTTGCGGCGCGCTGGGCGGACCAGTTCTACACCGGGGAAGCAAGTATCCAAAACTTCTGGGGCGCGATTGGCACCTCCATTGAGAAAAACGCCGACGGTACCTATACCCTGATGGATCCGCCGGACGGCACTAGCGCGGACGCTTGGTATTGGGACAGCTCCCTGCGGGATTTCGGACCGAAATACGTCAGCCCCGAATTCGAGAAGAACATCAAGCTTGATCCTTCAAGCGGTGACGGTCTGAAGCTCCAGCTCGACAGCTTGGGCAAGGAATATGTCACGCAGCCGTTCCCGGACGTGATGTACACCGAGGAAGAATACGCCGAGCTGCCAACGCTCATTACGGATATTGAGAGCTACATTAAGAGCACCCGCGCCAAATGGGTGACCAAAGGCGGCATCGACCAGGAGTGGGATGCTTACGTCAAGAAGCTGAACGATATGGGGCTTGAGAAGCTGATCAAGATTTACAATGACGCGTACAACCGCTACATGAACATTAAATAAGGTTTTGCTGCTGCCCTGCGTACGGACTGCAGGGCAGCTTTTTTTATAGATCATGCTGGGAGGAATAAGAGATGACTGACAAACTGCGAGTAACCGTATGGAACGAGAACCGTCATGAACGGACGAACCCCAAGGCGAAGGAGATTTATCCGGATGGCATCCATCAGGCCATCGCGCGTTTTTTGACCGAAGCGGGGATGGAAGCGGGAACGGCGACTTTGGACGAGCCGGAGCACGGACTTACCGATGAAGTGCTGAAGAATTCCGATGTATTAATCTGGTGGGGCCATCTCGCGCATGACGAAGTGCAGGATGAAATCGTCGGCAAGGTGTATCAGCGCGTGCTGGACGGCATGGGGCTTATCGTTCTTCACTCCGGCCATTATTCTAAAATTTTCAAAGCTTTGATGGGAACAAGCTGCAGCCTGAAATGGCGCGAAGCCGACGAGAAGGAGCGTCTCTGGGTTGTAGCGCCGGGACATCCGATCGCCGAAGGAATCGGGGAGTATATCGAGCTGCCGGAAGAGGAAATGTACGGCGAGCATTTCGATATCCCTGCACCGGATGAGCTTATCTTCGCAAGCTGGTTCGAGGGCGGCGAAATCTTCCGCAGCGGCTGCGCGTATACGCGCGGCAGCGGCAAGGTGTTTTATTTCAGACCCGGTCACGAAACGTATCCGACTTACCATAACCCGGCGATTCAGCGCGTCATCGTTAATGCGGTTAAATGGGCGCAGCCGGTTCGGCGGGAGCTGCCTATACGCGGCAACGTGCAGCCGCTTGAGCCGATTGGCGTGAAGGCATAAGGCGAAGGGGGAATACGACGATGAAGAAATATCGAATCGGATTGATTGGTCTTGGCGGCATGTCGCATTCGCATATCCGTTGGATGGCTGAAGAGGGCCGCTTTGCTATTATTGCGGTGAGCGATGTGAATGAAGCTGCGTTAACGGAGAAAGGCGATTTGCTGGGGATATCGCCGGACAAACGATACGGTGATTTCGTGCAGCTGATTAACGACCCGGATGTGGATGCGGTCGTATCGGTGACGCCTAATAACGTCCACGCGGATATCGTCCGCGCCTGCCTGCAGGCAGGCAAGCCTTATCTGGCGGAGAAGCCGTTCACCCGCGTATTCGAGGAGGCAGCGGGGCTGCTCGAGCTGTACGAGCAGCAGCCGGTTAACGGCATGGTTGGATTCAGCTACCGTTATACGCCCGCTTTCCGTTATGCGCGGGAGCTTGTAAGGGAAGGGAAGCTGGGCAAGGTGCGGAGCTTTGCGATCCAATACCTGCAGGACTGGGGAGCGGCTCCGAATCAGACGCCGTATATTTGGCGCTTCAACAAGGACATTACCGGCACGGGGACGCTTGGCGATCTAGGCTCGCATATGATCGATATAGCGCGGTTTCTATTCGGTGAATTTAAGGAACTGTCCGCGCAGCTGCGCACGCTAGTGCCGGAGCGTCCGGATCCGGCAACCGGCCGGATGGTGAAGATCGAAGTCGACGACTTCGTAAGCTTCCAGGCCCGAATGTCCGGCGATGAGGTTGGCATCTTCCAGTCGTCGCGCAATGCGATCGGCTCCGGCAACCAGCATGAAGTATCGATTTTCGGCGATGCCGGTACGCTGCACGCGTCGACGCTGAACCCGGATCAGATTGTCTGGATTCGCGAGGAAGCGCCGGGTCAGCTGGCAAGAGCGGTAATTAACGTACCGGAGAGATGCCGGGTAACCCAATACGGCGACTTCCTGTCGCTGCTGGATGGTACGGCATCGGAGAGTCTCCCGGGCTTTATGGACGGCTACCGCAACCAGGAGATTATCGACGCGGTCATTCGCGCGAGCGAAGAGAAGCGTACGATTGTGATTTAATTGATTGGGATAGGGTACCTGCGTTTAATGGACGCAGGTACTTTTTTTATTTTTTTACTGCAGATTTGATTTCTGTTATATGGTATTATTTGGATAATTTTAAAATGATTATTTTTAGAGAGGATTGAGCCCGTTAAGCTATGAAAATACTGAAAATAGGTGTTCCTGCCGTTATTCTGCTTTTGCTTATAGCCTCGTTCTATTTTCTAAAAACTAGAGTGTGGGTGGATAGATACGAAATTAGAGGCGACGCCATCGTATTTGAAGATAATCGTTATGTCTATGAAGGATCAAGCGCCGATCATCTTGGAAAAACAATCGGTATCGCATACAACGAGGGAGAGAAAAGAGGAATAACCGATTACATTTGGCCCGAATGGGTGTATGCATACAAAGGCGATAAAACTCATAAGCGTATTTACGTAAGAGGGTTAATGGATATAGGGGGGACCTATATTAGGCAGTAACAAGACATTAAAAGCCCGTCTCGGCCTTGCGGTTAGACGGGCTTTTTGATTTTGATCATACCTTGACCTTCCGGGATGCAATGGACTTCATGCTTCTCTCGGTGGTATGATTTGTGCTGAAAATCGGACCAATCGCCGGCAGACGGGCCGAATAGGCGCGGCTTCGCCGTTAATGTTATAATGGCGGCAAATCCTAACTATCGAAGAGAGAGGGCACGGGCGCTTGAGATTCCGGAAAATTTACCGTAATTATATACAGAACAACCTGTTCGTCAAAGTCATCCTTGTCTTCGCGGTCATCGTGCATTTGACGATCATCACGCTCTCATACTTGCTATTTGGCCTCATATCCCATTCCATCGTGAACAGCGAGCTGAACAACCAGAAGCAGGCGATGGAGCGGGTGAACCGCTATATGGAGCAGAAGTACGACTGGGTGCAGAATACGGTGCAGGACATCTACCGCAACAACCTGCTCGCGAGCAATGCGTCCTACTTTCTCAGGCATTCCTACAGCGAATACGCGCAGTACATGCTTGACCAGAATTATGCGGGCGGCAACGAGAGCGCGGTTGATATTCTGAGCTATCTCGCGGACCGGATGGATGCCGATCCCGACATCCAGAACATCCTGCTGTACAGCACGGACATGCAGCAGCTGTACGCCTTCAACCGGAACGGCCCCCGGCGGCTGTACAAGACCAATCCGACCCGCTCGTACATCCCCGAGATCATGGCGGCGGAAGGGCCCGTGGCGGCGACGCCGAACATCTGGATCCGCGGGCTGATCGGCCAATGGAACTCGCAGCTGTATTCCATGCGCGTCCAAGTGAACGATAAGAATACGCTCAAAAATATCGGACAGCTGCTCGTATACTTCGATTCCGGCATGGTGAACCGATCGCTGGACCAGCAGCGGACCCCGCTTAAGGGCGAGATTCTGGTTCTATCGCAGGACGGGCAGGTGCTGTCCGATTCCGCGAACCGGTACTACGGACAGATCTTCCCGTACATGAAGCAAATCGGCTCCCTGAAGGAAACCGAGGTGCTAGACGAGCCGTCGTACATCTCCACGCTGACGCAGAACGCAGCCGGTTATTTCGTCGTTGGTATTATGCCAAAAAGCGTGATGGCCGAGGCGTACGCAGGCCTCAAGCGGACGATCATTATGATCAGTTCGATCTGCATCGTCGTCGCGGTGATCATTCCGTCCATCTTGATCGTCAATATCTCGCGGCGGACGAACCGGATCGTGCACTTCATGCGGAAGGTGGAAGGGGGCAACCTTACCGCCCGCCTGCAGGACGCCCGCGAGGACGAGCTCGGGCAGATCTCTCAGAGCTTTAACGAGATGCTCGACGAGCTGGGCCGGCATATCGACCGGGAATACAAGGCGGAGCTGAGGCATAAGCAGACGGAGCTTGCTGCTCTTCAGGCAAGGGTAAACCCGCATTTTCTTTACAACACGCTGGAGGTTATCCGGATGCGGGCGATGTCCCAGGGCGCGGTCGACGTCGGCGAGATGATCTACAGCCTCGCGGCGCTGTTCCGCAACTCGGTCAGCGCGAAGGCGGAGAACACGCTTGGCGAAGAGCTTGAAATGTGCAGGCTGTACCTGGAGCTGTTCCGGATCCGTTACAAAGACAAATTCGCCTATGAGGTCGAATGCGACGAAGAGCTGCTGCGGGTTCCGGTTGCAAAGCTGCTGCTGCAGCCAATCGTGGAGAACTATATCGTGCACGGGATGGATTCCCGGCGCAAGAACAATCGCCTGACTATCGAGGCAACGCAAGAGAACGGCCTGATCCGGGTCCAGGTACGCGACAACGGCAAAGGCATCGAGCCGGAGCAGCTTGCGGGCATTATGCGGCGGCTGAAGATGCCGGAAACCGAAGAACAGCAGTCCTTCGGGCTGCGCAGCGTGCACGAGCGGATTGAACTGGTGCACGGACCCGGCTATGGGTTAAGCATAGAAAGCACGCCCGGGAAGGGGACATCGGTGACGGTGATCTGGCCCGCGGTTGAACAACAGGAGGAAGCTGGCGATGTATAAAGTATTGCTTGTGGATGACGAACCGTTTATCACGGAAGGCTTAAGCGACGCCGTCGATTGGTCCGCCTTCGGCCTGGAGGTCGTCGGCAGCGCCGAAGACGGCGAGGAAGCGCTGGAGCGGCTGCGCGAGCTGCCGGTCGACCTGCTCATCACCGACATCTCGATGCCGATCATGACCGGGCTTGAACTGATCCGCAAGGCACGGGAGCTGCAGCCGCGGTTGAAGGTGATCATTCTGAGCGGGTTCAACGAATTCAATTATCTCAAGGAAGGCATGCGCCTTGGCATCGAGAACTACCTGCTCAAGCCGATTAACTTCGGGGAGCTGGAGGCGACGCTGACGGATACGGTACGGAAGCTGGAGGTGGATAAGCCGGAAAAGCCGCTGGAGGAAGATGAGATCGGCATCCTGCGGGACAACGTCATGACCCGGTGGGTAAACGGGCGGATCGCGTTGCCCGAGCTGGAGGAACGGACGGCCCTCCTTGGCATCGATCTCTCGAAGCCGTATGCGGCGCTGGCAATCATCCGTTTTCGCTCTGAACAAGGTGTCGCGGGTTACGGCCCGAACGATTGCATCAAGGATCTCTTGGCTCAGGAGTCCGACGGCCTGTCGTTTGTTCCCTTTCTCAACGACGAGGGCGAGCTGGTCGTCGCCTGCTGCATAAACGAGGGCATGCGGAATAAAGCTAAGGTAACGGAAGCGTTGGAAAGAGCGGCGGACAAATGGGAGAACAGGCAGCTTGGCCCGCAGATCGCGCTCGGCGGGATCGTGGCGACGGCCGATGCCGCAGCAAGCTATGCAGAAGCGCGCAAAGCGCAGCAATTTTTCCTGGTGCGGCATGACCGGCATTTGCTCGATTATGCGGATATTTCCGCGGAAACGGCGTCTCTTCCTTCGGGGTTGTTCGAATGGGAGGCGTATGCGAAGCCCATTCTCGCCAAGGACAAAGCCGAGCTGGAGGAGGTTATCGCCCGCGATTTCGCGACTATTCGAATGGCGGAAAGCCTGCATCCGGTCCGGGCGAGAGGCGCCGCCATCGAGCTCATGATTCTGATGAAGCTCGAGGTCGACAAGCTTGGGCGCGCGGATGCCGCGGACGTGTTCCAGGACGCGCTTGACCAAGCGGTGACAGCGGCAACGCTCGAAGGGGTGGAGAATGCCGTACGGACGGCTGCTTTCTTTGCGGCCGATTCGTTCTCCGGAGAAGACATGAGCCCCGTCATCAAGCAGGCTCTGCGCTACATCCAGGAGCACTATGCGGAGGCGCTGACGCTCAAGTCGCTTGGCCACCAATTCCATATTCACCCCAATTACCTCGGACAGCTCTTTCATAAGCAGACGGGGGATACGTTCACGGATTACCTGAACAAATTTCGAATCGACAAAGCGAAGGAACTGCTGGCGGACAGCCGGCTTAAGGTGAACGAGATCGCAAGACAGGTCGGGTACTGGGAGACAGGCTACTTCTACAAACAGTTCAAGAAGCATGTCGGGATGGTGCCGGGCGATTTTAAGGAGCTGCTGTGACGCTGAGGCGTCATTCGCGGTTCCTTTCTTTATTTTGTACACTTATTCTTTGTTTTCTATTATTTTTGAAAATGTTTTCATCTTCTAAGATGAAGTAGCAAGAAGTCGCGACTATTGAATGCTACACAGACAAAAGGGAGGCAACACCAATGGGAATCCGTAAAAAGGCATCGATCGGCCTGACATCCGCGATGGCCGTCATGCTCTTGCTGAGCGCCTGCGGAAGCAACGGCGGCAATACGGCCGCAAGCAACAACACTTCTTCGTCCAGCAACGCTGGCAGCAACGCTAAACCTGTCGAGTTGAACTGGTACACAATCGGCACGCCGCAGAAAGACGTCGACAAAGTCATGGAAGCGGTTAGCGAATACACGAAAGAAAAAATCGGCGCAACAGTCAAAATGACGATGATCGACTGGGGCGATTACAACCAGAAGATGCAGGTACTGACCGCTTCCGGCGCGGATATGGACATCATGTTCACCGCCGCATGGGCATTCGATTACGTGCAAAACGCGCGCAAAGGGGCTTTTGCTCCAATCGACGATCTGCTGGCGCAATACGGCAAAGGCATTACCGATACGCTGAACCCTGCCTTCCTTAGCGGTTCCAAGGTCGACGGCAAAAACTACGGCGTACCGGCAAACAAAGAGCTTCCGACATCCGAGGTATGGCGCTTCAACAAAAACATCCTTGACGAAAACAAGCTGAGCATTACGGACGTGCGTACCCTGGAAAGCCTCGAGCCTTTGCTCAAGACAGTCAAACAAAACAACCCGGACGTGACTCCACTGCAAGTGGACAAGACCTTCACGCCGTACATTCCATACGACTATTTGATCGAGAAATTCCCGCTGGCCGTGAAGCTCGACGACGCTAGCTACAAAATCGTAAACGTATTCGAAACGCCTGAAATGAAGCAAGCGCTCGAAACGATGCACAAATACTACCTGGCCGGCTACATTCCGACGGAAGCCGCGACGCTGGAATCGTCCTCGGACGTTCAGGCAACGGGCAAATGGTTTGCCGACAAGGCGACAACGCAGCCTTTCGCGGACAACGTATGGTCGACCAGCTACGGCTATCCGATCGTATCGACACCTATGAGCGACGCGCTCATCTACAACCAATCGGTTATGGGTTCCATGCAAGCCATCTCCGCGAACTCGAAGCATAAAGAGAAAGCGATGGAATTCCTGAACCTGCTCAACACCGATCCGGTCCTCCGCAACATGGTCGATTCCGGCATCGAAGGCACGCACTACAAAGTAACCGACGGCGACTACATGGAGAACCTTCCTGAGTCCAAGAACTACGACATGCCAACGTTCTCGCTTGGCAACATTATGATCACTCACCTGAACCCGGGCGATCCTGCCGACAAATGGGAACAGTTCAAGAAATACAACGATGCAGGCAAACCTGCAGCACTGCTCGGCTTCAACTTCGATCCGACGAAAGTGTCAAACGAGATCGCAGCCGTGCAAAACGCGAAGGAATCCTTCTGGGCGCCGCTCATGACGGGTACCGTCGATCCGGATAAATACTTGCCGCAAGCGATCAAGAAGCTGAACGACGCGGGTCTTGGCAAAATCATGGCCGAAGCGCAAACGCAGCTCGACGCTTGGAAAGCCGCGCAAGGCAAGTAATCATTTATAGCACCGAAGGGCGAATGTTCGGCATTCGCCCTTTTTTCAAAAAGAGAGAAACTAACGGGATACCGTACGTTGTTTCTCGTTCTAAGGGATGAAACTTGCGCCGCCGAAAGTGGACGGCATCAGCCGTTTCATCTTGGAACGAATTGCCGCAGGCCCTTGGCGCTGCAAACCGACTTCGCTTAGAAAGGGTGAACCCCATGAAGGCCTTTGGGCGTTTCTTCAAAGACATCAATCGCAATAAAGCCCTGCTCCTGATGGTGCTTCCGGCTACCGTCTGGTTTCTTTTCTTCTCGTACCTGCCAATGCTTGGCACCGTGATTTCCTTCAAGGAATACCGCGTGCACGGCGGATTTCTCTCCAGCATCATCCACAGCCGCTGGGTCGGCTTCGATAATTTCAAGTTCCTGTTCAGCACAAACGACGCGTATGTCATTACCCGCAATACCTTGCTCTACAACATCGTGTTCATCATCATTGGTCTAGTTCTGGCAGTGGCCTTGGCCATCGTTCTTTCCGAAATCGCAAACAAGCGGCTGGCGAAATGGTACCAGACGGGAATGTTCATGCCTTATTTCCTGTCCTGGGTCATCGTCGGTTATTTCGCATATAGCTTCCTCAGCTTCGACCGCGGCGTGATGAACAAAATCGTCCAGGCGTTCGGCATGGATCCGCAGCAATGGTACTCGGAGCCGAAATACTGGCCGTTCATCATCGTCATCGTGTTCCTATGGAAATCGCTCGGTTATAACAGCGTGGTCTATCTGGCCGCAATCATGGGCATCGACAAATCGCTGTACGAAGCGGCGATGATCGACGGCGCGAACAAATGGCAGCAGATCCGCAACGTCACGCTGCCGATGCTGACGCCTCTCATGACTATTTTGACCTTGCTGGCCATCGGCCGCATTTTCTACGCGGATTTCGGCTTGTTCTACCAAGTTACCCGCGATTCCGGCACGCTCTACAACGTCACGAACGTTATCGATACTTACGTGTACCGCGGCCTGAAGACGACCGGGGAGATCGGCATGAGCACAGCGGCCGGCCTGTACCAATCGTTCGTCGGCTTCGTGCTCGTCATCACGTCCAACTGGATCGTCCGTCGCTTCAATAAGGACAACGCGTTATTCTAAGACGAAAGAAAGGAGCATCAACATGGCATCCCTTAGGAAAACCAAGGACTTCCACCGGCTGACGCCGGCCTGGAACGTCATCTTCAACCTCATTGCCGGACTGTTCGCGCTGGCTTGCGTGTTTCCGTTTCTGCTCGTCATGGTCATCTCGTTCACGGACGAGAAGACGCTTGCGCTGGACGGATATTCGTTATTTCCGAAAAAATGGAGCACCGACGCCTACAGTTATCTGTTCAAGGCGGGCGACCAACTATTGCGCTCCTACGGCGTGACGATTCTCGTTACGGTCGTCGGCACGGTGATCAGCTTGGTCTTTATCTCGCTCTTCGCGTACGCAATTTCCCGCAAAGGATTCAAATACCGTAAATTTTTCTCGTTCCTCGCCTTCTTCACGATGCTGTTCAACGGCGGGCTCGTACCGACCTACATCGTGACGACGAA
The DNA here is from genome assembly GCF_037147795.1 of Paenibacillus sp. MMO-177. Taxonomy (NCBI): domain Bacteria; kingdom Bacillati; phylum Bacillota; class Bacilli; order Caryophanales; family Paenibacillaceae; genus Paenibacillus; species Paenibacillus sp. MMO-177. Next base: position 1,259,526 of record NZ_JBBCUR010000001.1, on the reverse strand, counting down.
GCTGCTCGGACTCGGGAATTCCCTGTGGGCGCTTATTCTGCCGCTCGCGGTAAATGCCTTCTACATCATGATCATGCGTACGTTCTTCTCGACCATGATCCCGGACGCCATCATCGAATCCGGTAAAATTGACGGCGCCGGCGAATTCGGCATTTTCTTCCGGCTTATCGTTCCGCTTGCGCTGCCGGGCCTCGCGACAATCGCGCTGTTCAACGTGCTTGGTTACTGGAACGACTGGTTCAACGCCCTGCTGTATATCGAGAACCCCGACCTGGTGCCGCTGCAATCGATGCTGATGCGGATCGAGAACAGCATGCAGTTCATTCTCGCCAACAGCAACAACGCCTCCTTGGGGACGTCCGTGCTGCAGTCGATGCCGCAGGATACGTCGCGGATGGCGATGGTTGTCCTGGCGACAGGTCCAATCGTGCTCGCGTATCCGTTCTTCCAGCGCTATTTCGTGCAAGGGCTGACCGTTGGCGCCGTAAAAGAGTAATGCCTTTAAGCATCGAAGGTTAACGCAGCGAAAGATTAACATCGTCACGACATTTCACACCGCAAGCGGCCCGCGGCGCGGACAACCGCCGACGGGCCGTTTTTGCTGTGACGCATAAGCAATAAGCAAAGCGATAAAGTAACGACAAAGGGGAAAACAACCATGGAACAATTCAGATTGCCCAAAATCGATATGCCGAACCTGCCGCTGCCGCAATCCGTGCAAGCGGTGCTGGCGGAGGCGGAGACGCGCCTTGCGCACCGGCCTAAGCTGCTTCAGCTGTTCAAGAACTGTTTCCCGAATACGCTGGAAACAACGACTAAGCTGCTGGACGACGGCACAACGTTTGTCATTACGGGAGATATCCCCGCGATGTGGCTGCGCGATTCCGTGGAGCAGGTTATGCACTATGTTCCGTTTGCCAAGGACGACGCCGACCTCCAGCGGATTATCGGCGGCTTGATCAAGCTGCACATGCGCAACATTGTCATCGACCCGTACGCGAACGCGTTCAACGAAATGGCGAACGACTGGCACTGGAATACCGACGACAAGACGGACATGTCCCCTTGGGTATGGGAGCGCAAGTTCGAGCTCGATTCCATCTGCTTCTCGATGCGCCTCGCGTTCGCGTACTGGAAGGAAACCGGCCGCGCCGACATTTTTGACGCGGACTTCAAGGTTGCGATGCGCGCCGCTGTCGACCTGTGGAAGCGGGAGCAGCACCATTTCGAGCGTTCGCCGTACCGCTTCGAGCGGGACAACGGAATCATGACCGATTCCCTCATGAACGATGGCATCGGCATGCCGGTCAATTACACGGGCATGATCTGGTCCGGCTTCCGGCCAAGCGACGACGCCTGCGATTTCCATTACAACATTCCGGACAACATGTTCGCCGTTGTCACGCTGCGCCAGATGCGCGAAATCGCCGAATTCGTCTTCCGCGACCTTTCGTTCGAGAAGGAAATGGCGAAGCTGGAGCGCGAGATCAACCACGGCATTCAGCTGTACGGCATCTACCGGCATCCGGAGTTCGGCCCGATCTACGCGTACGAGACGGACGGCTTCGGCAACTACTGCCTGATGGACGACGCGGGCACGCCGGGCTTGATCTCGATTCCGTACCTCGGCTACGTGGACGGTGACGATCCGATCTACCAGAATACGCGACGTTTCGCGCTGAGCAAGGAAAACCCGTTCTATTACGAAGGCACGGCCGCGAAAGGCATCGGCAGCCCTCATACGCCTCCGGGTTATATCTGGCATATGGCCTTGTCCATGCAGGGGCTCACGGCCAAGACGGACGAGGAAATGCTTGATATGATCGCGGTTTTGGAAGCGACGGACGCCGACACCGGCTTCATGCATGAAGGCTTCCATTCGGACGATCCTGCCGTATTCACGCGCAAATGGTTCGCCTGGTCCAACAGCTTGTTCTCTCAGCTGGTCTATAAAGCGATGAAAGCGGGACTCCTCGATGCTTAATTCGACGATCATTTTCTATGATGGCGCCTTTCCGGGCGCCTCTCCCATTGACGGAGCGGAACTGGAACAGCTGCGGGGCGTCGGCGAGGTATACGGCGCCGATGCGCTGGCGGCAAGACTGGAAGGGTCGGAAGGCGGCGTATTCGTATCGCTGCACGCGCCTTATTTCCCGGTTGATGCATGGGAAGCGCTGCTCGGGTTTTTGAAACGCGGCGGCGGCTTGATCAGCTTGGGCGGCGCGCCTTTCCGCGTGCCGGTCCGCAAAGAAGCGGGCGAGTGGTTTGCAGAGCCGGAGCAAACCGCGTATCACCGGCAGCTGCGCATTCACGAGATGCTGCCGGTAAAGGCGGAGCCCGTTCTGAAGCTGGCCGCTATCGAAGAGATCCCTCTATTCAAGGGCAGAGAGGCGCTGCTTGACGCCCAGGATACGTGGAACCTCGTGCCGCATGTGACCAAATCAAGCGACCTGCCGCTGCAGATGGGGTCGGCGGGTCCGATGGACGCGCATATTTACCCCGTGCTGAAGGGCATCTCCGCCGAAGGGCGTGAAGTTGCCGCACCGGCCGTGCTGTGGGAGAACACGAAAGGCGATTTCGCCGGCGGACGCTGGCTGTTCGTCAACCTGCCGCTTGGCGCGGATTTCTTCGCGCGCGGCGGTGCCGAGGCTCTTGAAGCGTGGGCGGCGTTCTGCGCGGCCGGCGTAACCGAGCTGTGGCTGAAGCCGGGTTATGCTTCCTACGAGCTGCATGAGCGGCCGTTGCTGACGCTCCAGGCGCAGAAGCTGGGCCGCGGACCGGCAGGCAAGACGAACTGGACGTTCGACATTAAAGTCAGCCGCGCGGAAGGATCGGGCGACGTGTCTACTTACCGCCACGAGGCGGAAATCGGCCCCGAGCTGGAGCTGAAGCGCATTCCGCTGCTTGGCGACATCCAAGCGGGTTATTATCTGGTGGATTGCGTGGCCAAGTCCTCGGACGGCGAGACGCGCCTGCTTCGCCAAGGCTTCTGGGGTATGGACGCCGATTTGCTGAACACCGGCGGGCTGCTCGCGCGCGGCCGGGATTATTTCGAGAAGGATGGGCGGCCGATGCCTGTCGTCGGCATGACGTACATGACATCGGACGTCGCGCGCAAGTTCTTGTTCCTGCCGAACGTATCGGTATGGGATCGCGACATGGCGCAAATGCGCAAAGCGGGCATTAACTGGATCCGCACGGGCATCTGGACGGCGTACCGCAATATCATGCAGGTGGACGGGCATGCGTCCGAAGAAGTGCTGCGTTCGATCGACGCGTTCTTCATGACCGCGAAGCGGCACGGCCTGCAGGTAACGTTTACGTTCTTCTCCTTTACGCCGGAGACGTGGGAAGGCACGAACCCGTACCTCGATCCGCGCAGCGTGGAGGCGCAGAAGCGGTTCATCCGCTCCATCGTCAGCCGTCACCGCGAGACGACAAACGTGGATTGGGACCTGATCAACGAGCCATCGATGTTCGATCCGCCGCGCATCTTCTCCGACGGTCCGCGCTCGAGCCGCGACCGGTTTGAGAAGGCGGCTTACGCGGAATGGCTGGCGGAGCGCCACGGCTCAATCGCGAAGCTGCGCGAACGCTGGGGCATGACCCCGGGCGAGCTGCCGGATTTCGCATCCGCTGTCATACCGGAGCCGGAGGACATCAACTTCGACGTGCAGGACATGCACCAAGGCAAACGGGGTACGCGCTGGCTGGATTACGCGCTGTTCTCCATGGATATGCACAACCGCTGGGCGAAACAGCTCGTCGATGCGATCAAGGAAAGCAATCCGTCACAGCTCGTGACGGTTGGCCAGGATGAAGCGCTTGGCGCGCAGCGTCCTTCTCCGTTCTTCTACGGGGAAGAGGTTGATTACACAACCGTGCATTCCTGGTGGCTGAACGACCATTTGCTGTGGGACGGCATCTTCGCGAAGACGGCCGACAAGCCAAACGTCGTGCAGGAGACGGGAATCATGTACGTGGAAACGCCGGCGGGCTTCGCGAAGCGGTCCGAGGAAGAGCTGCGGGCGATGCTGGAGCGCAAGTACGCCTATGCCTTCGCGGCAGGCGGGGCGGGTGCCGTGCAGTGGATCTGGAACACCAACTTCTATATGGACAACGCGAACGAATCCCATATCGGCGCGCTTCGGGCGGACGGAACCGAGAAGCCGGAAGCGGACGTCTCCTACCGGTTCGGCAGCTTCATGGAGCGGATCCGCGATCTGTTCCGGGACCGCGAGCTGGAGGATGTCGCTGCCGTATTCCCGTACTCCAACGACTTCTCCAACCGCAAGCTGGCGTTTGACGCGACGACGCGCCTGACGCGCGTGCTCGGCTACGAGCTGAAGACGCCGTTCCGCGGCGTCTCGGAGTACCATCTGGACGCGCTGGAGACGGCGCCGGCCAAGCTGATCATCGTGCCGTCCGCGCATAACTTCGCTGATGAAGCGTTCGCGCGGCTGCTGGACATTGTGGACAGGACGGCTGCCACTCTCTTGTTCACGGGTCCGCTTGGGCTCGACGCCTACTGGCGGGAAGCGGATCGGCTCGCCGATACGTTCGGCCAGCGGAAGCCGGCTAACGTCGTTCGGGAAGAACGGCTCGCGATCGGAGACAAGGCGTATCCGGTATCGTACGGTCACCGGAGAATCGCCGAAGTGTTCAAGGAAGCCGGTTACGGCGCCGAAGCGGGAGCGGATCAGGTCATGGAAGCCGCTTACGGACAAGGACGCCTGATCTGGTGTCCGCTGCCGGTGGAGCTGAACGAACGCGCCGAGCCGGTCGCGGCGCTTTATGCGCACGCGCTGGAGGCATCCGGCGCTCGCCGCGAATTGGAATGGCTGAAGGGCGGCGACCTGGCCGGCGTGTACGGTCGGAGTCTTCGCTTCAAGGACGGCGAGCTCTTCGTGTTCGTATCCGAATACGCGCACGACGCGAAGATCGAAGTGAAGTCCGCCGCGACGGGAACAACGTATTCGTTCATGCTGGAACGGGAGCGCGCGGTACTGTTTGCCGTCGACCGCACCGGCCGAGTGACGGAGGTTTATCGCCCGGACGAAGTGGAAGTGCTGGCGCTGCCGGCCGAATAAGGCTTGAAATCGAAAGGAGACGATCGCCATGGCGAACGCTGATCATAGAAAAACGGCGCATATCATCTCGCACACGCATTGGGACCGCGAATGGTATCTGCCTTACGAGAAACATCACGTGCGGCTTATCGCGCTTATGGATACGCTGCTGGACACGCTGGAGAAAGACGAGGAATACCGCAGCTTCTATCTGGACGGCCAGACGATTATTATCGAAGACTACCTGCAAGTACGCCCCGAAGAGCGGGAGCGCCTGGAGAAATGGATCCGCGAAGGCCGCATTCATATCGGTCCGTGGTACGTGCTGCAGGATGCGTTCCTGACCAGCAGCGAAGCGAACGTCCGCAATCTGCAGATCGGGCACCAAGATGCCGCGCAGTACGGCACGATTGCGAAGGTCGGGTATTTCCCCGACACCTTCGGTAACATCGGCCAAGCGCCGCAGCTCATGAAGCAGGCGGGCATCGACAACGCGGTGTTCGGCCGTGGCGTCAAGCCGACGGGCTTCAACAACATGGTATCGGACTCCGCGTACGAGTCGTCCTTCTCGGAGCTTGTATGGGAAGGACCTGATGGCTCGCAGGTGCTTGGCATTCTGTTCGCCAACTGGTACAGCAACGGCAACGAGGTACCCGTGGACGAAGCGGAAGCCAAGGAATACTGGGACCGCAAGCTGGCCGATGCCGGCAAATATTCATCGACGGGGCAGCTGCTCTTCATGAACGGCTGCGATCATCAGCCGATCCAGACGGATCTGGCCGAAGCGATTCGCGTTGCTCGCAAGCTATACCCGGATACGGATTTCGTTCATTCGAATTTCCCGGATTATCTGACGTCGCTGAAGTCTTCGCTCGAAGACAAGCAGCTGTCGGTCGTGCGCGGCGAGCTGCGCAGCCAGCGGACGGACGGCTGGTCGACGCTCGTGAATACGGCGTCCGCCCGCGTCTACCTGAAACAGATGAACCAGGTCGGCCAGACGATCCTCGAGAAGGTCGCCGAGCCGCTCGCCGCGTTCGCTCATATGACGGGCAAAGCCAAGTACCCGCATCATCTGCTGAAGTACGCTTGGAAAACGCTCATGCAGAACCATCCGCACGATAGCATCTGCGGCTGCAGCGTCGACGAGGTGCATCGCGAGATGGTCACCCGGTTCGACAAGAGCCGCCATGTGGCGGAGACGATCGTCGACGACAGCAAGCATGCGGTTGCCGGTGCTGTAGACACGAGCGTTTTCGCGAACTACGGTCAGGATGCGCTGCCGCTTGTCGCGTTTAATACGACGGGATGGACTCGGAGCGGCGTCGTGGAAATCGAGCTGGACGTTGCGCGCGTGTATTTCCGCGAAGGCATCGCCCCGAATGACATGATTCGCATGATGAAGGAAATTTCCCTGGAGGGCCGCACGCTTGTGGATGCCGACGGCAATGCCGCCCCGCATACGTTCGAGGATTTGGGCTTGCAGTTCGGCTACGACCTGCCGGATGACAAGTTCCGTCAGCCGTATTGGACGCGTCGCGTGAAGCTGACGTTCGAAGCGACCGCCGTTCCGGCGCTTGGCTTGAAGACGTACGCTTGGGTGCTCGGAGCTGCAGACGGCGCTTCGTCGCCGTCTCTGGTGACCGGTCCCCGTACGCTTGCGAACGCCAACCTGAGCATCGAGATCGCCGAGGACGGAACCTTGGCGGTAACGGATATCGCCAGCGGACGCACGTTCCGCGATCTGCTTATCTATGAAGATGCCGGAGATATCGGAAACGAGTACATGTTTAAGCAGCCGGACGGCGAGCCGGCGCTGACGACCAAGGGTCTTAAAGCAAAGATCCGCGTTATCGAAGATAATGCTTACCGCGCCGCGTTCGAGATCGTTCATCATTGGTCGATCCCGGCTTCCGCCGACGAGTTGTTCGAGCAGGAGAAGCAGGAAGCCGTTTATTATCCCGAGCGCAAAGCCGGCCGTTCGAAGGACTACGTGCCGTTCACGATCCGCACCGTCGTCAGCCTGGAGCGTTCCGGACACGGCGTAGGCATCCGTACCACGTTTAATAACCAAGCGAAGGACCATCGCGTGCGCGCCTTGTTCCCGACAGACTTGGCGGCGTCCGTTCATCGGGCCGACGCGATCTTCGAAGTGGCGGTTCGCGATAACGAGCCTGCCGCCGAATGGGAGAACCCGAGCAACGCGCAGCATCAGCAAGCCTTTGCCGATGTCAGCGACGGCACGCAGGGCCTCACAATCGCGAACCTTGGCTTGAACGAATACGAAGTGCTCCGTGACGGCCGCAATACGATTGCCGTTACGCTGCTTCGCTCCGTTTCCGAGCTGGGCGACTGGGGCGTCTTCCCGACGCCGGAAGCGCAATGCCTCGGCGAGCAAACGGTGGAGCTCTTGATCCTTCCCCATGGCGGAGACGGCGCGGCGACGGGCGCGTATGCGTCCGCTTATCAGTTCCAAGCGCCGTGGACAAGCACGCAAACCGGCGTACACGGCGGAACGCTGCCGCCGGCGCACTCGTTCCTGGCTTGGGAAGGTGAAGGCATTGCGTTCTCCTCGGCCAAGATCGCGGAAGCGACGGGCGATCTCATGCTGCGCTGGTTCAACATGCGGCCGGAAGCGGCGCAGCTGCAGGCGCAGCCGAACGTCGGCTCTGCCGTAGTGGCATACGCGAGCGACGTGCTAGAGCAGGCGGGCGAAAGCCTGCAGCCGTCCGGCGAAGGCGCGAACGGCTCGTTCGCGGCGGAGCTTGGGCCGTGCGAGATCTATACGGTAGGCATCACGGCAGCGAAATGACGCCGCATGGGCACTTGTGAATTTGATATATAATGAACAGACAAAAAGCAGCATTTCCTTTTATGGGAATGCTGCTTTTTAATTTTCGATAATAATAGCATGCACTTTACAGGGATTGATTTAATATCCTGATATTTCCTATTATATAGATCAAAAGTACTAGAAATACGATTTTTTTCACGAAATTATTACAAATTGTAAACAATATTTACACAGTTTTTTTTGTTTTGCTATTCAACTTGTAGTTATATAGTACGATACTATATAAATAGTCTATGTCGAAATTTGGCAGCATTGCGAGAATCAATTTGTATTTTTCAGAAATTATTCCAAATCATAATTCCGTAAAGGGGGTTAATTACGCTTCGGTTTTGAATATGCGGCCAAATAGACAATTAAATCATACTAGGAGCGTTTTACAGATGTTGTTGATCAGACGGATGTCGTTTTTCACCAAGATGTTGCTGTTAGCTTTTATTAACATTATTTTAATCGGCACGATTCTAATCTCCTCCAGCTATATGACCCAAAAAGACATTCTGATTGAGCAGCTGCGAGGCCAGATTATTGCCATTACGCAGGAATGGGCAAAAGAAATCGACCCCGCGGTCGTTGCCCAGGCGATTGAGCAGAAGAGCTACAAAGGCTCGGCGCAAGCCCAGCTTCAGGTTCAATTCGATCAAATCCATAAATATAATCCGAATATTGCTCAAGCTTACATATTTGGTACCGAGCTTGCGGACGGCAATAAAACCTCGCTTGTCGCCATGCCTACTAGCCTCGTAGAAGCGTTCTCGGCCGAGAACATCAATATCGGCGACATGTACGAGCAGCCGGCCGCGATGGCGAACGCCGTTGCCAAGATGCTGAAGAGCGGCAAGCCGACCTTTACCAGCTTCTATTCCGACAGCTTCGGCACATGGACGTCGGTTCTTTACCCGATCGTTGACAGCCAGGGCAACAGCCTTGGATTCTTCGCTGCCGATGTGGATGCCAGCGCTGTTCCGGAGGGGCTGCACAAGCTTCTTGTGAACGGCATTACCATAATGGTCATTTTCATACTGATCATTTTCCTAATCCAATTTTTAGTGTCCCGTCGAGCGATGAAGCCGATTAAAGAGCTGGTACGCGGCATTGAAGTAGTCAGCACCGGAAATCTGAACGTAGAGCTGAAGACCGGACCGGATGATCTGGGAACCGTCAATAAAAAGTTTAACGGTATGGTCAGCCGAATTAACGATATGATGCTTCAAGTTCAGCATACCTCGCATGCCGTTACGAATTCTGCCAAGAACCTGCATGAAATCTCGGAGCTGAACAGTAAAAATACAAATCTGATCACGGCAAGCGTACAGGAAATCTCGGGAGGCATCGGGGAGCAGAAGCAGGCGACCATGGATACCGCCAGAGCGATGACCGAGCTTGCGGCGGTAATTCAGACCATCGCGGAGAATTCCTCGAAGGTCGCTCACGAGGCTTACGACATGGAGCAAAAATCCATCGAGGGCAATTCGGCGGTTAAGCAGGTTATGACGCAGATGGAGCAAATCCAGACCGTGGTCAGCAAGTCCACGAATGCCATCAAGCTGCTGGACAGCCGCTCGCAGGAAATCGAAAATATCGTATCGATTATTATGAATATCTCCGGCCAAACGAATCTGCTCGCGCTGAACGCGGCTATCGAGGCAGCGCGGGTAGGCGAGCATGGCAAAGGCTTTGCCGTTGTTGCCGGCGAGGTCCGGAAGCTGGCGGAGCAATCCGACCAGTCCGCGAACCAGATCTCCGAGCTGGTGAAGGAAATTCAGGACGTCATCCGGATTGCCGTAGAGGCGCTGGAGCAAGGCACCTACGAGGTTATTGACGGCCTGAAGATTACAAACGCAACAGAGCAGCTTTTGAACGAGATTTTGCAGGCTACGCAAAACGTAACGATGCAAATTCAAGAGGTGTCGAGTTCGACAGAGGAGCTGTCGGCAGGTACGGAGGAGCTTACGGCAACCTCCGAAAGCTTGTCGTCGGCGGTAAGCGTTACGGCCGTAAACAGCGCCAAAATATCCGATTCCGTCGAAGAACAGAAGGAAAGCATGTCCGCTATCGTGGACTCTTCAACGGAGCTTACCGCTCTGTCGGAAAAACTTCAGAAGCTTCTTAACCAATTCCAAGTTAAAGGTTAAGGCTAACCTGTTCCATCCTCGCATCGGATTCGATGCGGGGACATTTTTACTGCTCGGAAGGAGTACAGAGAGATATGACGGAGATCAATCATCACACTAAGGTAACAGAAAATTTGCTGCTATTTATCCCGCTGGATTCATCACGTCACAGCCGCACTTATTCCTACTTAACAGTAGAAGCAGCTTTTGAAGACGGCTTAAACGAGAAGCTGCAGGCTTTGAAGGATGGCAGAGAGCAAATCGCGGCGGCAGCCTATATGGCGTTGCTGTACCGATTGTCCGGAGAAACCGGCATTATGGCGGAGTGGATTACGGGCGGCGGGACGCCGGTACCCCTTCTTCTAAGCTTTGAACAGAAGCAGACTTTCGCTAGTTTGAAAGAGACCATTAACAGCCAGGCTGCTGCCGGAGCTGTCGCTTCGCCGGAGCTGCAATTCGACACCCGCTTCTCGTGCGGTCAGCCGATCGGCACGGTGCAGGAGCTGCTGAACTGGCAGCTGCTTCACGAAGACGGACGCTGGATGCTGCGAGTGGATTACGACAGCTCGGTGCTTGCGGAATCTACGATTCGCAGGTATATGCAATATTACAATATCCTGCTGGAAGCAGCTCTTGCGGATGAAGGCAGCCTGATTGCCGCTGTTGATATTTTGCTGGGTACGGACCGGGCGGTCTATGATCGGATGAACGATACGGCTTATCCTTACGATCGAACAAAAACGATTCACGGCATGTTCGAGCAGGCTGCGGCGGCTTATCCGGACCGTATTGCGGTCTCTTCCATTCATGGTCAGCTGACTTACCGCGAGTTAAACGAGAGAGCAAACAGCACGGCAAGAATGCTGCTGCACCGCGGCCTTGGCAAAGGGGATTTCGTCACCATCTTTATGGAGCGGAGCCTCGAGCTGATCGTCAGCCTGCTTGGCATCCTTAAGGCGGGCGGCGTTTACGTTCCGGTTGACCCGGAGCATCCGGAGGACCGCAACCGCTATATTTTATCGGATACCGCATCCGCCTTTATCCTGACCAAATCCGCTTATGAAGCAGAAGCAGCCTTGCTCTGCGAAGGCGTGGATACCGTAAAGGAAATCATCGCGTTAGACTCCGGCATGACGGAGGTCTACGAAGGCATATACAATGTCGAGAACGGGGTTGCCTCTGAGGATCTCGCCTATATTATCTATACATCCGGCTCGACGGGAAGGCCGAAGGGCGCGCTGATCGCGCACGAAGGCGTGGTCAACCTGGGCGAGACGGTCCGCACGGATTGCCGGATCGGTCCTGAGGACGTGCTTACGCAGTTCGCAACCTACAGCTTTGACGCTTCGGTATGGGATACGATTGGCGCTTTGTTTTACGGGGCGCATCTCTATCTGCTGTCTTCGGAGGAACGGGTATCCGTCGAGGAGTTCGCAAGCGCTATTGAGAGAACGGGGACAACCATTATTACCATTCTCCCTACCGTGTTCTTTAATCAGCTGTCCGCATATTTGTCGGAAGAAGGCTATCGCAAATTGTCGGGCGTCAAGCTCATCACCGTTGCGGGGGAGGCGTTATACGGCGAGCAGGTCCGGGCTTTCCAGCGCAAATTCCACGACGCGATCGATATCGTTAACGTGTACGGTCCAACCGAATGCACGGTTTGCACAACTACGTTTACGGTTAGAGGTTTTATTCCGGATGAAGTAACGAACATTCCGATCGGCAAGCCGATTCATAATTACAAGGTCTATATTGTGAATGAGGAAAATCAGCTGTGTCCGGTGAACGTGCATGGCGAAGTATATATTTCAACGGTAGGCCTAGCGAAAGGGTACTTGAACCAGCCCGAGAAAACGGCCGAAGCCTTTATCGATAATCCGTTTGGCGAGGGGCAAATCTACAAGTCCGGCGATATCGCAAAGCTGCTGCCTGACGGAACGGTCGAATATGTGGGGCGCCGCGACTCTCAGATCAAAATCCGCGGTCACCGCATCGAAATCGGGGAGATCGAGGACAGCTTCGCCAAAATTCCAAACGTACAGGACGTTGCGGTCATCTGCAAGAAGGATACGGACGGCCAAAATATGCTGGTCGGTTATTACACGACCCAAGACGGCGAACAGCTGCAGTCAGCGGTTATCAAGAGGATGCTTGGAACTAAGCTGCCTTCCTATTTCGTTCCGAAATGGATCGTTCAGCTGGATGCGATGCCAACCTCGCCAACGGGCAAAATCGACCGTAAAGGGCTGCAGCGCTTTAATCATATGGAGACCGCTGCCGCGGATGAAGGCTTTGTGCCGCCGGCTACGGCTATTGAACGGGACGTTGCGGCATCGTGGCAGGAGGCGCTGCGTCTGGAACAGGTTGGACGGTACGATGATTTCTTCTCGATTGGCGGCGATTCGCTGGCGATTATTCATGTGCTCGTCCTGCTGAAGCCGCAATATCCGGAGCTGAAAATCAATGATTTCTTTACTTTCCGGACAGTGGAAGCCTTGTCCTTGCGGATTGAGAAGCTTCAAGCGGAACAGCCTCAGATGGAGGAACGCTCTGCCAAGCCGGCAACCGGACCGATTGTGCCGCTTAACGAAGAGCCTCCGATTCCGGAATGGGGAGCGGAATTGACGCATGGCGATTGCGTTGAACCCAAAGCTATCTTATTAACGGGGGCTACGGGTTATCTGGGCGCCTATCTGCTGCATGAGCTGCTTGAACAGAGCGATGCAACGGTCTATTGCCTCGTCCGTCCGGGCATCGATTCCGGTCTGATCCGCATTCAGGCGCATATGGAATACTTCTTTGGCCAAGCTGCAAAAGAGCGTATCGAGGAGCGGGTGATGGCGGTAGAAGGCGACTTGGAGCAAGAGGACCTGGGGATTTCCGCCGAGATGCGGCAGGAGCTTCTCGGTAAGCTGGATGCCATTATTCACAGCGCAGCCGATGTAAGGCATTTCGGCGAGGAAGAGCAATTTGCGAAGACGAATATTGCGGGCACGCTCGCTTTGATCAATCTTGCCAAGGCTTGCTTGAAGCCGGTTCGCTTCCATCATATTTCTACACTCGGCATACCGGAGGATTTGGCGTTAAGCGGGCAATGGGAAGAGGTATTAAACGAGCAGGCGCTATGGCCTGATCTGAAGGTAGAGAATCTGTATACGAACAGCAAGATGGAAGCGGAAAAAGCGCTGATGTCCGCGGCCGAAGAAGGGCTGAGCGTCAACATCTACCGGGCCGGCAATCTGTCCTCCCATTCCGAGAGCGGCTTGTTTCAGCGGAATATCGACAGCAATTCGTTCTACCGCATGCTGAAGGCGATGCTGCTGCTCGGAAAAGCGCCAAAGGTGGAATGGGAGGTGGACTTTACCCCAATTGATTACGCGGGTAAATCAATCGTTGCGCTTGCACTCCAGTCGGCTCATTCGGGACGATTGTTCCACATTTGCAACCCGGAGACCATCCCGTATACCAAATGGGTGGATCTCATCCGCGAATACGGTTACGCTGTAGAGCTTCTGGAGCCGGACGCTTATACCAAATGGCTGTTTGACGCATCCGTTCCGAAAAACGCGGAAGGCGTCAAGCTGGCGATTGCCCAGCTGGAAGGGGACGGCGCGAAGGATTCGAGCTACCGCTACGGATGCGAATACACGTATGAAATCCTGCAGGAGCTTGGCATTGCATGCGCTGCGCCGGACAGCCGCTTTATGGGGGCTATGCTGGATCATGCCGTGAAAATCGGGTACTTCCCGAAAGCGTTGGTAACGGTATAATAAGTTTGTCCATAAGCAATAGTCTCTATGATCACCGTACATTGGATTTCATCCAATAAAATCCGGCTGACAGGATAAAATGCAGAGGCTGCGTTGGATTCACTCCAGTAAATTAGTCCATATTGAGCCGCTTTCGCCTAATTTGGCAGATTATACGGGATCCAATCCAATGTACTCGAGTAGACAAGCAAAAATGACTTATAATGCTGTACGAAATCCACTGTAGCCCTTCACACCGCTAAGGATGATCCGATAGGGATCGAATGTAGAGGTTGCTATTTAGCTCAAATCTAAAGGGAAATTCCATTGTCGTGTCATGACTAATGGGAATTTCCCTTTTCGCATTTATTCGGGACGGTTGCCTCCATGCCCTAGAAGCTGTGGCGGGCGTTTAAGTCTACGACAACGTAAAGCTTAACAACGTTCCTTTTGCGGCCGGAAGCCGGTTCACGGTCGAATCGTTAGTGATGAAGCCTAGGCGGATGGTGCTGCCCGACGTTAAACCAAGAGAAGAAAGAGGGACTGCGACTTCAATAACCGTATCGTTGCGGACATACTGGGCGGAGCTGAGCGTAGAAGCCAGGCTCCAAGTCCAGCTATTGCCCGTTCCGCTGTAGGCGAAAAGGTTTTGATTCTCCAGCAGGGTATCCACGCCGCTTGTAGCCCAGTTCGCCGGATTATAGCCGGAAGACGCGTTATTATCCGTGTTCAGGTAGAACTGGCTTTTGGCGTTCAAGCCGCTGCCTTGAATAAGCAGATACAGGTTGGTGCCGTCGTTTTTCGCTTTCATGGCGGTAATGGTGCCGCCTGCGCTGCCGTTTAGTGCCGGGACCGATCCCCAGTCGCTTGCGCTGCCGTCGATTGTTATCGTGGTAACGGCCTGAGGTGTCGCGCTGACTGCGGTTGATTTGGCGGATTCATTATTGCTTGTATCCACGGCGCTGATCTGGAACGAATAGGAGGTGCCGTTGGTTAGTCCGGTAGCGGTATAAGTCGTTCCTGTCACGGGGGTGGTATTTAACTTTGTTGTCCCCCGGTAAAGGTTGTAGCCCTGCAGATCGGATTCGGCGTTGGCCGACCAGGTTAACGTGACCTGGCTGCTGCCTGCGGAAGCGGTTAGACCAGCCGGGACGGAAGGCGCTGTCGTATCCGGCGTTGTGCCGCCTCCGCCGGTTCCGCCGCTGCCAAGCGTATAGCCGGGCAGAACGCCGCTGCTGCCGGGCAGCCGGTTCACCGCCGAGTCGTTGCTGATATAGCCGGCGCGGATCGTGTTTCCGTTTGCGAGGTTAAGCGTACTCAGCGGGATCGACAGCTCAACGACATTGTTGTTGCGCTGGAACTCGGCGGTGCTAAGCGTACGGACTGACGTCCACGACCAGCCTGCGCCGTTGTTGCGGTACACGATATTGTTCTCGATCATGTATTCGGCGCCGCTTTCCGCGCCGGAGGTGTTCCAGCCGGCCGCGTTATAACCGGTCAGCGGGTTGTTGTCCGTATCGAGGAACAGCTGGCCTTTGACATTCAAGTTATTGCCTTGGACAAGCAGGTACAGCTGACTTGCCGTATTGGACGCCTTAAGCACCTGCACATCGGAGGTGCCGGAAGCAAGCGCAGGGATTCCGCTCCAGTCCGAGGCTGCTCCGTCAATTGTTATTGTCGCTTGCGTAGTACCGCTAGGCGTTACGGATACGGCAGAACTCAGCGGAGACTCCTGACCGGCATTGTTCACAGCGGATACCTGGAAGCTGTAGGCCGTGCCGTTTGTTAAACCGGTATTGATGTAAGAAGTTCCGGTTATCGGTGAGCTGTTTACTTTCGTGCCGTTCCGGTACACGTTATATCCCGAGAGGTTCGCTTCCGTATTGGCGGTCCAGCTTAAGACGGCCTGGCCGTTGCCGGCATTTGCGGTCAGTCCTGCAGGAGCAGCGGGCGCAACAGGGGCAGCGGGAGTGGCGGATACCGCTGAGCTGAGTGCCGACTGGACGCCGTTTGCATTCACGGCTGCAACCTGGAAGCTATAGCTGGTGCCGTTTGTCAGACCCGTTGCGGTATAGGATGGGCTGGTCACAAGGGTGCTGTTAAGCTTGGTGCCGCCGCGATAGACGTTATAGCCTGCCAGATTGGACTCGGAATTTGGGCTCCAGCTTAAGAATACCTGGGCGTTGCCCGGCGAAGCCGACAGTCCGGTTGGAGCGCTTGGCACGGCAGGCGAGCCCGGAACGGTAAATTTAACAGACGAGCCGCCAAAGTTGGCTGTCCGGAACCACATCCAGATATCCTGCCCGGCAAGCGAATCCGGGAAAATATAGTCCGCGTCGAACATCAGCTCAACCGAATTGCCGGTTTGCTTCGCGATTACCGGCCATCCGTTGTTGCCGACGGTTGTGGACGGGAACTTGAACACGTCGGCCTGCCCGCTTACATGCGGGGCGAGGTACACCTTGTTCATGTTCTCGAAATAGATGCGGGAATCCGGCGTAATGGGCCAGGCCACGCCCTGCCAGCCGGTTGCTCCTTTTTTGTCGTAATCGAAGTAGAGCATTTCCCCTTGCATGTTTATTGTGGATAAGGCATCAATCTTCATCAGGAATTTATCGCCGGCGAACTTGGTGTACACCTTCGTTATGCCTTTGGCATTGCTGCCCGCCGGATCGCTGTAGATTGGCGTTTCGCTGGCCCAGTCCGAGAACTGCCCGTCGATATTGAAGCCGCCCTGCAGATCGGTCGGATGCATGCCGGCGAGCGAGGAAGAAGGCTGGCCGCTTGCATCCAGCCAGTTTTTCGCGTCTTGGTACATATTGGTGAAATTGGTGGCGCCGCTCACGTCGTAACCCATGTAGTGGCTGTTATTCACGATTTCGTTCATCCATTTGTTCGTGCTTGCGGAAGGAATCGTAAAGTCGCAGATGATGATGTTGAAGCCGTCCGGCTGATTCGCCTGGGCGTTCATGTATTCTTTCCAGAAGCCTCCAAAGTTGTCGCGGCTGCGGTAGGTAGGGGAGGCGGAATTGGTGTTCCAGTTGTCTGCGAATGCCGCGTTCTCGTCATAGAATTTGGAGCCTGACGTGATGTAGGGGTTGTAATACCAGGATTCGGTTAGGAAAATGTTAATCGCATGCCGATAGCGCTCGGCGAATTGGGAGGTGCCTTCGTCCGGGTTGAAATACCAATAGCCCCGGTTCGCCGCGACAATCTTGGTTGGATCAACGGCTTTGACCGCTTCGACCAGCTCAACCATGCCTTTGGCCGTGAAGCCGAAGTTGCCGCGCGGACCCCAGGAGGTGGTTGGGCCTGCGCCGCCGATCGGATCCGGCGTATCGACGGTATCCAGGAACACGCCGTCGTACCCGGCATCATGCTCCAGCTTGTCGGTCATGAAGGTAATAAGCTTCTTCCACGTCGGATCGCCGCCGTTTATATAACCGCCTCCGTAGGTTTTGTTCTTGTCGGCAACGCCGTCCCCGGTTTTCCAATACCCTCCGTACATATAGCGGGAGTCGTTCACCCAGGTTCCTTGCTGATCCAGATACCAAGGCATCAGACCGTTATTGCTCCAGCTGAGCAGACTACCGGTAGAGGAGTAGTCGTTCGCAATCGAGATGCCCGCGTAGCCGTTGTAACCGGAATTATAAGTGCCGTCCGGCGTTGCGCCGCCTTCCACGTTTATGTAATTGCCGGAGCTGTTGTAGTTCCAAGGATTAGGACCGTGCAGCGGTCCGCTTGGTCCGCTGTAATCCGCCGGAAGCAGGCCGACGTCCTTGCCGTTCTGAATTGTCATATCGCCGGTAAAGCCGGTAAATACGCTGGAAGTAGCCAGCTCGCCAACCGACATATAGGCCAGCACGATGACGTCGTCGGCCGTACCGAGAATGCCGTCAACGCCCCGTTTTACTTCGTTAACCTGATTGGGGGTAAACGTCTCGAAGTAGAATTGGTTCTTTGCGACGTTAATGATGCGGATGGTAGGCTCAAGGATTACAAGATCGTACATCTTTAACGTATCAAGCTGAGTCTGGGTAGCGGTATTGGTGCCGTACCAGATCATAACCCGGCTGTATTCGCTGAGACCGGGTACTTTGCCGTATAAGGGATCTTTGCCGATGGCGGCGTGTGCGGACGGCGCGAGGCCGGGAGCGCGGAATGTCGGAAACAACAGCAGCAGGACAAGGGATGCGGTGAGCATTCGGCGAGCCAAACGATGGAAGGCTGTAAGCAAAATAGTCACTCCTCTTTTTTTTGAACTGTATTTCGTCGGAAAATTCGGACAAATCACCTCCTAAATCCTTGCATAAATTTGGCGCAAAAAATCAAGAAAATTAACAAGACAAATGAAATGCTCATGCACCAACGAGGCCATTATAATCGAGCATTTACAGGAATACAACAAATAAATTCATAGTTTCCCAAGAGACAGGCTCACTGTTTCAACGTTTAGTGCCCTTAAAGGATGAAACGATTAGTTATTAGTCAGATAAAATATTTGCCGCAAAAATTATAAATATTTTCCTAAAAATGATTGAAATTTGTGTAAATATTTACTAGAATGAGGGGCAACAAGCGTCTAGTGCTTATACAAACAAAGGAGGCTGCGATTGGCAGAGCAACGTCTAGGGGAGAGTTCGTCGAGAATCGCTTCAAACGGAAGGACAAACCGAAGGGATGGGGAAACGATGGGCAAGACGGGGAAAAAGTTAGCGTTAACGGCATTGGCGGCAATGATGGGGGCTCTTCCGGCTGTCGGGCTGCCTGCGACAGCTGCGGAAGCCCGTTCCGGTGCCTCGCCGCTGTACGGGAATTTCGAGGATTGGAATGGCGGGCACACGAATCAGGCAACGGCTAATAACCGGATGGAATCCATTAAAGCCGTTAATCAGGACGGCAAGCTTTATGTCATGGCGAAGGGAAGCGGGATGAACCGCGCCAAGACGCTGTACATAAATGCCGATAATAATGCGGCAACGGGAGCGAATATAGCCGGGTGGAGGGATTCTGGCGGCATTGATTACAAGATCGAAGGCGATGCTGCATATGCGTACGAGAATGGAGATTGGGTGCAGCGGGGACAGGTTGTGCTGAAGGATAACGACACCGTGGCGGAATACGAGATTGACCTGACGGCGCTTCCGGCTGCCGATCCTGCCGGCAAAATCAAAGTGGGCCTGTTGTCGGAAGGCTCGATGCTGCCGGAGCTTGGCGAGTTAATGGTCCCTGTGCAGCCTTCCTCCTCCGGCGGCGCGGCGCAAGCGGCTCCTCCGCCTCCAACCAATCTGGCCATTGACGGGGATGGTGCCGAATGGGCTGACGTGCCTGAGCTGCTCCGCAGCACGGACGGGAAAACGACGGTGAAATACGCGGTATCGTCGGATGCCCTGCACATGCTGATCGAGGGACGCATCGACAACGGCGAATTCCCGGATTTGTGGGAGCATCTGCTGATCGACGTTGACCGAAAGCCTTCAACCGGCAATGCGATGTGGGCATGGGCGGGCACGCTGGGCTCGGAATATCTCGTCCAATCCGGTTTTCTCTATGAGGCAAACGGAAGCGGCGGCTGGCAGGAGGCGGCGACCGGACTGAGCTATGCCCGTTCCGGAACGGGTGATGCCAAGACGATTGAATGGACGCTGCCTCTTGCTGACCTGCATGCCGGCGACGCAAAGTCGGTTCATGTTGCTTTTCTAAGCAATAACTATGCCATGCCGGACCCTGCCGGCGATCCCGCGGAGATTAGCCTCATGGCGAAGCCGCAATTAACGGTGGACGGCGATCCCTCGGATTGGGCGGGTATTCAGCCACTGACCGTTACGGCGGACGGGCTGACGACGGTGAAAACATACGTGACGGACGACAAGTTATTTGCACTCATTGATGGCCGAATCGATAATGCCGAGTTCCCTAATCTGTGGGAGCATCTGTTCCTGGATACGGACAAAAATCCTTCCACCGGTACCTCCAGCTGGGCGTGGGCGGGCAAGCTCGGCGCCGAATACCTGGTTCAGACGGCCATTCTGTACGCTTCGAACGGAAGCGGCGGCTGGGATCAGACGTCTGCGGTATTCCCTTATGTCAGTGCGGGAACGGGCGATCATAAAGTGATTGAATGGTCCGTGCCGCTTAGCGAGCTTGGGATTACCGATGAACAGTCCATTCATGCCGGATTCCTGAGCAACAGCTATGCCGCGCCAGATGCAAGCGGCGATCCGGCTGTTATCCAGCTCCGCAGCAGCGGTTCTTCCATAACGGTAGACGGGGACGACAGCGATTGGAGCGGGGTGGAGCTTGGCGCCGCCGCTGGCGGTTCCTCCTATGTGCTGGACGCAGTGCAGGACGAGCGCAAGCTGTACGTCCAGGTGAAGGGCAAGAACCTCGATCTGCGTAACGTCTATTATCTGAATACGGATGGCGATTCCGCTACGGGAGCGTTAACCGGCTTATGGACGGAGGAAGGCTTCGATTACAAAATCGACCGGGGGACGTTGTACGAATACAACCAACAGAATGGATCGTGGGAGGAGAAGGGTCCGGTTTATCTGGCTGTAACGGACGATGCGATTGAAATCAACGTATACCTGGATCAACTGGGTCTTGATGAACCAGCTCCAATCAAGCTTGGCTATGCTAACCGCGGCATGCTGCAGCTGCCGATGGGCGGCAGCGCGCCGCTGACCGTGGACAATACGGTGCGGACGCAGGAGACGGCAGGAGTATTTTACCCGCGCCAAAGCTTTGAACTGCTGAACAATCCTTTTATGGGATGGGTGGCTTGGGCGAAGGATTCTTCCAAAGCGGACGGCACTCCGTATCCGCAGCAGCACAGTCTGGTGTATGCGGGGATTTCGTGGCGGGAGCTGGAGCCGGTAAAAGGGCAGTTCGACTGGGCAGGCATCGAGCAGAAATATCAGTTCGCTTATTGGGCTTCGCAGGGCAAACGGATCAATCTGCGGATTGTAATGGATACGCCTACGGCCGACCCGTCTCATAAGGATATTCCGGATTGGCTGTACGATGAGCTTGCCGCGGAAGGGAATGCCGGCACCTGGTACGATACGCAGGAGGTTGGCTCCGGCTTTAGCCCGAATTACAACAGCGAGACGCTGCTGGCCGAGCATGAGCGGATGATTGCCAAGGTAGCCGAGCGGTATGACAATGATCCGCGGATTGCTTTCGTGCAATTGGGAAGCCTGGGTCACTGGGGAGAGTGGCATACGTGGCCAAGCGGCTCCGGCGTGTTTCCGAAGCTGAGTATTTCCGATCAGTACGTTCAGCACTACCTGGACGCGTTTAAGCATAAGCAGATTGGCATGAGAAAGCCGTTCCCGATCGCAAGCGAGCAGCGGACCGGATTGTTTAACGACGTGTTCGGCATCAAATCCAGCACGGACGAGTGGGTCGGCTGGACGCAAAACGGCTGGTCGGGCATCGGAGAATTCGTGGATAATCCGGCGGATGCGGCATCTGCGCAAGCGGCTTCGGCGATGCCGGACTTTTGGAAGTATGCGTACTCCGGCGGAGAGTTTGCCAACGGCAACCCGGAAAGCTGGCTGACCGATGATGCCGTAATGGAATCTTTGCGCCAGATGCGGGTCAGCCATACCTCGTGGCTTGGTCCGTCTTCCCCGGCGCGCACGGCTTACGGAACCGACATTCAGTCCAACATCGAGACGATGCAGAAAATGATGGGCTACCGCTATGTTATCGATGCGGTTAAGCATTCGGACTCCGCGGCGCACGGAGCATCTGTTTCCTTCGAGACGGTTCTAAATAATAAAGGGGTTGCTCCGTTCTATCAGGATTGGAAGCTGGAATACAGCCTTGCCGACGCCAACGGAACAATCGTGTACAAAGAGCGGCAGAATACCGATCTGCGTACGCTTCTGCCAGGCCGGCATGTGCTGGAGCAGCAGCTGAATTTGCCAAGTACGCTTGCGGCAGGCAGCTACAAGCTGCTTATTGCCGTCATCGATCCGGCAACCGATTCTCCGGGCATGGAGCTGGCAATTGACGGGAAACGTCCGGACGGAAGATACGGGGTTGGCAGTCTGACGGTGACCGGCTCATCCGGCAGTGCGGGCAGCGGGAACGGCTCGGCGCCGACGGCGGATGACGGCAAGGTTCAGCGCCTGAACAATCCGGTTCTCACGGACGGTAAGCTTGCTGTTACGCTGCTTACAGGCAAAGAGAAACTCGAGGTGCCTCTTCGGGCGTCGGCTCTCGCGGATAATCCGTCCATTGTTGTTTCGGACGGGAAAGTAAGCTGGGAGCTGCCGGGTTCCCTGCTGGCCAAGGCGAAGGAGCAGGCTGGAAGCGGCGCGGCTTGGCTGACGATTACGGTTAAGCCCGGCTTGGATCTTGCTTCCTATGCAGCGAAGGATAACGCTGCGGCACAAGGGATCGGGCAGGCGGTTTCCTTTGGGCTTGCGGTAACTACGGCTACGTGGGAGAAGACGATTGATTTTGCGGCTACGCCCGTCAAAGTGTCCTTGAAGCCCGATTCGACGGATGTAAATGCCGTTAATCTTTACGGTATTCAGAATGAACGGTTAAAAGCGGCCTCTGCGAGCTTCCGTAACGGGTTGTTAACGGCGCTAATAACAACCCCGGGAACCTATCAATGGCTGAATTACGAGAAGGTCTTCCGTGATGTCGCGGCAGGACATTGGGCGGCGGACGCCATCGAAGCGCTGGCGGCCAAGCAAGTGATGCAGGGAGTAGACCGCGATAGGTTTGCGCCTAACCGTTCCGTTACCCGCGTAGAGCTTGCCGCCATGCTTGCAAGAATACTGGGGCTTGGGACGGTGCCGGACGGCGGAACGCAAACGCCGTTCCGGGATGTTCCGGCACAGGCTTGGTATACGAAGGAGTTGAAGGAAGTTTTGGCAGCGGGATTAATGAATGGTTACGGCGATACGTTCCGGCCGAATGCGGAAATCACCCGGGAGGAGCTGGCGGTTCTGGCGATTCGGGCGGCCGCTAAGATTTCCGGGGAAGCAGCTGCGGTAACGTCACCTAATCATGAAGACGCAAGCTATCGGGATGCGGAACAGATTAGCGATTGGGCCTCAGATAGCGTAATAAAGGCGAAGCAGCTTGGTCTATTGATCGGCGATGAGGACGGCCGGTTCCGTCCTCAGGAAGGCGTGTCGCGCGCTGAAGCGGCAGTCATTACGCTTCGATTGATGGAGATGCTGTTGAAATAAGAGTGTGCACGAGAGACTGCCCGGAAAGCCGGGCAGTCTCTTTTTGCCCCAAGAATGTTTGGTAGAAATTTCTTGGCGAATTTTGCTTAAAGTACATTTAATTTGGCGCAAATACTTAAACGAAACTTTACTTATTGGTGTCATATTTCCAAAATTTATGAAGCAATATATTTAAATATTTAGCTAAAAACCCGCGTTATTACTGATAAAAACAAATAAAAAAATTTTGGCGCAAACATGTCAGGTATTTTACCCAAAAATTGTTGACTTGTCGTGAAGGCTGCGTTATGATCAGAACATGAAAACGACTACTCGCCATGAGTTGTAACGATCCGGATCATATTTGGCGCAAAATTATCGATGGAGAGTGTAGACATGGAAAAACTGAGAATGGCATTTATCGGCGTGGGAGATATGGGCTCGCATCATTGCATCGGTTTTGATCTGCTGCCGGAGTGCAAGGTGAATTATATTTGCGACATGAACCAGACAAACGTGGACCGTACGCTTGCGGAGCTGAAGAATAGCAAGCCGGTTATCGTAACCGACTATAAAGAGCTCATACATAAAGAAGACATCGATGCGGTTGTCATCAGCGTTCCGAACTATTTGCACCGTGAAGTAGCGGTTTCTTTTCTCGAAGCAGGCAAGCATGTCTTTCTGGAAAAACCCGTTGCCCATACCCTTGAGGACTGCAACGCGATTATTGAGGCAGCCGAGACTCATAACCGGATTTTGCAGATTGGTCTCGTGTACCGTTACTCCAATGTATACCGGAGAATGGCCGAGGAGCTGGAGCGGGGCCGCCTTGGCGATGTGAAGTTGATGTGGTGCAAAGAGTTCCGCGATCCGTTCCCGCCGACGGAATGGTTCTATGACAAGAGCAAGTCGGGCGGCGCATTGGTCGAGAAGGACTGCCACCACTTTGATATTTTCAATTGGATGATCGGCTCGAAGCCGGTACGGGTATTCGCAACCGGCGGACAACACGTGATGAAGCAGGGGCAACCGAACCTGATTACGAACTCCTACAGCCATTACCCTGCTAAGCCAATCGAGGATGTCTCGATCGTCGACCATGCCTGGGTAACGATTGAATACGAGAACGGAAGCAAGGCGAATCTTGGCCTTTGCATGTACCTGAAGCCTCGCAATTTGATGGGGGACGGCCTTGAGATCGGGCTGATCGGCGAGAACGGCGGCCAGATGGTGGCGAAAAACGACAAAACGATCGACATCGTTGGCGGACAAAACTTTACCCGCGACCACCTCGATATCGACGTTACCTCGGACTCCATTATGGGCGGACATACCGGCGGACAAACGCAGCGAATTGAATTCGTGAAGAGCGTGAAGGAAGGCAAGCAGCCTTTTGCCTCCGCTTATATCGGCAGAGACGCGCTTCTGATTGCGCTGGCGGCGGAGAAATCCATCGTGGAAGAACGCTATGTTTACGTGAACGAACTAATGAAGTAAGGGGGTGCCCGGATGAAAAGCAAGCTGAGAAGATACGACACACTTATTTTCTTCTTATTTATTTCCCCTTGGATAATCGGATTCTCGCTCTTTTTCCTTGTTCCTTTCGGTACTTCCGTGTTTTACGCGTTTACCGATGCCCGCCTGCCGGGCGCGGCGAACTATAACTTCGTCGGGTTATCGAACTTCGTGGACATGTTCAATAATCCGATCTTCAGCAAAAGCTTGGGGAACACGGCCTACTTCGTCATCATTGGCGTTCCGATCGTAACGGCGGGCATGCTGCTGCTGGCCTTGCTGCTCAATATGAACGTCAAAGGCATCGCCCTTTACCGGACCTTTTATTACCTGCCGACGCTTGTGCCGATCGTGGCGACCGTCATCATCTGGCGTCTGGTCTTCAACTCGGAATTCGGCATTCTGAACGCGGGGTTGTCCGTGTTTGGGATCGGAAAGATTGACTGGATGGGCAGCGAAGGCTTGATCAAGCCGGTTATCATCTTGCTGCAGGTATGGATCTCCGGGAGCGGGGTGCTTATCTTCCTGGCCGCTCTCAAGAACGTGCCGAAGCATCTGTATGAAGCGGTTCTCATCGATGGGGCTAACAAGGTTCAATCGTTCTTCCGCGTGACACTTCCGATGATCAGTCCTTCCATTCTGTTTGTTGTCATTATCCAGACGATGTACAACTTTCAGATGTTTACGGAAGCGCTGCTGCTGACGAAGGGCGGGCCCAATTACGCGGCGTACACCTTTGTCTATAACATCTACAAATCGGCATTTACGGATTTGAAATTCAGCATGGCGATGACGCAGTCCATCTTCCTGTTCGCGCTGATCTCGCTGGTTACGTTTGTTCTGATGAAGCTGTCGAAGCGGTTTGTCTATTATGAAGGCGAGAAATAGAAGGGGGATACAAGATGACTACGTCTAACAGACGCGTGATGAAGCAAACCGGCAAATACGCGCTTCTGACAGCCGCGCTGGTGCTGTTCGCGGGACCGCTCGTATGGATGCTGTCGACGATGCTCAAGACAAAAGCCGAAACGTACAAGGTTCCTCCGACGTTGCTGCCTGAATCGCTCAACTTCGAAGCGTTCAACAGGCTGTTTGATGTACAGCCGCTGATGTGGAGGTGGATCCAGAACTCCTTCGCCATCTCCGCGCTTGTGGTGCTTGGCGCGGTATTGTCCAGCTCGATCGTAGCTTACGGCTTCTCGCGTTTTTCAACCAAATACAAGGACCGGCTGTTCCCGATCGTCCTGATGACGCTGATGATCCCGCCGTCCATTCTGATGATCCCGTCCTACGTGCTCTTTACGAAGCTGCACTGGGTGGATACGTGGCTGCCGCTCATCGTTCCGGCATGGCTTGGCGGCGCGTACTACATCTTCTTGTTCCGGCAATTTTTCATGACGATCCCTCAAGAGCTTGACGAAGCGACTTATCTCGACGGAGGGAACCGGTGGACCGTGTTTACGAAGGTTATCATGCCGCTGTCCAAACCGATTGTCGTCACCACAGTAATCTTTGCTTTCGTGAACTCATGGCTCGATTTCCTCGGACCATTCCTTTACATCAAGAGCAACAACATGTTTACCCTCAGCGTTGGTCTGCAGCTGCTCATCGGCCAGACGAGTCAGGATTTCCCGGCGCTTGCCGCCGGCGCTTTTATCAGCATTGTGCCAATCGGTCTGCTGTTCCTGTTCGCGCAACGCTATATCGTTGAGGGGGTGGTGCTCACGGGTTCGAAGGGGTAAGGACGATAGGGAGAACAACACGGGCAGGCATAAGATTTTCAATACTGCTGTTTTCAAAATAATCTAAAGGGGAACTGGATATGAAAACAAACAGAAAGTGGTTATTGGGTCTTTTTACGCTGGTATTATCCATGACGATTATTATCTCCGGCTGCGGCAGCAGCAACAATAATGGCGGTTCGAATACCGCGGCAAACGGCGGGCAAAGCGATAACGGCAGCGCCGAGCAGACAGAGAAGCCAGCCGAGCCGGTTACGATTACGTATTCGCAATGGGGAACGGCGGAAGAGCTGCAGCGTACGCAAGAGCTTCTGGACAAATTCATGGAAGCCAATCCGAGCATTACCGTTAAGCTGGAAGGCAAGGACTGGGGCAGCTATTGGGACGGTCTGACGGCTAACGCCGCTGGCGGCACGCTTCCCGATGTATTCAAAACCAGCTACGCCTTTATTGAGAAATATGCCGAGCTTGGCATCTTCAAAGAACTGGACGGTCCGCTTGCGGACAACGGCTTCGACCTGAACAATATTGACCCAAGCCTGCTCGGTCTACATAAATACAACGGCAAGCAGGTATCGCTTCCGATCGACGCGAACGTTATCGTCTGGTATTACGATAAAGCGATCTTTGCGGATCCGAAGAAAAATCCGAAGAACGCGCCCGTTCCTTCCCTTGAACCAACCTGGAATGAGATTATCGACATCGCAACCAAGCTGACGCTCGACAAGAACGGCAAGAACCCTGGCGAAGCCGGCTTTGACGGCAACAACATCGTGCAATGGGGCATGTCCGTATCGCCTGGTTCCTCCATGGATTGGTTCCTGGAGCCGGAGCTGTGGTCCAACGGCGCGAAGCTTGTGAACGATGACGGATCGCTTGCCCTGAATACCCCTGAAGCACGTGAAGTACTGGACTTCTTTATTGACGCAACGAAGAAAAAAATCAATACAACGCCTGCGCAAATCGAAGGTCTTGGCGGCCAGGTGAACCTCGGCATTACAACCGGCAAGGTTGCGATGAACCCGGGCGGCAACTGGAATACAACCAACTTCAAGGAAGCTAAGGTAGATTACGGCATTACGTACCTCCCGAAATTCAAAGAAAACAAAACGGTTGTACAACCGGCCGGTATCGCGATTTCGAGCAACACGAAGCATGAAGAGGCAGCTTACAAGCTGCTGGCATGGCTGGCAGGTCCTGAAGGTCAAACCGAGCTGGCGAAGCAAGGCTACTCGATTCCTGCGAATAAAGCGGCATCCGATGCTTATATCGCAACCGCAGGCGAAGCGAATAAAATTTTCCTCGACGCGCAGCAGTTCGGCATCATCTCGCCGTTCACGGTGAAGAAGACGGATCTGGTATGGACATACGGCGAGCAATCGCTTAAGAATCCGCTTGCCGGCGACGGCGACGTGGATGCGGCCATTAAGGATCTGGAATCCAAGCTGAAATAAGAGGGTTAAGGAAAAAGCGGGGGAAAGAGGCGTTTGGTCGCTTCTTTTCCCTTTTTTGCTTAGGCCTGAAAGCCTGAAATGACGGTGTTTCTTGACTATTGATGAATAGGGCTATACAATAGAATTTGCCGCAACTTTTGCGTTGTTGCCGCAATTATAGAGAGCATATATTCGATATAGGAACAGAGAGGAACGTATGATGGCCAAGTTGAAGGATATTGCAGAGCAGGTCGGGGTATCGATCTCGACGGTATCGCGGGTCATGAAGAATGACTCCACCCGTTCCGTCAGCGAAGAGACCCGTAAGAAAATTTGGGAAGTTGCGGAGAAGCTCGGCTACAAGGCGAACCGTGCGGAGAAGCTGGGCAAATCCGATAACAAGCTGATGGTTCATATCGGCTGTGTCGTTGCCATTCCTCAGAACAAATATAATAATCCATACTTCTCCGTTATTCTGGAGGGTATCGAGAAAGCATTGACGGAGTCCGGCCTGCGGCTGGATTTTGTATACAGCATCGAGAATCAGCAGGATATCCAGCAGCTGCAGTCCCTCGTGAAGGAGCACCGGATTGACGGCATGATTATTGTCGAGCGGATTGATGCGGATGCATACCAGTGGATCAAGCAGAACGTGAAGGCTGTTGTTGGCGTGGATTTGGCGGACAGAACGATTCCGGTCGTCTGTTACGACCGCGAAGCCGCGGCGAAGGAAGCCGTGCAGCATCTGATCAAGCAGGGACATAAGCAGATTGGATATATTGGCGGTCCGGAGCTGAATGATCCTTTCCGTCAGGAGAAGCGATTCCTCGGCTACCAAAGCGCGATGCGCGAAGCGGGGCTGGAGCTGAACGACAATTGGATCATCGACGTGAAGTGGGATGTATCCCTCAGTTACGAGCTGACCAAGCAGGCATTCGAGAAAAAAGGCTATTCGCCAACCGCCATATTCGCGGCCAGCGATATGATGGCGATTGCGGCAATGCGCGCCGCTTCGGAGCGCGGTCTTCGCATTCCCGAGGATATCGCGGTGGTTGGCGTCGATAATATCGAAATTTCCGAGTTCACTTCGCCGCCGCTTACAACCATCCACGTACCGAAAATCGAGATGGGAATGTTCGCGGTGAAGCTGCTGCTCGATTATTTGAATCATCAATATTCGCTGCCGGTGCGCATGACGATTCCGTACCGGATGGTATACCGCCGCTCTTCCGAATCCCAGCAACCGGCCATCAGCAGCGTGCAATAAAAGAGTAAAGGCGTCCTAAAGTCATCCTTGATGGCTTAAGGGACGCCTTTTTTATGCGCATGGCATTGAACTCTGCAAGTAGAACTGCGCTCCGCCTGGCCCTAGGCACAATGCGCATGCAACCGTATAGCAAACGCGGAGTTGCGATTGCACGAAGTGCAGGATAATGACCCAAAACAGTGGCTGCTGATGAGATATGCTGCATGGAATGCAGTATATTGTTCGTAAGGCGCTCAGATAAACCGTTTTTCCCCTGATATCCTGCACTCCGTGCAGGATATGGCTATTAGAGAGCCCCAAATGTACGATTACACTGCATATCGTGCAACATAAACCAAGGGATTGCTCACCCCTGCGCCCGGGCCTTGGCGGTGCGGGCGTAATCAGACGGCGGCATGCCGGTCGCTTTCTTGAAATCGCGCGAGAAATAATGAATGCTGCTGTAGCCTAACATAGCGGCAATCTCGGTCATGTTGTACTGCTGCTCGCGGATCATCGTTTTTGCTTCCTCGATCTTAAGCTGCTTGAAGTAGTCCATCGGACCAATGCCGGCCTGGGCGTGAAACACTTCCTTAAGCCGGCTTTTCCCCAAGTGAAGCTCCTTGCACAGCCTGTCCAAGGTCAACTGCTCGGCCAAGTGTTCGCGCATATAGGAGATAATCCGGTCGGCCGTTCGCTGCTCCGCTTTCTCCGTCTGGAAGGAGGCGGGCTTGCGCGCGGATTGCCGGTCGGCATCTTCCTGCTGCCGGATCAGCTGAATGAGCAGGATCTCCAAGTAATTGCGCATCGCCTGCTCGCTGGCGAAGGGGGCGTCCTCCCGGGTAACAAGCTCGTGGAGATCGGACTTGTCGTAAGGCGGTTCAAAGGAATAAAAGCCTTCCTGCATGAGCAATGACAGCAGATTCCGTTCTTTTGTCCCGAGCTGCATAATCCGGTTCTCAAAGCTCTGCATGCACGGGGAAGCGCACTCGAAAGAGAGTACGAACAGATTGGGCGGCTTATGCTGGCTGCCAACCTTCACCGTATGGAACTCTCCCGGCTTATGGAAGATGATCATGCCTTGTTCCAGTTGATGCGTCTGCTCATCAGCCCTTACTTCCACATTCCCCTTGTCCACGTAAAGCAGCTCCCAGAAGTCATGCTGCTCCCCTTCAAATATGTAGCCTTTCGCAAATTCAAAGTAATGGAACGAAATCAGCTTGCGTACCGCAAGCATTTCTTTCAACGTATGGCGAATGAATTCCACCTTTTGCCCTCTCCCTTTTTTGCCCTGTTTGCACTAATTATAAATCCTTTTCGCCCTGTGCAAAAGGTCCGGCTGATTTGCTAAAGAAGGGCTTCGCGGCTCCCTTTATAATGGCACTATAAAGAGCTGAAGGAGGCTGCCTCACTTGAAAAAAGGGATAAATATTTGGTCATTTCCGGCAGGCATGAGTATAGAGGAAAGTATTGAACTGGCGAAGGATGCGGGCTTTGACGGCATCGAGCTGTCGCTGAACGAGACAGGCCCGCTGAGCCTGGAAAGTACAACGGAAGAAGTACGAGCAATCCGCCAATTTGCGGATAACACCGGTATCGAGCTGTCGAGCCTGGCAAGCGGCTTGTATTGGGACTACCCGCCAACCAGCGAGAATGAGCAAGTGAGCGCAAAAGCGTTTGACGTTGCAAGAAAGCAGCTTGAGCACGCGGCTGCGCTGGGCGTGGACTCGGTGCTGATCGTACCTGGTGCGGTAGGCGTTGATTTTATTCCGAATGCGCCGGTGGTTCCTTATGACCGGGCGTACGACAATGCGCTGGCCTTCTTCACGAAGCTGGCGAAGGAAGCGGAAGCGGTGAAGGTATCCGTTGGCATCGAGAACGTATGGAACAAGTTCCTGCTGTCGCCGCTTGAAATGCGCGGATTTATTGACGCGGTTGGCTCCGAGTATGTCGGTTCTTACTTCGACGTAGGCAATGTTGTATATTCCGGCTACCCGGAGCATTGGATCTCGATCCTGAACAAACGGATCAAGAAGGTGCATTTCAAGGATTACCGCAGACAAGCGGGCGGACTTCACGGCTTTGTAGACTTGCTTGCGGGTGACGTAGACTATCCGGAAGTTATTCGCGCGCTGGAAGCAATCGGCTATAACGATTACGTAACGGCGGAGATGATCCCGCCATACACCCATCATACGAAACAAATCGTGTATAACACGTCGGCTGCAATGGATGCGATTTTAGGGAGGACGGAACGCTAATGCTAAAAATTGGACTGATTGGACTTGGATTTATGGGCAAGACCCATCTAGAGAACTACCTGCGTCTCGAAAGAGAAGGAGCGCCGATTCGCGTCGTAGCGCTGTGTGACGTGGACGATGTGAAGCTGAACGGCGGCGGCATCGGAGGTAATATCGATACTTCCTCGGAGAACGCGATCGATTACGGCCGGTTCAACAAATATACGTCGGTGCAAGCAATGCTGGAGAGCGAGAAGCTTGATGCGGTGGATATTACGCTTCCTACCTTCCTGCACCGCGATGTCACAACCCAATGTCTGAGCAGCGGCGTTCATGTGCTCTGCGAGAAGCCGATGGCGATGAATGCGGAAGAGTGTGACGCGATGATTGCGGCCGCGGAAGCAAGCGGCAAGCAGCTGATGATCGGGCAATGCCTGCGCTTCTGGCCGGCTTATGTCTACCTACAGGAGCTGGTCAGCAGCGGTAAATTCGGCAATGTAACAAGCGCATACTTCTACCGCGGCGGCGGCACGCCTTCCTGGGGACCTTGGGTGCTGGTGAACGAAAAGGGCGGCGGCGCTTTGCTCGATATGCACGTGCATGATACCGATGTCGTGAACTGGCTGTTTGGGAAGCCGGAAGCGGTATCGTGTTATGGCAGAAACGTAATCGCGGGAAGCGGCTACGATATCGTCTCCACGCATTATCGTTATGCGGATAACAAGATTGTATCCGCCCAAGTGGATTGGACGTTAAATGGCGACTATGGTTTTAAGATGGGCTACAAGGCTAACTTTGAGCATGGAAACGTGCAGTTCGATGGCGCTTCCGTCAAAGTTAATCCGAATGACGGAGCAGGCTTCACGGCCGAGCTGCCGGCTGATCAGGGCTATTACTATCAGCAAAAATATTTCATCGAAGCGCTTATCCACGGCTTGCCGCTGGATACGGCTACTCCGGAGAGCACAAAGGGCAGCATCGAGATCGTAACGGCGGAGCGGGAATCGGCGGATCAACGCGGCGCATGGATTGCGGTACCGTAAAGGATCGCCATGTCATGAGCAAACAGCATGATTTTTCTTTTTCAGCGGGCGCTGCCGGCTTTACGGACAAAGAATGGCGGGAGCTGCCGCCCGCGGAGATTGCTTATCAGCAATGGCTTCAAGTGGAGCAGCCGCCTGAGACGGAGGTTCGCGGCGTATACGATGAAGAGGCGCTGCACCTGCAGTTCCGGGTCTACGAGGAGTCGCCGGTCATGCGTCACAGGCGGCATGGCGATCCGGTCTATCAGGACAGCTGCGTGGAGTTTTTCGTTCAACCGCTGCCCGCCCGGGATTCGCGGTATCTCAACTTTGAGCTGAACGCCGCCGGTGTGCTGCTCTTGGAGATTGGGGAGAGCGGCGGCTCGAAACGCATGCGGATTCTGCCGGAAGCCTCAAGCCAGTTCGGCATACGCACGGCTCTTGGCTTATGGAATCCCGAATGCCGCAGAATGTATTGGGAGCTTAACCTGCGTATCCCGTTTGCTTTCATTAAATACTGGTTTCCGGATTTTCGGGCTGAACCGGGTGCTATAATGAAGGGCAACTTCTATAAGTGCGGCGATCTGACGCCGGCCCCTCATTATTTGAGCTGGTCGCCGGTTCAGTCGGATACCCCAAATTTTCATCGCAGCGACAGCTTTGGAACGCTGGTATTTAAATAAGAACGCATAAAAGCAGTGGTGCCTTGCACCGCTGTTTTTTTGTGTATATCCCGGCAATATCCGTTCAAGTCCGGTTAAGCGACTCGGTTATTCACATAGTTACCCACATATCAACGGGGTGAATATGCGGGAAAAGTAGACTTTCAACAGCTTCTATCCACATATCCACAGGTTATTTTATCCACACGTCATTAATAATTAAGGCTCTTAATTTTTTTGTTAATCCCCTTAAGAATAAGGAGTATAAGCCGCAGGGCTTTAAAAAAACACCGGCCGTTTTCTATATTTTCCAAGGTGTGGTAAGGTAATCATAAGAACGGGGTTCATTATGGATAGGAGGGAAATGATGAGAAAGAAGGGCATGTGGATAGGTGGGGCTATAGGCTTGCTGCTGATTGCCGGATGCGCGAACTCGGACACGAACGAACCAACGCCAACACCAGTGGTTAGTGAACTTGCTGAAACGCCGGTGCCTAGCATAGAAACGCCGGAAGAAGAGCCTACGGAAACGGATAATGGGGCGGTTAACGGACAATTGGAGCTGAGCCGTCTGGAGAACGTATTTGCGTTCGCGGACGAAACGGGGCAGCAATTGATCACTATTCCTAATGATAACGGGGATGAAGTGGAGGATCCCGAGCAGTTTGTTTCGGCTATCGGAAATGGCGGAGATCTAATCCATATCGAGTATGTCCGCCGACAGGAGGCCAATGACCAGGATAACAACAGACAATCGATCAATAACTTCAATAATATGGCGGGGTATATTTACAAGGTGAAGGGCGAAGGAATTCTCTTGTCGAATAAATCCTATCTGTTGGCAAAGGAAGGCGTTGTTAATCAAGGTTCCTTGGTCGACTTAACCAGTGCCGAAGACGGGCAATATGAACAGGCGGATGCCGATACAATAGCCCGGGTTCAGGAATTAAAGGGCAGAAAAGTGACATCGAGCAGCATACTTTCCGAATCGGACCAAGAGAAGATCATCCTGTTTGTATTCGAACGCGAAGGAGACGACATGCTGGCAAGCCTCGCTTACCTTGGCGACGATAAAATGCTGTTCAAGGATTTCCCCGCAACCTATAACGAATCCGGTACTTGGCGGGTAGATGGAGGAGACGACCCGGGACGATTCGAGGTACTGTTCCTGGCCCATTCAGATGAGGGAGTGCTGCTGGGAATCGCATGGGCGGGTTTCGAAGGCGAAAACCTGTTTGTCCTACAGGGAGCAGACGGCGCCCTGCAGGATACGGATCTTAAAGGCGGAAGGTATTGGTCGCCTTCATAACCATTTTGTTTTGAGAGCAGCCGAAAGGCTGCTTTTTTTTATAGAGTATCTAGGCATTACATGAACTATCCGTTTATTCGTCTGGGAAAATAAGTTTGCTTTCGAGCAGTTGACAAGAAACCATACTGAAAGTAATATACCTATAGGGGTATACGTATTACACTCAAATCTACAACCCGTCGGGCAAAGCAAATGATATTTGTTTTTCATATTGGCTAAAAAACCTACAATTTGAGGAGGCTATAACATTGCTTGATATTAAAGTAAATCAGGTACTGGATTGCAAAGGCTTGGCATGTCCGATGCCGATTGTCAAAACAAAGAAAGCGATGGATCAGCTTGAATCCGGTCAGGTGATTGAGGTTCAGGCAACGGATAAAGGTTCGCTTGCCGATATTCAAGGCTGGGCGAGAAACACGGGCCATCAATATTTGGGAACTGTCGAAGAGGGAGATTTGCTTAAGCATTATCTCCGCAAATCCAGCCCGAATGAAGTGAAGGAAGAGAAAAAACATCCTCTTACGGCGTCCAACGACGAACTTTTGAAGAAGCTGCAAGCGGCAGAGAACGTAACGATTCTCGATGTGCGGGAGTCGGCCGAATATTCGTTTAATCGCATACCCGGTGCCGTATCTATTCCGCTTGGCGAGCTGGAAGATAGAATAAGCGAACTGAAGCCGGAGGATGAGCTGTATGTCGTTTGCAGAACGGGCACCAGAAGCGATTTGGCCTGTCAGCTGCTCGCAAGCAAAGGCTTCAAGCAAGTAACGAATGTGATACCGGGCATGTCGGAATGGACAGGGCCAACGGAAAAGCTGTAAACAAACAACCCAAAAAACGGAGGTTATCTAATATGAGCACTAAAGTAGCAATTATCGCAAGCAACGGCGGAATGTTTGACGCGTACAAGGTTTTTAACATTGCAACGGCATCCGCGGCAACGGACGCAGAGGTGGCTATTTTCTTCACTTTCGAAGGCTTGAACCTGATTCACAACGAGATGCATCGTCAGCTGCCGCTCCCGGCAGGAGCGGAGCATATTGCGGAAGGCTTCAAGCAAGCCAATGTTCCGTCTATTCCGGAGCTGCTGGCAATGGCTATGGAAATGGGCGTAAAAATCATTGCCTGCCAAATGACGATGGATGTCATGAATTTGAAAAAAGAAGACTTTGTTGACGGAATCGAAGTCGGAGGAGCCGTTACTTTCCTCGACTTTGCCAAAGACGCTAACGTTTCTTTGACTTTCTAAACCATAATCCTAATTTTATATTCTCCTAAGGAGGCTTCAATAATGACGGATACAATGATTACAAAAATGACAGCGAAAGAGCTTACCCGCATGGTGCTTGATAAGCAGGATTTGTTTATTCTCGATGTGCGCAACGAAACGGATTTCAACGATTGGAAAATCGAAGGCGACAGCATTGAAATCATCAATATTCCTTATTTCGAATTGCTGGAAGGCGTTGACGACATTCTTCCCCGCATTCCGGACGGCAAAAAGATTCTTGTTGTCTGCGCGAAGGAAGGCTCTTCGAAATTCGTGGCTGAACAGCTGGCGGAAGCGGGCCGCGGCGACGTATTTTATCTCGAAGGCGGCATGAAATCGTGGAGCGAATACTTGGAGCCGGTAAAGATCGGCGATCTGAAGGACGGCGGCGAGTTGTACCAGTTCGTGCGGATCGGCAAAGGCTGCTTGTCTTACATGGCTGTATCGAATGGCGAGGCTGCGGTCGTCGATACGCTGCGAATGACGGACGTATTCGAGCAATTCGCTAAGGAGAAGGGCGCGGTAATCAAGCATACGCTGGATACGCATCTGCATGCCGATCATATATCCGGAGGCCGGAAGCTGGCCGAGACAACGGGTGCTACGTATTGGCTGCCGCCGAAGGATGCGGAAGAGGTAACTTTCGGCTACGAGAAGCTGGAGGAGGGCCGCGATATTACGGTCGGAAACACAACAATCCGGATTCAGCCGGTCTATTCCCCTGGCCATACGATTGGCAGTACGTCCTTCATCATTGACGATCAATATCTGTTGACCGGAGACATCTTGTTCATCGAATCGATCGGCAGACCCGATTTGGCTGGCAAAGCAGAGGATTGGGTGAGCGATTTGCGGGAGACGCTGTACAAACGTTATAAATCCTTGTCGGAGGATCTGCTGGTTCTGCCTGCCCATTTCGGCAAGATCACAGAGCTTGGAGAAGGCGGAAGAGTCATGGCGAAGCTGTCCGATTTGTACCGCAGTAACCCTGGTCTCAATATTGCGGAAGAAACGGAATTCCGCCGTACGGTAACGGAGAATCTGCCTCCGCAGCCTAACGCTTATCAGCAAATCCGTGAAACCAATATGGGGAAAATAACTCCAAGCGACGACGAGCAGCGCGATATGGAAATCGGTCCTAACCGCTGCGCCGTTCATGATAAATAAAAATAATCATTCATACTAGGAGGAAACAAACATGAAAACAGATCTTACGGTAGATACAAAGGGAATGGCATGTCCGATGCCGATCGTAAAAGCGAAAAAAGCATTGGATAGCCTGCAGGCAGGCCAGGTTATGGAGGTTTTGTCTACGGACAAGGGCTCGGTAAACGATTTTCAAGCGTGGGTAAAGCAAACGAAGCATGAGCTGCTCAGTCATGAGGAAGACAACGGCATTTATAAATTTTACGTTAGAAAAATTTAAATGATAGGAAATAAGCGAATACGCCTTCGCGCATTCGCTTATTTCAAGCCGTCATAGACGATGGTAACGCCAAGCGTGCAGTAGGTTTCTTCTTTGTAATGTCCCTGAGGGCAGGATTTAGTCGTGCAGGCCGTATTCGACACAGCTTGAAGCTTATCATCGCAAACAGGGCATTTATTATCAAACCAGCCTTTTATTTTGTTGAGCATCATTATACCTCATTTCATATAAAATTACTTGGTATTATTATAGCTTCTTTTATACGCTGCGTATACAGGTTTTTTGTGCAAAAACGTTGTATTGGAAGGAGGGGAACAATGGATACTCTGCTCTACATCATCATGGCAGCCCTTGGGCTTATTGGCTCCTTCTTTTCAGGTTTGCTAGGTATCGGCGGCGCGATCATTAATTTCCCGCTGTTATTATATGTGCCGCCTCTGTTTGGTGCTGCATCCTTTTCAGCCCATGAGGTTTCTTCGATAAGTATGTTTCAGGTGTTTTTCGCCTCGCTTGCCGGCGTACTGGCCTTTCGCAAGAAGGGCAAGGGCGCGCAGGCGGTTCTCCATAAAGGGCTTGTTGCTTATATGGGCAGCAGCATCCTCGCAGGAAGCTTGATCGGCGGCTTCTTGTCGGGAATGCTTGACGGAAACATGATTAATTTGATTTACGGAATCCTTGCCGTGCTTGCCGTTATCCTTATGCTTATTCCCCGCAGAGGGACGGAAGAAAAGGCAGGGGATCTGTCCTTTAATAAGTTTATCGCGGTAGGAGCTTCGTTTCTTGTAGGGATTGTGTCCGGCATTGTGGGAGCGGGCGGGGCTTTTATTCTGATTCCGATCATGCTGACGGTGCTGAAGATCCCTACGCGAACCACTATAGCGTCCTCTCTTGCCATTGTGTTCATTTCGGCGATTGGGGGAGTAGCCGGCAAACTAACCGGCGGAGGGATTCCGCTTTGGCCTACGGTGTTTACCGTAATCGGTAGTCTGATCGGGGCACCGCTTGGTTCCAAGGTGAGCTCCAAAATCAATGTGAAAATGTTGAGATACGGTTTGGTCGTGCTTATTGCGCTTACGGCTGTGAAGACGTGGCTGACGATCCTTTAATTGGAGCGGATGGGGTTATTGTAAAAGAGCTTTTTGTCATTTTATAATACCTATAGGGGTATTAGTATAAAAGAATACAAGATCGAAAGGGTGTCTGAATCAGGACATGGCAGAAAAAACGACGATTGTTTTGTTTAGCGGCGATTTGGATAAGGCGATTGCGGCTTTTATTATAGCAAACGGGGCAGCGGCCTATGATCATGAGGTTACGATCTTTTTCACGTTCTGGGGTCTGAACACGCTTCGGAAAGACGAGGTCGTCAAGACGCGCAAAGGTCCTCTGGAAAAAGCGTTTGGCTGGATGATGCCGCGAGGCGCCCGGAAGCTGGGGTTGTCTAAAATGAATTTTGGCGGCCTTGGACCGCAAATGATTAAGCATGTGATGAAGAAGCATAATGCCTTGTCGCTGCCGCAGCTAATTGAGCTGGCTCAAGAGCAAGGTGTCAAGCTTGTAGCCTGCACGATGACAATGGACCTGCTAGGACTGCAAAAGGAAGAGCTTATCGACGGATTGGAATACGCAGGTGTAGCCGCCTATCTCGGCGATGCGGTTGACGCGAAAGTAAATCTTTTCATTTAAAGGTGTTAGTATAGATGAAATTTGCTCTATACTATACCTATACCGGTATGATATAGAGAGGAAGATAACAAATGGATTACAACTATACGGATGCGATGAAGACCAGATTAAGAAGAATTGAAGGGCAAATCAGAGGCGTGCTTCGTCTGATGGAGGAAGGAAAATCCTGCAAGGACGTCGTATCGCAGCTGTCTGCGATACGAAACGCTTCGGATAAAGCGATTGCGCAGATAGTCGCGGAGAACCTGCAGCAATGCATTCTCGCTGAGCAAGCCGCTGGCAATAAAGATACGAGTAAAATTGTACAGGAAGCGGTAGAGCTGCTGGTAAAGAGCCGCTGATGCTTTCCGATCGAATATGAGAAAAGGAGAATCGTTATGGCATTTCAAGTAACTAAAACGATTTCGCCGGCAGAAGTTGCCGAGAAGCTTAAGCAGGGTGAGACCTTGTATATGGTGGATGTCCGCGAGCCTAACGAGTGGGCGGCAGGCCATGTTGAAGGAGCGAAGCATATTCCGCTAGGCCAGCTTGGCGAACGGCTGCATGAGCTCGATCCTTCCGCGGAGATCATTATGATCTGCCGCAGCGGCAACCGAAGCGGACTGGCCTGTGAATTATTAAGCGAGAAAGGCTTTAATGTTGTGAATATGACGGGCGGATTAAACGCCTGGACAAGCGAGCTGGTCTAATGAGCACGGGGACCCTGATCAATATTGTCATTATCGTGCTGATAGCATGGTTTGCTTATTCCCGCATGAAACCGGGCAAAGGCTTGAGAAACCTGAATGCCGAAGCGTTTAAGGAAGAAAGCGTTAAGTATGGAGCGTTAATTATTGATGTCCGGGAGCCCGGGGAATTCAAGAGCGGATTTATTCCGGGCGCACGGAACATTCCCTTGTCCCAGCTTTCCCGTCGCCTTGGCGATATTCCGCGGGATAAAACGCTGCTGCTATACTGCCGAAGCGGGATGAGAAGCAAAAACGCGGCGGCATTGCTGCGCAAAAACGGATACAGCGATCTTGCTCACCTGCAAGGCGGCATAAGTGCATGGAAGGGCAAGCTGGCAAAATAATAAATAGCGAAATGGCTGTCGGGTTTCCCCGGCAGCCTATTTTTGTCCTATGCTTGTTCTCGCCGGCTTGGAGAATACAGCTTTGCGCTTGCTTGTTACCAGCCGAAGTCTAGCGTTTTACCGGTTTCGCTGTAGGTCTTGATATTGCTTAACATCATCCACCAATGCTCTTTCGAATTTGCAAAGGAGGGATGATCAGGCGTCCATTGGTCATTGACAAGCGTCAGCTTGGTGCATTTGCCTACGGTCTCCATGGTGAACGTTACTCTGGATTCAAGCTCGGCATGGTTGTCCCGGTAAGAAGGGCCCGGATGCTCCCGATAGCTGAGCACTTTGCCTTGATCCGCCTCCAGTATTGTGCCGTATACATGAACCGTATTCTCGCCGTCTGCTCCGGGGCCGACGTACTCGAAGGAAGCGCCGGGCTCCAGGGTAGAGTTCAGGACAGTTCCGAAAAAGGTGCTCCGCGTTCCTTCCGGACTGACAAGCGTCTGCCAAACCTGCTCGGGCGAGGCATCGATATAGAATACATAGTTGAGTTCCATCTTTGAAATATCCTCCTTGGATTCTATCTATATTTTCTTCTAGGCTGAGGGTTCTTCTTAGATGTGTGTGGTAAACTCATTATAGATGGATGCTTTTTCTAAGTATTGTAAAAACGCGACAGGAACAGGAGTGAAGGGATGAGCCATCCGCAAAACCGGCCCAGCATGGGCGTTCTTGGATTAAACGGAGCAGGGGATCAATTCCGGCTGGAGCGTTATCCGGCTTCGGAGGTTTTGTCGCCTTTTATCATGCATTACTGGATTGTTCAATGGAACTTGGAACAGGATGACTCCCATTGGCAGCATGTTGTACCCAATCCGTGCGCCAATCTGGTGGTGGAGCAGGGCAAAACCTTTTTCTACGGACCGGGCAAGGAGAAATTTTCCTATCTGCTGAAGGGAAGCGGAATCGTCTTTGGCGTTAAGTTTCGGCCGGGCGGCCTATATCCGTTTGTGAAAAAAGAGCTGTCCGAGCTGACAGGAGGACCTATAGAGGTGGAGACCGTGCTCGGGATACAAGGCTTGGAGCTTGAAGAGCTTGTGCTTGCCCATCGGGATAGTGACCGCCGGATGATTCAATGCGTGGAGCAGCTGCTGGCCGAGAGGATCCCGCCATATGATGACCAGATCGAGGAAGTTAACCGAATCATCGATTATGCGGCAGACAATCGGGGTATAACCAAGGTAGAGCAGGTTTGCGATGCATTTGATATAAACATTCGGCGGCTTCAACGCTTATTCGCCAAATACGTTGGAGTGAATCCGAAGTCGGTTATCCGGCTGTTCCGGCTGCAAAATGCCGCCGAAGCGATGGATTTGGGGCAAGCCCAGGATTTAGCCGGGTTGTCGGTTGAACTGGGTTATCACGATCAGGCGCATTTCAGCAAAGACTTCAAGGCGGTGATCGGCCGTTCACCCGAGCAGTATTTATCGGGCGTTATAAGCTAAGGCAGGAACAAAAGGAGTGTTGGCAATGAAGAGACAAAAGCTGCTGATTGGCGGACAAGAGGTTGAGACGGCACAATATACGACGCTTTATGCGCCTTATTCAAAGGAAGCGATTGCCGAGATTGCGGATGCCGGATTAGCGGAAGCGAATCTGGCTATTGAAGCAGCGGAGGCAGCCAAGGCAATGATGCGTAAAATGCCGGCCCACAAGCGTGCCGCTATTCTGGAAAAGCTCGTGCAGCTGCTGGCCGAGCGCCGGGAAGAGGCCGCGCGGCTTGTCGCTCTGGAGGCGGCCAAGCCGCTCAAGGCTGCTTATGCCGAGGTAGACCGTACGATTCAGACTTATCAAATCGCCGCCGAAGAAGCGAAACGCATACATGGAGAGACGATTCCCATGGATGCGGTGCCGGGCGGCGAAGGCCGCTTTGGTTATACCGTTCGCGAGCCTATAGGAGTCGTTGGCGCCATAACGCCATTCAACTTTCCTCTCAATCTGGTTGCCCACAAGCTTGGGCCGGCGATTGCGTCCGGGAATGCAATCGTGCTGAAGCCTGCGCCGCAAACGCCGCTGTCCGCGTATTTTATCGCGGAGCTGCTTCAAGAAGCGGGTCTGCCGGAGGGAGCGCTTAACGTGATTACCGGCGATGGCCGTCTGCTGGGCGAGGCTATCGTGAAGGATCCGAGGGTGAACATGGTTACCTTTACGGGCAGTGCGGCGGTTGGCGCAAGCATTCGCGCAATGGCTGGCATTAAGAGGGTAACGCTTGAGCTGGGTTCGAACTCCGCGGTTATTATCGATAAAGGCGTGGATATCAAAGCCGTCGCGGCCCGCGCAGCAGTTGGAGCATTCTCCTACCAGGGACAGGTATGCATTTCGCTGCAGCGCGTTTATGTGCGGGCAGAAGTGTTTGAGGAATTCGTGGAGCGTTTTACGGCAGAGGTTCAAAAGCTTCAAGTTGG
Organism: Paenibacillus sp. MMO-177; assembly: GCF_037147795.1. Taxonomy (NCBI): domain Bacteria; kingdom Bacillati; phylum Bacillota; class Bacilli; order Caryophanales; family Paenibacillaceae; genus Paenibacillus; species Paenibacillus sp. MMO-177. The sequence continues at coordinate 1,217,470 of NZ_JBBCUR010000001.1, read as the reverse complement.
CGATCCGCTAGATCCGGCAACCGATGTATCGGCATTGATCTCGGAGCGGGATGTTACGCGGGCGCTGGAATGGATGGAGGAGGCGCGTGAGCTTGGCGCAGCCGTTGCCTGCGGCGGTAAGGCGGAAGGCGGCATTGTGCTGCCGACCGTATTGCTGAACGTCCCTTCCCATGCGCAGGTGTCATGCAAGGAAGTGTTCGCTCCGGTTGTCATTGTGAATCAGGTGGGCTCCCTTGAAGAAGCGGTTGAGAAGGTGAACGATTCCGAATTCGGGCTGCAAGCTGGCCTCTATACGAATGATCTGAAGACGGCGCTTGATCTGTCCGAGCAGCTGCAGGTAGGCGGAGTGATGATTAACGATATCCCGACGTTCCGAGTAGACCAAATGCCGTATGGCGGCATTAAGCAAAGCGGCCTTGGCCGCGAAGGCATTAAATACGCCATTGAGGATATGACCGAGCTGAAGCTGGTCGTCTTTAATCGGGGTTAGATCTTCGTGTTGGCAGGTGTCGTCCTCTCGATAGAGGGCGGCGTCTTTTTGGTCAGTCCGGCTCCCGATGCTCCGTGCTCTAACGAAACTGTGTATGCTTATTTAGCGAAAAACAACCTATTCCAGAATCTAACGAAACGTCGTATCGTTATTTGGCTGGTTTAAGCTGAAAAGACGAGTAAATACGGAGAATAGCGATATGACGTTTCCTTAGAAATGAAAAGCAGCTATTTTGGAGCAAATAGCGTTATGTAGTTTCGTTAAAGCTCTAATGGTGAAACCTTCCAGGAACCGGAGTCGTATATGCGGAAGCAGAAATGCAAGAACGAAGGAAGTAGCCATGACCGGGACCGGCTTCTCCAAAATGTTTGATATCCAGCATAACCAGTTCCTCGTTGTGTACTGCGCAAATTGCGGATACTCCAAAATTTTACAATAAGGAATCTTCGGCAGGCCCCAACCTTTTGGATTTGTTTTTTGGGTAGGGTTAGCGATTAAAAGGTACAACGATTCAAGCGGCCGTCAATCCGATGGCTGCTTTTTCGTGCGGAAATATGCGAAGCGATGATTTTCTCTAAAACGAGTAAAATATATTGTAAAACGATAAATGATATGCTACATTCAAAACGACAATTATGAAGTGAGGTGCATGTTTGTGGAACGGGGATCAACGCTCTTTTTGAAGGTGACCGTGTTTCTTATGGGGCTTCCGGTTCTTGCATTGTGTATTCTAGGGCTGCCTGCAATAATGAAGGAGGCGACGGACACATACCCGGATTATTGGGTTTATCCGATCATTATCGCGATGTACTTGTCGGCGATACCTTTTTATATGGCGTTGTATCAGGCGTATAAGCTGCTCGGTTATATTGACAGGAACCAGGCATTCTCCAAGTTATCCGTGAAGGCGCTGAAAAATATTACGTACTGCGCGATTGCGATTTGCGTGTTTTATGCGGCAGCCGAACCTTTCGTTTATTTCATTGCGGATAAGGAAGACGCTCCCGGTCTGATCGTTGTTGGTTTGGTCGTTATTTTCGCCTCATTGGTCATTGCAGTCTTCGCGGCTGTTCTTCAGAAGCTGCTCAAAAATGCCATCGATATAAAATCGGAAAATGATTTAACGATCTGAGGTGAAATAACATGGCGATCATAATTAATGTCGATGTGATGCTGGCCAAGAGGAAGATGAGCGTGACCGAGCTCTCGGAGCGGGTGGGAATAACGATGGCGAACCTGTCGATTCTGAAGAACGGCAAGGCTAAGGCCATTCGGATTTCAACCTTAAATGCCATCTGCAAGGCGCTGGATTGTCAGCCGGGAGATATATTGGAATACAGAATGAGCGAAGACGACACGGAAGATAAGGAAGAATAGATTTCAGTTAGAAGTTAAGCTGCCGGACGAAATGGCGGCTTTTTGTTTTTTCTCCAGAAAAGTAATGCAAACAAACAGGAGGATAATAAGTCATAGGAATGGAAGAAATAGATAGTTATATTCCTATTTTAGGGAGGGAGAATCTATTGATTCATGACAATGTCATTTTATCGTATACGGTAGATCTGCAAAATGATCAAATCGTGATTCATACAAGAGACGAGTCGTCCTTAAAGGAAGTTGATATTGTATTAAAAGAAGTGAGTTGTCATCATTTTGAGCACCAGTTGAAGGGCAGCGTTATTCTTGCTATGACCGTATCTAACATTTCCAGTTTTATAGCAGGGAACATTGAAATACTGCAAAATGGCAAGAATCACAGTTGGCCAACTGTTTATGAATCGTTAGACGAGCTCGAGCAAAAAATGACTGAGAGCGGATATAAATATTTTAATCTTTATTCCTCTTACGGGATGAATGGTTGGATTGTAGCTAAAGATTTGGAAGTTGTTAAAAAGGGCGAGGAGGAATAGAAAGCATGAAGTTTCGCGCTACGATCGAACTCAGCAAAAAGACAGCAACGGGCATCGAGATTCCTGTGGAGGTTATAGAGAATCTTGGATCAGGCAAGCGGCCCGCTGTTTGCGTAACGCTTGGCGATTATACTTACCGTACAACGGTGGGATCCATAGGCGGTAAATACATGATACCGGTAAGTGCAGAAGTGAGAGCAGCTGCCGGAGTTGCGGCAGGCGAAGAGGTTGACGTGAATATAGAGTTGGATAATGAGCCTAGAGAGCTTGTTATTCCGGAGGATTTCTCCGGGGCACTCGAACAAAAGCAAGAGGCGAAGCAGTTTTTTGATGGATTGTCGTACAGCAACAAGCGGCGCTTCATTCTTAACATTGAGGACGCAAAGACCGCTGAGACGCGGCAGCGGCGTATGGATAAAGCCATTAGCTTGTTAAGCGAAGGACGAATCCAATAGAAAACAGATTTAAGCCCCGTTATCACCGAGATTATAGCGGGGCTTTTTGTTTATTAAGCGTTGGTATCGGAAGTTGCGGCACTATCTGTGCTTACTTGATCCTTCGGTTTTGCTGCACCGCCACGGTGGCCGCCGTCGCCTTTAAGCTGGAACTCGCCATTTACGATGCTTTGTGCCTGTGCAACAGTACCTTCTTTCTTTGTTGCGGCTTCATCGGCTGTCAGCTTGCCGTCGGTGACAGCTTGATCAATTTGAGCGTTAATCGCAGTTTCGAGCGCGCTAACTACGGAATCGGTGCTAACTCCTTTCGCTTTAGCGATATCGGCGATTGTTTTGTCTGCCTGCAGCTCCGTTTTCAGTTCATCCTCCGTCATATTTAATGCCGTGGCAACGGTATCCAAGTTTTGTCCAAAACCGCGTCCTCCTCTGCGGCCTTCGAGTCCTTGAGCAAGTTGATTGGAGTTGATCAGGTTGTCCAGGTTTGCGGTGAACTGGGATTTTTCGTCCGACTGGCGTTGTTCAAAGGCGGTTGTCAGAGCTGCTTTTAGCTCGTCGCTTGAAACGCCCTGCTCTTTAGCGATATCGGCAAGCGTGCTGCCTGCAGCAAGCTTCTCATTAAACGCGTCACGATCCAGCTTAAGCAGCGTAAGTACGGAATCGGAGACGAAGTTCCCGCCAAAACCGCCGCGGCCATGTTTGCCATCCATTTGCTTAGTGGTATCTGTTTGAACTTGCGCGGTATTTGAAGGATTAGTGGTCGACGTTGTGCTCGATGATGCTGCAAATGCGCTTAGCGGAACCATAACCGCCAAAGTAGCTGTAATCCCGATTGTCTTTAAGTATTTGTTCATTTCAATTGCCTCCTTAGGGCTTGTAGATTGTCTTACAGGACCCATTATGGACACGGTACCTTAAATGGAACTGAAATGAATCTCTTGCTGATAATTAAACCTGCATTAGGAGGCACTATGAAAAAAACTAAAATCAAGATTCTAGCCGGATTGGCGGGAATCAGTCTGCTGCTTAACCCTATGGCCACATACGCCGAGGGAGAAAGGGCCGCCCCATGAGTCACCGAAATGACGATGGGACGGCCTCTTTTTTCGCTAACGAAACGTGGTATTCTTATTTACCGAAAATTTGCTGATTCTAAAAGCTAACGAAACCTGGTAACGTTATTCAGCCATATTGGGGTCAATTCCAGCGTAAAAGCAGCAAATAGCGATATGAGGATTCGTTACAATTTCAAACGCATCGAATTCGGGCAAATAGCGTGACGTAGTTTCGTTAGGGAACGGGCAAGCGTGTTCGTATTTGAGCTTAATGAAATTTTTAATGCGAATCCGTCTTATGGTGTCCAGGCAGCGGCGCCCGGCAAAGCCGCTCCGTAAAGACAGAGCCCCATAAGGCGACGCCAACAAGAGTAAGGGTTGCTAGGACAGACAAGAACAGCGGCGAGACGATGCCGTAGAGCAGGAACAAAGCAACAAGAACGATGATTCCAACCGTATACGGTGCAGATATTACACCGGCTACGATCCGCATAAACAGCAGATTGCCAAGCAAATAGAGAGCGGGACCCGCCATCATAACAAGCGCAGTCTTAAGCTCGGTATGCCCGGTTGGGTGCGCGAGCACCAATTCGTCCGCTACGGCCGACAAGATAATGCCCGCAACCAGAAGCAGATGAGTATAGGTATAAGCCGATCGGGCCACTCTGCCCGGATCTTCGGAATGAGCGATAAAATGATGGCCGGTCTTGGACGTCATATTGAAATAGATCCACCACATCGTGACCGTGCTGACAAAAGCGGCGGCAAAAGAACCGAAGGTGAGCATATCCCACTCGAGCTCCGCGAAGGTCGCCCCCGTAACGAGAACGGATTCGCCAAGCGCGATAATAATGAACAATCCGCACCGTTCCGCCATATGGGAGCCTTCCACGTCCCAGACGGTGGTTGGCGTTCTCCCTAGCTTAGGCGTCCAGAAGCCCATCGACGGAGAGAGGTATTCAATCACAAGCGCGATGCACCACAGAACGAGACGGTTCTCTTCGTAAGCAATCCCTCCGGCAATCCAGAAGATGCCTGACAAAGCCAGCCAACTGAGGATGCGGATAAAATTAATCCGCAGCTCGGTAGAGCCATGCTGGAGAACCCAAACGGTATAAGCGGTTCTTCCCACCTGGAACAGGGTGTAGGCACACGCAAAATAAATCCCCGTTTTCTCAAAAGCTTCCGGCAGCGACGACGACATGATAAGTCCAATCAGCATCAGCGCAATAAGCATAAACCGGACGCGTTTCGTTTCCGGATTGAGCCAGTTCATGACCCAAGCGGTAAAAATCCAGACCCACCAGATCGCCATCGTCAAAATGCCGAGATGAATGGCTCCTTCCAAAGTGAAATTTTTCAGAAAGGAATGGGATAACTGGGTAACCGCGAAGACAAAGATCAAGTCAAAAAACAATTCGATAAAAGATACTTTACCGGAATCAATACTGCCCCTGCTTCGGAACAGCATCGAATCTGCTGCCAACCTCTTCATTCGTTCTCTCCTTTGTCCTATATTTCCATAGTTTGCGTCGATTGTATCACGGGAGGCTTGAAAAGTCTTGCGTTAAACGATCTATTCAACTTTTAGATACAACGATGAAGAATTGGGGTAATTTTATCCTAAATAGGCAACACTACCGCATGGATAGGAGGGAATGCCAATGATATCGAAAGAGCTGTACAAAACAAGCGTAAAAGCGGTTGGAGGCCGTAATGGCCGGCTTGAATCGGATGATGGTCTGTTGGCCGTCAATGTGCTTCACCCGAAGGAGCTGGGCGGACCGGGGGGCGCAACCAATCCGGAGCAGCTGTTTGCCGGCGGTTATGCCGCATGCTTCGAGAGTGCGCTGAATGTAGTGTGCCGGGAAAGAAAAATCAAACCGGACAGCACATCCGTGACTGCGCATGTGACGCTGGGCAAGGATGCGGAGGACAATTTCGAGCTTGCGGTTACGCTTGATATTACCTTGGCCGGCGTGGAACGCGCCCAGGCTCAGGAGCTTGCCGAAGCGGCGCATCATGTGTGTCCGTATTCGAGAGCAACCCGCGGCAATATTAACGTTCAACTCCATGTGATTTGACCTTGCTTTGATGACAAAAGGCCCATCCGATCCTAATATCGGATGGGCCTTTCCAAAAAGGATTTTTCATAAGCGGCATGAATGATTAACATCATAGATGTTTATGGAAGCAGGGACATAGGTTGTCCCTGTTTTTTTCATGGATAGACTTATTTCTGTAACATGAGCTTCAAGGAATCAGGGTTACGTCATGGAATAGAAAAATATATCCATGTTAAGGAGGTGTTCTCTATAAAAGATTTCATGCGCTTCCTGCCTGTAATAGAATTACTCATTATTAGTATGGTGGTGTACTCCGTTGTTAGAGCGGTCATCCGTTACGGGAAATCCGCTCAGGGTCAAGACAGGCTTGATACGATTAGAGCGGTGCTTGAACCAAGGCTGGGAAATGGCTTGCTCCTGGAAATCGTCATGGCTGAAATCAACGTCCTGTACTATTCCGTGCTGGTATGGTTCCGGAAGCCAGAGGAAGAATGGCAGGAGGTCTTTTCCTATCATAAAACCTCCCAAATCAAAACCTTTATTATCGTGTTCTCCATTCTTATCTTGGCAGAGGGGCTGTTTGTGCATTTCCTTCTAGCGCAGTGGAATGAGGCTGCGGCATGGATTTTTACCATCTTAAATCTGTACGCGCTGCTCTATATGACAGGCCTCTATAATTCGGTTAGATTCAAGCCTCATAGAATAAAGGAAGAATCCCTTAAAATCCGCCTTGGCTTTCAATATGATGCGGAAACAGAGCTTTCGAACATTATGACAATGAAGAAAGCGACGGATAGGGGATTGGGCATTCCGAAGGATACCTGCTACGCGTTGTTAAAGATTGATTCGCCTCAGGTCGAGCTTACTCTGAAAGAGCCGGTGCTTATGAAAGCCTCCTATGGCAGAAGCAAATATGTCACAACGATTATATTCAGGGCCGATGAACCCGGACGTATGATGGAAGTGATCAGATCGAAAATGGAGAATTTGGATATCCAATGATTATTCAATCATTTTTCGAATCTGAATCAATTCATTGATATAAAAATCAACCTGCTGCTGGATGTTTTCGGTTTGTCTGAACTGATCAACCTCAGCCCGTACTGCGGCGAGGCTCTGCTCTTCCAGCTGACGAAGGGCAATGCCTGCTCCAATGGCCGTTATGCCGTCTCCAATGGCGGCGATAATGGATCCGATATAGCTAAGACGGGCGGCGATAATATCCACGGGGTTAACAGCCTGATTGCTGTTACTGTTGCTATTGTCGTTGCTGTTATTGTTGCTATTGTTACTGTTATTATTTTTATTATTGTTGTTGTTGCTATTACTATTACTATTACTATTACTATTACTATTACTATTGCCTTTGCCCTTACTTTTGCTTTTACCGTTTCCGTTGTTTCTCTTTTGACCGTTGTTGTTCCCCATGAATTGTACTCACCTCGCCCAAGCTCTTTATGATTTCCCCGATATTAGCCTATGCAGGAGGGGAGGGTGGGGTATGGGCGGCCTTCAGCCTAAACGAAAAAGCGCTGAACCAACGGTTCAACGCTTTTTCCTCTGAACGGTTTATTTTGCTGCTTGCAATGCTTCTTCCAGACGATCCCAAGTTTCCGAAATGCCTTGCAGCATCCCCATGTCCATAACCGTCTTCAGGGCGTCGCCCGAAGCATACACGGCACGGTTGATCAGCTTTGTCGTGCCATCCCCCAGATCAACAAACTCCAAAACGATATCCGTAGAAGGCAATTCTTCATTAATATTGCCTTCCGCATCGGAGAAGTAATCCGTGTAGCTGAAGCTGTTCGGCTCATCGATCTCTTTGTATACGGCTTTGCCCCACGATTCCATACCGTAGAAATCGCCTTGGTTCTGATCCATGCACTTCATGCAATAATGCCAAATGCCGCCCGGACGGAAATCGATTGTGCATACAGGCACTTCCCAGCCGCGTGGTCCCCACCAGCGCTTCAGATGCTCCGGTTCTTTGAACATTTTGAACACCAGCTCGCGCGGCGCAGTGAATACGCGCTCCAGCACCAGTACATTGTCATTCTCTACTCTTGATACGATTGCGTTTGTCATTTTAAATCCTCCTCATTATGGTTGTTTGGACTTGGTAACTGTTCTTTACTTTGCAGCTCCCGCAGGTAGTTCTCCAGGTTATCGTAACGCTCTTCCCAGATCCTGCGGAAGGAGTTGACCCATGAATCGAGCGAGTAGAAGGGCTCTGGCCGGAGCTTGTAAAACCTGCGGTTAGCCTCGGCTTTTACTTCCACAATGCCATTGTCGCTAAGCACTTTCAGATGCTTCGAAGCTTGAGGCTGCCTGATCCCCAGCTTATCGGCAATTTCTCCTACTGTCAGGGGACCGTCACGCAGCAGCTCGACAATAAGCTTCCGATTGGGCTCAGCCAATGCGTTTAGCGTTGTCATATTCAAGCCCGGATCATGTCCTGACATGCCTTTCACCTCTTTATGCGTCAGTCTCTCCGGTTGTTGAATTAAATATACACCAAAGGGAATATTCCTGTAAAGGAATATTTAAAAGTTTTTTCGAAATAGGCTCTGCAACATAATCCCGGATGTCCCCGTCAACATCATTAAGAGGGAGGGAATGCTATGAAAAAGCTGTTGTTTGCTGTCTTGTTGCTCGTAACGATGATCTTAGCCGCATGCCAGGACAAAGAAGTAACGGAAGTGCCGGCAGAGCCTGACCTGATTCTTCATCTCAGCAAATCGGAAGGGAAAGACTACACGCTTTATAAAAAAATCGAAGATAAAGAAACCGTAACGATGGTGATGGATATTTTATCTCAAGTCGATTGGGAAAACGCGGAAGTATCCATGTCCCGGCAGCCGGATTACAAAATTCGTACCATTAATACGGATCCAACCGTCAGTTATGAACAAGCTACATACGCGATATGGCTTTCCCCGCAGAAGGACCGCTTGGAAGTCGTGATTGAAGGGCAGTCCAAATACGGAAAAGTGACAAAGGAGAATACGGAAAAACTGCTGCCTATTCTGGAATCTCCCTGACACCTTGTGAAGGTATGCTCTTAAATACCCTGTACCGGTAAGAATAAACAAACCGCTCTTCCCAGGTAAAGCAGCTGATTCCCCGAATCGGCTGCTTTTTTCTATTCAACCTCTGATTTTTGATGAAAAATATCGGATTTTTAAATAGGAATTCGGATCTTGTTAGCAGTATGATCTTTGTGCACTGAAGTTTTGGTAATGACTGCCATGCCTGTCAGAACCCGAAGGGAGGAATGAAGCGTCAGATGATGAGCTGCTATAGGTCAGCAATCCGATTGCTGGCATCGGCTTAACGGTAGTTTTGAAAGCGATTGCAATACAGAGTGCGTAAAGCGTATTGTAAGTCATCTCAAGAGCCTACTGACGAATGATAATAGGGAAGCGGGGATATCCATTATATGCGAATAAGAAGAAGACCGTTGTACATGTCATTGTTAGCTTTTGTCCTGCTCTGGACAACCTTGCTGCCTGGCGTGCAGTTTGGCGCAAAGCCCGCTCATGCAAGCGCGGCAGATCCCGTTGTGCGGAAATTCGATTTTGGCACAGCCTCCAGCCCGGTAATGGCCGGATATACGAGGGTGCATGAGTCGCTGCTGTACACAGCGGAGACCGGATACGGCCTGAGCGTGGCGGTGGCGTCCCGCAACCGTTCGGGCGGCGATGATCTGACGAATGATTTTGTGCTCGGCTTGTCGTATTCGTTCCTTGTTGATCTGCCTAACGGCGACTATAACGTCACCGCCTATTCGGGCGATATCACGGGGAGCGGAACAACCAAGACCAACTTTGTTCTTGAAGGCGTGACGGCGGGATCGATTAGCGGCAAAGCGGCCGTAAACTCGGCTACATACCGGACTACGGTAAGCGACGGACAATTGACGGTAGACATTACGGGCTCCGGCGCGGGAGGTTATTTGAACGGTCTTGTTATTGAGGAAGCGGTAGAAGCAGCTCCTGCAGCTCCGAGTTCCCTTGCGGTGACCGGACTGACCTCTTCGAGCGTAACGCTTGCTTGGAACCGTGTTGATGGAGCGGCGAACTATTCCGTATACCGTGCAAGCAGTGCTGGCGCAACGCCAACGTTAATCGGGCAAACGCAAGCTGCAGAAACGACGTACTCGGATACCTCGGTAAATGTAGGAAGCAGCTATACGTATTACGTATCCGCCCTTAGTGCAGGCGGCTTGGAATCCCAGCGGAGCGCTCCGGTGTCCGTAAGCGAAATTCCGGCTCCGCAGCCTCCGGCCGCCCCAACTGGTGTTTCGGTAGATGAAGTCAACGCCCATGCGGTGAAGCTGAGCTGGAACGCAACGGAAGGGGCAGTCAGCTACAAGATACAGCGTTCCGAAGCGGCGGGAGGGCCTTTTGCAGAGATTGGCCAGTCGACGAATCCGTCTTATACGGACAACACCGCGGATACGTCGAAGCGGTATTATTATCGGATCATAGCGGCGAACGAGGCGGGCGAATCTCCCGCATCCGGCACCGTATCGAGCCCGGTATACGTACCGCCGGCCGAGCTGCCGGAGGGTGGGGTTCAGCGGTTTGACTTTGGCCCGGGTGCCGTTGCCGATGGCTATATCGGAGTTGCGGCAACAACCAAATACTCGCCATCGCTGAAATACGGCTTTGCCGATCCCGCAAAGGTAACGTCCTTTGACCGGGGCACAAGCGATCCGGTTAAATCCGATTTTGCCGTGCCGCAGGACACCTCCTTTATCGTGGACCTTCCGAACGGGGATTACACGGTGTCGCTTGTCGCGGGAGACGATCAAGGAGCAACGGACATTGCGATTAAGGTAGAAAATATGCAAAAGGTGCAGCAGACCGCGAAGACGGCCGGTCAATACCTGGAGATGGAATTCCCGATTGCGCTGGTTGACGGGCAATTGAATTTCGAGTTTGCGGGTACGGCGCCAAAGATCAATTCCATCGTTATTACCAAGCAGGCTGATCGTCAGCCTGGCGAGATTCCAACCGTCTATATCGCGGGCGACTCAACCGTGCAGACCTATGATCCGTATTGGGAGCCGCAAGCCGGCTGGGGCCAAATGCTGCCGCGCTTCTTCAATAACGACGTCGCGATCGTGAACAAGGCGATAGGCGGACGCAGCACCAAAAACTTCATAACGGAAGGCCGTCTCGACGAGATCCTGCGCGCGATCAAGCCGGGCGATTACTTCCTCGTTCAATTCGGTCACAATGATGCGACGATCAGCATTCCTGAACGGTACGCCTCTCCGGCTGATTATAAGAACTATTTGGAGAACTATTATATTGAAGGAGCCATTCAGCGCGGTGCAACGCCAATTCTCGTAACGCCGATGGGCCGCCGCGACTTTAATGCCGTGACCGGCAAGTTCAACGTCAGCTTCCCGGAATACGTGCAGGCGATGAAGGAAGCCGCAGCGGATAAGCACGTTGCTTTGGTGGATCTGAGCGCATTAAGCATTGCTTATTACAATTCGATTGGATTTGAAGCCACAACATCGGTATTCCTTTATGCAGATCCGGGCATCTATCAGGCATTCCCGAACGGTTCGGCGGATAATACGCATTTCCAAGAATACGGCGCCATTCAGCTTGCCCGCATGCTGGCAGGAGGCATTAAGGAGCTGGATCTTCCGCTTGCAAATTCGGTGAAAGAAATTGAGCTTCCGGCAGATGTTCCGGCCAAGATAAGCGGGTTGATTGCGGGCAGCGTGAGCAACGCAGGGGCTGTGCTCAAATGGAATGCCGACGAGACAGCGGATATTTACAAGGTGTACCGAAAGCTCGCTTCCGATCCGGCTTCGGCTTATAAAATGGTAGGAACGGCTACCGTTCCAAGCTTTACGATGGGCGGCATGGCGGAAGGGCTAAGCTACACGGTCCGCGTAACGGCCGTCAACGGACGCGGCGAATCCACGCCTTCCGATGAAGTGACCATTACAACGAAGTCGGCCAAATACCGGTACGATTTTGGCCCGGTTGGAGCTCCGGTTGCGGAAGGTTATACCGAAGTGACGCGCAGCGTCTTGTATACGCCGGAGCGAGGATACGGCTTGACGGACAGCACGGGCATGATCGACCGCGACCGCGGCTCGGCAACGGATGCTTTACGCCGCGACTTTGTGGCTTATTTCGGCAATTCGTACGAGTTCAAGGTAGATCTTCCAAGCGGTTATTACTCCGTGAAGACCTACACGGGCGACTGGATTGGCTCTACGAAAACAAACGTTGCCATTGAAGGCAAAGACTACGGCACCGTCTCGTCCGGCAAGGAAAATATCACGGAAAAAGTATACAACAACATCGCGGTTAAAGACGGTCAGATGAGTCTCGTGTTCAGCGGCCAGACCGCGCATTTGAACGGCCTCGAAATTACGCCGATTCTGCTTGCGCCAACGGGACTAAAACTGGATGAGCTGCAGCTTTCAACCGATCCGGTTGAGGCACAGCTGTCCTGGACGACAGCGGAAAGCGCGTCAGCTTACCGCGTATACCGCAAATCTGCGGATGCGGCTAATGCGGAGCTTCTTGGCGAGGTGAAGGGCACATCCTTCCGCGATACGACAGGCGACGTGGGTCAGCAATATGCATATACGGTTACGGCGGTAGACAGCGCAGGCTTTGAATCCGTTTCTTCGAACGAGCTGACTGTCTCCACTATTGATCCAAATGTACCGCTTGCTCCCGTACCGCAGGATCTGGCTGTCGCCACCATCAGCAAGAATAGCGTAAGCATCACTTGGACCGGTTCTGCGGACGCCCGTGCTTACAACGTCTACCGCGCGTCCAAAGCAAACGGCGCCTTCAAGCTGCTTGGCAAAACAAAAGAACCTTCCTACACCGATTCTACCGTATTAACAACGGTTCCTTATTACTACAAGGTAGCGGCGGTGAACGCGGGCGGTATTTCCGCTCTGTCGGAGGTGCTGGTGACGGAAGCGGTAACCACGCTGTACCGCAATATGGAATACTTGGACCGCGCACCGGTAGCGGTTAAGCAAGCAGGCGGTATTTATATCGGCTGGCGCATGCTGGGTCTTGATCCGGATACGATTGCTTTTAACGTCTATCGCGACGGAGTGAAGCTCAATAAAACTCCTATTACAGGCAGCACGAATTACTTCGACGCAGCAGGCACGGATCAGTCGCAATACCGCATCACGTTAATCATTAACGGCGTTGAAAGACCCGCAACAAAAACGTTTAACGTATGGAAGCAGCAGTACCTGTCCATCCCGCTGCAAAAGCCGGCGGATGCTTATACGAAGGACGGCCAGCCGTATACGTATAGCGCGGGTGACGCAAGCGTCGGCGACCTGGACGGCGACGGACAATATGAGATCGTTATGCTGTGGTCCCCTTCGAATGCGAAGGATAATTCGCAGGCAGGCTATACGGGTATTGTCTATATGGATGCTTACGAAATGGACGGGACGCGTCTATGGCGCATTAATCTTGGGCCAAACATCCGGGCTGGGGCGCATTACTCGCCATTTATGGTCTATGATCTGGACGGGGACGGCAAAGCGGAGGTTGTGCTCAAAACCGCGGACGGCACGATTGACGGTCAAGGCAAAGTAATCGGCGACGCGTCCAAGGATAACCGCAACAGCTCGGGTTACGTGCTGCTGGGCGATGAATTTCTGACCGTATTTAACGGGCAGACCGGCGGAGCCGTATCTACCGTCAGCTATGATCCGCCACGCGGCGATGTTGGCGCATGGGGCGATACGTACGGCAACCGCGTTGACCGATTCCTGGCTTCCGTCGCTTATCTGGACGGCGAGCATCCAAGCGTAATCTTCAGCCGCGGCTACTATACCCGCACCGTCATTGTTGCGTATGACTTCAAAGACGGCAAGCTGGCGAAGCGCTGGCGTTTCGACACGAACGACGAGGGCAACGGCGGTTATACGGGCCAAGGCAACCATAACATGTCGGTTGGCGATGTGGATCAGGACGGCAAGGACGAGATTCTGTTTGGCGCGCTTGCTATCGACGATAACGGCGAAGCGTTATACAGCACGGGCCTTGGTCACGGCGACGCTATGCATTTCGGCGATCTCGATCCAACCCGCCCGGGGCTTGAAGTATTTGGCGTACACGAGCACACGGATGCGGAATACGGCCTCGAAATGCATGATGCGGCAACCGGCGAGATCGTCTGGGGCGTACGTACCGGCATCGATACAGGCCGCGGATTAACGGCGGATCTCGATCCGAATTATCCGGGTGAAGAAATGTGGTCTTCGACGATTACGAACGAACAGCAAATTCAAATTACCGGATTGTTCAGCGCAAAAGGCGAACTCATCAGCACAAGCATTCCTTCGTCAACAAACAACGCCATTTGGTGGGATGCCGATCCGCTTAGAGAGCTGCTCGATCATAAGTGGGATACAGCGCTTAAAGCGGGTACCGGCAAAATCGACAAGTGGAATTACGAGACGAAAACGACGGAAAATCTGCTGACTGCGGAAGGCACCTTGTCCAACAACTCAACAAAAGGCAACCCTTCGCTCCAGGCCGATCTGTTTGGCGATTGGCGGGAAGAGGTGATGTGGCGTTCCGCCGACAGCTCGGAGCTGCGTATCTATACAACAACGGATGTAACCGATTACCGCATCCGGACGCTGATGCAGGATCCGGTCTACCGTCTTGGCGTTGCGTGGCAGAATAGCGGCTACAACCAGCCGCCGCACACCAGCTTCTTCCTTGGAGCGGGCATGGAAATGCCTTCGGCTCCGCGCATCCAATATGCAGCGCCGCAGCCGGAAGAGAAAGCGATGGGCGTACCGGGCAAGCCGGTGCTCGCAAGCGATAACGGCTACGATAACGGATTACTGGACGGCAGCTACAAGATTACGATGAACATGTGGTACGGCTACAACGGAACGACTTACAAGCTGTACGAGAACGGCGTGCTTATCGATACGAAGCAGCTGACGGATAACTCGCCAACGGCACAGACCGCGGCGACCGCGATCAGCGGCAAGGCAAACGGCACGTACACGTATACCTGCAAGCTGATCAACTCGTTTGGCACGACAACATGCTCGCCGCTTACCGTAACGGTCAAGGACGCATCGCCTGGCAAGCCGGTGCTGTCGAACGACAACTGGGATAACAACGGCGACTATAAAGTGACGATGAACATGTGGTGGGGCACCAACGCAACCACATACAAGCTGTACGAGAACGACGTATTAATCGATACCCAATCGCTCTCGTCTCATACCCCAAACGCGCAGACGGCGGTTACGACGATCACGGGCCGCGCCAAGGGCACTTATGAATACCGCGTGGAATTAATTAACGATGTTGGCGTAACGGAAAGCTCCGTCATGAAGGTAACGGTAAAATAACAAATTGTTAGAGGGCAGGCAGCTGACTTAAGGCTGTCTGTCTTTTTTTTCGCTTGATGCTCTTGATCCCGGCGTTTAAGGGTATACTAGGGGACAAAGGAAAAGGGAGCCTGTTATTGGAATGAGATCAATCATAGAGCAAAACAAGGTATTATTGCGGTCATTCGTATTCACGATTCTGATTTTGTTCGTGTTCGGATGGATCGCGCAGCTTGTCAGCAGGCATCAGATTGCGGCTTTTGACAATAAAATAACGGATGCCGTCCGCAGCGTGCGTTCCGATGCCATGACGGCCGTCATGAAAGGATTTACCCAGCTCGGGTCGGAATATTTGGTCATCCTTATCGTCATTGCCTTTTCATTGCTGTTTGCGTTTATTGGCTATCGGAGGGAGCTTATCTTTTATCTCGGTGTCATCGTGGGCTCGGCGTTGCTGAATCTGCTGCTCAAAACGATCTTTCATCGGACAAGACCGGACATTAACCGGATTATCGAAGCGTCGGGCTTCAGCTTTCCCAGCGGGCATTCCATGTCTGCCTTTACGCTGTACGGCATTACGATTTATTTCCTCTGGAAGCATTTGAAGTACCGATGGATGCGGGTGGCAGCGATCCTGGTTGGAGTCGTGATTATAGCCATGATCGGGATCAGCAGAATCTATCTTGGGGTTCATTATCCAAGCGATGTGGTTGGCGGTTATTTGGTCAGCGCGGCATGGCTGACGATAAGTATCGGGTTATACGAACGATTTCTGGAGCAGCGGTGGCTGTCCCGGAAGCTTCGGCTTCGCGGCGGCAAAAGTGAAGGACCTTCCTCGACATAGGATGGTCCTTTTTCATTTGCGGCAGCGGATCATCTCTTCCTCCAAGTGAGCGGCTTCATCACATGCAGCAGCGGAGTAAGGAAGCCTTTGCGGCGGTCCTTTTTCAAGTCGCTGTCGTGTTTGACGTAACGTCCCGAGCGGATTGCCCGGTCGAGTTCGGCCTGGCGCATTTTTTGCAGCTGGTCGACGGTGTGGTAGTCGTTGTAATTGTACGGCATTTCAACATCCCCTTTAATCGGTTGGAGTATTTGTTTTCTTGTTTTCATTATGCAGGTGAAACAAAGAGGTAAAAAGTGTAGAATAATTGCAATAGATTTCCCCTTTTAGCGAGGTGAGGAAAAATTGCTGGCACTGGAACGTTATTTGGCTTTATATAACCGGTTTGCGGGTGGACACGGAGCGGGCGGCACGGCAGAGGCGTCTCTGGAGCAGGTGGCGGAAGCTTTGTTTTGCACGGAGCGTAATGCCAAGCTTGTACTCCGGAAGTTGACCGAAGAGGGACTGATCGAGTGGCAGGCGGGACGGGGAAGAGGGAACCGCTCCCAAATTACATTCCGGGAAGACAGGGAGAAGCTGCTGCTTGATCTGTCGAAGCGATACGCCGAGGACGGGGAATACAACAAGGCGTTCCATCTGCTCCAGACCTTCGGGGAAGGAACGGCCGCGAACGAGAAGTTTATGGAATGGATGAGCGGCAGCTTTGGCTTCAGCAGGCAGCCGGGTAAGGAAGCGGATGTGCTCCGTCTCCCGATTTTTAAGACGATTATGACGCTTGATCCGGCCGATTTCGTTTATTCCTTATGCTCGCATATGATTCAGCAGATTTTCGACCGGCTTGTCCTGCTGGATGAGTCGACCGGACAGATTAAGCCCGGTATCGCGCATTATTGGGAGCATAATGAAGAGGCAACGGTATGGACCTTCCATCTGCGGAAGGGGATTCTTTTCCACGGCGGACATGAGCTGACGGCAGCGGATGTTGCATTTACGGCGGAGCGCCTCAAGAACGGAGGCAAACGCAACAGCTGGATCATGCGTTCCCTGAAGCAGGTGGAAGCCGTATCGGAGCGGATTGTACGATTCCATCTGATACGCCCCAACTGGCTGTTTCTGAAATACGCGGCCTCGAATGTGATGGCGATTCTGCCGGTCAATTTGCTGGGGTTAAGCGAAGAGCAGTTCTGGAAGCTGCCTTCCGGAACCGGACCGTTTCAGATAGCGGAGTGGAAGGACGGGAAGCTGCTGCTTGGAGCGAATCCGCATTATTATCAGTCCCGCGCCCACTTGGATCAGGTGGAGATCGTTCACGTGCCGCAGGAAGAAGCGAGAAAAGCCGGAATGACAAGCTGGCAGCAGTTGATCTGCGATCCGACGCTGCGGGATGTAACGGTGGAAAACGGCTGGATTCAAATCGAATCCAAAAGCTTATGCACCAGTCTGCTCAGCTGGAATATGCAGAAGGCCGGTCCGCAGCGGTCGGAGACGTTCCGCCGTATCGTCAACCGGCTCATTGATCGCCATGCGATGATCCGGGAGTTGTCCGGGTACAGGGACTTTCCGGCAAGAGGTTTTTTTCCCGAGCTAATGACCGCCCAAGAAGCTGATGGGGATAGTCTGGAGCCGGAGGAGGCTGGCAGGCTGCTGCTGGAAGCGGGTTATGACGGAACGCCGTTGTCCTTATGCGCCCACCCGGGTCATGCCGAAGACGTGAACTGGATTGCCGAACGCTGCCGCCGCGCGGGTATTTCAGTAGAGGTCCGTATTGAAGCGCCGTATACGATCCATGATGTCTTGGATGAGATTGATCTGCTGTTCCATGCGCTTGTCTTTCCGGAGGAGGATGTGAGCCTCATTGAGGGCTGCGAGCAGGAGGGAAGCTTTCTGAAGGAGCTGATGAGCCCGGAGCTTTCGCGCTGGACGATGGAAAGCTTCGATCGGGCGCTGGCAAGCGAAGATCCGGCCAGCCGCAAGGCGATTTATACCGCTATCGAGGAAAGGCTGAAAAGCGAAGCACAGGTGCATTTTGTCCTTCATATGAAATTTCATACCGACTATCATCCTTCGCTAAAAGGAGTACGGATCAATTCGCTTGGATGGATCGATTTCAAGGATATTTTTCGTGCTTGAATATAAATTCTTATTATAGGTCTGCCTCCGGCAGGCTTTTTTTTGTGACCCGGCCGGTTATTCGGGTGAAGCATGGGCGAGTCCAACCGTTAAGGCCCTGTTCTTCCAGAACACTTGCTGAACATCATCCGCTTGCGCGGCTTGGCATTGCACAATGACGGTAACCTCCGCTTTATGCTTGTTGCGGCTTCCGTGTTTTTTCGCGAAAACGGCATTGATTCCGAGCCCTAGGCAGAAGCCTATAAAGGCGAATATAAGTCCCCATATAACCGGCCCCCATGTCCATATAAATCCGAGGCTGGTGCCGATAACGGACAACCCCGTAGCAAAGGCTAAGCCAATCTCGACTCCCGTGGCAAGCGAACTCTCTTTGTTTGGCTGATCGGATTGAAAAGTCTTGGACTCCTTGTCCATGCAAACGACCAGCAGCCGCTCCCTGGATATGCCTATGCTCTCCAGCTTGGTCAACGCATGCTCAAGCTCGATGGAATGCTTGAAGGTGCCAATAATAATCATCTGTTTTCACCTGACTTGCCAAAAATTTGTACACCGGAGGAGCGATAACGCTCTGCCAGATACTGGCGCTGCTCCAGGTTAAAAAGCATATTGTGCTCTTTCGCCTTTATAAAGGCATGATACACGCAGCCCCCAATAACGGAAGGCATGAATAACAGCCAATGGGCGCGTAAAACAGCGATAGACTCCGTTAGCTTACCGGACAGGAGATCGATAAGCGATTCATGCACGCGAGACAAAGCAACATACAGCCACCACCAGAACATCGCATAGAAGCCAAGGCCAATCCGATGATTGTACAGCTGCCCCATGCCGGGAAAAAACAGCGAAAGCATGGCTGCAGACAACGGACTTTTAGGCTGGATATACTGAACCTCGGACGTAAATAGCCTCATGCTTGGCAGAGGCTCGTTTTTAAGCTGCGCGATGCTATAGAGCTTATTCTGATAGACCGCGGAGCAATAGCAGTCCCACATGGAGACGAAATAAATAATGATATACCCGATGACATACCGGGGTTCCAGAATCGCCGTGGCCTTGGCAAAATTCCCGCAAACCGTATAGACGATAGCCTCGTTGACATTGCCAAGCGTATTGAATATGACTTCTGACAACGTAAGGAAGGTCCCTCTCAAATACTGGTTCAGCAAAAAATGCCCAAAGCCGGGAAAGGTCGCCGACCACCACAAGACCATATAGGGATTGCGCATATTCAGAGAGGTAATGCCGAACAAGCTTAATTTGGCTACGGGTCGGCGCGAGGAGCTCATCGCTCAGCACTCCCTTCGTCGTGATAGCATAGTTGTTGTAATGATACGGTAGAGCCGGCCCAGCAGCTGAATAACTACGATTTGCAGCATGAGCAAGAGAATCACCAGGCCGATGCCGGATGTATATAAAATATCCCGCCGGATAAGCCACCAGTAGCCGCAGGCCAGAGAAACAATAACGATTGCTTTCCAGATCCAGTTGCCCCGCAAGGAAACTAACAAAGCAAACAAGATGGAATCGATATGGACAATGAGGGTAGCGAATGCCAGATTATCTCTTGCCGGGTCCTCAAACCATCCGGGTCTGAAGCCAATCCGGTAAAAGATCAGCAAGAAGCAGGACATGACGGTTCCCTGCAGAGAAACGTTAATCACATATAGCATAACGAACCGGAACAGATATGGCTGATCGGGCCGCAATAGAGAGTTCCAAAGCCATTTCCCCATAGGGAACAGTAAAGTTAATCCTATCCCCGTATAGATGGTTCTCCACCAGTGATGCTCGAAAATCCCTAAATGAATAAAGGCTTGTTCAATTCCCATAAAGCCCGCAGCAATAAGCAGAATCCACCGGAAGCGAACGCCGTAGACGGCAATGAATGCGCAAGTAGACGGGACGATAAACCCGTTCGATACAATAGCGCCTAGTGCGCTGTCATAAAACGAATTGTGGAGTATCCCCGGTTTATAGATGTAGCTGTTCAAAAGAACAAAGATGATGAGTTCAAAGATGTAGACAGCCCCGGCGATGCAAATGTAGAAAGGGATGAGCTTTAAGCTTTTTGTCTTGAACCAGGAAAGCGCAATGAACGCTAAACTAGCGATAACAAGGAGCAGGTAAGGGAGAAACGGTGGAATAAAATCATCTCCGGGCAACAGGATGCAGGCATTGGGATTATTTTTCCAATCTCGTTCTAATTTATTCCATTTGTATTATCTATGCAGGCAAGCTGGCATCACTGACTCTGTTAGCTGAGCTCTCTAGACGTGTCAGCTCAGCGGCTAACGAAACTCAGACACCTTATTTGCTCGAAATCGAAGCTTTTGCAATTCTAACGAAACACAGACACGTTATTTGTGACATTTCAGGCTAGTTCGGCCCCAAATTCGCAGAATAACGTTACGACGTTTCGTTAGATCTCTGAGTCAGCCGTTTAGCGCGAAATAAGGATATGACGTTTCGTTAGCATGACGGCAAACCGAGTGAAAAGGTAATGCCGAATAGGCTTGGTTTATACCTCAATTCCCTGGTATAGTCAAACTATGACTACATCAGGGAATTGAGGTATTTTATCATGTCTAACAAAACAAATGCCTGCCGCAAGCTGGACTCTTTACATATTAAGTACACGCTTCACGAATACGAGTGGGACGAGGAGCATCTGGACGTAGATACCGTTGCGGCCAAGGTGGGTCTTCCTTCAAACCAGCTTTATAAGACTCTCGTGCTAAGGGGAGATAAGACCGGTGTCATTGCAGCCTGTATCCCGGGAGATAAGGAGCTGAATCTGAAAAGCCTGGCGCAAGTGAGCGGCAATAAGAAAGTAGAGATGGTCGCGGTGAAGGAGATTCAAGGTCTGACGGGATATATTCGGGGCGGCGTATCTCCGCTTGGCATGAAGAAAAACTATCCGTTTTACCTGCACGAAACCGTGATGGATATGGAACTGGTCAGCATCAGCGCAGGCAAGCGGGGCTTGCAAATCTTCCTTAGCGGTGCCGATCTGGCTGCGGCTTCTGAAGGCAAGCTTGTTGATATCGCGCATTAAGGCAGGTTGAATGTTCTTTAATCCGGCAAGTCTAGGACTATACTTGTCAGATGAAGGATCGGTGACTCAAGGTGAAGAACATTGGAAGAGTAGGCGCGTTTATTATGCTGTTCATTGTGCTGGCAGGGGTAGTTCTATTAGTCGGCTACTATGGGAAGGTAGAGCTGCACAAATGGAAGGCGGAGCGGAATACCGAGCATTTTCTTAAGGCCGTTCAACAGCAGCAGTACGATGAAGCGGTTAGTTTGTTCGGTGAGCCGCTCGAATGGAAGAGTCTGCAAAATCTTCAGCCTATGCGGCTAATAAAATACAGCGGGGTAAAAGCCGAGTTTGACGATGGCTGCGTGTGCGGCGGTCACGCGGAGCTTACGTTTCAGGCGGACGGCCCGCCGATTACGGTGCCAGCTATTTTTGTGCTTCGAGAAGGTTATAAACCGGGACAAGTGTGTGCGCTGACCAGCCGCGAACACCGGGCTGTCATGCCACAATTAGGAAAGTGGAATAACATGGCTTGCGGGAGCGACTCCTTCTAAGAGCTACCGCTCCAGCCTCATATAGATGCTTCTCTCCCGAAAACCAAGCGACCGCCAGAACGCGTAAGCGGCTTCGTTCCAGTGCATCACCTCAATATCAAGCTGGTCCGTGTTTAAAAGGGCGGCCAGCTTCCCAAACGCCAATTTCCCATAGCCGTTCCGCCTCTGGTCCCTGCAGATAAAGAACTGCCTTACATACAAAGGCATTCGCGTGTGGTCGACGAGAGCATAACCCACAAGCACGTTACCCCGCTCAAACAGATAGGCCTTATAGGCTGTCCCCATAAAATGCTTCATTCGCTCCTTTAGCTCGTCCACGGTCATGGCATTATCATGCCGTTCATCCTCGATAAGTTGTTTATTCAGCCAGGCAAGCAGCGCCAAATCAGCCTCGCAGCCCAATCGTATTGTTAATTCGCACATCCCCAATCACCTCAATGAGAACCATTCGTTAACGGCCGCAATTCCCCTGCCAAAAACTTTTTTAAATTTTTTTATAACCGATGTCGATTATCCCGTCTGGCGTTCGTCGTTATAGTAAGAAGCACAAAAACAATGGTTAGGAGAGAATGACATGAACACAGTGATCTCGAAGGACGGAACCAAATTGCTTACGATAAAACAGGACGCGGCCCGGCGCTCGTATTGGTAGCGGGGGCGTTTAGCTACCGGAAGTTCCCGGGGCAGGTGGAGCTTGCGAATGCGTTGTCCAGCCGGTATACCGTCTACAACTATGACCGGCGAGGCCGCGGCGACAGCGGCGATGCTTCCTCTTATGCGATTGAGCGGGAGATCGAGGACCTGAACGCGATTATTGAAGCAGCAGGCGGTTCCGCTTATGTCTGGGGATTATCCTCCGGTGCGGTGCTTGCTCTCGAAGCGGCAGCAAGCGGCTCCAACATAACAAGGCTGGCGCTGCATGAACCTCCGTTTATCGTGAAAGCCGAGGACCGGAAGCCGCCAAGCGATTTCACCGAGCACGTCGGTAAGCTGATTGCAGCTGACCAGCGCGCGGAAGCGATCAAATATTTTATGACCAAAGGCATGGGAGCTCCTTCCTTCGTTATTCCGATGATGAGGATGATACCCGGCGTATGGTCAAGGCTGATGGCGGTTGCGCACACGCTTCCTTACGACGCGGCTTTGCTCAAGAGCTACATGAACGGCCAATCGCTGCCGCGAGACAAATGGCGGGGCGTTGCTGTTCCAACCGTCGTGCTGGAAGGCACGGAAAGCCCGGTATCCCTGCGGCACGCCGCGCAGCAGACGGCAGAGGTATTGCCTAACGCGAAGCTGATCAGTAAGAAAGGCCTTGGACATACGAAAAAACTGCAAACGGCCAAGATCGCGCAAGAGCTTACTTCTTTCTTTGCGGTTTAGTTTTCAGGCAGGTAATGGCAATAAGGCAAGAGAAAAGTATTAGAACAATACCAATACCTAGGAGGGAATTACCATGAGATTTATGATGATCGTAAAAGCAACGACGGATTCGGAAGCGGGCGTTCTGCCAAGCCAGGAGTTAATTGACGCCATGCAAAAGTACAACGAGGAGCTTGTAAAAGCGGGCGTATTGCTCGCTGCCGATGGTCTGCACTCCAGCGCGAACGCCGTACGGATTTCGTACCCGGAGCCAGGGGGCAAGCCGAAGGTAGTCGACGGTCCATTTACGGAAGCAAAAGAAATGATCGCCGGTTATACGCTGATCGAAGTGAAATCAAGGGAAGAAGCGATCGAGTGGGCGCTCCGCATGCCGGATCCGCATGGTTACGGCCAAGGCGAGATTGAGCTCCGCCAGGTGTTTGAGGTGGAAGAGCTGATGGAGGATCCGGAATCGCGTGCCAGAGAGGAAGCGCTGCGCAAGCAGATTGAGGAGACCAACAACGCGTGAGCGTCTCCCAAACGCATCGCACTATCGAAACGATATGGCAAATGGAGTCGCCTAAGCTGATCGCCGGCGTAACGCGGATCGTTCGCGACGTCGGGCTGGCCGAGGATATTGCCCAGGATGCGCTTGTCATCGCGCTCGATCGCTGGCCCGAAACGGGCATTCCGGAGAAACCGGGCGCCTGGCTGATGACGACGGCAAAACGCCGGGCGCTGGATCTGCTGCGGCGCAATAAGCTGCAGGATCAGAAATACGTCGAAATCGCCCGGGAAATAGATACGTATACCGAGGACGATGTAGACCGTGCTCTAGACGGGGAGATCGAAGACGATCTGCTGCGGCTGATCTTTATGACCTGCCATCCCGTATTGTCGCAGGACGCAAGAGTTGCGTTGACGTTGCGTTTGTTATGCGGCCTGACAACCGACGAGATTGCCCGTTCCTTTCTTATCGCAAAGTCGACGGTAGCCCAGCGGATTGTCAGGGCGAAGCGCACGCTAAATACGGAGAAGGTTCCCTTTGAGGTACCGGTTGGCAAAGAGCTTGAGGAGCGGTTAACCGCTGTTCTCGAAGTCATTTATCTGATGTTTAACGAAGGCTACTCGGCTACCTCCGGGCAGAACTGGACGCGCCCGCTGCTCTGTCAGGAGGCGCTTAGGCTGGGACGCGTTCTTGCCGCCTTTGTAACGGGAGAACCGGAGGTTCATGGGCTGGTCGCTTTGATGGAGCTTCAATCCTCAAGACTTAAAACCCGCGTGAATGCGCAAGGCGAGCCGATCCTTCTCATGGATCAGAACAGGGCCTTATGGGATCATCTGCTAATCCGACGCGGGCTTTCTGCCCTGGAACGGGGGCAAAAGCTGGGCCGGACGCTAGGTCCGTATGCGCTTCAGGCTTCTATCTCGGCTTGCCATGCGGTGGCACGCACCCCGGAGGATACCAATTGGATTCGAATTGCCGCGCTTTACGAGGCACTATCGAGGCAGACGCCGTCTCCGATTGTAGAGCTGAACCGTGCCGTTGCCATTGGAATGGCATTTGGCTCGGCTTATGGCTTGCAGCTTGTGGATGCCCTTTACGCCGAACCTGCGCTCTCGGGATACCATCTGCTTCCCAGCGTTCGGGGCGATCTGCTTGAGAAGCTTGGCCGTTATGAAGAAGCCGCGGCAGAATTTGAGCGCGCGGCCGCGATGACCCGCAATGAAAAGGAGCAGGCGTTATTGAAGAAACGGGCGGCAGCATGCAGGAAGGAAGGAGGGCAGGCATCATGCGTTACTTAATGATGGTGAAAGCGTCCGGGCTTACCGAAGCGGGTATTGGTATAAGCAGGGAATACAAGGCAAAAATGCTGTCATACCGGCATGACCTGAAACAAGCCGGCGTGCTTCTTGCTCATGAAGAGCTGCAGCCAAGCTCGGCCGGATTAAGAGTCGGTTATCCGACAGGCGGCGGCGAGGCGGAGGTCTGGCCGGGACCATTTTCAATTGACCAGGGACTTATCGCAGGGTTTACCCTAATTGATGTCGATACGGAAGAAGAGGCGCTGCAGTGGGCGCTGCGCATGCCGGTTCCGGCGGGACAAGGGGCATACGAAATTGAGCTTCGCAAACTTGAGGACCGGTTAGAACAACCGCGTGACCCAAGACAGGCTGCCATGGAGCTGGAACTGAAAAATTACCTGCGGATGTAGTACCCCGGTATAGACATGCTAGCGAGCCGTCGTTTGTGGTAATATAAGGCTTGGCAATTACTCTACTCTAAGGAGTGTAGGAATCAATGATTAATCGGCTTGGACAAGTAATGCTGTACGTAAACGACCAGGAAAAAGCACGGGTATTTTGGACGGAAAAAGCAGGGTTTAAAGTAATAGCCGAGGAAGAAGCCATGGGCCAAAAGTGGATCGAGCTTGCTCCGGAAGGCGCGCAGACCTCCATTATTCTGCACGATAAAGAAGTAGTTGCCAAAATGTCGCTCGGAGTAAACCTTGGCACGCCATCGTTAATGTTCTTCTCCGACAAGCTGGATGAGCTGTACAGCGAATTCAAGAACAAGAACGTTACGGTAGGCGAGCTTGTTGAGCTGCCTTTCGGCCGGGTATTTAACTTCGCGGATGAAGAAGACAATTATTTTGCCGTCATGGAAAGAAAATAAATGGTGTTAACAGCCCTAGCCCTGATGATCACGGATCATCGGGGCTGTTTTTTATGGTTTTTGTGAACGCCTATGCGTAAACCTGAAGAAATAAAACCCGATAGTATTACCGGAAACCAAATATTGAAGTACAATAAAAGTCAATCCTGGATACGCTTAAGAAGGTAGGGCCGTATGCAGCGGAAAACATGAATAAAGAAGAGGGACAATAATGGCAACGATTCATGATGTCGCAACGAAAGCCGGGGTATCGGTCACAACGGTATCGCGAGTACTGAACAACAGGGGTTACATTAGCGAGAAGACGCGCAAGAAAGTATTCGATATTATGGCCGAACTTAATTACCAGCCGAACGAAATCGCGCGTTCCTTGCTTCGAAAGCAATCCAATGTAATCGGTTTGATCATTCCGATGGTATCCCATCCGTTCTTCAGCCAGTTGGCGAATGATGTAGAATACTACGCTTATCAAGCTGGCTTCAAGGTGATGCTGTGCAATTCCCAACATGATCCGGTGAAAGAGCGGGAATATATCGATATGCTGAAGCGGAACCGGGTTGACGGCATTATCATGGGCAGCCACACGCTCGAGGTGGAGGAATATCGCCATTTGCATTCTCCGATCGTCACGATCGACCGCCAGATTGACAATGAAATCCCATCCGTGTCTTCCGATAATTATCGGGGAGGCGAGCTTGCCGCGGAGCTGCTCATTATGAAAGGATGCCGCAAAATCGCGCATATATGCGGCAACCAGGAGCTGGACATGCTGTCCAACCTGCGTACGGACGCTTTTTACGAAATCATGCGCAAGTATGGCGTTCAGCCCATTACGCTCCAAACGGACATGAACATGTTCGCGCATATGGAATACGAGCGTATTATCGATAAGCTGCTGGAGGAACACCCGGATACGGACGGTATCTTCACGACCAGCGACATTATAGCCACTTTCGCCATTAAGGGATGCATGCGGATAGGCAAAAAGGTGCCGCAGGATGTAAGAATCATCGGTTATGACGATGTAAACGTCTCCTCCTGGATGCTCCCTGAATTGACAACGATTCGACAGCCGATCGGGGAGATGGGCCGCCTGGCCGTAGAGCTTATCCGCAGGCAGCTGGAGGGAGAGCCGTTCGAGGTGGAGAATGTTCTGCCGGTGCAGCTAGTGGAGCGTTCAACGACCTAGGACGCTCTCCTGGAGGCTCATTTCAATCGATGGACCTTTCCAAACGAAGAATGTCAATCGTTTGACATGTCAAACGATTGACATATGCTAAACGTTTGACATATAATGACTCGTGTAAGCGGTTTATTGGAATGAAACGCGCTTGGCCGCCAATGATGCGATAGCCGTTTCACCTTGCCGCTATCTAAAATTTTCGATCCAAATGGGGGAAGAAACGTGAAGAAAATCAAGGGGATTCAATTATCATTGCTTGCGCTTATTTTCGTAATGGCGATTACGGCGTGCGGCGGCAACAACGCTTCGAATACGGCGGGTAAAGCCAATTCGTCCGGCAATGCAAGTGCTGCCAGCGACAAAGTGAAAATTACTCTTCTGAACTCCAAAGGCGAAATTCAAACCCAGCTTGAAGACGCTGCTAAGGCATTCCATGAAGACAATCCGGAGATTACGCTTGATATCCAGACTGTTCCAAGCGGCTCATCGCCGTTCGAGCGCGCCTCCGCATTATATGCGTCCGGCAATCCGCCGACAATGATCATGCTGGACACCGGAGACGTAGAGAAATTCAAGGACCGCATTCTTGATCTGAGCGGCGAGAAGTGGAATGGCGACGCCGTTGCGAATGCCACCGACCTCACCACCTTCGACGGCAAGAACTACGCGTTCCCGCTGGCGGTTGAAGGCTACGGCTTCATCTATAACAAAGCGGTCGTCGATAAGGCGGTTGGCGGCAGCTTCGATCCGACCACGATCAGAACGACTTCTGATCTTGAGAATCTCTTCAAGCAGATCGAGGCATCGGGCAAGAAGGCGCTTGTCATCTCGCCGATGGATTGGTCGCTTGGCGCGCATTACTTGCCGCTTGCTTACGCCGGCCAGAACAAGGATATGGCGGAAGTGAACAAATTTATCGATTCGCTCAAAGCCGGCACCGCCGATTTGGGAAGCAATAAGGTGTTTAACGGCCTCATGGATACATTCGATGTCATGATGAAGTACAACGTCGATCAGAAGTCGCCGCTTTCCGGCGTATATGAGCGCGGACCGGAACTGCTGGGCAAAGGCGAAGTGGGCATCTGGTTCATGGGCAACTGGGCTTGGCCGCAAATCAGCAGCTTCGATACCGCCAACGGTCAATACGGCTTCCTGCCGGTGCCGGTCAGCAACAATCCGGATGATTACGGCAACCAGGAAATCTCGTCCGCGGTGTCCAAGCGTATCGTAGTCGACAAAGAAAAGAGCACGCCTGCAGAGCAGCAAGCTGCCGAGAAGTTCCTGAACTGGATCGTCTACGAGCAGAAAGGTCAGGATTTCCTGGTCAACAAAGCAAGCATTATTCCGGCATTCAAAAACATAACGCTTCCAGCGGCCGATCCGCTTGGCAAATCGATTCAGGATTACATTGCAAAAGGCAAATCCGAGCAATCGATGAGCGCGCTTCCGGCAGATCACTGGTCGAAGCTCGGCGCGTCCATGCAGAAGTACTTGGCTAAAAAGGGCGATCGCGCGACGCTGGCGGCCGAAATCGAAGACTACTGGAAAAACGTAAAATAGGTTTTATTCAAGAGCACAGATTACATCGAGCAATGGATAAGACAATTGGCGTCTTATCCATTGCTTTCTTTTTAAATTCTCCGGAATGAAACGCGCCACGCCGCCAAAGGACGGCGAAGCCGTTTCACCTTGGACTGTTCCGTATCTAATCCCCCATCAAATAATTCCATACAGATCGAGAGGTATCGTCTATGATTGCGGAAAAAGGAGCGTGGAACCGGATTCGTTCCAGACTGTTGTTTACCGGTCCCACCTTGTTTGCGTTTCTAACCGTCATGATCATTCCGTTTTTCTACGGCATTTATTTAACTTTTACGAACTGGGACGGTATTTCCACGTCGCATTCGCTTGTCGGATTCTCAAATTACGGCGAAGTGTTCAAGGACCACGTGTTCTGGAAGTCGTTCGGCCTTACGCTCAAATATGTATTCATCTCGGTTATTCTGATCAACGCGGCCGCTTTTGCGCTGGCTTATGCGCTGTCGAGGGGAATGAAGGGGCAAAGCCTGTTCAGGGCGGGCTTTTTCGTTCCGAATCTTGTCGGTGGCATCGTGCTCGGGTTTATCTGGCAGTTTATTTTCTCGAACGTGCTTGTTTACTTCGGGACCAAGGCGGATATTCCGTTCTTTGGCGCTTCCTGGCTGGCCGATCCCGACAAAGCCTTTTGGTCGCTTATCATCGTCACCGTCTGGCAATACGCCGGTTACATGATGGTCATCTTCGTTGCCGGATTGATGAGCGTTCCCGGCGATATATTGGAGGCTGCAAGCATCGATGGCGCTAATGGCTGGACGAGAATGCGCAAGATGATTCTGCCGCTGATGATTCCTTCCTTCATCGTCACGATCTTTCTATCGCTGCAGCGCTGCTTCATGGTGTACGACCTAAACCTTACGCTGACGAAGGGCGGGCCGTTCAAGAGCACGGAACTGGTCTCGATGCATGTGTATGAGAAGGCGTTTCTGTCCCGGGATTACGGGGTCGGACAGGCGGAAGCGTTCGTATTGTTCCTGCTCGTTGCCGGAATTACGCTGCTTCAGGTCTATTTCAGCAAAAAATTGGAGGTGGAGGCGTAATGGTAGGAAGCAAACCCGCTATCCCTTGGTTGAAAGGCGTCGTACTCACGGTATGCCTCGTCCTGTTCATCGTTCCGTTCGTGATCTTGATCTTGAATTCGTTCAAAGAAAATCAAGCGATTACGTCGAATCCCTTGTCCCTGCCTCTGCGTCTTGAATTCACGAACTACAAGAACGCGTTCGAGCAGATGAATTATATGTCCGCTTTCTCGAATACGCTGGTGATTACGGTTGTCAGCGTGGTCATTATTTCGCTCTTTGCAGCGATGACCGCGCATTATTTTGTCCGGAATAACACGAAGTTCAATCAGTATACGTTCTTGATCATGGTTGCCTCCATGATTATTCCGTTTCAGGCGATTATGATTCCGCTCGTGAAAATTTACGGCTCGCTTGGACTGCTGGACAATAAATGGTCGCTGATGTATATGTATCTCGGATTTGGCAGCTCGCTCGCCGTCTTTATCTATCATGGATTTGTGAAGAGCATTCCGGCGGAGCTGGAAGAAGCGGCTATGATCGATGGCTGTACGCGGACGCAGACCTTTTTCCGTATCGTGTTCCCGGTGCTTGCCCCAACGACGGCGACAATCGCGATCTTGAACGTCCTATGGATATGGAATGATTACCTGCTGCCGTCTCTTATTCTGGTAAAACCGGAGGAGCTGACGCTTCCGCTCTCAACGTACAGCTTCCAGGGTACCTATACGTCGGACTATGGACCGCTGATGGCTGCTCTCGTGCTGACGATTCTTCCAATTATCGTGGTGTATCTATTCGCCCAAAGATATATCATTCAAGGCGTCATGCAAGGGTCGATCAAATGAGAATGAGCGACCGCGTTTAGAGGTAGGTTTTATCGCCAATAAAAATTTGTACTTCCGATTTGCTCGAAATTATAAATTCTTATGTGGTAAATTATCGCAAGGGTAGGATGGCATATGACACAGACTATAGAGTATTCGAGAGAGCGTGCTGACCGCTTTATCCGGGAATCGAAGCATCTGCTGCGTCCGGATTACAGGCTGAATTATCATCTTATGGCGGAGTTCGGCTGGATGAACGATCCCAATGGATTTGTTCAGCACAACGGCAAGTATCATTTGTTCTATCAGCATTATCCCTATCAATCGGCATGGGGACCGATGCATTGGGGGCATGCGGTGAGCAAGGATTTGATCAAGTGGGAATACCTGCCCGTAGCGCTTGCCCCGGATACGGATTTCGATAGCGGCGGATGTTTCTCCGGCAGTGCGGTGAGCAAAGACGGCAAGCTCTTCCTGATGTATACCGGCCATGTGGTAACCGGCCCGGATAAAGACAGCGACTACAAGCAGTCTCAGGGCATCGCGGTATCGGAGGACGGGGTGAACTTCAAGAAACATCCGTTAAATCCGGTCATCGGCTATGATCAAATACCGGATTGGGCGAGCCAGAAAGACTTCCGCGATCCGAAAGTATTCGAGCGGGACGGTCGTTATTACGTTGTGCTTGGTTCTAACGACGGCGCAGGCAACGGGCTGGTTCTCGTCTACCGGTCGGACGACCTGATGAGCTGGACGTTTGTTGGGGAGCTCGCGCGGAGCGACGGCAGATTCGGCGATAACTGGGAATGCCCGGATCTGTTCGAGCTTGGCGGGAAAGATGTATTCATGCTGTCCCCGCAGCGGATGCCGGCGCAGGGCGAGCAGTACCGCAACCTGCATTCCACGATGACGGTTATCGGCGCATTTGATGGCAAGACCGGCGGGTTCGACATGGAGAGTCATGCCCAGGTGGACCACGGCTTTGATTTCTATGCGCCGCAATCCACGCTGGATGAGAAGGGGCGGCGCATCGTTATCGGCTGGATGGATATGTGGGAAACGGACATGCCGACACAGAATGGCCACCATTGGGCGGGCGCCATGAGCTTGCCGCGGGAAGCGGTATTGGTTGGAGAACGGATTCTATACCGGCCGGTGAAAGAGATTGAGAACTATCGGCTCAATGCCTTCTCGGAGACGGATATTCAGCTGAACGGAGTACGCGAGCTGCCTGTTGGCGGTGATTGCTACGAGC
This sequence comes from Paenibacillus sp. MMO-177, assembly GCF_037147795.1. NCBI lineage: Bacteria > Bacillati > Bacillota > Bacilli > Caryophanales > Paenibacillaceae > Paenibacillus > Paenibacillus sp. MMO-177. The sequence continues at coordinate 1,185,646 of NZ_JBBCUR010000001.1, read as the reverse complement.
TCGAGGTCGTTTTTGAAGCGGGGCAAGCCGAGCAATTCGGACTGAAGCTGCGCGTCGGCAACGGTGAGGAGACGGTATTGTCTTATCGCCCGGACGATCAGCTCCTGCGATTCAACCGCGACCGGTCCGGCATCGGGCCCGGAGGCGAGCGCCGCGCCCTGACGAGACTTGCGGACGGCAAGCTGGGCTTGCGCATTTTCGTAGATAAAAGCTCGGTGGAAGTATTCGTCGGCGACGGCGAGATCGTCATGACGGGACGGATCTATCCCGATGCGGCTTCAACGGGCATTCATCTGTTCGCAAACGGATCCTGCCGGCTGGTTTCGCTTCGGAAGTGGGACATCAAGTAAGGTTAAGGGGCAGAAGTTATATGGAGGGGAGCATACAGGTGCGGACGGTATTTACGATTGGAGAAGCGTTAATCGATTTTATCCCCCATGAGAAAGGCTGCGGCTTGAAGAAGGTGGACAGCTTCCGCAAGGCCGCGGGGGGCGCGCCTGCTAACGTGGCTTGCGCGGTCGCGAAGCTAGGCGGACGCAGCTCGTTCATCGGCAAGGTCGGAGCCGACGCCTTCGGCGACTTTCTCGTGGAGACGATGGAGCAAGCGGGCGTTGACACACGTTATGTATTCCGGACGAACGAGGCGAATACCGCGCTCGCCTTCGTTAGTCTGCAGGCGGACGGCAACCGGGAGTTCTCCTTCTACCGTCATCCAAGCGCGGACATGCTGCTGAGCGAAGCGGAGATCGGGAACGATTGGTTCGCCGAAGGCGATATTCTGCATTTCTGCTCCGTCGATTTAATCGAGGCTCCGGTCAAATACGCGCACCGCAAAGCGATTGCTTCGGCCAAGGCTGCCGGCGCGATCGTCAGCTTCGATCCGAACGTGCGGCTGCCGCTCTGGCCCGATCGGGAATCGTGCAGGCAGACGATTCTGGAGTTCCTCCCGCTAAGCCATATCGTGAAAATAAGCGATGAGGAGCTTGCGTTCATTACAGGCCATGCCGACGAACGGACCGCAATCGCCTCGCTGTTCGTCGGTAATGTGCAGCATGTCGTATACACGCGCGGTGCGGAGGGGGCGGTCTGGTACGCGCGTGATTTCGCCGTATCGGTACCGGGACAACGGGTGACGGCGATCGATACGACGGGAGCGGGCGATGCCTTTGTCGGCGCGCTGCTGTCCCTCGTCGCTAAGCATCCGGAGTTTCTCGAACGTATTCGCGAAGAGTCGGCTCGCGGCATGCTGGCGTTTGCTAACCGTGCGGCAGCCATAACCGTAACGCGTTCCGGCGCAATCGATTCGCTGCCTACGCTGGAAGAGATCGAGGATTTCGGTTAAGCAGACTATCGATTACCTGCAGGTACGGAGCCGTATACTGTTGATAGTTGAAGGACTTGAACAAAAGGTCTGACCGCCGCGGGCGATCAGACCTTTTGTTCTTGCAAGGAGAAGCAACATCTTCCTCCCTGATCACGTTGTAGGTATAAGTGGATAAGGGAGGAATTTCTAGTGAAAATAGGCATGACTCTGTTGCTATTTCTTGTTATATTACTAGCAGGCTGCGGAACAGGGAATAAGAATAGTTCGGAAACACAGCAGGCAAAGGCGAAAATCAATCCGCCAACAGAGACGACCGGCAGCTCAGCCAGTTGGCCTTTCGCACGGATGATCAAATTCCAGGATAGAATCTATGTCGGGGTGGAAGAGAAGGTAGAGTCGGTAGAAGGGAAGCTTGGGGAGATTAAGCATCTTTTAACTCAAGCAAACTTTGATGAGCCCGACGAATCCTCCAACTATTACAAGGAAGGAACCGCACTCTATCAGATTGCCGGAGTTCCGGTAGAATCCGGGATCGCCGTTGAAGCAGCACCAGGCCAATACGTCAAAGCCTTACCCGTGGAAGAGGTATTAGGAGGAAGCCGTTCGAAATGAGCAATTGGTTAAGATGGGTAGTAACCCTTGTCATCGCCATCGCGGCGGGAACTTGGTATGGACTTCATCCAAGCGTCCCGCCAGTCGTATTTTACATTGGACTTTTTATCGTGGTTTTTGGGGTCAGCATCTTCCCCGTTGTCTATCTTACTTATTTCTCGAAAAATATGAACCGGGTAGAGAAGTTTATGCTGCGTTCATCCCATAAGCCTTATTATGCCGTTACTCTGGATTTGATAAATGGCCGGATCAAAGAAGCTGAGCAGAGAATTGCGCAGATTAAGCACGAACAGCAACGTCTGGCCATGCAGATTTCGATTGATTACTAGAAACAGAATTTTGCTGCCCTGCCGCGTCAAATAGAGAACGTAAAACGGCCTGAAGCAAAGCTTTACTATACCGGGCTCATAGCTGTTATAGAAAATGACTGGGATAAGGTGGAGGCATGCAAAATTCAGATGAGAAGCAAAGCGCTCCGTTCGGTGCTTGATGCTGAAGCGGCTTTCAAAGCCGGCAGGTATGACGAAGCAAAGAAGCATGGCGACCAGGCGATTGCCGATTCGGCAGGCATGCAGCGTTACATCCTCATCAAGATGCTAGAAAGGCAATCCCGCAGCGAGCAGCGCATCAGTTATTTTTAATTGCACCTTTTATTGGACAGCTGAGGCTGTCTTTTTCTGTGGAAACCTTGAAGTTGCCTAGACAGTAATGAAATAAGACCCCGCGAGGGTCTTATTTTGCTTTTGGGCAGCTGAAGTGGTGGTGATAAGACCCTGGTAGGGTCTTATCCTCTGTGCGGGTTGGGTAAAATAGGCGAAATTTACTGCTAGAGAGGGAGTAGCCACTGTCAGTTAATGAGCTCATTCGCATAGTTAATCCCTTTGCAAAATTGCCCCTTTCTGCCCGCATCCAAGTTTAGCCCCCCTCCGCGGATGGTCATAATGGGAAGGATAGACTTTCATCCTGGAGGTAGCTCGCTTATGCATCGGCAACTGTTTACGAAACGTTCGAGCTCCAATGACAACCAAATGCTGCCCGAGTACGCCGATATTCCGATTGATCCTTCGGTTGAGAATAATTTATTGCGGGTAAAGCGCGATATGGGCGGCAGCGATGATCTTATTATGCGGCAGATCCATAATGAAGGGATAAATACGGCAGCTGCGGCGGTCGTCTATATCGACGGACTGTCTAACGCGATGGCCATTAATCAATATATCTACGATGTGCTGGACTATTCCTTGCCCCGCTATGATGGGGAGGACATGATGACGCTGGATGCGGGGACGCTCGCAAAGAAGCTGCTAAACGGCATGGGACCGGTCCGTACCGTATCCGACCTGGGCTCCCTCTACAAGAATCTGTTGTGCGGCGAAGCGATCATACTGCTCCGCGGGCACCAATATGCCTACTGCGCGGACATCCGGGAATGGAAGGGCCGGGACGTTACGGAATCAACAAACCAGACGTCTATTCGGGGGCCCCGGGAAAGCTTCACCGAAACGCTCCGTACCAATACTTCGCTTATCCGGCGGAAGATCAAGGACCCGCGTTTGTGGACGGAGACGGTCACCATCGGCCACCTTACCAAAACCGACGTCACGCTCATGTACATCAACGGCCTTGCGAAACCGTCCGTTCTGCAGCTGGTCCGCGACCGGCTGAGCCAAATCAAGATCGACGGCATTCTCGACAGCGGATATATCGAAGAGTTAATCGAGGACGATAAATGGTCGCTGTTTCCTACCGTGTACAATACGGAGCTGCCGGATAATGCGGCAAGCCAGCTGTTGGAAGGCAAAGTAGCCATTCTCGTTGAGGGTACGCCCAACGTCCTGATTGCGCCTACCCAGATGGTTACTTTTTTTCAATCGACGGAGGATTATTACCAGCGTGCCTTCTATGCAAGCTTATTACGTATTCTGAGGTTCGGAAGCGTCTTTATCTCGCTTCTGTTTCCATCGCTCTATATCGCTATCACGACGTTTCACCGGGATATGCTGCCCGCATCGCTTCTGATCTCCCTCGCCGCGCAGCGTGAAGGAGTACCGTTTCCCGCCTTTTTCGAGGCGCTTATTATGGAGATTACGTTCGAGATTTTGCGGGAAGCGGGACTTCGGATGCCGCGTGCGATTGGCCAGGCGGTATCGGTCGTAGGCACGCTTGTTATCGGGCAGGCAGCCGTAGAGGCGGGGATCGTATCCGCGGCGATGGTTATTGTGGTATCCATTACGGCGATCTCGACGTTTACGCTTCCGGCCTACAGCATGTCGATCCCGGTCCGCATCCTTCGTTTTGCGTTTATGGGGGTGGCTGCAAGCTTTGGCCTGTTTGGCATTATAATGGGGTTCTTTGTCCTTATGCTCCATCTGTGTGCCTTGCGTTCGTTTGGGGAACCGTTTATGACGCCACTGTCGCCATTCCAAAAAACCGAAATGCAAGACGCGTTATTCCGTCTGCCGAGATGGCTCCTGTTCAAAAGGCCGGACACCTCATTAGCATCCGATTCCAGCAGAATCCGCAGAAAATAGGGAGGCGTCATCATGCTCTACAAATTTGCCATTTCGATGCTGTGCCTTCTGCTGATGACCGGCTGTTGGAGCAGAAGGGAGCTGAACGAGCTTCTGATTGTCCTTGGGATGGGAATCGACTGGGAGGACGGGCATTACTTGGTTTCCTTTCAGGTGGTTAATCCCAGCGAGATTTCGAATCAGCAAAAAAGGGGAGACCGCCCTCCGGGCACCCTTTTCCAAGGAAGGGGAAAAACGTTGTTTGAGGCAGCCAGAGCGGTAACCGCGGAGGCGCCGCGCAAGGTGTATCTTGGGCATCTGCAAATCTATGTGATCGGAGAGGAAGCCGCAAGGAAGGGCATCAACGAGTTGATTGACGTGTCCGCCCGCGATAATGAAACGCGGATGGATTTTAATATCATCATCGCAAAAGGAAGCAAGGCGGAGGATGTACTAAAGCTGTATACGCCGGTTGAGAAGCTGCCAAGCTACAGCATGCAGCAGTCGCTGCAGACCTCCGCGAAAAATTGGGCGCCAACCATTGCCGTCACGCTGGATAAAGCGATAACCAATCTCTCTTCCCAAGGGAGCGAGCTTGCGTTGACCGGAATAAGAGTTATTGGCAATCCCAAAGTCGGGGAAAACAAACAAAATGTAGAGAAATTCATGCCGCCAAGCCGATTCCGTTATTCGGGCATCGCCGCTTTCAGGGATGATAAATTGATCGGCTGGCTGAACGAAAGGGAGAGCAGGGGTTATACCGATATTACGAATAATCTGGATAGTACTTCGATCGCTATACCATGCGGGGAACAGCGATATATGGGGATAGAAGTGACGTCCTCCAATTCCAAAATCAAAACAAAGGTTGTAAACGGAAATCCGGAGGTTGAAGTCTCCATCCGGACGGAGGCCAATATCGTCGAAAGATCATGCGCCGACGTGGATTTGTCGAATCCGGAGACAATCAAGCAATTAGAGAAGAAAACAAAAGAGAATATTCAAACCAATGCGGAAGCGGCCGTTAACCATGCCAAAGAAATGAAATCGGATATTTTCGGCTTCGGCACTCAGATGGAGAAGGAGCATCCTGCCTTCTGGTACCGGGTGAAGGATCAATGGCGCGAGGAATATTTTCCGAAGCTTAAAGTGAGCTACAAGATTAAATTGTATATCCGGGAAACGGGTACAACCGAGAATAGTACGATCAGATAATGAGGAGGAGGGGATCGGCAAATGGCATCACTATTTGGCGTTCTGGCTTTGGCGGCGGGAACCTTCTGGCTGGAAGCACGGGGACTAATCCGGCGGCAGCAATTCCGGGAGCTTGCCTTTTTCCTTGTCCTACTGCTGATCGGAACGGCATTGTTCTGTGTTCTGGCGCTTCAAATCGATCTTCCGAACCCCTTTTTATTGGTGAAATGGATGTACGGATGGATAGGGAAATCAAAGTCGTAGGGGTAGAAGGAAAGAAGGGAGGGGAGGTACGGAATGCCTACATACATGAATGGAAAAATATCGGTCAGACAGTTCGGTATCCTGATTGTGATTGGAACGATTGGCGACTCGATTCTCATTATGCCAACCATTACGGCAGCCGCCTCCAAACAGGACTCCTGGCTCTCCATGCTGCTTGCCTTTGTTGCGGGACTTGCTACGGGAGGCTTGTTTGCGGCTATCGCTGGCCGGCTTGACCGGATGAGCCTGTATGAAGCGATTCGGCAAAGGCTTGGAATCTGGTTTGGCGGCTTCTTTTTTATCCTCTTCCTGTTCGGTTCCTTTATGTGCGTGATCACGCTGCTCAGCGAGATGAGCCGGTTCATGACAACGCAATTAATGCCGGAGACGCCGGTTAATGCGATTATTCTAGTGTTTGCGGCGGTTGTTATTATTGCCTACCGGTATGGCATAGAGGCTTATGCCAGGATGGGCGAGCTGTTATTCCCTGTTTTTATGGGACTGTTTGCCATGCTTGTCATATTTCTGATGCCGCAGATCGAGTGGAAGAATCTTCTCCCCATTACGGCCCATGGCATCCTGCCGATTATCAACGGAGCGCTTCCCGCTTATTGCACGGCTTTTGCCGAGATGGTTGTTCTGCTTATGCTGGTTCCCTATGTGGAGGGCAGCGAAAAGCTATCGAAGCACATTCTGAAGGGCTTTGCGGTAGGCGGCATGATTTTGTTTCTTATTGTTCTCCTTAGCGTACTCGTGTTAGGGCCAGCTCTGATGGAGTCCAAATATTATCCGACCTTTGTGTTAGCCCAGAAAATTATGATCGGTCATTTCCTTGAACGGATTGAGGCGGTAATGGCCTTTTTATGGGTCATCACCGTGTTCTACAAATCGCTGCTACACTTCTTTACGCTTACAACCGGGCTCGCGCAGGTGTTTCGTCTGCAAGAGAGCAAGATGCTGACCATACCGCTTGGAATGATCCTGCTTGTCTGCACGGTGATTGGCACGCCTAATATCGTCACTTACAATCAGATCCTGATTGATTATTATCCCTGGTTTGATTTAACCTTTTTCCTTGTGCTCCCGATCATTATGCTGGTTCTCCTGCTGGCAATCAAGCAAAAACAGAAGAAGCAGCCGACACTGCAGGGGCAGCAAGGGCAGGAGGCAACCGAAAAATTAGGCGAATGATTTTCCAAAAAACGCTTGTTCCTTCCGCGGGATCATGTTAAAATGACACTATAAATAATAAAACATGAAATATGAAATATTATTGAGGTGACTGGAATGGCCCGTTTCAACTCCGAAGAAGAAGTTCTCGCCCATTACGATCCGAAGAAGTACCGGACACCGGATGGCTATACAAGCGATATTGCGGTATTTACGATCATTAGCGAGCCAATCGCACCCAATAAGCCGCCGAAGCGGACGATGAAGCTGATGCTGATCCGCCGGGCACAGCATGACCGCGAAGGAAATCCGAACATCGAAGGCGGGAAATGGGCGCTGCCGGGAGGTTTTATAGATCCCGAAGAGGTAGCATACGAAGCGGCCAAACGCGAATTGTCCGAAGAGACCGGCGTAGAGGGCATTCATATTCGGCATTACGGGGTCTATGACAAGCTGGGCCGGGATAAGCGGGGATGGATAATCTCCAACGCGCATTACGCGATTGTGCCGGAGGATTACCTCGAGAAACGCAAGGCGGCCGACGATGCGGAGGAGGTGGAGCTCTTTACGATCGAGGAGATTAAAGAGCTGGAGATGGCCTTTGACCATCGATTGGTGATTGCCGACGCTTACGAAATGATCCGGAAGGATATGCTGCTCTCGACGGTTGCCCGCAGCTTCCTGCCGCAGGAATTTACGTTAAGCGAGCTGCAAAGCGTGCTCTTAACCGTTACCGACAGCCCAAAGGTAGCGAAGTATTCGACATTCCGGAACCGTGCCGAACGCCTCCCGTTTATCGAAGTCGTTCGAATCGACGGCGAAGCCAAAACCACATCAAGAAATTCCAAGCGACCATCGATTTTGTACCGTTTCAAAGAGGGAGAACCTCTGGAGTCGATCTACTTCTAAAGGTATTGTCACAATACCTGTTCTTTTTAGAAATAATATTTCATAAAACATGAAATAAGGAATAAGAGGAGATGGCTAATGATGACGACGAATAATAAGCTTGTTACTCCGTTTGATCGTTTGTTCCGGGAGGCCGATATTGGCGGCAAAAGCAGCGCAGCTATGAATGATGTGCTGACAGAAGCCGCGAAAGAGCAGCTCCTGCCGGCTGAAGCGGATCAAGTGAAAACCCTGCTTCTGGTCATCGACCAGCAGAACAGCTTTATCGAAGGCGGCGAGCTGGGAGTTCCCGGATCGGTCCAGGACACCATTCGGCTTGGAAAATTTATGTATAGAAATTTGCATAAAATCACACAAGTCGCATTAACCAAGGACGTCCATACGCCGCTGCAGATTTTTCATCCTTGCTGGTGGACGGACCGGAGCGGCAAGCAGCCCGTCCCCGTCGAAACGGTCATTACGGTAGAGTCGGTTATAAGTGGGGATTGGACGCCGGTTTTTTCGCCGGCGAGAAGCCTTGCTTATCTTCATGAGCTTAAGGTGGGCGGGAAGCGGGAGCTTCGCATCTGGCCATACCACTGCCTGGAAGGAACAAACGGTGTGGAGTTCGAGAGCCAATTCATGAATCTGGTCTACTTCCATACGGTGGCAAGAAGAAGCACGCCGGTTATTTTGGAGAAAGGACAGGATCCGTTAAGCGAAATGTACGGCGCGTTCTACCGGGAGGATGGCGTGGCGAGCGACGCCAACCGGGCTTTTCTGGACAGCCTCACGGATTATAACCAAATTTATATCGCCGGTCAGGCACTCTCGCATTGCGTACTCGATACGCTGAAGCATATTTTGGAGCATCATGCGGAGAACCGGGCATTGACGGAAAGCATTCATCTGCTGACGGACTGCTCGAGCCCGATACCGGGTACGGAAGCTTTGACGGACACGGCGATCCGGGAACTAGTTAAGCGATACGGCATTCAGCTCGCGACGGCGGAAGGCCTGACGATATAAGCATAAGGATACGGAGGGAACCGGAGATGGACAACGGACAGCAAATCAGGAAATATGCGGACGACAGCCTTGCGCTGCATACGGACTTATACCAGGTCAATATGGTGGAGACTTATTGGGCGGAAGGAATGAGCGAGCGGAGAGCGGTATTCGAGCTCTTTTTCCGCAAGCTGCCTTTCGGGAACGGCTACGCAATCTTTGCGGGACTGGAGCGGATTATCGAGTATGTGCAAAGCTTCGGCTTTACGGATTCGGACCTGGCCTATTTGCAGGAGGAGCTTGGTTATGAAGAGGATTTCCTCGCTTACCTGAAGCAGCTTCGCTTCACCGGCAAAATTACCGCCATGCGCGAAGGAGAGCTGGTCTTCGGCAATGAAGCGATCCTCCGGGTGGAAGGTACGCTGGCCGAAGCCCAATTTATCGAGACCGCGCTGCTTAATATCGTAAACTACCAGACGCTGATCGCGACCAAAGCCTCGAGAATCCGCAATGCCGTTGGAGATGCTCCGCTTCTCGAGTTCGGCACGCGCCGCGCCCAAGAAATGGATGCAGCGCTCTGGGGCTCGCGGGCTGCCATTATCGGCGGCTGCGATGCAACTTCGAACGTGCGATGCGGCAAACGGTTTGGCGCAAAGGTATCGGGCACGCATGCTCACGCGATGGTACAGGCGATGCTTGACGAATACGAAGCGTTCCTCCGTTATGCGAGGCGGCAGAAGCAGATGAACCGCAAATGCGTCTTCCTGATCGACACGTACGATACGCTCAAATCGGGCATTCATAACGCCATCAGAGTCGTGAAGGAGCTTGGCATCAAGGAGTTGTTCGAAGGAGTCCGGCTTGATTCGGGCGACCTTGCTTACCTGTCGAAGGAAGTCCGCAAGCTGCTGAACAAGGCCGGTTTTGAAGAAACCCGGATTTATGCCTCGAATGATCTCGATGAATACACGGTCCTGAATTTGAAGTCGCAGGGCGCGGTTATCGACGCATGGGGAATCGGAACAAAGCTTATAACGGCGTATGATCAGCCGGCTTTAGGAGCAGTCTATAAAATTGTGGCGATAGAAGATGATACTGGAAAAATGGTCGACACGATCAAAATTTCGGGCAATCCCGAGAAAGTGACAACTCCGGGAAGGAAGAGGCTGTACCGGATCATTAATCTGGCGAATCACCGCTCGGAGGGCGATTATATCGCGCTGGAAGAGGAGAAGCCGCAGGAGGAAGGACGCCTTAAGATGTTCCACCCGGTGTACACCTATATCAGCAAATTCGTAACGAATTACGAAGCGAGAGAGCTTCATGCGGATATTTTCGTAGATGGACAGCTGGTCTACGAGATGCCCGGGCTCTATGAGGTGCAGGCTTTTGCCAAAGGAAACTTGGAGCTGCTCTGGGATGAATACAAGCGGAATCAGAATCCGGAGGATTATCCGGTTGACTTAAGCCAGCGCTGCTGGGACAACAAGATGAATCTCATCCATGCGATGAAGGAGAAAGCGGAAGGAGTGGCTAAAGAGACATGACGACAAAACCCCGGAAAATCGGGATCTACGGATCTTCTTTCGACCCGATAACGAATGTGCATTTATGGACGGCTTCGACGGTGGCGCACCGCAAAAACCTGGATTTAGTAATCTTTCTGCCTTCCTCCAGCATGCGCCATGACAAGAAAACGAACACAAGCGACGAGCACCGGGTCAATATGATCAAGCTTGCGATTCAGGATAATCCGAAGTTTGTTTTTGACCCCTATGAGCTTACGGTCCTGGCGGGCATGCAATATACGTTCCACACGATGAGGCATTTCCGCGAGCAATATCCTGAGGATGAGCTGTATTTTATTATGGGCGCCGATCTTCTTGTCGATATCGCGGACGGCAAATGGTCGCATGAGAAGGAATTGATTGAGGAAAATAAGTTTATCATAATGGCACGTAATGGCATTGATATGACGGAAGCGATCTCCCGTTCGCCGCTGCTTCGCAACCATGACGACGGACGGTTCCAATTGATGAGCAAAGGGCTGGCCATGGAAATAAGCTCGACTTACATCCGGGATGAATTCAGCCGGGGCGGGGAGCCGAGATATTTGCTGCCGGATTCGTGTTACGACTATATCAAGCAGAACGGTTTGTACCGTATTTAACGATTGAAGGAGGCGCATGGCGATGACCTTGCAGCAGCAGATTATTGAGAAATTGGGAGTAAAACCGCAAATCGACGCGCAGGAGGAAATCCGGAGAACGGTTGATTTTATAAAAGATTACATGACCTTTGCGCGAAAAACCGCGTTGGTGCTTGGGATTTCGGGCGGACAGGATTCGACGCTTGCCGGCAAGCTTTGCCAAATGGCGGTGAATGAATTAAACGACGAAGAGGGAGTAAAGACCTACCGCTTTATCCCCGTCCGGCTGCCTTACGGCAACCAAAAGGATGAGCAGGATGCGCAGGATGCGATTGCTTTTATCGGGGCCGAAAGCTTTATCACGATTAATATTAAGGCGGCCGTTGACGCCGGCGCGGCGGAATACGAAGCCCGGACGGGGAAGAAGCTGAGCGATTTTACGAAGGGCAACCGGAAGGCAAGAGAGCGGATGATCGCGCAGTTCGAGATTGCGGCGGAGGAGAACGGGCTGGTTGTCGGAACGGACCATGCGGCCGAGGCCATCACGGGCTTTTATACGAAATTCGGCGACGGCGCGGCGGATCTGACTCCGTTATACCGGCTGAATAAACGGCAGGGAAGACAGATTCTGAATGAGCTGAACTGCCCGGAGCATCTGTACCTGAAGACCCCTACCGCAGACCTGGAAGAGGATAAGCCGCAGCTTGCTGACGAAGTTGCCCTAGGTGTAACTTACGACGATATTGACAACTACCTGGAAGGCAAGGAAATTGGCGAAGAGGAGCGGCAAAAGATCGAAAATTGGTATATCCGGACGATTCATAAACGGGAGCAGCCGGTGACCGTATTCGACCGCTGGTGGAAGAAAGTTGACGGAAAATAGGAGTTTGGAAGCATGAAGCCTATCCGACATTCGCGAGGATGACGGGTAGGTTTTTTGTCATGTTCAACCAGGCAAACCATATAGGTCTTTAATACTGAATCCAAATAATTGCAAGAGATTGTTTTTATTTTCGCGGAAATCTGCTATTCTACTGGTGATCAGCTAAGGGATTGGGGAGTGGGAACTTTTGAAACCGGTTACAGTGTATGATATTGCGAAGGAAGCGAATGTATCGGTTGCAACGGTATCGCGGGTTTTGAACAATACAGCCCCCGTAAAGAAGTCAACGAGAGATCGCATCGTAGAATTGATGAACAAGTACCAGTTTCAGCCTAATGCATTAGCTCGAAGCCTGTCTAAGAAGGAGACGGGGATGATCGGCATCATTTTGCCGGACATCACCAATCCGTTCTTTCCGTCCGTTCTGGCGGGGTTTGAGCAAGAGGCGCGAAACAAAGGGTACACCTTCTTTCTATGCGATACCGTTTCGACGAACGGGGATTCGAAGGAGCAATACGAGCGTGAATCGCAATATCTCAGCCTGCTGATGGAGAAGCAGGTAGACGGCATCGTGATGATTGGCGGCCGGATTAACCTGGCTAAGCCTAGCGAAGCTATGGTGAATGAGGTGGTTGATATCAGCAAGCGCGTGCCGACTTTGCTTATTAACGGCAATTTGCCAGGGCAAAATATTCATTCCGTTTGCGTTGACGAGCGGGAAGGGGCCGAGCTTGCGACGCAGCATTTGATCGACCTCGGGCATCGGGATATCGCGTTTGCCGGGGGCTACCAGAGCATGGCGAATACGCTCCAGCGAGTCCAGGGCTTTGTGAAGACCATGCAGAAAAACGGGCTTGTCGTCCGGAAGGAATGGATGTTGGATGGCGGCTTTACGGTAGAGAAGGGCAAGCTGTTCATGAATTATTTGCTTAGCCTGCCAGAGAGGCCAACGGCTTTATTTTGCGCGAATGATCTGGTGGCCATCGGTGCTCTTAAAGCCGCCTATAATGCCGGTGTAAAGGTTCCGGAGGATTTGTCGCTGGTTGGCTTTGACGATGTTCCGTATGCGTCCAACAGCATACCGGAGCTGACGACGGTGTCTCTCAAATGCTATGACATCGGGAAATATGCGGCCGAGCAGCTGCATAAGATGATTACCAAAAGCAAAGTAAGCAGGAAGGCAAAGCTGAGACCGGAGCTCGTCATTCGCGAGTCAACGGCTCCGCCTATAGGCTCAAGGCTAAATGGGCCGAATGGAATATTTAGATAAATATTTCAAAAAACTTTCTTGACAACGCTTTCACGTCTGATTTAGAATCAAGGTGTCAAAGCAATACACGGTTCGAACAAAAATGAAACCCGTTTCAATGTAATCGGCAATCATCATATTTTCACATGAAATGCACGTAAGAATACCGTAAATATGACAGTTAATGTTGTTTCGGATCGAATGTGTATTTTATTTTTACTAAAAAATGAAACGGGTTTCATGAAACGGGATACATGTCACCGATCGGGGGTCGTCTAGAATGGGTTTGGATACACAGGCGATATCGGCAGTTCAGTTCGAGGCCGATGCAGTACGTATACACGGAGAACCCAAGCTGCTCTTAAGTGCCTCGCTCTTTTACTTCCGGATTCCGAGGCTGCTGTGGAAGGAACGGATGGAGCAGTTGAAAGCTTATGGCTATAACAGCATCGATGTTTACTTCCCGTGGAACTACCACGAACGGAAGGAAGGCGAATGGGACTTCAGCGGCGAGCGTGATGTCGAAGCCTTCCTCGAAGCGGCAAGAGATGCGGGATTATGGGTGATCGCAAGGCCAGGCCCTTATATTTGTTCCGAATGGGACGGCGGCGCGCTTCCTGCTTATCTGCTGGCGCAAGGAATCGAGATTCGGCAGAATGATCCGGTATTCCTGACCCGGGTCGCCGGCTGGTTCGACCGGATTATCCCACTTCTTAAAGCCTACCAGGCAGGCGAGGGCGGAACGGTTATCGCGGTACAGCTGGATAACGAACTCGACTTCTATGATTGCAAGGATCCAAAAGGGTATATCGGCGCATTACGGGATTTGGTACTGGCGCATGGGATTTCGGTTCCGCTGTTCGCTTGTGCCGGTCAAGGCGGATTGCTCCAGGCGGCGGGAATTGCAGAGGGAGTAGCCCCAACCTGCAACTTCTATCCGAACGACCGGGATCCAGAGTTCGAGCAGAAAGTGCTTCATTACGGCGGGCTTATGGAGGAGCTTGGTTATCCTCTCCTCGTAACCGAGACAAACCGCGCGCATTACCTGCTTCGCCGATTGCTCGGCTGCGGCGCCAAGCTTCTGGGACCTTACCTTCAGGTATCGGGCACGGATTTTGGCTTTACGAACGCCACGAACAACTGGGGTAAGCCGCTTGCGTTTATGACATCGGATTACGACTTTGGGGGAATGATCTCGCCGGAGGGGCATATCCGGGACGAAGCTTACGAAGGCCGGCTGCTCGGCAGATTAATCGAAGCTTACGGAAGCAAGCTGGCAGAAGCGAAAGCAGTCGGAGCGGCAGATGAGGATTTCGTTAAGGGCGGTCAATGGACTACTATTGCCGGCCCGTATGTGCTCGAACTGAAGGACGGCGGCCAACTGTTGTTCCTGACGAATTTGGATGACGAGGATAAGGAAATTACAATAGCCGGTTCTGATTCGTTTGTCTTGCGGGGAGGCCGATCATTAGCGCTGCCGTATCAAGTTCCGTTAACCGGCTGGGGAATGGCAGGGACGCTGGAGCAATCAACAGCGGAGCTCTACTACGCGAAGCAGGCGGCAGGCAATTGGGTTCTAGCGCTTCATACGGAAAGCGCCGGGCAAATTCAACTTTGCAGCACCGAGATTGCTGCCGTTGAATCCGAGAATTGCGTGACAGACATTCAAGACGGGCGGTTAAGCATCAGGTTCGATGGAATTTCGGATGCCGTATGCCGGATAAATACCCGCAGCGGAGCCATTTTGACAATAGTGATCCATGACAAAGTTAAAGCGCTTTATATGGTGGATATGGATGAAGAAGGGTTATTGCACACCTGTTCAACTGATGTTCAGCCTTCGGATGAAGAGGGGAACGATATTGCTAATTGGCAGCTTAGCCCCTTAAACGGAGCAGAGCCGATGATCTCGCCAGAGTCCAGGCAATCCAGAGATCAAGCCGTATATCTCGAACATTGCGAAATTTATCGAGGGTACGGCTGGTATGAAGCATCAGTTCCGGCGGATCGGGCGGATGCGGCAGAGGGTATACTCGTCCAAAACGGCAGCGACGTGATTTCGCTTTATGCGGATGGCCAATACGTGGGGACTACGGTTCCGGGCGGCAGCAGCAGCTATCTCCCGTTAAAAGAAAGGCTGACGCAGGGCAAGCTGGTCGCCAGAACGGAAATTTGGGGACATTCCAACTTCGATGATTCCAGGCTGCCGGGCTTAAAGCTTAACGCTTTAAAAGGACTTGCGGGCATGACGCTTGTAACGAGGCAGCATGAGCTGAGCAGCAATTGGAGCGTGTACCGTGCCGCGGACCGAACGATTCGACCGGAGCTTACGGCGGAAGCCGACCGGAAGCTGTGGCCGATTGTGAACTTGGGTGGCTGGCTGTCGCCGGATCATCCCGCCTTTGAATATTACCGGAAGAGCTTTGTTCCGGGAGAAGGGGCAAACAGCTGGATTATTCACTTTGAAGGCATGCAATCGACGGCGAAGATATTTGTAGATGGTCAGTGGGCGGGAGATATTGGACCATTTGATCCTTATCTTGACCTCTCCGGTTATCTCTCGGCGGGGCAGCCGGCAGAGCTTGCCATCTTCCTTGAAAGAGTAATTGGTCTTCCTCCCGGAAGAAGAGCGGTTATGTACGAGGGAATCAAGGCAATGGACTGGGTAATCAGCGGGGCGGAAGAGCCTGAGCTGTCAGCCCATTCGGCAGCAGCGCGTTCACAGGCGCTGGCTGCGGAGCTTCCCGTACAGCTGGAGCCGGGTCAGACGGCATGGCTGTACGGCGCCACTCCGAATTCGGATAACGGCAAAGGCTGGCGCGCTATGGTCTCCGGAACAGGGCTTAAGCTGACGGTGTTTCTCGAAGGACGAATGGTTGGACGAATTTGGACACCCGGCGAAGAGGCCCGGCCGGTTATTACGGGCGGCAGCCAGCAGTCGGTTTACTTGCCGGGCGTTTGGTTTAACAAGAAGGAAGGCCAGCTTGCCATCCTCTTGGAAGCCGTTGATCAAGCAGCACCATGCAGGCTGGATGCCATCAGGCTCCAACCGGTCTAGCCTGAAGACAAAGACTGGAAATCAATTAGTAATTGGTAAGGAGGTCTTCACATGGAAAAGGTTATACAACCCGCTATCCAGAGTAAACCGCGAACAGCCAGCTCCGGCAGGCTAAGAAGGTTTTGGAACAACAAGACTTTGCTTCTGATGTGTTTGCCGGCCATTGCTTTCTTTATTATATTTGCTTACTTGCCAATGCCGGGCGTGTATCTGGCGTTCATCCAGTACAACTATGCGGACGGGATATTCAAAAGCCCCTTTGTCGCCTTTGATAACTTCCGGTTCCTCGTCATGAACGGAGATTTGTGGCGGCTGACTTTTAATACCGTAGCTTACAATCTTGCCTTTATCTTGCTGGGGAACGTGCTGCAAATATTCGTAGCGATCCTGCTTAACGAGCTGCGGCGCAAATGGTTTAAGAAAGTGGCTCAAACCTTATTGTTCCTTCCGCACTTTATTTCGGCCGTACTGATCGGTCTAATCGCTTACAACATCCTTAGCTACGATTACGGCCTGCTGAATCATGTGCTTGCATCTCTCGGCATGGATCCGGTAAAAGTGTACTCCAATTCTCACGTATGGCCGTTCATTATCGTATTAACCTACCTATGGCAGTCAACAGGTTATGGCTCTATCGTATACTTCGCTGCCATTATGGGTCTTGATAACGAGATTATCGAAGCTTCTGAAATTGACGGTGCAAACGCTTTCCAAAGGATTATGTACATCGTAATTCCATGGCTAAAGCCAACCTTCATTATCCTGTTGCTGTTCTCGCTGGGCGGCATTATGAAAGGCAACTTCGGTTTGTTCTACAACTTGGTTGGAGCAAACAATACGGCATTGTACTCGACGACGGATATTATCGAAACATACGTATTCCGTTCGCTTATGACGAACTTCAACTTCTCTATCGGTAGTGCGGTTAGCTTATATCAATCGGTGTTCGGCTTCGTGATCGTAATAACGGCCAACTGGCTCGTTAAGAAGGCGTCGCCGGAAAACTCGTTATTCTAGGGGGTGCTGACATGGAAGAGAATATCGTAGAATCCAGAAGCATTCGGACGGATGCGAGCGAAGTCATCGTCAGATGGTTTGGCTATACCGTAATTTCCATCTTTGCACTTTGCTGTTTGCTTCCTTTTCTTCTCATACTGGGTACATCGTTTACATCCGAATCGGCCATTAAGAAATTCGGTTTTAACTTCTGGCCTAAAGAATTCAGCACGTTTGCTTACAAGATTGTATTCGAGAATCCGGATATCATCGTAGGCTCGTATATTGTAACGATTCTGCTTACCGTCGCTGGTACGGCTATCGGTCTATTCATTGTAGCGATGACCGGTTATGCGCTGCAGCGTCCGGACTTTGGTTACCGGAACGGGATCTCGTTCTTTATCTACTTCACGACCTTGTTCTCCGGCGGCCTTGTTCCTTTCTACCTGCTTATAACGCAATATTTGAGCCTGAAGGACAATTATTTAGCCGTGTTGCTGCCAGGGCTTCTCAGCCCGTTCCTGATCATTATGATGAAAAGCTTCGTCCGTTCCATCCCGCATGCCATAACGGAATCGGCGAAAATTGACGGGGCAGGGGACTTTACGATTTTCATGCGGCTTATTCTTCCGATGACGACACCGGCACTTGCGACGATTGGTCTGTTCATCGCGCTTGGCTACTGGAACGAATGGTATAACTCGATGCTGTTCCTGTCGCCGAATATGGAATACCGTCCACTCCAATTGTTCTTGTATAACGTGGTTACCAGTGCCGACTTTGTCCGCAACTCTGCAGCAGCCTCCAATGTCTCGCTTCGGGATGTGCCGCTTGAGTCGATGAAAATGGCAACGGCCGTTGTTGCGACCGGGCCTGTTATTCTGTTCTATCCTTTCGTGCAGCGTTATTTCATTAAAGGTATTACCGTAGGCGCAGTTAAAGGCTGATGTGCCGAAGGCCAAAGGGCCTCTTCACATAACGGGCAAAGCCCGATATTGAAAAACAAAGGGGAGACGTGCATGTTTAAGAAAAGTTCTGCAATCTTGCTGTCTATTTTGATGGCTTCCAGCTTGGCAGCCTGCTCCGGTAACAACAAAGATAACAAACCAGCAGCCTCCGACAAACCAAGCAACAGCGCGAGCTCGGACACAAACGCTTCAACAAACACAGGCGGCGATTCCGCCGTGGACACTTCCAAGTTCGTTAAGATTACCTATCTCGTGCTTGGCAACAAGCCTACGAACGGTCAGTTCGAGAAGGTACTGGCAGAAGTGAACAAAATCATGAAGCAAAAAATCAACGCCGAGCTGGAGTGGAAATGGATTGAATGGACGGACTGGCAAACGAAATACAACCTTGCGCTTGCTTCCGGCGAACCCGTTGACCTGATCACAATCGGTACGGACTGGCTCGATACATGGGGCAACGCACAACGCGGCGCCTTTATGAACCTGGATGACCTGCTTCCGAAATATGCGCCTCAAACCTGGAATTCGGTTCCGCAAAAAGATTGGTCGGAGTCCAAATACAACGGTAAAATCGTCCTTATTCCTGAAGATCAATATACGCAATGGGTTAACCATGGCTTCTTCTACCGCGGTGACTGGGCGAAAGAAGCCGGCATCACGGAGCCAATCAAAGATTGGGAAGGCATTGGCAAATACCTTCAATACATTAAGGACAACAAGCCTGATGTAATTCCTTGGGATGCAACTGCTCAAACGAGCACATTCGGCGGCTTCGATACATCCTACACGGATAACCTTGAACTGCCAATCTCGACAGGCTACCTGCCGGTCTTCACTGCGAAATCCTATGATGAGAAATATACGATCAACAGCCCTGTCTTCGAAGATACGATGGTCAAATATGCAACGATGATGAAAGAATGGGCAGACAAAGGCTTCTGGCGCGAAGACGTATTGAACAACAAAAACGATACCCGCGCTTCGCTCCGTGCAGGCCTGACGGGCATGGACCAGCACCATACGCAAACCTTCGGCGGTCTCCGCGTTCAAATGGACAAAGACCAGCCGGGATCCGATCTGCAAATGTTCCCGTTTGCCCGCCAAGGCGGCAAAAACTTGCTTGAGCTGTCCATCACTCACGGCGGTACTTCCGTTGGCGCACACAGCAAAAATCCTGAGCGCGCTCTGATGGCTTACGACTTGATCCGCAACGACGAGCAAATTTACCACCTGCTCAACTACGGCATCGAAGGCGTGCAATATGAAGTTAAAGACGGCAAGCGTCAACAGCCAGCTGGCTATGACGAAACAAAAGACGGCTTCTACTCCGACTTCTGGGGCGGCCGTGTCGACAAATTCGAGATTCCAAGCGTAACGACGTGGGATAAGCTCGAAGAAACGTATTACGCTGAGTATGACAAAATCAAGAAGCCTTATCCATACGGCCAATTCGTATTCGACAAAACACCGGTTGAAGCAGAGTTGACAGCCATTACGCAAGTAACGGGCGAGATGGGCCCAGCGATTGCTTACGGTAAAGCAGGCGACCCTGTCAAAGCGGTTGAACAATTCCGCAGCAAGCTGAAAACAGCCGGCTACGATAAAGTTCTTGCCGAGCTGCAAAAACAAATGGATGCATTCAAAGCAAAAATGGAATCCGGTCAATAAGCAAGGAAGGAAGCCGGGATTTGACGCTAAGCGTCAGATCCCGGTTTTTCTCATTGCTTGGCAGGGATAAAGATATCAATCTTGGAATCCTGCCGATCCAAGGAGTGGATGTCATGCCAATACTCGATATCAACAGGCCTTTCGCCAAACGTGTTATTTATATAATCATACGTATTGCCAATCTCTGATTCCGGGCCTTCATGAACGATTCTGATGTATCCTCCGGAAGGCAAAGTGTAGGTTGTCATGTCCGCGGGTATATTCTCAAAAGCATTTACTTCGAAAGCGATCACATGCTGGTAAGGGGTGTCATGCGTCCATTGGCCATCCTGATTGTAGATCTGAATCAAATAAATGCCCTCTTTATTCCGGTTCGGCAGCGCATTCCTGCGTTCGGCCAGCTGCTTACGCAACTCGCCTACAATCCGCGATTGCAGAACGCTGTTAAGACTTTCCCTAATCGAATAGCCAACCAGCTTGAGCTCTTCCTGCCCAATCCTGTCGATCTGATAAGTGCTCAATGTTTATATCCCTCCAGACATGGTAAATATAACCATTAATAGAATAACGAATATACGTTCGCTTGTAAAGAGGTGATTTTCGGCTATAACGTTTACGTTGACGTTAATATTAAACAGGAGTATTCTAAGTATAGAAACAATGTTTGAACAAGCTTGGAAGTGGGTATCAAAAGGTTAGGGATAACATTTTGAAGGAGGCATCTCTTATGTACAATCATATCCTTGTTCCCGTTGACGGTTCGCAGCAGGCAAGCAAAGCTCTTGATCATGCGATCAAGTTGGTGAAGGCGCTAAATGCAACGATACGGCTGTCCGTCATCCATGTAACGGGACGCGTCGCGATGAGTCAGGCTTTTGTTTACGTGGATGTGGGAGAGATGCTGGAGAAGGAAGAGAATGAAGTGCTCTCCGCAGCCGCCGAACAGCTGAGAGGCTCCGGAATTGATTATACGCTGCTTAGAGCCGACGGCGATCCGTCCACTCTGATCTGCAACACGGCGAAAGAGCGGAGTTGCGACCTGATCGTGATGGGCAGCCGCGGCGTGGGACTTGTCTCGGAAATCCTGCTTGGCAGCGTCAGCCATGGGGTATCCCAGCATGCTCACTGTCCGGTTCTGCTTGTAAAATAATAGATGTTAAGTGAAAAGGCTGCCCGCGGGCAGCCTTTTTTTCGCTTTCTGATTCCTTTGCGATGCGGCATATCGTTAAGAGCTCGGAAAATGAGCTTTCGTTAATGCTTAACGATGCGGCACATTGTTAAGCCGCCGGAAAT
This sequence comes from Paenibacillus sp. MMO-177, assembly GCF_037147795.1. Lineage (NCBI taxonomy): Bacteria > Bacillati > Bacillota > Bacilli > Caryophanales > Paenibacillaceae > Paenibacillus > Paenibacillus sp. MMO-177. Next base: position 1,164,412 of record NZ_JBBCUR010000001.1, on the reverse strand, counting down.
CGGCCAAATTCGCTCAATATCGCATAAAAGCAGCCGTCTTAACGATGTGGCACATCGTTAAGGCGTCGAAAAAGTGGCAGCTATCTTTCCTTAACGATGCGGTACATCGTTAAGGCTTTTTGAGCTGTTGTTTTTAAGACAAGCACGAATAGTACATGAATAAGCATATCCTCGAAGTACCACAGAGTAACTGGAAATATTATTTACTCCTTCTGTCTCTCCCTATACGATCTGAAAAATCGGCTGAACCGGGATGAACTCCACCGGGACATCCGGATAAAGCAATTTCAACTCCTCGCTTAACGCGCGCATGCCCGGCTCTTCGCTTTCCGCATGGCCCAAGGTTAGCAAAGCTTTTGCCCGGCCTTGGTGCGCGGCATCCCGGATATATTCCGGCGTTTCCCATTCCGGGCCTTCCCCAACGATAAGCAGATCGAGGTTGTGTTCGCGCATAAAAGGAATTGCGGTTGAAGCGCCTCCCCGGTAACCGACCAGAATGCCCGCCCGGCTGACTGGAGCGGAAGGATCGCCCGTAATCCTGAGGAAAGGCATTCCAAGCTTTTGCTTTACATGCGCGGCAATCTCCGTGACCGTCATGGAAGATAACTCGAGAATGGCCGCGATAGGCAGCATGTCCGTCAAGCGGGATTCCCATTCCAACGCAGACAATAAGCCCGTCATAATAATGTCCGGCTGCTTCCGGTGGCAGTAATCATGGTAACGGAAAATCGCGATGCCGCTTTCTTCAATAAGCTTCAGCTTTTGCGCAAAAACCGGATCGTTCGCGATCAGCGTTTCTTCATGCCGGTGGCTGTAGGAGAGGGGCTCATGCGTAATAAGAAGATTAGCTCCGGATGCGACAGCTTGTTCGATTGCTTGCTGGGTTGGCATGAAGGACACGGCAATTCCGGTTACTTCGTAATTGGACTGGCCGGCCATCAGTTCATCCACGGTGTTAGGAATCGGGGGAACCGATGAGCGTAAGGCATCTATGATGGTTTGAACGGTTATCGGCATTAATCATGATCCTTTCTTGTTCGTTTGATTGGAGCGACAGAACCTCTATCTATTTGCTGCCGGGATAAATTTTTTCGCCCTTCTCCAGCATCTCTATAAATTGTTGAATCTTCTTCACCCGCGTCTCCTGCTTTTTCACATTGTGAATGCGGAACAGAATCGCATACCGGTTCTGCTTGTCCAATGTCTCGAAAAACTGTCGGGCCTGCTCGTTGCGCGCCAGCTCTTGGGCGAAATCTTCAGGAACGGCAGCGTTGGACTGCGATTCGTACGCTTTGTCCCATAATCCGTTCTGTTTGGCTATTTCGATGGCCTTAAGGCCGCTCGGCTGCATTTTGCCTGCAGCGATAAGGGCTTCGGCTTTATCTTTATTAATTTGCGACCAGATGCTCTTTGGTCCCCTTGGCGAAAAACGCTGAATCCAGCTTTCTTCGTCATGCTTTCTTTTATGGCTGTCGATCCAGCCGTAGCATAAAGCAACGTCCAACGCCTCGTGGTAGGTAACCGAGGGTTGCGAGGCGTTCTTTTTCGCAATTTGCAGCCAGATGCCGGACGACTGGTCGTACTGCCCGGCAAGCCATTGCTCGAATGCCGTCTGATCCGGGAAGTGGAGAATAGGCAGTTCTATTTTGCTCATTGTACAAAACTCCTTTATGCCGTTTCCTTCCAACATTATAGCATTGTCGTACCAACCGTATAAGTCTTGAGTTTACAAACTTTTCCTATAAAATGAGGATACCGTCGCATAGGCGGCTGGATGAAGAAAACAGGGAGTGGACAAATGAGCCAAGTTAGAGCTATTCGGGAGCATGAGCTGCAGGAGCTTCTGGACTTATACCGTCATTTGATTCCGAATGATCCGGAGCTTCAGGCAGCGGATGTACGAGAAATATGGAGTCAGATCCGGCAGGATCGCAACATGCATTATCTGGTTGCAGAAGACAATGGCCGGATAGCGGCAGCGTGCGTGCTGATTATTATTCCGAATTTAACAAGAGGGGCAAGACCATACGGACTGATCGAAAACGTAGTTACCCATTCCGATTTCCGGAGAAAAGGTTACGGAACCAACGTATTGCAGGAGGCCCTCGCTATCGCCTGGAAGCAAAATTGCTACAAGGTGATGCTGCTGACGAGCTCCAAACAGGAGGGCACCTTTACTTTTTACGAAAAGGCCGGTTTTGTAAAAGGGATTAAAACGGGGTTTATTGCGAAGCCGTAATCCAAAGGTTAGGAGGGATAAATTGAAACCCGCCAAACGATTAACGAACATAATCGTGTATGGTTGTCTAATCATCGTAATCGGGATTGCCGCCGCAGCAGGCATATGGTATCAGCAAACGAAGCCGCTTAATACCGACGGGCTGTCCACTTTTACGCCCCCAGATGGAAAACCTCCGGAGTATGTGGTTGGTCTGGTGAACAAGGGGCTCCGGAAAATCGACATCGTGAGTGTAACGATTAACGGAGCATCCCCATCCGGCCCCGTGCAGCGTTACGGTCAAATATAAGTATCTGGGATTTACGAAAAAGCTCACGGTTACGAGATGGTTTAATAATAATCGCTAAGCTTATCCAAGCTACGTTGGATTTCATGCAGCGTAATGCAACGTTTTGCCCCGACAACTCGGCCTACGTTGGATTTTCTGCAGGATAATCAGCTCAATCTGGATGAAAGCGGCGGATTCTTTTCACTTTTACTGGAGTGGATCCAACGTAGCTTCGAAAACCTTCCTTATAGCTTTATTTCAGTGTAGAAAATCCAACGTATGGGTAAGCGAGAAAACAGTTATACCTATATGTTATTTAATTCCATTAAAGGAGGCTTATTAGAAGTTGAGAGGAATCATTGTTTTATTAGCCATGTCATTCATGCTGTTAAGCGGATGCTCGAACGGGGGAGCGGGTGATTCTTCTTTAATGGATGACATTAAGCACAGCATGGAGAAGGCAAAGGTGAAGGCTGACGAGATCGTTCATGTGGAAGTCGTGAAGGATGGATTCCAGGTATTTTATCGCGATGGCGAGGCACTGAACACGGGATTTGTGAAAAATAACTCTGCTGCGAAGTGGACGGCTTTTTCACAGGAATCAAACAATCTTAACCCGGAAACCGACCTATCCTGGAGCGCAAATAATAAAGAAGACCTCCTTTTGTACTTCTTCTACGGCGTGATCTCTAATCCGGATATTGCCCGCGTGATCACGAAAAAACCGGACGGATCGTCCGAGAAATCAGCCAAAATCGTAACAACCGAAAGCGGCGTAAGACTGTGGTTCACTTACTACGATGAGCAGGTTGACGCACCGATGGACATCGTCGGATTAGACAAGGACGGAACTGCGGTTTATCCCTGAGTGATTCATTTCACATATCGTTCCGATTTAGTGTGATTGGAATCACATCGGCGGGATGCCTTGCTTCCGTATACTTGGATCATAACAAGTTGAAGAAAGCGGGGAGAGCTTCATGCTGAATGAAAACACGATAGCCATTATTAAATCGACTGTACCGGTGCTTGAGGTTCATGGGACGGCCATTACAAAAAGGTTCTATCAATTATTGTTTGCCAGTCATCCCAAGCTTATGAATGTATTTAACCATGCGAACCAAAGACAGGGCAAACAGCAGACCGCGCTTGCGAATACCGTTTATGCCGCTGCTTTATATATCGATAAACTTGAAACCATCCTTCCGGCCGTGAAGCAGATCGCGCACAAGCACCGCAGCCTTGGCATTACGGCTGACCAATATCCGATTGTCGGGAAAAACCTGCTGCAAGCCATTAAAGAGGTGCTTGGCGATGCCGCAACCGACAAGATTCTGAATGCATGGGCCGAAGCCTACGGCGTTATCGCGAATGTGTTTATCAGCGTCGAAGCGGAGATGTATAGGGAAGCCGAAGAGCAGCAGGGAGGCTGGGCCGGTTACCGCGCATTCCGCATCGAGCGCAAGGTTCAGGAGAGCAATGTCATTACCTCCTTCTACCTGGTACCGGAGGACGGCGGAGCGATTGCAACGTTTGAGCCGGGGCAATACGTGAGCATGAAGATGAACATTCCAAGCGAGAAAAACACACATATCCGCCAGTACAGTCTGTCGGATGCGCCTGGCAAGCCGTATTACCGGATCTCGGTCAAAAGAGAGGATTCGCAAGAAGGCAAGGATGCCGGCGTTGTCTCTGTATACCTGCATGAGCAGGCGAAGGAAGGCGAGGTGCTCTGGCTGTCCGCACCGGCCGGTGACTTCACGCTTGATCTGAAGGATACGCGTCCAGTGGTGCTGATCAGCGGCGGAGTTGGCTTGACCCCAATGGTCAGCATGCTGAATACGCTTGTAGATACGGAAGCAGACCGTCCGATTACTTTCATTCATGCGGCACAAAACGGGCAATTTCATGCTCTCAAGCAGCAGGTAGAGGAGAAAGTCGCTCAAGCGCCGCAGGCAAAAGCTTATTGGTGCTATGCGCAGCCAACGGAGCAGGACGAAGGAACGTATCACAAAGAAGGCTACGTGGATCTTCCGTGGCTGCAGGAAATTATTCCTTCGAAGGATGCCGTGTTTTACTTCTGCGGACCAACGCGGTTTATGGCTCATATCAACCGCCAGCTTCTCGAATGGGGAGTTCCTGCGGAAGATATTCACTACGAATTCTTTGGTCCAAAAGGCAGCCTGGATGAGGCGGAAAAAGAAGCCGTGGCCAAGTAATTAGCTGATCGCAAATTCAGCTTTCCTTCTTGGCCCGCAGCAGCCGGTTGATCGTCTCCCGGCGGAGACCGATAAACTGTCCGATCTCGTCCTGGGTCAGGACATCGGTCAGCTTCTCCGGTGAGATGTACTGATCGAACCACGCTTCAAGCTTTCGCAGCTTGTCCGCCGGCGTAATCGCGGTCAACTGATCGATCCGCTGCTGCATCATGCGGAGCTTGTCCTGCAGCTGCAGCCCGATTGAACGATAGCGCTCGGGATGCTGCTCAAGCTCCTCGTACCAGGCGGCAGCGGGAAGAATATCCACTTCGCTTGTGACGATTGCGATAGCCGTGCCGAAGTAAGGGTTCGGACTTATGAGAGAATGATGCGGGATGATTTCGTCCGGCACGATAATATTGACCAGAATTTGCGAGCCGTCAGGGTGAACGCGCACGATTTTGAGCAGTCCGCTGCGCAGATGGAAGAGCGGCCCTGCCTCTCCCTGCAGAAATAAAGTTTCGCCTTTATGCAAAATCATAAGCGGTGAAGCCTCCGTATAAACAAGCGAAGCCTGAAGCGGGGCTTCGCTTTTTTTGTTTTCATTATACGACAGTTTAGATTTTTATATTGCATTGCCATCCAGTTACGGTATTCTATTAGGGGAACTTGCGTTCGATAAGGAGGGATGGCTTGCGACAGTTGGAGAACGAACAGGACATTATAGAACTCGTGCTCGAGGACGAGTGGATGATGAAGGTACTGCATACGGCGGGATCATTGAATCTGCCGGACTGGTGGGTATGCGCGGGTTTTGTAAGGTCCAAGGTATGGGATTATCTGCATGGCTATACGGAGCCGTTCGCGCTGCCGGACGTGGATTTGATTTATTATGATCCTTCCCAAACGGATGAAGCGGTAGAAAAAATGCTCGAGCAGAAGCTGAGAGACGTCATGCCGGCGGTTCCGTGGTCGGTGAAAAACGAAGCGAGAATGCATCTGGTGAACGATATTGAGCCTTACGCATCCGCGGTTGATGCGATGTCCAAATTCCCGGAGACGGTAACCGCTTTAGGTCTGTCCTTGGACGACCGGAACGGAGTTGTGCTGTCGGCGCCTCACGGAATCCGGGATTTGCTGGACTTCGTTGTCCGGCCAACGCCGCATTTTAAGCAGTCGCCGGCTCTTATGCCGATCTATGAGAAGCGTCTTCTTCAGAAGAACTGGAAGAGCAGATGGAATAAGGTTGAAGCAGCGGTTACTCAGGTTTACATGATTCGGCATGCTCACTCCGTTTATAAGGCAGACGACGAATTGTACAGGCGGTTGTCTCTTCAGGGAGAAGAAGCGGCGAAACGAGTCGCCGATCTTCTGGCGGATGAACCGATTTCGGCTATTCTCTCCAGTCCGTACAAACGGGCGCTTCAAACGGTCGAGCCGTTAGCGGCACGGAAGGGCCTCCCCATTCAAGTGGAGGAAGACTTTCGGGAGCGGTTATTGGCGGACCGGCCGCAGAATGACTTTGATTACGCCATCCGGAAGGTATGGGAAGAGGAGGCCTTCTCCTGGCCGGGCAGCGAATCCAATCTTGTCGCGCAGCATAGAGGGGTACAGGCTCTACAGAGCGTACTCCGGCGTTATCAGGGAGATACCGTTGCCATCGGGACACACGGCAACCTTATGGCATTAATGATTAAGGCCTTTAACCCGGAATACGGCTATGCATTCTGGAAACAGCTAAGCATGCCCGACATTTATAAGCTTAGCTTTAACGGACTTGCGCTGACGCATATGGAACGAATTTGGAATTTAACCTAAATGGTGCCTGCAACACGGAAAATTCCTCCTACAGAGGTTCACCATGTAAATGAAAGTCATACGCTATGAAAAATCTTAATAATATGTAACTAAGAGAGGGATAACCCTCTCTTTTTCATCTAATCTTTTTCGTTAAAGTAATTAAAAGCCTTTGTTAACAATTCGGAAAGCATTAAAGTTTGCTCCTCGCCCAGGTGCTCGACAAGGCCGCTAAGGTGCTGATTCAACTGCTCGTCCGCTTCCTTTGCAATCCGTTCTCCTTTAGGCGTGAGCTCTATTCCCACGGAACGCCGGTCATCCGGGTCTACGGTACGTTCAACAAGGCCGTCGGCTATCAGCTTCTTGAGAAGCTGGGTGACGGTTGGGGTAGTGACAAGCAGCTTGTTGCTTATTTCGGATACTCTGATTTTAGGATTATCGGCATCGGTATTCATCATAATGCAGAACAAAATGCGAAGCTCGCTCTTGTTAAGACCGCTAACCGATCGTTGTCTCCACTCGGCTTTTGCAAAACGGGTAAATGATTCCCTCAAACGTTGGATAGTCTCCTGATGGTTGTCTTTGTTCATACCTACTCCCAATCCCTAAGTTGTTAATTGTTTATACTTGAAATATATCATACTTCTCATTATTATGATTATAGTTAAGTTGGTAAACTAATTATTTAACGCCAAGATAATGGGGTGGAATGATGGTAAACGTAGGAGTAATGGGTACGGGTTACGTTGGACTTGTCCATGGTGCCGTACTATCCAGTTATGGTTTTCGGGTTACCTGCATGGACGTAGACGAACAGAAAATCCGACGTCTGAACCAAGGCATTTCTCCAATCTACGAGCCAGGGCTGGAACAGCTGCTCCAAAACGGTCTTCGAGCCGGGAATCTCGTCTTTACGACAAGCGCGCAGCAAGTCGTTCAGACCAGCGATGTCCTTTTTATTGCGGTTGGAACGCCTGCCAAGGAGGACGGCAGCGCGGATCTTTCGTATGTCTGGGATGTGGTGCAGCAAATCGGCAAACATATCAACGGTTATAAAGTGATTGTCAGCAAGTCAACTATGCCGGTTGGAACGAGCAGAAGCATTGCCATGTATCTTGACGGCATGCTCAGAGGCACCCCGTACCGGGCTCACGTCGCTTCGAATCCGGAGTTCCTAAGACAAGGCAAGGCTGTCGGCGATTCGATGTCTCCATCCCGGGTTGTGATCGGCGCGGAGAGCGACGAAGCGGTGCAAATGCTGAAGAAGGTTTACGCTACTCATCTTGAGCAGGATGTTCCGTTTCTATTCACGAACTGGGAAACTTCCGAGATGATCAAATACGCGTCGAATTCCTTCCTGGCGGTCAAAATTTCGTTTATTAACGAATTGGCGCTGTTATCCGAGAAGGTAGGCGCGAAAATTCAGGATATCGCGACGGGCATGGGCATGGACGACAGGATTTCGCCGCATTTCCTGCAGGCAGGCCCCGGTTATGGAGGCAGCTGCTTCCCGAAAGATACGCAGGCAATCGTGGATGTCGGCAGGAAGAACGGCGAGGAGCTGTACGTCGTGCGTGCGGCTATAGCGGCCAATGAGAAGCAGAAGGCGAAGATGGTGAGCAAGATCGAAGAGGTATTGTCTTTTGCCGGCACTTTGAAAGGAAGAACCGTTGCGATATGGGGGCTTACCTTCAAGCCGGATACGGATGATATCCGTTATACCCCAAGCTACGAGATCATTCAGGGACTGCTGGGAAAAGGAGCCTCCGTCAAAGTCTATTGCCCGCAAGGGATGAAGCAGGCACAACGTTACTGGACGGAATGGAACGGCCGCATCCAATATTGCGACAATGAGGCGGAATGCTCGCAGCAGGCAGATGCCATCGTGCTGATGACCGAATGGGAGCAGTTCCGTCATGCCGATTGGGAGAAAATCGCCCGCGGCATGCGCGGGAACGCGTTCTTTGACATGCGGAACATGTTTGCCGGAGACGATTCCATGCATCAATGGTTTAAATACTACCCGGTGGGCGCAAGCGATCAAGGGTATCCATTGCGGGAGGCACAATGAAGACGTATTGCGTAACCGGGGGAGCGGGTTTTATCGGCTCCCATCTTTGCGAGCAGCTGCTGGACCAAGGCCACCGTGTCATCAATATCGATAATTTCAACGACGTCTACGACTATAAAACCAAAATCAGGAATATCCTGAATAGTACAAGATCGGAATTTCCTTTTCTCTATTCCGGGGAGAAGGCGGACGATTTGGCCAAGCTGCAGGCAGTCGTCGAATCGGATCATTACCGGCTGGTTGTGGCGGATATCCGGAGCTTGGACGAGCTTGATGCCGTGTTCGCCAGCGAGAGAATTGATGCAGTCATCCACCTGGCGGCAATGGCCGGGGTTAGGCCGTCGATTGAGGTTCCGCTGCTGTACGAGGATGTAAATGTGAAGGGAACGCTTCATCTCCTGGAGGTGATGCGCACGCATGGCGTACGCAAATGGTTATGCGCTTCTTCTTCGTCCGTGTACGGAAATAACAGGAAGGTTCCTTTTTCCGAGGAAGATGTCGTTGACTTCAGTATTTCGCCGTATGCGGCGACCAAGAAAGCCTGCGAAGTGCTTGGACATACGTATTATCATCTTCATCATATCGATACGATTATGCTGCGCTTTTTCACGGTTTACGGAGAGCGGCAGCGGCCTGATCTTGCCATTCACAAATTCGCGAGGATGCTGGACAAGGACGAAGAACTGACGATGTACGGCGACGGTTCCTCGAGGCGCGATTACACGTATATCGGCGATATTATCGCGGGTATTCTTGGCGCCTTGTCGTATGCGGAACGGATGGAAAACCTCTATGAGGTTGTGAATCTGGGCACGAACCGAACCATCACGCTCCGGGATTTGATCACTAGCTTGGAACAGGAGTTTGGCAAAAAAGCTCTTATTCGTACATTGCCTAACCAGCCGGGAGATGTGGAGCAGACCTATGCCGACGTATCCAAGGCGAATCAGCTGTTCGGCTACAACCCGCAGACCGATTTTGCTGAAGGAATACACAAGTTTGTTACATGGTACAGGGGGAATAGACATGGTTAAGTTATCGGTCGTTGCGCCAATTTATAACGAAGAAGAAAATATTCAGCTGCTGCACGAGGCGATTACGAATGCGGTTAAAGATAAAGTAGAAAGCTACGAAATCGTCCTCGTCAATGACGGCAGCAAAGACCGAAGCGCTATGCTGCTCGATCAGCTGGCGGAGCAGGATTCCAACGTGAAAGTGATTCATTTCGAGAAAAACTGCGGTCAGACCGCGGCGATTTACGCCGGCTTAAAAGGCTCGACCGGCGAGCTGGTCGCGCTGATTGATGCGGATCTGCAGACGGACCCGCGGGATATTTTCAAGCTCATGCCGTATATCCCGAACATGGATTTCGTCAATGGCAAGCGCGTGCGGCGCAGAGATACCGTCGTGAAGAAGGTATCCTCCCGCGTTGGGAACGGCGTCCGCAACTGGCTGACCGGCGATCAAATCTACGATACCGGCTGCCCGATGAAGCTGATGAAGCGCGAGGTGGCGGACAGCTATTATTTGTATGAGGGACAGCATCGTTTTCTCCCGACACTGGCGAAGATTAACGGCTTTAAAGTTATCGAGGTAGCCGTATCCCATCAAGAAAGACAGCATGGCGTTTCCAAATACGGCGTATTCAACAGAGCCTTCGTGGGGCTTATGGATGCAATCGTCATTGGATGGCTCCGCAAACGGGTCATTCGCTATCAAATCAAAGGCCATTAATCATGTGGTGGCATGCGATTATAGGCAATGTGTCGGCCGGCAACATGGGATGGATTATTTTTGGCTTTATCGGGCAGATCATGTTTACGATGCGGTTCATCACCCAATGGCTGGCGAGCGAAAAAGCGAAAAAAACCGTCGTTCCGCAGTCCTTTTGGATATACAGCATTCTGGGCAGCGCGGTCCTGTCCATTTACGCGATTTACCGCAAGGACCCGGTCTTTCTGCTGGGCCAACTGCCAAGCGTCTTTATTTACTTCCGCAACATATTCCTGAACCGCAAGTCGGAAGTTCAAGCCGCGAACAGCAACTCCGCTGATATGTAGTTAAAACTTTAAATTGAGAAGCACTTAAGGCCCTTTGGGGACCTTAAGTGCTTTTTTATTGGCGGCATGGAGCAGGTTAAAGTCCCTGAGGGATCTTAACCTGCACCAGAAAGTGAAATATGACCGGAAAATAGGCGTTTGTGAGATGATTAAGGCCTTTTAGGGACCTTAAGTTCGACAAATTAGCTAGTACGAAGCCTGTTAAGGTCCCTAAGGGACCTTGGCTTAACGGTTGTCGCGTGAGAAAATCGCTGGAATGATGGAATATGCCAGGGTTAGCGGTTAGGTTGGAATAGGGGAGCAGAGGACCAGGACATCACGATTATGATCGGGCAAGCCCAAGATATCTTGGCATAAATCGCTAAATATTGGCATGTTCTTCCTAAGGTTCGTGGCAGTATACTAATCGGTGCATGGCGATGAAAGCGTTGCCAGAAAATCGTTGATTGAGGAAGGAGGGCTGAAGGAGGCAAATCATGCGATTGGCTGGAGCTTTAGTACGGCCATGAACAAATATGCGAATTAGGAGGAAATAGACGAATGTATACGATGTATCGGGAAAGGGCGACGAGGAAGCTTCTTGTCTTGACGCTATGCGCGGTCATGCTGGTCTCGCTTGTATCGTCCTTGTTTATCCGAGAGGTTCATGCGGCAGGCTCTTATTTATTATCCCAAAATAAAACCGCGTACGCCTCTTCCGTAGAAGGGGGCAACGCCGCGAACCTTGCGGTGGACGGATCAACCGGCACGCGCTGGGGAAGCCAATGGGGTGTGGACCCACAGTGGCTTTACGTCGATCTGGGCGCAAATGCTGCGATTGACCGCGTGAAAATTCAATGGGAAGGCGCTTATGCAAAAGCCTACAAAATCCAGGTATCCAGCGATGAATCGACCTGGAACGATATTTATTCGACAACAACGGGAGACGGCGGCACCGATGATCTTGCGTTAACGGGAACCGGCCGCTATGTAAGAGTATTAGGCACGCAGCGGGCCCTTGCAGCGTACGGATACTCCATTCTGGAGTTTGAGGTATACGGAACCGGCGGCTCTACCGCTCCGCCGGTTGATTACGGTCCAAACGTAGCGTTGAACAAACCGGTGACGGTATCATCGACTGAAAATTCCGCCTATTTGCCTCCGGGCTCGACCGCTGCGTCCAATGCGGTTGACGGCAACCCGGCAACGCGGTGGTCGTCCAATGCAACCGACAATGAATGGATATCTGTCGATCTGGGCTCCTCTCATCAGATCGGCCGGGTGGTCCTGAACTGGGAAGCGGCAGCCGGAAGGGCGTACGACGTTCAAGTATCGAATAACGGCACGCAATGGACAACCGTCTATCGCGAGCTTCACTTTGCGGGAGGCAAACAGGAAATCCCGCTATATACAAACGGGCGTTACGTTCGGATGAACGGGATCGGCCGCGCGTCAAGCTTCGGCTATTCGCTTCTCGAATTTGAGGTCTATGATTATATCGCCGGCCAGCCGCAGCCCACGTATTCGATTCCTGCTCTGCCAACCCCAACGGTTGTGCAATCGGGCTCCGGCAGCTATCTAACCAATGATATCCATATGCCTCAGCCGAAATATCCGGCTAACAAATCATCGAACATCTCGACCCCGATTCCGTCGAATGACTGGTGGCAGTCGATTCTGATCAAGCCATACGGCGATTATCTCGTAACGCTGCCGCTGAAGTCGAAGTACTTCCAGCAAGGGCTTGGCATCCTGAATCCGGGAGCGGGCTGGCTGTCCTCGGATGGCAGAGCGGTCAATGCCGACGGCAATCCGGATTTGTACGTTATGTCCAGCAGCATTAACACTTCCAAGCTGCAAACCCGCGTAACGGGTTACGGCGACTGGTCCGTAGACGCGGTTGTAAGTGACGATGCCACGGACAAAATGAAATCGACCTTCGTCAAAGGCTCTCCTTACGTGTACAACACCTTTGCCGATCCGAGCTCGGTTGAGATCTATTCCTCCCTGATCACGCAGCTGTTTGACGACAATGGCAATGCCGTCCTGACAACCGAAGGCGCTGCATTGACCGCCGACCATATTGGCGTGAAGCTGGTGAACACGGATGGAAGCGGCGCATCGTATACGCGTTACTATGGCCTTTTTGCTCCCGCGGGAACGGTGTTCAAAAAGGTTGGGGCCAAGGTCAAAATCCAGCTCGGCAGCGGAGGGAACTACCTGTCGGTTGGCGCCATGCCTGCTGCTTCTAACCTGAATTACTATTACCAGCATGCCTATGCCTTCGTAACGGATACGAAAGTGAATTACAGCTATAACGAATCTACTTCGCAAGTGACAACGGATTATACGCTGACCACTGCTCTTAAGCGTACAGGGTTCTCGAATCAAGCGTTGACAACGCTTCTGCCGCATCAATGGAAAGTGTCTTCGACACCGCTTACCGCGCTGACTTATCCTTCGGTCCGCGGTACGTTGAAAGTGCGCGAAGGCAATACCTTTACGACGGTCGACCGCTTCTATGGCATCGTGCCTCAGTTTACGGAGCCTACGGATTCGGCATACGACAAATCGTTGATGGTGTCTTACCTGAAGGCTTTGGACGAAGAAACAACAAGCAACCTGATGGCGGCCGACGCCTATTGGCAAGGCAAGAAGCTTCATCCGCTTGCGATGGGCGTTCTTGCGGCTAACGAGCTAGGCGAGACGGCTTACCGGGATAAATTCCTATCGAGGATCAAGACGATTCTGACGGACTGGTATACGTATACAAACGGCGAACCGGACTACTTCCTGTATTACAACTCCGATTGGGGGACAACGTACTACAAATCCAGCGAGTTCGGCGCAAATAACGGCATTACCGACCATCACTTCACGTACGGTTACTATGTATTTGCTTCAGCCGTGCTTGCGACCTTCGACAATGATTTCAAAACGCAATACGGTCCGATGATCGACCATCTCGTCCGCGACTACGCGAACCCTTCTCGCACGGATTCCATGTTCCCGTTCTTCCGCAGCTTTGACCCTTATGAAGGCCATTCATGGGCAGGGGGGTATGCGGATAACGACAACGGCAACAACCAGGAAGCGGCAGGAGAGTCGCTCTTTGGGTGGGTTGGCCAATACATGTGGGCACTGACGAATGGCGATACCGCATTCCGCAACGCTGCCATCTACGGCTTTACGACGGAGCTGAACGCGGTCATGCAATACTGGTTCAACTATGACGGCGACAACTGGATTCCGCAATATACGCATAAAACGGTCGGACAAGTATATGGCTCTTCCAACTTCTTCGGCACTTTCTTTAACGGCGATCCGGTATACGTATACGGTATCCATTGGCTGCCGACATCGGAATATTTGACAAGCTACAGCCTTGTCCCGGGCAAAGCGGCCGGTCTCTACAGCGGTTTTGTAGCCGATAACGGCGGTCCGGAGACAGACTGGTATCATATCGTATGGCCAATCCAGGCGTTAAGCGATCCTCAGGCGGTCATTAACAAATGGAGCGCAACCGGCATGCAGAAGAACGAAATTTTTAACACGTACTGGTTCGTTCATAACATGCAGACGCTTGGCGCGCGCACGAAGGATGTCTGGGCAACGGGCTGGACCAGCGCTACGGTGTACAAGAAAGGCAATACGTACACCGCTCAAATCTGGAACCCGACGGCAAGCCCCGTGACGGTGACGTTTAAAAATGCGGCCGGCACAACGGGTACAGCCGTTGTAGCGGCAAAATCCCTTGTATCGGTTAATCCGATGGTGAATACCAATTCCGGCGATAACTGGCCTCCAGTCGGCAGCGGCGGAGACAACGGCAATGGAGGAAACAATGGTACCGATACAAACGTGGCGCTGAACAAAACGGTAACGGTATCGTCGACCGAAACGCCATTTGCCGGATCAAATGCGGTTGATGGCAATGCGCAGACGCGTTGGGCATCCATTGCGGGTGCCGATCCTCAAACCTTGACGATTGACCTTGGCTCCTCCCAGCAGCTCAGCCGCGTAAAGCTGAACTGGGAGACGGCATACGGCAAATCGTATAAGGTTCAGGTGTCGGCTGACGGAAACAGCTGGTCCGATATTTATACGACAACTACCGGTGACGGAGGCGTTGATGACTTCAACGTAACCGGAACCGGACGTTATGTACGGATTAATATGACGGAGCGCGGTACGATTTACGGCTATTCTCTGTATGAAGTTGAGGTATACGGCCATGCCGCAGCCACTTCGAATGCTACGCTGCTGTCCGTAGGCAAGACGGCAACCGCTTCCTCCTATCAGGATCCTTTTGTCCCGGCTTCGGCGGTGGACAATGATCCGGGTACGCGCTGGGGCTCGGCGACGGGTGCTGATCCGCAGTGGATTACGGTTGATCTTGGCGCAAGCCGCACGGTAACCAACATCAAGCTGAAATGGGAGACTGCTTACGCCAAGTCGTTTAAGCTGCAAATTTCGGCGGATGGCAACAGCTGGACGGACCTGTACAGCACAACGACGGGAACAGGCGCCGACCTTGACCAGAATGTAAACGGCAATGGCCGTTACGTGCGCATGCTGGGAACGGAACGCGGCACGCAGTGGGGATATTCGCTGTGGAGCTTTGATGTATATGGCTATTAAGGCGGCGGGGAGACTGTCCCAGCCGGGACAATCTCTTTGCTTGTTATTACGGTGCTAAGCTGAAATTAAAAGAAGACAGAACAAAAACCGCCTCTTAGGCGGTTTTTGTTCTTATCAAGCCGGGATTTTAAAACATCGGTATAATGTATCTTGCGACGAAATACAGTACTCCGAAAGTAATGATTACATACGCAAGATATTTGATGAAGGTAGATGCCACACGGCTTGGGTCGTGCCTTTTTTCGATATGGCGTTCTTCATAATTATGCTGTTGAACGGACATTCGGATCACACCCTTCGATATTTTGTAACTTCTATTATGTCTTTACCCGCAGTGGTACGGGATTAAACAGACTTATGAAAGTTAAGCTAGAGGGAGGAAACTAATATGCACCTGCTTATACAGGATCTTGAAAATTACTTAAATCGTGCGGTACTTGCAGAACGTAAAGTGAAAACGGTAAACCGGCTGCACGGCGGCGCTCAAAAGGCGGTCTATAAGGTTTCGTGCGACGATGGATTTACTTGTATCTTGTACGTTTGGGATCCGTCGGAAAATTTTATTTTACGCGACGATACAATTGAATCTCGGTTAAAAACGCTGGGTGCGTCTTTTGGGGCTGAATTGTTTGAGTATAATCATAAATATATGAGCCAGCTGGGCGTTAGTCTTCCGAACGTTTTATGCGTGGACAGGACGAAATCAAGTTATCCCTTTGACTTTGCCATAGTTGAGGATGTTGGGAACATGGATTTACCGAATTACATATTGAATTATCCTGAGTCTAAGAAAGAGGTTTTAGAAAAGCTCAATGATATGCTAATAAAGATGCATACTCATACGACTGGCAGCTATGGACAGCTTAACAAGGCAGCAGATATTGTGAATCAGTCTTCCACGCTTGAAGAAGTCGTTCTGGATCATTCATTGCAGGATTTAGAATATCTCTCTGAGAATGTAGCAAGCATTCGTAAAAATAAAGACCGATTAACGGAAGTTTTATATTCGTTATACGATGCTGTTCCGCCACGCAAAGAATACGGGTTGATTCATGGGGAATTAGGTCCGGATCATGTTTTTGTACGTTCCAACGGTGAACCTGTTCTAATAGACATTGAGGGTGTGAAATTTTTTGATATTGAATATGAGCACAGCTTTATGGAATTCCGTTTCCTTGACGATTACAACAATTTACGAAACGATAACCTGGACGCGCATCGTTTGCGATTCTACAAACTCCATTTGCACATGTCTTATGCGTCTGGCCCGCTTCGGGTTATTCAACAAGGAGACTTTCCAAATATCGCATTTATGAGAGATATCGCGGATTACAATCTAAAATCTACCCTCCGTTTCCTAAGGGAATAAGGAAAAGGCTACACATTATGAAGAACGAGCCCGATAGAATCGCGGCTGTCTGTCAATATTCCAATTATTTCCTTTGTTTAAGCGTGGATCGGGGTGTATAATCCGTTCAGACATCGGAGCGAGAAGTGGGGAATCGGTTATGAACTATGGGCTAGTCAACGCCATTATTGCGTATATCATGTGGGGAGTTCTCCCGCTATATTGGAAGCTGTTTAACGACGTGCCGGCAGGAGAGATTTTATCGCATCGGGTTGTCTGGTCGTTCGTCTTTATGGGTATTCTTGTTGCCGTCCAGCGCCGCTGGGGCGACATGAAGCGGATTGCGGCTAGCCGTGCGCTCCTGCTGCCGCTCGCCGCCAGCGGACTGCTGATCGCGGCGAATTGGCTCATCTTCATCTGGGCGGTCAACAACGGCCATGTCGTAGAGACAAGTCTCGGCTATTATTTGAACCCGTTGCTGAACGTGCTGCTGGCTGTCGTTTTCCTTCGCGAGAAGCCGAACCGCGGCCAATGGCTCGCCATTGCCATCGCTGGCGCCGCAGTGCTCATCATCGCGATCGACTACGGGCGGTTCCCGTGGGTTGCGATCTCGCTGGCCGCGTCGTTCGGCTTGTACGGCTTCGCAAAGAAGAAGATCGTGCAAGACGCTTCTGTAGGCTTGCTGTCGGAGACGGCTGTCGTCCTGCCCGTCGCGCTCGGCTACTGGATCTACTTGGCCGCCGCTGGAAAGACAACGGCATGGACGCTGCCCGCGTCCACGTTCGTCGAACTGCTGCTATCAGGCGTGGTAACGGCGTTGCCGCTGCTCTTCTTTGCGCGAGCTGCCGCCCGGATGGCGCTGTCCGCACTCGGATTCGTACAATACATTGGACCGACGATTATGTTGTTACTGAGCATATTCGTATTCAAGGAATCGGTCTCTCCGGTGCTGCTCGTCGGCTTCGCGCTCATCTGGACATCGCTCGTCGTATACGCTGTGGCATCCGTTCGCGGTACGAGACTCGCGAAGGCGAGTTGAGGGTAAAGGCGCTCAGGTGCAACCATAATGGCCATTTCCGTCCGGCCGGGCGGGGATGGCCGTCTTGAGTTTACGGTGATATCCGGCATGCCCCAACACAATCCATTAAATCGAAAAATGGATAATTTCAAACAAGAATATTAATAGTTATTTTGGAGCGATTTGAAATGAACAAAGTGATCGAGATCAATGAATTAGCGCCATCCGATATGGATCCAGCTTACGAGCTGTTCAGGATATCCATTCCCGATGCCTTTGAGCAGGAAGGATTGGCAGCGCTCACGGATGAGATCCAGCAAGAAATTGAAGGCAAAAGACGTATGCTGCACGATGCTTTGTATACTGCGGGCGCTGCGGCTTCATTTCTTGTTGCCCGTATGGACGGTAATATTGTCGGCGTCATTTCATTCGGTCCCTGCAATAATGATATTCTCAAATGTACCGACGGCCGGCTAAAGAATGTTGGCGAACTGGGCAGCCTATACGTGCTGCCAGATTATCAGGGGCGGGGAATCGGCTCCGCTTTAATTAAAGCGATGGCTAACCAACTGGCTGAACGAGGGATCGATCGTTTTTGTCTGGATAGTGGTTACCGGCAGGCTCAAGCCAAATGGCTGCATAAATTCGGTCAGCCTTATACTACTGTGCAAAATTACTGGGGCCCGGGTTCTGCACACATGGTCTGGTACTGTAAAACAGTCAATTATGTGGGTTAATTTGTAAGTTTGGCATGGAATATCGTATAGTCAAAATTGAGGAATGAGTACATCAGTTGAATATCACAATTGACGAGCAGGCATCGCAGCCTGCTCTTCTTTATTAAACTAAAGGGGAGGATTACGCAATATTGTTATCTGCTAAATTCAGATTCCCCTTGAACCTTACGTAACGTAATGATTTATAGTTATCGTAACAACAGGACAAAACACAGGACAACGGCCAACAAATTGAACAAGATAAATTCTAAATCGGAGGAGAAACGGACATGAGAAAACTCGTATTGTTCATGCATGTGTCGCTGGATGGGTATGCGTCAGATTCGAACGGGGGACTGGATTGGATTCCGTACAACGAGGAGTTAGAGAAATACGCCGAGGAGGTCGTAGCCGAAGTTGGCTCTCCCGTTTATGGCCGTACGACGTATCGGATGATGGAGAGCTATTGGCCCGCGGTGCTGGATGATCCGAATGAGTCGAGGCACAGCATAGAGTATGCTAAATGGCTGCAGGATGTTAAGAAGATCGTGATTTCTAGCACGATGGACAAGCCAGAATGGAACAATACTCTGCTGATCAAGGACAATATCGCAGAGGAAATTAAGGCTCTCAAGGAGCAGCCTGGCAAAAATCTCGTTATCTTCGGCAGTCCGGGGGCTGCGAAGACGCTGCTTGAGCTCGGCCTGATCGACGAATTCCTACTGACGATATGTCCGGTCGTCCTAGGCAACGGAAAATCGGTATTTGAAGGCGGCGTTGAGAAAATCAAGCTCAAGCTGTTGTCCAGCCGAACGCTCAAGTCGGGCATTATCGCGACCCGCTATGAGTTGGAGAAATAGTCGCGCGGAGTTTAGCCAACTATCCAAGTATTGAATATGTGTGGGAACATCTATCAAATACACAAACATTTATATCTTCTATCTCCTCTTGCTACCCAACTGGATTTGAATGACCTGGACATAGCCATTTGTGTGATAATTCTTTCGATGCTGGCGCCGGTGGGCGTAGTGGCAGCCGCTTCGGGCAAGGGGCCTCTTGCTTATGAGGATACCCAGTTTTTTCGCTTTATAGATATTACAGAGAACTTCAATGAGTAAAGGGAAGATGCTATTAATGAAGAGTTTTACAAATTGGGGAATTATTCTGGGGGTATTCGTTTTAATTCTTGCTGGATGCAGTAAAGAGATTTCAGGCGATGAAAAAAAAGCTGAGCAATACGTCAAGCAACAGGGTTATAAAGTTACTTCTCGAAAAGGCGAAGTTCAAAGGTACGTTTTAGACAAAAGCAAACTTGCCGGAGGAAGCGCGGAATCAACGCACAATCAACAGATATGGGGCGTTCAAAAAGAAGAGCCTGACCAGTATTTCGGGAAGGCAATAACCGAATATGGATTCATAGTGAAAAATCATCCCCTAGAAAAAGAATACAATACCGAAACCAACGTCTCTGTCATGATATGCGATGGCAAAGTAATAGGCGGCACTTCATTCCCTGTTCAAGGTAAAGTGCTTCTCATGGGAGCGCCCTATTCACTAGACGGCAAAACATTAGAGGAAATGACTGGACAGACTTTTAAAGAATGGTCAGATAATTGGGAAAACAAATACGGAAGATGACTGAACAAACGAAATGTTGTTGAGGTGTCCGATGATCTACTCCGAAGACGGGGGATAACTCTCTCGAATAAAGTCTAAGAAAACCTCGGACACCGGTGTCAATTGCCGGTCCTTCTTCCACACAATTCCGACCGTAAGTTTGCTTGCAGGATCGTCCACTTGCCGGCATCGTAGCGACATCATCCGACCCATCATTTAAGGAAGGAGATGAGGTGCTTGTTACCGGACACGGACTGGGGGCCTCCCATCCGGGCGGGTTTAGCGAGTACGCGCGTGTCCCGGCAGCATGGGTCGTGCCTATGTCGTCAGGTTTGACAGCGAAGGCTGCGATGGCTATCGGCATGGCCGGAATTTACCGCCGCGTTATCCGTGCACCGCATGGAGGAGAACGGTCTGAAGAGGGGACAAGGTTCCGTACTGGTGAGCGGCGCCACCGGAGGCGTCGGAAGCTGGGCAGTATCGATGCTGGCGAAGCCGGGCTATGAGGTGACAGCCAGCACTCGAAAGAGTTCTGAGATTGAATATTTAAAACAAATCGGCGCAACAGAGACGATCTCTCCGTCTGAGCTAGAGATGCCAGGGGGGAAGTCGCTTTATCGGGAGCGCTGGGCTGGAGCCGTCGATCCGGTCGGCGGCTCTGTCATTTTATTTTGCCTGTTGACAAGAGAATGAATATAAGTTATCTTTAATTCAAGATATTTAAATTAAAGACATATAGAGAACACCTTCCAAGTCGTTCAATAGCAGATCGAAGCCTCGAGCAGCAGAGGGAAATTTTTTGCCTTATATCTTTAATTAAAGATAATTAAATTAGAGATATCAACTAATTAAACCAAGGAGTGATTCTTATGTGCAACCGATTGAAGAACAACGCCAAGTAACAGAATCATCACGCTTTCGTCAGTAGCCTACTTATAATTTTGGAATGAGGTGCAGATTATGATTGCCATTCTGGGACGTATTAACGAATTGAGCAGAAAACAACATGCTGAGGGACTTAACGAGCAGGAGAAAAAAGAACAGGCGGAGCTTCGCACGGAGTATTTACGGCAGATTCGCGGCCAAGTTCACGATATGCTGTTGGGTGTCTCGGTAATCGATGACAACGGGTACGACGTAACTCCGGCGAAGCTGGCAGCAGATAAAGCGATTTTACTCAGGCATGACCGCTAGACGGATTCTTATTAAATAGGGCTGATTTACTGAGTTGATTTAA
Source organism: Paenibacillus sp. MMO-177 (assembly GCF_037147795.1). Taxonomy (NCBI): domain Bacteria; kingdom Bacillati; phylum Bacillota; class Bacilli; order Caryophanales; family Paenibacillaceae; genus Paenibacillus; species Paenibacillus sp. MMO-177. Next base: position 1,143,223 of record NZ_JBBCUR010000001.1, on the reverse strand, counting down.
GATAAACACCTTAAATAAAAGTTTTGGGAGATGAATGAAAATGATGGATTTGGGACTTCTTATTATTCGGATAGTAGTAGGATTATTGTTTGTTGGTCATGGAGCGCAGAAACTGTTCGGCTTGTTCGGAGGATATGGTCCGAAAGGGACAGGAGGCTGGATGGAATCGGTTGGCATTCGCCCCGGTGTGGTTATGGCTGTTTTTGCCGGAGTATTGGAACTGTTGGGCGGTGCATTGTTTACGGCGGGATTGTTCACGGCAGTAGCAGCAGCGATGATTATTATTACTATGGCAGGCGCTATAGTTAAAGTGCATCGGCCTAACGGGCTGTGGGCAACGGCAAACGGGTATGAATATCCGCTGGTGCTCGTAGCTGTAGCGATCGGCGTTGCGCTGACCGGAGCAGGAGCTTACTCACTGGATGCGTTGTTGTTCTAATCTAACCGCCAATATAAGTTAAATGCCGAAAAGTCTGCTGAACTTTCTCGGGCACTCTGGGACCACTCTTAGGAGTGGTCTTTGTTACGGCTGCGGATGAGAGGATCAGCTAACGTTTTTAACAGCCTGATTTTGAAATGATTTACAAAAATGGATGGTCGTAATATTATATTTAATATGAAAAATAAAACCAAAAAGAGGGAGTGAGCTGCGTCATGTTTAATTGTGAACTCATTACAAGAGATACCGGATATTTTGCCGGATTCAGCTTTTCAGGACCTTTCCCGCAATCATTTCCTTCCGAAGCTGTGAAAGTTCAGCAACGACTTGGAAGCAGAAAGTCTGAGTTTACTCCAAACATAAACACAGACGTTGTTTTTAGTCCATATTATGTGTGTGATAATCTGGCTACGTATTTTGCTTGTTATGAAGTTGCTGAAGGCAATGCGATTCCAGAAGGCATGGTGAGCTTTAAACTCCCTGGTCATACATACGCAAAGGTGACTTGCACCAATAAATCAATCGGTGAGGGGTATGGCCATATATTTGATTGGATTCAAAAGAATGGGCATAAACAGCTAAGCGGAGCTTGTTCTATTGAAATTTTTTATATAGAAGACGCCGACGAAGAGAGAGTCGAGCTATTAATACCTGTCGAATAACAAAGAGGGAACTAAACGAGGGAAGGGAACGTTCCAATAAGCAGCCAGGACGAAGCTGCTTGCGTGGCTGCTGCATAAAGATCCGGTAACTGCCCCTATCGTTGGAGCTACGAAGGCATCAAATCTTGAGGATGCGAATGCAGCGCTTTCGGTAACGTTGACACCGGAGGAAATTGCGTTTTTGGAAGAACCTTATATACCGCACCGAGTCGTTGGTCATTCCTAAACACGAGGCTGGACGATTTACCGGTGTACGCTGTATATTCCGGCAGATGAGCCTAATTCAAATTCGGGCTTCCGGACATTGCATGCTTCCCTTATCGCCAGGACAGTTGATTTATAAATTGCCTTTTGTATAAGGGAAGCTTGCAATGAACGATAAGCGGCCGAGCCTACAAAAGCGTATTCAAGCAGACGGCTCCGACTTCGCGCACGCGGATCTCGAATAATTCGGTTCCGGTCGTACGCCCGATTAGTTCCCGGTATTCCGCTACCGCCGCATGCGGCAGAACGGCGAGAATCACGCCGGCGAAGCCGCCGCCGTGCACTCTGCAGGCACCATCGCCCAACTGCTCGATGAAACGTTCGGTGATGGCGAGCGTAATCGCAATCCCTTGTTCGCGGGACACCGATTCTTGATAGATGTTTTGCAGCCATTTCCAAGAGGAATTACCCGAGGCGGTAATATACTTTAGCACTTTCTGCCACTCGCCCGACTTAATGGCTTCTACTTGACACCCTACACGGTCATTCTCATCCAGGAAATGCAGCGCCCGCAGCACCGCCCGGTCTCCGGTAGTTTCGCGTAGTTCCGCTAGCCGTCCGTAGATCATCTCTGCCGTCAAATCGCGGCATACCTCTACGCCGAAGGCTTGCGCTACCGCCCGCATCTCGTTCGGAATCGAAGCATAATCCTTCGTCAGATCGGCATGGTTGCCGCCGGTACCGACGATCACAAGGCTGTATCCTGCTGCTTCAAACGTACCCGGAATACGCTCGATCCGAGGCTCTGTCGGCTCCTTAAAATCTATTGTGATCATGCCGCCGTACGAGCAGGCCATCTGGTCCAGCATCCCCGACGGCTTGTTCCAATAAAGATTCTCGGCATGCTTGCCGATGCGCGACATCATAACCGCGTCCAGCTCTCCGTCGTTATAAAGTGTGCTTAGAATCTGGCAGATCAGAACTTCAAAAGAGGCGGAGGAGCTGAGTCCGGACGCCGGAAGAACGTTACTGCTGACGCTGGCATTAAACCCTCCGATTCGGTACCCGTGCTGCCGGAAACCGTGTGCGATACCCCGGATTAAAGCAGCCGTTCCGCTCTCTCCTGCCTTCGGTTCCAGATCATCCAGATGGATGACGGACACGCCCGGATAACCTTCGGAAACGACGGAAATGACTCCGGTGTCCACGGCTGCTGCAGCCGCAATCGTATCTAACTGAATACTAGCCGCAAGTACCTTTCCATTGTTATGATCCGTATGATTGCCGCCTATCTCCGTGCGACCCGGCGCACTGAAGTATTTCAAAGAATCGGTCTTTCCAAATTGCGCACCGTATCCTTCCATGCATTTCCGGTATCTGTCAATCTGTTGCTCCCGTTCTTCGCTGCCGTACAATTGCTCCAGCAGCAGCTGTGCTTGAGCCGAATCAAAAAGCTGCTCGAATTGATCGTTCATCTTGAAAATTCCTCCTGATTCCACCTGTTTGAGTAGTAGTTATCATGTCCATTGTACCGAAATGCAACGTTTACAGAAAGGGAGGATAAACGAATCGATCGGCAGAGTGGGCTTGAATCGAAGGATCAACCTGGAAATAGCCCGCAACGAAAAAAGAATAACCCCAAAAAACCGCGCTCTGCGCGGTTTTTTTCTTTATGCATGCACCTTTTATTAGCGTCAGAGTATTATGTTTGCAGAAGTACCTTGACAGTCACAGTAATATGTCTTATCATGCAGATATGGAGGTGATTGCATGAGCGAGAACAAAATCACATCCGACCTGCTGAGAGGACATACGGATACGATGGTTTTAAGGCTCTTGTCCGAAGCTGACCGTTACGGTTACGAGATTGTGAAGCTGATTGCCGAACGTTCGGAAGGCGAGTATGAACTAAAAGAAGCCACCATGTACTCGAGCTTCCGGAGGCTGGAAGCCGACGGCGATATCGAGTGGTACTGGGGCGATGAATCACAGGGCGGACGTCGCAAATATTTCAGAATTACCGAAAAGGGCAAGGAGACCTACACCCGCAACAAAAGCAATTGGGAGTATGCCAAACGCGTGTTAGAAAACCTATTATAAGGAGAGATTTGACATGACAAATCCAAGATTGAACGATTATCTGAACAGCGTGTTTACCCCATACGACGGGGTGAAAAGCGTTACAGAACTGAAGGCCGACCTGCTTTCCGATTTGCAAGAGCGCTACAACGAGCTCAAAGCGGAGGGCAAGGACGACGAAACGGCTTTTAAGCTGACCATCGAGAGCATTGGCGACATCGAGCAAACGATCTTGGAAGTCGCCAACCTCTCCCGCTCGCTGGAACGTCAAGTGGTGACCAACTTTAACGGCAGCAACCTCGCAGACAGCGACTTTGCGGGCGTTAAGGCACACAAAGGACAATTCAAAGGCAGCGCGCTGCACGGCTCCGATTTCTCGGGGGCCGATCTGACCGGCAGCTCGTTCAAGAGCAGCGACGTACGCCAAGCGAATTTTGACGGCGCGAACCTGACGGACTGCAGCTTCTCCGCGCTTGATCTGACGAATGCCAGCTTCAACAAGTCGACCCTTGTGCGCACCAACTTCAGTAAATCGGGGCTGGACGGAGTCAAATTTACGGGCGCGAAGCTGACCGACGTCACTTTGACGCTGACGGATCTTAGAAAAACGAAATTCGAAGGCTGTTTATTTGACGGAGTAGACTTCAAGTTCTCCGATCTGACGGGGCAATGCTTAGACGGGCAGACGTTTATCGGCGTTAAATTTGAAAAGGCGGCTCTAACAGAAGCTTCGTTTAAGGGTGCTACCTTTAGAAACGTTTCGTTCCAGCCTGGTTTTACGTTGACGAAGAAGTATTACCGCATGATCAAAACCGTCTGCTTCGACGGCGCAACCATGGATAAATTAACTTTCGCGCAACTCAAAGGCATGGATGCCGATCTGTCGAAAGTGACCGTTATTTAAATACGCGATTACCAAGTAAGAATGGCTTCACATACTTTTTTAGGAGGTTACCCCATGCAAACCAAGTCTATTCAAGTAAAAGGTCTGCGGAAATCCTACAAGCAGCTCGAAGTATTGAAGGGCGTAGATTTCGAGGTAGAGCAGGGCAACATATTCGCTCTCCTCGGATCCAACGGGGCAGGGAAGACAACGGTAGTTAAAATTCTCACCACGCTGCTCGCGGCGGACGGAGGAACCGCAGTCGTCAACGGATTTGATGTCTCGTCGCAGCAGGATCAGGTGCGCCAGGCGATCAGCCTGACCGGACAGTTTGCCGCCGTGGATGAAATACTGACCGGCCGCGAGAATTTGATCATGATCGCCAAGCTGAGGTATCTCAAAAACCCGCGCCAGGTCGCGGAAGATATGTTGAAGCGCTTTGGCTTAACAGACGCTGCCGACAGAAGAGTATCTACTTACTCAGGAGGGATGCGCCGCAGACTCGATATCGCGCTTAGTCTTGTGGGCAAACCAAAGATCATATTTCTGGATGAGCCAACGACGGGACTTGATCCCGAAGCCCGCATCGAGGTATGGAAAGTCGTCAAGGAGCTGGCGGACGGCGGAACGACAGTCCTTCTTACTACGCAGTATTTGGAGGAGGCGGAGCAGCTGGCCGACCGGATTGCCATTCTACACGAAGGCCGGATTATTGCCAGCGGCACGCTATCGGATTTGAAAAAGCAGTTCCCTGCGACAAAGGTCGAATATATCGAGAAACAACCGTCATTAGAGGAAATCTTCCTCTCGATTATCGGCAAAAAGGAGGCCATGTAAATGGAAACGGCAAAGAAGCATTTTTTCATCGATATTAGCGTTATGCTTGGGCGTTCCATGCGCCACATTTTCCGCAGCATGGATACCATCATTACGGTTACCATTACGCCAATCGCCATGATGCTGCTGTTCGTGTACGTATTTGGCGGCGCCATAAAAACCGGTACGGATAATTATGTGAATTACCTGCTTCCCGGCATACTTTTGATGGCCATTGCCAGCGGCATAGCTTACACGGCATTCCGGTTGTTCACCGATGTCCAGAAGGGGATATTCCAGCGGTTTCACACGATGCCGATATCGCGTTCCGCCTTGCTCTGGGGGCATGTATTAACTTCGCTTGTATCTAATGCTATTTCGGTAGCGGTCATCATTCTAGTCGCCTTAATCATGGGCTTTCGCTCGTCCGCGGGAGTGCTGCCATGGCTTGCCGTAGCCGGTATCCTTGCTCTGTTTACGCTAGCTTTAACTTGGGTTGCCGCGATAGCCGGATTGTCGGCAAAGACGGTTGACGGTGCCAGCGCCTTTTCCTATCCTCTCATCTTCCTGCCCTTTATCAGTTCGGCATTTGTGCCAACCGAATCGATGCCAACCGTCGTTCGCGTGTTTGCCGAAAACCAGCCAGTGACCTCCATCGTAGAATCCATCCGTGCTTTGCTTGCAGGCCAGCCTTTACACCATGACATCTGGATCGCTCTTGCCTGGTGTGTCGGAATTATGTTCGTCGCTTATGTGTTTGCAATGAGAGTGTACAAAAAGAAGGTATAACCATTCATACAAAAAAAGCAAAAGGCAGGATGGGGCGACGTACCCTGATCCCGCCTTTTGCTTTTTTTGAAATATAAGGACGGCGCAGCCGTTTACGCTTGATGGACTAAGCTTTCCAAATCCGGCTGCAATTTGTTCCGCAGAACATACAGCATGACAGCTCCAACTAGGAACGCTACGGTATCCGCAATGACGAGCGACCAGACTACACCGTGGAAGCCGTTCATTTGATTGGCGATATAGAGCACCGGAATCAGAGTGATTCCTTGAATAATTGACATGATAAACGCGGCGGTTCCTTGCGCCGTTGCTTGGAAGATCCCCGTAAACAACGTGGTCATTCCGGTTATGAACAAGGATAAGAAGGTTACATGCAGAATGTAACTGCCCATTTCAATTAATTGGGGATCGTTTGTAAACAAACCAATCATGTGGTCGGAAATTAGATAGACGATAATGCCGAATACGACCGCCAACGCTACAATCATTTTGATCGTAAATCCGATGGTTTTCTTCATGCGCGATTTATTCGCCGTGAAGGTGAAAGCGATGAGCGGCACAACGCCTTCGCATAAGCCCATCAGGATAAACTCGGGAAACTGCAGTAATCGGGATGAAATGCCGTAAGCCGCTACGGATTGATCTCCATATTCGACAAGATAGTGGTTAAAGATGAGCGACATAGCGCCCAGAAAGATACTCATAATAAAGACGGGAACCCCGATTTTAAATACATTGCTCATAATCTCCTTGCTAGCCTTGAACCATTTCATGGAGATCGTCAAAAATGGGCTCTTTTTCCCCATATAGAAGGCAAAAAATGCACACGCAGCCAAGTTGGAAACAACCGTAGCGGACGCAACGCCGATCACCTCCCAATGGAATACGAAGACGACCAAAGCATCGAGAATAATGTTGACTACAACGCTAAGTATCATGCCGGTCATCGACGTAATAGCCGCGCCCTCCGAACGCACGATGTTCTCCAGCGTGAAGAACAATACGACGATTGGCGAACCGATGAGCATAATCGTGACATAGTCCTTTGTAAATCCGAAGGATTCAGGGGTTGCCCCCAGGCCGTGGACAATGGGATCGATTAACGGGAGGCCAACGGCAATCACGATAAGACCAAGCACTAAACTGCTGTAAAACGCGAAGGAGGACACATGCTTTACATCATCGTATTTCTTCTCTCCCAGCAAACGGGAGATGAAGGTTCCGCTGCCCATGCCGATCAAGTTGCCCAGCGCCATAATAATCGCGAATAACGGCAAGGTTAACGCGAGTGCGGTTAACATGGCGGTGTTGTTTAGGGTACCAAGAAAATAGGCATTCAAGATGGAATAGATGACGCTCATCGACGTGCCCAGCATCATCGGTACGGCGAAGTGAGCTACGGCTTTAGCGACCGGCGCTTTTTCAAAGTAATGGAGGTTTTGCGTATCCATCCGGATCACTTCTTTCTTATGTTTGTATTTGTCTAACGGTGTTAGATTGAACCTTACAGTGTTAGATGATATCATGAACTTATAAACCTGTAAACAACAAACTTACACTGTTAGATAAAAGGGCGGATACGAATGAACAAGAAGCAGAAGCAGCCTCAGATTTCGGAGGATAAGATACTGGGGTCGTCATGGGAGCTTTTGGGGGAGGAAGGGATCGAGAAGTTCAGCATGAGACGTTTAGCCGACCGGCTGGGCATTCAGGCCCCTTCTCTGTACTGGTACTTTAAGAGCAAGCAGAATCTTTATCAGCGTCTAGCCAACCAGGTATCGAAGATTATTTTGGAGGAGTTCCACTCAGACGGGGATTGGAAGGAGCAGCTGGCAGGGCTTGCGGTTACGGTAAGGATTGTGCTCCGCCGTTACCCTTGTTCAACGCAGCTTATGATGATGACGCTTCCTCACGAGCCGGACATCATCCGGTTCACCAACCGTATGCTGCTCTGCGTGGAATCGACGCCGCTTGACCAAGAGCAGAAATTACAGGCTATTCTTACGGTTATGAACTATGTTTTCTACTTCGTTTTGGACGATTACGAGCATCAACGCAATGTCTCCGCTATTGTTAAGGAGCAGGGAGAGATGCCGAGCGGGGAGATGATTCATCTTCTAGACTCGATGAGCGAGACGGATGCGGGATTGTTCCGGAGGATGTTCAAGAGCGGGCTGTTCGAGCTGATGGGGACGGATGGGGCGTTTGAATTCGGCTTGAAGCTGATTTTGTCGGGAATTGAGCAGGTGATTAAAGAACAGGAGACCGCGCAATATAAATAGGAACGGATGGACAGTCTGCCCGCTGCGGCAGGCTGTTTTTTGGTAGACCCCGAGTTGATATTCGAAAAAAGGGCGAAAGCTGGCTTGCTTTTATTCGATATTTAGAATATTATCTAAATATCGAATAGTTACTTCGGGAGGAGTGAGTAAATCTTGAATGATGCCTTTAAGGCGTTGTCCGATCCGACAAGACGGCAGATCCTTCAATTGCTGAGGGAACAAGATCTGTCCGCCGGGCAAATCGCCGACCACTTTAATATATCCAAGCCAAGCATTTCCCATCATTTGAATTTGCTGAAGCAAACCAAGCTGGTGACCGAAGAACGACAGGGACAAAACAGGGTGTACTCGCTGAACATGACCGTTGTGCAGGAAGCAATGGGCTGGTTTCTCGGCATACTCGGAACGAAAGGGGACTGAAGTAAGATGAACGAAACAACGAATCAGACTATACGCTGGGGCAAGCAAGACTGGATTTTGCTCATCGTTAATGCTGTTATTTTTGGCATCGTATTTCTCGTGTTTAACCATCAGCTTCCGGATGTCATTGGGAGCCACTACAACATTAATGGCGAGCAGAACGGCACAATGAACAAATCCAACATGTGGCTGTTATACGCCGGTGTCGGCATCGTACTGCCCGTTTTTCTATCGGTCGTCCGAAATGTCGATCCGCGCCGTCAGAATTATGCCCGGTTCAGCGAGTATTACACGCTGATGCGGTGGACGATCAGCCTGTTTATTCACGGAGTGTTTGTGCTGATGATTCTGCAAAATCTCGATTACGATCTGCCTTTTGTCAATATCGTCTTTGGCGGCCTCGGCATTATGTGGATGATTATCGGCAACCGGATGGGGCAGCTGCGCAGCAATTTCTTTATGGGAATCCGGACGCCGTGGACGATCACGGACGAGAATAACTGGCGCAGCACGCACCGGCTGGGCGGAAGGTTATGGTTTGTTGCGGGGATTCTGATGCTGTTGGGAGGTTGCCTGCTGACGGCCAAGTGGCTGATTGCTGTTCTTATTGTCAGCATGGTGTTGAGCGTCGTTATCCCGTACCTGTACTCGTATCTTTTGTATGCGGGCGCGAAAAAGAAATCGTGAATAAGGGACGAATTAAAAAGGCAGCTGCCGGGGTGATGAACCCGGGCAGCTGCTTTTATTCGTTTGCTTCCCTACACGAACTCCAATGTAGCATAAGGTAACAGCCGAAATTGGCTCATTATCCTGCATGAGATCCATTGTAGCCATTCCTGCGTAACCAGTATCTCTTTATGCTTGCTTAAGAGACGCCAAAAGTGATTTTCCGAACAAGGGAATCCACCTTCTCCGACATCGCTTCGTCGTTAATCTGGGCGAGCACGTCAGGCTTGAACAGCTGCTGCTTCTTGATCTGGTAGTAGTCCCAGATGGCGCCCCGAAGCGTGAGGTTGTGCCTCATCAAATAATGGGGATCGAGCAGCTTCTGGAACATAAGCTCGTCTTGCAGGATGATAAGCATCGCATTCAAATCGTTCATATACCCTTCGGCCATGCCCCGCTCGTAGAACGCCCGAAGCCGGCCGTTGCGGTCACTGATCGATACTTCGATCGAGGCCAGCAACTGCGGGTAGATTTCGCGCAGATCCTGGAAAAAGGGCTCCGTGCCGTAGTTCGCAATAATAAGCGTCTGCGAGAAGGTGGACTGAAAGCCCTTGATGTAAGCTTCGTGGCTTCCTTCCATCAGCTTTGCTTCATCGCAAACTACATACTTAATATAAAGGTCTGTCAGCCGCTCAATGATCTCATCGCGGGAAGGAAAATATTTATATAATGTCGCTTTGGACAAATCCATCGCCTTGGCGATGTCGTCCATGCGAAGTCCCTGAAAGCCGTTTGACTTTATGGGATGCAACAGCTTGGCGACATATTTGTTTTTAGTCGTTTCATCGGTATATCGGCAGCTTTGCGTTTCACCCGTTGTATCCATAAAGTATTCAACCTCTCTTCCTATGTAAGAGTATACACGATTTTGCCGGATAAAGAAATGAACGGATTAGCCGAACTAAACTAATTTTGTGTAAATGAGTTTACTTTGGCTAGTTTTTGCAGTATGATCATTTCTACAGTAGGCCATCCGGCCAAAAGAGATAGGAGAAGAGGAACAAATGAATACATCATCCAGCCAGAATATCCGATTCTGGCCGATTATGATTGCCATATTTTTTGGCGCCTTCCTGAGCATTCTCGGGATCAGCACCATTAATGTCGCGCTTACAATCTTTATGCAGGATTTCCACTCGGACCTGAGCACGGTGCAGTGGACCTTAACGGGCTTTATGCTTTCCCTGGGGACGATAGCGCCGTTATCGGGTTATTTGGGGGATAAATTCGGCTACAAGAACGTCTATCTGTATGCCATGATCGGGTTTGTTATTTTCTCCTTATTGTGCGGCTTTTCCTGGAATGCCGGTTCGCTGATTGCTTTCCGGATTATTCAGGGTATCTTTACGGGGCTTGTTATGCCTGCGACAATGACCATTATTTTTCAGATCATTCCGAAGGAAAAACAGCCGTTTGCCGTCAGCATCTGGGGCTTGTCCGGCATGCTTGCTCCGGCATTCGGCCCAACGCTCAGCGGCTGGCTCATTCAGCAGTTCGACTGGCGCTGGATTTTCTTCATGAACGTGCCGATCGGAATTATCGCGATCTGGTTCATTATTACGATGATTCCTGACGTGAGAGTCGGAACGGCTAAGGTTCTGGATAAGCTTGGCCTTACTACCGTTGTGCTCAGCAGCGTAGCGCTGCTGCTCGCCTTGAGCGAAGGGCGGCAATGGGGCTGGGATTCCGCGAAAGTGCTAGGCCTGTTTGGTTTCGGAGCGGTCATGCTGGCGCTCTTTATCTGGCATGAGCTCAGAACCGAGAGTCCGTTGCTCAACCTGAGAGTGTTCGGCAACTACCGTTTCTCGATTACGCTTGTCGCCAACACGATCATTACGATCAGCCTGTATTCGGGCACCTTGCTTGTTCCGTTATTCCTGCAAAACGTACAGCAGATCACGCCGATGGATACGGGGCTTATCCTGCTTCCTTCGTCTCTTGTCATGGCGCTGGCGATGCCGATTGCCGGCAAGCTGTACCCGCGCGTTGGCGCGAAATGGATGACCATCGGCGGGCTTGTGCTTATTATTCTCGGCAGCTATGAGATGACTCATCTGCATACGGACAGCTCGCATTTTTACGTGATTTTCTGGATGGCGGTGCGTAACCTAGGCGTATCCTTTGCCGCTGCGGCAACAAGCACGGCCGGCATGGAGGAAATTCCGCCGCAAATGGTGGGGCATGCCTCCTCGGTCACCAACTGGGTGCGCAACGTAGGCGGCTCCTTTGCGATTGCCTTGTTCACCTCGCTGCTGGCTTCCCATACCATTACGCATGTATCGGATCTGACGCAAGCCGGCACGGAAAACGCAAAGGTCATTCCGCTGTTTGCCTTTACCCTCAGCGTCAACGACGTGTTTACGATTGCGACTTATATCGCGGTTATCGCGATACCGTTTACCCTTATCATCCGCAAACAAGCGAAACGCTCCAAAAACGCTGCAGCCGCAGCTTAATGAAAAAGCATCATGGCCATAAAGGCCGTGATGCTTTTTTAGCGTTTAAGGATTTTTCGATTGACAGTCAAAAATCCCCATGCTACTCTTATATCAAAGTTAATCAATAGGAATTAACAAGATTAATAAAAACGTCAACCGTTCTAACGGAGGCATTCTCTTATGTGATATGAGGATGCCTCTTTTTTATTTTCGAGAAAAGTGGTGATCAAGATGAGCAGTCAAGCTGCAGCAGCGGGGAAAACGCCGGGCAGGCTGACTCTAACAGGGCTGGCGCTAGTATTTCCGGTAACATTGCTGGTCTTATGGCAGGTGCTTGGGCATTACGGTTATATTTCGGAGCTGCTGTTCCCGACCCCTTATGCGATTGCGGAAGCCGGCATTTCCTTGGCATCGTCCGGCGACCTGTGGTCGAATATCCAGATTAGCGTGACAAGGGCTTTGCTGGGATTTGCGCTGGGCGGCTCGCTGGGCTTGCTGTTTGGCATTGCGGTTGGCTTGTTCCGACGGACGGAAAAGCTGCTTGATCCCACGATCCAGATGATTCGGATGATCCCAAGCCTTGCCGTTGTGCCGTTGTTTATTTTATGGTTCGGCATCGGCGAGGAATCCAAAGTGCTGCTCATTGCCAAAAGCGCCTTTTTCCCGCTGTACATCAATACGTTCCTCGGAATCCGCAATGTGGACAACAAGCTGTTTGAAGTAGCCAGAGTGCTGGGCTTCAGCCGTTTGAAGCAAATCACAAGGCTGATTCTGCCGGCCGCTATGCCGAATATTATCTTGGGCGCGCGCTTGTCGATCGGATTATCCTGGCTTGGCCTGGTTGTGGCGGAGCTGATTGCTTCAACTTCCGGGATTGGTTATATGATGTCGGATGCCCGGCAGTTTGCGGATACGCCGGTGGTCTTCGTAGGCATCTTTATATTCGCCGTTCTTGGGCTGTTCACCGATACGCTGCTCGCCTTGATCGAGCGCCGGCTGCTCAGATGGAAGGACCGTTACAACGGCTAGAAGGGAGGCAAGGTAATTATGAGCAATTCACTCGAAGCGGTTGTTTCTCCTCAAGCGGCACCGGAAGCTGGGTTAGCCGGAGGGGAGAGAGCCGCGGGAAAAGGAGCTGCAAAGCGCAAGCGGCGGTGGTCATCGAAGCTTGCGGCAGTTGTGCTGAAAGACATCGCATTAGGGGCGGCCATTCCGGCCGTGCTTCTTGTTTTGTGGCAGATCGCCGCTTCGGCCGGGTATATCTCGCCTATGTTTATGCCATCGCCTGCCTCGATTCTTCGGGCATTCGGGACGCTGGCCGCCTCGGAAAATCTTCTGCATCATCTGCTCGTCAGCATGGGGAGAGCCGGGTTAGGTTTCCTGATCGGAGGGACGGCCGGACTCCTGTTCGGATTACTGACAGGGCTGTTCCGGAAAGCTCAATACCTGCTTGATCCAAGCATTCAAGTGTTACGGCTTGTCCCGCATCTCGCCATTGCACCGCTTATTATCCTGTGGTTTGGTTTCGGGGAAACGTCCAAAATCGCCATTATCGTGTCCGGTTCGTTTTTCCCGCTGTATATCAACACGTTTCTCGGCATCCGCAATGTAGACAATAAGCTGTTCGAAGTGTCGCGCATTCTGGGCTTCAGTCCGTTCAAACGGCTGACTCGGCTGATTCTTCCGGCTGCGCTTCCCGATATTCTGATCGGAGTTCGAATCTCGCTTGCCGTATCCTGGATTGGGCTTGTCGTGGCGGAGCTGATCGGCTCCCGGTCCGGAATCGGCTTCCTTATCAATGAGGCCAAACAGAACTCGGAAACCTCCGTTATTTTTGTCGGCATTATTATATTTGCGGTAATCGGGAAGCTCATTGATTCCATCATGAAGAGCCTTGAAATTCGCTGGCTGAACTGGCGTGACAGCTACAAGGGCTAATGCTTGAACGGCAATCCCGGTTGTTCTCGCCGGAGCAGCCGTTTTACTCAGTCAATAGTCGAAATATTCAATCAATTATTCGAGGGGGAAAACGAAATGTCGATCGTATTACCATACGGTGCTATTCAATTGCAGGCGGATGTTCTTGTCATCGGGGGCGGACCTGCGGGAACATGGGCGGCCATTACGGCTGCTTCGCAAGGCGCGAACGTTATTCTGGCCGACAAAGGCTATTGCGGCTCAAGCGGGGCAACCGCGCCTTCGGGCACCGGCGTCTGGTATGTGAAGCCGGAGGACCGGCTGCGCGAGGAAGCGAAAGCCAGCCGTTACGAAATGGGCGGCCGTCTTGCGGAGCACCGCTGGATGGACCGGGTGCTTGACCGGACGTACGAGAATATGAACCGGCTTGGCCATGCCGGCTATCCTTTCCCGAAGGATGACGACGGCGAGCTTCACAAGCGGGGACTTCAAGGTCCCGAATATATGCGCCTGATGCGCAAGCTGGTGAAGAAGGCGGGCGTCAAAATTTTGGATCATAGCCCCGCCCTCGAGCTGCTTGTGGACGAACACGGCGTTGGCGGCGCGTCCGGCGTGCAAACGCAAACGGGCGATGCGTGGACCGTGCATGCAGGAGCCGTTGTGATCGCAACCGGCGGATGCGCGTTCTTAAGCAAGGCGCTTGGCTGCAACGTGCTGACCGGTGACGGTTATTTGCTTGCGGCCGAGACGGGCGCTCAGCTATCGGGCATGGAATTCTCCAACGCTTATGCGATTAGTCCGACCTTTTCTTCGGTAACGAAAACGGCCTATTACTCCTACGCTTCCTTCTATTATGAGGACGGAACGCCGGTAGAGGGGGCTGGCTCGAAGCGCGGCCGCTCCATTATTGCCCGCAAGCTGCTGGAAGGCCGCCAGGTGTACGCGAAGCTGGATCTTGCTCCGGAGGAGATCAAGCCGCTGCTTCAGGTGAATCAGACGAACTTCTTCCTGCCGTTCGACCGCCGCGGGATTGATCCGTTCACCGATTTATTCCCGGTAACGCTTAGGCTGGAAGGGACTGTGCGCGGAACAGGCGGTATCCGCATTACCGACGAGACCTGTGCCACTTCGGTGCCCGGCCTCTATGCGGCGGGCGATGCGGCAACGCGCGAGCTGATCTGCGGCGGTTTTACCGGCGGCGGCAGCCATAACGCGGCATGGGCGATGTCTTCCGGTTCTTTTGCCGGAGAAGGCGCGGCAGCGTACGCGAAAAAGCTTGGCGAGCACGCGAATGGCCGCAAGCTGCAGAGTGCCTCCACTTCGGTCATTACGAGCACGGCGGCTGCCTCTCCGAAGAAGACGGAGGAGATTGTCCGCGCCGTGCAAGAGGAGGTAGCACCGTACGACCGCAATTTGTTCCGTACGGAGCAAGGGCTGAAGGGCTCGCTGCAACGGCTTGACGGACTATGGAAGGATCAGCGGAATCAGGAGGTGGAGCTTTCGGCAGGCGGGGTGAAAGCTCGCGAAGCGCAGGCAATGACCGCGACCGCAAGATGGATGTACAATTCCGCGCTTGCCAGGACGGAGACCCGCGGCATGCACAAGCGCGAGGATTTCCCAACGCAGGATGCCGGCCAGCATTACCGGCTTATCAGCGGCGGATTGGATCAGGTGTGGGTGAAGCCGGAAGCCGTTAATGAAGCAGCACGTTCCGAGAAGGAGGTTATCGCACCATGATTGAGGTTGTCAGCGAGAGCCGGTGTGTGTCCTGCAATCAGTGCGTATCGGTATGCCCAACAAACGTATTCGACCGCGGCGATGACGGGATTCCCGTAATCGCCAGGCAGGACGAATGCCAGACCTGCTTTATGTGCGAGCTGTACTGCCCGGTTGACGCGTTATACGTTGCGCCGGATTCGGAGCAGGTGATCGGCATTACCGAGCGGGAAGCGGAGCGGCAGGGATTGCTTGGCGGGTACCGGGAGAAGGTCGGCTGGGGCAAAGGCAGAACGCCAGTCGCTTCGCATGACTATATGTACCGGCTGTCGCTATACGCGAAATTTTAACGAGTACGCAATTATACTTAATCACTGAGAGGGGTCTGTATTTATGAGCGGCAAGGGAAGAGAGAAACAAAGAGGATTACGCGGACCGGTCAGACTAGCGCTGATCGCGGTGTTAATTATGGCAACGGCATGGCTGCAGGCTTGCGGAGCGAACAATAGCTCGAACGGGAATGCGAAGGATAGCGCCAATGCCGGCGCCAGCGCGCCAACGGGAACGGAGACGGCAGCTGCAACTGCCGCGCCGGACAAGGACAGTAAAGTGCCGGCCGTTCTTAACTACGGTTATATCGGAAGCAATGATAAGAATCTTCCCGGCGGAGCGGAAGGCTGGGGCTTTTATAAAGGCATTATCCAAGCGGAATTGAAAAAATACGGCATCGAGGAAGTGAAGCTGACGGGCTTCCCGAACGGTCCGGACCAGACGGAATCGCTCATCAGCGGACGGCTTGATTTTGGCGGCTTGGGCGATACCCCGGCCATTATCGCTTACGCTTCCGGCGCGAAGACCAGGCTCATTAATCAGACGACGATTACAAATATCGGTTACTTGATCTCGGGTCCTAACGGTCCAAAGACGGTCGAAGAGCTGAAAGGCAAAACGATTGCGATTCAAAAAGGCTCCTACATGCACCGTTACGTTGTTGGTCTGCTGAAGCAGGCTGGCGTGACGGATTACAAGCTGGTCCATATGCTTATTCCTGATGCCCAAGCGGCGCTTGCCAAGGGTGATGTGGATGCCATGACCAACACGGGTTATACCGCGCAGAAGCTGCTAGCCCAAGGCTATACGTTAATTGATGATTCAACCAAACATCCGGAGCTGCATGGCACGGGGGTAACGGTTGTATCGGAAAGCTATCTGAAGAAATTCCCGGATTTCCCGAAGGTATGGAATGAAGCCCGCCAAAAAGCGCTGGAGGATTTAAAACAACATGAAGATGAATATTACCAGTTTATTGCCGCTCTGAACAAAACGACCGTAGATCTGGCGAAGAAAGTAAGCCCAATCAGCGATATTACGGTTGAACCGTTCCCGGCAGAAGGGATTACGCGGATTACGGGCACGAAGGACTTCCTTGTCGAGGAAGGGCTGGCGAAGAAGGATTACAAGATTGAAGATTGGGAAATAAAGTAACCGATTGATCAGATAGGAGAGGAATGGTTATGGGAAAGGATACGCTGACCGTCCAGTCATTTACGTTGTACTCGAGCAAGGGCATCCGTTTGCAGGGCGAAATCAAATCCTTGGATGACGGCAAGCCGCATCCGGTTATTATCGTAAGTCATGGCTTTAGAGGCTATAAGGACTGGGCATTCTGGCCGGATGTGACGAACCGTTTGGCTGAAGAGGGCTTTTATTCGGTCAGCTACAATTTCTCGCGCATTGCCGCCAGGGAAGACGGCTTGGAAGAAGCGTCGATTGCAGCCGCATCTACCTTTTCTCAGGAGCTTGACGATTTGGAGACTGTGCTTCGCGCGTTATTAAACGGCGATTTGCCGCAGCCTCAATTGGCTGACCGGACCAAGATCGGGCTGCTTGGCCACAGCAGAGCCGGAGGAAGCAGCATCCTGACGGCCAGCGAGAAGCCTGAACAAATAGCCGCCTTAGCGGTATGGAATGGAGGACCTCCTCCATCCCGCCACCTGCCGGCGGGCGAAACGGTTAGCCTGCTGGATCTGACGGTTCAGGAGGATTGGCAGAGAAATGAAGCGCGCTTTAACATTCGCGAAGCTTTTACCGGTCTGCGTCTCCCCGCCTTGATCGTGCAGGGAGACCTGGATCGGGAGCCGCTGCTCGAACAGCTGCGGTACTTCCAAGATGAAGCTCCGCATCAGCAATACGTGCTGGTGCAAGGAGCGGACCATACCTTTAATACGGTACATCCGTATGGAGGGGCAAACGCGCAGCTGCAAACGGCGCTGCAGGCGACGATCAGCTTTTTCAAGGAGAAGCTGCTATAAGAGAGAAAGGCGCTTGAAGAAATTCAAGTGCCTCTTTTCATGGGATAAGGAGGAAGGAAGATGAGTGATTCAGCAGAGCGGCGGCTTACCGCGGATGTGCTCGTTATTGGCGGCGGACCCGCCGGAGCTTGGGCGGCCTGGAGCGCAGCCACTAATGGCGCGAAGGTCGTGCTGGCAGATAAGGGCTTCCTTGGCAGCAGCGGCGCAACGGCGCCGGGAGGCACGAATCTGCTTTATTTGCCGCCCGACGAAGAAATGAGAAAGCGTGCCGTGGAGGAGCGAATGAAGCAGGGCGGGTATTTGGCGGAGCCGGCATGGATTCACCGGGTGCTTGACCAGGTGTATACGAATCTGGAACGGATTGAGCAGTGGGGCTATCCGTTCGTCCGTGACGAGAACGGCACTCCGATGCGCGATCATCTGCACGGACCCGAATACATGTCGATTATGCGCAAGGTCGTGAAGCGTGCCGGCGTCAAAGTGCTCGACCAGTCGCCAGCCCTTGAGCTGTTGGTCGATGAGTTTGGCGTAGGCGGCGCACGCGGCGTGTCCAGGCAGGATAACCAGACCTGGGAGGTTCGCGCGAATGCCGTTGTTATCGCAACGGGCGGCTGCGCTTTTCTAAGCAACGGACTCGGCTGCAATGTATTGACCGGAGACGGTTATTTAATGGCCGGCGAGCTTGGCGTAGAGCTGTCGGGGATGGAATTTACACGCAAGTACGCGCCGTCCCCGGCTTTTGGATCCAATACCCGCTCGAGACTGCTTGGATGGGCAACGTATTACGATCATACCGGCCAAGAGATCGTTGCGGGGCGGCAGGGAGATTTTCTGGCGGAGGCTCTGCTCAAAGGACCCGTGTATGCCATTATGAACAAAGCGGATACCCCGGAGAAGCAGGCCTTCTTACGAAAATCTCACGCGATCTTCTTCCTGCCGTATGACCGCGCGGGGATTGACGTGTTTACCGAGCCGTTCCCGCTGACGCTGCGGTATGAAGGGACGGTAAGAGGCACGGGCGGCATCCGGATTGTTGGCGATGATTGCAGCACAACGGTAGGCGGATTGTTCGCCGCAGGGGATGCGGCAACACGCGAGCGCATTACCGGTTCGGCATCCGGCGGAGGCGCTTTTAACGCGTCTTGGGCAATCTGCTCGGGAACCTGGGCGGGCAAAGGCGCAGCCGCTTATGCCTTGTCTCACCGGAGCAGCGCGGCGGAACGCGATCTGAAGCCGGCCGGGCGCTACGGGCTTGGCACAGCCCCGGCTTCTTCCGTTGCGTCTTCGCAGGAGCTGATCAAGGATATTCAGAGTCAGGTTCTTCCGCTCGGCATTAATTATTTCCGCACCGAACGGGGGCTGAAGCTGGCTTTGCGTCAGCTGGATGAGGTGTGGAAGCGGGTGAATGATCAAGCGCCGCAAACGATGCTGGAGCAGGTGCGCGCCCGCGAGACAGCCGCGATGGCGGCAACCGCCCGCTGGATGTATACGGCGGCATTGTCGCGGAAGGAATCCCGAAGCGGCGGCCTGCATGTGCTGTCGGAATATCCCGGTCAGGACGAGGAGCAGCAGTACCGGCTGCTCGTCTCGGGACTCGATGAGATCCGCGTCCGGCCGGAGAAGGTGCCGGAATCCGGCGGCGGCGTTGTGCCGGCCGGGGCAGCGGCTGGCTCCGGGGGGGTGCAGGCAGGATGATAGAATTAGTCAGCGAGGAACGGTGCATTTCCTGCAATATCTGCGTTAAGGTATGCCCGACCAATGTATTTGATAAAACCGAGGATGGCATCCCCGTCATTGCGCGGCAAAGCGACTGCCAGACCTGCTTCATCTGCGAGGTTTATTGTCCGGCGGATGCGCTGTATGTCTCGCCGTACGCCGAGCAGAGCGTGGAAGTGAACGAGCGGGAGCTGGCGGAGCAAGGCGTGCTCGGAAGCTGGCGAGCCATTATCGGCTGGGGGCCGGGGCGTACGAAGATTGCGGCCATTGACACAACGCCGTTTATCGACCGGATCCTGCCTCCCCGCACGGTCCGTCCGCAAGGCGTATCGGAAGTCGTTCGTGGCGGGAGCAAAACGAACTGAAATAGAAGGAAAGAAGCAAGTCCCAGGGTAGATTAGATGCCCTGGGACTTGTTTTTTTGCCTGGCCGGTTTAAGCCGGGTCCTGTTTGTGTTTGCCCGTTAATATGCTATGCTATCAACGAAAATACTGGAATAGGACAGGAGGTTGCTAAGATGTATCATTTGCTCCTGGCTGACGACGATCCGAATATTAGAGCGCTTATCCGTTTCGTGATGACCCGTGAAGGCTACCAGGTGTATGAAGCGCAGGATGGGGCCGAGGCGGTAGAGGTCCTGCGGCGCGAGCCGGTAAATCTGGCCATTATTGATGTGATGATGCCGCGGATAGACGGCTTTGAGCTATGCGAATATATCCGGGAGCGCTATGATATCCCGATTATTATGCTCACGGCCAAAGACCAGCTGTCCGACAAAGAGCAGGGTTATCTCAGGGGAACCGACGATTACGTGACCAAGCCCTTTGAACCGGAGGAGCTCCTGTTTAGGGTTAAAGCGCTGTTCCGCCGTTATAATCAGGTATCCCACGACATTATCCGGATGAACCGCATCACCATTGACCGCAAAAATGTTGAAGTGTCCGACGGCCAGTCGGTTCTGCTGCTGCCGATGAAAGAATTCGAGCTTCTTGCCCAGCTCGCTCAATACCCGGGAAGGCTGTTCTCCCGCGAGGAGCTGATTCGTCTCGTATGGGCGGCGGATTTCGAGGGGGACGACCGGACCGTAGACGTGCATATCAAGCGGCTCCGCCAGCGGTTTGCCGATTATGCCGAGGACTTTACCATTCAGACGGTACGGGGAATCGGGTACAAGGTTGAGGTGAAAGGGAAATGAAATCTCTGTACTTTCGGGTATTTCTCATCACCGTTGCCGTTATCTTGGCCAGCAGCATGATCGGATTTCTGTTATCCAACCTGTATTACCATATGAAGCTGAAGTCTTATAACGATGAGAAGCTGGTGGGGATTGCCCAGCAGATGAGAAGCTTTATCGAGACGGATCCTACCGGGATGGAGCGTTATTTGCAAAATGCGGCTTCGCTTGGTTACGAGATTTACGTGACGGACGGCCAAGGAGAAGCCCATTTCTACGGACGAAGCTTTCGTCAGCAGGATTTGGATCAACGGGCCGTTGCGCTCGTGCTCGGCGGAGAAGTGTATCACGGAGTAGCGCAATTCCCTAACAAGCCGTTTATTACCGGGTTCTTCGATAACCGGTTAAGCAATACGGTAGGGGTGCTTGTGCAGTCTTCAGGCAAAAACTATGCCCTGTTTATGAGGCCGGACGTTCTTTTGCAGTTTGGCGAGCTTCGCACCTTTTTTGCCTTGGTCGGTTTGTATACGGTTATAATCAGCATACTCTTTTTCCTCATTAGTACGCGGTATTTGGTCAAGCCGATCACAAGACTTACGGAGGCGACTAAGCGCATCGCGCAAGGGAATTACAATCTTCGTCTGCCCACGAGAAGGCGGGATGAAATCGGCCAGCTTGCCGAGCATTTCATGACCATGAGCCAGGAGCTCGAGCGCGTGGATCAGACCCGTCAGCAGTTCGTCTCGAATGTGTCGCACGAGATTCAATCGCCGCTCACCTCGATCCAGGGGTTTGCCGCCGTGCTAAGGGAGCAAGAGCTTCCAACCGAGGAACGCAGGCATTATGCCGATATTATAGAAGCGGAAAGCCGCCATCTCTCTATCCTTGGCAAGCAGCTGCTGCTTCTTTCCTCGCTTGAGCAGGGCGAAGAGGCTTTGAATAAAAAGCATTTTTCGCTCTATAAACATATTCGCCAAGCCGTGCAGGTTCTGCAGTGGCAGCTGGAGGAGAAGGATTTGCTGCTTAAGCTGTCCGTTCCCGACTCCATTATGCTGTATGGCGATGAAGTGCTGCTGCAGCAGGTGTGGATGAATCTGATTGGCAATGCCATCAACTATATTCCGCCCGGGAGAAGCATTGAAGTTCTCGCGGAACGGACTTTGTCTCATGTCGTTATTGTGGTTTCGGATACAGGTGAGGGAATTCCGCCTGAGCATATTCCTTTCCTGTTTGACCGGTTTTACCGGGTTGACCGTGCCCGCGAGCGGACTTCGGGGCGGACAGGCCTTGGACTGGCTATCGTGAAAAAGATTGTTCAGCTGCACGATGGGAACATCGAGGCAGCAAGCTCGCCAGGAGCGGGCACAAGTATTACAGTTAGACTTCCCGATTTGTAATCATTCGTTCACGCGCCGTTCATTTTCGCTTCCTACACTAGAGACATCAAAGGAGGGAAGCATTATGTATTTGGCTATACGGGAAATGAGATTTGCTAAAGTCCGCTATACGCTTATCGCAACGATTATGCTGCTGGTCTCTTTTCTGGTCCTGTTCGTTACCGGACTCGCGCGGGGACTCGCTTATGACAATGCGGCATCCATAGAAAATATGAACGCTACGCATTTTATAATGGAGAAAGATTCCAATCATCGGTTTACAAGGTCGCAGGTCGGGGCGGAGGTTCTGGAGAAGGCACAGACGATTGCCGGCAAGAATAATGCGCAGCCGCTTGGCGTCCGGATGGCAACCGTAACTACGGGAGGAAATAAGCTGGATGTAACGCTGCTTGCCGTGGATCCCGAAGGCTGGCTTACGCCTCCTGCAGTTGAGGGAAACGCCCTTGCAGAGGCTGGCGCCGGTTCGGTATTGGTCGACAGCAAATTAAAGGATTCGGGAGTCCGCATCGGTTCAACGCTTGTTGATCAGGCCTCCGGCATGAAATGGACGGTTGGCGGATTTGTGAGCCGGGAATCGTTCAGCCATTCCCCGGCCGTATTCCTAAGCGAGCATGATTGGCAGCAGCTTCAGCTGTTATCGGCGGCCAGAAGCGGGATGGCGACTGACACGACTTATAACGCCATAGCGGTCAAAGCCGACAAACAGCAGGCAGAGCGCCTCGCAGCAGCATTGCCGGGTAACGAGATCGTCGCAAAATCGGAGGCTGTCTCGGCAATTCCGGGCTATAAAGAAGAACAGGGTTCGTTAATGATGATGATTGTGTTTCTGTTTGTCATTTCGGCGTTTGTCCTGGCGGTATTCTTTTATGTCATCACGATCCAAAAGAGCAGCCAATTCGGCATCTTGAAGGCTATCGGTACACGCGCCGCTTACCTTGCCGGAAGCGTGGCCTTGCAAGTGCTGCTCTTATGCGTGGGAAGCCTGACCGTTAGCGTGCTTCTGGTTCAGGCACTGGAAGCGGTATTGCCAAGCGGCATGCCGTTTCAGCTTCCTGCCTCTACGCTTGCACTTACAAGCGGTGCTTTTATAGCTATGTCGCTGGCTGGCTCTTTGCTTTCCGTGTGGAAAGTGAACAGAATAAACGCCTTGGATGCAATAGGGAGGACGGCAGCATGAGACAACGGATCGTTTTGCAAAAAATTACGCATTCGTTCGAGGACGGCGGTATGCAGCGCTTAGTTCTGGATAACTTAAATCTAAGTGTTGCGGAAGGCGAGCTTGTTGCGGTAATGGGGCCGTCCGGCTCCGGGAAAAGTACGTTTCTCTCCATTGCGGGAGCGCTTCTTGAACCAACAAGCGGCGATGTGCTGGTGGACGGACAATCGGTCATCGGCAAAGCTCATCAGGAGCTGTCGGACATGAGGCTTCATAAGCTTGGGTTTATTTTTCAAAGCGCCAATCTGATTCCATATTTGAAAGTGGAAGAGCAGCTGCTGTTCGTGGCGAAGCAGGGAGGCATGGACAAAGCGAAGGCAACGGGCAAGGCGAGAGAACTGCTTCAGAAGCTGGGCCTGGCCCACCGCCGCAGCGCCTATCCGGAGAAGCTGTCCGGCGGCGAACGCCAGCGCGTCGCAATCGCCAGAGCGCTAATGAATGATCCGGCCGTTCTGCTTGCGGACGAACCAACGGCAAGCCTCGACGCAAGCCGCGGGATGGATGTTGTGCGCATGATCGCGGGCGAGGCCAAGGAGCAGGGGAAGGCCGCCATTATGGTCACTCATGACGAACGGGTTCTTCCGTTATGCGACCGTGTTTTGTATCTGGAGGAAGGGCATCTGGTTGAGCATTAGTTCATTTGTTCTGGTGTTTGCATGAATACAGTGCGAGTTAACGGAGTGTGAGCTACGTTGGAATTCATCCAGTAAAAGGTGCTGATTTAGCTTGGGAACATGTGCTACGTTGGAATCTATGCAGGATAATCAGTCTATTTGGGTGTTATATGCTCCATTTCCGCAATTTTTACTGGAACAAATCCAACGTAGCTAAGGCACCGGCTCATTCCAGGCTCTTTTTACTGTAGCGAATCCAATGTACAAGGCTCTGGGGGTTCGTTATACCCCAAAGCCTTTTAATTTGAACCTTTTTCGCTGTTGCGCTCGTTCTATTCCATATGGTAATTTCTGAGAATGGGAGGGCGTGGCGTTAATGCTGAACAGAGGATTGAAAATAACCGGTATCGTTCTATTTATTGTATTAGCTTTTGCAGGTTTAATCGTATGGAAATACGATTTTCCGAAGAAGATAAAGCTTACTTATCCTGCAGTGGAGTTCCGACCAGGAGATCCGTCTACGGTCGATAAAACGACGGTGATGGTAAAAGGAACTTTGCACCGGAAGCTGTTTCGTAATCAGAGTTTTACGGGAAAGATTGAGATTGCGAAGTATGACGTGACGAAAGCGAATATGATGCGAACCACTTTTTATGAAGATACAAAAAGTGGTTGGGGAGTTACGGTTTATCTTGATAGCACCCACGATGCAACTACAGGAGCTCTCAAAGCTTGGAATATTGTGCAGTTCAGTTCAATCTGGAAAACAGGCGAATTCGAAAGCTTAAAGCTGCTGCTGTTTGAACCGGTTGGGGCTGCGTCAGGCCAAGGCAAAGATCTCCAAATCCTGGCTCCGGCCACGGATTATGATAGCGCCCTTGCTCTTTCCGAGCAGTATAAAGAGCGGGGGCAATACTAGTCCCATGCCAAAATAGAGCGAAGCTTGCGTTTGCCGTTCGGGCATCCCGCAAGCTTCGCTCTTGTTTGTTTCCCGGCTATTTGCTACAATATTAATTGTAGTTTAGTAAATTTATTAACTAAATTTATAACGAATGAGGCATTTATGGCTACGATTAAACAAATTGCAAGCGAAGCGGGCGTCTCGCCTGCGACGGTATCCCGGGTGCTGAATAATGATTTGTCGCTGAGTGTCAGCGAAGAGACGCGCAGCCGCATCTTTAGTATTGCCGAACAGCTGCAATATAAGCCGGCACGCCTCAAGCGAATGAAACAGGATCAGCTGCTCTCCACGATAAAGGTTGGCCTCGTCATGTGGTCCACGCTTGAGGACGAGCATAGCGATCCGTACTTTGGCGCCATTCGGCGCGGCATTGAAACCCGATGCGAGGAGCTTGGCATCGCAATCGATAAGGTTATCCGCGGTGTTCTGAAGTCCGAGCTGACACCGCTTTCAGAGCTGGACGGTCTTATCGTGGTGGGCTCCGTTGACGAACAAGAGATTCACCGGCTTTATCCGCGCAAGGACAGAATCATTTTCGTCAATCACGACCAGACGCCGGATGATTGCGATTCGGTTCAGCTTAACTTCGGTCAGGCGATGAAGGAAGTGCTTCGTCATTTGTACGAGCTGGGGCATACGGAGATTGGCTTTATCGGAGGCAGTCCGAATCCTATCCTGAATCGCGAAGAGGGACAACATGAGGACCCGCGGACAAGACTGTTCGCCGAGCTGCAGCAGAAGAGGGGCTTTTATAAACCGGAGCTGATGTATTTGGCTGATTGGTCGTCGAATGGCGGGTATGAAGTTATGCTTCGGATGCTGGACGACGGGTACCGGCCTACTGCCTGTTTTGTTGCCAGCGACCCGATGGCGGTTGGCGCGCTTCGCGCCCTTCATGAACGAGGTCTTCGCGTTCCAGAGGATATGGCGGTCATCGGCTTCGACGATATTGAGGTATCCGCCTTCCTTACGCCGCCGCTTACAACCGTGCGCGTCCATACCGAGCTGATGGGCCGGACGGCCGTGCAGCTGCTGCTTGAACGAGTAGAAGGAAGAGAAATCACTTCGCATATTACGATTAATACGAAATTGATCGTTCGGGAGAGCAGCGGAACAAGCAGGTAAATTTTTTATTGCATTTATGAGGAGGAACACGACAATGGCTATTATTTACGATCAGGAATCCCGCGTATTTCATCTGCAATCCAAAAATACAAGCTACGCGTTTCAAATTCTGAAGCAAGGTTATCCCGCCCACATCTATTGGGGCAAGAAGGTAAGAGGCTTGCAGCTTAACCGCCTGCTCCAGATCAAAGAAAGAGCTTCGTTCAGCCCGAATCCGGACCAGAACCAGCTGGATCTGTCGCTTGATGCTTTGCCGCAGGAGTATCCTTCCTATGGAGCAACCGATTTCCGTTCGCCGGCCTACCAAGTGAAGCTGCCTAACGGCTCGACGATTCTGGAATTGACATACCATTCCCATGAAATCTACAGCGGGAAAAAGAAACTCGAAGGCCTGCCGGCTGTTTATGTCGAGTCGGACTCGGAAGCGCAGACGCTTGAGCTGACGCTGAAGGACGACCTGACCGGACTTACGGCGGTATTGTCCTATACCGTGTTCGAGGATCATGATGCGATTACGCGTTCCGTGAAGTTCATTAATAACGGCGAGATGACGCTGGATCTTCAGCGCGCGCTTAGCATGAGCGTGGATTTTGTCCATGATCGTTTCGAAATGCTGCAATTGTCCGGCGCATGGGCTCGCGAGCGTTACGTGCACAAGCGGAAACTTGAGCCAGGCATGCAATCCGTCGAGAGCCGCCGCGGTTCCTCCAGCCATATGCAAAACCCGTTCCTCGCCCTGCTAAGCGAAGGCGCAACCGAAGACCATGGCGATGTTTACGGCGTGAACCTTGTATACAGCGGCAGCTTTATTGCGGGCGTCGAAGTCGACCAATACCACTCGTCGCGTTTGTTTATCGGCATTAATCCATTCGACTTCAACTGGAAGCTGGAAGCAGGAGCGCAGTTCCAGACGCCGGAAGCGGTTATGGTCTTCTCGCCTGACGGACTTGGCGGCATGTCCCGCATTTACCACGAGCTTTATCGCACAAGACTGGTTCGCGGGGAATTCCGCGACAAGACCCGTCCGATCCTCGTCAACAACTGGGAAGCGACGTACTTCAACTTCAACGCGGACAAAATCGAAGCGATCGCTACGGCGGGCAAAGAGCTTGGCATCGAAATGTTCGTGCTCGACGACGGCTGGTTCGGCAAACGCAATAACGATACAACGTCGCTTGGCGACTGGTTCGTTGACCGGAACAAGCTGCCGAACGGACTCGAGGATCTGGTTGCCCGGGTAAAACGTCTCGATATGCAGTTTGGTCTCTGGTTCGAGCCTGAAATGATCTCGCCGGAGAGCGAGCTGTACAAGGCGCATCCGGACTGGTGCCTCCATGTGGAAGGCCGCCGCAGATCGCAAGGCCGCAATCAGCTCATTCTCGACTTCTCCCGCCAGGATGTTAGAGACTACATCGTGAAGACGGTATCGGATATCCTGTCGAGCGCGCCAATCACGTATGTAAAATGGGACATGAACCGCAACATGACGGAGATCGGTTCCGCTCTCCTGCCGGCTGACCGCCAGCGCGAGACGGCTCACCGCTACATGCTGGGACTGTATGAAGTGCTCGAGACGATTACATCGTCGTTCCCGCACATTCTGTTCGAGAGCTGCTCGGGCGGCGGCGGACGTTTCGATCCGGGCATGCTGTATTACATGCCGCAGACTTGGACCAGCGATAATACCGACGCGGTATCCCGTCTGAAAATCCAGTACGGCACAAGCATCGTTTATCCGGTCAGCACGATGGGCGCCCATGTGTCGGCGATTCCTAACCATCAGGTTGGCCGTAACGCATCCTTGGAAACTCGCGGCAACGTAGCTTTGTCAGGCAACTTCGGCTATGAGCTGGACCTCACCGTGTTTACGGATGAAGAAAAAGAAGCCGTGAAGAAGCAGGTTGCCCTGTACAAAGAGGTTCGTCCTCTGGTGCAATTCGGCGACTTCTACCGTCTGCTCAGCCCGTTTGAGGGCAACGAGACGGCTTGGATGTTTGTCTCCAAAGACAAGAGCGAAGCGTTTGTCGTTTACGTGTCCGTTCTTCAGGAAGCGAACGCTAAGCTGGACCGCCTCCGCCTGAAAGGGCTTGATCCGAACCGCGATTACGCATTGGACGGAGAAGAAGGCGCATTCGGCGGCGACGAGCTGATGCATGCCGGCATTCAGGCACCTCTGTTCCATGGCGATTATTCGAGCAAGGTATTCCGTTTCCGCGCGGTAAAATAAATGGTAAAAATCCTGAAAGGGCGGAAGCTCCTTTCAGGATTTTTTTGTAACGATAAAAAAAGGTTAAATTTTACTGGCAAGCATATTTATAGGCCTGCGCTCGAGTACAATAGAAGGAAGAGAATAAGAGCCGAAGGAGGTTAGGAGGCAGGTGAACATTCGTATCCGCAGCTATTCGCTAGATCGGATTTTTACTATTAAAAGCCTTGCAGCCTTGTTGATTGCTTTTATGTTGGCCCCTTTGATTTTAACCTTTCATGCCATCCTTCAGCATCGCTATTCGCAATCCGTCATTGAAGACCATATTTACGCCCGGCAAGGCTACCGGATTACGGGACAGCAGCAGTCGGTGAAGCTGGAATTTCGGATTGATCCGGCCTATATCCCGAAGAAGCAAGGCGATGTGTTTGAGCTGCACAAGCTTATCTATAACCGCAATCATACGAAGATCTACCTGGAGACGGTTGCCTGGTACAACCCTCCTCAGAATTCGGACAATATTTATATCGAGTTGAAGTTTGATCCCACTTATTTGTACAGCAAAGGCAGCTTTGTAACCGACGCGATCTTTAATGAAGATCATTCCTTCAGCAACGTTTTGTTTATGCCGGACTATTATGCCGATAACCGCATTAAGCTTCCGATTAACGACGGTAACAGCAGAAGCTCTGTGTTTATTCCCGCCCGGCAGCTTGCCGGTCTTGAAGGCGGATTAACGCTGAAGTTTGAAGGATTTAACCTGGTTAAATACGAACGGGAGTAAGGAAGGATGGGCTTCTAGCCCCGTGGTGCTCCCTAGTTGTTTGAAATGCAACATATTTTACTAAATTAGCTGATCAACAGAGATATGTTGCACAATATGCAGGATATCTGCCCCCAAAGCATTAAAATGGAGGCAAATGGTCGAATATACTGTAAAAAATGCATCGGAGCGGCGGTTCCAGCTCGATTTTGCCGAATTATACTGCATTTCATACAATTTGCTAGGAGAACATCATGAGTATGGAAGGAGAGAGTCGAATGATCATCCAACGGTTAGAACTCTTTACACATCTCTTACCTGAGCAAAAGAGCTTTTATACCGGGTTGCTGGGCATGCCATTAATCGAGGAAGCAGAGGACTCCTTTACCGTGCGGGCAGGCCATACGCAGTTAACGTTTAAGCAGGCTAACGAAAGCAAAGTCTATCATTTTGCCTTTAATATTGAAGAGAATAAGCTGGAGTCGGCGGTTCGCTTTGTGCGTGAACGGACCGGGACGCTTAGCGACGGTCAGGATGAGATTTTTCATTTTGAAGATTGGAACGCCCATGCCTGTTATTTCCACGATGCCGCGGGCAATATCGTAGAATTTATTGCAAGGCATAACCTGGCTAGCCAAGCCGAGGGACCGTTCTCCATCCATGATGTGATAGGCATTAGCGAGCTGGGGATGCCGGCAGCAGCCGTGCCGGAGGTTGTTCGATATTGTCGGGATGAGCTGGGGCTTGACCCATGGCGCGGCAACGGCATTAGCTTCCAACCAGTCGGAGATGAGCATGGCCTGTTTATCGTGGCCTCCCAGGATCGGTCCTGGTTTCCCACGCAGACTCAAGCGGAGGCTGCTCCGTTTATCGTCACGATAGCGGGATCGCAAGACCGGAGATCCGTCATCCCCGGCTATCCTTACGAGATCATAACCGTAAGCCAATAGGGCATAGCCGAGTACGTTGGATTCAACCCAGTGAAATGAAGATAAAAGGAAAGATACCAGAGACTACGTTGGATTCACTCCAGTATAAGACTCAAAAATAGGCCAATATCGTCAACAAGGAGCGCATTATACTGTAGACAATCCAACGTAGACCGAGCTGCCGGCCAAAAACGGCCTGTATACTGTAGACAATCCAACGTAGACTGAGCTGCCGGCCCAAAAAACGGCCTGTTTACTGTAGACAATGTCAGCCCTGTTCCCGGGACAGGGCTTTTCCCATGCCCATTCCCTCATTGAAATTGCTTCTTGTATTCGCTGGGCGGAATGCCAACGGTGCTGCGGAAAATCCGGCTGAAGTAGAGCGGGTTGTCATAACCGACAACCGCCGCGACCTCCTTCACGTGAAGCGAAGATTCCGACAGCAGTTTTTTCGCTTCGTTTATCCGAATCTCGGTAATATATTTCATCGGCGTCATGCCGGTTACTTCCTTGAACTTGTGAATAAAACGGAATACGCTCAAGGAGCATTCGCCCGCCAGATCGGAGATACTTAAGGAATCGCTGTATTTTTCATGGATATAGGCAATCATCTGATTAATGTCGGGATGCCGTCCCTGCCCCGGCTCTTCCGCCGTTTGCAGCCTTCTGCCAAGCAGCGTAAGCATCTCGAGCAGATAGGCGTTCACCATATGACTGCCCAGCGGCCGGTGACTGTTCAGCTCTTGGATGATTTTTTTGAACAAAGCGGTTACTTCGTCCATCATGCCAATCGTGTGAACCGGCTGCTTCAGCAGGCCGAATTGCCGCAGGTAATCATAAGCGCTGTACCCGGTAAAATGAATCCAATACACCTCCGTGCCGTCCTCGGCCTGATAGCTGTAATGCTGCGGCTGCCCCGGCGTGTAAACGACAAGACTGCCGCTTGCAACCTCGATCGTCTCGTTATCGTTCGCGAATCGGAAGCGCCCTTTGCCGCCCGTTATATAGATCAGTTGAAAATCTACCCGCCCATGCTCGCGATGGCGGGACAGGCTTCTTGTCTGGAGCCTTTGGTAGCCGCACCAGTTGACGGCCAGAAATTGCTCTTTATCCTCAATTCCGCGCTCCTGCCAGCTGTGGGCATCACCGGATATACTGATCACAAGCTCACGCTCCCGGAACAACAATTTTGTGTATGTTTACAGCAATTTGATTCATTCTATATTCCCTATTATAGCTCTATAATCTAGGTGAATCGCAATTAAGGGAATGCGAAAGGGGAAAGCAGATGAACAAGGGGCGTATCATTAACCGTATCAATTTGAATTGGAAATTTCACAGAGGCGATGAGCCGCGTGCCTGGTATAAAGGCTTCAACGATTCCAATTGGCGTCAGGTTACTCTTCCTCATGACTGGTCGGTCGCAGAGCCGTTCTCGGAGGAGCATTCCAGCGGAACAGGCTATCTGCCGGGCGGCATCGGCTGGTACAGAAAAGCGATAACTTTCCCTTCCAATCTTCAAGGCAAGCGTGTTTACATCACTTTTGAAGGCGTTTACAACAATTCGCAGGTATGGTGCAACAGTTATTATATCGGAAAACGGCCTTACGGCTATAGCTCTTTTACTTATGATATAACGGAATTTGTCTCGTTTGGAGACCAGGAAACAATCATTTCGGTAAAGGTTGACCATAAGGATATTGCCGATTCCAGATGGTTTACCGGTTCGGGCATTTACAGGGATGTATTCGTGACGGTTACCGATCAGGTTCATATCGATACGTACGGCGTGTTTGTGACAACGCCCGTCGTAACGAAAGAGCAGGCCGAGGTAGCCGTTAGCGTGAAAGTGGCGAACGGTTCTGCCAAGGATGAGCTGGTAGAAATAAAGAACACTCTCCTGGATCATGCGGGGCAAGTGGTTCAGACCGTGCGCGGCAGCCTTGCCGTGCCTGGCGATTCCTCGAAAGAAACGGAGCAGACGCTGATCCTTGCAAGTCCAAAGCTTTGGTCGCCGGACAATCCTTATCTCTATACGGTCAGAACGGAGATCCTGCGGGACGGCGAGCTGATCGATCATGTCGAGACGCCTGCTGGTATCCGCTGGTTTGAGTTTGATCCGGCAAACGGCTTCTTCCTTAATGGCGTGAATATGAAAATGAAGGGCGTATGCGTGCATCACGACGCAGGCGCTTTAGGCGCAGCCGTTCCGGCCAAAGTCTGGGTCCGCCGGCTTGAGGCGCTGAAGGAAATGGGCTGCAACGCGATCCGGATGAGCCATAATCCGCCGGCTTCCAATCTGCTGGATCTTTGCGATCAAATGGGCTTCCTTGTTATTGACGAGGCGTTTGACGAATGGGAGGGCGTGAAGAACAAATGGTCGACGGGTCATAACGTGTATCCGCCGAAGCATTTTGGCTATTACGAGGATTTCCCGCAATGGGGCGAGATCGACTTGAAGGAAATGGTGCAGCGCGACCGCAACCATCCGTCGATCATCATGTGGAGTATCGGCAATGAAGTGGATTATCCGAATGACCCGTATTGCCATCCTTATTTCGAGACGATGACCGGCAACAACGATGCCAACAAACCGGCTGCGGAGCGTCAATACGATTCGAATAAGCCAAATGCGGAACGTCTCGCGGTTATCGCCAGAAAGCTTGCGAAAGCGGTTAAGGAGTGCGATACGACTAGGCCGGTAACGGCTGCGCTTGCTTTTCCGGAGCTGTCCAACCTGACCGGTTACGCCGAAGCGCTCGACATCGTCGGGTACAACTACAAGGAGCATCTGTACGAGGAGGATCTCCGGAAATTCCCGGACCGGGTAACCTACGGCAGCGAAAACGGCTCCAGCCTGCAGGCCTGGCTGGCGGTTCGGGATAACGATGCGATCAGCGGGCAGTTCATCTGGACCGGCATCGACTATTTGGGCGAAGCCAAAGGCTGGCCCGTGCGCGTAGCCGGAGCCGGGTTTATGGACACGGCGGGCTTCAGGAAAACCAGCTATTATTACCGCCAAAGCTTGTGGAGCGATAAGCCGGTTATTTTCCTCGCCGCAATGAAGACGGAGGACTCCGAGAAGGGCTCGAGAAGATGGACCGGCGGCGTGCCGAATTGGAATTGGGAAACGGGTGACCAGCTGAAGGTAAGCTGTCATACGAACTGCGAAGAGGCGGAGCTGTTCCTGAACGGCCGGTCGCTTGGCGTGAAGAAGCTGGCGGATGCGCCGGAGCTGTACCTGTCTTGGGAGACCGCTTATGAAGAAGGAACGTTGGAAGCGGTGGCGAAAGGGAAAGATGGCGGGACGCACTCCTATGTCCTTAACACGGCAGCCGAGGCGGCTCAGCTGCAGCTGCAGGCGGATGCGTCCGAGCTTCAGGCCGACGGGCTGGATGTAGCGCATATCGAAATTCAGATTACGGATGGCGAGGGTCGTCCCGTGTATCTGGCCGAGCATCCGATTGCTCTGACGATAGAAGGTCCGGGAGAAATCATAGGGATGGAGAATGGCGATATTCAGGACCTTGAGCCATTCAGCTCGCGGATACGCAAAGCTCATCGCGGCAAGCTTCTCGCTTATGTACGAGCAGCAACCGAAGCCGGGGACATTGTTGTCACGGCAGCGGCGGAGGGACTGAAAGCCTCCAAGGTAACGATTAAAGCAATCGACGTCACGGAAGCCGTACGCGTAAGCGGGCAAGATCACCAGCAATTTAAATCCTAGGAGGCTACTCAATAACATGAACGCTTTTAACGGATTAGGAATGGGACTTGGCAATTTGGCGAGAGTATCGAATGCGGTATCGAGATCGATTTCCCCGGAAAATTTTACGGGCGAGAAGGGCAAAGGAGCCATGGCGTCGGAGGGAACGGGGGCTCATGCGGCGCGAGACCTTGGCGTTGGCTGGAAGGTATCTCCTTCGGTCAGCATCGCGGGCCATCAGGAGTTTACGATGGGGGTTATCGACGGGCCCGGCGTTATCCAAAATATTTGGCTGACCTGCTCGCATCAGGCCGTAAGATCGCTTATTTTCAAAATCTATTGGGATGAGGAAGAGGATCCTTCCGTGTACGTGCCGGTCGGAGATTTCTTCTGCAACGGCTGGGGCGAACGCGCGCTTGTGAATTCGCTGCCGATCTCGGTGAATCCGGCGGGCGGCTTCAACAGCTATTGGGAAATGCCTTTCCGCAAAAAGGCGCGGATCGTCATGGAGAACCTGTCGCATGAATCGACGATTCTGTATTATCAGATCAACTACACGCTGACGGAAGTTCCGGACGATATGGCGTATTTCCATGCCCAGTGGCGCCGCAGCAATCCGGTCCAATACAAGGACGTTCATACGATTGTTGACGGCATTAAAGGTAAAGGGCATTACGTCGGCACCTATCTCGCCTGGCAGGTGAACAGCAACAACTGGTGGGGAGAGGGAGAGGTTAAGTTCTACATGGACGGCGACAAGGACTATCCGACAATCTGCAGCACGGGGACGGAGGATTACTTCGGCGGCGCCTGGAACTGGGATATGAACGGGCAGTATGTGACGTATTCCACGCCGTTCCTCGGGATGCATCAGGCGATTAAGGCCGACGGCTTGTACAAGGCGAATCAGCGCTTTGGCATGTACCGCTTCCATGTGATGGACCCGATCCGCTTCGAGGACGATCTGAAGGTGACGATTCAGGCGCTCGGCTGGCGCTCGCATGGACGCTATTTGCCGCTGCAGGACGACATCGCGTCCGTCGCGTACTGGTATCAGCTGGAGCCGCATGCGGCTCATCCGCCAATGCCGGGGATTGACGAGCTTGAGATTATTTAGGCGGTAAAATAGCAGGCTGGCCTGGGGTCATTGGACTTTGAGGGCCAGCCTTTTCTGTTTATCACTATACTATGCTAGGCCTTGCCGATGCCCTGATAATAATACCCGATTCTGCGCATCCGCTTAGCATTCATCATATTGCGTCCGTCGAAGAAGTTGGGCTGCCCGAGAAGCTTCTTCGCTTTCTTCCAATCGAGCCGTTCGAACTCGGGCCATTCCGTGCACAATATAATCGCTTCCGCTCCTCTTAAGGCTTCTTCGGCTGAGGTACAGACCTTCACCGCCCGGTAGGAACCGTGCGGCGGTAAAGCGGCAATGGGATCATACAGCCGAACGTTGGCCTGTTCGAGCAACAATTGATCGATAATCCGTAAAGCCGGCGCTTCCCGAATATCGTCGGTATCCGGCTTGAACGCAAGCCCCAGTATCGTAACGGTTTTGTCCGCGAAGCTCGTGAGCCGCGACCTCGCCTTGTCGAGCAAATAGGCGTACTGCGTGCGGTTCACTTCCATAACTCCCTCCAGGATGCCAAGATGTACATGATGCTTTCTCGAAGTCATAACCAATTCCGAGACATCTTTAGGGAAACAGGAACCGCCGTACCCCAGGCCGGCTTGCAGAAAGCTTGACCCGATCCGGGGATCAAGGCCCATTCCTTCGGCAATCTCCGTTACGTCCACTTCCAGCTCGTCGCAGAGTCTCGCAAGCTCGTTCATATACGATATTTTAGTTGCGAGAAACGAATTGGATGCATACTTGATAAGTTCGGCGGTCCGCGGCGTGGTTACAATCCAAGGGCACACAAAAGGCCAATACAGCTTTTTAAGCTGTTCCGTTGCCCGCTGGCTATCGGTACCGATCACGATGCGGTCGGGATTCAAAGCGTCTTTGACGGCCTTGCCTTCCCTTAAAAATTCGGGATTGGAAGCGACTTCGAAGGGATAGGCTGCTTGCTGCGCCGATTCAATCCACTTTTTGATCTTCTCTTGCGTTCCGACGGGAACGGTGCTTTTGGTGACGACAAGCTTATAGCCTTTCATGGAACGCCCGATATCCTCGGCGGCTTGCCTAATGTAGCGAAGGTCCGCGCTGCCATCCGGCAGCGATGGCGTTCCGACGCAAAGGAAAATAACGTCGTGTTCTTTAATGGCGATTTCCTTATCCGTCGTAAACTGCAAGCGGCCGCTTTGCACATGCTTGGCAATAAGGGCTTCAAGACCGGGTTCGTGAAAATGCAGGCGCCCTTGCTTTAGCCGTTCGATTTTGCCCGCATCGATATCAAGTCCGGTTACTTGCCAGCCGGTCTCGGCGAAAACCATTGCGGTCGTGGCTCCTACATAGCCCGTACCGATAATCAGAATTTTCAAGGTTCCTTCACCTCTTTATCCATAAGTCCCCCGGCGACAATGGAATGTTCGCCGATTATGACATTGTTAATAGGGAATGGGAGATCTTTCATATGAACCCCATTCAAAATGATGCTATTCTCGATTTGACAGTTTTCTAGCCTAGAGCCCGCGCCCACCGAGACGTAAGGGCCGATCCGGCAATCCTTCAGCACGCAGTCTTTATCGATCGATACCGGTTCTACGATTGTGCATCCCTCCATACGGACAGAGTCGTGAATCCGTTTCTTTAATGCGTCCGCGTTCAGCAATTTTTGATTGGCCTGCAGCCAACGCTCCTTCGTGCCGACGTCGATGTTCAATTGATCGGTAACGCGGTAAGCGACGTCATAATTCTGCTCGATCAACCGCTGAATCGCGTCTGTTATTTCGTACTCGCCCCGCTTGGAGGGAGCGATTTCGTTCACGGCGCCAAAGATCTCCTTCGTAAACGCATAGCCCCCTATTACAGCTAAATTAGACTTCGGATGCGCAGGTTTCTCTTCCAGACCTACGATTCGCGAATCTTGGATCTCCGCGATGCCGTAATCGTGCGGGTCCTCAACTTCCGCGAGCAGCAAGGACGCTTGTACACCGCCTTGCTCAATATCGTTCTTCAAATCCGACAACGGGGCGGAGATCAAATTATCGCCGAGCAGCAGCAGGAACGCTTCGCCCGATAAATAATCTTCCGCTTGTTTAAGCGCATTCGCGATCCCCTTTGGTTCATGCTGATAGATGTACGTAATCGAGATACCCCATGCTTCCCCTTCGCCGAATTGCCCGCGAATGTCGGCCTCTTGGGATGGATGAATGACGATGCCGATGCGATCTATTCCAAGCTCCATTAATTTCATGATTGATAATTGCAGCAGGGGCGTATTTGTGACAGGTATAAGCGTTTTTGGCCGATTATTGGTAAACGGATATAAGCGGCTTCCTTTCCCTGCACAGAGAATCAATCCCTTCAATAGCTTCTCACCTCTCTCTATCAACTTCTATTATTCTATGAAAACAGGTTTCACTTGGTATGGGCGTATACTGTACGCGGTATAAAGTAGGTCGCTGATGTTGGTCAAAACGCCGTGCCCTGCGCAGAAGTCCATTCATATCCTAAAAAGAATGCCTGTGGGAAGATTTGACCTAAGGAGTTGAGAGACATTTGAGAATCGCTCAAATATCGACGAATACGATTCCTGTACCTCCGAAGGATTACGGGGGCACGCAGCGCGACGTGCATTATTTAACGGAAGAGTTGGTCAACCGGGGGCATGAGGTGTTTCTGTTTGCCAAGAAAGGCTCGACTTCGAATGCGACCCAAACGTTCGAGTATGATTCGGATGATCCGATAAAGCAGCTCGACTTTATTATTGAAAACCTTCCGCCAGACGTGGATATCATACACGATCATTACGGCATCGTTGCGAAAGCGAACCCGCCTATTCCGACCATCCGCCAATCCCATTCCAAAGGAATCAAGGAAAACGTGCAGCTTCCGGTTTACGTCAGCAAATTCATCCGCCGTAAATATGGAAAACGAAAAGGCTATGCCATCCATAACGGCATCCGCATGGAGGACTACACCTACACGAAAGACAAAAAAAATTATCTGCTCTTCTTAGGAAGATTAATCGAGGAGAAAGGCGTCCACCTCGCCATTAAGGTTGCCAAAAAAACAGGCATGCCGCTCATCATTGCCGGCACGCTGAACGACAAAGCCTACTTCAATGCTAAGATCAAACCTCATTTGGGAAGGAAAATCAGTTATATCGGCCCCGTCGGCGGAGACCGCAAACGCGAGCTGCTCGCCAACGCAAGCTGCGTCCTGTTCACTTCGATTTGGGATGAACCCTTCGGACTCGTGCTCATTGAGTCACTGGCCAGCGGCACACCCGTATTAGGCTTTAAGAAAGGCGGCGTTGCCGAGGTGCTCAAAGGAATGCCTCGGCTCTTATGCAGAACGACGTCCGACATGGCGAAGAAGGTCAAATACCGCAAACGGCTGCCTTCGGCGAGCGCATGCAGACGTTATGTCAGAACCCGCTTCACCGACCGCATCATGACGGATCAATTCCTAAGCTTGTACCAAAAAGTCATCGATAAGAAATTGTACAAAATCAAAAAAAATACATTATGGAACCAACGTAAAGCCAAGCTTCTGGCTGCGGCTGCGCCGAATGGAGATGACAAGTAACATGATCACCGTAATCGCGTGTACCATGAGATCCTCATTCATCGATAACGTATTCGAGAATTACGACCGGCAGCTTTGGAAGGACAAACAAATGATTATCGTTTTGAATAACGACAAAATGGATATCGAACTCTATCGGGAGCGGGCAAGGAAGTATCCGGAGAACGAAGTGAGAGTGATCCAGCTTCCCGAGGAATACAAGCTTGGCAAATGCCTAAACTACGCTATCAATCTGGCCCAAGACGGCCTCATCGCCAAGTTTGACGATGACGATTACTACGGGCCCAAATTTTTGAGTGAAGCCGCCCTTGCAATCAAAAACGGCAAAGCCTCCATCGTGGGCAAAACGACCTCCTACCTTTACTTCGAGGCTGCCCGTTCGCTGATGGTTTTCCGCCAGGGGAGCGAGCAGAAATACACGCGCAACATTAAGGGAGGCACGCTGGTCTTCCGGAAATCGGTCTGGAGGCGTGTAAGGTTTCCCGAGTTCAAGAAGGTCGGCTCGGATTCCGGCTGGGTCGGGCGGTGCATCCGAAGGGGCTATCGCATTTATTCCCTATCCAAGCGGCACTATGTTTGCATTAGGAGAAAGAATACGAACAGTCATACGCAAAAGAAAAGCACGCGCCTCTACATGTCGCATTGCAAGCTTGTTCGCAAGACGAATGATTACAGACGTTACGTAAACTAAGGATGGCATGAATAAGCCGTCATTTTCGGCTTGGCAGGAGTGCGGAGTGCGATTTATAGCGGCAGCGCAAGAAGCAGACGGTTACCCCCGTCTGCTTCTTTTTTATCTTATACCGTCTGTCCCTTCCGAAGGTCACGCGGCGAGATGCCACGCAGTTGGCGGAACAGCTTCGAGAAGCTGTTAATGCTGCTGCAGCCGATCTCGGCGGCGATGTCCGTAACGCTCATCGCGGTGTTTTTCAGCAAATATTCGGCTCTATTAACGCGGTTAAGATTCATGTATTGTACAAACGTCTGGCCGGTAATCTTCTTAAACATGCGGCAGAAATGATACGGGCTCATATGGACAAATGAGGCTGCCTGTTCGACGGTTACCCGTTCGGCCACGTCGGATTCCAGGCGGGTGAGCAGTTCCTTGAACCGGTCGGTCCTCGCGCGGAATGCGTTCATCTCGGCGTCGCTGCGCTGCATGACGGTAAATTCCCGGCTAAGCCAGGTGAAGAGCAGTTGGCAGTAGGAGCGGACCGCAAGCTCATAGCCATGAGGCTTCTGCTCGAATTCCCCGGCTAGCTGCAGCGTTGTTTGCTTCAGCAGCGGGTACCACGGATCCGTCTGTTCAATGCGGCTCGCGATCATGGACATGCCGTTCGTATAAGGAGCGACCAGATCGACAATATGCGGCTCCTTCAGGCCTAGTATGGATGGATTAAACACAAGCGCGTAAATCGTAAAAGACTCGTTCGGATTCATTGAAGCGGCGGAATGAAGCTCGCCGCTGTTGACGAACAGCATGTCTCCCGGTTTGGTCGGGAACGGCTGTCCCCCGATGGTGTAGAGCACCTCGCCGCTTTCGACGTAGATTAGCTCGAAATGCTCATGCCAGTGAAGGGGCAAGGAGCAGCCTACTCCAAAGGTCGGATGAAACACATTGATCGGCAGAGCCGGATCGGTCATAAGGGTATTTTCCCATAAGTCACTTCGCATAGGCGCTTCCTCCAGTCATCAGATTAGCAAGATCGGGATAATAATCAACAAGAAGCATTAAGACATTAATCGGCGAACGTTCTATATTTGTTAATGTTATCACATTTACTCGTTGCGGTTGATATCGATTGTTGGAGCAAAATTGGTTTAAATGACCGGGAGGGTATCGGCAGCTATGGCTCAGATGAAAACAGACAGATCCATCTCTTTGTACGCGCTCGCGTG
This sequence comes from Paenibacillus sp. MMO-177, assembly GCF_037147795.1. Lineage (NCBI taxonomy): Bacteria > Bacillati > Bacillota > Bacilli > Caryophanales > Paenibacillaceae > Paenibacillus > Paenibacillus sp. MMO-177. Next base: position 1,103,138 of record NZ_JBBCUR010000001.1, on the reverse strand, counting down.
GCCAATCGCTATCGAGTTGATTTTACAGTTTCTAATGGGAACCGTTGATTCCCTGATGGTAAGCCGCTTGGGGGATAATGCGGTGTCGGCTGTGGGCGTATCCAATCAGGTGATGCGTTCCCTGCTTACGATCTTTGTGCTTATTAACGGCGGCGCGGGTATCGTTATTGCGCGCAGATGGGGAGCGGGCGACCCGACTACGGCAAGGCGTGCCGCGGCTATGGCTATTAAAGTCGGGCTTATTGGCGGGGTTCTGATTAGTCTGCTGTTCGCTTTTGGCTCGGGAACCATTGTCCGGTTAATGGGGACGCCTGCCGAAGTGGTGCCGCAGGCGACCACTTATATGTCCTTTATCGGCGGCTGCTCTCTCTTGACGGAGCTTAATATGATGCTGACCGTGATGATTCGTAACACCGGCAATACGCGCGGGCCGATGATGATTGCTATCGGAATGAACGTGGTTCACGTGCTGCTGAACTATCTGTTTATATTTGGCGAGTTTGGCTTCCCGCAGATGGGGATCGAGGGGATTGGCATCTCGACGATAATCAGCCGTTTGCTTGCGTGCGCTGTGGGAGTATGGCTCTTGCTTCGCTCATTCCCAAGCCCGTTCCAGCGGAGCGACTGGCGCGGGTTTGACCGTCCGCTGCTTAGGGAGATGGTTGGCATCGGTCTTCCGAACCTGGGAAATGCGGCGTCCTGGGGATATTCGCAGATTGTAACGCTGGCGATTGTGTCATCCATGGGGGCGGCGCAGCTGGCTGCCTTCTCCTACTTCAACATTATTCAGCAGCTGCCCTGGCTGATCGGCAATTCGATCGGCATGGCCGTCCAGATTCAGTGCGGTCAGCTGTACGGCGGGAAAAGGTATGACGAGGTCTACCGGGCTCCGTACCGCGCCGCCATGATTGGGATGGTGCCAACCTTTGCGCTGGCCGTGCTGCTGTACGCTTTTGGACATGCAACGATCGGCTGGTTTACGTCGGATCAAGAGATAACCGGCATCCTGCTGCCCCTGTTCTTCTGGTGCATGATTTGGCAGCCGATGCGGACATGGACGTATTCCTTCATCCAGTCCCTGACGGCGATTGGCGAAGCCAAGTTTGTCGCCATGAGCAGCATGCTGGGCATGTGGATCTTCGCGACTGGCGGCGCTTACGTGTTTGGCGTGCTGCTCGATATGGGCATAATGGGGGCACTCATTGGCCTGCTGCTAGACGAACTGTTCCGCGCCATCCTCGTTGGCACGCGCTGGATCCGACGCCGCAAGCTGCCTAGGCAGCAAGGGGGGTCTGCGTCTGTGGTGCAAACGGTTGGTATGAACTAGATTAAGGAAGCCACTCTTGAAGGAGTGGCTTTTTCTGTGTGAGGCGAAAATGCCTTGGCGTATGCGCTACGTTACGTTGAAAAATGTCCAATAAAAAAAACCGAAATTGATCGGTAAGTGAGGCTACGTTGGATTCACTCCAGCAAAATAGGCGCGCATGCTCCTGAACAGATCCTTTAGGCACACGAAATGCGCATTCACCCCCGATATCCGGTTGACACCCAAAATCTCCATATTATATAGTAAAAGCAAGGTTTAGCACTCTAATATAGAGAGTGCTAACGTAATCACATGATATTGGAAGGAGAACATCACACGAATGGAAAAGCAACAGTTCAAAGCGGAATCGAAACGGCTGCTGGAGATGATGATCAACTCCATTTATACGCAGCGCGAAATTTTCTTGAGAGAGCTTATCTCGAATGCCAGCGATGCGATCGATAAAATCTACTACAAAGCACTGACGGACGACCAGCTGGTATTTAACAAAGAGAGCTATTATATAAAAGTAACGGTGGATAAGGATAACCGGAAGCTGATTCTCTCGGATACGGGTATCGGCATGACGCAAGAGGAGCTGGAAAACAACCTTGGCGTTATTGCGAAGAGCGGCTCGCTGGCGTTCAAGAAAGAGAACGAAGCGAAGGACGGCCACAACATTATCGGCCAATTCGGCGTGGGCTTCTACTCCGCGTTTATGGTGGCGGACAAGGTTGAGGTTATCAGCCGAGCGCTTGGCGCGGATAAGGCATTCAAATGGGAGTCGGAAGGCGCTGACGGCTACACGATTACTCCTGCGGACAAAGCGGATGTGGGCACCGACATCATCATGACGATCAAGCCTAACACCGAGGACGACAATTACGACGAATTCCTCGAAGAGTACCGCTTGAGATCGATCATTAAGAAGTACTCGGACTTTATCCGTTATCCGATCAAGATGGATGTAAAGGGCCAGCGTCCGAAAGAAGGCAGCGAAGGCGAGTTCGAGGAATACCAAGAGGAACAAACGATCAACAGCATGGTTCCGATCTGGCGCAAAAACAAAAACGAGCTGACGCAGGAAGACTACGACAACTTCTATTTCGAGAAGCGTTACGGCTTCGACAAGCCGCTGAAGCATCTTCATATCAGCGCGGACGGCGCGGTAGTCTACAATGCGATTCTTTTTATCCCGGAAAATACGCCTTTTGACTATTACACGAAGGAATTCGAAAAAGGCCTGGAGCTCTACTCGAACGGCGTCCTCATTATGGACAAATGCGCGGACCTGCTGCCGGACTATTTCAGCTTCGTGAAAGGGATGGTCGACTCCGAGGATCTGTCGCTGAACATTTCCCGGGAACTGCTGCAGCATGACCGTCAATTGCAGCTGATCGCGAAAAACATCAAGAACAAAATCAAAAGCACGCTGCAAAGCCTGCTTAAAGAAGAACGCGAGAAGTACGTAGGCTTCTATAAGGCGTTTGGCCGTCAGCTGAAGTTTGGCGTGTACAACGATTACGGCGCGAACAAGGATACCTTGCAGGATCTGCTTCTGTTCTACTCCTCGAAGGAGAAGAAGCAGGTTACGCTGGAGGAATACGTATCCCGCATGCCGGAAGACCAGAAGTATATCTACTACGCGTCGGGCGAGTCGATCGAACGTCTCGAGAAGCTGCCTCAAGCCGAGATCGTAACGGACAAAGGCTATGAGCTGCTCTACTTCACCGACGATATCGACGAATTCGCGATCAAGATGATTGGCACGTACAAAGACAAGTCGTTCAAAAACGTGTCCAGCGGCGATCTTGGCATCGAAGCCGACGAAGCGGAAAAGCAAACCGAAGAAGAAGCGAACGACAACAAGGATCTGTTCGCGGCCATGAAAGAGATTCTTGGCGACAATGTTACGGGCGTAAAAGCTTCGAAGCGCCTTAAATCCCATCCGGTCTGCCTGTCCTCCGAAGGCGAAGTGACGATCGAGATGGAGAAGGTGCTGAAGGCGATGCCTAACGGCCAAGACGTGAAAGCAAGCAAGGTGCTGGAAATCAACGTGAACCATGACGTGTTCAAGGCGCTGAAGGATGCTTACGCAACCGATAAAACAAAGCTGAGCCTGTATACCAGCCTGCTGTTCAACCAGGCTCTTCTGATCGAAGGCTTGACGGTGCAGGATCCGGTTCAGTTCACGAACGATATTTGCAAAATCATGCTGTAAACGTCTGTCTCGGCAGACTGCAATTAAAGCCGGCCCCGCAGGGGGACCGGCTTTTTTTGCGTCCGTTCTACCATCAACCTGCCATGCATATGCTTGTATCACTATGGTAGCGTTTTCGTGAAACCGCGCGTCGGAATCTATCAATAACGCTAGCAAGCTACTTTTCGAAAAGGAGATGGTTAGCCCATGATTTACGCTGAGCCGGGTAAGCAGGATTCGAAGATTACGTTCAAGAAACGGTACGAGAATTACATAGGTGGCCGCTGGACGCCGCCAACGCAAGGCCAATATTTCGAAAATGTTTCTCCCGTGAACAACGCGGCCTTCTGCGAAGTAGCCCGTTCCACATCGGAGGATATTGAGCTTGCGCTGGACGCGGCGCATGCGGCAAAAGCCGCCTGGGGACGGACCTCCGCGGCGGAGCGCGCGAATATCCTGAACCGGATTGCCGACCGGATCGAGAGCAATCTGGAGACGCTCGCCGTTGCCGAGACCTGGGATAACGGCAAGCCGATCCGCGAATGTCTGGCAGCCGACCTGCCGCTCGCAATCGATCATTTCCGGTATTTCGCCGGCTGCATCCGCGCGCAGGAGGGCTCGCTCAGCCAGCTCGACAACGACACGGTTGCTTACCATTATCACGAGCCGCTTGGCGTTGTTGGCCAGATCATCCCTTGGAACTTCCCGCTGCTGATGGCGACGTGGAAGCTTGCTCCGGCGCTGGCTGCGGGCAACTGCGTTGTCCTGAAGCCCGCGGAGCAGACGCCGGCTTCGATCTGCGTGCTGATGGAGCTGATCGAGGATCTGCTGCCTGCCGGCGTTGTTAACATCGTTAACGGCTTTGGGCTGGAAGCGGGCAAGCCGCTTGCCTCAAGCAACCGGATTGCGAAAATTGCCTTCACGGGCGAGACGACAACCGGCCGCCTCATCATGCAGTATGCCTCGCAAAATCTCATTCCGGTAACGCTTGAGCTTGGCGGCAAATCGCCAAACATTTTCTTCGAGGACATTATGGCGAAGGATGATGCGTTGTTCGACAAGGCGCTGGAAGGCTTTACGCTGTTTGCGCTGAATCAGGGGGAAGTGTGTACCTGTCCGTCCCGCGCGCTGATCCAGGAGTCGATCTACGACAGCTTTATGGAGAAGGCGCTGCGGCGGGTAGCCTCGATCCGCCAAGGAAATCCGCTCGACACGGATACGATGATCGGAGCCCAGGTGTCCACCGAGCAAATGGAGAAAATCCTAAGCTATATCGACATCGGCCGCCAGGAAGGCGCCGAATGCCTGATTGGCGGAGGCCGCGCGGCTATCGAAGGCGATATTTCGCAGGGCTACTATATTCAGCCGACCGTGCTTCGCGGCAATAACGGCATGCGTATTTTCCAAGAGGAGATCTTTGGGCCGGTTGTTGCCGTCACGACCTTCAGCACGCCGGAGGAAGCGCTGGCCATAGCCAACGATACGCTGTACGGACTGGGTGCCGGCGTATGGACGAGGGACATCAACGCAGCGTTCCGGATGGGACGCCAGATCGAGGCCGGGCGCGTGTGGACGAACTGCTACCATGCTTACCCCGCGCATGCGGCGTTTGGCGGCTACAAAATGTCCGGCGTTGGCCGCGAGAACCACAAAATGATGCTCTCGCATTACCAGCAGACGAAAAACCTGCTCGTCAGCTACAACCCTGATGCGTTAGGCTTCTTCTAATTATGGCCGCGGAAACCGTGCTTAAGGTGCTTGCCACGGAAAGCGCGCTTGAGCTGATCGGACGGCTCCGGGCTAAGCATGGCGACGTCATGTTCCATCAATCGGGCGGATGCTGCGACGGCAGCTCGCCGATGTGCTTCCCGCTGGGCGAATTCCTGATTGGCGAACAGGACGTGTTGCTTGGCGAGATTGGCGGCGCGCCGTTTTATATGACCAAGGCGCAATACGACTATTGGAAAAACACGCAGCTAATTATCGACGTTGTTCCCGGACGTGGAGGGATGTTCTCGCTGGAAGGACCGGAGGGATTGCGATTCCTGACGAGATCCCGCGTCTTTACCGCCGATGAATTGCGAAGTTTAGGTTTGCTGTAAAATAAAAACGGTCTCCGCTTCGCCTTAATTCAGGCATCGCGAGGACCGTTTTTTTTTGTGAGCGATCAGTTCTCGAGTTCCGTGTCTTCCTCGTCATCTTCGTACGAGCCGACGCGGTATTCGTCGGTCTTCTCGCCGTCTTCCCAAATCTCGACGAACAGCGCATCACAGTTCTCGAAATCCTCCGGGTTCAGCGACTGTACTTTTTCCTGGTCATCGCCGACGTATACATTTTCCATCCCGTCCTCCGTGAACGAGACAACGACGTAAATTTTCATGATTGCTGGCCCTCCAATGCAATTCTTTATTGAAGCAGTATACCATAAACGGCTTATCTCGCACCTGCCTTCCTCATGAGATTATTGCCATAATTTGAATCAGCCCCGGAAAAATGGGTAATAGTAGTGGAAGAGTTAGGAACGGGGGGATTTAAGGTGAAGTTTACGCCCGAGCAGCGGATTACGCTGCATGGTTTTAACAATTTGACGAAATCGCTCAGCTTCAATATGTACGATATCTGTTATACGAAGACGAAGGAAGAACGCGAAGCTTACATCGAATACATTGACGAGCAGTACAATTCCGACCGGCTGACGAAAATATTGAAGCAGGTTGCCGACATCATCGGCGCGCATGTCCTGAACATTGCCAAGCAGGATTACGTACCCCAAGGTGCCAGCGTTACGATCCTCGTCTCGGAAGGGCCAATCGTGGAGGTGCCGACCGAATCGACGTTTGACGAGTCGCCGGGTCCGCTTCCGGACAATGTGGTGCTGCAGCTGGACAAGAGCCATATTACCGTTCATACGTACCCCGAATATCATCCGAGCGAAGGGATCAGCACGTTCCGCGCCGATATCGACGTGGCTACCTGCGGAGAGATTTCGCCGCTTAAGGCGTTAAATTATTTGATACATTCGTTTGATACCGACATTATGACGATCGATTACCGGGTTCGGGGCTTTACAAGGGATATTAACGGCAACAAGCTGTTTATCGACCACGATATCAATTCGATCCAGAATTACATTCCGGACGAAGTGATCGACCAATACGACATGATTGACGTAAACGTCTATCAAGAAAATATTTTTCACACCAAATGCAAGCTGCGTGAATTCGATCTCAATAACTACCTGTTTGGCTATACGAAGGACAAGCTGAGCATAGACGAGCAGAAGGAAATTACGGAGCGTCTGAAGGACGAGATGTACGAGATCTTTTACGGGAAAAATATTAAATGAGGCTGGACCGGGGGATGAGGCATCTCCCGGTTTTTTGGCGCGTCCCAAGGGTCATGAAACGCTCTCTGCCACTAATAGATGGCGAAATCGTCTTGTGATATGATTAAGCAAATTCATGTTTATGGGGGAGAACGATTTATGGCATTAGAGATCGAACGCAAATTTTTGCTGGCCGTACCGTATGAGCAGCTGGAGGGCCTGATTCGGGTACGCTCGGAGCAGCGGATTGAGCAGACTTATCTGGCGCTGGATGCCGACCAGGAGCTTCGCGTCCGCCGGATTACGGATGTGGACAGCGGAAAAGTTACCTATACGCATACGTTTAAGCAGGGCTTTGGGCTGAAACGCGAGGAGATTGAGTATGAGATCAACGAGGGGTTGTACGAGCAGGTCGTGAAGGCGTTTGGCGCCGTTGCCCTGACGAAAAACCGGATTACGGCGGAATGGAACGGCGTTGGAATCGAAGTCGATATTTACGACCAGATTCAGCTGACCGTGCTGGAGGTCGAATTCGATTCCGAAGAAGCCGCTCATACGTTTGTCGCGCCGGACTGGTTCGGACAGGACATCAGCAGCTCAAAGGAATACAGCAACAAGACCGTCTGGAAGCAGCTGCAGCGGAAGTAGGGGGCGGAAGTCATGCGAAAGCTTGTGTTTTTCGTCGGCGGTGCGGGAGCTGGGAAAACTACGCTGGCCAAGGCGCTTGCCAAAAAGCGCGGGGCGGCGGTATTTGATATGGACACGATGCTGAGGCCTGCAGCCGTACAGATTATGACGGTAGCCGGACTGGACCCGAATGACCGCGATTCGGAAGAATATAAGAAGCTGTGCCGGGATCTCGGCTATCGGATTACGATGGATGCCGCGCTGGAAAATATCGGCGTTGGCACGGATGCTTTCGTCATCGGGCCGTTTACCAAGGAGATCAGCGACCCGTTCTGGATCGTTAAGGAGCTGGCTTCGGCGGGCGCTTCTCTCGACGATGTCGATGTGAAGGCGGTTGTGGTCTACTTGCAGGATGAGGATATGCATTACAGCCGGATCGAGGAGCGCGGGCTTGCGATGGATCAATATAAGCTGGAGCATTGGGATTCCTTCGCTCGTTCGCTCGGGCGCAGAACGCTTGCGTGGGAGCTGCCGGATTCGTCGGTTTTGTATTACGACAATTCGCATCCGTTTGACGAAGCGGCGTTGGAACGGCTGGAGGGTTTCGTGTATGGCGATGTTATTTGACCCGACCATTTTTGATAATTTGAAGGTCGCCCTGGAAAATCAGCTGTACGATCTGGACAACCTGGACGAACGGATCCGGGTCGTTAACCGCGTGGACCGTCTGGATATGGCGGTGATGGGGCGCGAGTTCGCCCTGCAATTCGTGCTGGCCGGCAGTGACCGGCAGAAGCGGATCATCGGCGAAATCCGGCTGGACACCACGCTCCGCGACCTGGCCACGGAGCTGCTGGAGCTGCAGGAAGGCGAGCCGCCGGGCTGCAGTCTCCGTTTGCTGTTCCATCTGGCCATGCTGGATGCGGAATCGTTGTGCCCGCGAATTCAAACGGCCGTGAGGGAGCTGTGGGGGTCGGAGGTCTCGCTTACCCAGACGCTAAGCTTCGTATACGGAAGCGAGGGCGGGGGCGAGACGGTGTATAAGAACGCGGTGGAGCTGCGCTTCAACCGCCGCATCGACGAGGGACAAATGAATGATTTGCCCGAGCTGATTGAGCATATGCTGCTTACTCTTGAGGCGCTGGAACGGCTGTAAAGGAAGCGTTGGGATAAGACCCTGGCAGGGTCTTATCAGGCGAAAGCAGAGTAATATTAGTGATCATAAGACCCTGTGAGGGTCTTATTTGCTTAGGTGAGTCGGGGAAAGTATGTATTGCGGGCGTGCGGCAGTGGGATAAGACCCTGGCAGGGTCTTATTGAGCGAAAGCAGAGTAATATTAGTGATCATAAGACCCTGTGAGGCACTAGCCTTGCATCAATGATGACATGGCCGGCAAAATGAACGGCTTCTAAAATTTTACAGATGTTTTTTTTAGATAATCTGAAAAAAGAAGAACCTGCAACCAATTTGACGCGTTATCCATTTTATGGATATTAAATTAAGTGAGTTTTAAATGTTTCATGACACCTACAGTCGGAATGTGTACTGATTTGGGCGGCCGATCAGATTTTTGTCTTCCCCGCGAAGAGCGTAGCGCTTTGCGGCGCAGTTCCTTTTGCATCAAGGAGAACGGTTTATCCCAACTGCATCTAACCGTCTGAAGAACCTGCCAATGTGTTAATCGTGTGCCACTTGCCTGTTGAATCAGCAAAGCTATGGCATAAGCGATGAGTGCTAAATAAATTTGGTTCCAGACTCCTTGAGGTTCGTGGCTATAAACCTTTACAATTCTCAAATGCTGCTTTATCCACTTAAAAAATAGTTCAATCATCCAGCGTTGCTTGTAAATTTCAGCTACTTCCAGGGCACTCAGATCATAGCAGGAGGTAACGACGCGATAACATCGTCCCTCCTGATCCAGAAACTCGACGAGACGCAGGGTTCGTTCAGTCTGTGTATAGGCACTGCCAAGTTGAACAATGGCATCACGAACAATTACCGTATTTGTAGGGACTTCACGTTCTTGTTCTACTCGTAGAACCGCATGTTTTTCGTTAATACGAACAACAAACCGAATTTCATTTTCTAACCACTGATCGAAAAATGCATACTTCACATAACCACGATCCATCACATAAATCGTTTCCTTATCCTCGATCAATTGGTTCACCGTTTCATAGTCCGTGACATTTCCTGTGGTTGGGATCATGCTTTCCGGAATGGCTTGAATGTCCGGGACAACAAGCACGCGCATATGAAGCTTGATATGCGTTTGCTTAGGATTCACATAAGCCCATTTGGCCAACCCGGCAGGAAGATTAATGGATGTCGAGTCAATGATCCGAAGCTTTTTGCTGGACGAGGTAGACGCTAAAGTTTGCTTTACTTTAGCAATTAGATTCAAGAATACCGGCTCTAGATTTTCTGTTGGGATGGTGCGCAGTTTCCTGGAGATTTGTGAAGCACTGATAGACGGGAGATTAAGGTCTTTTTGAAGCGTGTTGCTCATCCTTAATGCCCTCGAAATTTGATCAAACGAACCCCAGTGAGCTAATTGTGAAGCAATGATTAATTTGGCGCACTGCATGGTCGTTAGCTTATGCACGCGATAATCCGCAATTGGAAAGCGGACATCATGGTCGGATAAATAGGAAAAACATTGACGAATAACAGATAAATTGTGTATGTTACCCATGGGTGAGCTCCTTTTCTGGAGAGTAGATGGGTAACGCGTCTATCTCAAGAATAGGAGCTTTTTTACGTAATGACCATGAAAATTAAATATATATTTACATTTTAAGTAACTTTTAGTTAGTTTTTTTCTCGTGTTAGGTTTGATGCAAGGCTAGTGCCTGTGAGGGTCTTATTTGCTTAGATTAGGCTGGATATGTACATGTTGCGGGTGTGCGGCGTTGGGATAAGACCCTGGCAGGGTCTTATTGGGCGAAAGCAGAGTAATAGTAGTAATCATAAGACCCTGTGAGGGTCTTATTTGCTTAGATTTAGTGGGATACCGACGGTGTTGAAGGTTAGGTGGCCTAAGAGTGTGTTGGAGATCCAACATGATAAGGTCCCTCAGGGATCTTAATCGGCTCCCTAAGGTGAAAATTGAAGTCCATAAGGTCCCTTAGGGACTCTAAAGACAATCGATATGCTTGAATTGGCAAGAAAAACGCCAATGTTTTCGCACTTAAGGTCCCTGAGGGACCTTAAGCTTCCTTACTAAGACAAAAAGAAAGCCGTTAAAGTCCCTAAGGGACCTTAACGGCGCAACTGACGGGAAGGTACGCAAGCGAGTGCGGCGCTCCAGGTTGCGTGCCGCAGGCGGGATGGCATCCCATCGCTTATGCCATCCCTATGTCCGGTGGCCGGACGCTGCACCGATGGCAAGCCCCGAGCCTTGCCCCACCGGTCCGCGGCTACAACTACCGCCGCCATTACAGCGGCAGATCCCGCCTGCTGAAGGCGATAACACCTGCGGCAAAGCACGCAAGGCCGATCGCGAGCAGCACCAGCGAAGAGAGCAGCGGGTCGCCGCTGCCTGCGGCAATGTCGCTGGGCCGGTACAGCGCGAAGATCGAGATGTAACGGAGCCATTCCACGCTGTCGCTGATTTTGCCAAGCATATCGAGGGCGAACATGCCGATCACAATAAATCCGGAGGTGCCAAGTGCCTTTTTCTCATCATTCATGACGGAAGAGATTAGGAAGGCAATGCCGCTTGCCGCTATAAACAGCATCCAGGCGACGATATTCATCTCGATGTACCGCCCGCCGTTAAACTCGAATTTATCTCCGATGAACCACACATACCCCAATAACCCGGCACCTGTTGTAACCAGCATGATAATGAGAAGTCCCGTGGACAGCACGCCTGCCTGGGTTAAGGCAACCTGCCGGCGGGTCGTTGGCGTGGACAACAGATAAGACATCGAGCCCTGGTCCACCATGCGGGCCATCAGGCCGGTCGACAGCATGATGCTGAAGATCGAGAGCAAGAGAGGAAGGATAAGCCCGTAATATTCGCCGGAGATGAAGGCTTCCATGCTGCCGAAGCCGCCTTGAATATTAAAGGCGTTAACAACGCCTTCAGGCATGGATTTAATCAGCTCATTTAAAGAGCCGGTATTCTCGGCAATGCCGGGATACAGCCAGAACATAAGCAGAATGTAGAAGGCTGAGCCAAACGCATAATTGCTCATGCCTTTTACGTGAATTTTCATCATTTGCTTGAACAGGGGAAAGTTCATAAAGCAGCTTCCTCCTTTCCGTCCTTTTTGTCCTTTTCGTTCTTCCGGTCATAGTACTGCATAAAGACGTCCTCGAGATTTTGCGCCGTAATGTCGAGGCTGCGCACCTTATATTTCGCGGCTTCATGAATCAGCTCGTTATAATTGCCTTGCACAGCTGCAGTGACTCGTCTTCCGTCATGGGACTCCACCGGCACGCGGCCGCTCTGCGCGAAAGCCTCGGCATCCTCCGGATGCTCGAACACGATCGCAATCAGCTTCCGCTGCATCGACTGCAGCTGGTGAATGTTATTGGTAGCAACGATAACGCCATCTTTTATAATAGCGGCGCGGTCGCAGGTCCGCTCAATCTCAGGGAAGCTGTGGGAGGACATGAGGAAGGTGGTGCCGCGGGCTTTCTCCTCCAGCACAAGCTCGATGAACAGCTGCTGCATGAGCGGATCGAGGCCTGAAGTCGGCTCATCCAGAATAATCAGCTCCGGTCTATGCATAAAAGCCGCAACGATGCCGACCTTTTGCTTCATCCCTTTGGACATTTTGCGGATCGGGGTAGAGACGTCGAACTGAAGCCGCTCGATCAGCTCCATGCGCCGCGCCGTGCTGTCCACGCGCTGCATGCGGGCCAGAAACTCCAGAAATTCCTTGCCGTTCATGCCTTCGATAAAAGAGATCTCCCCCGGCAAATAGCCGACCAGCCTTTGCACGATCCCTTGCTGCTTCCATGTATCCAGCCCTTTAATCGACGCGCTTCCGCGGTCGGGCTTCATGAAGCCCATAATATGGCGGATCGTTGTGGATTTTCCGGCGCCGTTAGGGCCAAGAAAGCCAAATACCTCCCCTTGCTCCACGGTAAAGGATACATCGGTAATCCCTTTGCCGCCCGGAAAAAGCTTCGTCAAACCGTCTACGACCAGCATGCTGACCGCACCTTCTTTCGAAAAATTATGAAATTTTATTAGTCTTATATTTCATCATTATGATAGGCTCGGCTAAAAGAGAAGTCAATGGGGTTATGAAATATTTATGTGCTATAATTTCATTAGTTCATATTTATTGGAGAGCCGGAGGGTAACATGAACGGATTTGAAAAAAGAGCCGAGCAGCTTAAAGCAAAGATCAGAGACGCTGTTCTCGCGATGCTTCAGACCTGTGAGCCTAAACATATCCGCATTGCCGATATCGCTGCCGAGGCAGGGGTGTCGCAGGTGACGATCTATAACTATTTTGGCAGCAAGGAGGAGCTTATCCGCGAAGTCTTCAAGCATTATGTCACGGAGCATGTTGACGATTTCGAAGTGTTCATGAGCCGCGGTCCTAGCTTTCAGCAGTTCGTGGAGTATGTGGTGAAGGCCGATACGGAAGCGTTCCGCCGCTTCACGCCGGCCTTCATTCAACAGATGATGAGCGGAGATCCGGCGTTTGCCAACTATATCGACGAGGTGACGCAGCAGAGGGCTATGCCGCTTATGCATGCTTTTATCGAGGAGTGCAAGCAGAAGGGACAAATCTCGGGCAAGGTATCGACGCAGATGATTTTGACCTATGTGAACATGTTTGTGGCGCAATCCCACAAGCTGCTGGAAGAGGCGCAGCAAAGCGGGAAGGGCGAGCAGTTTTTCGAGGAGTTTCTTCACTTGTTCTTTTATGGCGTTTGCGGGATTGAGCCGGACGCCTCAGCTTAAACATTGCTATTACCGCCCCGCTATTGGTACAATACACCGTATTAGAAGACAAGGGAGCGGTATCGATTGACGAAAGCAAAAAAGAGCGGCATCGGACAAGGAACCGGCAAGAAGGGCTGGAGCCGCTGGGATAAGGCAGCCAAGAAGAAGAGCGCGAAGCGGGTATTCAGCAAAGGGCCGAAGGCCGGAGCAGGCAAGAAGGAAGAAGCCGGCGGAGCGAATAATCCGGGCAGCGAAGAATAATAGGTTATTGCCTAATATTCACAGATCCGTTATAGTGAGTGTAATTGCATAATGCGTGCGGGTGCTGGATAAAGTCCGGCTGAGATAGGCAACTTGTTTGCCTGACCGTTAATCTGAACCAGGTAATGCTGGCGTAGAGAACCGATCGAATTACAGCCATTCGTGTATTCGCGGATGGCTTTTTCTGTTGTTCCAGCGCCCCCTCGTTAGTTACCTAAGGTTACTAAAGCAAAGGAGTGGCAGAAAGCAATGCAAACGGAAACGATAAAAACCGGTAAATTCACCGGGAGATTGTACGAGAGCTCGAAGGAGATCTGGGAACAGAGTCACCGTCATCCTTTCCTCGAGGAGCTCAAGGCAGGGACGCTTGATCCAATGAAGTTTATTTTTTACCTCAAACAAGACTACGTCTACTTAATCGATTATGCCAAAATGTTCGCTTACGGCAGCATTAAGGCTAACGACCTCCATACGATGGGGAAGTTCTCCGAGCTGTGTCATTCCATTCTGAACGTGGAAATGGGGCTGCACCGGCAATACGCCGAGCGATTCGGCGTAACAGGGGAAGAGCTGGAGAGTACGAAACCATCGCCTACCACAATCGCTTACACCAAATATTTGCTTGACGTTGCCGCGCATGGCTCCCTCGCCGAGGTTGCGGCGGCCGTACTGCCTTGCATGTGGAGCTACCGGGAGATCGGCGTCCTGTTCGCCGAAGCGCCCGGGGCGCTTGATCATCCGCTCTACCGGGACTGGATTCTGATGTACAGCTCCGAAGAGTTTGGCGAGCTGACCAACTGGTGTATCGGCATCATGGATGAGCTGGCGGAAGCTTTGCCGGAGCCGGAGCTGGCGAGGCTCGAGCAGCATTTCATCATGGCGTCGAGGCTTGAATACATGTTCTGGGATATGGCCTACCGAGAGGAAGAGTGGCCGGTGTGAACAGGCAGCTGGTTACGATAGAGCGGGCTCGGGAAGACGTCTTGCCGGGTTCGGCGGGCTTGACTGTTCAAGGCCTGACATACCGGTTTGAAGGCGAGGAGCCGCTATTCGACGGGCTAAATCTGGAAGTGCCAAAGGGGCAATTCGTCAGTATCGTAGCCGCAAGCGGCATGGGCAAAACAACCCTGTTCCGCCTGCTCGCCGGTCTGCTCCAGCCCGAATCCGGCACGATCACGGCGGCTGGCGCCGTTCCCGGTCAGCGCAGCGCCATCGGCTATATGCCGCAGCGCGACTGCCTGATGCCTTGGCGGACGGTGCAGGATAACGCCGCTATCGGCCTCGAGCTTGCCGGCGTATCTAAGCGCGAGGCAAGGCGTAGAGTGCTTGAGATGCTGCCTGAGCTTGGGCTTGCCGGCACGGAAACGAAATATCCGCATGAGCTGTCGGGCGGCATGCGGCAGCGGGTATCGTTCCTCCGCTCCTTGCTTGCCGGCGGGGAGCTGATGCTCCTCGACGAGCCGTTCAGCGCACTCGACGCGATGACTCGGGTAAGCATGCAGCAATGGCTGCTGCAGGTGTGGGAGAAGCACCGGAAAACGATTCTGTTCATTACGCATGATATCGACGAGGCGCTGCTGCTCTCGGATCAGGTGCTTGTTGCGGCTTCGAGACCAATTACGCAGCTTGAGCCGCTTGTAGTCGACTTACCGCGTCCCCGAACCTATGAGACAACGCTTGACGAGCGTTTTGCCTATTTGAAGCGAAGGCTTCTTGGGCAGCTTGGCCGAATCCCTTCCGACGCGGAAGGAGGCGCGGGCTGATGAAGCTGCTTAAGGATAAGCTTCCAATCCTTCTGTTTATCGTGCTGCTGGCGGCGATCTGGGAGCTCGGTACTCGCGTATTTGATGTTCCGGCTTATATCATTCCCCGGCTGTCGGATGTTTTTGCCGCGCTTCTAAATCACGCAGCGTTGCTGGGCAAACATTTTGCTCTGACGCTATGGGAAGCGCTGCTTGGTCTAGCTTTCTCGGTCTTGTTTGGCGTGTTGTCAGCCATTTGGATCGACAGCTCCAGCCTTGCGCGCAAGACGATTTATCCGTTGATCGTAGCTTCGCAGACTATTCCGATTATCGCGTTGTCGCCGATTATGGTCATGTGGTTTGGATACGAGATCGGAAGCAAAATTTCGGTCGTTATTCTGTTTACTTTCTTCCCGGTTGCGGTAAATACGGCGGACGGCTTCCGCACGGCGGACCGCGAGATCGGGGAGCTGCTCCGTTCCATGGGAGCGGGCAGAGCGCAGCTATTTCTGAAATGGAAGATTCCTTCCGCGCTGCCGTCCTTCTTCACCGGACTTAAAATGGCTGCAGCCATCAGCGTCGGCGGTGCCACGCTTGGGGAGTGGCTGGGCGGAGAATCCGGGCTTGGCGTCTATACGAAGCGGGCGGCGAATATGCTTCGCGGCGACGATGTGTTCGCCGGCGTGCTGCTCTTGTCGCTTATGGGAATTGCTTTGTTTGTTGCCGCGCAAATGATAGAGAGACTGGTGCTTGGGCACCGGCGGAGTTAGATCGTGTGAGCATCGCTGAACAGCCATTATTCTTAAGGAGAGATATCTTATCATGCCAGGAACTTATCGTAATCGATTCATCAAATCAGGATTGGCAGTAGGCCTTGTATTTACCTTGCTGCTGACAGCGTGCTCTTCGGAAAAGGAGAAGAACGGCAGCAGTTCCGGCAACGCCGGGAAAAAGACGGATGAGCTAACGGTGCTGCTGGACTGGTATCCCAATGCGGTACATACGTTTTTGTATGCGGCGGAGGAACAAGGGTATTTTGAAGAAGAAGGGCTTAAGGTCAAGCTCCAGACGCCTGCCGATACGAACGACGCGCTGAAGCTGGTCGCTACGGGCAAAGCCGATCTGGCGCTCAGCTATCAGACTCAGGTAGCCGTTGCCCGCTCGGAGGATATTCCGGTCGTATCGGTCGGGGCGATTGTCCGCCATCCGCTGAATCAGCTTTTTGTATCCGAAGGGACGGGGATTAAAACCCCTAAGGATCTGGAAGGCAAAAAAATCGGCTATCCTTCCCTGCCGCTTGATGAAGCCATGGTTAATACGATGGTGAAGGCGGATGGGGGCGACCCGTCGAAATTAAATTATGTCGATATCGGCTGGGATCTGATTCCGGCGATGACAACAAGCCGCGTCGATGGCATTATCGGCGGTTATATCAATCACGAGAAGCTGCTGCTCGAGAAGGAAGGCGAGAAGCTGATCTCGTTTAACCCGGCGGATTACGGCGTTCCGGATTATTACGAGCTGGTGCTGACGGCAAATGAGAAAGAGCTGGACAGCAAAGGCGATGCCATCAAACGGTTCCTCGCCGCCGCGGCGAAAGGCCAGGAATATACCGCGAGCCATCCGGATGAAGCGCTGAAGCTGCTGCTGGATAAGCAAAGCACCGACTTCCCGTTGGATGCGGATATCGAGAAGCAAAGCCTGCAAATTTTGCTGCCGTTGATGGATGCGGGGGATCAGCCTTTTGCCAGCCAAACCGAGGATTCCTGGACTAACATTATTAATTGGCTGACGGAGCATGGTCAGATCAAGAAGCCGGTGAAGGCGGCGGATGTTTTCCGCAACTTGTAGATTATAGGGTTTGACGCTTACGAAGTAAGAATCGCCGCAATGGCTTTAAAGAGCCCATTAGTGTGACAATTCTTTAAGTGAATGCTTACGAAGTAAGAATTGCCACAATGGCTTTAAAGAGCCCATTAGTGTGACAATTCTTTTTAGGAGGGTTGGCAGATGGATGAGAGACTGGAGAGATATTCAAGGCAAATGCTGTTTGCGCCCATCGGCGAGCAAGGTCAGCGAAAGCTGAGCGAAAGCTCGGTATGCGTGATCGGGATGGGCGCGCTTGGCACCGTGCTGGCGAATCATATGGTTCGCGCCGGTGTCGGACGTGTTCGCATCGTGGACCGGGATTATGTGGAGAAAAGCAATCTGCAGCGCCAAATGCTGTATGACGAGGACGATGTTAACGAGGGTTATCCGAAGGCAATTGCCGCGGAGCGCAAGCTCCGCCGGATCAATTCGGATGTGCGGATCGAGGCTGTTGTGGCGGATGTGACCGTTCACAACATTGATGAGCTTCTGGACGGCATGGACCTCGTGCTGGACGGAACCGATAACTTCCAGACCCGGTTTCTGCTGAGCGATGCCTGCTTCCGCAAAGGTATCCCGTTTACGTATGGCGGTGCGGTCAGCTCGCGCGGCATGAGCGCGATACTGGTCCCGGGCAAGACGCCTTGCCTGCGCTGCTTCCTCACGCCTGGGGACAGCGGCGGCCAAACCTGCGATACGATTGGCGTTATCGCGCCCGTTGTGGATATTGTCGCTTCCTATCAGGCGGTAGAAGCGCTTAAATATTTGGTTGCAGCGGATCAGGCCAGACGGAATAGTCTGGTTACCTTCGATTTGTGGAGCAACTATTACTATGAAATGAAGCTCGGAGAAGCGAAGAAAGACTGCTCTTGCTGCCAGCTGAAGGAATATCCGGCATTGCAGGTGACGGAGACGGATTCCACGGTATCCTTATGCGGCCGCAGCACGGTTCAGATCAGCGGACATGGACCGCTCGATCTGGGGCAATGGCGCAAACGGCTCGAACCGGCTGCGGTGAAGGTGGAGCTTAACGCTTATTTGCTTAAAGCCGAGCTGCCGGAAGGAGAACGGCTGGTGCTGTTCCCGGACGGCAGGGTGCTTGTGCAGGGAACGGAGGATATAGTCCGCGCCAAGACGCTGTACGCGAGATATATCGGATATTGATCATAGGGGAGATGAGAACAGGATGAAGAATTTTCGTCTGTATGCGATCACGGGAGAGCAATTCCATCCCGGCCGAGACATGCTGGAAGTGATGGAGGAAGCAATCAAAGGCGGCGTGGATATTATTCAGCTGCGGGATAAGGACGGCAGCCCCGCGGAGGTGCTGCGCAAGGCGAAGGCGCTGCGTGAGCTGACTCGGAAATATGGCGTGACGTTTATCGTCAACGACTATATCGACATTGCGCTGGAGGTAGACGCCGACGGTGTCCATCTCGGGCAAAACGACGTCTCGCTCACGGAAGCAAGACAACGCGTCGGAGATAAAATCATCGGCATTTCCACGCATGCGATTGAGGAAGCTTTGCTTGCCGAAGAGCAAGGCGCCGACTATATCGGCGTTGGGCCGGTATTCCCGACAAAGACAAAGGTGGACGTCGTTGATCCGGTAACGGTGGCTTATGTTCGGCAGGTAGCGGAGCAGGTCCGCATTCCTTTTGTCGCGATTGGCGGAATTAAGCTTAGCAACGTGGATGAAGTGCTTGCGGCGGGAGCAACAAGAATTTGCGCGGTAAGCGAGATTGTCGGAAGCTCCGATGTCGCGGGCACCTGCCAAGCCTTCCTCCGCAAGCTGGAAGGAGTGCGTTAATCACATGCAGCTCATCGTAAATGGCGAGGTTAAAGAGCTGGAAGCCCGTACGATCGAGGATGTAATCCTCTATTTTGGTTTGGAAAGGCGACCGGTCGTCGTGGAAGCGGAAGGCGAGATAGTCGCGAAGGAACAGTGGCCGGATACGCAAGTAAGGCCGCGGATGAAGATAGAGCTGGTTCATTTTGTCGGGGGAGGCTGAGCGTAGAATGAAAAAGGATGTATGGCATATCGGGGGACATGAGCTCACCTCGCGGTTTTTTATCGGGACGGGATTATTCCCAAGCCCTTACGTGCAGAAGGAAGCGATCCGGGAGTCGGGGGCGGAGGTGCTGACCTTTGCGATTCGCCGGATTAATCTCGCTTCAACCGAGGATGATTCGATTCTGCAGCATGTGGAAGGGGAGGGCTTCCGTTTCCTGCCGAATACGTCCGGCGCAAGCACGGCCGAAGAAGCGGTCCGCATTGCCCGGTTGGCAAGAGCTTCGGGGCTCAGCGATTGGATCAAGGTCGAGATTAGCGCTAATGAGCGCACGCTGCTGCCCGATCCGCTGGAGACGCTGAAGGCAACGGAAATTCTCGTCAAGGAAGGCTTTACGGTCCTTCCTTACACCTCCGATGATCCGATCCTGTGCAAAAGGCTGGAGGAAGCCGGAGCGGCTGCCGTTATGCCGGGTGCAGCGCCTATCGGTACCGGGCTTGGCATATTGAATCCGTAT
Source organism: Paenibacillus sp. MMO-177 (assembly GCF_037147795.1). Lineage (NCBI taxonomy): Bacteria > Bacillati > Bacillota > Bacilli > Caryophanales > Paenibacillaceae > Paenibacillus > Paenibacillus sp. MMO-177. Next base: position 1,083,364 of record NZ_JBBCUR010000001.1, on the reverse strand, counting down.
AATATCGGCCTAATCGTGGAGGAAGCGAACGTGCCGATTATCGTGGATGCGGGCCTTGGTTCGGTCAGCGACGTGGCGCAGGCAATGGAGCTTGGCGTGTCGGGCGTGCTGATGAATACGCCGGTTGCCAAAGCAAAGGATCCGGTCGGCATGGCGCGGGCGATGAGGCTGGCAATTGAAGCGGGTCGTCTGTCTTATTTGTCCGGACGGATATCGAAGAAGCGTTACGCATCGGCAAGCAGCGGTCACGAGCAGTTTATTGTGAAATAACGGGCCGATAACTTGATAGAAAGCTGGTCTAACCATGGGAGAAACGATTGTCATTATGGGCGGAGGCGTAGTTGGTCTCTCCTGCGCCTTCGAGCTCCAAAAGCGAGGACATCAGGCTATTGTCCTGGAGATTGGCCGCTGCGGCGGGCAGGCCTCCGGGGCCGCGGCCGGGATGCTCGCCCCCTACTCGGAAAATGTGGAAGGGCCTGATGATTTCTTCCGCTTGTGCCGGGAAAGCCTTCGGCTGTATCCGTCCTGGCGAGATGAAGTCCGGCAGGTGTCCGGGCGGACGTTCGAATATACGGATTCGGGCAGTCTTTATATTGCCTATCATGAAGCGGACCGTCTGGCGCTGGAGGGACGACGCCTCTGGCAAAACGAGCATGGCTCCAGCGGCATTGTGCTGGAAGGGGATGCATTGTTCCGTCAGGAGCCGATGCTGTCCCGCGAGGTGAAGGCCGCGCTATACACGCCGGAGGAAAGCCATGTTTATGCACCGGACTATGTGTTGGCACTTGAGCAGGCTTGCCGCCAGACCGGCGTTCGGATCTTCGAGCAGCTCGGCAAAGTAACCGTTGAAGAATGGCGCGATGAGCTGATCATTACTGCGCAGGAGGGCTGGAGCTTTACCGGCGACCGGCTGGTCGTCTGCTCCGGCGCCTGGGCACAGGAGCTTGAGGATGTATTGGGCATCCGGATTCCGGTATACCCAATCCGCGGTCAGATCTGCGCCTATGAAGCGGAAGTGAAGCCGGTGCGGCATATGGTGTTCTGCAATCAGGGCTATTTGGTTGCAAAAGAAAACGGTACGCTCGTATGCGGAGCTTCCGAGGATGTGGCGGGCTTTGATACAACCGTTACGGAACGGGGAATCGAGCGGCTGCGCAAATGGAACAAGCAGGCGTTTCCGTTTCTCGCCGGGCAGGAGCCGTTTCACCGCTGGGCAGGCCTCCGCCCATCCACGCAGGACGGTTTCCCTTTGCTCGGACCGCTGCGGGAATCGGGCGGCCGCGTCATTATGGCGGCGGGCCATTACCGCAACGGCATTCTTCTTAGCCCGGTAACGGCACAGGTTGTCGCCGATTATATCGATACCGGCAGCAGGCTGCCGGCGTTTGCGCCGGAACGGTTTTCCTACTAAACGATAAACGGGGTGACATAGAGATGGCGGAATACATAAACGGTAATGTCGCGCGGGCTTTGACGATTGCCGGCTCGGACAGCGGCGGCGGAGCCGGCATTCAGGCGGATTTGAAAACGTTCCAGGAGCTTGGCGTCTACGGGATGTCCGCCCTGACGGCGATTACCGCGCAAAATACGCTTGGCGTGCAGGGCGTCTTTCCGCTCGCAAAGGAAGCGGTAAAGGCGCAGATTCACTCCGTCGGCAGCGATATCGGCGTTGACGCTTTAAAGACCGGGATGCTGTTCAGTGCGGAGATTATTGAGGAAGTGGCCGAGGCAATTGCTTTCTTTGGCTGGACGAAGGTTGTTGTAGACCCGGTTATGATTGCAAAAGGCGGCGCTTCGCTCCTGCAGGTAGAAGCCGTTCGGGCTTTAACCCGCAAGCTGCTGCCGCTCACGATGATTATTACGCCGAACATCCCGGAGGCGGAGCATCTGACCGGGATGGCCATCCGGGGCAAGGCCGACAAGCTTGAAGCGGCGAAAAAGCTGTCCAGCCTCGGCGCCCGTTATGTCCTGATCAAAGGCGGGCATGAGGCCGGAGCCGAAGCGGTCGATTTGCTCTTCGACGGCAGCGGCTATAGCGAGCTTTCCGGCAAACGGATCGTCACCGAGCGCACGCATGGCACCGGCTGCACCTATTCGGCTGCGCTAACCGCCGGTCTGGCTCAAGGGCTTGATATCGAGGAAGCCGTGCGCCAGGCAAAGGCCTATATTCAAGCCGCCATTGAAGACGGCATTATCATCGGCGGCGGACATGGCCCAACGAATCATTGGGCATACCGCAAGAGAGGACTAGTCATCAGTTAGCGGGACAAGATCCAGTCTAATTCCGCGCTCCCGGTCATACATATGATTAAGAGGAGCGTGAATAAGTTGGAGGATAACAAAGTCAAGCGGTATTATCAGCTCAAGCAAAAGCAGAAGGAAATCGAGCAGGAATTATCCGAGCTGCGCGGTGAAATTATACAGCATTGCGCCGAGCTGGACCTCTCCGAACTGGAGGTAGGCAGCTACAAGGTGAAGATTGTTTCCCAGGAGCGCAAGGAATTTGATGAGAGCAAGCTGTATGCTGCTCTTCCCGATCCCGACGTATGGCGGCTGCTTTCGAAGCCCGATACCTCCAAAATCGCCGGTTTGATCAAGCTGAATGTTATATCCGAAGATACCATCAAGGATACATTTTCGGTTAAGCACTTATTTCTTCTTCAAGTGGATAAGAAGTGAGAAATCCTCTATCGAAGCATTTCGATGATGAGCGACCGCGTTTAAATGTAGGATTTATCGCCAAATAGAATTTAAGTTTCCAGTGTTTCGAAAACAGGTAAATTCTATTGTGGAGACCTTTCTATTGTGGATCCCCGTCCAACCTTGTCGGAAAATTGGGCGGGGATTTTTTGCTGATGAAATGTTGACAATATTAAGAATTGTGCGATAATTATAATAAGCTTAGTTCTCGGCAATGCCGAGAAGCGGGGAAACCAATCTTTTGGGGCGAATCAGCCGGTTTTTGGCTGTAGGGAACCATCTATCCCGAGTCCGTCAGCTAACCTCGTCAGCTTTGAGATGGGTCTTTTGCGAATAACATTGCAAACGATAGACCCTTGCTGGGTCTTTTTCTGTTTTAAAGGCCCACAATGCACACAGACCATGTTCATGCTCTGTGCTGCTGGGGTCTTTTTTTTCATTTTTCGTGGAGGTGGGATGGACTTCCCGGCATAGGTGATGCTTTTAATAACCTTTTGGAGGGATGCGAAATGGTACAACCAATGGCCGATAACGGTAGATCGGCAGGTCTGTCGGAGGCGGAAAGAGAACGGCTTAAGAAGCATTTTCGCGTCAATGATTATTACTTAAACCTGATTGACTGGGATGATCCGAAGGATCCGATCCGCAAGCATCTGATTGCGGCGGCGGGGGAAGCCCCTCACGGGATCCAGGAGTTCACTTGGGAAGCTGCCGGATGTAAGCACATTTATCAATCGATGGTTCTTCTCCCAGTGTCCCAGGCAGCAGAAGGAATTGCTTACATCGCAGAACATAATGAGATCCATAAGGTTGTGCTGACGGGAGATAGTCTGACGTTGGGTATCGCCAAGCTGACTAGAATTATCGAGCAGCTGCGGGATATCGAGCATATCGGCACGATTAGGCTGGATTCCAGAATGCCGGTTCATAATCCAATGCGGATTTATGAGGATCATGAACTATTAGAGATGTTAAGTCGGTTCTCAAGTCCTCAGAAGCGGATCTATTTGATGACTACGATTAACCATCCGAGAGAACTAACGGCCGAAGCAAAGAAAGCTTTTAATGCCCTTCACCAGGCGGGAGTTGTCGTTCTCAATCAAACCCCTATTGTCAAGGGCGTTAATAATGACCCTCTTCTGTTAGGCAAGCTGATTGATCAGCTGTCCCAGGCTGGGGTTTCGCCCTATTCCTTTATCATTAACCGCCCTAATCCTTCTTATCCCGAGTATAGTCTATCCCTGCAAACGCAGTTCTCCATCGTTCAGCAAGCAAAAGAACTAACCGCGGAGCTTGGAAAGCGGATCAGGCTTTTGATGGCCCATGATTATGGCAAGGTTGAATTGTTGGATATAGAAGGCGGCAAGGCCTACGTGAAATATCATCACTACCAAGAAGAGGGGAAAGGCCGTTTTATCATGTTGGATTGTCCTCCTGAAGCATCGTGGCTGGAGGATCTGTCGGAGCATGACGATCATATGGTCTATCTGCCGTCCGGTCAGCCTGCCAAGAATAAATAAAGGATGTTCGTAAGCAAAAGGAGAAGTAAGAAGGGATCGTATTTCACATCCCGGGAGGCTTCCGTCAATGAGAGTATACAGCCAGGAAATTGTGAACGCCCTGCAGGCTCAGCAGGAAGAAGTAAACTTGAACGGCACGCAGGTTGTTGTGAAGGTTAATCCGGAGGAGACAAGAGCCGGTTATCTGGATCCTTATGAGCTGCAGCTTATTAGAAAATGGATCGGGGAACAAAAGGCAGCACCGGCCGAGGCGCCGTCGCCGGAGGAACAGCTTCAGCTTATTCGCGATTCCATGGGATTTCCGAACCGTAATTTGAATACGGCGGAGATTTACACGAGTTATGAACGAATCCAGCTTGGCGGCAATGAAGTTGGCCTATGGCGGTATTACCCGCGCAAATCGATGCGCAAGCCGGGCAAACCTTGTCTTATTTATATCCACGGCGGCGGCTGGATCGGCGGTACCGTGTTTGCGGTTGAGAACCCTTGCCGGTTGATCGCCGAGCTGGCCGATGCCGTTGTCTTTAATATTGACTATTCGCTCGCTCCCGAGCATAAATTCCCTAACGGGTTTAACGATTGCTTTAATGCCGTTCAATATATTTACGAGCATGCCGAGGAATACGGCATCGACCGGAACCGGATTGCCGTAGGCGGCGACAGTGCGGGCGGCAACCTGTCGGCAGCGGTAGCAACGAAGGACCGGGATTTGGGTACGCGTATGGTTGCCCAGCAAGTGCTGATTTATCCGTGCGTCACCTTCCTTAACGGGGTGAACGGTTATCAGTGGGAGCTGTCCCAATTCGAGATGGCGGACGAACAAAGAGCCATGATTGATTCGATGCTGGGGATTGGACGGCCAACCGAAGCTGATCCGGAAGGCAGAAAAGCATGGGAGCTTTATCTTTCAAGCGAAGATGACGTGCGTAATCCTTATGTCAGTCCGCTTCTGGCAGACAGCACGGGACTGCCGCGCACGTTATGCGTCGGAGCGGAATTTGACGGGCTGCGCATTCAGTCGGAGGTATACAGCAGGCAGCTTGCGGCTGCCGGCGTTCCGGTAAAGACGATCCGGTATAAAGGCTGCACGCATGCTTTTATCGACCGTCTGGGCTTTGTGCCGCAGGCAGAGGATTTATGTATCGAAATCGCAAACGCTTTGAAAGCCCTATAATTGAAGAGATCGTTTTTAAAGCCCGTTCTTCCTTGATGGAAGAGCGGGCTTTTTAACGTTAATCTTGCGCGGGAATTTGAAAAATCAGGATTATAGCATAGTTGACAGCAAGCAACAAGCAAGAAAATACTCATTAAAGGCTCACGCGATTCTCAGAAAGTGTTAAGGACCCAAGAAACGTCTAGATTACAGCGTTTTTAACGCTTTCATTTTCCGCTCGGTGCCAATTTTTGCGGGTGTTATTGGGGTTCCGAGCCTATTTATAATAGCCCTATCAACAAGTTAGGGAGTGAGTAATAAATGAAATTCATGACTAAAATTGCTATGCTGTTGGTAGCTATCGCTTTGCCGGTAACAGCTCTGTTGCATACAACTGCGGATGCGGCGATGTCTGCGGATGCAAAAAGAAACAAGGTTGTTCAAACCGCAATGAATCTAAAAGGTAAAGTCAACTACGTGCACTGGCAAGACCGTCAAGAGAAAAAAGCCCCTTACGCGACAGACTGCTCCGGCTACACGGCGCTTGTATATAAATTGGCTAACGTTGGCGTTACCCTGGTTAACCGCGATGATGATGCTCAAGCAAAAGTGGGCACTAAAGTAGGCTACGGCAACTTCAAAAAAGGCGACCTCTTGTTCTTCTGGAACAGCGGCTCGAAAAACCATAAAGACGTAGGCCATGTCGGCATCTACATCGGCAACGGCAAAATGATTCATAACGCAAGCCCTTCGGCAGACGTTATTATTTCGGATGTTAACTCGAAGTATTATAAAGATCGTTTCATCGTGGGACGTCGTGTGATTAACTAGGTTTGACTGATTAGGTGAGTTAACGCTTACACTGCGCATTCGAATATTCCTTTCGACCGCTGTTGCTCGGGGGTTCCTTGAACAAGTTAAAGTTGGGGGAATCCCCGAGCAAAGGCGGGCTAAAAGCTTTCTGAAAGAAAGCTACATCGGAAGCATAATCTACGCTTCACAAGGAACATTCGAATTCTCCGTTGGAGGTTAACTACAGCTAAAAGGCAATATATTTAATTGCTTAAAAGAACAGGGGAAGGCCGTACGGAGTGATCCGTACGGCCTTTTTTTTGGCGCGTTAAATGATTTCTGCGTTGACGGAGTCGGGATCCTTTACGATATGATGGCGGACATGCTGGATCATCTTTTTTACGCGGACGGCTTCGGCGCTGGAAGGGTCAAGCTTTTTATAATGGGCGGTGAGGGGGACGACCTTGAAGGAGCTTCGGCCTCCCGTTTTGCTGATCCGTGTCCAGGTTGGAATAAATTCGATCTTCTTGATGCGGATCGTGCCGTCGTCCAGCTTGCGTACATGAAGCTGAGTGATTAAACCGGTTAGCGTATGGTCGTTGTAATAAAGGCGGGTCGAAATAATATTGCCGAGGGAATAGATGGCAAATTTGCGGATACCGGATCCGCTTTTGTAGAAGACGGCTGGCTGAATGGTATGCGAGTGGGCGCCAAGAATAATGTCCGCGCCATTTTTGAATAATAACTGCACCAAATCCTTCTGTCTCTGAACCGGGTTGTTCGAGTACTCTCTGCCTACATGCAGGCATACGATAGTCAGATCGACGTTTTTGGCCTTCATCCGCTTCAGGTCGGAGACCATCTTGGTCGGATTGATCAGGTCAACCGCCCATTTATGGTCTGAGGGAACCGGGACTCTATTTGTGGTGTTCGTATAAGCAAGGAAGCCGATTTTGATGCCTTTGATTTCCTTGACGACAAGATTCTGCGCATCGTTCTGCGTCCGGTAAGTACCGGAATGGGCAATTCCTCTGTCGTCGAGTATTCGGAGCGTACGCTTCAGTCCGTTAATGCCGTTGTCCATGCAATGATTATTGGCTGTCGAGACAAAGTCGAAGCCGAGGTTTTTTAACGTATCGGCAAAAGCATCCGGGCAATTGAACATGGGCCAGTTCGTGCGCGGATTCCGTTTTACGACACTGTAAGCGTCCTCGGAGGTTTTCCCCGCAAATACGGTTTCCAGGTTGCCGATGGTCAGATCGGCATTGCGCAGATAAGGGGCGATCGGCTCGAACAGATGGTCGAAGGAGTAACCTTTTTCCCCTTTGCAGGAGTTTATAATACGCGTCTTCATCAGGAAATCCCCGACTGCGGCTATCGTTATTTCCGTGCTCATAATTCATCTCCGTTTATTTGGTTATTGGAAGCAGGCTGCGGGCGTATTGAAAATGCGTATGCCGGCTTTGCTCCCAGGCTTTGACTCCGTATACCTGCCGCATAATCGTTTTACCGGGCTTAATATTGATCTCAAGCAGCCACAGCTTGCCGTGAACATCGACGGCGAGGTCAATGCCAAGCTCGCAAAGGCGGGCATTGTAGGCTTTTTCCGTAAACGTCGGAATATATTCCGCGAGTTCGCGGATGGATTTGGCGAGCTCTTCGCCTTTCTCTTCGCCAAATTCTTTTTTTAGATAGGAGCTTGCTTCATAGGCATGGCCGCCGCTCTTCAGGTTGGACGTGATCCGGCCGCGTTTTGCTTCCCGCACGGCAATCCCCGTCGTCTCCCAGTTCCCTTCGCTTTTCTTCAGAATCAACGCGCGAATGTCATAGATAACTCCTTGCTTGTTCCGGATATCGATCCACTGCTGCATGATTTGACGTTCCTTGCTCAGCGAGCGTCTAATCAACGAACGGATGCCTGCAGCATCCGTCATTCGCCTTTGCTCGCCTTTCTGCACTTTGTACTGTCCTTGCTCCATCGTGACGCGTACGATATCTCTGCCGCCCCAGCCGTTAATCGGCTTCAGCATGACGCTTTTGTACTTTTTTACAAAGGCTAGAAAGCTGCTGGGGTCCTTCACCTGTTCAGTAGGAAGAAGATGCGGCTTCAGAACGGGGGAAGTAACCAGATGCTTCTGGATTCGCATTTTGTTGCCGAGGCCGTAGCCGGTAAACGGGAAAGAGGGCGCTTTTTTGACCAGAGATGCTCTGGCGACTTGCGATCCTTTGTAAAATCCGATATCCATGTTTATCCGGGGGAAAGGCATTGTCTTCCTGCTCCAAGTTCCGCCGTTATATACGTGGCCTGTTATTTTTCTGGTTGTCAGATTCACATCTTTAGGGGTGTAAACGAGAATGCCGCTAAACTTCTCGGCGAGAGCAGATTTGGCATGTCTTGCGAAGCTTCCCGGATGGCCGAATCGATGGGTCATGATTCCTAAGATGTCGCTCATCTTTGTTTCTCCTGTCCTTTGGCCTTAAGCTGTAGTCGGAACTGTGTATTATCATATGAAAAATGATATTTGTCCGGCATGGGATAAACGCCCATTCCTCAAGGAGTAGGCAGGTACGGAAGGTACTTTTTGCAGGGGGAAGGAATAGTATGGAGCAAGCGACTAGCCTCATGCAGAAGGACATGTAACTGCGGTATATCAATGGAGGAGATTCCACCATGAAAGGCTATATGATTAAATATCCGGGGCGAAAATGGTTAAAGCATGTAGCATTGTCAGGCGAAGATGAGCTCCGTGATTACTTGCCGGATACGGAGCAATTTACGCCAAAGGGTTTTATCGGCATGATCGACCGTTACCCCGTCCTGTTCGTAAAGCCGGATCTCGGCATGCAGGGACAGGGCGTCATGAAGGTTTATTATAAGGATGACCGAGTCGTCATTCGGACGGAAAACAGCCGTTATTCGTTCCAATCCGCAAAATTCGCAGCCATCAAGTTGAAGCAGCTGATCGGTACCAAGCGGTATATTATGCAGCAAGGGATCGATCTGATTAAGATTAACGGGAATCCCATAGATTTTCGTATTCTTCTGCATTTGCGGCGGGATGAAACCTGGAAGTTCTTTGGCATTATGGGTAAGATGGCGGCGCCGAACCGGTTCGTGACCAACCATAGCAGCGGGGGAAAAGCGATCCAGCTGCATCGTGCGCTTGGCCTTACGAAGCAGGAATGCGAGCCATGGGAGAAGAAGCTTGGAGAGATCGCGCTTCAGATTGCGCAAGGGATGAAGAAGCATTTTCCGCTGATTACCGAGCTTGGCCTCGATATCGCAATCGATACCGAGCACCGCGTCTGGCTGCTGGAGGCAAATACGAAACCGCAGTTCCAGCTGTTCCGCCATCATTCCAATCCTAAGCTGTACGCCCAGATCGCCAATTCGGTTAAGAATATAAGAAGGGAAGGATAGGGGCGGAGCTAAAAATGATCAGAGTGACTATTAAGAATATCCTAATTGGTATATAATGGGTGATAAATAGCATGTGAAGCATACCGCTCTTTTCCGTTGCAAACGGAAGAGGGCGGTTATTTTATTTTTAGGGGGGTTAGGATGTTCGATTCATATTACGAGGAGTGGCTAGCAGTGCAGTTGAAGGCGGGAAGCAGTGATCGGCAAAGGCGGCTTCGGGAACATGGCTATGCAGAGAGGATATTTATGGAGCAAGTGTGGGTGCCGGCAATCGGACAGAGCGAGTATTTGCATGGCGAGTATGAAGTGAGTGATTTTAAGGATGGCGTGCGTTTGTTGGATTTCGCTTATGTCCGCCATCCGTACAGGATTGCGATAGAGATTGACGGTTATGGGCCGCATTGCCGGGATATCGACAGGCGGGGCTTCGCTGACCGCTTACTTCGGCAGAATCATTTGATGCTGGACGGCTGGGTCGTGCTTCGTTTCTCGTTTGACGATGTGAAGGAGCGTCCGCGTCAATGCCAGCAAATGCTGCAGCAGATGCTCGGGAAATTATACAGCCAGGAAGCCGGCAAGGATATGACATTGCATCAAAGGGAGATTATTCGAATTGTATCTTATCAATAGAAAGCCTGTATCGCCGGTAGAAGTAAGCAAGGCATTGGGGATTAGCACGCAGTTTGCGCGAAAGCTGATGCTGGATCTGGTGGACAAGCAGTATTTGATGTCGGCTTCGCAAGGCGAACGCGTGCGTTACTATCGTCTCGGGAAAAGGAAGCTTGAGCGATAAGAGACGGCGTCGCTTTTTAACGATGTGCGGCATCGTTAAGCCGGTCACGACCGGCGGAAACAAGGAGCCTAACGATACGGCACATCGTAAAGATTCGCGAGTCCGCCCATTTTAGCCGTAAAACGGGATGAAATGGACTTTTAGCGATATGGGACATCGTTAATGCTGCCGGTGCAGGTGAAATAGAAGAGCTTAACGATGCAGTACATCGTAAAGGCTCCACGGGAAGACGCTTGGCGTCTGCGAAAGTGCCCTCACCGTGTCTGCAAAGTGCCCAACAGACCGGGCGCAGCTCGTTTTAAGCCTCATATGGGTCGAATTGAGTCGAAAATTTTACTTTTGGGGAAGCGTTAAAGTATGATGGATACATAAGAAAGTTTTCGTGAGATTTTACCGTGGTATGGAGGGAATTCCCATTACGAACATGATGTTGAACGACGCAATGACGATGCTGAAGCTGACAAGCCGGACCTTTTATATTCCGATTAGCAAGCTGGTACCAGAGTTAAGAGAAGCCGTATCGTCCGCCTACCTGTGCATGAGAGCAATTGACGAGGTAGAAGACGACGAGAAGCTGCCGGCTCCGATCAAAAAAGAGCTGCTGCTTGGAGCGGCGCAAGCGATGAAATCTCAAAATATCGAGGAATCGCTTCATCAGGTGTGGCAGCCTCACCGGGATAAGCTTCCGGAAGTAACGGTGCGCATGTCCGAATGGGCGCAGCTTTGCCCGGCCGGCATTGCCCCTACCGTATACAATTATATTTCGATGATGGCTGAACAGATGGCGGACTGGGTAGGAACCTCGTGGAATATCCGGACGGAAGAGGATCTGGACAAGTACACTTACAGCGTTGCCGGAATGGTGGGCGAAATGCTGTCCGATATTTGGCGCTGGTATGACGGGACGGAGACCGACCGTGTAAAAGCGGTTGCATTTGGCCGCGGCCTGCAAGCGGTTAACATTATGCGCAACCGTGCGGAGGACATGGAGCGCGGCGTAGATTTCTTCCCGGATGGCTGGGGTCTGAAGGAGATGCTGCGTTACACCCGGCGCAACCTGAAGCAGGCGGATGAATATCTCGCAGATCTGAAAAAAGGTCCTGCGCGCACCTTCTGCCAAATCCCGTTGTCGCTAGCGCATGCGACCGTTAACCTGATTGCCGTCGGCGGCAATAAACTGACGCGGGATGCCGTGCTGAAGATCGTCAGCAAGATCAAGTAACTCCATACAAAGAAAGTGCCCCACAGCACCGTGCTGTGGGGCTAAATATTTATATAATTAAAAGGGGGGTTGAGTCTTATTATAGGCAATGTTCATTAAAGAAAGATGAACATTACATTTCGAGTATGTTACAAATATTAACCAAACGATTCCAATCGTTTAAGTGAGCCTATGTCCGCCGTCCACATGCTGGACGGTACCGGTAACAAACGAGCTTTGCATCAAAAAGAGCACGCATAACGCAACGTCCGAAGCAGAGCCGACTCGCTTGGCAGGTAGCTTTCCAGCCACCGTATCATACAGCTGCTTCCGCGCTTCCTCCGGCATTTTGCTTCGCGAAGGAGTATCGATAATGCCTGGAGAGACTACGTTGACCCGAATGGGAGCCAGCTCAAGCGCCAGCGTCTCTCCCAGGTTCGAGACGGCTGCGTTAACGGCCCCCAAAGCCGCTGAACCAGCCATCGCTTTATAGGCCACTACCCCCGAAAATAACGTAATGGATCCGCCATCCGCAAGCTTAGGGGCGCCATATTTGGCCGCATAGTACTGACCCCAGAATTTATTCTCGAACAGCTCGCGGGAACGGGCCGATTCAGTCTGAAGGAAAGAGCCGCCCGAGGTTTCGGCCGCGCTGACTACCAGATGATCCAGATTTCCAACCTTCTCGAAAAAGAGCTTCACCTGCTCCTCGTCTGTTGTGTCCAGCACATAAGCGGATGCGGCGGGACCCAATTGATTAACAGCTGCCTGCAGCTTAGCCTCCGAACGGCTTGCAATAACAACTTCCGCACCTTGCTCTATTGCCTGACGTGCCGTTTCCAGTCCAATTCCGGAGCTTCCCCCGATAATAGCGATCCTTTGATTTTGCAGCATTTTGAATCCTCCCCAATATGAATGCAAGAGCGCTATGCTCTTGCGATGAGCACAGCATAACGCCAATAGTTCCATTTGGGAAGTAGTGTTATTTTATTCATAGAGTTACCGGAAAGTAAGTTTTGTGTCAGAACAAGGATTAGCGGTTTAGTTTATTTTTCAGCCAGTGTAAGGCCAAACCGTTTCAGTTCGATAAAAATTCCCTCAAGCTGCTTGCCCCTCGCCGTTAATGTGTACTCCACTCTAGGCGGCACCTCCGGATATACCTTCCGCTTGATAATCCCTTTTGCTTCAAGCTCCTTCAGCCTGAGCGACAGCGTCTTGGGGCTGATGCCCTCCATCCCTTTAAGCAGATCGCTAAAACGCAGGGTTCCTTCGATAAGCAGATCGCGAATGATGAGGAAGGTCCATTTGGTTCCGATTACGTCCAGCGCAGCTTCAATCGGACACGGCTCCCCGGGTGTTCCTTTATTTAATGCAACAGGTTCCATCACGCTGTCTCCATCCTTCCCTCGGAAGATTTGGTCTGTCTGTTCCCATAGTAGCATAATCGATAGCCCCGGAGGAGAAGATGTCCAAGCCAAATCGCGGGACGCGCATACGATAGAAAGGCAAGTATTCTAGCATTAAAAGGAGAGAGGTAGGATGGCAGCTAAGGGGAAAGGCATCCGGGAAAATCAGGTTTATTCGAACCGGGTCGTACGTTCGGAATTTGATAGGAACTGGAGGAGTATCATTACAAGAAGCGGGTACTTTGTCTATATTGCGAAAAGAAACCATGCCCAAGTAACGGTACTGCTTTCAACAGGATCGGAAAAACTCATTACCTTCAATAAAGGCGGCAAAGTTTTTGTAGGCTCAGGCGGCGTCAGTCATTACACTAAGCCGCATTGGGTGAAAAATCTATAACGCACTAACCTCTTGGAGCCTAGGCGGTGCGGTTTCCAAGGGGTTATTTTTATAGTAAGATGGGTTTGCTAGGATTCGGATGCAGGGAGAGATAGAGCTATGAACGATTTGATGAAAACATTGCTTGCTCAGGAAGAGGAGCTTCAGTTCGATTCTTTCACCAATGAGGACGCGCTGCAATTAGGCAATATCGTGGTACAGCATGCGAAGGATGCGATCGGCAAAGGGATTGCCGTACATATCGAGAACGATGAGCATCCGCTCTATACCCACTATATGGCGGGTACCTCCAAGGACAATATTTATTGGGTGAATACGAAAAAAAATGTTGTGAACCATTTTGGCCACAGCTCTTTATATGTTGGCGAGATGTTCCGTGACAAAGGGACAACGTTCCCGGAAAGCTCGGGTCTGCCGTTGTCCGATTATCAGGGCGAAGGCGGTTCATTCCCGATTATCGTCCGCGGCCAAGGCAAAGTCGGCACGATTACCGTATCCGGTCTGACGGGTGAAGAAGACCATCAAGCGGCGGTAGACGGCATCCGCAAGTTTTTGAAGAAGGAATAGGACATCGTTATGACAAGGCACCTCCGCTTTAATCGTGCAGATTAGGTATGGAGGTGTTTTTTAGGTTTGCCTGCGGTTGAAAGGAGATAGTCCGGATGAGGGGAAAAGCTATTTTTCTTGATTTTTACGGGACGCTTGTGCATGAAGACGACGATATTTTACCGCCGATTTACGATCAGATCCTGGCAAGCATGGAGACCTCTTGCGAGCCGGGCGAGATCGGTCAATATTGGTGGAAAACGTTGTCGGGCTTGTTTGATGCCAGCTTCGGAGAACGGTTTAAGCCGCAGCGGGAGCTGGCGCTTCTGTCTCTTGCCGAGACGCTGGCGCATTTCCAGTCGGATTGTTCGGCGGAGCAGCTTATCGGCAGGCAGTTTGAGCATTGGGTGAAGCCGGAATTGTATGAGGACACGTTGCCTTTTCTCTCGACTTTCAGTCATCTTCCGATTTACATTTTATCCAATATCGATACGGCTGATATTGCGGCAGCGGCTGTTTTTCATGGGATAAAAGTGACGGACATCGTGACGAGCGAGGATGTGCGGGCTTATAAGCCGCGTCCGGAATTGTTCCTTGAGGGCATGAAGCGCTGCGGTCTCAAACCTTCGGAGATTGTGCATATTGGCGACTCCTATAGCAGTGATGTCGTCGGAGCAAGCAGGCTTGGGATTCAGACCATCTGGCTTAACCGGCTGAATAAACGGCAGCCGCAAGGGCTCGAGCCGGATTATATTTGCCATGATTTAAAAGCGGCTGAACAATGGCTGCTGCAGAGTAAGAAAAACGAAGCGAGATAACAAGCAGATGCTTTTAGGAGGATCAAGATGGATAAGCCGCTGACAGGCGTAGGCGTGGGCGTGGGTGCAACTTACGAGCATAACAAGCTGCTCGTAGACAGCTACAGGAAATGGACAGGGCAGGAATTGGTGCCCGGCGAGCACGGTAAGGAGAAGGGGCTGGAGGAGCTGTTGTTTACGGCTCCGAGAGTGATACTGTCGCATGGGACGGAGAGCGATCCGGTACTGAATTACGGCAACCGAATGGCTCTGGGGCTATGGGAGATGACGTGGGAGCAGCTCACGAGCACGCCTTCTCGACTTACGGCAGAGCCGATGGAACGCGCGGAGCGGGACCGGTTTTTTACGCAGGTTACGGCAAACGGTTTTGTCGATAACTATACCGGTATCCGGATCTCCAGAACGGGACGGAGATTTTACATCGTTAACGCTACGGTGTGGAATCTGGTGGATGAGCAGGGGATTTACAGAGGGCAGGCGGCGACTTTCCTGGATTATAAGTACTTGTAGTTTTTTTGCGAACCTTTAATTGTTACGGCTTGTCCCGTCATTTATCTAGTTACAAGCTGCTAGAAAGAGATTTATACTGGGAAGAGATTAACCGACAGGAGATGAGCCTAAGTCATTATGTTAATTCAATCCGTTAATACTTCCATTAAGGCTGTTGCTTTTACGTTTGATGACGGACCCAATCCGATATACACCCCGGAGCTGCTGGAGATCTTCGCTGAAGCCGGAGGGAAAGCAACCTTCTATATGATCGGCGAGCAAATCGCTGCTCATCCGGAGGTGGCGAGGCTTGTCCATGAGCAGGGGCATGAGATCGGCAACCATTCGTATACGCATCCCAATATGACCGAGCTGTCGGATCAAGAGTTCGAGAGCGAGCTCTCGCGGACAGAGGAGCTTATCAAGCAAGTGACGGGAACGCGGGCTGCAACGATGCGCCTGCCATATCTGGCGGGAGACGAGAGAGTGCATGCCATGCTTGAACGCGAAGGCTATCCGTCTATCGGAGCATTGAACATGGATGCGAAGGATTGGGATATGCCGGGCGTTGACCATATCCTCGATGCTACGCGCAAAGCAGTGCGTAATGGCGGTATCTTGATTTTCCATGACGGGTTCGGCGACCGTTCGCAGTCGGTAGAAGCGGTGCGCGTGCTGACGAAGGAGCTGACGGCAAGCGGGTACAAGCTGGTAACCGTAAGCGAACTGCTTCGTTTGGCAGAGTAGTGGGGCGAGAAGCTTAACGATGCGAGGCATCGTTAAGGCGGTTAAAGGGGCAATACGAGGGAGGCTTAACGATGCACGACATCGTTAAGCATGTGAAAAACCTGCGAAAAGGCGGGTAAAGCGCCAAAATCGCATAGCTTACGATACGCCGTATCGTTAAGGTAGTTAAAAAGGCAATACTCGGGAGGCTTAACGATGCGAGGCATCGTTAAGCATATAAAGAACATGGCCCTGCGCTGACTATTCAGCGCAGGGCCATGTCTTTTATTCGGCTGCAGGCGGACGTTTGCCGCTCTGCAAATCTTTTATCGAGTAGCCAAAGTCCATTTGAAGGTGGGGGTAGTCCTTGAAGCTTGTCCAGTCTCCGCCCCAGGCAAAACCAAGCTTCTTGGCTGCCGAGACGACTTCCATCCAATCGGATTTCCCGTTGCCGTTGCCGTCATATTTCATATCCCAGATCACGTCGCCATCGGGCTTGACCAGCGCGAAATCGACCGCGAGGCCGTAGTTATGGTAAGAGGCGCCGCCTTTGACATTAGTGACCACTTGTCCCGGCTCGGACCGGCCTTTCTTATAAAGGGCGTTCTGCTCTTCGCTTGAGCGGAAATCGTCGGTAATCATAATTTTGATACCCAGCCTGCCGGTCTGGGCCACAAGCTCATCAGCTTTCGCTGCAACAATTGGGTTAAGGCCGGATATTGCCGTGCTTTTTGCCGGTGCCTGATCCCGGGCAGGCGCGGGATGATCCTGAACCGATTGAATCCATCTCCAGCCCATCACAATAATCGCGACCAACACAAGCGAGGTCATAACCCGGCTTCTCTTCTGCTTCTGTTCCGGCCTGACATACGGCTGGCCTATTGGGCCAACGCTCGTATTCTGCCTTGCCAAAGGTTCGGGCATTTCTTAACTTCTCCTCTCCAGCTGTTCGTTTTCTCTCTCTAAATCTATGAATCTCTCTATTAGCATGCGCAATTATGTAAGCTTCTAAACACTCGGATTGTCCTATTGTAGCATAGTTCGACATTCGCTTGCCCCCGTCCGGGGTAGGGGACTGCAGCCCAGGCATGTCCCGCCAGACAGGCGGTGCCACGATTGAGGTTTCCCTCATGGGCTAGCCGGTATAAGGCATGTTCCGTTCGATAAGCCCCTTCCTCCATAAAACGCACAAAAGGCCCATCGAAATGGGCCTTTTGCTTGCTGATTATGCTTCGTATGCTGCCGGGATGATTCGTGCAATTAAGCTAGGGATTAATAAAATTTACCAAAGCCACAACCGCAAATAATGATCACCAACAGTATAAAGAGCACCAGGATGAAACCTGTAGAGTTAGCACCACCAACGAAACCGGACATTACAAATGCACCTCCTTCGTCTTGAATACTCTATAACTTATGACGATTTTCACCGGGGTGCTTGGGTGTTTGTTCCTGAGGCAATTGACCAATTATAAATGCAGCTCTATGACGCTTGTACCGGAATTACGGCTGCACCGGAAGCCGATTGCCATTTTCTTGCCGATGAACCCTCGCCGGAACTTTGTTACCATTAGAGAATCATGACCTTTATCTATTACAAAGAAACATCACGGAAAGCCTAGTCTGGCTGTTTGCGTGATCATTCTTTTTGGGAGGACATTCTCTTGATTGCCACCAAGTTTAAGAGATGGGTCGCGGGAGCTGCAGCATTGTCCTGCCTAATGGGAATCGTTCCAACCGTTGATGCAGCCAGCGCGGACAAGCAGCCTTTTGACGATATTGCGGGCAGCTTTGCAAAAGACTCTATCATTCGCTTATACGACAAACAAATATTATCGGGTACTTCCGCTAGAACCTTCTCGCCCAAACAACCCGTTACCCGGGCGGAATTCATTACGATCCTCGACCGCGTACTCGGGATTAAGACCGTTCACGGCGAGATCAGTCCGTTTAAGGATATGAAGCAAACAGACTGGTATTACGATGCGGTTACGGCTGCCGTCCAGGTCGGCCTGGTGGATGGGACAAGCGCACATACCTTTGAACCGTCGAAGCCTGTAACGAGGCAGGAAGCGGCGGTTATGCTTGTGCGCGCCTTCAAGCAGTCCGGCGTATCCGGCGATACCTCGTTTTTCGCGGACGCTGGCGAGATCGCGGATTGGGCAGATAATGCGGTTGGCGCGGCGCTTGCGCTTAACCTAATGGCCGGAGATGCCAACCGTAAATTTCATCCGGCAGACGGGATGACCAGGCAGGAAACAGCAGCCGTCATTGACCGCGCGCTTCAAAATATAAAATGGGCTTCCGCGCTTGCGAAATTGCAGTCTTCTACGCGCATACAGCTTGGCTGGCAATACGGCCAAACGACAGCCCAATATGAGCAGTCGGTTCTTCAAGCAAACGTAACGACGTTATCTCCGCGTTGGTATTTCTTCGACCCGGCTGGAGTTGTGGCGGACTATACGGATCAGTCCCTGGTGAACTGGGCAAGTAAAAACAAAAGACAAATTTGGGCGATGGTCGGCAATCGCTCAAGCCAGGAAGTGACGCATCAGAGCTTGTCCAATGTGACGTACCGCGGTAAAGTGGTCGATCAGCTTACGGGCTATGTGCAGAAGTACGGGCTGAAAGGACTTAACATTGATTTTGAAAATGTCGCACCCGAAGACCGTGCCTACATGACCGCATTTATTAGCGAGCTTAGCGCGAAGCTGCACAAGATTGGCGCCGTTGTATCGGTATGTGTATCGCCCGACCTTGGCAGTGACTGGACCGAAGCGTTCGATTATCAGGCGCTTGGAGCTTCGGCCGACTACATGGTATTGATGGCTTACGACGAGCATTGGAGCACCAGTCCAATTGCAGGCTCAGTCGCTTCGCTGCCCTTTGTGGACTATGCCATCACCGAGATCCTCAAGGAAGTGCCCGCGAGCAAGGTCATTTTGGCACTGCCTTATTACAATCAGGACTGGGTCACGGATAAGACCGGAAAGGTAACGGCTGCGGAATTGACGCTCATTGAGCAGAATAACATCGTCCGCAACCGTTCGCTGCTTCCGGCATGGGATGCATCGGTTTCGCAATATACGGCTTCGTATCAGCTTAACGGCCTTAAGCATCAGCTCTGGATCGAGGATGGACGCTCCCTTGCCGCCAAATACAAAAAAGCTATGGATTATAATCTGGCCGGCCTTGCCTATTGGTTCATGGGAGGAGCCAGCACCGATATTTACGCCAGTCTTAGCAATGCCGAAAGGTTCTATGGGTTAAATTTTAATTAGGTTATGGATTCATGCTCTTATTTATTTACTCGATTAACAATAAAAAGAACGCTTCCCGCACCGTCGTGCGGGCAAGCGTTCTTTTTGTTTTGGGGCGATTGCATTACCGGTTCTTTACGTATTCCAGGAACATCCCTTTGAGGATAAGCAGCTGCGGCCTTGATTCGAGATCCGATTCGAACAGCAGAATGTTGTTTTGCAGCGACAACTGCCGCGAAAAATGGCCAAAGGTGTTCATGATCGTCGTCAACGTTTCTTTGATCTGCAGATCCGGGCGGATCGAACGATCCTCGACGCCGGACTGCACAATGGCGGCAAAATGCAACGAGATCCGCCGATGCAAGGCCACAAACGTCTCCATGTCCTCGACCGGCTCCTGAGAGTGGGCAGCATAGCTGTCGAAGTCGACCATAAATTTGGCGCTAGCGCGGTTATGCTCCTCGATTAGGAAGTCGAATAGCCGTTCCAGCTTGTCCAGACAAGTCAGCGGCAGGGCGGCGGTCGCCATGAAGGCGTCATGAATCGGCTGCAGCAGCTTGGTCGCCACCGCAACGATCAGCTTCTCCTTCTTCGGAAAATACCGAAACAGCGTAGCGATGCCGATATTGGCAGCGTCCGCGATATGCTGCATGGTTGTTTTCTCGATGCCCCGGCGGATAAACTCTTGCTCGGCCGCCTCTAGAATCGCCAGCAGCCTCTGCTGTTTGCCGTCGCTCCGTTCTTTCTCGTACCGTTCTTTAGGATCCATTTGTCGTTACCTTTCATTGGCTAAGCAGCCATCAAATATATGGGTATTATAACGATGCCAACTCCTTCTAGGCAAGAAGCATTGCGCATCGCCGAACATGATGATATAGTTTATATCATAGTGATATACACACTATCATTTTATTATTCGGGGAGAGATGATCCATGAGTCGTCTAGCAGATAAAGTAGCTATCATTACAGGCGCGGGAAGCGGCATGGGCCGGGAAGAAGCGCTATTGTTCGCCCGCGAAGGCGCAAAGGTGGTCGCCACCGACATTAATGAAGCAGCGGTGTTGGCCGTCGTGAAGGAGATTGAGGCGGAAGGCGGCGTTGCAATGGCTATCGCGCATAATGTCGCGTCCGAGGAGCAGTGGACGAGCGTTGTCGCGGCGGCGGTAGAGACTTATGGCCGAATCGATATTCTCGTCAACAATGCCGGTATTTCGTTTGCGGTAGGCATGCTGGATACCACGGTCGAGCAATGGGACAAAGTCATGAATATTAACTTATCTAGCGTGTTTCTCGGGATGAAGCACGTTGTTCCTCATATGCAGAAAAATAACGGCGGTTCGATTGTAAATATCTCGTCGATCGCCGGCCTTACCGGCAGCCAAGGCGCTGGCGCATATACCGCATCGAAAGGCGCTGTTCGCATGCTGAGCAAGGCTGCTGCCGTAGATTACGGCAAGGACAATATCCGCGTTAACTCCGTCCATCCGGGCTTTATCGAGACGCCGATGAGCAAGGAATTCGTGGGCAACGAGCAAATGCTCGCGTGGTTCCTTTCCCAGACCGCATTGCCGCGCGTTGGACAAGCGGTTGAGGTTGCGAAGGCGGTCCTGTTCCTCGCGTCGGATGACGCGTCCTACCTGACGGGTATCGAATTGCCGGTCGACGGCGGTGTGACCGCGAAGTAAGGAAAATAGAGCGGATTATATCAAAGAACCACGCTGAAGGCGAAAGACGCCCGGCGTGGTTCTTTTGCTTTGAGCTATTTTATGCCATGATAAGATTATGCTTACGAAGTAAGAATAGCCGCCAGAGAGCGGCAGCAATTCTTTAAGTTTATGCTTACGAAGCAAGAATTGCCGCCAGAGAGCGGCAGCAATTCTTTGGAGGTGACAGGGTGTATTCTGATATTCAATTCGCAAGCGACCGGCCGGTATCGATGCAGGTCAAGGATTATATGAAACGGCTGATGATAACGGGCGCGCTGCAGGCGAATCAGAAACTCCCGTCCACGCGAGAGTTAAGCCTCTTGATGAATGTTGGCCGCAACACCATCGTGACCGCTTATGCGGATCTGGTGGATGAAGGATTTATATATGCGGTAAAAGGAAAAGGCAACTTCGTTGCGCAATCGGCGGGCGGCGTTGCGGCGGAAGAAGGCACCGGCAAGCAGCTTGACTGGAGCGAGCGGATTAATGATCTGGCCCGCGCGGCGGAAGAGCATGATCTGATGAAGCATGGCATTCGCGCGAAGCGGGGGGCTATTTCTTTTACCAGCATCGCTCCGGACGAAAAGCTGTTTGACCTGCAAAATGTGAAGCGCGCATTCCTCGACCGGATGTCGCTGGAAGGCAACATTATTCTGAATTACGGCTACGCCAAGGGGTATAAGCCGCTGATCGAATTCCTGATGCGTTACATGGAGAACAAAGGAGTCGATCTGGCCGGGAAGGATATGCTCGTTACAAACGGTTTTACGGAAGGGTTCGACCTTGTCCTGTCGGCGCTTGGAAAGCGCAGCGGACACGCGTTATGCGAGAACCCGACTCATCATACCGCAATAAAAAATTTAAAGATGCACCAATTCGCCATTACGGGCGTAGATATGGAGCCTGACGGCATTAGCCTAGAACAGCTGGAAGAGAAGCTTGGCGGGCAGCAATTCGACCTCGCCTATCTTGTTCCTTCGTACCATAACCCGACGGGGATCGTGATGTCCCACGAGAAACGGGCGGAAACGGTGCGGATGCTGAACGACCGCCGGATTCCGATTATCGAGGACGGCTTTAATGAAGAGCTTCGTTATTCAGGTGCTCATGTGGCCCCTCTGCTCGCTTACGGCGGCAACCGCAATAACGGAACGATTTATTTGGGCAGCTTCTCCAAAATTCTGTTCCCCGGCCTACGCGTCGGATGGATTCTGGCGGATAAGGAGCTGATCGGCTATCTGGAAAGCGTCAAACGCGCGCGCACCATTCATACATCAACTCTTGATCAATCGCTGCTCTATCAATATCTTCATAATGGCAACTTCGAGAAATATCTGAAGCGTGCGAAGGCGGAATACAAGCGCAAATACGAGCTGGCCGTGGAGAGCTGCAAGACGTATCTGCCGCTGAAAAGGCTGTCAGGCGACGGCGGGCTTCATTTGTTCGTCGAGTTCGAGGAGAGCTTCTCCACACGGGAGCTGCTGCAGGCCTGCACGGAGCAGGGCGTATTGTTTACTCCCGGCGACATTTTCTACACGGACGGCGGCGGCCGCCATACGATGCGGCTAGGCTTCTCCCGCGTCTCCGACGAGAATATCGTCATAGGGATCCAAAGGATCGGGGACGCTGCGAAAGCTATGCTCGGGAAGTAATTTGCAGGGAGCAAAGCATATGCTTTCGAGCAATATTGCTCGTTAAATTTTATCTGAGTTTAACTCTCACAAAATTTTCAGGAGGCTTATTAACAACATGATGAAAATCGGCGTTATTATGGGCGGCATTTCGTCCGAAAGAGAAATTTCTTTATTAACGGGGCAAGAAATGATCGCGAATCTGGATCGCGGCAAATACGAAGTTGTGCCGATCGAGATTAACACGAAACGCGACTTGATCGATAAAACGGCCGGTATCGACTTTGCGCTGCTCGCTCTTCACGGCAAATACGGCGAAGACGGTACGGTGCAGGGCACGCTGGAATCGCTGGGCATTCCTTACTCCGGCTGCGGCGTGTTGTCGAGCAGCGTAAGCATGGATAAAGAGCTTGCGAAAAAGCTGATCCGCTTTGACGGCATTCTGACGGCCGATTGGATTAACGTCGCCAGCATGGAGGAGCTTGCCGCGGCAAACGTGGAGCGCCTTGGCCTGCCGGTTGTCGTGAAGCCGAACTCGGGCGGCTCCAGTATTGCTACGCGTCTGGTCAAAACGCAGGATGAGATTGCGGAAGCGGTAGCGGAAGCTCTGAAATGGGATGATTCCGTAATGATCGAGCAATTCGTTGGCGGGGAAGAAATCACATGCGCCGTGCTGAACGGCAAGCTGCTTCCGATCGTATCGATTAAAGCCAACTCGGAGTTTTTCGATTTCGATTCCAAGTACCAGGATGGCGGAGCGACGGAAGAAGTGATCGAATTGCCGGCCGACGTGCAGGCCCGCGTCGAAGCGTCTGCGCTTGGCTGCTATAAGTCGTTAAAATGCAGTGTGTATGCGCGCATCGATATGATCATCGCGAACGGTGTTCCGTACGTTCTGGAAGCTAATACGCTGCCGGGCCTGACGAAGAACAGCTTGCTGCCTAAGGCGGCCAAAGCGGCTGGTATCAAGTTCAACGAGCTGCTTGACTACATCATCGATTATTCTCTAGAGGAACGCAAAGAGAAATAATCGGCTAGGGAGAGGATTAACCATGTTGACGACGAGCACATGGGTGACGCCGCTAGTCCGCGATTTGCCCCCATCGGGCATTCGCAAGTTTTTTAACGCGGCTGAGGGAAACAAGGAAATCATTTCGCTGGGGGTCGGAGAACCCGACTTCGCAACGCCCAAGGCGGCCAGAGAGGCCTGCATCCGGGCGCTCGAGCGGGGCCGGACGATGTATACGCCTAACGAAGGCCTTATGGAGCTTCGGGAGGAGATTGCAGCGTACTTGGACAAAAGCTTTGGAGTCAGCTACGAACCGGCCAAGGAAGTGCTGGTGACGGTAGGCGGCAGCGAGGCGATTGACCTGGCGATGCGGGCGCTGCTTGAGCCCGGCGATGAAATGATTATTCCGGTACCCGGTTACATTGCTTATGCGCCGATTTGCAAGCTGAACGGAGGGGTGCCGGTTGAACTGGAGATGACGGCGGCCCAGTCGTTCAAGCTGACGGCGGATGCGCTCAGGCAGGCGATAACCCCCCGTTCCAAGGTGCTCTTCGTCAATTTCCCTAGCAATCCGACCGGAGCGGTCATGTCCTACGAGGACTGGCTGCCTATTACGAGGCTTGTTGAGGAGCATAATCTCATCGTATTGTCCGACGAGATCTATGCGGAGCTGACTTACGAAGGCAAGCATGTCAGTTTCGCATCCCTGCCGGGGATGAAGGATCGGACGGTGGTGATCAGCGGCTTTTCCAAGGCTTTTGCCATGACGGGAATGCGGGTCGGCTACGCATGCGGCGGTCAGGAGTTGATCGCGGCGATGACCAAGATCCATCAGTATACCGCCCTCTGCGCGCCGATTGTAGGCCAGGTTGCGGCGATCGAATGCCTGCGGAACTGCATGGAGGATAAGGATGAGATGATAGAGGCGTTTAATCAGCGGCGGCGGATGTTCGTCAAAGGATTAAGCGAGCTTGGCCTTGCTTGCCGGGATCCGCAAGGAGCGTTTTATGCTTTCCCGTCCATCGCTGCGACCGGGCTTGGCTCGGAGCAGTTCGCTACGCGGCTGCTGCAGGAAGCGAAGGTAGCGGCAGTGCCCGGCTCGGTATTTGGCCGGGGCGGCGAAGGCTTTATCCGCTGCTCGTATGCTTCTTCGGCATCGAATCTGTCGGAGGCGCTGGAGCGCATCGGCCGCTGGATGCGGACAGCGATGTAAAGTTTTTGAGCCTCTCTCGCGGCAGGCTGGCAATTTGCCAGCCTGCCGTTTTGCGTATTTGCTTAGATGCACAACGATGCTGTAAGGGATGCAGCATACTGGGAATGGGTATACCCTGTGCTGGGTGTGTATGCTGCACCAAATACAGCATACGCGCTCGATTTCGCGCTCCGGTCCACCGCGTATCATCGCATGCGTCTAAGCTGGCGTCTCCAGATGCCATATGCCTCGCAGAATGCAGAATGCAAACTAGTGTAAGCCCAGAGTGCCATATACTGCACAGAATGCAACATATACGGCCGGATAAGGTGATCTGGAGCACCGTATGCTGTACGGAATGCAGTATATGAGCCCGATGTAGCACTCTGGAGCACCGTATGCTGTACGGAATGCAGTATATTGGTCTCGATGGGGCTCATTTAGGCCGTTTCGGACGGGATATCCTGCATATTGGGCAGGATATCCCGGGCCTTCGGCGCACATGCGGCAATATACTGCAAAACGTGCAATGGAAGCTGCCGACGTATGCAGCCGCAATCTATGTGCACTAGCAAACAGGTTATTCCGGCGAATCAGTCCTCTTGGGCTGGTTAGCCGGAATAACCTGTATTTGCATCTGTAGCAGCGGTCATTTGCAGAATGCGGAGCAGGTATGATAGGTTGGAGAAACATAGTTTAGTTGGAGAGTTGGTGATTCTATGCCCATTCACATCGGCCTTGCCGGCTGGGGAGACCAAGACGCGCTGTACGGTCCAAGCGTAAAAGCAAAGGACCGGTTGAAGGAATACGCGAAGCATTTCCCGCTAGTCGAGGTGGACAGCAGCTTCTACGCGATACAGCCCCCTGAGAGGTTCGCGAAGTGGACGGAGGAGACGCCGGAGTCGCTGCATTTTATCGTCAAAGCGTACCAGGGGATGACGGGACATCAACGCGGTCCGGCGGCAGCGGCTGCTGCGAATGATCCGGACAGCATGTTTGCTGCCTTTCGCGAATCGATTGCGCCGGTGACGGAAGCGGGGCGCCTGAGAGCGGCTCTGTTTCAGTACCCGCCATGGTTCGACTGTACCAGGGACAACGTGCGTATTCTGCGCGAAACGAAGCGCCGGATGGAAGGGATCCCTGTCGCGCTCGAGTTCCGCCATCAGAGCTGGTTCACCGAGGAATACCGGGAGCGTACGCTGGATTTCATGCGCCGGGAGGGCTGGATGCATAGCGTATGCGATGAGCCGCAGGCGGGCTTGGGGTCCATACCGACCGTGCTAGAAGCAACGGATGCCGCGATGACGGTTGTCCGGTTCCACGGCCGTAACGCCAGCGGCTGGAACCAAGGCGGGGCACCGAATTGGCGGGATGTCCGTTATTTGTACCGCTACAATTCGGACGAGCTGCAGCAGTGGGCGGAATATCTCCGGCTGCTGCAGCAGCAAAGCGAGCATATTTGCGTGATCTTCAACAATAACTCCGGCGGCGATGCGGCGGATAACGCGAAGCAGATGATGGCGCTGCTCGGACAATTGAGGCCCGACGGCCGGGATCCGCTGGAGCCGCGCGAGGAACCGCCGCAATACGAGCAGCTTGATCTTTTTTAACTACTCCAGCCATAAGAGAGAGCATGAAAGAGGCAGCCCTTGAAAAATAGAAGAACGCTGTATATCCTCACGATTGCCGTTTCTATCGGCTTTATCGGATATACGACCTTTATGAACTTTATTTACGATCCCGAAGCGAGCCGCTTCCTGCGTCATAAGACCGACTTGAAGCATGTGTCGCTGTGGTTGGCCATTATGGATGTCCATATTGCGGCGGCTTGCGCGGCCATGATTGCCGGACTTATTAACTTTTCCGGACGGATAAGAAGGCGCAGCTCCAAGCTCCATCGACTAATCGGCTATATTTACGTGCTGGCGGTGGCAATCGTTGATCTGACGTCCGGCTACATGGCCCCATCGTCTACGGGCGGAAGAGTGAACAGCATTGCGTTTAATTTTATTAATATGATCTGGCTTGTTATTACCGTAATTGCGGTTGTGAAAATCCGAAAAGGAAAAGCCGCGGAGCACAGGAAATGGATGATTCGAAGCTATGTTTTTGTCTTTACCAATTTGTTCACCCATCTGATTACAGCGGCTCTTCACAATGGCATCGGGGTGGATTATACGCTGAGCTATACGATCGCTATTTACAGCACGATTGTGCTGCTGCTTTTGCTGGCAGAGGTTGTCATCCGAGCAAACAAAATAAAACAGGAACTGTCTTGAGACCGCAGTTCCGGTTTGTTATTTTAATTGATTTTCGTCACAGTTAGTGAACTTGAACTATTTCTTACTTCACCGGAAGTATTGCTAACGATATACATCTGTATGGTGTCATCCGTATTCAACAAAAGTAGAATGTTGCTGCTTAACGTAAAAGCGTGGCTGGTTCCGAGATCCGGTACGCGATACTGCAGCTGCCCGACCGTTAAAGCTGTATCCCCATTAATGGAATACCGAATCAAGATATTTCCTCCCTCACTGCTGCCATTACTTAAAATGCTGGAAAAAGAAATTGCGTATACGCCTGCGCTATTGACCGTAATGGAATTATCGCTAAGGCTGAGAGATGTTCCGGATGATAAACCTAACGTATCGAATGTAAGAAAGGTTCCCGCTGGCGCCGCATGTGACGAGTTGGCATACAAAGAGCCGTATACCGGGCTGTATCCGGCTCCGGGAGGACCCGGGGGACCCGCCGGTCCTTGAATGCCCTGCGGTCCTGCCGGTCCTGTCAGGCCGGTTAGCCCTGTAAGTCCCGTCTGCCCCGTTTGCCCTGTTTGTCCGCTCATAACATCACTCCAACTTTTTTTTACAGTTATATGCAATTCCAAAGTTGTATCATGATTTTAAATACTAATTTCTCAAAAAACCCATCGCATCATAGGCCCCAAGAATGGACAAACGGGTAAGCTGCAGCGCCATATGGCGGGAAGAGTAGACCATCCGCTGCTCCAGCCATTTGCGGGCCATGTGGAAGGCCGAGAAGCTGATGTAATCTAGCAGCAGATCAAGCGGGACGGATTGTTTCTGGTCCATGCTGAGCGCCGTAATGCGGGCGTAGAAGGCATCGCGGATGACGCCGAGCAGGGAAGACGCATAATCGGCACCGGCTGTTGCCGGATTAATCCTAGTCAGAAGAACGCGGTAGAACACCTCATTTTCTTCGATTTGGCTGAACAGAAGGACGAAAAAAGGATCGGGCGCGTTAAAATCCGGTATGTAAGTTTCGTTCCGGTCTGCATCAATAAGTGCGGTGAGCTGACTTAATTTGTCCTTCACCATATGGTCCAGCAGATCGAATTTGTCGCTGTAATAGGCGTAAAAGGTA
The DNA here is from genome assembly GCF_037147795.1 of Paenibacillus sp. MMO-177. NCBI lineage: Bacteria > Bacillati > Bacillota > Bacilli > Caryophanales > Paenibacillaceae > Paenibacillus > Paenibacillus sp. MMO-177. The sequence continues at coordinate 1,055,219 of NZ_JBBCUR010000001.1, read as the reverse complement.
GAACGGTTTACGTTAGCCCTCTCCGTTATATCCTTGATGACAATTCCCTCGATATCCTTCTCCAAAAGCAAGGCCAGAAACGCCTCCGAAATAAATTGTTTGGTCCTAGCGATTCTTCGGTCCGTGACGATTTGGTTTTGTTGGACAGACATGTCTCGTTTCCCTCCAATCAGACATTTTTAATAAAAGTGTTGGATATCCAACTTTTAGGTGATCAAGAGATGGCTGATCTCTGCTTAAAGTCAGCCAGACAATTGTTTGCGGATTGTGCGGATATCATTTTCAAATCCTACAAAATGGTCAAAAGTGTTGATTTCACAACGTTTACGTCGCAAATAACGGTTGCTGCAAAATGATTATTAGCTATCATAATAAACAAAGCCGATTAAATCAATTGGGATAGTAAAAATTTTATAATCAAGATGAAAAGGGGAGGTTCGCTTGCGAGGAGAGGCTTTTCTTCAGAGCTTAAATGACGGCCGAAAAATATGGCTGGACGGCACCCAGGTGCAAAACGTGCCTGCGCATGCGGCATTCAAGGGAACGCTCGATACGATCCGGCAGCTGTTCAATATGCTGGATGACCCCGCGGTCCAAGCCAGCGTCGGTTATAAAGTGGAGAGTACCGGGCGTTATGCCCACAGCTCCTTTCTGGTTCCTTACACGCGGGAGCAGCTTGCGCAGCGCAGCGGCTCTTTCAATCGCTGGTCGCAGGAAACGCATGGCATGATGAGCCGCTTGTCGGACTATGCCAGGTCGCTTGTTACCGGCTGGTACGCTGCCCGGGACGAACTCAGCCACCTGGATCCATTATTCAAGGAGAAAATTACTCGTTACTACGAGGAAGCCCGTGACAAGGATTTGTTCCTGACGACGGCGATTATCGATCCGCAGATCGACCGCTCCAAAAATTTGGACGATGACCGGATCGCCGAGCGCTTCCTGCATGTCGTTAAGGAGACTAGCGAAGGAATTGTCGTCCGCGGTGCCAAGATGATTGCGACGGGCGCGCCTTATACGCATGACTTTATCATCTCGTCCTTCTTGAAGTTCGAGACGGCGAACCGGAGCCATGCGCATGTGCTGATCGTGCCGGCCAACTCGCCGGGACTGCATATCGTGTGCAGGGAATCCTTCGCCAGCGCAAGCGAGCGTAACCATCCGCTAAGCGCGAATTACGACGAAATGGACGCGGTGCTCTTTTTCGACGACGTACTGATTCCTTGGGAACGGGTGCTGCTGTACGGCGACGCGCAGAAGGTGCTGACCTTGAGGGCTAACAAAACCGCCAATGCGCTGGCGTTCCATCAGAACATCGTCCGCTATGTTGCTAAGCTGGAATTTGTCACAGGCGTGGCCTTTGCCGTTACGGAATCGATTGGCGCGCAAGGCTTCCTGCATGTGCAAGAGAAGCTGGGCGAGCTGCTGACGCAGATTGAGGTAATCAAAGCGCTTGTTATTGCATCGGAGGCGCAGGCAAAACCGGATAAATCGGGCGTGCTTGTGCCTGAAATATCTTATATCGATACGGCGCGCAATATCGGGACGAAATTTTATCCCCGCGCAATCGAGATTTTGCAGCAGGTCGGCGGAGGCGGCTTCGTTCAGGCGCCTTCCGGCATCGAAGACTTCTATGGTCCGCTCGCGGACCTGATGCACAAATATTACGAAGGCGCGACGGTCAGCGCGGAGAAAAAAGTGCAGCTGCTCAAGCTGGCCTGGGATCTGATCGGCAGTCCGCTCGGATCGCGGCATGAGCTGTATGAACGGTTTTACGCGGGCGATCCGGTGCGCGGCTATGCGAACCAGTTTCTTAGCTTCGACAAGGAGCGACTCACCGCTCCGGTCTGGGATTTGCTGAAGAAGGCAAGCAAGGACGGAAAGACGCTGGTGTAGTTCACAATGAAGGCTGAAATAGAAAGGATGAAGAAACGATGGAATTATTCTGGTTTATTCCGACGCATGGCGATGGACGATACCTCGGTACAAGCGAAGGAGCAAGAGCGGTTACGTACAACTATTGCAAGCAAATCGCGCAAGCTGCCGATGAACTGGGCTACGGCGGCGTTCTGCTGCCAACCGGCAAGTCCTGCGAGGATGCCTGGATTGTTGCTTCAACGCTTGTGCCCGTAACGGAACGGCTGAAATTTCTGGTTGCCGTTCGTCCCGGCCTTACGCTGCCGACGGTAGCGGCGCGGATGTCGGCTACGCTTGACCGCTTCTCGAAAGGCAGGCTGCTCATTAACGTTGTAGCGGGCGGCGATCCGGTAGAATTGGCCGGCGACGGTCTGTTCCTTGACCACGATACGCGTTACGAATTGACGGATGAATTCCTTCATATCTGGCGTAAGGAGCTGGAAGGCGAAAGCGTGGACTTCGAAGGAGAACATCTGAAGGTGGAAGGCGGCAAGGTGCTCTATCCGCCCGTGCAGAAGCCTTATCCTCCTCTCTATTTCGGCGGTTCTTCCGAAGCGGCAATGGACGTGGCGGCCGATCATGTGGACGTCTACCTGACATGGGGCGAGCCTCCGGCAGCCGTCAAGCAGAAGGTCGAGAAGATGCGAGCGCTGGCAGCGGCCAAAGGACGCCAGCTCAAATTCGGCATCCGGCTGCATGTCATCGTCCGTCCGACGGAAGAAGAAGCATGGCGTGCGGCAAACGAGCTTATTGAAAATCTGGATGAAGAGACCATCGCATCGGCGCAGAAGATATTCGCGCGCATGGACTCGGAAGGCCAGAAACGGATGAGTCAGCTGCATAACGGCGACCGTTCGCGGCTTGAGATCAGCCCGAACCTGTGGGCGGGCATCGGCCTTGTGCGAGGCGGAGCGGGAACGGCGCTTGTCGGCAGCGCGGAGCAAGTGGCTGAGCGGATCAAGGAATACGCGGAGCTGGGGATCGAGACGTTTATTTTATCCGGTTACCCGCATCTGGAAGAGGCATATCGGACCGCCGAGCTGCTCTTCCCGCTGCTGCCGCTGGCGAAACGGAGCGGCGAAGGCGACCGCGCATTTATCAGCCCGTTTGGCGAAATGATCGCAAACAACGAGCTTCCCGGACGCGCGCCGAAGGCAGAAGCGGCTGTTTCCGGCAAATAAGAGCAAAGGGGATTGGAAGATGAGCGCAATTGAATTTGGCTATTGGGCCCCCCTCGAGGACGGCGGGCTGCTGGCAACAAAGCTGCCGCAGCAGACCAGCTCCTCCTTCGAGGCAAATATCCGGTACGCGGAGCAGGCGGAGCGCACGGGCTTTGATCATATGCTGCTGCCGACCAGGTTCGTAGCCAGCAGCGATTCGGAGAATCAGTGGGAATCTCTTACCTTCGCGGCGGCGCTTGCGGTGAAGACGCGGAAGCTGGGGCTGATTGTTGCGGTGGCCTCGGGTCTTATCCCTCCCGCGATTGTAGCGAAGATGCTGACGACGATTGATCATCTAAGCGGCGGCCGGGCAGCGATTAACGTTGTAAGCGGCTGGCTGAAGGATGAATACATCGCGCTTGGCCAGCCTTGGCTGGACCATGACGAGCGGTACCGCCGCTCGGAGGAGTTCATCCGCGTGCTGCGAGAGTTGTGGACGGAAGATCAGGCAACCTACGCGGGAGACTTCTTCCGGCTGCGCGAGGCGGATTTCAAGCCAAGACCCGTGCAAGTACCGGGACCAACCATCTACCAGGGCGGCAATTCGAAAGCGGCGAAGCAGATGGCCGGACGCGTATCAGATTATTATTTTATGAACGGCAATACGCTCGAAGGGCTTAAGAAACAGGTCGATGAGGTCAGAGGTTATGCCGCTGATCATAATCGCGAGATCAAGTTTGGCGTAAATGCCTTCGTCATCGTGCGGGATACGGAAGAGGAAGCAAAGCAGGTGCTGCGCGATATCATTTCGAATGCCGATTCGGCAACGGTAGAAGCCTTCCGCGAGCAGGTGAAGCATGCCGGACAATCGTCGGGCGACCGCGACGGCATGTGGGCGAACTCGACGTATGAGGATCTGATCCAATTCAACGACGGCTTCAAGACCGGGTTGATCGGGACGAAAGAGCAAGTGGCGAGGCGAATTCTCGAATTGAAGGAGATCGGCATCAACCTGGTGCTGACAGGGTTCCTGCATTATGACGAAGAGCTGGCGTTATTTGGGGAGCAGGTCATCCCGCTTGTGCGTCAGCTCGAGCTGGAAGAGAGCGTCAGCGCAATCGGCCGGTAATCCCGGCGCGCGTGAACAATGGAATAAAGATAGATCCGATCGGACGACCGAAGGCTCTCTCCTATCCTTTTGCAGGAAAACGCGGGAAGTCTTTTTTTGTTGTCTATTAACGATCGGGAGGAATGGAATTTATGAGTTCATTGGAAAAAGAAACGGTGTCAAACCCGAGGGCGTTAGAGCCCAAGCGAAAGCTGACTTTGGTTGATGCCATTGGCTCAACCTTGGCGCAAATGGCGCCCGCGGCGGCTATTTATTACGGTCTTCCGGTTATCTTCCTGGCGACCGGCGTCGGTTCGCCGCTTACGCTCCTCTTATCGGCCGTCGCGATTATTATCGTCGGGCTCAGCCTTACCCGTTTTTCGGCCAAACATCCGTCCAGCGGCTCGCTCATCAAATATATCGGCATGTCGTTTGGCGGAGTAACGGGCACGGCTTCTTCTATTGTGTTTATCGCGGGTACGGTGTTTCTGGCAGCATCTGCTTTTATCGAGCTTGGCGGCTGGACCGCGGACTCGCTGGCGTTATACGGCATTCATATTCACTGGGCGATCCCGACGGTAGTCCTTGGCGTCTTGATCTGGGGGCTGACGATTATCGGCATCGACCGCTCGACCAAAATCGCAAGCATCGCGCTTATCATCGAAGTGCTTGTGCTGCTTGGCGTGTCGGTCTATATCCTGCTTGATCCGCCTAACGGGCTATCGGCTAAGCCGTTTGTCCCTTCATCGGTAACGGACGGTCTTGCAGGCGTGGGGCTTGGTTTCCCGCTGGCCATCTACCTGTTCATCGGCTTCGAGAATTCGGCTGCGCTGGCGGAAGAAACGCAAAATCCAAAGCGCAACGTCAAGCGAGCCGTACTGGTCAGCATCGCGATTATGACGGTGTTCTATCTGCTTGTCAGCTATGCCGTTATCGCGGGCTTTGGCAACAACAACGAGGAGCTCGTGAAAAGCTCGAATCCGTTCATGACGCTGGCAGACCGTTATTTGGGCGATTTCTCGTTCCTTGCAGTTATCGCCGGTTTTACGAGTATCGTCGGCATGACGATCGCTTGCCTGAACGGCTTCTCGCGGATCGCCTTCAACTCGGCACGCGAAGGGCTGATCACCGTAAAACTCAGCGCGGTCTCCAAATGGCAGACGCCTGCCGGCGCCTTGTCGCTGCTGAGCGGCCTCGGAATCGTATTCGCGCTGCTGTTCGGCTTTGCCGGCGATACATGGGTAACCGGCTTCGGGTACCTCGGAACGATCGGCACGATTCCGCTGCTGCTTATTTATGCGCTGCTTAATATTGCGGTTATCGTGTATCCGAACGAAGAGCTTAACGTGTTCCAGCGCTACGTGCTTCCGGTGCTTGGCGTAATCAGCATCGCGCTTCCGATCTGGGCAATGATTCAGCCGGGGCAGCCGAAGCCGGTCAGCTACTTCCCTTGGGTCATTTTTGCTATCGTCCTCATCAGCCTGGCTTATGCCTGGTTCCGGGTAAAACGCGATCCCTCGCTGCCCGCCCGCGTAGGCGCCGCAGCCGAGCCATCCGGAGAATACGAAGCGAAAGCTTCATCGATATAAAAGGTTATAAAACAAGTTATTAAGGAGGCATTTGTATGGCAACTGTTGCGGCGCAGCCGGATTACGGGCAGCTTGTGGCTTCCATCCGGGAAACCGTTGACCAAGTGATCCGCCCGAATGCGGAACGGATTGACAGAGAGGGCGTATTTCCCTCCGAGAATTTACAGGCTTTAGCGGACAAAGGCTGGAACAGCCTGATCATCCCAACTGACTATGACGGACTTGGGCTGGATTATACCGCGTTTGCGCTGGCCGCGGAGGAGATTGGCAAAGGCTGCCCTTCCACTTCCCTGATTTATGTCATGCATGTCGGCGCGGCGCAGACACTGGTCTATTACGGCTCGGAGGATCAGAAGCAGCGCTGGCTGAAGCCGGTCCGCAGGGGAGCAATTGGCACTCATTCGATGAGCGAGAAGGCGACAGGCGGGCATACCTGGTTCAATTTAAGCGAAGCGAAACGCGACGGCGAGGATTATGTTTTGGACCTGGAAAAATCGTTTACGACCAGCGGCGGCCATGCCGACTTCTATGTGCTGCAGACACGTACGCCGGGTGCGCAGCAGCCGACGGATCTCAGCTATTTTATCGTCGACGGCAAGAATCCCGGGATTACGGCCGGGCCTTGGGAAGCGCTTGGCGTGCGCGGCAACCAGAGCGGCCCGCTGAAGCTGGACAATGTCCATGTACCGCGTGCCGATCTGCTTGTCGGCGAGAACCGGGCGATTGAAATTGCGTTTAACGGCGTTGATCCGCTTTATCTGCTTGGCATCGGTTCTGCATGGATCGGGGTCGCCTCCGAGGCTTTGTCTATCGTAGTAGAACGGGTAAAAAGAACGGTGCACCGCGATTTCAACCGAAGCCTCGCGGACTATCAGGTCATCCGCCAGCAGCTGGCTAACGCGAAGATTGGCCTTAGCGCGCTGAAGCCTTGGCAGCTGTCGCTTGCCGAGAAGTATAACCGTTACGAAGCCGAGGGCCGGCCGCTTGGCGAGCTGTGGTATGAAGCGACGGAGTTCAAGATTCATGCCACGGAGGTTGCCAATCAGGTTGTCTCCATTGCGATGGATGTAACGGGTGGCTACGGGTACAAAAAAGGCACCATCGAGCGGCTGTACCGCGACGTGCGGGCAGGTCTCGTGCTTGCGCCGTCCAACCATCTGGCACGTGAATTAGTCGGCAAAGAGCTTGTCGGCCAGCCTCCCGAGCTGTTCACGCAGGGCGGAGAGTAGACGTTGAGGAGGATGCTGCATGACAACTAGTACGGCTCTGGATTATTTAACTGCGGCAAGGGAGCTTGCGGACCGCTTCCGCGAGGACGCCGCGGAACGCGACAAGGAAGGCGGCACGCCAAAGCAGCAGCGTGACTGGATCCGTCAAAGCGGACTCCTGAAGCTGCTTATTCCGGCGAAATACGGAGGGTATGGCGGGCAATGGTCCGACGTGCTTGGCGTTGTGCGCGAGTTTGCGAGAACGGACGCGGCTTTGGCGCATGTATACGGCTATCACTTCCTCTGCCTGATCGCTCCTCATCTGGCCGGAACGGAGGAGCAAAAGCGGTATTTCTACGAAGTAACCGCCGCGAACGACTATTTCTGGGGCAATTCCTCCAATCCGCTTCAGAAGACCATTGTCGGCGAGCGTTCCGGAGAGGGCGTAATCGTTAACGGTTCGAAGGGCTTCAGTTCGGGCTCGCCGGATTCGGATCTGCTTGCGATCTCCTGGAACGACAGCGCAACCGGCGAATATTACGAGGGGATTATTCCTTCCGGCCGCGAGGGCGTTGAGATCATAGACGATTGGGACAACATGGGGCAGCGTCAGACGGGCAGCGGCACCGTGAAATTTCACAACGTGCGGGTCGAGCCGCATGAAATACTCGAGACGCCGTATGCGGGCCAGACGGTGTTCTCCACGCTTGTTCCGCAGCTGTCCCAAAGTATTCTGGCGAGTATTTTTATCGGCAGCGCGGCGGGGGGGCTGGAGGAAGCAAGGGCTTATACGCTGGAGCATGCGCGGCCTTGGTATACCTCCGGGCTAGAGCGGGCTTCGGAGGAGCCTTCAACCTTAAGCCGTTACGGCGAGTGGTGGGCGGACTATCAGGCGGCGCTTGGTCTCGTGGAGAAGTCGGACCGTCTGCTTGATGCCGCTTGGGCCAAGGAAGAGGCATTGGGCGAGGTTGAACGCGGCGAGCTGGCGGTATTTGTTGCTGCGGCGAATGTGCAGGCCGGCAAAATGGCTCTTGAAGTGACCAGCCGGATTTTCGAGGTGATGGGGGCAAGGGCAACGGCGTCGAAGTTTGGCTTTGACCGGTTCTGGCGCAATGTGCGGACCCACACGCTCCATAATCCGGCGGAGTTCAAGCTTCGGAATGTGGGCAATTGGTATTTGACCGGCATGGCGCCGGTTCCCGGTTTCTATTCCTAAGGGGCTAGACTAGGCAGCTTAGATTCGAACATAGAGATTTCAGCTATTATTCGAAGGAGAGTGTATACGATGTCATTGCAATTTGCTTATTGGGTGCCGAACGTAAGCGGAGGGCTTGTCATCTCCGAAATTCCGCAAAAGACCGGCTGGTCCTTTGAAGATAACGTCCGCTACGCGAAAGCGGCAGAAGAAGCGGGCTTTGACTTTGCCTTGCTTCAGACGCGGTTCGTCGCAAGCTACGGTGCCGAGAACCAGCTCGAGGCGATTACGCTGGCGTCCGCTCTGGCTGCGGTAACCAGCAAAATCAAGCTGATTGCCGCTGTTCTGCCTGGGCTATGGCATCCCGGGACGGTTGCGAAGATGCTGGCTACCATCGATCAGATCAGTAGCGGCCGCGCTGCGGTTAACGTCGTCAGCGGCTGGTTCAAGGGGGAGTTCCACAGCTACGGCGAGCCTTGGCTTGACCATGACGAGCGCTACCGCCGCTCGGAGGAATTTATCCGCGTCCTGAGAGAAATGTGGACGGAGAACGAAGCAAGCTTCCGCGGCGACTTTTACCGGTTGAACCAGGCTCCCCTGAAACCGAAGCCGGCGGCAGCGCCTCCAGTCTTCCAAGGCGGGAACTCGGCTGCTGCGCGCCGGATGGCGGCAAGGGTATCGGATTGGTATTTCATGAACGGCAATACGCTGGAGGGTTTTAAGGCGCAGATTGACGAGCTGAAAGCCGCAGCGGCGGCTAATGGCCGCGAGCTGAAGTATGGCGCAAACGCGTTTGTTATCGTGCGCGACACGGAAGAGGAAGCGCGCCAGGTGCTTCGCGACATCGTGGAGTATGCGAATCCCGAGGCGGTGGAAGGGTTCCGCAGCCAGGTCAGCTTTGCGGGCAAAGCCTCCCCGGAGCGGGATGGCATGTGGGCAAATTCGGATTTTTCCGACCTTGTCCAGTACAATGACGGCTTCAAGACGGGGCTGATCGGAACGGCGGAGCAGGTGGCGGACCGCATTATCGAGCTGCGTAAAATCGGCGTTGATCTGATTCTGACCGGCTTCCTGCATTATGAAGAGGATATTAAGGCGTTTGGCGAGAAGGTTATCCCGCTTGTCCGCGAGAGGGAAGCGGCATTGGGACTGGAAACGTCGGCCGCGCTGTAAGGAATATAGGGACTGGAGCTTGCGGTTGAGCTCCGGTCTCTCTTTTTTTTTATGCGGAATGAAACTAATCCACTGCCTGCATTGTCTAATGTGTGAGAGGTGACAAAATTGGAAAATAACTACTGGCGTTATGTAGACCGCATCGATGCCGCCGGATTAATAGAGCTGATGGATACGTACGGCCAGGATGTATGGAATCTGGCTTATATCATTACACGAAGGCATGATCTTTCCGACGATATTGCGCAGGACGTGTTTCTGAAGGTCTATCAGACCATCGGCTCGTTCCGCGGAGCTTCCTCGATCCGAACATGGCTGCTCGCGATGACAAGGAATACGGCTATTAATTATAAAAGAACGGCCTTTATGCGCCGGGTGCTGCTTGTCGGGAGAGGCGCTGCCCATGACGGGGAAAGCCCGTCGGCCGAGCAGGAGGCTATGAGGCTGGCGTTCACGTCCGAGCTGTGGAATGCCGTCCTGGAGCTGCCCGTCAAGCTGCGGGAGGTGCTTGTCCTCCATGCGAAATACGAGCTCACGACAAAGGAAATCGCCGATGCGCTTGGGCTGCCGGAGGGGACGGTCAAAACCAGGCTGTCGAGGGCGCGCAAACGGATGAACAGCAGTTGGAAGGGGAGTGCCGCGTATGAATGAGAAGCAGCCGGAATGGTACCGCGAATTGCAGCGGGGACCGCATGTCCAGCCGACTTTTACGAGAAATAAGAAGGAAGCGATCTTGCGCCAGGCGGAGGCGATCGGCCGTGGGGAGAAGAGAAGAAGCCTCGGCATGGTTCGTTTATCGTGGGCAGCCGTGTCTTTTATTGTGATAGCCGTGATTGTTGCCGTTGCGTTCCGGGAGGACGTTGGGGCACCTGGAGGAAACGGGGGGAAAGGAGCGGTTATGTCGCCGGAGCCGAGTCCAACAGTGTCGCCGTTGCCGGATGCTCCGCCAAGTCCTTCTCCAATAGAGAAGGGGCAAGTTGTCGTGATTCCATCCAAACAGGAAGGTTATTTAAAGGATGCCTTGCCGTTCTCAACGGAAGAAGTTAAGAAAATATGGGTGAAGGAAACGCTCATTCCGCACGACCGTATGTATGTTATTCTGCAAAATCTGAACTGGCTTGAGATGACGAGGGCAGTGTCGGATAACAAGACGTTTAGCGCGGAGAGCTTAATTCGTTTCGAAACGGCGGATTCGGTGTACGCCATTCCGTATGATGTTAACACAAACGAGTACCATTTAGGCGGCCGTCGTTTTTATGCGGACGATCAAGTGATGCTGCTGATGCATGGCATTCTGCAGCCGGATTCGAAGCTGGCTGAAATCGACAAGGTTTTCGAGCAGGCGCGTCTTGAGATGGAGAACCAGGAAGGCGGGATCGACGATACCTTCTCTTATAAAGGGGAAAGGCTGGCCGTAGCCGACAAACCCTATAATGAATGGGAGCAGCTGCTTCTGCTCAGAAGCAGCGTCCAGCCCATTCTGCTTGGACATTATTACGATGATGCCGTTCAGGCAATAGGCAATGTAACCGAATATAGCGACGGAGTTATGCAGTTGAACCGGAGCATCGTGTTTATGGGCAGCAACTATGCCACATCGGACGGTCTGGCCGTCGGCATGTCGAAAGAGGAAGTTATGGAGAAGCTTGGCAAGCCGAATTTGCAGCTGGATTCCAGGTGGAGCTACAAAATTGGCGACTATTTGAAATTTCATCTTTATTTTGACCACAATAAGATTAGGTACATCGTGCTCAGTCAGCCTCTGTAACATAGGGGAAGAGGAGAGATGGAGATGAGAAAAAGAATTCTAACCGCTGTTGTTGTAACGGTCAGCGCGCTTTTGCTGGCCTCCTGCGAGGGAAGCAAATCATCGGTAAAAACAAGCGGTACGCAAGCTTCTGGGGAACAGGCTCCCTACAAGGTTGCGGCCGAGAAGCTGCGGGCACCGTGGGTGATCGCTTTTGACGGTGATGTGATCTATATCAGCGAGAGGGACGGCAATGTCGTGCGGGTTGCCGAAGGCAAGTCGACAAGGATGCCGGTCCAATTCCATAAAAACGTGCATGCCCAAGGGGAAGGCGGTTTTCTCGGTTTTGTGCTTGCTCCGGATTTTCGGGCGTCGAAGGAGGCTTTTGCCTATCACACGTACGAGGAGAACGGGAAGATCCTGAACCGTGTCATTGTGCTTAAGCTGGAGAGGAATGCTTGGGTGGAATCAAGGGCGCTGCTCGAAGGGATTCCGGGTTCGTATAATCATGACGGCGGCCGGATGGCGATTGGTCCGGACGGATTGCTGTACGTGACGACCGGAGATGCCGGTCAGGAGGAGCTGGCACAGGATAAGAACAGTCTGGCCGGCAAAATCCTCCGGATGAAGCTGGACGGTTCGGTCCCGCCGGGAAATCCTTTTGCCGATTCGTATGTGTACTCCTACGGGCACCGGAATCCGCAAGGCCTTGCCTGGAGCAGCTCGGGCATGCTGTTTGCCGCGGAGCATGGGCCATCGGGCAATCCCGGCGGACATGACGAGATTAACAGTATCGTGCCCGGCGGCAATTACGGCTGGCCGGCAGTGATTGGCGGGCAGCACCGGGAGGGTATGATTGACCCGGTCTATCATACGGGCGAGGATACGATTGCTCCTTCTGGCATAGCGATGGAAGCGGGCAATAATCTGCTGGTGGCTACGCTACGGGGAGAGAAGCTTTTGAGGTACAATACTTTAACGAAAAAGATGTCGGTTGTGCTCCGGAATGAGGGAAGGCTCCGTGATGTGCGCGTTCATAACGGCGATATCTATGTCATAACGAATAATACGGATGGAAGAGGGACACCATCTGATAAGGATGACAGGCTGCTGCTATTGGCGAAATAAGGCTGTTGACAGGAAACCATCTGGTTTCCTATAATGAAAAATGAAACCAAATGGTTTCCTAAATTTTGATGACGCCATGTTATTAAATAATCGGAGGTATGGATCATGAGTAACGGAGTTAATACATTGCCTGACGTACGTCAGACGGTTCAAGTCAATGCGCCTATTCAAAAGGTATGGAATGCGGTATCCACAAGAGAAGGAGTCTCGGCCTGGTTTATGGCGCCAAGCGAAAGCTTTAAGCCGGAGGTTGGCTGCGAATTCCATTTGGAAGCCGGCCAGTTCGGCCAATCTCCTTGCAAAGTAACGGAGGTTGATCCTCCGAACCGTCTGGCCTTCAACTGGGGCAAGGACTGGACGCTGACCTTTGAATTGAAGGAGCTGGAAGGCGAAAAAACCGAATTTACGCTTATTCACGGCGGATGGGATGCGGACAAGGTTACCGAATTCAATCAACCGCATACGCAAGTACGCGAGCATATGGCCGGCGGCTGGGTTGGCCTCGTGAAGAAGTTTGTCAGCTATGTCGAAGGACAATAATCTTGCTTCCGAGCCCAAGCATGACGTCTTCCAGGCGATCGCCGATCCAACCCGCCGCAGCCTGCTGCAGCTGTTAGTCGATCAGGAAATGCCGGTCAACGTCATTAGCGCCCATTATTCCATGAGCCGGACCGCCGTATCGAAGCATCTGCGGGTGCTGGCGGAAGCGGGCCTCGTGAAGGAGCGCAAGGTTGGACGCGAGACGCGATACCGGCTGGAGCCGGAGCCGCTGCTCGAGCTGAAGCGCTGGCTCAGCTACTACGAGCGGTTCTGGGAGAACAAGCTGCAGGCGCTCAAGCGCTTCGTCGAAGAAGACATGCCTGCCGGCGAACCGTCAGGTCCGCTCAAGGTGATTGAAGGCAAACCCCAGGAATAGCGATTAAAGCCGCGATTGGACGAGCTTATGCTCGGACCGGCCGCGGCTTTTTGCTGTGCTTTTGCCTTGGTTGAGTGGCCTCGCCAATCACGCTGCCCCCTAGCTTATCCGCCTATTGGATCCTTTCGGCGCTCGGAGCCAAACCGTTACTGTCGCTGTAAACCCCAAATGCGTCTAGCTGATGGTTATTGTACGAGTAGCTAAGTATGTAAGTCCTATAATCGCCTAGTGGTGAGGTTAGAAAGTCCATAGTTGCGAGTTACTCGCTGTAAGTTCCTAAGGAGGCTAGCAAATGCCGGAGTAAGCCGGAAATGCGTGCTGTAAGCTCCAAAGGAGGCTTATGGGAGCTGAAGTAGCGGAAAAGGGGGCCTGTAAACTCCAAAGGAAGCTAATAGCAGGCTATAGCGGTAGTAGTAAGCCGAAAATGCGTGCTGTAAGCTCCAAAGGAGGCTTATGGGAGCTGAGGTAGTGGAAAGGAGGGCTTGTAAACTCCAAAGGAAGCTAATAGCAGGCTATAGCGGTAGTAGTAAGCCGAAAATGCATGCTGTAAGCTGCAAAAGAGGCTTATGAGAGCTGAAGTAGATGGGAAAGGCATCGAAAGCTTAAAGGAGGATAACGGCAGGTTGGAGAAAGCGGTAGTATTTCGTGCAAGGCTGAAAACAGCCTAACAGTTCTATGAGCCTACGTAATGGGGAAGTGAATCAGGCTATTCCGACCGCTCCTCCAGCCTGACGTCTCGTGGAAAGTTTTCGCAGTATACTGGAAATCTACAAGCCTGCTGGCTTACAATAGACGGGATAAGGAAGCGGCTTAAGGTGGTTAAGCCGGTCGAGTGATAATTCTTTAAGATTATGCTTTCGAAGCAAGAATCATCACGACAGGCCTATATTAGGCCAGTCCTGGTGATAATCTTTATGCTTTCGAAGCAAGAATCATCACGACCGTCGGTCGGGTGATAATTCTTTTTAGGAGTGAGCGTTTTGCGTAAAATCATGTTTACAGGCGGTGGATCGGCAGGGCACGTGACCGTCAACCTGGCGTTGATCCCCCATTTTATACAAGAAGGCTGGTCGGTAGACTACATAGGCTCGGAGGCTGGGATTGAGAAGCAGCTCATCGAGCCTCTTCAGCAGGTGCGCTATCACGGCATCGCAACGGGCAAGCTGCGCCGTTATCTGGATTGGCAGAACGTGAAGGACCCGTTCAAGGTCATCAAAGGCGCCTTCCAGGCTTACCGCATTATTAAGAAGCAAAAGCCCGACGTGCTGTTCTCGAAAGGCGGGTTCGTATCGGTGCCGGTGGTCATTGGCGCACGGCTGAACAAGGTGCCGGTGCTCATCCATGAGTCCGACTTAACCCCGGGCCTCGCGAACAAAATTTCGATTCCTTTTGCGGCGGGCGTGTGCACGACCTTCCCGGAGACGCAGCAGCATCTGCCGGCAGGCAAATCGCATTATGTGGGAGCGGTGATCCGCGACCAGCTGAAACAAGGCGACGCGGCTCGCGGCCGCAAGTTCGCGGGCTTTATTTCGAGCAAGCCGGTGCTGCTCATCATGGGCGGCAGCCTTGGCGCCCGCAAGATTAACCAGGCTGTACGCGCATCGCTTGGCAAGCTGACGGAGAAATTCCAGATCATCCACCTGTGCGGCAAAGGCCAGGTTGAGGCGTCCCTGCAGTCTCCCCAATACAAACAGTTCGAATACGTAAACGAGGAGCTTCCGGATCTGCTTGCGATGTCGGATGTGATCATCTCGCGTGCCGGCTCCAACTCGATCTTCGAGTTCCTGTACCTGCGCAAGCCGATGCTGCTTATCCCTCTGACGAAGGAAGCGAGCCGCGGCGATCAAATCCTTAACGCGCGTTCGTTCCAAGCGGCAGGCTTCTGCGAGGTGCTCTATGAGGAGGACATGACGCCGGAGACGCTCGTCAGCCATGTAACCGATTTGTATGCGAACCGCGATAAATACGTGGATAACATGCAGAAAAACGACCGCAGGGACGCTTTGTCCCAGCTGATCGACCTAATCAAGAAGACGGCGAAATAATCGCTCTCATCCTTCAAATGACCGCCATTAACCAGCAAGATTGTCTTGTGGTTACGGCGGTCTTTTTCTATAATAGGGGGAAGGTTAGGCAATAGTAGGAGGGAATTACAGATGGAATATATCAGTACTCGCGGAAATGTAGGCAAAATCGGCTTTGTCGACGCTTTCCTCATGGGTCTTGCAGACGACGGCGGACTTCTTGTGCCTTACGAAATACCGGTTGTTTCCGCGGCTAAGCTGAAAGAATGGCAGGAGCTCAGCTATCAGGAGCTGGTGCTTGAAATTTTCTCGCTTTATACGAATGATGAAATTCCTTATGAAGATCTGAAGAAAATGGTATACGACGGCTATGCGACGTTCCGCCATCCGGAAGTAACACCGGTTCACAAGCTGAAGGATGACCTCTATTTGCTGGAATTGTTCCATGGTCCTACTTTTGCATTCAAGGACATTGCGCTCCAGTTCATGGGCCAATTATATACGTACGTGTCCCGCAAGCAGAACAAGAAGATCCACATTCTGGGCGCTACCTCCGGCGACACAGGCGCTTCGGCGATCGAAGGCGTCAAAGGCAAGGAAGGCATCAAGATCTGCATTCTGCATCCGAACGGCAAAGTAAGCAAAGTGCAGGAGCTGCAGATGACGACGGTTCAAGAGGACAACGTTCTGAACCTGTCCGTGGAGGGCAACTTCGACGACTGCCAGCGCATCATTAAAGACTTGTTCGCTGATCTGGAGTTCAAAGCGTCAAACCATCTGTGCGCGATTAACTCGATCAACTTCGTGCGCATTATGGCGCAAACGGTCTATTACTTCTATTCGTACTTCCAAGTGGCAAAGCAAACGGGCAAGCAAGGCGCAAAAGTGAACTTCAGCGTGCCGACGGGCAACTTTGGCGATATTTTTGCGGGATACCTGGCGAAGCGCATGGGTCTGCCGGTTGACAAGCTTATTCTCGCTACGAACGAAAACAACATCCTTGAGCGCTTCATCAAAGAAGGCGTGTACAAGCCGGGCGATTTCCGCACGACTTACAGCCCTTCGATGGACATTCAAGTGGCAAGCAACTTCGAGCGTTACCTTTACTATGTACTGAACGAAAATCCGGAGCAAATCCGTTCCCTTATGGACGGCTTCAAGTCGGAAGGGCAAATCGTCGTATCCGGCGACGCGCTCCTCAAAGTACAGGAAGAGTTCGCTGCGCATGGCGTAGACGGCCGCGAGTGCCTCGATACGATTGCAGCTTACAATAAAGAAACCGGCTATTTGCTGGATCCTCACTCCGCATGCGGCGTAGCGGCATCGGACCAACAGGCGGCAGCAGGCTCGGTAACGATCTCGCTGGCAACGGCGCATCCGGCGAAATTCAACGAAGCGATTGAGCTCGTTGGCATTGAGCAGGAGTTCCCTGCGCAAATTCAGGCGCTATTCAACAAGCCGCAGCGTCAAACACAGGTGGACGGCACGCAGGAAGCGGTCGTGCAAGAAATCTTGAAATTCTACAACGCGTAATTGACGCGAAAAAAAGAGGCTGCTTCGAACAATCCGAATGTTACATTCATTCGGTTTGCTCGGAGCAGCCTTTTCTTGTTGCGCCGACGTATCGATGTTTTGCTTAGCCGCGTTTTTGCTCCAATTCCAATAAAGCGGTCTTCATTGGAAGACCTCCGCGGTAGCCGGTCATGGAGCCGGTCTTGCCCACAATCCGGTGGCAGGGAAGGACGATCAGGAGCGGGTTGGCGCCAACGGCGGCTCCTACCGCCCGGGCAGCCTGCGGACGTCCGATGGTCTCGGCGAGGTCGGAATAAGCAGCCGTGCTGCCATACTGCACCGCGCTCATCGCTTGCCACACTCTTTGTTGGAAATCGGTTCCTACCAGATCAAGCGGCAGCGTAAAGACGTCGAGACTCCCTTGAAAATACTTCGTAAACTCATGCGTATAACGCTCCATCTCCGCGTCATGACGAATCAGCTCGTAGCCGGGCAGGCGCGCTTCGGCCCATTCGGCCAGCTCTTCATAGGAAGCCCCTTGGGAGCCGACATAACAAAGGCCGTTATCGGTCGCGGCCAAATGCAGGTTCCAATCGTCATGCTGAAGCAGGGTCCAGTATATATTTTTGCTCATGGCTGTTGTTTCGCTCCTCGGTATTGGGTTGGGGTAAGGCCGGTCACGTTCTGAAATCTTGTCGTAAAATGGGCGGCGTTCGCATAGCCAACCTGCCCTGCAATATCGGTCACGGGAAGATGTGTTGAGGCAAGCAGCTTCATCGCTTCCCGGATACGGATTTGCTGAATATAGGCTGCGGGCGTTAAGCCCGTAAGTCTTTTGAAAGTCCGCTGCAGATGATAAGGGCTCAGATGCAGCACGTCCGCGAGATGGGATAAGGTCAGCGGCTCTTGGTAGTGCGCCTCGATATAAGCGCGTGCCTGCGCTTCCCATTCCTCGTCCGGCAGCTGTTGCTGGACCGGCTTGCATCGTTTGCAGGGGCGGAATCGCTCGGATAAGGCATCCATTGAAGTCTGAAAGATCCGGACATGCGAACGGTTTGGAGGCTTCGACTTGCAGGACGGCCGGCAAAAGATTCCCGTCGTGGTCACTCCATAATACCATTGCCCATCGCAAGAGCCGTCATTCGAAAGAACGGCAAGCCATTTGTCCTCCGGGATGCCGGTCGCTTCTGTATTTCCCATTTTGCTCACCTCCAGGTTTAGTATACCTTGATTGGAGCGCAAATCGTAAGCGGGCACGAATGAAAGCGCAAGATTGCGAAAGCGGCGGACCGATTTGGTGTGGTTGAATGAATGGAGTAGAATGAAAGTAGAATAGAGGGGAGAAGGAAGGATGCCCATGACGGAGTCAGCGCTGCTGCATATCCAGGTGCCGGAGCCTTTCAGCTATAAGGAGACGGTTAATTATTTGCGGAGATCGGCGAACGAGCCGCTGTATCAGGTGGAGAGGGATGCCGTTTACCGGCTTATTCCTTCGGACGGCGGGGAAGAGCCCGCGGCGGTTGAAATCCAAGAGTCCGGCGATGGCGGACTGCTTGTGCGGGTCATTGGCGAGGAACGGGTCAGCGAGGAACGGCAGCGGGGGATCGAAGCTTACATCCGGGAGTGGTTTGATTTCGATACGGATTTGCTGCCTTTTTACGAAATGGCGGAGAAGGATCCGCTGCTTGTTCATACGATCGGACGTTTTCACGGCTTAAGGAGTGTCGGGATTTCGGATTTGTTTGAGGCGTTGTGCTGGGGGATTATCGGGCAGCAGATCAATCTGGCTTTTGCATATACGCTCAAGCGGCGCTTCGTGGAGGCTTACGGGCAAAGCGTGGAGAGGGAGGGCAGGACGTTCTGGCAGTTCCCGGTTCCCGAGACCATTGCGGCGTTAAAGCCGGAAGATATGGCCTCCATGCAAATGACCGCCAAAAAGTCCGAGTATCTCATTGGCGTAGCAAAGCTCATGGCTGAGGGTGCTCTAGACAAGCAGAGCTTGCTTGCGCTTGGAGATTTCGCTGCGATCGAAAAACAGCTGACGGGGATCCGCGGCATTGGACCGTGGACGGCTAATTACGTGCTAATGCGATGCTTGCGTTTGCCGAATGCTTTTCCGATCGCGGATGTGGGTCTTCATAATTCGATTAAAGCTTTGACGGGCAGCGAAGAGAAGCCGGCCATCAGCGAGATCAGGCGGATGGCGGAAGGCTGGAGAGGCTGGGAGTCGTACGCGACCTTTTATTTATGGCGGGTGCTGTATTAGGAAAGGAGTCAGATAAAGATGAAGTTTGACGGAATGGTCGTTGTCATAACGGGAGCGGGCAAAGGAATCGGCGCGGCGCTGGCCGCTGCCTACGCGGCCGAGGGAGCAAGGATTGCGGCGGTTGAGCGCGATGCCGAGCTGGTAAAGCGGACGGTGGACCGAATTGTGGAGGCAGGTGGTCACGCCATTGGTTTTACGATAGACGTTAGCCGCCCGGAAGAGATTGAAGCCGCATTTGCGGCGATGGACGAGCAATTTGGGCGAATCGATGTAATGATCAACAATGCGGGCTTGGGGAACTGGAAGTCGCTTTACGACCTGAGCTTGGATGAGTGGGATTATGTGCTGAATACAAATTTGCGGGGGACTTTCCTTTGCGCAAGAGAAGCGGGCAAACGGATGAGAGAAAACGGGGGAGGCTCGATTGTCAATCTGGCTTCCACAAGGGCGTTGATGTCCGAGCCGAACTCCGAGGCGTACGCGGCTTCAAAAGGCGGTATCGTTGCGTTGACGCATGCGCTGGCCGTATCGCTCGGACCCGATCATGTGCGTGTCAATGCGATCAGCCCGGGCTGGATCGAGAACAGCGATTACGATGCGCTGCGCGAGGAGGATCATTCGCAGCATCCGGCAGGGCGAGTAGGCAGACCCGCTGATATCGTCCGCGCTTGCTTCTATTTGACGGATCCGGAGAATGATTTCGTGACCGGCATCAATCTCGTGGTCGATGGCGGCATGACGCGGAAAATGATCTACGAGGAGTAGCCGGGAACTGTCGTTTCTGCTGGAGAAACGCATACTCAGCCTGGCGGGGCGCCAGTGCCGCTTCCCTTAAAGTCCAAAGAAGCTCGTATGTGCTACAATGGATTTCATCCAATGAAATAAGCCGAAAATGGATGAATGGTTCCTACGTTGGATTTCGTCCATTAAAGTCGGCTGTTTTTGAAGCAAAGAGGCGAATGGAGTGCATTACGCTGGACAGAATCCAACGTAGCCTCTATTCGCCTCTTTTTCTGGTTATTTTATTGGATCGAATCCAACGTACGTAGCAAATAGGCCGCTCGCATCGAGCTGTTCATAGCAACCGCTCTCGTGCAATTGCTCCATGCAACTCCATGCAATTCGCTCCATCGTTACGCAATTTATCCCTGCAGGCCAAATGCCTCGGCGATCAAGCGGTACGACTTCACGCGAGCATCAAAATTGTGGACAGAGCTCATGACGAGCACTTCATCGGCCTGGTACTGCTCGGCCATCTTCAGGATGCCGGCTTTTACCTGTTCCGGCGTGCCGATAACTCTCCGCTCGCGAGCCCGGTTAATCCGGTACAGGTCGGACTCCGTATACGGATAATCGTAGGCCGTCTTTACGGAAGGGAAGCTGAGCTGGTCTACGCCGTTCTCCAGCAGCAGGAAGAACAGATCCGTGCTGAGCGCAAGCTCGTTTGCCTCTTCCTCGGTATCCGCGCAAATGGCAAGCACGGCGATCATCGAAAGCGGCTTGTCGTACAGCACGGACGGTTCGAAGTTTTCATGGTAATGCTTCATCGCGGTCTCGCCGCCCGGCGTACCGAAAAACTGCGCAAACGCGTAGTTCGTTCCAAGCTGCGCGGCAATCCGGGCGCTCTCATAGCTGGAGCCAAGCAGCCAGACCTCGGGAACCTGCTCGATTGCAGGAGCGGCATGCAGTCCGGCAAAAGGATGGCCTTCCGGCATTTTTCCCCGGAGGTAACCGATTAAATCGATAATTTGCTGTGGATACTTGTTAATATCCACAAACTTGTTTTCCTGAAGCGCACGGGTCGCCGTTGGCATGCCGCCAGGGGCGCGGCCAAGGCCAACATCGATGCGGCCCGGATGAAGAGCTTCGAGCAGCTTGAAGTTCTCGGCAACCTTGTAGGAGCTGTAATGAGGCAGCATGATGCCGCCGGAGCCTACGCGGATGCGCGAGGTTGCCGCGGCCAGATGGGCGATCAGAATCTCCGGGCTGGAGAAGGATAGCATTTTGCCGGCATGATGCTCGGAGATCCAGTAACGGCCGTATCCGAGTTTTTCCGCTTCTTGTGCAAGACGGGTCGTGTCCGCCAGCGTGGAAGCCGCATTCTGTCCTTCGTTAATATGTGACTGGTCGAGAATACCCAGTTTGATCATGAGTGCGGTGCACCTCCTGTGCATGTAAGTATGTGCAACCTTGATTATACCCTAATTCGCGAACTGTTACAAAAATAAGTACAGTAGGCGTTAGGGCCGCATCCCATGCCGCAAATATTGACTTCAGGCGCTATAAAGGGTATTATTACACAAGCTTGAATACGAAAAGTAAGGGTGAAGATCTTGAATTCGAAACTTCAAATTAAGAGCGTAACCTTAGCGGACAAAGACCTGAAATCCGGTTTATTCCAGTACATTATGACGCTTGCCGACGGCTCCAGAGCAAGACTTTTCTACAGCAACAAGCCAGAGTGGCATCTGACAGGCGTAACGCGTCTGCTCAACGTTCCATGCCCGCTGTGCATGAAAGACTACTACTGCGGCTGCTTTGAGAAAAATGCAGAGCTGTTCGACCGTCAAGTGAATGAGCATGATTTTATTCCTGCTTCCATGAGAGCTTAAGCTTTCTAAAAATGATGAAACGGCTTCTGCCAGGCGTGAACCATTGTCCGCAAGGACGGTGATTCACTCCGGCAGAAGCCGTTTGTCGTTATGATGATTACGAGACGATATTTATTCCAGCGCTCCGCATACGCATTCGGTAGGGGTCACTTTTGCATGCACGCTGAAACAAGGTTCGTCTCCCAAACTCCCCGATATTCCTGATCCCACTCAGATCGGAGTCAAATGGATCCCGATTTCGGAGCTGCCTGCCATTGTGCTGTATCCGGAGATTCAAGCGGATATCATCCATTATTGCCGTGGAGAGGCTTACCGCAATTATGTGGAGGAATACGAGATTCAACAAAGAAAGCTATAATCAAACGGAAGGGGCAGGTCCGCAGTCAATAGGCGTCTGCCCCTTTGTGCATTTACATCTCCTTCAGCGGTCTGACTCCCAGCAGCTTTAGTCCGTCCTCGAGAGTTTCGGCCGTCATGCGGACAAGCGCCAGCTTCGCGGCTTGTTCGGCTGTATTGCCGGTAATGATCTTCTCGTGGTGATAGAACCGGTTGAACGTCTGCGCGAGCTCGATGAGGTAACGGGCTAAGATGGAAGGTTCATAACGCTGCGCCGCTTGCGCGAGCGCATCCGGGTAGCGCATCAAAGCCTTCGCCAGCTGCCAGGATTGATCGCCTTCGGCATAGTGGTAATCGGCAGCTACAGCATGTTGACCAGGTTCAACAGGAACACCGCTGCCTGCTCTGCGCAGCAGGCTTTGCGTTCTTGCATAAGTGTATTGCACGTAAGGACCCGTTTCGCCTTCGAAGTTAACGACGTCTTCGAGGGAGAAGTTTACTTCATGAAGACGCGAGTGGAGCAGGTCGCCAAAGATAACGGCGCCTACGCCAACGGCTTCCGCAACATTGGCTTTACCCGCGAGGTTAGGGTTCTTTTCCTCAATAATGCACAGAGCATGCGCCGCCGCTTCATCCAGCACATCCTCCAGGAAGACGACCTTGCCTCTGCGGGTAGACATTTTTTGCCCGTCCATCAGCATGAGGCCAAACGGAATATGCTTGCACTCTTTCGCCCAATCAAAGCCCATCCGCCCGAGCACCAGGAATAACTGGCGGAAATGCAAGGATTGCTCCGCGCCAACCACATACAGCAGCTCATTGCCCTGCATCTGATCGTGCCGGTAGATCGCGGTGGCTAGATCGCGCGTGGCGTAGATCGAGGTGCCGTCGGATTTTTTGATAATGCAGGGCGGCAGTCCTTCTTCGTCCAGCCGCACTACTAACGCGCCGTCGCTCTCTTCGAGCAAGCCTTGACGGTTCAACCGATCCACTACCGCATCCATTTTATCGTTATAGAAGCTTTCCCCAAGGTAATGGTCAAAAGCCACGCCAAGGCGGTCGTACAGCTTGTTGAAGGCGGCCAGACTGTCCTCGATAAACATGCGCCAATAGCGGTTGGCTTCCGGGTCGCCGCTCTCCAGCTTGACGAACCATTCCCGTGCTTCCGCCTCCAGCTCCGACTGGAGCTGCGCTTCCTCATGGAAACGGACATAAAGCTCGAGGTAGGCTTTAATCGGATCCTCGGCTTTGCCGGCGGGGTCTCCCCATTTCAGGTAAGCCGTAATCATTTTGCCGAATTGCGTGCCCCAGTCGCCTAGATGATTAACGTTAACCGTGTCGTAGCCCACCTTGCGGAGCAGGTTGTAAAGGGCGTTGCCAATCATCGTCGAGCGTAAATGCCCGATGCCAAACGGCTTGGCGATATTGGGGGAGGACATGTCGATAATGACGCGCTTGCCTCCGCCAATCTCCGGTATTCGCGCTCCGCCATCCAGCACGAATTGTTCGATCACCGCGGCGCGGTTGAACTTGAAGTTAAGGTAGGGACCGGCAGCGGATATCGTCCACTGGCTGCTCTCCGGCAGGGTAGCTGCTAATTGGCCGGCGATTTGCGCCGGGCTTTGCTTCATTAGCTTTGACAAGGCAAAGCAGGGAAAAGCGACGTCTCCGAGCTGCTCGTTAGGAGGGAACTCCAGAAGCTCCGCAATTTGCTGGATCGAAAGGGCGCAGTGCTCCGCCAGACTGGCGGCAATTTTTTCTTTTAACATAAGGGTAAGCCTCCTGAAAAAATGGTAGCAAAATAAAAACATAAAACCCCCGTCTCGTAAGAGACGGGGGTTAATCCCGTGGTGCCACTCTTGTTGCTTATAAGCAGGCGGAAGTGTTAAATAAACGCGCTGCTATAAGCATCTCGCCGTTGTAACGGTACTGAACCGGGCTGGCCTACTGTAAATGAAATTCCGTTCGGCGAGCCATCTCCCGGGTCCTCTTCGCAAAAGGCGCCATCGCCGGCTTTCACCAACCCGGCTCGCTGCTCATGGTCATCATCTTCGCTACTGTCCCGTTCCTCGATGTTATATAACGACCATCATACTTGATGTTATCTGAATAATCAATCTATTGTTTCGTTCTATGGCTAAGAATTTGAATAAACGACATGCAGGCCACGAAAGTCCGCATCACCGTAATCGGCTCGCCATCCTTATACAAGGCCATGGCGGGAACGGCGCGCAGCTCAAGCGGGGCGGCTGTCTGCGGGAACAGGTCGACGTTAACCGAAGCGACAGTCATTTCTCTGCGAAGAGAAGGGATGGCGGCCTCGAGCTCTCCGGCAATCGTATGGCATGGCGTGCAGAAGGTGCTGCGGTACAGAACAAGCACGGAGCCTCCGCTTGCGATTGCTTCCCGAAGCTGTTGATCAGTGAGCTGGTTCAAAGACATAAGATACGATCTCCCGGATATTAAGAATAGGAATGATGCCCTTCATTGTATCATCCCAGCCTCAACTGCTCAATTGCTTCGCGAATGATACGGCAGGAAAATGCCATCTGCTCATCTTCCTCCGGCGTCAAATTAAGCTCAACGATTTCTTTGGCGCCGCTACGGGTAATGATGGCGGGAACGCCTGCCGCAATGCCCGTCTCGTTGTATTCCTGCTCGAGAATGGAAGAGACGGCGATGATGCGATGCTCATCGTTCAGAACGGAGCGGGTAATGTAGGCGAGCGCATTGCCGATGCCGTAGTGGGTGGAGCCCATGCGGGTGTAAATTTCCCAGCCTGCGTTTTTGGTCTGCTCGGCAATTTCACTCAGCTTGAGATGTCCGAACCGGACTGGATGCTGGGTAAGAATATCCCGAATCGGCTTGCCTCCAATCGTCACATGCGACCATGCCGGGAATTGGGATTCTCCGTGTTCACCCAGCACGTAGCCGTGCACGCTGCGCGGATCAACGGTGAAATGCTCGCAGAGCAGCGTTTTGAGCCGGGCGGAGTCTATGGATGTGCCGGATCCTATAACCTGGCTGCGGGGCAGTCCTGACAATTTCCATACGGCGTAAGTAACCACGTCAACCGGATTAGCCGCCGCGAGAAAAATACCGTTAAACCCGCTGTCCATAATCCGCGGAATGATATGGCCATAAATATCGGCAACCTCGCTTAGCGTGCCCATCCGGTCCTGGCCCTTTGGCGGATATCCCCCGGCCGATAGAATAACGACGTCCATATCCGAGCAATCCTCGTACGTGCCGGTATAAATCTTCGTGCGGGAGTGGATAAAATCCATGCCATGCGACATGTCGAGCGCTTGCGCCGCCGCGCGGTCAGGCGTCCGTCCAATCAGCATGATCTCATCGCATATCGACTGATTGATGAGGGAATACGCGCAGCTTGAACCTACGTTGCCCACGCCGACGATCGCTACCTTGCGCGCTTTGCTTCTCATGCCCATCCAGCCCCTTGCCCCAAATGTTGTTACTTCTAGTATATGGGCTTGCATACCAATCATGTGACGGCGAAGTTACGGTCGTGTTTGTCCTTCTTCCATTGCGGTTAGCCGGACGAACATAGGTTGTGAGCATGGCGCCTTCCTTGCACGACCATGTCAAAAGTCTTGCCGCGAAAACGAACATTGGCGTTAA
The DNA here is from genome assembly GCF_037147795.1 of Paenibacillus sp. MMO-177. Lineage (NCBI taxonomy): Bacteria > Bacillati > Bacillota > Bacilli > Caryophanales > Paenibacillaceae > Paenibacillus > Paenibacillus sp. MMO-177. Next base: position 1,029,686 of record NZ_JBBCUR010000001.1, on the reverse strand, counting down.
TGCGACCTAAAACTCCATGAATCTACACATTACGACAAATATATTAAATATATTATATAGATTTATGGAGATTAGGGTAGGCTAGAAATCGAAAGAAATACCCATATTTTATTTAAAAAATAAGCTTATTTGCCCGAATAATCCCTAAAATCGTTCGATGGTCGTATTGATTGTATATATTAAATATATTATATTATTATTAGGTGTAACCGCTTTCAAGATATGAATAAAATGTGGCCGATTCCGCAATTGAACTAGCACGCTGCTTTTAAGCCTAAGCAATTGCTTAAGAAGTATGAATTGTATTACTGGCAAAAGCCTGGCCGTCGAGTGTTATTCATTTTAGGAGGTGGAAGAGACAATGATCGTGAATGAGGCAAAAGTCGAAGTCATGCCGATCCCGAAAAAAAAGAGCCAGACTTGGTCTAGAGTTTGGTATTTCAGGCATGCGTACTTGTTTATGCTTCCGGCTGTTATTTGGTATTTGGTGTTCAGCTATTATCCGATGTATGGCGTTTTGATCGCATTTAAAGATTTCAAGTACAACCTCGGAATAATGGGAAGTCCATGGGAGGGACTGCGGTTTTTCAAGCAGTTCTTGAACGATTCCAACTTTTATTCCGTCCTCAAAAATACGCTGTCGATCAGCGGCCTTAAGCTGTTGTTCGGATTTCCGGCGCCGCTTGTTCTCGCTTTAATGCTTAATGCCGTGATGCGCAGCAAAATAAAGCGGATTTTTCAAACGATTTCTTACCTGCCGCATTTTGTATCCTGGGTCGTTGTCGTGACGCTGATGCAAAAGATTCTTTCTCCCAACGTTGGTCTTGTGAATGACATCCGCGAAAAAATGGGACTCGACTCGATCTTTTTTATGGGAATGCCGTCCTTATTTTATCCTCTGGTTATCACTTCCGACATCTGGAAAGGCATTGGCTGGGGATCCATCATTTATTTGGCCGCACTGACCAACATTGATCCGCACTTGTATGAAGCTGCGGAGATGGACGGGGCGGGCCGCTGGAGCAAGCTGTTTAAAATCACGCTTCCAACCTTGGTGCCTACGATCGGCATTCTGCTGATCTTCTCCTTAAGCGGCATTCTGAATGCCGGGTTTGACCAAATATGGCTAATGCAGACGCCTGCTACGTTAAGCGTCTCTGAGATATTGGACACCTACGTGCTCAAGACGGGTATCCAGCAAGGGCAATTCGCTTATTCCACGGCGATCGGCTTATTCAAATCGGCCATCTCGCTGATCCTCATTATTACGGTTAACAAGATAGCCAAGAAGGTAAGCGACGTGTCTTTATGGTGAGGAAAGTCAGAACGGCCATTTGGGTGATAATTCATTTCAGGAGGTGCGGGAATGGGCACGAGAAGAATGTCGGCAGCCGATAAAATATATTCGACCTTGAATTATACCGTGCTGCTCCTATTTTGCCTGACGGCACTCTACCCCTTTATTTATTTTTTGGCGCTTTCGTTTAATGACGGCTATGACGCCATGAAAGGCGGCATTTACTTTTACCCCCGCGTATTTACGCTTGAGAACTATTCCAAGGCATTTAATAATCCGCAGGTCTTGAACGCCTTTTGGATTTCCATTTCACGGACGGTAATCGTTACCCTGTGTTCCGTCATGCTGACCTCCTTGCTCGCTTACGGCCTTTCGCGGAAAGGTCTGCCGGGAAGGAAATACATCGTCTTTTTCTTCTTCTTTACGACCTTGTTCAGCGGCGGATTGATTCCGACTTTCATCTTGTACCGGCAAATTCATATTATCGATACGTATTGGGTGCTGGTGCTGCCCGTGCTGTACGACTTTTTTAACGCGATTGTGATGAAAACGTTCTTTGACGGGATCCCTCCCAGCTTGTCGGAGTCGGCCCGAATCGACGGGGCAAGCGAGCTGCAGGTGTTTGCTCGTATCATTCTCCCGCTATCCATGCCGGTACTCGCAACCATAGCTTTGTTTGTAGGGGTTGGCGTATGGAACGACTGGTTTACCGGGCAGTTCTTCATCTCGAAAGAAAACCTTCAGCCTGCGGCGACGTTCCTGAACAAAATGATCAGCGAAGCGTCCTTCCAGACCATGACGGGTTCAAGCGGCGGTTCGACTATCCAAAACATGAGCCAATCCCAAATGGAGCTGCGGGGCGTAACGCCAGAAGCGCTTCGAATGACGTTTGTCATTATCATTACCACTCCGATCCTCTGCGTGTATCCGTTCCTTCAAAGGTTCTTCGTAAAGGGCGTGCTGGTAGGTTCGCTCAAAGAGTAGTCGCGAGGGGTATAAGAGGCATTGCCTTTTATATATACAATTAATAAATGAGAGGGGCTTGTCAAATGCGTAAAACCAGATTAAAAGGTTCTCTTGGCCTGGCTGCCGCGATCCCGCTGCTAGCATTGTCGATGACGGCGTGCAGCGATAATGGGGGGAACAACGAACCAAACGCGACTGCAGGGAACGCAACGAACACGGGGCAAAAAGAAGCGGATGCACCCAAACAGGTCACGTTAACGTTCCTGAGCGCATGGAATGGCGGCGGAGCGGGCTTCCCGCAAGACCAGGTGAACAATCCGGTAGCCAAAGCGATAAGAGAGAAGACTGGCGTCACGCTCAAGATGGAATCGATCACGACAAGCGAAGTCGAGAAGCTGAATACGATGTTCGCTTCCGGAACGGTTCCGGATATCGTAAACGCTCCGTACTGGTCGACAACCGGCGGTGAAGGTCAAGTTATCAAGAAAGCCGCTCTGGAAGGTCAGCTTCTTGACTTAACGCCTTATCTCGATAAATATCCGAATATTAAGAGACTGATTACGACTGGCATAGCCAAGGACTTTGCCGAGTTTGACATGAATAGCCCTGATCTCAAAGGCAAGCAATATATCATTCCGACGGAAACGCCGGACGGTTCGATCGAAAGCATTCATAACTGGAATTACGGCCTTTATGCCCGCGGCGATATTTTGAAGGCGCTGAATGTCAATGCGGCGGATATTGATACGCAGGAAAAGCTGTACGACTTGCTGGAAAAGATCAAAAACGGCAATTTCAAAGATATTAGCGGCAAGCCGGTTATCCCTGCCGGAACGCTGCACAACGGTTGGGATTCCAGTCAATTCACGAAGGGCTGGACGGGTTACAATATTTCGGACTTCCGTGAGGAAGACGGCAAGCTGACCTTCTGGGCTTTATCCAAAGACGAAGAAGACAAAATGCTGTATTTGCGCAAGTTGATCAAAGACGGACTATTCGATCCTGAAGCATTCAGCAACACCGACACGACGGCGATGGAGAAGCTGACCACCGGCAAGCTGGCCGTATTCGGAGCCCAACCAATGCTCGGGGATTTGTCAAAAACGCTGTATAAAACCAATCCGGAAATGCAATACGAGCTGCTTGGTCCTATGAAGAATAAGAACGGTGAAATCGCAACGCAGGTTGAGAAGCCGGGACGTTCCGGATTCCCTGCCATCTTCTTGAGCGCGAAGATCAAAGACCCGGATGCGGCACTGCGTTATATTGATTTCGTAAACAGCGACGAAGGGCGTCTGCTCGCTTACTGGGGCATTGAGGGCAAGGATTATACGATGGTGGACGGAAGACCGCAATGGATTCCGGATGTGAAAAAGCAATTTGACGAGAATCCGGACTTGAAACGCGATGAAGGACTTAACTTCTTGCCGGGAAGATTTACCGGCGCCTTCTCCGATACGGTGACATGGCCGAAAACGGATGATCAAAAAACGCAATGGGATAAGCTGGAGGAAAGCTTCTCGGCGAAAATGCCGATTAAAATTATTGATAAAGTAAGCGCCTCTTATCTTGAAAGAGAATGGCCGAAATATCAGCAATATCGCGACAAGATAGGCGGCTTTGATTTTAACGCGGAATTGCAGAAAGCCTACTTCGCGAAATCGGATGAAGAAGCTTTGAAAATCCTTCATAACGCCCAAGAGAAGTTCAAGGATGCCGGCGCCCTGGAGATGACGGAGTTTGTCGCTCAGAAAGCCGCAGAACGGAATGACATTGGTTTCTAAGATAAACTAGGACTATAATAAATAAACCGCCCGAGAGCTCTCGGGCGGTTTATCGTGTTTATTGTTTAATTAGCATGAAACATGCGCATCGTCACCGTCGCCGCGTAACGCGGCCGGAGCCCATCCGGATCTTCGGCGCCGATTTCTTCGGCTTGGTGAAGACCGAGCTCTTCTTCGAAGAGCTTGATGACGAGCCGCCGGTAATGACCTTGCCGGTCTTGCCGGTGGAACCGCTGCTGCCGGAGCCGACCGCCGTGGAGTCGGCATTCTTCGAACGCTTGAAGATGGTCCCAGTACGGTTCACCGTCATCGGCGGTGCTTTCTTCAGATCCTGGTCGGTTGGCTTGTGGTAAGTGGTCTGCGGTTTATAGACATCCTTCTGGGAGTAACCGCGGTAATTGCCGTGACCGTACTTGCCGTTATCGAACAGATCGTTCAGCACGCTGGCGAGCAGGTAGCCCTGCAGGAAGCTGCTGCTATAGTTGTTGCGGACATATTCCTTGGAGTCGATCTCGATTAGGGAGTCCGACGGATTATCGGGAGCCTGCTGGATCTGGACGACCTCATCGCTATAGACAAGGAACATCCTCTCGGTGCTTTCCGCAGACTGCTGCTCCGGCTTCTTTTTATCGACGAGCTGCTTGGCGACCTCCGGAACGGTCTGGTCCGCAGCCCGGTAGACGTAAGACGTCTGGCTGCCCGAACCGTTCACCGATTCAAGCGGATACTGCTCCTTTACGGTATCGGAGATGGCGCAGGCAGCAAGCATGGGAACGATGAGGCTGAGTAATAGAATAATTTTGATGCTATGAAGCCACCACTTCTTCATCCGTGCTCCTCCTAAAAGAATTGCGAAGCAATTCTTACTTCGAAAGCTTAATCTTAAAGAATAGCTTCGCCTTATGCGCCCCGGATCACGCGGACATCCGCGGGCAGCACCGATTCGCCTACGTACAGCATGAATCGTCCGTCGAGCCATTCCACGCGGAGCAGCTTCATATCGTCGGACTGATACTGCCATACGTATTGCTCGCCGCCTTGCATAAACGGCGTTTTGCCGTTGGCCGCGATCATACCCGAGAAGTTTTCTTCCATGTGATAAGCCCGGTCATCCAGCTCAAGAGTAGTTGGTACTTCGTCAAAGGTATCGAGTCTTCCGTCGATTTGCTCATACAGCGCGAAAACCGTTCTTTCGCGTTCCTCAATGGACAGATAACGGATGTCGCTTCCGTCCTGCAGCGTCAGCACAACCGCGTTGCGGCTGCGGTTCCGGCTGCTGCCGGTTACTTGATACGTGACCAGGGAGACTTCGCATACATCGCCGGGAGCAAGAGACAGAATGCTTTTCTCCGCTTTGACCGGCTCAGGCTTTGCCATAATATTTTTAATCCGTTTAAAAATGCTCATCTAGGTTTACTCCTTCGTACGATCGTTCTGTTAGACCGAAGCAATAATCAGCGCACCCGCAATGTGAAGGGACCCGGCGATTAACGCGTAGCCTACCTTGCCCTCGTGAATACCTTTGTCCAGCTGAATGCCGGCAATGGCACCGAATATAATCCGGAAAATCGCTTCAACAATCAGCAGGGTGATAAACGATGCAAGCGAGATCACAAGAGCTTCCCACATGTAAGTTGCCTGTCCGATCGACGAAGCAAGGATGTATGCCTGTGCGCCCAGCTTCATGACGAAGCGGACCGCTACAGCAATATTACCATCTTTCATTTCCTTAAAATCATGGTATTTCGTGGACAATGAGTCTAAATACATGAGGATAAAAAGCAGCAGCGCCCCAGCGCCTGTCCACACCGGAATTTGCAGCAAATCCGTCCAAGTCATGACAATTCTTCCCCCAATAAAGTAATAGAACCGCAAAATCCGCCGGCGCTGCCGTTAAGCTATGGCGCCGGCGGACATGTTTGCGTCAGTCCATTTTATTCCATGCGTGCAGGAGCTATTCCTTCTTTTCGTACTGTTTCATCAGAGCGGCAAGCTCGTCTTCAACCGCTTTGTCCTTGCCAAGAGCCGCGAACTCGTCGTCAAGCGATTTGCCTTTGGACTGGGCAAGTTCGTTCGATGCTTCGGCGCGCGCTTCGGCTTGAAGCATTTTTTCTTCCATGCGTTTCAGGCCTGCGGAAGCGGAATCGGAGCTGAAGCCCGCGAGCGATTTGTTGATGTGCTCTTGCGCTTTGGCCGCTTGGTAGCGGGCAACCAGCGTCTCGCGTTTGTTTTTCATTTCGGTCAGCTGTTTGCGCATTTCGTCGAGCTTCGCGCGGAGGTTATCGGCCATCGCTTTGTTGTTGTCAAAGCTTGTTTTGTATTCGGCGGCTTTCGCTTCAGCCGATTTCTTCTCTTCCAGCGCCCGGCGGGCAAGGTCGATGTTTTGAGCTTGAGCCGCGATATGCGCTTGCTCGCCGCGTTTTTCCACCAGTTGAGCTTGTTCTTCATACAGCTGCTTGAATTTTTTCTCGAGGGCGATTTGGGCGGCTACCGCTTTTTCGGCATCCTCAAGATCTTCTTGCATGTCACGGATATATTGGTCAGTCAGCTTGATCGGATCTTCCGCTTTCTCAATCAGAGCGTACACATTCGATAAAGTAAGGTCACGAAGTCGTTTGAAAATAGACATTTTAAACATCCTCCCGGAATTTTCATTTTTCAATATGGGGTCTTATAACACCTACATACGATTATACGCTCGAATAGGTTTCATTTCGATAGCTCGGGAAAAAGTGGTGCCCCGGTTTCATTGAATAAAATTTGAAATCTTTGGTAAAATGGATAGGCAATCTAGCCGTTTTACCTCAAGGAGATGAGAAGGAATGAGTCATGAAATTATCCGCCAATTCGAATATCATGCATGGGCCAACAATCGGCTGTTCGAGCATTTGAGGCAGCTTCCCGAAGGAGCGTATGCGGCAGAGGTGCAAAGCGTGTTCCCGTCCGTAGCCGCAGTGCTGGAGCATCTGTATGTACGAGATGAGCTGTGGCTTGCCGTCCTGTTGGGGGAGGAGACCGATCTAATTGGCCTGGTTAACCGCAAGGCGGAGGAAGTAAAGGGGATGACGGCGGCATCGCTGGAAGAACGCTACAACCGGATCGCGGACCGTTTCCGTACCTATATGGCCGGTGTAGAAGATCTGGACAAGCTGACGACCATTACGCATCCGAGATTCGGGTCCATGACGGCACCTCTATCCGGTATTATTCAGCATGTTGTGAACCACGGGACGTATCATCGGGGCAATGTGGCGGCTATACTAAGACAACAGGGCCATCCGGGCGTTGCAACGGATTATATATTTTTCCTGTACGGCCAATATAATTAATCCACAGGCTTATCCACATTATCAACATGAATAATCCCCAATAACATCGAGACTTTACACAAAGTTAATAACATATCCACAGCAGAGGATGTCCACATAAAGTCCTAGTCCGTAAGTCAGGTTGTACATGCAAAAATGTAGAGATTTGTCGGAGGTTCCCACTTGAAAAGATGGATTCGTTTGGAGTGGCTGATCGTTCTAATTGCAGCCGCTATATTATTGCCTCTGTTATTCTTCAGCCCCGTCGGTGTTGCGAATAACGGAGATTTTTACCGGATGATGCTTGCGGGCGGAATCGATTTCGCCGATCCTGGGGAATCTTACCGGGACAAGTATTTCGGATATTTTCATAGGTTGTATCATTACGGACCGTTCTCGGCGGATAGATATATTTCCTCCCAGATCATCCCTGTATTTATTGCCGGAATTATCGGTAGAGCGGTCAATTCGCAGACGTTTGACATTCGGATCCTAGCGCTGCTGTATTCCGTGCTGTATGTCGCGGCCTTGTATATTATCGTCAAATCCAATAAGCAACGTTCGGTTATCTTCAATACCGTACTTATCGCAAGCTTATCGCTTGTGTTTCTGGATGTCGGGTATGTGGCTTATTTCAACTCGTTCTTCGGTGAAGCGGTCACCGTGATCTTTATGCTGTTCACCTTCGGATTGGCTTTGGCTCTGCCACGCACGGACAAGCCTTCTATCTGGCTTTTAACGGCCTTTTATCTGTCCGCAGTCTGTCTTGTCGGCACCAAGCTGCAAAACGCTCCTATCGGACTTCTGCTCTTGCTGCTTGGTCTGCGTTATTGGAAATTGAGAGCGGACCGGGCATGGCGATGGACAGTCGGAATCTGGTCAGCCGTGCTGCTGCTTGCTACCGTTACGATGTATGCCGCTGCACCAAGCGGACTGAAGCATATTAACCTGTATCAAACGGTGTTCTTTGGTGTGCTTAAGGACTCGCCCGACCCCGCGGCGGATCTTAGGGAGCTTGGTTTGCCGGAGGAGTTCAAGGTGAATGCCGGTACGAATTATTTTCAGAAGGACACGGTAATCAAGCAGAATGACCCCCGCATTATTTCGGCGCTCAAGGAGATCAGCCATAAGGATGTGCTGCTGTATTATGCGAAACATCCGGATAGATTCCTGCACAAGCTGGAGCGCGCCGCGAAGAACGGAATGAGTATCCGGCCTTTGTATCTGGGCAGCTATGAGAAAGAGGCGGGCAAGCCTTACGGGGCGATCAGTTATGCCTATAGCACCTGGAGTACGTTCAAGCTGAAGGTTATGCCGAACAACTTTGGCTTTGTTGCGGCGTTTGCGGCAGCGTATCTCATCGTTCTTGCCGTGGAGTATATAAGGCGTTGGAGATCAGTACAGCAGCGGCTCTATCTGGAGGCATTGTTTATACTTGCCCTTGCCGGGATGTTTGGTTTTGCGGTACCTCTCGTTGGCGACGGGGAGGCGGATCTCGGCAAGCATTTGTTCCTGTTTAACGTCTGCTTCGATATGATGATGGTGGTCAGCGTACTGTATGTCGTGCGGATCATCGTAAAAAAAGCAGGGCTGCTGCGTGGAGCTTGACCTCCATGCGAACAGCCCTGCTTTTCTTTTGCGTCTGCTTAGCCTTGCGCGCCAGGACGGATGCGGACGACGCCAATCTCGGAAGCGTTGATGGCAAACGCGTTGCCGCCTTGGTTAATCGTTGCGTTTGCGGATTGGCCAACGCGGACGTTTGTTGTTCCCGAGCTCCATTTGACAATGTTCTTGTCAGAGGACTTCGTTCTTTTACGACCCATTTCAATCACCTCCTCGCCATTATTTGGACGAACAGCGAGGCTGATTAACGTTTGCGGTACTTTTGTTTCGCAAGCCGCTTCATAATTTGCACGTTAACGGCGTTGCTTGCGAGCACATTGCCGGCCTCGGCCTTTGCCGAGGCTTTTTGATAAATATTAATGACGATGTAGTGGTTGCGGCCGATACGGTATCGGTAGGACTTCACATTTTGATGATTCATAGGGGAAGCCTCCTCCTGATAGACTGGTATAGTCTATGATTGATAGGTAGGATCGGTCGCGGCTGAAGGTAGTAGAGATATAAATTGAGTATGGTTTACGCAGGAAAGTATCTCCTTCCGGTTGCTGTTGTTATCTTGATATTCTGATCGAATTTTCAGCGGATATATCAAGAGTAACAAAGGCAAGCGCTGACGCTCCTCCATGAGATACTATTCCTTCTCCACCTATCAATCGGGGTGTGGGCAGAAAAAGGGGCAGAACAGGTTTTGAAATCCTGTTCTACCCCTTATTTCAAAAAATAATCGATAGGATCCGAAGAGAAAATATCTCCCGGAAGAGTGTAACGCTTGCCTTTGAAATCGAGATAAAACCTTAGACAATTTATTCAAATATCTCGATTTCAACAGCAACTGGAGGGAGATGTTTACTCGGCGGGATCACCGTCGATAACAAAGCTCAGTAGGATCACTGTCGATTAAAACGCCCAGTTGCCGTTAACCAGGATTGGCTCGCGGGTGCCGTCTTCGGTGATGCCGTACAGGTTGAGCTCGGCGGAGCCAACCATGAAGTCGGTATGCGCCATGCTTTGGTTCAGCCCTCGCTCGAGCAGCTCCTCGCGCGACAGGCCGGCGCCGCCTTTGATGCAGGACGCGTATGCGCTGCCCAGAGCCAAATGGCACGAAGCATTTTCGTCGAAGATCGTTTTGTAGAACAAAATATTCGAATCCGAGATTGGCGAGGTATGCGGCACCAGGGCAACTTCGCCGAGGAATTTTGCTGCGTCATCGGTATCGAGCAGGCCTTTAATGGCTTCCTCGCCTTGCTCCGCCTTGAAATCGACAACGCGGCCGTTCTCGAAGGTAAACGAGAAGTTATCGACGATATTGCCGTTATAGCTGAGCGGTTTCGTGCTGGAGATGGTTCCGTTCACGCCGGTACGAAGCGGCGCCGAGTAGACTTCTTCGGTTGGCAGGTTTGGAACAAACCAGGTGCCTTGCTCATTTTGCTTGCTGCCGCCAAGCCAAATTTGATCTTTTGGCAATTCGAGCGTCAGATCGGTGCCAGGGGCAACATAGTGCAGATATTTATAGGCTTTATCGTTCAAATATTGCGCTTTGGATTTCAGCTGCTTAATATGCGCTTCCCAAGCGGCGATTGGATCCGGCTGGTCGGCACGTACCATTTGGAAGATCGTATCCCATAGCTTTGCGACCTGCTTTTCCTGCGGAAGATCGGGAAAGACCTTGGCTGCCCAAGCAGCGGAAGGAGCCGTTGCCAGCGACCAAGTAAATTTGAAAGCCTGGGACATTTGGCGGTATTTCTCGTTTGCCTTGCGCGACGTGCGGTCCGCGTTGCGGATTTTTTCCTGCGACACGCCGCGGAGCAGATCCGGATCGGCAGATCCGATCGTAATGGAGGCAGCGCCTTTTTCCGCCATCTCGAGCTTTTCGCCGGCGGACCATTTTGGCTCCTCCAAGAAGGATTCAAGCGGAGCAAGATCATAATGAATGCGGGATACGGCATCGTCATGCCAGAATACCTTCACTTGGTAGGCACCGGCTTCGTACGCTTTTTTCACGACGAGTCGAACGAGCTCTGGCGCGTCAATTGTCGCATTAACCATAACCGATTGCCCTTGTTGTATATTCGCTCCGATTTTTACGATGATGTCCGCATAGTTGTTTAATTTCTGCTCAAAAGTCAGCACGGGGCTTCATTCCTCTCTCGTTAACGTTATGTATAGTTTCCTGTGGACCCTATAGCTATAGTATGAACTTATTTTTGGGGAATTTCAAAATGGTAGAGGAGAGGCCGGATGGTTTGGTAACAGCCCGGGACGGCGTTATAATAGCAGGGAAGGCTTTTACTGAGAAACGGAGTGAATATGCATGGAATCCATTTGGCAACAGAGAAAAGGGCAGCTGGCTGCTTATTTGAAAGAGAACGGCATTGATATCGCCTTTATTACGTCTCCGACGAATGTATATTATTTTACGGGCTTTTCCTGCAATCCGCATGAGCGGTTCCTGGCATTGGCACTGGATGCGCGGACGGGGGAGGAGACGCTGTACATGCCGCTTCTCGACCTGTCGGCGGCGGAGCCTTTTGGCGGGCAAGGCAAGCTTGTGCCGATTTCGGATACGCAGGATGCTTACGAGGTGCTGAAGCAGCATACGGCATCGGGAGTCGCGGCAGCGGGCATTGAGAAGGAAGCGGTGTCGATCGCCAAGGCTGAGCGGATTCAAGAAGCTTTGGGCGGCACGCGTTTTATTGACCTCGAGGGCTTTATTCTGTCCCTGCGCACGAAAAAAAGCGAGGAAGAAATCAGCAAGGTGCAAACCGCCGTCCTTATGGTTGAAAAGGTTGTGGCGCACGCCGCTTCCCATGCCAAAATCGGCATGACAGAGCTTGAGCTGACGGCGGAGATTGAGTATCAGATGCGCAAGCTTGGCGCAGACCGTCCGGCCTTCGAGTCGATTGTGCTGACCGGCGCCCGTTCCGCTCTTCCGCATGGTACGCCGGGCTACGACACGATCAAGCATGGCGACTTTGTGCTGATCGATATCGGCGTTCAGGCCGACGGCTACTGCTCCGACATTACGAGAACGTTTGTGATGGGCGAGGCCTCAAAGGAGCAGCGCGCCATCTACGATACGGTGCTTGCGGCCAACATGGCGGGAATAGCGGCGGCGAGAGCGGGCGTTACGCTTGCTTCCGTGGATAAAGCGGCCCGCGACGTTATTGAGCAGAAGGGCTTTGCGCCGCTGTTCACTCATCGTCTCGGACACGGCTTTGGCATGGATGTTCATGAGCAGCCTTCCGTTTCGGGGCAGAATCAATCGGTTATCGAGCCGGGCCTGCTGTTTACGATTGAACCGGGCATTTATGATCCGGTGGTTGGCGGCGTCCGGATTGAGGATGACGTGTACATTCAAGCAGACGGTTCCGTCCGCGTGCTGACCAGCTACCCGAAAGAGCTGATTTTGCTGGGCAACTAGTAGAGCGATGTGGCGGTAGTGGGGTAGCCTTCGCGTGGCGCTAACGAAACTACAGCACCTTATTTGGCGGTTTTTGGGCCGCTGTGATTTCTAACGAAACTCAGTAACGTTATTTGGGGCGAATGAGCTACATTTGGCTTGAAAACGACCAAATAGCGATACCAGGTTTCGTTAGCTTTGGAAAACGGGCTGTTTTTTCGAGAATAACGTTACTACGTTTCGTTAGCCGGGGTGGGGTGCATTGGATTTGAGCCCGCCTGCAGCCCGCTTGCGTCTTTGCATCCTCGGCCCATGTAGCCGGCAAAAAGAAATCCCTGCGTACCCGCAGGGATTTCTTTTTGTGATATTTTACTGAGCACAACGTTGGGTGGGCCCTCGCGCGGCGCTAACGAAACTATAACACCTTATTTGGCGGTTTTTGGGCCGTTGTGATTTCTAACGAAACTCAGTAACGTTAATTGGGGCGAATGAGCTACATTTGGCTTGAAAACGACCAAATAGCGATACCAGGTTTCGTTAGATTTAGAAAACGGCCGTTTTTCCGGAAATAACGATACTACGTTTCGTTAGCGGGGTGAGGGAGGCTGCGAGAGTTTATTCTTGAAACTTGCGGTCCCCGACAAAGTGTAACAGATAAGTGCCATTACACTTTGCGGTTACCCGACAAATTTCAACTAAAGTACATCGTTGAAATTTGCGGTTACTTAAACATATTCTTCAAAACCAGCGCCAGATTCGCCGGCTTTTCGGCCAAACGGCGGGTGTAATACGGGTACCACATCGTACCGTATGGCACGTAGCAGCGGACGCGGTAGCCTTCCCGTGCAAGCTCGGCTTGCTTGCCCATCCGAAGGCCGTAGAGCATCTGGAACTCGAAGGCATCTTTCGAAATATGGTTCGCCTCGGCGAAAGCCTTGGTGAAGTTGATGACCTTATCATCATGAGAAGCTACGGCCGTATACACTCCGTTCGTCAGGCGATGCTCAATGAGCTTTTTGAAGTTGCCGAGCACCTGCCCCGCATTCTGATACGCCACCTCCGGGGGCTCTTTGTACGCTCCCTTCACCAGCCGCAGATTAACCTTTTCCTTGCTAAGCGCCTTCACGTCATCCTCGGACCGGTGCAAATACGCTTGAATGACGGTGCCGACATTCGTCATCCAGCCGGCATGCAGCCTCCGCACCAGATCGATGGTCGCCTGCGTATAGGGCGTATCCTCCATGTCGAGCCGGACAAAAATCCGGCTGTACTTCGCCTCCGACACAACCGCCCGGATGTTGGCGTGGCACTGCTCCTTATCCAGCGCGAGGCCGAATTGGGTCGGCTTAAGCGAGACGTTGGCGTTCACTTTACGTCTCGCGATCTCGCGGACGATCTTTAAATACTCATCCCTGTAGCCCTCGGCTTCCTTCAAGTCTTTGATGCCTTCTCCAAGATGGTCCAGCGTCACCATGATGCCCTGGCTGTTGAGCTCCTCCGTTCGATCCATCGCTTCTTCCAGATTGTCGCCGGCGATGAATTTGGAAGCGAGCTTGCGGCCGTAGCGGATGGACAAATGCTCAACAAGCTTGTTGCCCGTGATGCCCAGCATTGTTCGGCGGTAAAGGCCTGCACCCATTGTCTATCGCTCCTTTCTAAGGTTCAAGGGAAAGTCCGTCATAGATCCCTTGTATGCCAGACTTCCAGTTAAGACACATAACGTCCTGCCGGATGAACTATAAATGGAATAGTGAGCATGTATCGAAGGGGGATGCGGGTATGAGGGCAACATTTAAGAACGAGCCTTTTACGAACTTTCAGTTGGAAGCAAACAATAAGGCGTACGATGCGGCGCTTGAGCTGGTGAGATCAAAGCTGGGCCGGGAGTATCCGCTTGTGATCGGAGGCCGCCGGATTACGACAACGCGGACATCGCTGTCCACAAATCCTGCCTCCAAAAATCAGGTGATCGGCGTAGTCTCCCAAGCGGATGCCAATCTTGCGGAAGAGGCCGTTCAGACGGCGGCTCGCACCTTCGACAGCTGGAAGCATACCGAGCCGAATGAGCGGGCCAGGTATTTATATAAAGCGGCGGCCTTGCTTCGGCGGCGCAAGCATGAGTTCTCCGCATGGATGACGGTTGAAGCGGGCAAAACGCGCGCCGAGGCCGATGCGGATACGGCGGAAGCGATTGATTTCATGGAATTTTACGCCCGCGAGCTGCAGCGTATAAGCAAGCCGCAGCCTCTAACTCCTCTTGACGATGAGGAGAATCAACTTTATTATATTCCGCTTGGCGTCGGTATTGTCATTCCGCCCTGGAATTTCCCTCTCGCTATTATGGCGGGCATGACTACGGCCGCTCTCGTATGCGGCAATACGGTTGTCCTGAAGCCGGCCAGCCCGACTTCGGTTATTGCGGCGCAGTTTTTCGAGCTGCTTGAAGAAGCCGGCGTTCCTGCCGGCGTAGTCAATTATTTGCCGGGGCCGGGCAGCGAGGTTGGCGACTATCTGGTTGACCATCCGCTGACGAGGTTCGTCAGCTTTACCGGTTCCCGCGAGGTTGGACTAAGGATCAACGAACGGGCGGCAAAGACGCAGCCGGGGCAAAAATGGATCAAGCGCGTCATCGCCGAAATGGGCGGAAAAGACGCGATCATCGTGGATGCGGAAGCGGATCTGGATCTGGCCGCGGATTCGATCGTCGCTTCGGCCTTTGGCTTTTCCGGGCAAAAATGCTCCGCCTGCTCCAGAGCGATCGTCCACGAAGCGGTGTACGACGAGGTGCTTGCGAAGGTGCTGGACCGCACGAACCGGTTAAAGGTAGGCGATCCCGCCGACGCCAGCACGAATGTAGGGGCCGTTATCGATGACAAAGCATTCACCAAAATCCAGGAGTATATCGAGATCGGCAAGGGAGAAGGCAGGCTGGTCGCGGGGGGGACGTCCGATGATTCGGTTGGTTATTTTATCGAGCCTACGATCTTTGCGGATGTAGACGCGAATGCCCGCATCTCGCTGGAGGAGATTTTTGGTCCGGTGCTTGCTTTTACGAGAGCGAAGTCCTTCGATGAGGCTCTTCAAATGGCAAACAATACGGATTTTGGCTTGACGGGAGCCGTCATTTCGAGAAACCGGGCGCATCTGGAGCAGGCTCGGCGCGAGTTTATGGCAGGCAATCTGTATTTGAACCGCAAGTGCACGGGAGCACTTGTTGGCGCCCATCCGTTTGGCGGGTTCAATATGTCGGGTACGGATTCGAAGGCGGGCGGCCGCGATTATCTGCTCCTGTTCACGCAGGCGAAGATTGTATCGGAGAGATATTAAGGAATGTAAGCGTCCAGCAAAGGGAGTTTGGCTCAGCGCCGCGAATAGAATACAATAGTGGAAGCGGGTACTTGGAAATGCAGGATTTATGGATAAAGGGGATCGATCATTATGACGCAGCAGGAAACCTATATCATCGCGCTGGACCAAGGGACAACGAGCACACGTGCGATTTTATTCGATAAAGCGGGGAATCCGCGCGCAGTAGCCCAGACGGCGGTGGACTGCACGTTCCCGCATCCGGGCTGGGTGGAGCAGGACGCCGAGCAGCTGTGGGAAACCTCGCTTAGGGTTATACGCGAGCTGCTTGAGAAGGAAGGCCTAAAGGCGGAGCGCATCGCCGCAATCGGCATCTCGAACCAGCGGGAGACGACGATTATCTGGGACAAAACGACGGGCAAACCCGTCTATAACGCCGTCGTCTGGCAATCGCGCCAGACGTCGGGCATTTGCGAAGCCTTGAAGGAAGCTGGCCATGAGATGCCGATCCGGGAAAAAACAGGGCTCTTGATCGACCCTTATTTCTCCGGAACTAAGGCGAAATGGGTGCTCGACGAGGTAGCGGGAGCGCGTGACAAAGCGGCGGCCGGCGAGCTGTTGTTCGGCACCGTGGACAGCTGGCTGATCTGGAAGCTGACCGGCGGAGCGGTTCACGTGACGGATTATTCGAATGCGTCGCGGACGCTGCTGTATAACATCCATGAGCTGAAGTGGGATGCCGACCTGCTCGAATGGCTGGACATTCCGGCTTCCATGCTTCCGGAGGTGCGCTCGTCTTCCGAGGTGTACGGCACAACGGACGCGGCGTTGTTTGGCGGGCCTATTGCCATCGCGGGCGCTGCGGGCGACCAGCAGGCGGCTTTGTTTGGGCATGGATGCTTTGAGAAGGGCGAAGCGAAAAACACGTACGGCACCGGCTGCTTTATGCTGATGAACACCGGCACGGAGCCGATCCGTTCGGAGCATGGCCTGCTGACGACCATCGCCTGGGGCTTTGACGGACAGGTGGAATACGCGCTTGAAGGCAGCGTTTTTGTAGCCGGATCGGCAGTGCAGTGGCTGCGCGACGGCATGGAATTGATCGAAACCTCGGAGGAAAGCGAAAAGCTGGCGTCTTCCGTTGAGTCGACGGAAGGCGTTTACGTCGTTCCGGCTTTTGTCGGTCTGGGAACGCCTTATTGGGACAGCGAGGTGCGCGGCGCGGTATTCGGCATGACGCGCGGGACGCGGCGCGAGCATTTTGTCCGGGCAACGCTCGAGTCCATTGCGTATCAGACGAAGGATGTGCTGGACGCGATGGAGCAGTCGGCGGGCATTCCGCTGCAAACGCTTTGCGTGGACGGCGGCGCGATCCGCAACAATCTGCTCATGCAGTTCCAGAGCGATCTGCTTGGCGTGCCGGTTGAACGGCCGGTCATCAGCGAGACTACGGCGCTAGGCGCCGCTTATTTGGCTGGGCTGGCGGTCGGTTATTGGCAGGGCCGCGGGGAGATACTGGAGCAGCGGCGGCTGGACCTTGTTTTTGAGCCGGCGATGGCGCAGGAGCGGGTGGATCAGCTGTATGCCGGATGGCAGAAGGCCGTGCAGGCGGCAATGGTTTTTCGATAAGGGAATAGACCGTGGCAGTTCTTCATCATGCGTAATAGCATAATGGAGAAATGTTCGCGGTTTTCTTTTTTACGCATAAATAAAGAATTTGCGATAGGAGCTGTTCGTAATGGCAAGCGGGAACGGACATGGGGGAGGACCAGCTTTATTTAACGCTCTAAAGAGAGAGGAGCAGTTCGGGAGACTGCAGGCGGAGGAATATGATCTGCTTATTATCGGCGGAGGCATTACCGGAGCGGGGATCGCGCTTGATGCGGTTACGCGGGGATTAAAGACGGCGCTGGTGGAGATGCAGGATTTTGCCGCGGGGACGTCAAGCCGTTCGACCAAGCTGGTGCATGGCGGTCTGCGTTACTTGAAGCAGCTCGAGATCGGAGTTGTAGCCGAGGTCGGCAAGGAACGAGCCATTGTGTACGAGAACGGGCCGCATGTGACCACGCCGGAATGGATGCTTCTCCCGATCTATAAAGGCGGTACCTTCGGGATGTTCAGTACTTCGCTTGGGCTTCGATTGTATGATTTTCTGGCCGGGGTCAAACGTTCGGAGCGGCGGAAAATGCTTGGAAAAGACGAGACCGTCACGCGCGAGCCGCTGCTGAAGCGGGAGGGCCTGAAGGGCGGCGGCTATTATGTCGAGTACCGCACCGACGATGCCAGATTAACGATAGAAGTGATGAAGAAAGCCGTAGAGCTAGGAGCTTGCGCGATCTCTTACGTGAAGGCAGAATCGCTGCTTTACGAGAACGGGCGGATCATTGGTGCGGAACTAAGGGACCGGCTGACGGGAAATACGGGACAAGTGAAGGCAAAGGTTACGATCAATGCCGCTGGCCCTTGGGTAGACGCGATACGGGAGAAAGACGGATCCAAGAAGGGGAAGACGCTCCATCATACGAAAGGCGTCCATCTCGTATTCGACCAGAGACGTTTTCCGCTTGGTCAGGCCATCTACTTCGACTCGGAAGACGGGCGGATGTTGTTTGCGATTCCCCGCGACGGAAAGACGTATATCGGCACAACCGATACCGATTACAAGGAGGACCTTGTCCATCCGCGGATGACCGCCGCAGACCGGCAGTATATTTTGAAGGCCGCTAACGATATGTTCCCTACGCTCGGGCTGAAAGCCGAGGACGTGGAATCGAGCTGGGCAGGCGTACGTCCGCTTATTCATCAGGAAGGGAAAGACCCGTCCGAGATTTCGCGGCGCGACGAGGTGCTGGTGTCGCCGTCGGGCCTTCTCTCGATGGCAGGGGGCAAGCTGACCGGCTACCGGAAGATGGCCGAGACCGTTATGAATCAGGCCGCAGAGCAGCTTGCCAAATCTGGGCGAAGCGGTATAGGCGAGAGCCGGACGAAGACGCTTCCGATCTCGGGCGGCAACGTTGGCGGTTCTGAGGGATATGAGCGATTTGTTGAGGAGAAAAAGGCGGCAGCGGTCGGGGCGGGGCTCGCCGGCCCGGATGCGGAAAGGCTTGTCCGCCGGTTCGGGTCCAACATCGATACCGTGCTCAGCCTTATGCCCGAAGCGCAGGAAGAAGCGATCCGCCGAAAGCTTCCGGTTACGCTGCTTCTTGAGCTGCTTTATGCGATCCGCCATGAAATGGCCTGCAAGCCGGTCGACTTCTGGATCCGCCGCAGCGGCAGCCTCCTGTTCGACCGCAGCCGGGTTATCCGCTGGAAGGACGGCGTTCACCGTTATATGGCGGAGCTGTTCGGCTGGTCGGCTGGCGTCAGCACGGCTTATGCGGAGCAGCTGGAGCGCGAGCTCCAGCTGGCGGTGGAACCGATGGAGTAGGATTAGCATGTTATGCCGGGAATAGCGTACCCGACAGCTGGATGATGATCGTTAGCGTCACGCTGCTGAGCAGGGTGGAGAACAGCACGGCCTGGGCGGCAAAGCCAGGCTCATTGTTGTACTCAAGGGCAAGTGCGGCACTGTTGCGGCTAGTCGGAATTGCGCTTGCGATAAAGAGCGCTTGCGCCGTAACGCCTTGTACATGCATGAACTCAAGAAGCAGCCAGGCTATAAAGGGAGCTGCCGCAAGCCGGATGAGACTGCTCCATAGGACGGTAATCGTATGAAGCTTAAGCATCGTAGATGCCATTTGAGCACCA
Source organism: Paenibacillus sp. MMO-177 (assembly GCF_037147795.1). Taxonomy (NCBI): domain Bacteria; kingdom Bacillati; phylum Bacillota; class Bacilli; order Caryophanales; family Paenibacillaceae; genus Paenibacillus; species Paenibacillus sp. MMO-177. Next base: position 1,010,255 of record NZ_JBBCUR010000001.1, on the reverse strand, counting down.
ATCGTAAGCAAGGCAAAGCTGAGCATCCCGTCGGCAATGGTCGATAAAGGCGTCAGCAGCGGCTCCGGCATAGGAATGCGAGCAAGCCGCAGAACAGTACCTGCAATAATGGCATATAAGACAGGTGTTTTGACAAACTGCAGCAATGAGGTCTTAAGGCCGCTTGCCGCCCTGCTTGCATTAAGCAGACCAAAGGTAAAGGTGGCGAACAGCTCAAAGGTGACGACCATCATTTGAATTGACATTGCGAAAGGGTCATGTTTGAATGCCATGGCATTCACGGGGATACCGATATTGCCGTTATTCGTTAAAGCGATACTGTTGGAGAAGCTGGCTGCCAGGGTCTTAGGATGGCGAAGAATCCGGCTTATCCCATGACCGAGCAGGACAATTAGGATAAACTGTGCAGCGAGGAACAGGAAAATGGTACCCACCAAGGAAGCGGTCAGCTCGGCTTCATATACTTTTACGAAGGCAAGCGCGGGAATGTAGTAATACATGAGCATCTTGGAGAAGCCGCCAAGCTCGAACTTGAATTTATGATGAAGCCATGCCCCGATGATCAGCGGGATAAGGATCGGAACGATAATGTAGAGGAATGTATGCAATATATTCATAAGGGCATCTCCTTTGGTTTGCCTGAGTGAATGACCAATTGCTCGCCGGGTTCGAGTACCTGACCGGCAATTCCTTTCTGCAGGAGCATCTGGACGAAAAGAGAGGCATCCTGCTTAATGCCAGGGAATGTATTGTAATGAATGGGAATGACGCGGCGCGCTTTAATCCAAGACGCGGCAATTGCGGCGTCTTCCGGCCCCATCGTAAAACGTCCGCCAATCGGCAGGAATGCGATGTCGATATCGAAACGCTCCCCAATAAGACGCATATCGCCGAATAATCCCGTATCTCCCGCATGATAGAGGGTAATTCCGTCTATCTGGAGAATAATCCCGACCGGAGATCCGGTATAGACAATCTGGCCATCCTCGGATAGGGCGGATGACGTGTGAAGGGCAGGAGTTAGAAAGACGCGCCCAAACGGAAAGTCCCAAGCTCCGCCGACATGCATCGGCTCGACCTGAGCGCCATGCCTTCCCAGATGGACGGCCAGCTCTTCAACGGCAATAATCGGGGCATGGTTTTGTTTTGCCAGCGGAATGGCATCGGTGATATGATCGGAATGACCATGGGTCAGCAGGATGTACTGCGCTTTAATCTGTTCCAGGTCTTTGGAGATGGCGAGCGGATTGCCTGTCAAAAATGGATCAATGATGACGGAAACGGCATCATGGGTCACTTGGATACAGGAATGTCCGTGATAAACAATGCGCATAGGTAAAGCCTCGCTTTCAAAACGAATTTTATAATCATTTTATATACGAACGTTTATATTTATGTTATATTATTGACAGTGAGTAAATGTCAATCTTTTTTTGTTTATTTTTGTCAAAGGAGTCGTGGGGCCTTTGTTATCGATCGAAAAACAGTTGCTGTATCTCCTGACCAGCGGAGATGGAGCCGGGCCGGGAGCAGCCGTCAGCCGGCTTATCGAGGTGTATGAAGCACGGGGAATCTCCCATCAGATTGTGCGCAACGCTCTTTCCAGGCTGAAGAAGGAAGGCTATGCCGAATCGGCGGAGCGTTCCCGGTACAAGGCAACGCCACTTGGCGAGGAATTCATCCGGATCATTAACGCTAAGCCCAGTTTGTACGAAAAGGAATGGGACGGGCAATGGTGCATGGTTATGTTCGAGATTCCGGAATCGGAGCGCCGCAGAAGGGATAGCTTCCGATCGGAGCTGTTGCAGCTAGGTTTTGGTTCGCTTTATAAAAGCGTCTATGTCTCGCCTTGGGATTACAGGGACGAGGTCATCCGGCTCGGCCGGCAGTGCGAAGTAGCCGGATATATAACGGTTACGAGCACAAGGATTGTACATAACGACATTACGCCCGAGCACTCCTTCCGTCTATGGCCGCTTAAGGAGCTGCAGGCGTTGTATCGGGATAAAGACCGGTGGTTACAGGAGCACCTGGTACCTGCTCTGGCGGGGCTTGAACATACGAGAGACGAGGACGGACTGCAATTATTTGTCCTTTTTCTCGAGCTGGGCGAGATCATTGCGGAGCTTGGCTTGCGTGATCCCATGCTCCCGGATGCGCTGCTTCCGGACGATTGGACAGGCAAGAGGCAAATGCAGCAGTTTCAGGCAAGCCTGCGTCAAATCGCGCAAGCGATACCCGAGCAATCGCCGTACCGCGCCTTTGTGGACCATTTCCTCGGACGCTAGAGGAGATGCCGGATGAGCCAAGCGGAACCTCACTGACAGTGAGGCTCTTTGCGCTGTTCTTTTTCCTCATTGCCGGAATTCTATTTCGCTGACTATAATAAAAGCGCATACAATTCCAATCCTGATAGGTAGTGGGGGAATGACCTTGTATACGATATTGCTGGTTGACGATGAAGCGGTCGTAAGGGAAGGCATCAGGGAACGCATACCATGGGAGGAGCTTGGCTTTCAGTGCGTGGCGGATTGCGAGAATGGCGTGCAGGCGCTGGAGGAGATCGAACGGCTGCGGCCGCATATCGTGCTGACGGATATTAATATGCCGTTTATGGACGGACTGGCCTTGTCCCGCCAAGTCATGGAACGATATCCGGGGACAAAGGTCGTGATCCTGACCGGATACGATGATTTCGAATACGCGCAGCAGGCGCTGAAGCTGAAGGTGAAGGATTTTATCCTGAAACCGGTAACCGCAGCCGAGTTCTCGGCGATGCTGCATAAGCTTCGGCTGGAGCTGGACGAGGAGAAGAAGGAGCGGGAGGATTTGGCCCGGCTGCAAAGCCAGCTGCATGAGAGCATGCCGCTCCTCAAGGAACGTTTCCTCGAGCGGATGTCGACGATGGCCTTAAGCGAGAAGGAGATTGCGTCGCGCCTGCACTATTTCCGGATTCAACTCTCGGGACCCTGCTATCTGGGGCTGGCGATCGACACGGACCGGCTTGAAGAGCAGGGCGGTGCGGATACGGACCGGGAGCTGCTTCGGTTTGCCGTATACAATATCGCGCAGGAGATTATTAGCGCGGAGCCGGGGGCCGTTGTGTTCCGCAGCAGAGAGGAACGGGTGATGGCTATCCTTGGCGGGGAGCGCGAGGAGCTGCTGCAAGAGAAGGCGCAGGAGCTGGCCGAGCGTATCCGGCAATCGGCGGTGCAATTCCTGAAGCTGACTGTTTCGGTCGGAATCGGGATGACCGTCCTTGGCTATACCCGGATCAGAGAAACTTGCAAAGCAGCGGCGTCAGCGCTGGACTATCGGCTTGTGCTTGGCGACAACAGCGTCATCAGCATTCTGGACATGGAGAAACGTCGATGCTCGCCGGCCGGGCATCCGGCCGAGTTCGACCGCGAATTAATAGCGGGGATCAAGACCGGTACGGCGGATGAAGTAGAACGCGCTATTGAGGCGCTGATCCGGCATAACAAAGCGGAGTTGACCAGTATTGATCATTGTTATCTGCGTATCCAAAAGACCATCCTTGCCGTCATGCAGGCGCTTGGCGATATTGGCTGCAAGGAGTCCGAGGTGTTCGGGGAAGGCATTAACCCGATGACCGAAATCTACCGGTTCAGGACAATGGAAGAGATCGGGGAATGGCTGAAGACCGCCTGCCGGCAAGCCGTTTATAGCGTAACGGCGACACGCCACGACCAGTGCCGGTCGCAGATTGCAGAAGCGATTGCCTATCTGGAATCCAATTACGAGGATGAGAATCTATCGGTGAAAGCCGTCTGCAAGCGGGTTCATATGAGCGTCAGCTATTTCAGCGCAGCCTTTAAAGCCCATACCGGCAGAACCTTTATCGAGTATCTGACTGCCGTCCGGATGGACAAAGCGAAGGAGCTGCTGAAATTTACCGGTCTCCGAACGTACGAGATTGCCGCTAGAACCGGCTACAGCGATGCGCAGTATTTCAGCGTTTTGTTCAAGAAGCACACGGGGGAGTCCCCAACGGATTACCGTCATCGGACGGCGGCGGAACAGGCATGAGGCGCGCTTATGGAATTATTTAAATTCAAAAGCATTCAGACGAATATCGCCGCCGCCTCCGCTTGTCTCATTCTTCTTACGGCCATCCTGCTTGGCGTCATCTCTTACCAGCTATCGGCCTCGTCCGTCCGCGAGACGGCCCAGGACTATACGGCGGAGCTGATCCGCCAGGTGAATGCCAACATCCAGACCTACATTACCAGCATGGAAAATATATCGATGCTCGCGCTCAGCAACGAGGATGTCCGCGAGCTTGTAAGCGAAGCGGGTAATGGCGGGACAAGCTCGGAGGAGCTGGCGCGCGAGCAGCGGATCTCGGCGTATTTTCACTCCATTATCTCTTCGCGCAAAGATATTGCTTCGATTAACGTGATTGGCTACAACGGCCGGTTTGTCTCGGACCGCGAGCATGTCGAGCTGAATCCAAGCATCAGGCTGGCGGAACAGCCTTGGTACAAAAGCGCGCAGGAAGCATCGGGCCGGATCGTCGTGTCTTCCTCCCATGTTCAGCATATGTTCAAGGATGAATACGACTGGGTCGTATCGCTCAGCCGGGAGCTGTGGAGCAAGGATCAGACGGAGCCGCGCGGCGTGCTGCTTGTCGACTTGAACTTCAGCGTGATCAACGACACTTTGAACAATATTGACTTAAGCAAGCGGGGGTACATTTTTATCGTGGATGAAGACGGCAATATCGTATACCATCCGCAGCAGCAGCTGATCTACAGCAACTTGAAATCGGAGAAAATCGACGAGGTGCTGGCAAAGGGCAGCGGCAGCTTTACGACCGACGAAGGGAAGACCAGCCGTATCTATACGATTCAGGATACCGGCTTCGGCTGGAAAATCGTTGGCGTGTCCTACGTCAACGAATTGATCGGCAACAAGCGCGAAATGCAGCTGTCGATGGTGACCGCGGGGATCTTTTGCCTGATTGTAGGCCTGCTGCTTGCCGTCTTTATTTCGCGTAATCTGTCCCGTCCGATCAAGCAGCTGCAGGAGCATATGAAGAAGGTGGAGAAGGGGATTTTTAATATTCGGGTGCCTATCGGCAATTCAAGGGAAATTGCTTCTCTTGCCCGCACGTTTAACCTGATGGTCGTCAAGATCGAGGAACTGATGAGTCAGGTCGTCCGGGAGCAGGAAATTAAGCGGAAGAGCGAGCTGACGGCGCTGCAGGCGCAGATTAATCCGCATTTTCTGTACAATACGCTGGATTCGATCATCTGGATGGCTGAGGGGAAAAAGACGGACGAGGTTGTTCTGATGACCTCCGCGCTGGCCCGGCTGTTCCGTTCCTCCATCAGCAGGGGACAGGAGCTGGTCTCGATCCGGACGGAGATTGAGCATGTCGCCAACTACCTAACGATTCAGAAAATCCGGTATAGGGACAAGCTGGATTTCCACATCGATGTGGATCCGGATATCTACGCGTACCGAACGCTGAAAGTGCTGCTCCAGCCGCTGCTCGAGAACGCGATCTACCATGGCATCAAGAACAGAATCGGGACGGGAACGATTCAGGTTACCGGCGGCAAGCGGGACGGTTATATTTGGCTGGAAGTAAGCGATAACGGCGTTGGGATGGAGGCAGAGGCGCTCCGAACCATTCTGGAACCGAGGAGAAGCGACCGGGAAAGCAAAGGCGTTGGCGTGGTGAACGTCCACGAGCGGATCCAGCTTTATTTCGGGAAGGATTATGGCCTGGCATACAAAAGCGTACCGGATGAGGGAACAACCGTAACGGTGCGAATTGCTGCCATTGAAGGCGAATTGGCCGGAGGTGTTGGCGCATGAGCGAGTACAGACGCAGATCGGCATCCGTCGCGATTGCCGCGATTCTTATCTTGGCGGCGGTCGTTGGCATCTATAAATGGGCGGCAAGCCAACGCGCGGAGAAGCCCGTCAACATCATCGTTACGGTAAAAGCAAAAAGCTCGGCGATTGACTTCTGGAAGGTGCTCATCACCGGAGTTGAGGACGCGGCCAATGAATTTGGCGCCGATGTCACGGTTATTGGACCTCCGTCCGAGACGGAGATTGCTGTTCAGATGGAGCAGCTGGAGCAGGCCATCGGCGAGAAGCCGGATGCGATCGTGATGGCCGCTACCGATTATAACAGGCTGGTTCCTATCGCCCGGCAGATCGTGAAGGCGGGCATCAAGCTCATTACGGTCGACTCCAGCATAAACAGCGATGAGGCGCTCAGCTTTATCGCAACGGATAATATCGCCGCCGGGGAGAAGGCCGGAGAGGAGATAGCCAAGCTGCTGCCGGAGTCCGGTTCCTCGAAAATCGCGATTATGAGTTACGTTTACGGAACTTCTTCGCAGCTCGAGCGGGAGAAGGGCGTGCGCCAGTGGCTGGAAGATCATTCACAGGTTAAGGTGGCGAATACGTTCTACAGTGAGGGCCGGCTCGAGAAGGCTTACGAACTGACCAAGAAGCTTCTCTCTGATGATCCTGGCATTAAAGGAATAGTTGGGCTGAACGAGCCGTCAACCGTTGGCGCCGGGCGGGCCATCGAGGAGCTTGGGCTCAGCGGCAAAGTAAAGCTTGTTGGCTTCGACAGCTCGGTGGATGAAGTAAAGCTGATTGAAGGCGGCGTGCTGCAGGCAACGATTGTTCAGAAGCCTTACAATATGGGCTACCTTAGCGTGAAGACGGCTATCGAAGCGGTGCGGGGCAAGAAGGTTCCTAAGCGGATTGATACGGAATCGGTCATTATTAACAAAGACAATATGTACACGGAACAAAATCAGAAGCTGCTTTTCCCCTTTGTGGGAAAGTAGCTTTTTTTCTTTTTTATAAACCAGATTTTTTTCAACTATTCAAATACATTATTCCATTCTGGCAAAAGCGAAAGCGCTTTAGAATGAGCTTAGTTACAGCGGGATGGAGTGATTGAGGCATGAAGGAGAAGGACATACTCGTTCGCATGGAAGGGATCAACAAGTATTTTCCGGGCGTTCAAGCCTTGCAGGACTGCCGCTTCGAATTAAAGCGAGGCGAGGTGCACGCGCTGGTCGGAGAGAACGGGGCCGGCAAGTCTACCATGATGAAGGTGCTGACCGGCGTCTATCAGAAGGATGGGGGAAGCATCGTATACGAAGGAACGGAAATCGAGATACCGAGTGCAAAAGTCGCGCAGAACCTGGGTATTTCGGTCATCCATCAGGAGCTCAACCTGGCTCCGGATCTGACGGTAGCGCAGAACATCTATATCGGACGCGAGCCCCGGCGGGGACTTCGGCTGTTTCTGAACGAGCGGGAGCTGAAGCGGAAGGTGGAGCGGTTGTTCGAGCGGCTGAACATGGAGCTGGATCCGGATGAACCGGTCGCCGATCTTACCGTAGCGAAGCAGCAGATGGTGGAGATCGCCAAAGCTTTGTCTTACGACGCCAAGGTACTCATCATGGACGAACCAACCGCGGCGCTTAGCGATACGGAGATCGATGATCTGTTCGTTATTATAAACCAGCTTAGAGCAAGCGGAGTTGGCATCGTCTATATCTCGCACCGGATGGATGAACTGAAGAGGATTACCGACCGGATTACCGTCATGCGGGACGGTCGATATATCGACACGGTGCCGACGGCTTCCGTTACGAACGAGCAGATTATTGCGATGATGGTCGGCCGCGAGATCTATGACAGCAAGAAGCAGAACCGGATAGCGGAGAACAGCGAGACGGTTCTTGAGGTGAAGGGGCTAAGCCGCAAGGGAGCGCTGGACAATATCAGCTTCAAGCTCCGCAAAGGAGAAATCATCGGCTTCGCGGGGCTCATTGGAGCGGGTCGAACCGAGGTGGCGAGAGCGATTTTTGGCGCCGATCCGATCGATTCGGGCGAGATAACGGTACATGGCCGCAAGGTTGTGATGAAGCAGCCCTATGACGCGGTACAGGCGGGAATCGGCTATCTGTCCGAAGATCGCAAGCGGTTCGGCTGCATCGTGGAGATGGACGTGAAGACAAACGTGGCCGTCGCCTCGCTCCGGCAATACGTGAATGGGGTAGGTTGGGTGAACCGGGGCAAGATTACGGAGGCAGCTAATCGGATTGTCGAGATGCTGAAGGTGAAAACGCCTCATATCGACCAGGACGTCAAATTCCTCTCCGGGGGCAATCAGCAGAAGGTGGTTATCGGCAAATGGCTGACCCAGGGCTGCGACATTCTGATCTTTGACGAGCCGACCCGCGGAATCGATGTAGGAGCAAAAAGCGAAATCTACAAGCTGCTGAACGATCTCGCCGCCAAGGGCAAATCGATCATTATGATCTCCTCGGAGCTTCCCGAGATCCTGCGGATGAGCCACCGCATCATCGTTATGTGCGAAGGGCGCATCACGGGCGAGCTGGACCGCGAGGAAGCCACGCAGGAGCAGATTATGCGATATGCGACTCTAAGAGCTTGACCGGCGGCAGGTTTACGACATTGTCCGGTAGCAGGCAAAAACCGAGTTACAGGGGCGCTTGCAGCAAGGGGTAACCTCGGATGAGTCAAATAGCAGGAAAAAACCGAGTTACAGGGGCGCTCGCAGCAAGGGGCCACCTCGGATGAGTCAAATAGCAGGAAAAAACCGAGTTACAGAGGCGCAGGGCGCCTAAGTCCAGCTCCGAACGAGGCAAATAAGAGGAAAAAACCGGGTTACAGAGCCGCGAGCACCCAAGTCCAGCTCCGAATGAGGCAAATAAGAGGAAAAAACCGAGTTACAGAGCCGCGAGCACCCAAGTCCAGCTCCGAATGAGGCAAATAAGAGGGAAAAACCGAGTTACAGGGGCGCAAGGGCCTTAGCCTAGCCTCGAACGAGGCAAATAAGAGGGAAAAACCGAGTTACAGAGGCGCAGGCGCCTAAGCCTAGCCTCGAACGAGGTAAATTAGAGGGAAAAACCGAGTTACAGAGGCGCAGGCGCCTAAGTCCAGCCTCGAACGAGGCAAATAAGAGAAAAAAACCGAGTTACAGAGCCGCGAGCACCCAAGTCCAGCTCCGAATGAGGCAAATAAGAGGGAAAAACCGAGTTACAGGGGCGCAAGGGCCTTAGCCTAGCCTCGAACGAGGCAAATAAGAGGAAAAAACCGTGTTACAGGGGTGTGGGCACCCAAGAGCAGCCTCGAACGAGGCAAATAAGAGGAAAAAACCGAGTTACAGAGGCGCGTGACCCGTGAGTCACGCTAGCCTCAAATGAGGAGGTACGTCCATGAAAATGCAGCCAAAAGCCGAAATGGCGCAGCTTGGCGGCAAGCAGACGGCAATTATTCTGAAGCCGGGCGTTCTGCAGCAGGTGCTTGCTTTTGCCAGTCTGATCGTCCTTATTCTCGTATTCACCTTTTCTTCCAGCAACTTTTTTCAATTCTCCAATATCGTGGGGATTTTGCTCTCGACCGCGGTGACCGGCGTCCTGGCGCTGGGCTCTACGTTTGTCATTATAACGGGGGGCATCGATTTGTCGGTCGGAACGGTGATGACCTTAAGCGCGGTAATGACCGGGGTGTTTATCACGTACTGGGGGCTGCCGGTTCCGATCGGCATTATCGGGGGCATCCTGACGGGCGCCGTTTGCGGACTGCTGTCCGGCGTGATGGTCGCGAGGCTCAAGATCCCGCCTTTTATCGCCACCCTTGCCATGATGATGATCGCCAAAGGCCTGGCTCTAGTCATTTCCGGTACGAAGCCGATCTACTTCAACGATCATCCGGTGTTCAGCGAGGTGTCGCAGGGCTCGTTCTTCGACAAGATCATCCCGGGCTTTGCCATCCCGAATGCGGTTGTCATCTTCTTCATCGCCGCGATTATCGGAAGCGTTCTGTTGTCCAAGACGATCGTCGGCCGTTATAACTTTGCCCTAGGCAGCAATGAGGAAGCAACCAGGCTGTCCGGCGTTAACGTGAACTATTGGAAAATCGTCATTTACACCCTCACCGGTGTCTTCACCGGTCTGGCGGGCATTCTGATTGCTTCCCGGCTCAACTCCGCCCAGCCTGCGCTTGGCGCCGGTTATGAGCTTGAGGCTATTGCGGCGGTTGTGATTGGCGGCACCTCTCTTAGCGGAGGGAAGGGTACGATCGTGGGCACGGTTATCGGCGCTCTGATTATGAGCGTGCTGACGAACGGCCTTCGCATTATGTCCGTTCCGCAGGAATGGCAGACCGTAGTGGTCGGCATCGTCATTCTGCTTGCCGTTTATGCGGATATTCTGCGCCGCCGCAAAGCGTAAGTCCGGTTCACGCTGGAAACTCTGGCGCCTTCGCAAGTCCCGCGAGCTCCGGAACCAGAGAATTCTATATAGGATGATTTAATCTATTACCTGTATTAAACAAAACGAAAGTCAAAGGGGAGATTTCGGTGAAAAAGTTTACGGCATTGCTGTTAGTTGCTTTAATGACGGTGGTTACGCTGAGCGCCTGCGGTTCGAATAATTCGGACAGCCCAAGCAAATCCAGCGCGAACAACGGCGGGACCAAGGCAGGCGGAGATAAAAAGATTTATATCCCAATCATCTCGAAGGGCTTCCAGCATCAATTCTGGCAGGCGGTAAAAGCCGGGGCAGAGAAAGCCGCCACGGAATTCAACGTGGAGATTACATTCGAAGGACCGGAGACCGAAGCGCAGGTCGACAAACAGATCGAAATGCTGCAGGCAGCTCTCGACAAAAAGCCTAGCGCGATTGGTTTTGCGGCTCTCGACAGCCAGGCCTCTATTCCGCTCCTGCAAAAAGCGAAGGATGCCGGCATTCCGGTTATCGCCTTCGATTCCGGCGTAGACAGCGATATTCCGATTACAACGGCCTCAACCAATAACGTAGCCGCCGCTGCTCTCGCCGCCGACAAAATGGCGGAGTTAATCGGCGGAGAAGGCGAGGTCGGCGTCATTGTGCATGACCAGACCTCCGTTACCGGCGTTGACCGCCGCGACGGCTTTGTGAACCGGATCAAAGAAAAATATCCGAATATTAAGATTGTCGACATTCAATACGGCGGCGGCGACCATCTGAAATCGACGGACCTGGCGAAAGCGATGATTCAGGCTCATCCGAATATTAAAGGCTTCTTTGGCTCGAACGAAGGCTCTGCCGTTGGCGTGATCAACGCCGTTACCGAGCTGAAGAAGGAAGGCCAAATTACCGTAATCGGCTTCGACTCGGGCAAAGCGCAAATCGACGCGATCAGGAGCGGAGTGATGGCCGGAGCGATTACGCAGAATCCGGTGGGCATTGGTTACGAGACGGTTAAGGCGGCCGTTGAAGCGATTCGCGGGGAGAAGGTAGAGTCCACTATCGACACGGGCTTCTATTACTACGATAAGTCCAATATCGACAGCGACGAAATTAAAGCTGTACTATATGAATAAACAGTAAAATGGTGGAACAAAATAGCAGTCGGGTGTCATAAAAGATGACGCCGGCTGCTATTTTTTTGCCTCATTTTTTGAAAAGACCTGAGGATTGTGTTACCCTAAAAAGAAAAGGCTGGAGGTCACGATGGCAAAAGAGCACAAAAAAATATCAGCATTAGAGATTTTTAAAAGGGCCGTTTTTATCACGATTGGTTCCGTATTAATGGGTGTATCACTGGAATTATTCCTCGTACCAAATGACGTAATCGACGGAGGAATCACCGGTATCTCCATTATGGTATCCGAATTAACCCACTTACCTCTTGGTTTATTCATCTTCATCCTGAACATTCCGTTCCTGTTTATCGGCTTTAAGCAAATCGGCAAAACGTTTGCCATATCCACTCTCTACGGGATCGCCGTTATGTCGATTACCACGCAGCTGCTTCACCACGTGCATGCTTTTACGGAAGAAAAACTGCTTGCCGTCCTGTTCGGCGGGATTATTCTTGGAGCAGGCGTTGGTCTTGTTATCCGGTTCGGCGGTTCCCTCGACGGCACGGAAATTCTAGCGATTCTGGCATCGAAAAAATTCGGCATGCCGGTCGGTCAGATCATCATGATCGTCAACGTTTTTATCTTTATCCTCGCAGGTTTTGTGTTTGAATGGAATTCCGCGATGTATTCGATGGTCACCTACTATCTCGCAACCAAGGTTATGGACATCGTTGTTGAAGGTATTGAGGAATCCAAATCCGTTACGATTATTTCCAGCGCGTACGAAGAAATCGCCGAGACGATTATGACGCGCCTGGGACGTAGCACGACTTATATACAAGCACGCGGCGGTTACTCCAGAGAAGAAACGCAAATGGTTTATTGCGTAGTCAGCCGTCTGGAAGTGGCGAAGCTGAAAGCGATTGTGCATGACATTGATACAAGAGCGTTTATCGCGATTGAAAATGTTGCCGACGTACAAGGCGGCGGCTTTACGAAGAAAAGCATCCACTAACGGATTAAAGCTTGTTTAGCAGAGCAGTGAGCCGTTCCGGGTAATCGGTAATGATCCCCGCGACTCCCGCCTGGATCAGCCGACGCATCTCGGCCGGTTCATTGACTGTAAACACGTTATAGATAATGCCATGCTGGGCGGCTTCCGCAACCCAGTCCGGCAGCACGGCAAAATGCGAGGCATGCAGGGCGGAAGCTCCAATCGACAACGCGTATTTCCACGGACGGTATAAGCCTTCCATGTACAAAATGCCCGTTGGAATTTCAGGCGCGAGCCGCTTGCATTCGATAAGCGAATAATGATTAAAGCTGGAGAGAATCACCTGATCCTGCATTCCGTAAGCACGAACGGTTTCGATTACCTTTTGCTCCATTCCGGGGTAGGGTACGATGCCGTTTTTTAGTTCGATGTTAATGATCGTTCCGGTCTGCTTGGCAAGGTCCAGCAGCTGTTCCAATGTCGGAATCCTTGCATCCTTGAAATTCGGAGACAACCAGCTGCCGGCATCCAGCTTCAGCAGATCATCGGAGGGCATATCCGCGACAAGGGTGTTCACGCCGGTGGTCCGTCTCAGCATCTCATCGTGGATGAGCACCAGCTTGCCGTCCTTGGTCATCTGCACATCGGTTTCAATCCCTGTTGCGCCAAGCTCAATCGCCTTCTCGAATGCGATCATCGTATTCTCCGGATAATTGCCGGAAGCTCCCCGGTGCGCATAATTCACAAGCGTAGTCATAACCGTTCTCCCACTCCCATCTCCATCATAAAATTGAATTGATTTTACTTTACTTCTGATTTGTTTGCGGCATATTAATCTTTATTAGGATTATGCGCAAATTGCGGATTGCATACCCCTAGGGGGTATGATATGATAAGACTATGCCATACCCCCTGGAGGTATTTGAAGATGATTGAACAAGAGAAAACCGAGCATTGCCATTCTAACGAGTCGGAGCAACAAGGCTCAGAGCGGAAGAGCCATCATTCCGATAAAATGAAATCCAACCTCGTATCGCGCTTGAACCGGATTGAAGGTCAAATCCGCGGCGTTAAGGCGATGATCGAGAAGGATACGTATTGCGATGATGTGCTGAATCAGATCGCCGCGGTGCAGTCTGCGCTAAACAGTGTCGGGAAGCTTTTGCTGGAAGGTCATCTGAAAAGCTGCGTGATCGAGCGCATTCAGGCGGGAGAAAGCGAAGTTATTGACGAGCTGCTCGTTACCGTAAATAAATTGATGAAATAAGATCGGGAGGGATTTGTGTTATGGCAAATGTAACGTTAAAGGTTGAAGGCATGTCGTGCGGACATTGCGTAAGCGCGGTCGAGAAGGCCGTTACCGGAGCAGGAGCAAGCGGTACTGTGGATCTGGCTGCAGGCAAAGTAACCGTTCAGTACGATGAGAAAAAGGTATCGCTCGACGCGATTAAGGAAGCGATTGAAGATCAAGGCTACGATGTCGTTTAATCCACTATAGAGAGGCGCTGCCAGCTCCGACGGAGTCAGGCAGCGCCTTTTGTTAGGTTATAGTAGCCCTCAAGCCCCTTATCCACGCGGGATTGGGGGCTTATTGCTGCTTCCATAGGTGATTAGCCAATACCGGCTATGGGTATATTGTTAGGGATAAATGGAAGGAGCGAATGCAGCATATGAAGCATAGACGTCATCGAAAAAATCGAAACCGCACTCTGCATATCGGACTTATGGCCGTTCTTTTATCGGCTGCCTATACATCCAGCCAAACGGGTTGGGCGGCTTCCGGTTCTGCCGCCGCAGCAACGGCTTCCGCATCAGGGGCAGCCTTCAGCCAAGCCGGCACTCGGCTAACGGACGGCACCGGTCATGAGCATCACCATGCTCAGGAAGAAGGGCATAAGCAGAGTACCACCGTACAGTGGAGCTTCATGCCGAAGCAGCCTGCGGCAGGCAACAATACAACCATTCAACTAAACTTCACGGATGCGAACGGCCGTCCGGTTCAAAGCTTTGCCCTGAACCATGAGAGGGAGATTCATCTGATAGCGGTTAGCAGCGATCTGAGCGAATTTCAGCATCTTCATCCGGTTGATGAAGGGCAAGGACATTTTACGGTCGATACCGTTTTTCCGAAAGGCGGAGCATATAAGCTCTTTGCGGATTTTGTCCCGGTTGGGAAAAGCCATCAGGTTGCTCAATCGGAGGTGACGGTTGGCGGCGAAGCAGCCGCAGCCGAGTCTCTTGCGCCGGACAAGAAGCTTGTTCAGACGGCAGAAAATACCGTTGTATCGCTGCAAACCGGAGAGCTGCAAGCGGGTAAAGAGACATCCCTCGCCTTCTCCTTCAAGGATGCGGCAACAGGCAAACCGGCGCAGGATATGGAGCCTTACCTCGGCGCGGCGGGACATGTCGTCATCATCAGCTCGGATCTCCGGCATTATTTGCATGTCCATCCGAAGGAAGGGCAGACGGCCGGACCGGAAGCTTTATTCGAGACGGCGTTTCCTGCTCCGGGCATTTATAAACTATGGGGCCAATTCCAGCGCCACGGCGATATTTTTACCGCTTCATTCACGATTAAAGTCGGCGAATAAGCATAGCTGCCGCTGTCCTTGCGCAACCTAGGTCAATAATGGAAGCGAAGGGATGGTCTAAAGAACCATGAATGAGAAGGTTATTTCGATTCTCGAAGGAAAAATCCGGCATATCGACAGCGAGGACGGGGAGATTTATTTGGTTGGGCCGATCAAGCTGCCGGTTAATCTGGATGACCAAACGGCAATTTTTCATTGGTATTGCTGGCTGCTCTGCAAGGAAGAGACAGACAAGCTCGAGGATATTATACATAAGCTGTCCGGCGCCAATCTCGCGGAGATGCAGCAGTCCAGCGTGCTTGTCTACGGCGATTTCGAGCATGCGGACGAGGCGTTTATCCGGATGCACAGCATCTGCCATACGGGCGATATATTCGGCAGCAAGCGTTGCGACTGCGGCTACCAGCTGCATCAGTCGATGAAGATGATTGTGGCGCATGGGACGGGAGCGCTTTTTTACCTCGCGAATCATGAAGGGCGCGGCATCGGGCTGTTCAGCAAAGCGATGGCTTATTTGCTTCAGGAGCAGGGCTACGACACGGTTGAGGCGAACCTTAACCTCGGTTTTGTGGATGATGCCCGCAATTACGGCGACGCCATCCGGGTACTGCGCTCCATACGGCCGAAAGACAAGCCGGTTACCTTGATTACGAACAACCCGCGCAAGCTGGATGCGCTGCGCAATGCCGGGCTTGATGTCGCCGACCGGATTCCTCTCTGGGGAGATGTGTCGGAGTATAACGAGAAATATTTGCAGACGAAGATCAACCGTTCGGGCCATCTCGTCAGCGGTTGTCCGGAGCAGTAGCGGCATGCCATATAATGACTACGTCCCATCTCTATAATTCCTGTGATATAATTCAAGAAAAAGCGCAGGAAGCGGTGAGGTCGCGTGACTTGGCAGACGAATCGGGACGGTGAAGTGCCGGAAGTCATTCATGAAATCATACTTGAAAGCTTTCGGCTTGCCTTTCAGCTGTTGGGCACGCATTGGCGCACCGTCGGAAAAGGCTGGTCTTACAAGGAGCATCAGCATCCGCTGCTGGAGCTGAATATTGTGCTCCAGGGGACCCAGTTAACCGTGTTGGCCGGCGAGGAATATATCCAACAGGCCGGGGATTTGCTGCTCATCCGGCCGGATGAGGTTCATCAGAGCCGCAACGCGTCCGATGAACCGATGACCTATTTTTCGATGCATCTGGATGTGGACGACCCGGATTTGTTTGGCTTGCTGGGCCGAATTGAGCAGCATCTGTTCCGGGCGGAATCGCCGACCGTGCAGCAGTTGATGCCTCATATTGAAGAACTAATGGAGCTCTGCTCGGCGGAACCGGAAAATGATCTCGTTAGGCGGCTGGGTATCCGGGTGAAGGTCATGCAGATATTGCTGATTCTAACAATGGAGGCCAGAAGCCTGACGCAGCCCCATACGGGAAATGCCGGTAAGCCGCAGGGCGAGTCATCGGTTCCCTTATTGCGCTATCGCGAGCAGAGCTCCCTGGAGAAGAAGGTTCAGACCTTGTTCTCCGAGCCGTACATGCGCGATGTCCAGAGGGATGAGGCAACGCTGCCTTCCTTCCGCTGGGCCGGAGTCTTTACGTTTCAGATGGAGGACAAGCCGTTCTGGCAGTCGACGGACCGTTTCTGGATGAAGGAACAGCTGACAGAGAATATGAAGGAGCTTGGGACGGTTGTTGTTATCGATGATCCTCCCTTTATGAATGCTGCCGTCTTGACCTCGAAGCATGCGGTTCCTAATATGGAAGAGATTGTGCTGAAGAAAAAAAGAGAGCTTGAAGAGCGGCTGGGCATCCCGATCAAGCTGGGGTTTGGCGGGATTACCGCGGCGGTGTCGGAGCTTCGTTCCCTGTACCTGAATAGTCTCCGTCAGCTGGGGCATGCGGAGGAAACGGATGAGAAGCTGCTCCGTTATGAATTCGTGAGCCGCATTATCCGCTCGGCGATGCAAATTATGGAGACGGAGTACGGCGATAAGGGGCTGACTCTTGGTACGCTGGCGAAGCGGCTTGGCGTTACGCCCAATTATTTAAGCAATCAGTTCAGCTCGCAAACAGGCGATACGTTTACGCATCACTTGACAAGCATTAGGATTCGCCAGGCCATTCGGCTTATGAGGGAGACAAATCTGAAAATTTATCAGGTGGGGGAGCAGGTCGGGTATACCGATCACGCCTACTTCAGCCGGTTATTCAAAATGACCGTGGGGGTAAGTCCCGCCAAATACCGTCTGTCCGAGCAGTAAAATGAGCGGTATGAGTTGTAGGTATGAAACGGCCACGGCAGTCCCCGGGTAACCGGGGGTTGATGTATTTTTTTAAATAACCATTCGTAAACGCTTACATTTTATCTTAAAATAATCCAATAAATCTTAACTTTTTAACATTGCTGATGATTTAAGCCTATGTGACACTGAGTTTAGGTATTGACGACGAAGACAAACGTCTGAAAGGTGGTGCTCGCATGTACAACGTACTTGTTGTAGATGATGAACCGTTTATGCTGGAGGGCTGGAGGACCATGGTGGATTGGGAAGCGCATGGGTTCCGGCTTTGCTGGGCGGTTTCGGACGGCAGGGAAGCGCTCGAGGTTATGGAACGGGTAGTGCCGGATCTTGTATTTACCGATCTGCAGATGCCCGTTATGGATGGACTTGAGCTCATCCGGCAAATGAAGCAAAGTCAAGGGCTGAAGGATATAAAAACGGTGATCGTGAGCGGGTATTCGCGGTTTGATGCCGCGCAGTTTGCGATCCGCCATCAGATTGAGCAGTACTTGTTAAAGCCGCTTATCGAAGAAGAGATACACGAGCTGCTGGATTCGCTTCGGTTAGACCTGGATCAACGTAACAGCATGTTGGCATCGGCGAGCGAATCGTTATCCGTCGTATTTGCCAGAGCGCTGCAGGAGGAGAACGAGGAGGCGCGGACAGCCTTGCTGTCTCATCTGGGCTGCGTGCCGGAGGCGCCGGGAAGACTGATTGTTCTGGACGGAGCGGGCGGGAAGCCTGGGCCGGCTATTGAAGAAGTGGAAGCTGTATTGACAGGACTACCGGCTGGCTGCGGTTGTATGGAGGAGCCATCGGGTTCAATCGGACTGCTGGTGTGGTCCCGGCAGCAGGATGCCCTGGAAGAGGGACTCGATTCGGGCGTTAAGCGGATTGTAGAGAGACTTTCCGGCCAGTGGCCTTCTTGCGCGATCTATGTTAGCGGGGAAACGCAGGGCTGGCGGCAGCTAAGGCAGCTGTATACGCAGCTCCAGGAACTTCGGTGCATGGGCTTGTGCAAGGGACGGGCGGGGGTCTTTTGGCATGAACACAAGCATGAGCAGACGCATTGGCGGTGGGAGGATGCGGCGAGCCGGGCGGAGGCTTTATTGGCGGCGGTAGAGCGTAACAATGTTACCGCGATAGAACAGGCTGCCGGCGCACTCGTTGAGTTTATTGAAGGAACCCATAAACCGGCAAGCAGCTTGACGGCCTGTCTCTCTTATCTGCAAGGCGGGCTGCTTCGCGCTTATCATAAAGCCGGCGGGGATCCGGTCAATCCGCCGGAATGGATTTTGCCCCAAAACGGTCTGCACGTGAATGTAAGGGAACAGTTGTCGGCAGCGTGCCTGCAGGCAGCCGGGCAGATCGAGGAGCTGAACGGCAAGAGGCCGGAAGGGCGGCTTCAAGAGGCCGTTGCGTATGTAACCGCCCACTACCGGGAGAAGCTGCAGCTGAAGGAACTCTCGGAGCTGTTCCGTCTGAATCCCGTCTATCTGGGCCAGCAGTTCAAGCGGGTGACCGGTTATTGCTTTAACGACTATATGCATCTTCTGCGGATTAAGGAAGCGAAGAAGCTGCTGCTTCGCACCGATTTGAAGGTTTCCACAATCGCAAACGAGCTTGGCTATCACAGCACGGAATACTTCGGCTCCGTCTTCAAGTCCCTAACGAAAGTATCGCCTTCCGCTTACAAATCGAATCAAAAAGGGGATTGTCTTTGAGTGATGAATAAGCTGTTTTCCAATAAAATCAACGATATTCCCCTAAATCTGAAGTTTCTAATGATTTACGTGTTATGCATCCTCATCCCCATTATCGGAATCAACGTTTTTTTCTACCAGCAGAACTCGGACAATATCAAGATTCGCGAGCAGGAGAACCTTCGCAAATCGATGGACCGGGCCGCAGCGGAGCTGCACAGCATGATTGACGAGAGCGTTGCGGTCAGCCATTCCATTGAAGGCGACGATTCTCTGAACGAAGTACTCGACAAAACCTATGACAGCCCTGTCTCCTCTTATGAAAGCTATGACAGCGTGCTTCGCAATAAATTGAAACGCTATATGCCGGTTTATCCGAACATTCTTGAAATCCGCATTTATACGTATAACCGTTCCATCCAGACCGGAAGCAATTATTTTGTCATTAACGCAGCCGTAGAGAAGAGTCCTTGGCTGGAGCCGATATTAAAGCAGCCCGGCCATGCTTTTCGAGTTGTTGCTTATACGGAAGCATCCGGAACAACGGGCCCAACCAAAAAAATGAGCGTTATCAGCGATATGGACCAGGGCTTCAGCATTGTAAAACCTCAATACCGGAAGTTCCTTCGGATCGACTTGAACGTGGACAAAATCTACGATATTTTGAGCAGGGAAAGCGACAGTCTGCAGCTCGAGCTGGTAAACGAGCAGAATCAGGTTGTGGCGGAAACGGGTGGCCGCAGCAAGCCGGTTTATGATGCCGATATGTCGGATTGGGAAACGGGGAACGTTTTTGTATCGAACCTCGGCACGGTCAGTTACGTGCAAGGATGGAAATTGATAGGCAGGGCTAACAATGAACGGATTACAATTCTACTGGATGAGGCGCGACGCTCCATCCTTTGGCTTGCGGTGATAAGCACGCTTATCCCTTCGCTGTTAATATTCGTTATGCTCCGTTCTTACCATTATCGGATCAAGAAGTTAGCCCGCCATATGGACCGCGTGCGCAACGAGCGGTTTGATCAGGTTACTCTCCCGGAAGGAAAAGACGAGATTGGCGGACTTATTAACACCTACAATATGATGACCAGGAAGATCAATACGCTGATTAACGACGTCTACAAACTCGAGATTCATCAGAAGAGCCTGGAGGTCGAGCGGGTGCGGATGGAGATGAATATGCTTCAGAGCCAGATGAATCCGCATTTCCTGTTCAATACCCTAAATGCTCTTCTTGTTGTGGCGACGAAAAACGGTTACAAGGATGTGACCGAAATTATAAAAAGCCTGTCGCTTCTTCTCCGGAGGCTGCTCCGGCGGGCAGACGATCTGGTACCGCTGAAGGAGGAGCTGCAGTTCACCCTGATGTACCTGCAGATTGAGAAATTCCGTTTCGGCGACCGGTTTGATTACATCGTTGATATCGATCCGCTTGCCAATGACGTCCGGGTACCGATCATGAGTATTCAGCCGCTGGCGGAGAATGCCTGCAAGCATGGGCTGCAGGCGATTAAAGGCGGAGGAGTCGTCAGAATCGAGGCACGCATGTCCGAACGGGGGTTAACGGTTTCCGTAACCGATAACGGAATCGGCATGGAGCAGGAGGCACTGGACCGGATTCAACAGGCGGTTCGTTCGGAGCAGGCGATGGAGGGGCATGTCGGTCTGCGCAACGTGTACCGCAGGCTGGAGCTTTTTTACCATGAAAGCGTACAGTTCCGGATGATGAACGGCCCCGAGGGCGGGTTGACCGTGAGCTATCAAATTCCGCTCCAGCAGCTTGAGCATAACCAGACGAGGCCGGGTGCGGCTTCTTAAAATAGAAGGGAGGAGCAGCATGTATCGTGTCCTGCTTGTTGATGATGAGCCATTTGCCATAGAAGGCCTTCAATTATTGATCGATTGGAAGAAGAACGGATTTGAGGTGGAATCGGTCTGCGGCGACGGCGAGGAGGCAGCCCGTCTGATCCGGGAATCCAAGCCCGATTTGGTCGTTACGGATATTCGCATGCCGATCATGGACGGATTGGAGCTTATTTCTCAGATGAGGCAGGAAGGCCATAAACAGACTAAATTTGTCGTTATGAGCGGCTACAGCGATTTCGAATACGCTAGACGCGCTCTTCAGCTTGGCGTCTCGCATTATTTGACCAAGCCGATCATGAGCGATGAAGCCGATGAAGTGCTGGAATGTTTAAACAAAGTGTTAGAGGAAGAGAACCGGAAACAGAAGGCTGCCCGCTATTCGGAGCGCTGCGCGCAGCGCCGGGCCTTGAGCGCTTTGATCCGAGGCGAAGAACTGTCTGATGCGGATCAAGCCGCTATTAACCGTATTTCCATTGAAGCTGGCGGATGGGCATATGTTCGTGTTGAACTGGACGGAACGGAGCTAGCTTCTGCAGTGGATGCGGTTGAGGAAATGATTGAGAAGGGGCACGGTGAAGCAGGATTCCGGGGCTGTATCCTGAATCAGGAGTTGACCTCCTTCGGGGTGGCTTGCATCCTTCGGGACGATACCAAACCGGCTATGCGGGATGCGGCTGAGCTTGTCTACAAACGGATCCAAAAATCGGTCAAGGGAAGCTTCAGCATGGTTGTCGGCAGTTTGGTGAAGGCAGCGGAGGAGCTTGACAGCTCGCACCGGCATGCGGAGGAAGCGGGGACGTATCTCTTTTATGACCGAAGAGAGAGACCGCTTTATTACGATGAGATTAAGGAGCAGACCTTCGGCTATGATTCGCATATGTGGGAAGCGGCTGAAAAAATCATCGAAGCCGTCGAAACCAATGACGGGCAGCGGATTATCGAACGTCTGCAGCAGATTTTTGATCATTTCGCCGCTCAGAGAACGATGCCCTCCTTGATCTCGGCATTCTCTACCCATATTATGATGCAATGCTCCGCCATCTACAAAGAGCTTGGCGGAGATGCGGACCAGCTGCTCGAACGGACAGGGTATCCGCTTGCGGGGGTTAACGAGCATTCTTTGTTGAAGCTGCATGCTTTTTTACTGAGCTTTTGCCTATTATGCCGGGAAGAGCTGTCAAAGCTAAGAATCCGGCAGCAGGGCGGAACGATTGCCAAGGTCGAGGAATATTTGCGTCAGCACTACCGCGAATCCGTTACGGTGAAGGAAATCGCGGAAATTTTTTATATGAACCCGGTCTATCTGGGGCAGGCCTTCTCGCGAAAATACGGCGTCAGCATTCATGAATATATGCATGATCTAAGGATGAACGAGGCGAAAGAGCTGCTTCATAATAAGGATATTTCGGGGGCCGCGCTGGCCGAAGGACTAGGCTATTGCAGCTATCAGCACTTCCTGAAGCAGTTTGAGAAGCGTTACGGCATGAAGCTCGCCGAGTATAAAAAAACAATAACGCACCTTAAATCATAGGGGGATAATGCTTAACTCTGATTATGATGTAAACGCATTCAAATGCTTCATAATGAAGAGGTAAGAACACAATCCGTAGGAGGAGAAGCAAATGGGGGTTAAAGCAAAAAAGCCGTTATTGACAACTATGGCAGTCGCGGTTGCCTTGAGTTTAACGGTAGCAGCGTGCAGTAACGGCAATAACGGTGGCAAAAATAGTAACAGCGACGCGTCCACTGCGCCAACTGCATCTGCGAACGCAGGCAATTCGGGCACTAATGCATCGGATGAGGCATTGAAGCCAATTGAGATCTCCGCTTTTATCGGGGCTCCTGGTCAATCGCCAACACCGGACAACAAGCTGTTCAAAAAAATTAAAGACGATCTGGGCATTACGTTTAAGACGGAATTCCTGGTAGGCGATCTGGAGCAAAAGCTTGGTGTTATGATTGCCGGCGGCGACTATCCTGACCTCATTACCGCAAATCCAAAGCTTGTAACGGCGGGTGCAGTAATTCCGCTCGAAGATCTGATTGAGAAATATGCACCAAAGCTGAAGGAACACTACGCGAAATACTGGAACCGGATGAAGGATCCGTCTGACGGTCACATCTACTGGCTGCCGAACTACGGCGCATATCAAGGGAACGTAAACGAGACTTACTACAGCGGCCCTGCCTTCTGGATTCAGAAAGCGGTATTGAAGGAGTTCGGTTATCCTAAACTTCAAACCCTTGACGATTACATGAAGCTGATCCGCGATTATCAGGCGAAATATCCGGAAATCGACGGTCAGAAAACAATCGGCTTTACGACACTTGCGTCCGACTGGCGGACATTTGGACTGCTGAATGCGCCTGAGCATTTGACAGGACATCCGAATGACGGCGGCGTTGTCGTAGACAACGGCGTAGCAAGCGTTTTCGCGACACAGGATATTTCGAAACGTTATTACAAAGAATTGAACGGCCTGTACAATGAAGGGCTGATGGATAAAGAAGCTTTCACGCAAAACTATGACCAGTATCTGGCGAAGCTGACTCAAGGCAATGTCCTTGGCATGTTCGACCAGCACTGGAACTTCCAAACCGCGGAAGATTCCCTGAATACGCAAGGCAAATCCGACCGCACTTATGTAGGCTTCCCGCTTGTTTATGACACAAGCATTAAGGACTACTACCGCGACCGCGCCGTTATCAACTTGAACAACGGCTTTGGTATTTCGGTTGACGCTAAGGATCCGAAGCGTATTATTCAAGCGCTTGAGCAGCTGATGGACGAGAAATACCAGAAGATGTTCACTTGGGGCGAAGAAGGCGTTGACTATCAAGTAGGCCCAGACGGCAAATACACCAGAACGCCTGAGCAACGCAAAAACTATGAAGACCCGGCTTGGAAGCTTGCAAACCTGGGAGACGGCATTTTCGGATACCTGCCTAAGCTTGAAGGCACGCTGAGCGACGGCAATGCAACAACGCCAGGCGGAGATCCGCAAGAGTTCTATGACAGCTTGAAGGATGTCGACAAAGAAGTTCTGAATGCATACGGCCACAAAACTTGGACAGAGTTCTTCACGCAGCCGCCGGATAACCCGGTTTACTACCCAGCTTGGCAGATCGACCTGATTGACGGCTCCGATGCCTCGATTGCCAACAAGAAAATGACGGATGCTTCGCTGAAGTTCCTGCCTAGAGCGATTATGTCGAAACCGGATCAATTCGATAAAGTATGGCAGGACTACGTAGACGAGTATAAGAAAATTAACGTAAAAGCCTACGAGGACCGCATTAACGAACAAATTCAATGGCGTATTAAAAATTGGAGCACCAATTAATGTAAGGCAGCAGAAAGCGGAAGGGATGAAGCAGACTGCCTCAGCCCTTCCGCTTTATCTTTGGAGCGGAGGAAGGAAGAGAGATGGCGAAACCCGTAGATACAATAGCTGTAGAGGCTGCTGTCCAGCCTAAGAAGGCCCGCAAATCCAGGCGGTTCAAAAACCAGGGTCAGCTTATGTGGATGTCGCTGCCCGTACTCATTTATGTCATGCTCTTCTCGTATTATCCGATTTGGGGCTGGACAATGGCTTTCCAGAACTACCGGCCGGCTAAATCTTTTGGCCAGCAAGAGTGGGTTGGTTTAAAGCAATTTAAATTCTTGTTTACCGATGACGGCTTTTTGCGCGTTCTGCGCAATACGATTGGCATGAGTGCCATTAATATGGTGTTGGGCTTCGTAACGGCAATTATTTTCGCGATTTTGTTAAATGAAGTGAAGAACAAACTATTTAAGCGTTCAATTCAAACGATTTCGTATTTGCCGCACTTTCTATCGTGGATTATTGTAACAGGGATTGTTGCAACTTCGCTTTCCGTAGACGGCGGTATCGTCAATGTGGTATTGATGAAGCTTGGGTTTATTCGCGAGCCTATCATGTGGCTTAGCGAGCCTAAATATTTCTGGGGCATTGTTGGCGCATCGCATGTATGGAAAGAAGTCGGTTGGAATGCAATCATCTATTTGGCGGCGATTACTTCGATTGATCCATCCCTGTATGAGGCGGCGGAGATTGACGGAGCTAACCGTTACCATAAGATGTGGTATATAACGCTGCCGGGCATTAAGTCCATCGTTATTATTTTGCTCATCATGAACCTGGGCTGGATTCTGGAAGCGGGCTTTGAAGTGCAATATTTGCTTGGCAATGGCGTTGTTGTCGACTGGTCGGAGACAATAGATATCTTCGTTCTGAAATATGGCCTCAAGCAAGGCAACTATTCGCTTGCAACCGCGGCGGGTATATTTAAAACGGTTGTCAGCATCACGCTTATCTACGCCGCCAATACGATAGCGAAGCGGTTCGGCGAAGAAAGGCTTATTTGATAAGGAGGGGATCACGATGAAAAAAAGAACAGTCCAGCTTGAGCCAGCGATCTTTGGTACAGTCAATGCCATCATTATGATATTGCTGGCCGTAGTTACGCTCTACCCCTTCTTGAATACGCTTGCCGTATCCTTTAATGCGGGGCTTGATACGATCCGGGGCGGTATTTATGTTTGGCCGAGGGAATGGACGCTTCAGAATTATAAAGCGGTATTTATTACGGGCACCGTGTTTAATGCCTTTTATATCTCGATAGCGCGTACCGTTCTGGCAACCGTGCTCAGCTTGTTCCTTACGACGATGCTGGCTTATACGGTCAGCCGGAAGGAATATGCTTTCCGTAAGGCTATAACGATTATTATCGTATTGACGATGTACTTTAACGCGGGTCTGATCCCGTATTACTTCCTGATCAAGGACCTTCATCTGCTCAATAACTTCCTGGTATACATCGTGCCGGGACTGGTCAGCGCATTTAATATGATTGTAATCCGTACCTATATCGGGACGCTGTCGGAGAGCCTTATCGAATCGGCAAAAGTAGACGGGGCGGGGGATTTCCGTATCTTCTTGCAGGTCATTCTACCGTTATGCCAACCGGTGCTTGCGACAGTCGCTTTGTTCGTCGCGGTAGGACAGTGGAACTCCTGGTTCGACACGTTCCTGTTCACCTCCTCGAAGCAGGATCTAAGCACGCTTCAATACGAATTGATGAAGCTGCTCTCATCGGCGATGAACTCGAATAGCAATCCGGCTCTGCAAAACGGCGGCGATGCAAGCGCGGCAAAAGCGATGGTTACGCCTCTTTCGATTCGCGCTGCCATTACAATCGTCGCATCCTTGCCAATTCTCGTAGTCTATCCGTTCCTGCAGAAATATTTCGTTGTCGGCATGCAGCTCGGCGGCGTAAAAGAATAGCGGCACGACAAAAAGACCACCCTAAGATCTTAAGGGGTGGTCTTTTTGTCGTGGTTAAGAGGCGACTGCGCATTCGTTTGTTTAAAGAGGCGACCTACGCATTCGAATGTTCTTCCGATCGCCATTGCTCGAGGATTCCTTGAATCAACGGTAAGGTTGGAATCCTCGAGCAAAAGCGAACGCTTAAAGCTTTCTGAAAGAAAGCTGCTTCGGAAGCATACGCTAGCTTCTACAGAATCATTCGAATTGCTCCGTCTGCCCTTTAACCACTTGTGTTAATAAAAGGGAAAGCTCAGTTACAAGCTTACTGAGCTTATATAACGGTGTTTGTAAGGCTGAATTTCAGCCTTTCGCTAATAAGTTCGGCAGTCAGGGTAAGCTGACTGCCGAAACGTCCCCCAAAAAAAGAAAAGGTGAGGGAGCGCAGCGGAAATAACGTACTGGAGAAACGAAGTGTGCGCCTTTGCCCCCGAATTTCATCCGCAATAAGCGGATTATAATCGAAGAAATTCGGGGGCAACAGCGATCGGAAGGACGTTATTTCCGCGCAGCGGCTGTATACCTTCATCCCAACTGTATTTCACCAAGCTGCGCAGCGAGCTCACCTTTAGTAAATCTCTACATCATTAGGATTAGTCCGGCCAACTTCCTTGCTCAACTCATCGAATGATTTCACTTTGCCATGCGTTGGATGCTGCGTATGCTTACGCTGCTTCCATGCGTTCTCGCGGCGGTTTTTTGGCGATGTCATGGTCATTCCCTCCCTTCATAAGCAATAGGTTGGCGCTTTGGACGCCGAATCATGCAGGACAGAACGCTCATCATAATTTAGGCGATTTAGGAAATGATAACCGGTATTAATGAACGGTGGTGACAACAGTGCCAACGAAAACAAAGGTCAGAAGCTTGCCCGAAGGAAAATTGGATCATCACGCTATTGATCAATTTAAGGATGTTCCCATTCGGCCTTCGATTGAAGAGAACAACAAAATCATGGAGGAGCTCTTCAAGGACAGCTCGGATATGGTGCTACGCCAGTTTGAGATCGAGAGGGGTCCCAAGGCGATGCTCTGCTATGTCGACGGGATGGTAACAACAAGCGCCGTTGATGATGCAATGAAGGCGCTAATGATCCTCGAAGGCGGCGAATTTACCATTGACCTCATAACCGAGCATACGCTTCCGGTTGTCCAGGCTTCCAAGATCCAGTTCTATAAAGAACTGCTGACGAACCTGCTGTCCGGGGACAGCGTGCTGTTCGTTGACGGGCAGGATAAAGCGGTCTGCCTTGGCCTTCGGGGCGGGATACGCCGCAGCGTAGCCGAGCCGGAGACGGAAACAGTCGTTCGCGGCCCTCGCGAAGGCTTTAACGAGCATCTTCGTACGAATACGTCGCTTGTGCGGAGCAAAATCAAGTCGCCGCGGCTGAAGATGAAGTCCTTCGTCATCGGGACCGAGACGAATACGAATGTGATCCTTACTTATATGGCCGGCATTGCAAATCCAAAGCTGCTGGATGAAGTAGAGGACCGCTTAAGCCGGATTCATATCGACGGCATATTGGAAAGCGGTTATATTGAAGAGTTTATTCAGGACCAGGGTTTTTCCCCGTTTCCGCAAGTGCAAACAACGGAGCGCCCCGATACGGTAGCAGCGGCTCTTCTTGAAGGCCGGGTTGCCATACTAGTCGACGGCACGCCGTTTGCCTTAATTGCTCCGTTTGGCTTCTGGCAGTGGCTGCACGCAAGCGAGGACTATTATGAGCGCTTTATGGTGGGAACTTTATTACGTTGGCTAAGACTTTTCAGCCTGTTCTTCGCTTTGTTTTCCCCGGCATTGTATATCGCGGTTTCTACCTATCATCCGGAGATGATCCCTACGAGTCTGCTGCTTAGCATAGCGGCCTCGCGCGAAGCGATACCTTTCCCGGCCGTCGTAGAGGCGTTAATTATGGAGCTCTCCTTCGAGGCGTTAAGGGAAGCGGGCGTCCGGCTGCCTCGGATTGTTGGTCAGGCCGTCAGTATCCTGGGAGCGCTTGTAGTCGGTCAGGCAGCGGTTCAGGCAGGTATCGTATCGGCAGCAATGGTTATTGTCGTATCGATGACAGGTATCGCTTCCTTTACATTACCCCGTTACAATGCGGCGATTGCGATCCGGATGCTCCGCTTTCCGATTATGCTGCTCGCTTCAATCTTTGGCTTGCTTGGCATTATGATTGCGGCGATGGTTGTTGTTGGTCATTTGGCGAAGCTTTCGACATTTGGCGTTCCTTACCTGGCCCCTGTAACGCCGATTGATACGTCCGATATGAAAGATATCATGGTGCGCGCCCCATGGTGGAAGATGCGGAAGCGTCCGAAATATTTGAATCCCGAAAATCTTCAACGCCAGCGTCCGCAGCCTGAATAAGCAGGAGAGGAGTGTCCTATACCCGTATGATAATAATCCTATTATGGCGTGCGGTTTCCATAAGCGTGTGTGTAGGTATGCTCCTCACGCTGACGGGCTGCTGGGATCGCCGTGAAATTAACGACGTAGCTTTTGTATTGGCCAGTGCCATTGATAAAGAAGATGATCATTTCAGGGTTAGCGTGCTTATACCACTCCCTGGCAACATGGGAAGCACTGCAGGCGGAGGAGGAGGCTCCGGCGGGCAAAAACCGTATGCCATTAAGACCGAGACAGGGAAAACGGTCCGTGAAGCGGTCTCCAAGATGCAATTCCGTCTGCCAAGACATCTGTTCTTTGGACATCGGCGTGTCATCATTATTGGTGAGGAGCTGGCAAGGACAGAAGGGGTAGAATCGGTTATTGATGCCTTGACCCGCACGCCGGAAAATCGGCTAACCGCCTTTATAGCGATAACGAAAGGTAAAGCCATGGATGTACTAAATGCCGATACGCGTCTTGAACGCTTCTCTGCGGAATCCATGAGGGAACTTCTTCAATCCGAGGCAAGCGTGAGGATTACCGTGAAGGACATTGTCACCAAAATTATCGTAACTGGGGAAGATGCCTTTTTCCCTTACATCGAGAAAGTAAAGACCAGAATTAAAGGCTCTGAAGCAGAGGATGTTCTGATCGAAGGCTTTGTTTTGACGGATGACGGCAAAATGACAGGGATAGCAAAAGGAAGCGCGGCTATCGGCCTCCGGCTGCTGAATCAACAATTCCGTAAATACGATGAGACCTTTAATGACCAGGGAAATTACATTACTGTTTCCATCAACGAAGCCCGAGTCAGCATCAAACCGATTATTCAGAACGGCAATCTAACCTTTCGGATTCATTCGAAGGTGAAAGCCAGCGTCAATGAAGATAGGAACATGAACAGAAATTATGACGATTATGAGCAACGGAAGCAGATTGAGCGAATGGTTACCAATCGGGCAATAGAGGACATTAAGCTCGCCCTTGAAAGTATGCAGCGTTCAAATTGCGATGCCGTAGGATTCGGACTTCACGTGTACCGCGAGTACCCTCAGACTTGGACCAAGCAGTACCGCAAGGATTGGAAAAAGATTTTCCCTCAAGTCAAGTTTGAGGTCACCGCCGATGCAAACCTGTTCAGATTTGGGATGACCAGCGAGAATCTGGGAAGGAAGGATCAGTAGATGGATTTGGGGTTTATTGTCTTTGTGATTGTTCTGTTGATCGGCTCGGCTACGGTGAAATGGAAGAACATGAAAAACGGAGGAAGCAAAGCGATGTTTTTTACGGTGGTGGGCATCATCGCTGTATTAATCGCATTTTGCGTCAATAAAAAAATCTACTCCATTATGAACATTACCTTCATGCGGGCAATGGTTATGGGCATTTATGTTCTGATGAGGGGGCAGGGGGTCTAGAATGCAAGATCGGATGAAAGTGTCGACCATACAGATGTCAATGCTAGTTGGCTCGCTGCTGATCGCTTCCAATATGAATACGATGCCGACGGCCATTACGATGGCCGCCCAACAGGATGCCTGGTTCGCTTATTTGTTTCCGATTCCGTATGGCATTTTTATGGCCTATTTGATGTGGAGGCTGATGCGCTTCAACCCGGACAAAAATATGTACGAAATGATGCAATACTCCTGCGGCAAATGGCTTGGAGGGCTGCTCAACGGCATATTAATTGCGTATCTTACGCTGGATTTAATAAGCCAGCTGCGCATTTACAGCGACTTCTTCAGTTCTTCCATTCTGCTGCGGACGCCGCAAATCTACATTTTGCTTATGACAATGCTCCTGCTGTCCTACTACGCAGGGGGATCCATGGAGCATTTGTTCCGGACCAATGTGGTGTTTATCCTCTTGTTCCTATCCCTTTATGCTCTAACACCGTTGTTCTTGTTGAACGAAATCGATTTGCACAAGTTAAAGCCCTTTTTAAGCGGCGGGGCCGTTCAGCCGTTGAAGGGGGGAGTACTAGCCTTAAGCTCCTTCACGGACCTGATCATATTCGGGTCCTTCCTGCATCATGTGCGTAAGCCGCGCGATATTTATATCGCGATGAAAACCGGCGTCATCTATTCCGCTATGATGCTTACCATCTGGCTGTTTTGTGTCGTTGGTGTCATTAGTCCGATTCTTTCCTCAAGGGTTCTGTATATCGGTTGGATTCTAGTGCAGCAGATTCATGTTACCGATTTTCTGGACAGGATCGACTTGTTCCTCATTTCACTCTATGTTCCCGTCCTTCTCATCAAATTCGCTGCGCTGTATATTGCGATTCTGACAGGAATTGCTTCTTACACGAAGAAAAAGAAATTCGACTTTATCAATTTGCCCATGGGGATTGTCATAACCATTCTGGCGGCAATCTCATTCGACAATACGGATGAGGTTTCGTTATTCTACGCTTTTGGCATGCTGCCGATATCGTTTGGCGTACAGATTCTGTTCCTTGGAAGCTTATTTATTGGCCTTGCCTTCCGGAGGCAGAAGAGTATGCCGCCTGATATGAGGTTATCCGGTTATGGGATAGGGGTATGGCTGACGCTAGCGGGGGCGATGGCGGTCATATTCGCTGGTACGATGGTTGGCAATATGCGGGGGATCTACGGCAATATAAGCTCCACGTTGTTTATTTGCTTTCTTGTGTTATGCGTTTATATGAGCTTTCAAGAGTATAACAAATTTGCGGCACAGGGAAAAAACGGCTAGAAATGGATAGCGGCACCCGATATCGGGTGCCGCTGATTTGTGTACCTTATATTTAACCTCGGCGGCAGTACGTGTACTCGATTGCAGCATCATCAGCTGACCGCGCGGTTCATATCCCTTGTTAATTGCAACAAGATTTGTGTGAGATGTTCATCTTGCGCATACTCTGGGTTGCTTTGCGTAACGGGCAAAGCAGCTTGTAAGCATACTTTAAAACAACGAAAGCCCTGCCTCTCTTCCGTCCTTGCGGCTCCTAGACCGCGCCAGTGTGAATCAAAGTTCTTACTGTTCGTAAGGATTGGAATTAACAGAAAAAGAAAAATCTAAATTCGAGGAAATCATGAATTTTTCTGTTTTTTGGAGGGATATACAGGGGTTAAATATAACACAACTTTCTTTAGTATACATGCACTCGCCAGAAAAAGCAAGTAAAAGTAAGAAAATGTTAAGCTAAGTCCATTTGGCTGCCCACAGCTTCATTTGCTTCAGAATCGCATGCAGGTCTTCGCCTTTTGGCGTAAGGGTATATTCAACCGTAACGGGTACGGTCGGGAATACATGCCGTTCAAGCACCCCTTTTTCCTCCAGGTGGCGGAGCGTGCTTGTCAGTGCCCGAGGGCTGACCGCCGGAATCAGACGCTGGAGCTCCCCGAATCTTTTTGTACCGCAGAATAGCTCTCTGATTACAAGAAATGCCCATTTCCCGCCTATGACGTCCAATGTTTTCTCGATATTGCATTCAATCGTTTCCGGTTCCTTCGGAATGTAATTATTCGCATTCATGATCATTAAAGCTCCTTTCTTTCTTAACGAGCCAAAGTTACTTTCAGTATAGTATATATAATAGAAATAATAAATTGAAAAAACATTCACTACTTTAAAAAGAATACAGCCTGCCGTACACTTAGCCTTGAAAGAGATCAGGCGAGGAGGAAGTCAAAGATGAAATATAGAAGACTCGGCAGCAGCGGATTAAAAGTTAGCGAGATTGGTCTTGGAAGCTGGCTTACTTACGGCGACGCAACCGAGAAAGACACGGCAAGGGAATGTATCCGGCTTGCTTATGAGAACGGCATTAACTTTTTTGATACGGCTAATGCCTATAATCGCGGTGAAGCGGAAAAGGTAATGGGGGAAGCGCTGCGAGAATTCCGGCGCAGCAGCTACGTGCTGGCTACGAAAGTGTATTTTCCGATGGATGCCGGACCAAACGACCGCGGCTTGTCGCGCAAACATATCATGGAGCAATGCGATGCCAGCTTGAAGCGTCTTGGCACGGACTATATTGACCTCTATCAGTGCCACCGTTATGACCCGGAGACCCCGGTCGAAGAAACGCTTCGTGCTTTGGACGATCTTGTTGCTTCGGGCAAAGTGCTCTATGCGGGCATCAGCGAGTGGACAGCCGCGCAAATTACCGATGCGGTTGGAATCGGCAAACGTCTTGGTCTTCGGCCGCTCGTTTCGAACCAGCCGATCTACAATATGATTGAGCGTTATATCGAGAAAGAAGTGCTGCCGACAAGCGAAAGAGAAGGCCTCGGGCAAGTGGTGTTCTCTCCTCTGGCGCAGGGTGTATTAACCGGCAAATACAAACCGGGTCAAGCCGCCCCTTCCGGCAGCCGCGCGGCCAATGACCGGACTAACTTCGTGATCAACAGCTATATGCGCGAGGATGTATTGGCCTGCGTTCAGAAGCTGGAGCAGCTTGCCGGAGAACTGGGCGCTACGCTGTCGCAGTTTGCGTTAGCCTGGGTGCTTCGCCAGCCCGGCGTAAGCTCCGCGATAATCGGTTCAAGCCGTCCATTGCAAATCGAAGAGAACATAAAGGCCATCGATCTTGTCCTGACAGACGAGGTGCTCGCGCGAGCAGATGAAATTCTCGCTGAGATTAACGGATTTGCTCCTCTTCGCTAAGTGAATGATGAATGTATTCCTTCATCTAAATAGGGTATGATGGGTTCAGGTTAGATGAAGGGATGAAAGATATGAAGCTTGCTTTGCTTAGGGGGTATAACTTCTTCTATTTCTCGATGTTCGCCATGTTCTTGTCCTTCCTGCCATTATATTTCGCAGAGAAGGGCATTTCGGCATCGGAGATTGGAGTGATCCTCGGAACGGGAAGCATCATCGGAGTCGTTTCCCAGCCGTTATGGGGGATGATTAGCGATAAATATAAAAAGGTAAAGGCTGTGCTCCTTATCTTGCTTGCCGCTTCTATTGGACTTGGGATGGCGCTGTTCTCGATATCGCTTATGCCTGCGGCATTTGCGCTTACGGCTGCGATGTACTTCTTCCTGATGCCTGCCGACCCGTTAACGGAGAGCATGAATTACCGCTTGGCGGAGAAAGCGGGAGTTGGCTTTGGCACCGTCAGGATGTATGGCGCGCTAGGTTATGCTGTTGCTTCCTATATAATAGGGTACATTGGAGACAGGTACGGAATGGGCAGCTTTATGTACTTGTATGCTGCTTACGGAACTGTTGCCTTACTGCTCTGCGCCTTGCTGCCCGAAACGCCGGCAGCCGGAAAGCCGGTGGCTTGGCGGGATATGCTGCCTTTCCTGAAGGACAAGCGCACCGTGCAGTTTCTGCTGCTTGTGCTTCTGATCGCTATCCCTCACCGGATGAATGACAGCTATGTCGGCTTGTATGTGCAAAGCCTAGGCGGCGGGGTAAGAATGGTTGGATTGGCCTGGTTCATTATGACGCTGGCGGAGGTTGTGTTCTTTGCGCTTATCAACCGCTTCATCAAGCCTGGCAGGGAATTGCAGGTCATCTCCGTCGCGGCTGCTTTTTACGTGCTGCGCTTTGCCTTGTCGGCCTGGTGGCATAGTCCGGCCGCGATTGTATGGCTGCAGCTTCTGCAAGGGGTTTCGTTCGTATTGTTTTATGCGGCATCCATTCAATACCTGTATACCTTAATTCCTGAGCAATGGAAAGCGACCGGACAAACGATACTTGCGATGCTGCTGTTCGGGATATCGAGTATTATTTCCTCGACGTTAGGGGGCTTGCTCTTCGATTGGATAGGGGGACCTGCTTTATACGCGTGCATGTCGGCCTTGTCGTTTATCGGAGCTTGCTGCGGACTGCTCATTCAGAGGAATGTAAATCAAATGAAAAGGATCAGGGGAACGTAACCTGATCCTTTTTGTATATATAATAGAAGAGATTTTTTTGGAAATCGATTAATGGGTAGGAATAATGGATTGTCCGTTTTTTTGTCTGGCGCGCATATTGTCGTAATCCTTAATCTTCTGCGGCATAATATCTCCGCCCGCAAACTGGTATTTCACCAAGGTATTGAAGTCCTGAAGCCATGGGGTAAGGGAATGATTCCTCCAAGCTTCTTTTGCGTATTCATTTAGTTCGTTCACAAAATCCATATTGGCCGAAATATGCACTTCCTGGACAGCCGGTGCAAGCTCCCTGACTTTCGTGGCTACGGTCTGCTTCAGTTCATGGGAAAGCATGCTGTGATCGTTTACGGTAAATAGGGAGTTATACGGCGTGACCAGATGACGGTTATCCCAACGTTGGCTCCCTGTATCATGGTTGTACACGCCTTCGCTGGTTCCGGAAAGATCCTGCTCATCGGTATGTCCTGCGCTTTTGGTGCCAACGGCAGACCAATCGAGAGCAAGGCCTACGTAAGCATTTTTGTCGGTAAGCATAACAATGGCCGATCCAACCCCGCCTAGCTTGGATACCTCATTGGAAATTTTGTTGCTGTATTCGAAAAAGGCATTGTCATGCTGGCGGGGGTTGTTGGCGGAAGAAGTGCCGTACATTTTGCCGCCAAGCATTTTGGCGTCTCCGGATTTCCTGCTTCCGTAATCGTGATCGCTGCTTTGGATGTTCTTTTCGTAACCGCAGGCTGCAGTCATGCTTATCAATAAACAAGAAATCATCAATAAACCGGATACTCGTTTGTTCATGGGGAATCAGCCTCCATTCGGGCAGTTATAGGAATAGGGTTTGTAGGGAACGATGAAATATACACTTTGGCCTCCATACATAATTGACCATGGGTTTGGTGCACAATGTAGGGTAGGGAAACCGTGTTTAGTAGCACGTTTATAATCACTTTGTCAAAGCCGCGAAACCGTGAAAAACCTGAGTTTTTGACAGCTTTGAGAACAATTTGTGAACTCTCTGTGGAACATTGACAAATAAGTACAGCAACTTTATATTTAATTAAGTGATTTAGTTCCAGTAGTTGTCATAACATCTGTGAAACACGCAGTTTGCCGCATTATTACTAAGATGTTAGCATCTGCGAAAACGTCAAAAGTGGGGTTGATTATTGATGAATCGGTGGCAGTTTTTTAGAAAGCTTGCACCGCTTCTGGCCTTGATGGTGCTCGTGCTGTCGGCATGCGGACGAAGTGACTTGTCCACGCTGAGGCCCCAAGGTCCTGTAGCGGAAGAGCAGTTCGGACTGATGAAGCTGGCGATTTCAATCATGCTCATCGTGATTGTGGTCGTGTTTGCGATTTCTTTCTATGTAATTATTCGTTTCCGCAGACGTCCCGGCGACAACGCCATTCCGAAACAAGTGGAAGGTAACCATAAGCTGGAGATTATCTGGACAGTCATTCCGATTATCCTGCTGATCATCCTGGGTGTGCCAACTATTCAATCGGTATTTAACCTCTCAAAGGATCACACAAAAGATCCGGAGGCGGTTAAGGTTGTTGTAACCGCTCACCAATATTGGTGGGAATTCGAGTATCCTGAACTCGGAATTAAGACTGCACAGGAATTAGTAATTCCTAAAGGCAAGACGATCTCCATCGAAGCGAAATCAGCAGACGTTCTTCACTCGTTCTGGATTCCGTCTCTTGCCGGTAAAATCGATGCAAACCCTGGAGCTAACGTAAACATCATGTACTTCTCGGCTCCAAAAGAAGGCGTTTACTTAGGTAAATGCGCCGAGCTTTGCGGACCTTCGCACGGCTTAATGGACTTTAAAGTAAAATCGGTGGACGAGGCTTCGTTTGACCGTTGGACTGCTGCATTGCAAGCTCCGGTTGCGCTTCCAAGCGACCCAGCTATTAAAGAAGCATTTGTCAGCAAATGTCTGACTTGCCACGCTGTAGGCGATCAAGGCGGTCCGGCATTCCCTAACCTGACTGGTATCGGCAGCCGTGAGACTGTCGGTGGTATTCTCGTTAACACTGATGATCCGAAATATTCCAACGAAGGTTCGACTTACGACAACCTGCATCGCTGGATTGAAGATCCGTCGGCTGTAAAACCTGGCACGCTGATGCCTAAGGTTGATCTTACTCAACAAGAGCTTGACGGAATTTCAAAATATTTATCGGAATTGACTCTCGACTATCAACAATAATCATCGGTGATTAAAGGAGGTACCTACCTTGGCTCATGGACATGCGGTTAAACGTTATTCCGGCCTGATGGACTGGCTGACAACGGTTGACCACAAAAAAATCGGTATTTTGTATTTAATCGCCGGCGGTTTCTTCTTCCTGGTCGGCGGGTTGGAAGCACTTCTCATTCGGATTCAGCTGTGGAAACCGCTTAACGATTTCGTTAGCGCGGATACATATAACGAGCTGCTTACGATGCACGGTACTACAATGATCTTCCTTGCGGCGATGCCTGTCATCTTCGCATTGATGAACGCGATTGTACCGCTGCAGATTGGCGCGCGCGACGTTGCGTACCCATTCGTAAACGCAATTGGTTTCTGGACTTTCTTCTTTGGCGCCGTTCTGCTGAATGTCAGCTGGTTTACCGGCGCTGCTCCGGACGGCGGCTGGACCGCTTATGCACCGCTTTCGGGCACAACTTTTAACGGCGACCACGGTTTTGACTACTACGTGCTTGGCTTGCAGATTGCGGGTATCGGTACGCTGGTCGGCGGTATCAACTTCTTGGTAACGATTATTAATATGCGCGCTCCGGGAATGACCTTCATGCGCATGCCGATGTTTACTTGGTCCGTATTCATTACTTCGGCGCTGATCCTGTTCGCATTCCCTGCACTGACGGTTGGCCTTGCGGCCCTCATGTTCGACCGCATATTCGACGCAAACTTCTTTGATCCTTCCGGCGGCGGCAATGCCGTTCTCTGGGAGCATATTTTCTGGATCTTCGGGCATCCTGAGGTTTATATCCTGATCCTGCCGGCATTCGGCGTTATCTCCGAAGTTGTCAGCACGTTCTCGCGTAAACGGTTGTTCGGATACAGCTCGATGGTCTTCGCTACGATCCTGATCGGTTTCTTGGGCTTCATGGTATGGGCGCATCACATGTTCACGACAGGTCTTGGACCGGTTGCGAACGGCTTGTTCTCCATCGCAACGATGCTGATCGCGGTACCGACAGGTATCAAAATCTTTAACTGGCTATTCACGCTGTGGGGCGGTTCCATTAAATTCACTGCAGCAAACCTGTTTGCCGTAGGATTTATCCCAACGTTCGTAATGGGCGGCGTGACCGGTGTCATGCTGGCAGCGGCTCCTGCCGACTTCCAGTACCACGACTCCTACTTCGTCGTAGCGCATTTCCACTACGTTATCGTTGGCGGTCTTGTATTGGGTCTCTTTGCGGGTCTTCATTACTGGTGGCCTAAGATGTTCGGCCGCATGCTGAATGAAGGTTTGGCAAAGCTGACGTTCTGGACATTCTTTATCGGCTTCCATCTGACGTTCTTCGTACAGCATTTCCTTGGTCTGATGGGTATGCCACGCCGGATCTGGACTTACCTGGACGGTCTTGGCTTTAATCAACTGAACTTAATTAGTACAATCGGCGCAATGCTGATGGGTCTTGGCACCATCTTCTTCGTTCTGAATGTTGTCATTACGGCGTTCAAGCCTAAAAATGCAGCAAACGATCCTTGGGAAGACGGCCGTACGCTGGAGTGGACGATCCCTTCGCCGGCTCCGGAATACAACTTTAAGCAAACGCCGCTTGTTCGCGGTTATGATGCATACTGGAAAGAAAAAATGGATGGTCATAAAGAAATGACGCCGGCTGAACCAATCGGCTCGATCCATATGCCATCCCCGTCCATTCTGCCATTGTTTATGGCGATCGGCTTGTTTATTACAGGTCTCGGTCTCATGTACTCGCATGGCGAATGGGGTAAAATCGCAGGTATTGAAGCAGGATTCGTTGTAGGCGGTATCGGTCTGATCATTACATTTACTTGTATGATTATCCGTTCCCTGATCGATGATCACGGCTTCCATATCGAACCAGAAGAACTGCAAGATAAGGGGGTTAAAGCATGAGTGCACATTCCCATACTGAAGGCCAATTGCCTCATGAGCCTGAAAAAGCAACCCTCGAGGGTCGCAATAAGATTCTTGGTTTCTGGTTATTCCTTGGCGCGGAAACGGTATTGTTCGGAACGCTCTTCTCGGCGTTCCTTGCTCTCCGCGACCAGGTGCTCGACGGTCCGAAATCGCAAGAGCTGTTCGAGCTTCCGCTCGTTGCGCTTGCAACCGGCTTGCTCCTGACTTCCTCGCTTACGAGCGTATTCGCAACACAAGCTCTTCACCTGCAAAAGGTAAAAGCAATGGTCTCGTGGCTGGTTGTTACGGTAATTCTCGGTTTAGGCTTCCTGGGCCTAGAGATTTACGAGTTTACGAATTACGTTCATGAAGGACATGGCTTTACAACGAGCGCATTCAGCTCCTCGTTCTACACATTGGTTGGCTTCCACGGCGCTCACGTAGCGTTCGGTATCGTGTGGATCTCGCTTCTGATCGGACAATTGCTGAAGAAAGGCCTGACGGTTACAACTGCTCCCAAAGCATACGTTGCCGGCATTTACTGGCACTTCATCGACGTTGTCTGGGTATTTATCTTCACCGTCGTTTACCTGATGGGAAAGGTGGGCTAATCCATGGCAAGCAATCATACCACGGAGGAACAACGTCCGGTTCGTCATAAGGTTGAAGGACCTAAGAAACATATCGTTGCCTTTATCTTCTCGATCCTGTTGACACTGATCGCTTTCGCGGCTGTTGCAGGCGGTGAGATTAACACCGACTTCATCTACATCATTCTTATCGGCTGCGCAATCTTGCAAGTATTTGTACAGATGGCGTTCTGGATGCATATGAAGGATCGCGGTCATACATTCGCGATAATCGGTATCCTGTTTGGCGTATTCGTAGTATTCACGTGTGTCATCATGGCAGAATATTGGGCTTGGTGGTAACGTTATTGCATAATTGAAAAGAGGAGGGTCCCCAATACAGTTACGGGCCCTCCTTTTTTGCAGATATTTGAAAGGAGCTGCCATCGATGCTTGGCTTACAGTATTTCAGCTTTGAAGAGTTGTGGACCCCATGGTTTCTGTTCTTCATGATCGCCGTTGTGATTCTTTACTTCTATCTGATTGGACCATGGCGGGAGAAGCATGCACCGCACGCGGATAAGGCAACAGTCTGGCAAAAAATCATGTTTGTGAGCGCAGCGGTCATGTTCTACCTCGTGCAGGGAGGCCCGTTCAGCTTGCTGGGCCACATGATGTTTACGTTCCATATGATAGACATGTCCGTGTCTTATTTGATTGTGCCGCCAATGCTGCTGCTCTCGGTACCCGCTTTTATCTGGCAGAGAATGTTCGCTGCCCAAGGCTGGAAGAAGCTGCGCTTCATGACGCATCCGATTGCTGCAATTTTAACGTTTAACATGCTGTTCTCGCTCTATCATGTACCGCTTCTAAACGATTATGTCATGACGCATTTCTGGCTGCACCGGCTTGTTTATTTCATCTTGCTTGTTGCTGCCATGTTAATGTGGGCACAGATTGCGAATCCGGTTCCGGAATGGAATCGCCTTACCGATCTGAAAAAGATGGCCTATGTATTTGCCAACGGCGTGCTCTTGACGCCGGCTTGTGCTTTTATTATTTTCGCGAGCACGCCGATGTATGCGGTATATAGCAATCCCGATACTTGGGTGAAAGCGATGGGCTATTGCGTAAGCGATCCTTCCCAGCTGCTTACGTTGTTCGACGGACCACAGTTCTTTAATCTTCTGGGAAGCCCGGAGGAGGATCAGCAGCTTGGCGGTATCGTAATGAAGCTGCTTCAAGAGTTCATGTACGGCGTCATTCTGGCTTATATCTTCTTCCACTGGTTCAAACGCGAGCATAAGGATGATGATGTAACAAATGCGACAAATGAAGTGCCAAATGAGCTGTCCAACATGAACAAAGGCACGGTATAATAGAGCGGATGATAGGTACATAATCGTCTGTTTATGTGATAATTCTTTAAGCGTATGCTTTCGAAGCAAGAATCATCATAAACAGACTACACCTAGTCTGTTTATGTGATAATTCTTTTTAGGTGGGATAGCATTGGACAAGTACACAATTTTTCCTACGATCAGTACGAGCTTTATCGTCATAAGCGCGATTCTGGTCGCGATCGGCTGGAATCTCGCTATTAAGCGGAAGCTCGATCAACATAAGAAAGTAATGATAGCCGCGGCTATTGCAGCGCTCATCTTCTTCATCATCTAT
This sequence comes from Paenibacillus sp. MMO-177, assembly GCF_037147795.1. Classification (NCBI taxonomy): domain Bacteria; kingdom Bacillati; phylum Bacillota; class Bacilli; order Caryophanales; family Paenibacillaceae; genus Paenibacillus; species Paenibacillus sp. MMO-177. The sequence continues at coordinate 969,451 of NZ_JBBCUR010000001.1, read as the reverse complement.
TCGTCCCGGACCGTTCTAGTCGGCAATACGGAATGGGGTGGACCGGATAGCTTGAAGCCTTATTATTTAACCTTCCTGTTATTCCACATCGTACTTGCTACGGTTGCAGCCGTGTTTGGCATAACAACGCTTGTGCTTGGATTCAGGGAAAAGTTCTCGAAGCATAGGAAGTGGGGAAAAGTCACTTCCGTGATTTGGTTCTTTACGGCAATTACAGGCGTTGCCGTGTATATCCTTCTCTATATGATGTATCCGGGCGGTCATACCAAGCCGGTTATTGACGCGATCTTTGGCTGGTAGTTGGAAGAGAGTGTGTGTCTCAGAGCATGAGGCATACACTCTTTTTTTTGATTAAAAATTGGTAAAATCTGTTGACTCTATCGTATCACCGTGTATATACTGTGTATAAGGATATATACAGTATAATGTCTGTGTTTTGGAAGGAGAGGGGCTTTTGAATTTACGGCAAGGAGCCTGGCATATTGCTAAGCATGAGCTTACGCGGGATTGGATAGGAATTCTGTTTACCTTTTTATTTAGTCTTTATCTGGCCTTAATTACAATTGCGGTCTATAACGATGCGGAAAAAATCACTTCGTGGTTGCTGGATATGATCTTTATCGTTACTTTTCCGAGCCTCGCTTTTGTAATGAACAAGACAACGATGCGCTTCTGGCGGGAGGATATCTTCACCGGTAAGCTTGCGGAATGGCGGACGCTGCCGATTCCGCTATCCCATCTGGTGATTGGGAGGATGCTGCAGCTGGTTATCGTGCTGGGATTGGTGTTGACTTTATTTTTCACGACCCAATATATACTGGTTGACCGCCTGCATGACCATCTATCTATCGGAGCTTATCTGTTGTTCGCGTTGTTCTGGTATTTTTATGCCTTATCGATGGCCGTCTTGTACGTGTACTTTGAAATCGGGCATACGGGCAAAGCTTACGCGATGTTCTGCTATATCAGCGTTGCTGTTTATGTGGCGATTTGCGCGTTGCTTGGTTTTTTCAAAGCAGGTATTGTACTGGGGCTGCTGAATGAAGCGGAGAAGGGACATTGGTGGTATACGGCAGCGGCATTCCTCGTGTGTCTGATTACCGTGTACTCGGGTTATAGGATTATCAAACGCCGGCTCAAGAACCGTCATTATACGAAAAAGATTTCGGTAAGCTCCTGATTTGGAAGAAGGTGAGACTGTGTGGCTGCCAATTCATATTAACGAACAAAGCGCGGAACCGCTCTATTATCAGATTGAAGTACAGCTAAGAGCGCTAATCGTAAGCGGGCAGCTGGAAGAAGGAACTTTATTGCCCTCCATCCGTGAGTTGGCGCAGCTGCTCAAATGCAGCGTTATTACGGTACGCCGGGTCTATCAGGATTTGGAGAATGAAGGGCTTCTCCGGACGAAGCAAGGAACCGGAACCTATGTAGCCCGGATCGAACAGAAAGCGATGGACCGGTACCGTCTGGACGCGGTTACGGAAGCACTTGAGGCGGCCGTTGATGCCGGCAAGCTTGTACAATGCACAAGGGAAGAGATAATGAAGCTTTTCCAAGAAGTGCTGGATCGAAAATTTGGAGGGTGAATGATGACCGACATTGTAGTAAGTTTGAGGGAAGTAGAGCTGCGGCGGACGCATTTTCAACTGGGACCCATTCAATTGGAAGTGCCGAAGGGGTATGTGACAGCCATTGTAGGGCCTAACGGCTCCGGTAAAAGCTCAACCTTCAAGCTCATTCTGGATTTGATAAAACCCCAAAAAGGGGATGTAAAGCTTCTGGGGAACAACATTTCGGAGGATGATGACTGGCAGACGAAGAGCAGAGTCGGTTTTTTGCCGGAGTTGTTTTCTCCGCATGACGATAAGCTGAAGGCTTCTTCCAAGACGGCGTTTGTGAAGAAGTGGTATCCCGATTGGGATGTGAATCGCTATCAGGAGCTGCTTCGGTTATTTGAGGTGGATGACGGCATTAAGCTTGGTAAAATGTCCAAGGGGATGCGGCGCAAATACGAATTTGCTTTAATTCTGTCCCATCACCCGGAGCTGCTCCTGTTAGACGAACCTTCGTCAGGTCTTGATCCTCTGGCCTGGCGGACGATGATAGATGTCCTTCACCGCTATATGGAGCCTGGCGACCGTACGATTCTGATGGCATCCCATATCGTTGAGGAAGTGAAGCGACTTGCGGATTATATCGTATTTATGATTCATGGGCGCGTGCTTGGCGTATACGAGAAGGATGAGTTGTTTGGAAGCTGGCATGCTTTTTACGTGCATGGGGAGCAGGTCAACCGCAAGCGAGTTCAAGCCATGCCGGGACAATGCGGGATTGAGGAAGCTGGCGGCGGTATGCTCCGCGTCATTACGAGGATGGCACCGGATGCCGAGGACTGGTGCGGGCAGGAAGAAATTACGATTACGCACCGGCAGGCTCTGCAGCTTGAGGATATTCTGGCCATATTGGTTGAGCAGGAACGGACGCGGCTCCGGTCATAGTTTATTAGTTTAAAAGGGAGGAATACAGAAGATGAAGCCTTTGGTAGTAGATCGGGTGCATAAGCAGTACGGGGAGAAGAAGGCGGTTAACGGAATCAGCTTTGAGGTGGAAGAAGGGGAAATTTACGGATTGCTGGGAGCCAACGGTGCCGGCAAAACAACGACGATGCGGATGGTGCTTGGACTGATCTATCCGGACCAGGGCAAGATTTTGTATAACGGTCAGCCTTACACAAAAGAGCAGCTCCGCATGCTCGGGTACTTGCCGGAAGAACGCGGACTGTATCCGCGTGTTAAGGTAAGCGATCAGCTGATCTACTTGGCGCAGCTGCGCGGGATGAACAAGAAGGATGCGGATGCCAATCTTAAGCGTTGGCTGGACCGGTTCGAGGTTCCGGACTACTACGGCAAAAGGGTCGAGGAGCTGTCCAAGGGCAACCAGCAAAAAATCCAGTTTATCGCTTCGGTTATACATCGTCCTCGCATCGTTATTTTGGATGAAGCTTTTAGCGGTCTTGACCCGGTTAACGTGGAACTGTTGAAGTCTACCGTTAAGGAATTGCGGGATTCCGGTACCTCGATGCTATTCTCGACGCACCGGATGGAGCATGTCGAGGAGCTGTGCCGCAACATTACGATCCTTCATCGTTCGAACCCGGTACTGCAAGGCAGCTTAAGAGATATAAAGAAACGTTACCCGCGGGAAAAGGTCATACTGCGCACGGAAGGCGAAGTTGCCGGTCTTGAAGGGCTGAGCGGGGTAACCGGTGTGAAGAAGCATGAATACGGCTATGAGGTTGCCATTGCGGAGGAGAGCTCGGCGTCGAATATTTTGCGCCATGCCCTAGAGCAGACGACCATTTACAAGTTCGAGATTATGGAGCCGACGTTAAACGAAATCTTTATTAAAGCGGTAGGCGGTGATTTGCATGAATAGTTTCTGGACGGTAGCAGGCTTTACGATGAAAAACAAGTTCAAAGGTAAATCCTTTCTGATTACGACGCTTATCTTTGTCGTCATCTTATGTATTGGCTCCAACCTGCCTTATATTATTTCGTTATTTGATAAAAACAGCGATAAAACGGCTAACATCGGTTATGCGATTGATGCGCGCGCTGTGGAAGGAACCCAAATCGCGGAGCAGCTGCGCAAGACGTACGCGAGCCAGGAAAAGCCGGCAATCAAGCTGATTGAATACCCGGATACAGGCTCCACGGAGCAAAACGAGAAGACATTGAAAGACGCCGTCGCGAATAAGAAAATCAAAGGCTACCTGATATTTGGCCCTGTCAATGAGACGGGCTTGCCTACGGTAACCTATAAATCCGAGAAGCTGATGGACGAGAAAACGTCGCAAGCGCTGGAGCAGGGCATTCAAATCGTAAAAACCGACATCGTCCTGAAGGACAGCGGATTAACGGATCAGCAAAAATCCATGCTGCTAAGTCCGGTAGTTATTAATACGATGCAGATTGCGGCAAGCGATGGTGCAGGAGGAGCAGGCAATGGCAAGACCGAATCTCAGCAAGGCGTAGACATGGGCTTTGTGACGTTCCTTCTTCTGTTATTGTTCTTCGGCATTATGGTATCGGGTCAGATGATTGCCTCGGAAATTACGGCGGAAAAAAGCTCGCGCGTAATGGAGATCATTGTTACTAGCGTATCGCCGCAAAAACAAATGTTTGGCAAAATTTTCGGAATGTTCGTCGTAGGCCTGACGCAGATTGTAGCTTACTTGGTTGTTGTCATTATTAACATCAACCTGCCGCATAACAACTCGGCCTTCCAGCAATACGATATCGACCTGACGAAGGTAGATCCGCTTCTTCTGGTCTATGGCTTGCTGTTCTATGTAATGGGCTTCCTGCTGTATTCCACTTTGTTCGCTGCGGTTGGTTCCATCGTAAGCCGTACCGAGGATCTGGGCCAAGCGGTAATGCCAATCACGATGCTGTCGCTGGCGGGCTTTTACATTACTACGTTCAGCATTTCCAATCCGGATACGATGCTTGTAAAAGTCACTTCGTTTATCCCGTTCTTCTCGCCTTTCGTCATGCTGCTTCGAGTTGGCCTCGCCAACCCGCCAATCTGGCAGGTTATTGTATCCATCGCGATCCTGCTCGTAAGCATCTATGCGGCAGGCTGGCTGTCAGCGAAGATTTACCGTACCGGCGTCTTGCTCTACGGTAAGCGTCCGAGCTGGAAAGAGCTGCGGAAGGCCATGAAGGCTTACAAGGTGTAACGACTATTTATTATCGCTGCTTGCTGTGAGTGAGTAACGGTTATAAATGAGACAGATGTAAGTAATAATTGAGACAAAACACAATACATGTTTGAGACAGAAAAGACCCTTGATACATCTAAAAAATGAGATGGATCAAGGGTTTTTTATATCATCTTGGTGAGCAGGGTTAAAGTATGGTTGTTTGGGAAAAGGGTTTTAATTCTAAAAATATTTTTTTATTTATAACTGAGATATTTCTTTCCACCAGTGAGTCGCATGTACTGTTGTTACACGTTAAGCGTATGACATTTGAAGAGGAGGCTATCAGACGTGAGTGAAGGGAAGACGACCAATAATAATTGGAACAAAAAGTTTGCTTCAGGAATGGCACTTGGAATTACAATCGGCGTAGCTCTCGGGGGGCGTTAGATAATATTGTAATCGGCATAGCCATTGGCGCCGGATTAGGAGCCGCATTCAGCGCAACATCTTCTAAGCCGCCTAAAAGCAAATAAGTAACAATTATGAAGAAAGAGGGCCATGGGATGCAGAGGATTAAGATGATGTATAAACTATTTTTGAGTGAGCCATGGTGGTTCAAAGTTCTTGTCATTTCCATGCTGTTCATTGCCATTATTTTTAGCGGATCATCGTTTAATGGCTATTATCAGAGTGGGGCTAAGCTTGCCGCGGCTATATTTTTCATTTCATACGGTATCAAATTTAGAAGAAACACTCGAATTGGAATTATTTTCTTCTTAGTGGCGCTTATCTCGCTATATCTGTCTTTTGAGCGTTTTAAAGAGGCAGCTAGCTTTTAATGATAACGAATTCGTAGCAGGGACTCAGCCGTGAAGCTCGAGGAGGGAGATTGGTGAATAACTTCCTTGTCACCCTTATGGAGAGAGAGACGACATAAGCATATATAAATGTATCTAAAAATATTTATTGAAACGTTTCCAAAATGGTGTTAGTATATTGATATCAAGTAAAGAGGTAATATGCATCAGGAGGTATGAGCTTGTCAAATTTGAAAGATGTAGCCGAATTAGCCGGTGTTGGGGTTGGTACCGTATCGCGGGTCATCAACAATCAGGCATCGGTTAAACCGAAGACTCGGGAAAAGGTCATAGCAGCGATAAAGCAGTTAAATTATGTGCCCAATGAAATCGCTAGAAACTTTAAAATGCAAAAATCAAATTTAATCGCATTATTGCTTCCGAGTATATGGAATCCATTTTTCTCCGAACTTGCCTACTATATTGAAGATGAACTTGATCGCGAAGGTTACAAATTAATTCTATGTAACAGCGGTGGCAAGCCCGCGAAAGAACTATATTACTTTGATATGCTCAGCCAAAACAAAGTTGCGGGGATTCTGGGTATTACTTATAACGATATTGAGAGTAGTCTGGATACAGAAATACCACTTGTTAGTATTGACCGTCACTTCTCTAAATCAGTTCCATGCGTAACGTCGGATAATTACACAGGAGGCCGGATTGCAATGCGGGAGCTATACAAAGCCGGTGTTCGTAAGCCTGCATTCCTGGGAGCCATAACTTCCGTGTTCAGTGAGACAATGCTTCGGAAAAAAGGATTTATCGACGAAGCAGAGTCACTGGGTCTAGACTATATTATTTATGAAGAGCCTGATCCGATATTGGACGATTTGAAATATTTCGGAAATTTCTTTAAGGTTAGGGAGAACCGCGAGGTTGATGGTGTATTTGCCATTACAGATCTTTTTGCTGCCAAGTATATTGATCAAGCACAAAAATACGGAATTCAAGTTCCTCAGGACGTAAAGGTAATTGGTTATGATGGCATTCAGGATAGTACGCTGTTTCATCCAATTCTTTCGACAATTCGTCAACCGGTAGAAGAGATGGCACGGACCTCCGTGCAACTTCTTTTAACCCAAATCTCTGGAAATGCGATCTCGCAGGATACGATTCGGATTCCCGTACAGTTCAGGCCTGGAGAGACAACGTAGAACTTTATACGTTAGGCCTGATTTTTTTCTCGCTAATTTGGAAACGTTTCAAAAAAGAAAATCTCTTATGCAAAAAAGATCTAAGTTTTGGAAACGTTTCAAATATAAAATATGTATTCGTTTCCTTTTGTTAAAAATGGGGATTAAACTGCATCAAAATGGAAACGTTTCAAATTAATCGAAAGTGAGGCAAACCCAGTTGAAGTCTAGACGTTTAAAATCAATTCTGAACAATTATCAGCTTTACCTTTTCTTGCTGCCCACTCTTTTGTACTTTGCTATTTTTGCTTACTGGCCGATGTATGGGGTTATCATCGCTTTTAAAGATTTTTCCGTTACGAAGGGAATCTTGGGAAGCCCATGGGTAGGATTCGAGCATTTTGAACGATTCTTTACTTCCTACAATTTTAAAGAGTTGATTGCTAACACGCTTGGACTCAGCGTACTGGGGCTTATTGTTACCTTCCCATTGCCAATTATCCTTGCTTTAATGTTGAATCAAGTCTCCAATTTGCGATTTAAGAAGTTCGTTCAGACAACGGTTTACGCACCATTCTTTATTTCAACTGTTGTCTTGTCTGGGATGATTCTGGTATTCCTCTCACAGACAGGGATTATTAATCAGGCAATCGTACACCTGACCGGTAGTAAGCCCATTTTGTTTATGACTCAACCTGAGTATTTTAAAGCTATTTACATTTTATCTGATGTCTGGCAAGGAACCGGGTTCAGTGCCATTGTTTATCTGGCAGCTTTGGCTGGGGTGAATCCAGAAATTCATGAAGCGGCTATCGTAGATGGCGCTACGAAATGGCAGCGTATCTTGAATGTCGATTTACCTTCGATTATGCCTACGGCAATTATTCTGTTGATTCTCGCGGTAGGAAATGTAATGGGTGTTGGTTTCGAGAAGGCTTATTTACTACAGACACCGACTAACTTACCAAGCTCTGAGATCATATCGACCTATGTTTACAAGGTGGGTCTGAAACAATCCCAATATAGCTTCTCCGCTGCTGTAGGTTTATTTAACTCAGTTATTAATCTTGTTCTACTCTTAGCTGTTAACAAAGCTGCCAAAAAAATGTCTAATACAAGTTTATTCTAGGAGGGACGAACCGTGTCCGTCAGTCAGACAAAATCATTAAGATCTCGAAACGATCTTATATTCGACATCCTGAACTATTTCGTTTTATCGGTAATCGCTTTAATTGTGTTATACCCCTTGTATTTCGTCTTTATCGCTTCCATAAGTAATCCCACAACGGTTCTAAATGGTGAGATGTGGATTTGGCCAAAAGGCATTACGATGGAAGGTTACATGCGTATTTTTAAAGAGGATAGCATTTGGAGAGGGTATCAGAATACCCTTTTGTACACAAGTGTAGGAACCGTAATTAATGTTACGTTCACGGTCCTTGCAGGGTACGCGTTATCCCGCAGAGATTTATATGGCCGAAATACAATAATGGTTTACCTGCTCATCACAATGTTTTTCTCTGGCGGGTTGATCCCCACTTATCTGGTTGTTAAGAAGCTGCACTTGGTAAATACGATGTGGGCTCTGATTCTTCCCAAGGCAGTTTCCCTTTTTAATGTTATTATTGCACGGTCTTTTTTCCAAGACACGATTCCAAATGAACTTCTTGAGCAAGCTAAGATTGACGGATGCTCGGATATTACCTTTTTTACCAGAATCGTGCTTCCGCTTTCTAAGGCTATTATTGCTGTATTGGCTTTGTTTTACGCCGTCGGCTACTGGAACTCGTTCTTCGATGCCCTTATTTATCTGGGAGACGAGAAAAAGTACCCATTGCAGCTAGTACTGCGTAACATTCTTGTCATTCAAAATGAGCTTGCAAGCCAATTTGTAACGGATGTTGAATCGGCGGAAGTCCAGCAGCGTGTAGCTAGCTTACTCAAATATGGTGTTATTGTTATTGCTTCACTGCCCTTATTGGTCGTCTATCCGTTTATACAGCGCTATTTTGTCAAGGGCGTTATGATCGGCAGCGTGAAAGGATAAGCAAAACAACCGAAATTAATGAAGTTCATCACACTAAGGAGGTGGTTAATGTAAGAATAACTATGGCAAGCGAATTCTAAGGGCGGTTGTTTTAACAAAGATAAAACAGGAGGAATTGAAATGAAAAGAAGGTATGCTTCAACTTTATTTCTGTTAGTTTCTGCAAGCCTGGTATTTACAGCATGTAGCAAATCCTCAAATGATCCGGAATCATCATCTTCATCTAAAAATGGCAATGCAACCACGGTGAGTGATATCAATTTAACAGGATATCCAATTGTGCAGGATAAAGTTACGCTCAAATTTGTGTCTCCTAAAAACCCGTTAGCTCCAAGTTTTGGAGACATGACGTTTTTCAAGAACCTTGAAACGCAATCCAATGTCCATATCGATTGGAATAATATTGCGAGCGACGGCTATCAGGAAAAGAAGAATCTGCTTTTGGCTACTGATGATCTCCCAGATGCCTTCTACAATGCACAATTCTCTGATTACGACTTGATTAAATATGGAAGCGAAGGAACCATTATTCCTCTGGAAAACTTGATCGACAAGTACATGCCGAACCTGAAGAAGTTGTTTGAAACACGTCCGGATTTGAAAGCTGTGGTAACGGCACCTGACGGGCATATTTACTCCTTGCCATATGCGGAAGAAATGAATCTAATCGGTATGCCTAATCAGATGTTCATTAATAAGAAATGGTTGGACCAGCTGGGTCTGCCAGTACCAACTACGCTGCAAGAGTATCATGATGCTTTAAAAGCGTTCAAAGACAACAATGTAAATGGAAAGGGAACCGTGATCCCACTCTCTTGGTGGTTCCAAGGCTGGTGCGGTAATGAAGGAGATCTGCTCGGCATGTTTGGAGCACCAGACGTAACGACTGACGATCATCGCATCGTAAAGGACGGAAAGGTTCAATATTCGCTGGCTCTTCCAGAATATAAGGAAGCAATTGCTTATTACCATAAATGGTATGAAGAAGGTTTGATCGATCCAGAGATCGCTAGCATGGACGGCGAGAAGTTGAAAGCCAAAGGTAAAACCGCTGATGAGACGCTTGGTTCCTTCATTTGGTGGGAAGGACCAGAGATTGTTGGTGAAGATCGAATGAAAGATTACGTCCTGATGCCGCCTCTTAAAAATAACGATGGTGAAGTCGTAATTGGCAAAACGAACTACTCCGAGTATTCCCGTGATTCTTTCGTTATCACAAAAGCAAACAAGCAACCAGAAATCACTGCTCGTTGGGTTGACCAGTTGTACGATCCGAAAACGGCTATCCAAGCACATTGGGGACCGATTGGTGAAGTATATAAAGAAGAGAACGGCAAACTGGTAAATCTGCCGGTTCCAGCTGGCACTACAGCCGGTGAATACCGCATTAAAGTGGCACCAGGCGGACCGACCGTGATCACAAAAGATCAATTTGGCACACTCGTCGATATGGAGCCGCGCGCGAAGCAACGGCTGGATGAACTTCAAAAGTATTACTTCCCGTATCAAGTGAAAGAAAATTATCCATTTGTATTCTTCTCCGCAGAAGATCTGGACAAAATCAACCAAATTGAGACACAACTCAAAGAGTATACAAAACAAATGAAAGCGAAATGGCTCATGGATGGCGGCGTTGATAAAGAGTGGGATGGTTACTTGAAGAAACTTGACCAAATCGGATTGCAGGAGCTGCTCCAAATTTACCAAAAGGGCTATGACGATTTTAAGAAAAACAATACTTAAAGCAAGCCGGATAAAACCCTGCAAATAAGACACAGAACAAACCGGAGCAATGCGCTGTTGTTCCGGTTTGTTGTTCCTGCAAGAGTAAGGCTTTTGCTTTCAAATGGAAGGATGAACACGAAATGATAACTCAAATCATGAATCAAAGATACCGACCGCAATTTCACTTTACACCGCAGACCAATTGGATGAATGATCCAAACGGAATGGTTTTCTTTGAAGGTGAGTATCATCTCTTTTATCAATATCACCCGAATGGGACCACCTGGGGACCGATGCACTGGGGTCACGCCATCAGTTCGGATCTTGTACATTGGGAGCACATGCCCATCGCAATGAAGCCAGATCATAACGGTTTTATCTTCTCTGGAAGTATTGTTGTAGATTGGAAGGACAGCAGCGGTTTCTTCGGTGGCCAACCGGGTCTCGTTGCCCTTTTCACTCAAGCAGACCAGTATCCGGACTCAGATCGTCCAAGACAGCGGCAAAGCTTGGCTTACAGTTCAGATAAAGGAAGAAGCTGGACGATGTACGAGAACAACCCTGTATTAGCGAACGAGGAGCATACTGACTTCCGCGATCCAAAAGTATTCTGGTATGAGCAGATGCAGCATTGGGTAATGGTTTTGGCTGCAGGCGATCGTGTTCAATTCTATACTTCTTATGATTTAAAGAGTTGGACGTTTGCAAGTGAATTTGGCATGGAGGAAGGTTCTCATGAAGGTGTCTGGGAATGCCCCGATCTAATCGAGCTTCCAATTGAGGGTACTGAAGGCCAGTGTAAATGGGTACTTATTCTCAGCATCGGAGATCATCCTGATTTTGAGGAGGGCTCCAGAACTCAGTATTTCATTGGAGAGTTCGATGGCACAAGCTTTATAAACGACAACAATTCCGACAGTATCTTATGGCTTGATCATGGCCGTGATAATTATGCCGGTGTAACATGGTCAGATGTTCAACGTCCAGATCAAGCAAAGTTGTTTATTGGATGGATGAGCAACTGGAAATATGCCAATTTAACACCAACACAGGAATGGCGTAGTGCGATGACACTTCCTAGAGAATTACGTTTGCGCAGCACTCCTTATGGCAATCGAGTTGTGCAGCAACCTGTTCCCGAACTTCTTGTATTGAGAGAACAGGGTCAGAATCTACAATGGCAGGGTATTACTATTCGTCCCGGAGATAATTTGTTGGCTGGGCTCAAAGGGGAAAGATACGAACTGATCTGCGAAATTGAAGTTGGAAATATTGAGGAAATTGGGTTTAATCTTCGGGCTTCGGATACTGAAAAGACAGTAGTCGGATATCGTACAGCTGAGAAAAGATTATTTGTTAATCGCTGTGAAGCAGGGGAAAGTGGTTTTCATCATCAGTTTGCATGCAACCATGATGTTCAACTTGAACCAATTGAAGGTCGTATTCATCTTCACTTATTTGTCGATCATTCTTCCATTGAGATTTTTGCTAATGATGGAGAGGTAGTCATTACCGATCAAATTTTCCCGGATCCTTCAAGTGTAGGATTGGAATTGTATAGCCGTGGCGGGGAAGCAATCATACATCGACTTGATTTTTATCCGCTTCAATCTATTTATGCGTGTGAACCGGTATCTAGTTAGGAGGTGAAGTGATATGTTGCTGGGAGCTATTGAAGGCGGAGGAACTAAGTTTGTTTGTGGAGTTGGCACTATGGATGGTGAAATTATAGAACGAATATCCATTCCAACCACGACACCTGAAGCTACTATGGATCAGGCCATGTCCTTCTTTTCTAATAAAGGAATCGTGGCAATAGGAATAGGGACTTTTGGACCTATAGATCTAAACCCTCAAAGTTCTGCGTATGGGTCGGTAACGAGCACACCGAAACCGTACTGGAGTGGATACCGCATTCTGGATCATATAAAGCAAAGCACGGATATTCCACTTGGTATCGATACCGATGTAAATGCAGCTGCCTTGGGAGAGTCCGTCTGGGGGGCGGCAGCTGGACTTCGTAACTGTATATATATGACGGTTGGAACGGGGATCGGTGTGGGTGCGATCGTAGAGGGGAATCTCGTGCACGGCTTAATGCACCCGGAAATGGGACATATTGTTGTGAATCGTCATCCGAAGGACAGTTATGCTGGAAACTGTCCCTATCATGGCGATTGTCTAGAGGGAATGGCATCTGGACCAGCGGTAGAGAAGAGATGGGATAGCAAAGCCATGCTATTGGGAGATTCTCATAATGCTTGGGAATTGGAGAGCTTCTATATTGGTCAGGCATTAGCAAACTACATTCTCGTTCTTTCACCAGAGAAAATCATCTTAGGTGGCGGCATCATGAATCAAAAGCATTTGTTCCCGCTGATCAGAGAACAAGTGAAAAAGCGTTTAAACGGTTATGTAGATCATCCTGTATTTGCTTCCGATTTAGAAACCTATATTGTTCCGCCTTCTCTTGGAGGTAATGCAGGTTTGTGTGGCGCATTGGCTTTAGCAAAGAAAGCATTAATGAAATAAGCAGTAGTTAGTTCTCTCCAACTATACATTGACAAGAGTCCGTATAGATGGGGGGAATTTAATCCGTCAAAATGTAAGCGCTATTATGAGGGATAATGGGGGTAGACTCGTGTTAAAAAGGAAAACTCGTTCGAAGCTTTTCCATTTCTTAATTTCTTCCTTAATTTTATCGACAAGTCTAGGTAGCGGTGTTGGTAACGTCTATGCTGAAGAAATCACACCTGCGGATAATAGCGATGCGTTATCGACTTCTTCAGTATATGCAAATACCATCGAGAATCCCGGTTTTGAAACCGGAGATATGACGGGCTGGACGATTATCGAGGGGACTGCATTCGGGAAAGACAGTGTATCAAATGAAACTACGTATTGGGCCGAAAAAATTCCATATCAACAAGAAGGAACATACCACTTAAATGGATGGAAGGCAGAAGAAGCAGCAACGGGAAGGGTAAGATCTTCAACTTTCACCCTGGATGGTTCAGGGTGGATTACGTTTATGCTTGGCGGAGGCAGACATACAGACCAGGAGTATATTGAAATCCATAATGCAGACACGGGTGAAGTGATTGCTCGTTACGGAAATACGGAATGGAATGCTAACAACTTTCCAAATGTAGACCTTGGCTTGCGTTTAGCTAACCTGGTTAAGTATAAAGCCGATTTAAGCTCTTATATAGGTCAAAATTTGTATATCGATATCGTGGATAACGGAACTACCGATTGGGGACTACTGTTTGCTGATTCCTTCAATACTTATTATGAAACAAAACCAAATGATGGTGCTAGAGCCGATAATTTGTACGATTCGAGTGTGAAAGAAATTGAAAACCCCGGATTTGAATCTGGAGATATGAGCGGGTGGACCGTTGTTGAAGGGGAGGCTTTTGGTCCAGACAGCGTATCGAATGAAACGACCTACTGGGCTGAAAAGATCCCCTATAACCAGGAGGGTCAATATCATCTGAATGGTTGGAAGTATTCGGAGGATAAGACGGGGAAACTGCGATCTACTACATTTAAATTAAGTGGAAGCGGATGGATTTCCTTTAAATTAGGCGGTGGTAAGAATACTGATTTGGTACATATCGATGTTTATGATGCCACTACCAGTGAGTTAGTAGCGCGTTACGGGAACACCGAATTTGCTGATATTAATTTCCCTAATGTTGACAAGGGCCTCCGACTGGCTAATATGGTGCAGTATAAAGCGGATTTGCGATCGTACCTAGGCGAAAATCTATATTTTGAGATTGTTGATGAAGCAACAGCTGACTGGGGAGTAATTTTTGCCGACGATTTTAAGACCTACCTTACGAGTACACCGACTGATGGTGTTTTGGCCAAAAATCTGTATACTCCTGTTCGATATGAGTTACGCAATCCTGGCTTCGAATCGGGTAGCTTATTAGGTTGGACGGTTGTTTCTGGCGACGCATTTGGACCTAGCAGTGTCTCGAGTGATGCGACTTGGTGGGCCGAAAACATCCCATTTAATCAAGAAGGCAACTACCATCTTGACGGTTGGATGTATGATGAGCAGAAAACAGGAGTCCTGCGTTCATCTACATTCACTTTGGGCGGCTCTGGCTGGATGACGTTTAAACTTGGAGGAGGTAAAAACACTGATCTTGTACACGTTGACGTATACAATGCGGATACAGATGAGTTGATCGCCAGGTACGGAAATACGGAATTTAAGGATGTCAATTTCCCGGATATTGAGCAAGGTATGCGGCTTGCCAATATGGTTCAATACAAAGCAGATTTGTCTAAGCACCTTGATGAGAATCTGTATCTTGAAATTGTTGATAATGCCACTTCGGATTGGGGTATGATTTTTGCCGATGCTTTCTTTACCTATCATGAATCTGTTCCGACAGAAGGCGTATTAGCGACAAACTTAAACTCAACCACACCAGATTTCATTGAAAATCCAGGCTTCGAGACTGGTGATTTAAGTGGCTGGACGGTGGAAGGAGATGCCTTTACGGGTGCAGTGACAAATGAGGCTACTTTTGGTGACGATTTAAAGCCATTCGGTCAAGAAGGCACCTATCATGTATCCGGTTATGGCAGAGCCGACGAGCAGACCGGTATGTTAACATCTAACCCCTTCAGGCTGAGCGGAAATGGTTTTATCCATTTTCTTTTAGGTGGCGGAGCCAATAAAAACCAACTTTACGTGGCTCTAGTACGTGCTTCAGATCATTCTGTACTGATGAAAGCGACTGGAAATCAGTCGGAAGCGTACACCCAAGTTAATTGGGATGCAACGCAGTATCTTGGCCAGGAGTTATATATTCAAGTTGTAGATCAAGACCCTACTGGACATATCAATGTCGATGATTTTCAGGTAAAAGGATCAGGATTAGTCGGCTACTGGTCCTTTAATGAAGGACAGGGTACAACCGCTAGTGATACGGTTCGTAATCAGAAGGATGCGGTTAATTATGTATTTAATGATGCGAAATATAAACCGAACAGCGAACCTTTATGGAGAGACGGTATCGTCGGTAAGGGATTGCTTTTCGATGGATACTCTACTTGGATCAACAGACCTGCGAATGAGATCGCCAAACCTGCGGATGAAATCACCATTGAATCTTGGGTTGCACCAAGGTCTTATGAGTGGGGTGACCAAGGAAAACTTTCTGCGATTGTTAATCAATATGACAGCGATAACCGCACTGGTTACATTTTGGGAATGGGCCGTCATGGAGAATGGTCATTCCAGGTAGGAATTAACGGCAAATGGGTGGAGGTATGGGCTGCAGTTGATAAGCCTCTCAAAAAATCCGAGTGGTCTCATATTGCTGCTACCTACAGCAGAACTGACGGGAAGTTAAAGCTGTACTTGAATGGTGAAGTGGTGGGTACAGCAACCGCTGAGAAGAAGTTGCCCATTTCCCCAGCGAACAAAGATTTTATGATCGGTAAAAATAACTCAGGCGTTTTGATTAACGGGGTCTTCACTGCCAATATGTTTAACGGCATGATTGACGAAGTGAAAGTGTATAATCGTTCCCTCTCTCAAGGAGAAATCCAAAGTGACTATCAAACCGTGTCATCCCGTTATGAAGGAGGTATTCTTCCAAAGCCTTCTTTGGATTTTGAACGTACGGATTACGATGGGGACCGTTACCGGCCACAGTATCACCTGATTGCGCCAGGGCATTGGATGAACGAACCACACGCTCCACTATACTTTGATGGAAAGTATCATATCTTCTATCAATTTGATCCGCAAGGTCCTTATTGGCATCAAATTCATTGGGGACATGCAGTGAGTGACGATATGGTGCATTGGAAAGACATGCCGGTTGCCCTTGCTCCGGATGCTAACTCAGAAACACCTGACGGGGTATGGTCTGGCAGTGCTGTTGTCGACGACAATGGTAATCCAGCGTTATTCTTTACAGCTGGGGATGATAAAGCTACACCAAATCAGGCAACAGGGCTTGCGAGAAGCACTTTTAAGGATGACGGCGATGTTAATCTGAAGAATTGGGTTTATAACGGATCTCCGGTAACTACCCAAGCGTCTAATTTACAAGCGGAAGAGGGTCAAGTATGGTACGGCAATTTCCGTGACCCGTACGTATGGAAGGACGGCGATACCTGGTACCAATTAGTTGGTTCAGGAATTAAGAATGTAGGTGGTACTGCTTTACTGTATACATCCGATGATATGATTCACTGGACTTATCAACATCCGTTCTTTGTAGGTGATTATGAGAAATACCATAAAACCGGGCAAGTATGGGAGCTTCCTGTATTGCTTCCACTGGGCAAAGATAACAATGGAACGATGAAATATGCATTCTTCATTAATCCGTGGTTTGACCATTATGATGCGGATAATGTGAAGTACGTCTTTCATTGGATTGGTACTTGGGATAAAGTGACTAACAAATTCATTCCCGACCACGAGGAGCCTCGCTTATTCGATTTTGGTGAACACTTTACGGGACCAAGTGGTATGGTGGATGGACAAGGGCGTTCGATATTATTCAGCATCACGCAAGATCGTCGTACCGAACAGCAGCATTATGATGCAGGTTGGGCGCATAATGGCGGATTGCCACTTGTGTTATCCTTGCTCAGCGACGATACGCTGGGTGTAGAACCGATTCCTGAATTGCAATCGCTAAGAGGTAAAAATTTGGTGGACCTTTCTCAGACTACTGTCGGAGCAGCTAATGCCAAGCTGAATAAGGTGCAAGGAGATATGTTAGAGGTTGTATTGGAAGCTAAGATGAATAACGCGAAAAAGCTGGGTCTCTCTCTGCGGAAGACCGCAGATGGCAGTGAGGAGACCAAGCTCTTCTACGATTCAGAAAAACAACTTCTAAGCTTGGATAGATGGAAATCTTCTCTGGATCCTGATGTACAGAAAGGCATACAATCTGGAAACATGGTGCTCGATGGGGATCTGTTGAAGCTGCATGTCTATCTGGATCGTTCGATGCTTGAGGCCTATGCCAACGGTAAGAATAGCATAACATCCCGCATTTATCCAACACGTGGTGATGCACTCGGCCTTGAGTTATGGAGCGAAGATGGGGCAGTTACCATTCAGAAATTACAGATTTGGGAAATGAACTCCGCTTATGGCAGCTCGGTTCCAGCTAGTTGGCCGGCTATTCAAGATCAAGCTGTGCCAGTTGGGGAACTGCCCAATGCTGATTTTGAAAAAGGTGACTTGTCCGGTTGGACGGCACAGGGACAATCATTTTCGAATCAAAATGTCGTAAAGGTTAACGATTGGGGATGGGGCGGACCATTTAATCAGGCCTCAGTCGCAAAAGACCCTGATCGCTATCATTTGTGGGGATTTACGCCAAAACTCGGAGATTCTGCAACAGGATCACTGACATCTCAAACGTTTAAATTAGGAGGAAACGGCAAAATCAGCTTCCTAGTTGGCGGTGGAATGGATATCGATAAGCTTTATGTTGCACTTGTGCGAGCATCCGATAATAATATTCTGATGAAAGCAACCGGGAACAACAACGAAGCCTACAGCCGTGTTACTTGGGACGCTTCTGCCTATAAAGGAGAGCGTTTATATATTCAGGTCGTTGACCAAGGAACAGGTGGCTTTGGTCATATTAATTTCGACAATTTGAATGTTCCAGTAGCGTTGAATGCTAATAACAATCCAGGTGCTGGAGAGATAGTGAGCAATCCGAAACCAAGTGTTATAACGCTCCCAAAAGCCAATCTGGCTGGTAAAATCTCTGTCAAAATCGACAATGATGCGAAGCAAGTGCTTCTTCCTGCAAATGCAACCATCGACAAGAAGAACGTAATCGAGCTGTCAAATGATAATGTAACCATTCAAATTCCGGGCAGTGTGTTACTCAAACTGCAGAATCTTCTATCGGTGGATCAACTGAAGGATGCGTTGATTTCCTTAAAAATGGAGCCTGTATCTGTTGCAGATCGCACAGAGCTGTTGAAGAAAGCGGAAGCCAAAGCAAAAGCGGATCTGACTGTTGCAGGGAGTATGTTCGAATTTTCGCTTTCTATTATAGACAAGGATGGAATGGAGAAAAAATTATCTCAATTTGACGAGAGCATTTCGATTGGACTCCTTGTACTAGATCAGTCCAAGAAAGAACTGAATGGCATTTATTATATGGCCAGTGACGGTTCTTTGGAGTATGTTGGCGGGGAGATACTCGATGACAAACTGTTTGCGCAAATTAGTCATTTCAGCACATACGCAGTTCTTAGCTATGATAAGTCTTTCATAGATGTGAGCGATTCATTTTGGGCGGCTGGAGTTATTAAGAAAATGGCTGCCAAGCACATTATTGAAGGTATTGATCAAACTCACTTTGCACCGAAAAAGTCTGTGACGCGAGCGGAATTCACAACGTTGATCGTGCGCGCACTTGGTCTTAAAGCACAGGGAGTGACGACCTTCAAAGATGTGGCGCAAAAGAGTTGGTATAGCAGTGAGGTGGCGGCAGCTACAGAGGCGGGGATAGTGACCGGGCTTTCTAAGACTGTATTTGCACCGGATGCAACCATTACTCGGGAAGAAATGGCCGTTATGCTCGTACGTGCTTATGAGTATCTTAAAGGTACTAAGGTAGATCCTGTCTATGTAAAAGACTTTGCTGACCAAGGAAAAGTTAGCAGTTGGGCAAAGGAGGCAGTAAGAAAAGCGCAAGCGTTGGAACTTATAAAAGGACATGGCAATAATCTATTCGTGCCGAAAGATGTGGTTACCCGGGCGGAGAGCGCACAGGTTATTGCTAATCTGATACTCAAGTAAGATGGTTAAAGGGCAAGCTGCAAATGCAGCTTGCCCTTTATTAAAGTGGGAGTTGTCGGGAAGATAACTTAACTACGTATGGTGATGAATCAAACATGTCTATTGTGAATTGGAAGGGTTTTAATGCTATCATCTCGAATATTTGACGAGAGCTAAAGAAGTGACTGAGGAGGTGTTTCTCATGTTGAAAAACTATCGGCTGACCAAAGCGGACAAGCGCGGTCTGAGCCGCTTCGATCCGAACGATACGGGCGGCTATGCAAGTAAAGAGGACATTCAAGATGAGTTTGAACACATGGAACGGAAGCTTCGCGATCTGCAGGACAAGTTATTTGCCTCGAAGACGAATGGCGTGCTTGTTTTGTTCCAAGGGATGGATTGCAGCGGGAAGGACGGCGTTATCAAGAAGGTACTGTCCAATCTGAATCCTCAAGGTTTTCGAGCGGAGAGTTTTAAGAAGCCGACTCCTGAAGAGTCTGCTCATGACTTCTTATGGAGAACGCATAAGGTTGTTCCTGCCAAAGGCTATATTACGGCATTTAACCGTTCTTATTATGAGGATGTGCTCATTACCCGGGTACATGGCTTAATACAGGACGAGGAAGCGGCAGCCCGGATGAAGCATATACGGCATTTCGAGAAGCTTCTAACAAACAATGGTGTATTGCTGATCAAAATTTTCTTGCATATTTCTCCTGAATTTCAACTCGAGAAAATCCGCGAACGGCTGAGCAACCCGGAGAAGTTGTGGAAATTCGATCCAAGCGATCTCAACGAGCGGCATTACTGGGATTCATACATTGACGCATACGAGGATGCCTTCCGGCATACGGCAACCAATCATGCTCCGTGGCATATCGTCCCGGCCAATGAACGATGGTTCCGCGACTACTTGGTGCTCCGGATTATTTTAAATTCCTTGGAGAAGCTGGACCTTTCCTATCCGGAACCGGACATCGATACGGGAAAGCTTCTGGAGCAGCTTCAATCGGACGCCTCCATGTCCCTATAGCCCATTTATAAAAGGAAAGGCAGCCGAAGATCGGCTGCCTTTTGATTACGGGAGCAATGCATCCTATCAGAGCAGGGGGAAGCCATCATGAGTGAAAAGCTTGATGCAGCTGTATTAAATAATATCGTTTGGTGTGGAATCGTATGCGAGACGCACGGTATTGCTGCAACTTCTAGAAAACATATTTGGAAGACAACATCGAAATCTCCGCCGTATTACCCGGACGTGATTACATCAAGCAGGCATGTAACCGTTGATGAGGTAATTGACATCATTGCTAATAAAGAAACAACCGGTATCAAAGATAGTTTTGCTAATCTTGATTTGTCGCCTTTTGATTTTGAAGTGTTATTTACAGCCGACTGGATTTATCATGCACCGGTGGCTAGCTTGGAGTCCATTCAACCTGGATGGTGCCATGTCACAACAGAACATGAGCTAGCGGATTGGACTTCCGCCCATGGCTTAGAAAATGTGATTAAACCTGAACTTTTAGAGCGCCGTGATGTAAAAATTTATCTAAAAAAGAACAAGGATGAAGTGTCAGGATTTATCGCTAATCTAGGCGCAAATGCCATAGGGATATCCAACGTATTTTCGAGTGCTAATATCGAAAATACGTGGTCAGATATTCATAATATAGTCTCATTAGATTTTCCGGGGTTACCCATGGTGGGATACGAAAGCGGTACTGATCTTACCGCAGCACTTAAATCGGGATGGACAACCGTAGGACCGCTTCGTGTATGGGTGAGATCGAGTAACTGATTGAGCAATTTGATTGGGGAACAATTGGAGTTATTATTGAAGGAAAACGTGTTGAATTACCCAAACAAAAGGAGATGTATAAAGCTTAAGAATAGATTCGAATTTACCACGGTTGTTTTATACCATTGGGGATATTGATTTATAAGTTTGAAATAGCCTCCTGTGTCGTCCAAGTAGCACTAGCAAATGCTTTATAATTGGTAACGGCAGCTTGAAAATCATCTTCACTAATTGTTGCGGTGGCATCGTATACAACAGCTGTTTCAAAACCAGTTTCGATTAGATGCCTCATATGTGACTCTACACAAACGTTGGAAAGCACCCCTGCAATAATGATCTTCTCTTTTTTATGTTGTCGTAACTGATATTCCAAGTCATTTGTTTGTGGGCTGGCAACCTTGTGAGGAGTTGCAATGACGGTTCTTTTATCAAAAATATAAGGTTTGAAGGAATGAACAAAATCAGCTCCAAATGACGGTGGTGTGTACGCATTTGCTACTTGATACATTCCAAGACCTAATAGCATCTTTTGTTCATTTCCTGTAAATTGCCAGCCATAATCATGAGGGTATAAATAATGGGGCGATATGAAAAGTTGGTATCCTTTATTCATGGCAGTTCTCATTAATAGTTCAAGGTTTTGTATAGTATTGTTTCGTTCAATAGTTCCTTTAGTCAGATGATAGCCTCTTCCCCCAGGACTCATAAAGTCATTTTGTGGGTCTGTGATTACAAGAGCAGTATTATTGGGATGTGGTTTAAACGGCAAATTACTTACCTCCTTCGCGGCATGAGCATGTGGAAATTTTTGCATCCTGATCAGGGGAGATAGAGGAGTTGTTTTCTAAAAGTTCAGCATTGACACGACAGCTGCACCGAACAAGTACTACATAGTCATTAAAAACTCTATAGGCATCTATATGTATTTGTAGTTTGTTTGGTTCCCTTTGTTATAGAATTTAGTGTACAACTTTGACGAAGCTGGATCGCAATGATGAAAAAAGTGCTCCGATAGTAGATGTGTATCCGGTAGAGAATTTGATTAAAGGGCTCAGTAAAACGAATCAGATTAAAATAGCCGTGGCATTGGATTTAGCTAAAACTGATCTAATATCTTGATATGAGATTAAGCAAACGGGAGACTTTAACTCAATACTTACCCTACAACGAAGCTGCCGGCATGATTGGTGGCTTTATTTCATTAACCTTCATTCATTCTAATCAAGTAATCCTGGATAATATTACGGAAATGCATGTCACGTTTACAATAAGAAACAGAGTAAAAAATTAAAAAAATTGGATATAGAGACGTATCCCATGTATGTCCTAATGAATAAGGATGGGTTTGTATATAAATCACCGTACTTAAGTAACGGGAAATGTATGTTCGATAAGAAAAGCACACAAGGTTGCCGATAATTCTGCAACTTCTTTTTCTTGGTTATAAATTCCGCTTAAGTTTTCTTGATTCCTTAGATAAAATACCAAATGTAATATAAAAATAGTGAGCATGCGCAGAGGATGAAAACATGGAAAACTTGACTGCTAATCTTTCCCTTGAGTACATTGAAGACCCATTCGATGATTCTCCGAGAACTATTACTATTTTTTGTGATGAGAACATCATTGTAGACAAAAAGGATTTAACAGAAAAGATGGAGTTTTGTTTAACAGCTTCAACGATAAAAATTGTTATTGAGAGTATAAAGAATAAAAGTTCACTGTATAAATTTTATTTTTATCTTTTAGTAATTTTTGAAGGTATATTTAACAGTTTTGGTTTAAAGAGCATTGCTAATGCAAGGTTTAAATATGTGCTTAATTTAAAAATTACAGGCAAAGATGCTTACGTATCTGCTCAGTTTGATGCTTTTAAGAGTAAAGACCCATTTTTAATATTGAAGTCAAATTACGTTGAAGTAACCGATTCTTGACGATCCAAGCCTTACGGAGCAATTCTCGGGATTGAAAAGCAGTTCGCTCATCAGCGTATAGGTCGGCTTTGACGTGCCCCATTCAGTGCTCCCCGCCGATGGATTACCCATCCGCGAAGCGTCCAAAGCTTATAGTTCAATACAGCAGCCGGCGTTTTACGTCGGCTGCTTTTTTTATTGTCAATACTTTGTCCCTTATCGAATAGGAATAAACATATACCTATTATGAGGGGTGAGCGCCATGTATTCAGCTGAAATCAGCCGTTCGAATCCGTCTTGTATCTTGTTTATTATCGACCAATCCGGGTCGATGTCTGATCCGTTTGGGGCCAGCACGAAATCCGAGAGCGTATCGGACGCCATCAACCGGTTATTGCAAAATCTCGTTATCAAATGCGCGAAGTCGGAAGGGATACGCGATTACTATCATGTTGGCGTAATCGGCTATGGCGCCGGTGTCGGTCCGGCGTTCGGAGGTGTTCTGGCGGGGAAAGAAGTGGTGCCGATTAGCGAAATTGCCGATAATCCGTCAAGGCTGGATAAGCGGTTGAAAAAAGTGCCGGATGGGGCAGGCGGGCTGGTTGATCAACTCGTCAAGTTTCCGGTCTGGTTTGAGCCCGTAGCTAATGGGGGCACGCCGATGTGCGAAGCGATGAGAACGGCTCAAACCGTTCTGACTCAATGGATCAGTGAATACACTCATTGTTTTCCGCCGGTTGTTATTCATATTACGGATGGGGAATCGACCGACGGCGATCCGGCGCTTGAAATGGAACAACTAAGAGCGCTCTCGACGGATGACGGCAATGTACTGTTATTCAATCTGCACATCTCGAATAGTCCGAGCGCGGTAGAGCTCCGTTTTCCGGAAACCGCGGATGCGCTGCCCGACGCGTATTCCAGGGTTCTTTACGAAGGTTCGAGTCCGCTGACGCCTTTTATGATCCGCGTCGCCAATCAGGAGTACGACTTGAATCTTTCCGATGGAGCGAGAGGTTTTGTGCTTAATGCGGATTTAACTCTCGTGATCCAGGCGCTTGATATCGGAACGCGTCCGGCCAATCTGCGATAGAGCTTCCGTTATGCGAATCGAAAGCGAATGTTTTCTATTGCCGAAGGCAGGTAATCGCAGAGATGAATACGAGGATGCCTCCCATAGCAGCATGCACGTTCACAAGGAGACGACAGTTTGCAGATTCGCCATAGCCGATGGGGCCAGTGAATCCTCTTATGCTGAACAGTGGGCGAATTTGCTCGTAAAGGGTTATTGCTTTGGCAGATTCGGAGGTATGCAGATCCATAGAGCAGTCTCCCCATTATCGAAAGCCTGGCAGAAAAAAATGAACGGCAAAACTCTCCCCTGGTATGCGCAAGAGAAGCTCAGCAGCGGGGCGTTTTCCACATTAGCGGGGATCACGTTCCGATTTGCGATCGATGCCGATGCTGCGGCATTTGACGCGATCGCGGTCGGCGATAGCTGTATTTTTCATATTCGAGAGGATAAGTTGATCGCCTCATTTCCTTTAAGCACAGCCGATGATTTTGGGCGTCGACCGGTTCTCATCTCGAGTAACACGGCCAATAATGCCCAGCTTCATGAGTTTGTTCACAGATGGAGCGATATTGCCGGAGCGGGAGACGAGTTCTGGTTGATGACCGATGCCCTAGCCTGTTGGCTGTTGACTCGCTACAAGGAAGATACCAGCGTAATCAGGATCATGCAAAAGCTAGCCGACGAGCACGACTTTCAACATCTCGTGCATGAAGAAAGACGGCGGCCTCACCATGAGGGCTATTTTTATCTTAGGAATGATGATGTTACGTTTATTCGATTAAAACTGGTTAAAGGGAAGTGAGGCTATTGTTCTGGCCCACTCCGCAGGATTATAGGGAAGCCATCCAAAATCCGCGTATCTGCTTCAAGGACCCAGATCTGCAGGCAAGTCTCCCTGAATTGGATAAGCTTGGCCTCCCCCGTCCGATATCGGGAAGCTTTGCCAGCGTATATAAAATGAAGTGCGGCGAGCGAGAGTGGGCGGTCAGGTGCTTCACGAACAATGTAAAGGATCAGAAGTTCCGTTACGATGCCATCAGCTTGCATTTACGCTCCAATCCTCTTCCTTATCTCGTCCCGTTCGAATATCTTTCCGAAGGCATCAACATTAACGGTCAGTGGTTTCCGGTCGTGAAAATGCAGTGGGTGGAAGGAGAGTCGCTGCTCGCTTACGTGGGGCGGAATTTGCATCGTGCCGACCTGCTGCAAGAACTCGCCGATAAATGGTTAATAATGACCCTCGATTTATGCTCGGCTAATATTGGGCATGGCGACTTGCAGCATGGAAATATATTAATCCATAATAATGAAATCATTCTGATCGATTACGACGGGATGTATGTCCCCGCTTTAAACGGCATGCCAAGCAACGAGCTAGGTCATCGAAACTATCAACATCCGGGAAGGAATGAAGAGCATTTCGGCCCCTATATCGATCATTTTTCGGCATGGGTAGTTTGGATATCGATCGCAGCCGTTTGTTCCGATCCCTCATTATGGCATTCGCTTGAAGCGGGAGAGACGGAGGAAAGCCTTCTTTTTCGACGGAATGACTTTGTTCGTCCAGATGTGTCACGGGCATTCGAGTTGCTGACGCTTGTTGAAGAAGAGGCGGTACGAAATGCTGCAACCGCCCTTCGGGCATTCACGGCAATGGAAGTGCCGGAGGTACCCGGACTCCCCGATCCCCATTCGGAGGGAAAGGATATGCAGCCTTCAAGCCTCCATATCACGTCCTTATCTAAAATTACGGCATTTAGAAATTCACTAATCATCTTGTCTGATCGGGTTTTGAAGCGGAGGCCGCGGAAGGTTGACGCTATATCGCCGCCAGAGCCTTCGTATTCCGGTGGAGCGTCTTGGGTCTTGGACCATATTACGTTGGAAGCGGCGCCGCGCAAGAAGCGATCAATGTATTTGTTTTTGCTGGACAGCTTCGTTTCGTACTTGATTTTACTCGCAGCAGCGTTAGCCGCGGCTGCTTTGTACAGCAGTGCCCCGGTCACGGCGCCGCTCTTCTGTTCGATTATAGGTTTGGGCACGGAGATGGCCTTTTTAAGTTGGCGTTATGGAAAGGTTCCCGCCGTCCGGGAAAAGAGAGCCACCCAGGAAAACATAAAGAGGCTGGAGCCTGCCCTATCCGAATTAAGCAGCGAGCTGAACGAATTAAACGATAGGAAGCAAAAATTCAGTCAAAGCGAAGAGGAATCGATACGTGATTGCATACAAAGGCTCGAGGAAGCGGCTTATCGGGAAAAGCATGAAACGGAAGCGGTAGAGAAGGAGCTTCATATTCATTTAAACGGGTTATTTGGCGAAAGACGGAACATGGACCATGAGGAAAAAACGGAGTTGTCCAGCAGACTGGCCTCATTTCAAAAAACGTGGCTGGAAGAGCAGATCATTAAACATAAGATTAGCCAGGATACTATTCCGGGTATCGACGATGAAATGAAACGCCGTTTAAGAACGAACGGAATTCGAACGCCTGCCGATTTTATGGACATTACGATCAATCAGTCCTATGGCCGCAAACAAATCGATAGGGCATATTTGATTTTAAAAAACGGTGGTTCGGTTCATATAGGCATGAGCCGATCTCAAGCGAAGGCGCTGGTCGACTGGAAAATAAAAATCGAACGCAGGTATCGATCTAAAATTCCCGCAGTCCTTCCTCGCAGCGAAATCTCCGCCATAGCGTTCAAGTATAAGGATCGGAAGTCAAAATTAACCGAGACCGAACAAACGTATAAAACCGCAGCGCAGGAGAAGCTAAATGTGATCAAACAGGCTCATCATCCTGAGCTGGATTCCTTAACAAAGGAATTGGAGGCTGCCAGAATCCGGCTTGAGACCGAGCTTCATAACTTTGACAGGCAGATCGATGAACGAAGTAAACGCCACTCAGAGAAACTGGAGGAATATCGCGACCTAAACAAACGAATGGCATCGTACATGGATGTTCATTTTTTAAGGTATGTAAAGCAAGTATTCCTGTTTCGAGAGTAAATTACCATCATCCTGAGACAACATCCCCTGCCGGAAGCCGGGAGGGGATTTTTTTTGGTCAACGGCAGCTGCTCCTGCTCTTTCTGCTATTAAAGGTAAACAATAAATTTAAATATTTGTTATTACCATATTTAGGATGAAGTCATGTTATTATCAATTAGAGAATATGAAATGAACGAATTATAAAGTCAGGAGTTGTTATCTTTTGAGCGGATATAACTGGGGGAATTGCCCTTCGGAAATAAAGAAGCAGATCATTATGGTAACGGATTTTTTATCACACGCGTTGGGTGAAAACTTGATAGGGATTTACCTTCACGGTTCAATGTGTTTAGGCAGCTTTCAGCCTTCCCGCAGTGATTTAGATATTATGGTTATAACTCAAACCTCCATAAATGCGTCTCAACGTTTTCATTTAATGAATGGATTCTTGGCTCTACATAAAAAACCATCACCAATAGAGTTAAGTGTTTTGTGTATCTCTGACCTTAATCCATGGAGGCATCCCACTCCTTACGAGTTTCACTTTAGCGAGTATTGGCGACCTAAATTTGAGGTTATAGCCCGTGAGAATGATTTGGCATTCTGGGATTTTAAGGAGGTCTGCACGGACGGCGATATCGCATGTCACGTAACTTTAATTAACCAAAGCGGTATTTGTATTTACGGACGAGCCATAAACGAGGTATTTCCTCCTGTACCTGAAGAGCATTTCTGGGATTCCATTTATTGGGGTATAGATTATTTCAGCAAACTGGAGGGGGAGCTTCTCGTTACAGGAATCCTCACACTCCTTAGAATCTGGTCTTATAAAGAAAACAAAGCGATATATTCAAAGGAAGAAGCCGGCAGGTGGGGCATTGATTTAGTTCCTTCGCAGTACCGTCATATCGTTGAAAATGCAATTGAAATACATAATGACCAAGCCCAAATAAAAAACTTTTTACCGTCTGACTTAGATCGTTTAAGGAATTATATTATCAATCAAATCAATGAACCGTCAGCGAGTAACTGAGATACGGTAATATCGCTCCCTTGGCCGAGTAACACTTCCGCTTCGCCTATAATATGATGAGTCTAGAAAGCTAAAGAGGTGAGTCAATGGCAGTCGTAAAAGCCAGGAGTCGGGATATTGATATGTTGGCAAGGTTGCTTCGAGCTGAAGCCGAGACCGAAGGCGAAATGGGCATGCTCCTTGTTGGAAATGTTGGCATTAACCGTATAAGAGGAAATTGCTCCGATTTTAAAAACATCCGGACAATTCCCCAAATGATCGAGCAGCCGCATGCTTTCGAAGCGTTGCAGCATAGTTTGTACTATCAAGGCGCAAGAGACAGGGAACGTCGTCTGGCGCAACGGTCCGTGAATGGGGAGCGGAATTGGCCGGCCGAATTCTCCCTATGGTATTTCCGCCCGGGATCTTTTGAAAATCCCGGACCATGTCCGCCAACTTGGTATGATCAGCCGCTCGTAGGACGCTGGAAGAAGCACTGCTTTTATCAACCGACCGTGCAGGAATGCGAAAATATTTATAATACGTAAATTAAAAAGCGAGCTCCGTCCCTTGAAGGACGGAGCTTTTTGTTTCACTTGGTATGTCCTGTGGAAAGAGCCGTCCGGGTTTGGTTCTGCAGCAGCGGCTTGTAGGTGCTGCAGAACCCAGCGGCGTGCTGGACGCTGCCGATATAGACCCAACCGGTTGTCATAATGAGATCCCCCTCTCTGCGAATATGGATAATTTTGCAGTGCATGCAAAAAAAAGAATCAGCATGAATTAACAATCTTTTAACCACCTTGTTCAATTTATCTACAGAACTATAACATAATCCGTTTGCGCTGGAATGGGGTTAGATTTAGGAGTGTGGTAGAGAAAATCAAGATGTTAGGGAGATATATTCTCGGCTTAGCATAGGCAAATCTTTTTTGGCGTGAGCCGCAATCCTCCGTATCCGCATTATCCAAACCGTGATATTATTCTGATAGATAGGCAGGTTTGCTTGGCAATAACGCGAATTAAGGAGTCAGCCACACTTGAAGGGAGATTCGATAATGAAATTTGGGATCAGCACCTATAGCTACTATCAAGCGCTTCAATCAGGGGAGATGGACGTTCTTGACGTAATTGCCGCGATTGCTGAAATTGGCGGAGAGCATGTTGAAATTGTGCCGCTTGGCTTCAATTTGACGGAGAATCCGGAATTAATTGAAGCGATCCGCCGTAAAGCGGACGAGGTGGGCATTGAAATCTCCAATTATTTGATAGGCGCCAATTTTGCCGGCAAAAGCGAAGCGGAATACGAGCAAGAGATTGAGCGTGTTATGCGGGAAGTGGACATTGCAGCGAAGCTTGGCGTGAGGCTGATGCGCCATGATGTGGCATCGTCGCCGGATACGTCGATCCGTAATTTCAATAACGAGCTTCCCAAGCTCGCAGAGGCTTGCCGCCGAATCGCCGATTATGCGGCAACGAAGGGAATTACAACAACGGTTGAAAATCACGGTTATTTCCTTCAAGCCAGCGATCGTGTCCAGGCGCTCTTGCATGCAACGGACCGGGACAATTTCAGAACAACCCTGGACGTCGGCAACTTTGTCTGCGTGGACGAGAATCCGGTTGTTGGCGTCTCCAATAACATTGATTATGCGGCTATGGTGCACGTTAAGGATTTCTATGTGCGTCATCCCGAAAGCGACCTTGGAGATGGCTGGTTCCGTTCGGCCCGCGGCAATTACTTGCGTGGGGCTATCGTAGGCCAAGGAGATATCGATATGCGCCGGGTGCTTGGCATTGTGAAGCAATCCGGCTATGACGGCTATATTTCCGTTGAGTTCGAAGGCTTGGAGCCATGCCGTTTTGGCGTGCAGCAGGGCCTAAATCAATTGAAGAAGATCTGGCAATCGCTGTAATAACGTGAGAGCTAATCATCATTTAAACAAGGGCGCGGCATGTCTGCTGTTCCTTTTTTGTTATTCTCGACTAGAGAATTTGTGAAATCTGAAGTAATTTTGTTACCCGCTATTCGGATTTAACATATGGAGTGTATAATCGACAATTGAGTCGAGTTCATCGGGAACGGTCGTATCCGTTACTTTTACCGTGGAGTGAGACTACTGATCGGGATAAAAAAGAGTATTTGATCGTGAAAGATCAAATACTCTTTTTGCCTATGTTCCTAAACAACGTTTACTCGTTATGCGTATCCACGATTTCTTCCATCACGGAGGAAGGCTCTTGACTGGCTGCAAGCACCTCTTGGTCGGTTTGGTTAGTGCCCTGGATTTGTTCGGCAGCTTGCGCTTGACGGTTTAATTGTTTCTCCACTTGTCCGATTCCATGGGCCCCTTGATGGCCACGGCTTGATGTCATAGGTTTCTCCACCTTTCTTGTTTGTCGTGCAACCGTTATATTCATCGGCCTGAATAGTATATCCAGCTATACCAGAATAATGATCGGAAGAATCATCGGTCTGCGTTTTGTTTTGGCGTACAGGAATTTTCCGACCGACTCTTTCAGGGTTTGCTTGTACAGATTCCATGGCTTATGGAGCTTGTTCTCCTTCTCCAGAAGCTGTTCCATTTCATTTAGCGTGATCCGGTGTACCTCCTCCATCAGACCTTCCGACTCCTTCACGAATACGAAACCGCGGGAGATGATGTCCGGTCCCGACACAATCTTATTGTCGCTCTTCCCGATTGTAACAACAATAATAAGGATGCCGTCGGCAGACAGCACCTTGCGGTCGCGCAGCACCACGTTGCCTACATCGCCGATCCCAAGCCCGTCGACATAGGTATCTCCGTTCGTGACGCTTCTTTCCTGGAAAGCCTCCGAGCCGGCAAAATCCACGACATCGCCGTTATTCAAAATAAAGATATTGCTTGCTTTAACCCCCACGGATTCGGCTAATTCTCGATGCAGATGCAGCATCCGGTATTCGCCGTGTATGGGAATGAAGTATTGCGGCTTCATGAGCGTGAGCATCAGCTTCAGCTCTTCCTGGCTGGCATGTCCGGATACATGCATGCCGGTGCTTGAGCCGGAGCCGTAAATGACTTTGGCTTTCCTCTCGAACAGGTTGTCTACGATTCGGGCGACATTCCGCTCGTTCCCCGGAATAGGGGAGGAGGCAAAAATAACGGTGTCGCCGGGATGAACGGCGATCTGCCGATGATTGCCGCTGGCAATGCGCCCTAACGCCGCCATGGGCTCGCCTTGACTGCCCGTGCACATCACGGTGATTTCGTTTCGTTTGTATTTATTGACCTCGGCGATGTCCACCAGCATATTTGAAGGCATATTGAGGTAACCCAAAGTGGAAGCGATCTCCACGACATTAACCATGCTTCTGCCGGCCAGGGCAATTTTGCGGTCCGTTTTGACCGAGGCGTCAATAATTTGCTGAAGCCGATGGACATTGGATGCAAACGTCGTTATAAAAATCATGCCGTCGGCATTATAAAAGGCCTCCTGAATATTTGCCCCAACCAGGCGTTCGGAAGGGGTGAAGCCCGGACGTTCCGCATTGGTGCTTTCGGATAACAGCGCTAACACGCCGTTTTTTCCGATCTCCGCCATTTTGTGAATATCGGCATATTGATTATTGACCGGAGTAAGGTCGAATTTGAAATCCCCGGTATGGACAACCGTTCCTTGGGGAGTATGAAATACGACGCCGAGGCAATCCGGAATACTGTGGTTGGTGCTGAAAAAGCTGACGGGAACCTTGCCCAAGGTAATCTCGGACTGCGGTTCAATCTGATGCAGGGTTGTCGAGCCAAGCAGGCCATGCTCCTTCAGCTTTCCTTTGATGAGACCAAGCGTCAGCCTTGTTGCATAAATAGGCATATTCAATTGTTTGATAATATACGGGATTCCGCCAATATGATCTTCATGGCCATGCGTCACGACAAGGCCCCGGACTTTGTCCTCGTTTTCGATGAGATACGTAATATCCGGTATAATCACATCAATGCCAAGCAGGCTTTCATCCGGGAATTTCGATCCGCAGTCCACAACGACGAGATCATCGCCGCATTCAATAACATACATGTTTTTTCCGATTTCATTAACCCCGCCAAGAGGGATAACCGACAATTTATGATTTGCCGCCATGAACCATCCGCCTATCCATAAATGTTTTTTTTCCTCATTTGGTTGGTTTTCCCGTTCTTTAGAGTCATTATTCTCGAAGAGATTGATTAAAAACGGAAGTTTAGTTATGATAATAAACGGAACGTTTGTTCTTGTTTTAGTTGTCTAGAGAGGGGGTTGCCATGGCCATCGAAATCAGAGATATCGTATCCAAGAGTATCCTAAGCGAAGCGAAGGGTTATCTCGATATAGGCTTTACCCATTCCCTTAATCCATATAGCGGGTGCTCGTTTGCCTGCAAATACTGTTATGTGAGAGAGATGCCCATCCAGAAGTTCAAGCAGATTCCATGGGGAGAATGGGTGGACATGAAGACAAATGCCGCGGACCTTTACCGGAATGAAGTGAACAAACTGCGCCGGAAAAATAAGCCGATTCATATCTTTATGTCTTCGGCAACGGATCCTTATCAGCCGATCGAACGGGAAGCGGGGATTACAAGGCGGATTTTGCAGGAAATGCTGGAGGCTCCTCCCGATCTGCTTCAGATTCAGACGCGAAGCCCGCTTATTAGGAAGGACCTCGATCTTATCGTGCAGCTCAAGGATAAATGCGAGGTTCTTGTATCGATGACGGTAGAGACGGACCGCGAGGATATGAAGCGGCTCTTTGCGCCCTATGCACCGGGTATCAAGCTGCGGCTGAAGGCTCTTAAAGAGATGCATGATGCTGGAATTATGACGCAGGCTGCGATCTCTCCGGTGCTGCCGTTTACGCCGGATTTTCCAAAGGTACTGGAAGGAATAGCGGACCGGATCTGGATTGATACGCTTACGATCGGGGATGGCTCCATGGGGAGAAGATCCAAGCGATTAGGCATGCCTCAGCTTTTTGACGACCACAACCTGACGGATTGGTACCGGAGCGATATTCATAACAGGGTGGAGACGTACTTTCGGTCGTTCTATCCAGGCGAGATGATCCATGTGTCGAAGAGCGAAGCTTTTCCGCTGAATTAAGCATGAATTTCGGTAGCCCTTTTTCGGATTTTTGGTATGATGAATGTGGTAGATTCTTCAATTAACTAATTGTTCGGAAGAGGGGGCCATATCAATGTTGTTAGGGCAAAATTCGAAGCTGGTCATGATCGGAGACTCCATTACGGATTGCGAACGGGCTAGACCTAGGGGAGAAGGGCTGTTTGGCGCAATCGGAAAAGGTTACGTGTCGCTGGTGGATGCGCTGCTGACCGCAGCTTATCCGGAGCTTGGCATTCGCGTGGTAAACATGGGGATAAGCGGCAATAACGTCCGGGATTTGACGGATCGCTGGCAGACGGATGTCCTTGATCTTCAGCCCGACTGGCTGTCTATTATGATCGGGACTAACGATGTATGGAGACAATATGATTTGCCCGCTCAGACCGAGCAGCATGTCTACATAGACGAATACGAAGCGAAGCTGGAGGCTTTGGTGGAACGTACGAGACCATCGCTGCAGGGACTTGTGTTAATGACTCCGTTCTATCTTGAGGCGAATGAAGCGGATCCAATGCGCAGAACGATGGATCAATACGGTCGGGTTGTCCAAAAGATAGCGTCCAAGTATGAAGCTCGTTTCGTGGATACGCAGGCAGCGTTCAACAAGGTTCTAGGGTCTATTTATCCGGCAACTCTCGCTTGGGACCGGGTTCATCCAAATATGTCGGGTCATGCGGTGCTTGCCCGGGCCTTTCTGCAAGCGATTGAATACGATTACAACCGCGGGTTGTAGGACCGCTTGATGTAACCGATGATAACAGTGAAATAAAGGAAAGGACCGCTGCTGGCAGCGGTCCTTTCTTGTTGTTATTTTTAATGAGCCCGGCTTGGTTTAGCCTTTTTTAATTCCTTATGGCCATTCGGATTCGAAGATTTGTTAAGCTCCGCAATCAGCTTGTCGCCTTCTACATCAAGGTTTGGAAGAATGCGGTCCAGCCATTTCGGCATGCCCCATGCTTTGTTGCCAAACACAGCCATAATAGCCGGAACAAGCGCCATGCGGACGAAGAAAGCGTCAATAAGAATACCGATGGTGAGAGCAAAGCCGATTTGCTTCAGCATGATGTCCTCGGTCAGAATGAATCCGGCGAAGACGGATACCATGATAACCGCTGCCGCCACAACGACACGGCTCGCTTGCTTATAACCTTCAACCACGCTTGTTGTTCCTTTGTGCCCATGGACATAAGCTTCGCGCATGGAGCTTACTAGGAATACCTGATAGTCCATCGCAAGGCCATATAGGATACCGGATACCATAATCGGCATAAAGCTGAGAAGCGGGCCGCCGGTATCGAAGCCAAACAGATCATGCAGCCATCCCCATTGGAATACGGCCGTCGTAATACCGAAGGTAGCCAGAATGCTAAGCAGGAAGCCAATGGTTGCTTTTACCGGAACGATAATCGACCGGAATACAAGCAGCAGAATGATAAGCGACAGGATGAGGATGATACCGATATAAATCGGGAACACCTCTGCCAGCTTTGCCGACATGTCGATGTTAATCGCGGTGAAGCCGGTAACGCCCAGCGTCACTTTGTTAGATTGAGAGATGCTGGAGTCTTGATCGCGAAGCTCTTTGACAAGCTTTTTGGTCTCGTCGTCTGTAGGACCGGATTTCGGAATAACGCTAATAATCCCGATGTCGCCGGTTTTATTAATGCCCATTGGCGTAACAACCGCAACATCGTCATGCTGCTGGATATCCTGCACAAGCTTGCCGAGAAGTTCAGGCGTAACCTTGTCGGAGGTGCTTGCAGGCTCGGCAACGAGCAGGAGCGGCGAGTTAAAGCCTTTGCCAAAGCCGGCCGAGATTGCGTCAAAGCTTTGTCTAGCCGGCGTATCCAGGTTTGCCGTATCGCCGGATGGCATGCCTAATTTCATATCGGCAGCCGGAATGGATGCAGCGCCAAGGATAACGATCACGCCAATGATCACGAGCCAGCGGCGGCGTACAACTCCGTTCGCCCAGCGATGTGCCGTGCCTTGACGGGCAACGCCTGCTTGCTCGTTGTTTTTCTTCCGTGCTTTCACGGAGACGATCCGTTCACCAACCAGACCAAGCAATGCCGGAAGCAAGGTCAGGGCTACAAGGACGTTAATAAAGACACTTGCTGCAGCGACAAGAGCCATAGCGGTCAGGAAGTCGATATTCATAACAACCATGCCGCATAATGCGATAATAACGGTTAACCCGGCGAAAAATACCGCGCTGCCCGCCGTACCCACTGCACGGCTCGCGGCTTCGCGGGCGCTAAGGCCTTGATCGAGGATCATGCGGCGCTGACGGTTTACGATAAACAAGGAGTAGTCGATTCCGACCGCGAGGCCAACCATCATGGCAAGCGCAGGCGTGATATCGGTCATCGGAATAAATTTGGAGAGGGAATAAGCGCCCCCGACACTGATACCAACACCAAGCAAGGCGGTTACGAGCGGAAGACCGGCTGCAACAACGGAGCCAAGCGTAATAAATAGAACAACCGCGGCAACAACGATACCAACTCCTTCGGTAGCGCCAATTGCCGGCTTGCCTACTAGCGTATCGCTTGGCAGAGCTTTGATTCCCAAGTTCGCTTGCTCTACGGCTGTAACGTCATCCACAACGGTGTCGATGACTTCTTGCGGAAGCGACATTTGCTGAACGGTGAATTGGAATTGGAACAAAGCCACGTTGCCGTCGGCGGAAATCATAACGCCGGGCACTGGATTGCCGTCAACGACGAGCGGTCCGTATGGGGCAGCCGCAGCTGATTGAGATTGATCGGACTGCGTTGCGCTTTGCTGCGCATTTTGCTGCTCGCTGCCGGCAGCCGCATTGCCGGATTGAGCCGCATCCGTTGCCGTTGCGCCTGCCGCGGCGGCTGCTTCAGCCGGATTGATGACATATTCAACGTCGTACACATCGTTAATAGCTTTCGTAATAGCGGCTATACGCTCCGGCGTATCGAGGCGTTCGCCCTGCGGTGCAGTGAATACGACGCTTGCTTGCCCGCCGGAAGCTTCCGGCAGTTCTTTTGCCAGCTGATCCAATACCTTTTGCGCTTCGGTTCCTTTTATCTTCATCTCGGAGCTGGTGTGAATGCCGTTAATGCCGATCAGGGCACCAACAACGCCAAGAATGGCAATCCAGGCAATGATAAAATGCCAAGGCTTGTTATAGGCTGTTTTGCCTATTTTGTACAGGAAAGTCGACATAACAGTGTGGTTCTCCTTTTTTTATAGGATAATATAAAAATCTAAAAACCTTTTTTCAAATAACCAAACATGTCATCCAAATACTGATCGAGCGAAATGGAGTCCGGCGGCTCGTCACCCGATTGACCGGGGAACCGGATGCTGCTGCTGCCATATAGCATCGGGAGAGCTGCTCCATAGGATGCGCCAACGAGCAGCTGAATGTAGCCCTTTGCATAGTTGTCTTCGAACAGATCAAGCAGCAATTGCTCGGCAAGACCTTGATGGCTATGAAGAGCGCTGAGAATGTAGGGCTCCAGGGTAGGATGCTGTTTGGACAGCTTCACGAGCTGGCGCGTTTTTTGGAACAGGCCCGCGGTAAGCTCCATTCGGACCAGATGCTCCATAACCTCAAGCGGTGTGGTGTTCTCCGTCAAGCTCTCGATCAGCTGCTGCACTTCATTCACGTCGTTGAAGGCGGAAGCCCCCATAACAACCGCTTCTTCCTTGCACGAGAAATGATTCGCAAACGTTCTTCTTGAATATCCTGCACGCTGTACAATATCCTCTACTACAAAATTGTCCATCCCACGTTCCATGGCGAGATCAAATGCCGCCTCCGCGAGCGCATTAGCCGTTGCTTCTCTTTTGATTTCACGCAAGCTTTGCTTGTTCATCGTAGATCGGCCCTGTGCCTTCACCTCACTTCGTCGTTGCTCAATGGGCAACGATTGTATAAGTATATTATTGCCCAATGGGCAATGATGCACAACGGGCAGAGTTTGACGTTTTTGTGGCGGAAGCGGGTGAGGGGACCGACAGCCCCGCGAGCGTCCCCGCCAGCCGGATCCGCAGCAGGCAAAAAGCCTGCTAATACGCCCGCGGTCAGAGGGCGTCCCCGCCAGCTGGGGCTGTAGCAGGCAAAAAGCCTGCTAATGAGCCGTGCGATGTCCCGCGCATTCGCCAATATGAGCTGCAGCAGGCAAAAAGCCTGCTAATGAGCCGAGCGATGCCCCGCGCACTCGCCGATATGAGCTGCAGCAGGCAAAAAGCCTGCTAATGAGCCGAGCGATGCCCGCGCACTCACCGACATGAGCTGCAGCAGGCAAAAAGCCTGCTAATGAGCCGAGCGATGCCCCGCCCACTCGCCGATATGAGCTGCAGCAGGCAAAAAGCCTGCTAATGAGCCGTGCAATGTCCCGCGCGATCGCCGATATGGGCTACAGCAGGCAAAAAGCCTGCTAATGAGCCGTGCAATGTCCCGCGCGATCGCCGATATGGGCTACAGCAGGCAAAAAGCCTGCCGAATTTTGCTGCCAGCCAATCCACTTATCTGCCAATATGAGCTGTAACACGAAAATTTCCTCTTACTTACTCGCTAACCCCTGTGCATTCCCGCCAATATGAGCTGTAACACGAAAATTTCCTCTTAATTACTCGCCAACTCCTGTGCATCCCCGCCAATATGAGCGGTAACACGAAAATTTCCTCTTAATTACTCGCCACCACCTGTGTATTCCCGCCAACATGAGCTGCAACACGAAAATTCCCTCTTAATTGGTCGCCATCCTGTGTACGTCCCCGCCAACATGAGCGGTAACACGAAAATTTCCTCTTAACTACTCACCAACCTCCGTACGTCCCCGCCAACACGAGATGTAACACGAAAATTTCCTCTTAATTGCTCACCAACCTCCACACGTCCTCGCCAACACAAGCTGTAACACGAAAACTCGCCACCTCAGCGGATCCAACCGAGACACCGTTCCCTCCTAGAAAGAAGAAGAAAGACCAGGAAAGGAATCCCTGGTCGTTCTTCTAACGCTATCTTTACGCTAATCCCAGCCCAATCGAGTCCAGCCATTCGATACATAAGCCGAACCAGTGGGCGCAATGCGGATTCGGCGTATTTACTTCTTCATTACACAGGGACAGGCCATGCTCACCTTTATTGAAGATATGGCACTCGAACGGTACTTGATGCTTACGCAAAGCGCTTATAAAGAGCAGTGCATTCTCCACCGTAACCGCCGGATCGTCCTCCGTATGCCAGATGAAGGTTGGGGGAGTTTCGCTGGTTACGCGTTTCTCCAGCGAATAAAAGCCCGATGTCTCATCGTCTTCAGGCGAGCCGCTGATGTTGTAGAACGATTGGCGGTGCGCGAATTCACCGGAAGTAATAACCGGGTAGCCAAGAATGAGCGCATTAGGCTTCAGAATATCTCCCTCATAGTTCAAGCGCTTCATAAGCGCGGGCTCATTCCACATCGTACCGGTGGAAGCAGCCAAATGTCCGCCTGCCGAAAAACCGCAAACCGCGATTTTATCCGCAAGAATATGCCATTTCTCAGCATGCTCTCTTAGTATCCGGATTGACTCCAAAGCTTCCGCCATCGGCTGCATATTACGCGCATCCTCCATGAAGGAGTAGCGCAATACCGCCGCATGGTAGCCAGCGTTGTAGAAGGCAATCGCTACGGGCTCGGCTTCCCGCTCGGAGCAGAAACGGTATGCTCCTCCGGGCGTGACCAGAACAATGGGGCGCGCTTTTTCCCTTAATTCCATAATGTCGTGCAGATAAAGCGTTAGCGTAGCCCCGCTGCTAATCTCAAGTTTAATGTTTTCCAGTTTCATAGATTATCCTGTCCCCCTCAACCGAGTCATGAATCGATAACAACTCTCCCAAGTTTAGCGTAAAACCAGCCGGGCTTCTCGCTCGATTTTGTGTTGTTTCGGTTAGATTTGCGCAGGGCAGGCCTTTTTATTTGAACGTTCTATGTCCGTCCGGCCAACTGTGATATGCGTCACAGCCAGCCATGACCGGCAGATGGTAGGCTGAGGCATGAACATTTTTAAGGAACCGGTACGGGAGGGATTGGAATGAGACTGGATCCGTTTAATACGGCAAGGCCAAGCTCCTTTGCAAGGCTGGCGATGAGATTGGAATCGGACCATGAACAAATAAAAGCGATGTGCAGCGCAATATGCCAGCAAAGCATTCATCATGCTACGGGGATGAGCAGTTACGTTACGATAGAGGGCTTAATCGGACTTCGGGAAGAAGCGGAGATGCTTCTGAACGAGCTGAAGCGGCATTCCGCATGGGAAGAGGAGGAATTGTTCCCCGTTCTGATGCATTATTCGCACAAGAAGATCGAACCAACGATAATGCCTTCCTTATGGGTGCTTGAGAAGGATCATGAGCTGGCCGTCCAGTATATTGAATCGTTTATCCAGGCAAGCGGCGCCTTGCTCCATGCGCTCAGGCTGGAGCCTTTAA
Organism: Paenibacillus sp. MMO-177; assembly: GCF_037147795.1. Taxonomy (NCBI): domain Bacteria; kingdom Bacillati; phylum Bacillota; class Bacilli; order Caryophanales; family Paenibacillaceae; genus Paenibacillus; species Paenibacillus sp. MMO-177. The sequence continues at coordinate 929,788 of NZ_JBBCUR010000001.1, read as the reverse complement.
GCGGGGCCGACCTGCAGCATGAGCTGAAGGAAGGCTGCGATTGCTTGACGCAGGGCTGCTTTATTCTGACCGCCCACTTCCAAATGGAGGAGGAGCTGCTGTTCCCGCTTGCCGAAACGATTTTGACCGACATGGACTATTTATTCTCCTAAAGTGATTTTCCAAAGTGTGAGAAATGTCATAGTGAGCCGGTTTGAATTTCTTTACGATGAAGTCATGAGGAGACGAGAGCTCCGGTACGAGGAGGAGAAGAAGATGGCTGTAAAAGAAAGCAAGCTTGAAGCCCAACACTCCGCACAAGACGAAATCAACAAATTGGTGGCGCGCGCCAAGGCGGCGCAGGAAGCTTACATGCGAATGGACCAGGAACAGGTGGACCGCGTCGTGCAGGCCATGGCGCTTGCGGGTCTCGACCGGCATATGCAGCTGGCGAAGCTGGCCGTGGAAGAGACGGGCAGAGGCGTCTACGAGGATAAAATTACGAAAAATATTTTTGCGACGGAATATATCTACCACAGCATCAAGCATGACCGAACGGTTGGCGTCATTGAAGAGAATGTCTACGAGAACTACAAAAAAGTAGCGGAGCCCGTTGGCATTATTGCCGGCGTAACGCCGGTGACCAACCCGACCTCCACCACGATGTTCAAGGCTTTGATAGCGGCGAAGACGCGCAATCCGATTATATTCGCCTTTCACCCTTCCGCCCAGAAGAGCAGCGCGGCCGCGGCGCAGACGCTTCTTGAAGCGGCGGTTGCCGGCGGGGCGCCCGAGTTCTGCGTGCAGTGGGTCGAGATGCCTTCGCTGGAAGCCACCCAACTGCTCATGAATCACCCGGATGTTGCGCTTGTTCTGGCAACCGGCGGATCGGCGATGGTAAAAGCCGCGTACAGCACCGGCAAACCGGCGCTTGGCGTAGGACCGGGCAACGTGCCTTGCTTTATCGAGCAGTCGGCTGATCTGAAGCAGGCGGTGACCGATCTGATTCTCTCCAAGACGTTTGATAACGGCATGATCTGCGCGTCCGAGCAGGCTGTTATTATCGAGGCCCCCGTCTACGATGAGGTATGCAGGCTGATGAAAGACAACGGCTGTTATTTCCTAAATGAAGAGGAAACGGAAGCGGTATCGAAGCTCGTCATTCACGGAGACCATTGCGCCGTAAACGGTAAGATCGTAGGCCAGCCTGCCGTCCGGATCGCGGAGATGGCGGGGATCGAGGTGCCTGCGGATACGAAAATCCTCGTTGCTCCGCTGTCCGGCGTCGGAACGGATTTCCCGCTGTCGGCCGAGAAGCTGAGCCCCGTGCTGGCCTGCTATAAAGCGGACACGGCGGAGCAGGGCATTGCGCTTGCGGCAGAGGTGGTCGCGTTTGGCGGCCTTGGCCACTCGTCCGTTATCCATTCCAATAATGACGAAGTGATTCAGGCCTTTGCGGACCGGCTCAAGACCGGCCGGGTTATTGTCAACTCACCGTCGACCCATGGCGCAATCGGCGATCTTTACAATACGAACCTGCCTTCCCTGACGCTTGGCTGCGGCTCATATGGCCATAACTCTACGACCTCCAACGTAACGGCCGTCAACCTGATAAACATCAAGCGGGTGGCTTACCGGACGGTGAATATGCAATGGTTCAAAATTCCGCCCAAGATTTACTTCGAGAAAGGCGCGACGCAGTATCTGGAGAAAATGCCGGATATCTCGCGGGTTCTTATCGTCACCGATGCGATGATGGTGAAGCTTGGCTATGTCGAGAAGCTGGAATACTATCTGCGCAAACGGAAAGTCCCCGTCGCTATGGAGATATTCTCGGATGTTGAACCTGATCCGTCGGTGGAAACGGTCGAGCGCGGCACCAGGCTGATGGAAAGCTTTAAGCCGGACTGCATTATCGCTCTTGGAGGCGGCTCCCCGATGGACGCGGCCAAAGCGATGTGGCTCTTCTATGAATATCCGGACACCAGCTTCCATTCGCTGAAGCAGAAGTTTCTCGATATCCGCAAGCGGGTGTACAAATATCCGCGTCTTGGCAATAAGGCCCAATTCGTTGCGATCCCCACAACATCGGGAACGGGCTCGGAAGTGACTTCTTTTGCGGTCATTACGGACAAAAAAGAAGGGCAGACCAAATATCCGCTCGCCGACTACGAGCTGACGCCGGATGTCGCGATTATCGACCCGGAATTTGTATACAGCCTGCCGAAGACGGCGGTTGCCGATACGGGAATGGATGTGCTTACCCATGCGATCGAAGCTTATGTATCGGTCATGGCGAGCGACTATACGGACGGCCTTGCGCTGCATGCAATCCGCCTCGTATTCGAGAATTTGGAGAAGTCGTATCATACGGCAGACCCGCTCGCCCGCGAGAAAATGCACAATGCCTCGACCATTGCAGGCATGGCCTTCGCGAATGCGTTCCTCGGCATCAACCACAGCCTGGCGCATAAATGGGGAGGCCAATACCATACGGCGCACGGCCGCACCAATGCGATCCTGATGCCGCATGTGATCCGCTATAATGCGCAAAAGCCTACGAAGTTCACTTCGTTCCCGAAATATAGCCATTTCATTGCCGATCAGCGCTATGCGGAAATCGCCCGCATGCTGGGCCTGTCTGCCCGGACGACGGAGGAAGGGGTAAGCAGCCTGATTGAAGCGGTGCGGAAGCTGAACCGTTCGCTTGGCATCCCGGAAACCTTCCAGGAGCTGGGCTTTGATCAAGCGGATTTCGAAGAAAGAGTTGACTATCTGGCAGACCGCGCATTCGAGGATCAGTGCACCACCGCTAATCCCCGTATGCCGCTTGTCGCCGAGCTGGCGGACATTTACCGTAACGCTTTTTACGGCAGATTCTAAGATTCATACCTGCAATTGGGGCTGCCGATCTCCGGATCGGCAGCTCTTTCTTACTTCTTAATGTCAGTCGAACGAAAGGTGTGATTAAGGTGGTATCGGGCGTCATTTTAGCAGGGGACGTTTGCGGAACGGAGAGGGCTGATGAGCGTGCTTTTCTTGTCGTTGAGGGTCAGTCCTTGCTGCATCGCCAAATCAAGGAAATGAAAAGTCTATGCGCGGAGGTCACGATTGTTACGAATCATCCTCAACCGTTTCTTCGCCATGTAGACCGGGATATTCGAATCATTAGCGATTATTATGCGGGCCAAGGCATACTGAGCGGTATGCATGCGGGGCTAGCGTTGGCGAGATACCCGGATGTATGGATGCTAGGGTGCCACATGCCTCACCCGTCGGCGGCGGCGGCCAGCCTCTTATTGTTCTGGAGGCGGGAAGGGTATGATGCGGTTATTCCTTTGATCGGCGGCCGTATCTATCCCTTGCACGGGATCTATGACCGCGCCTTATCCGAGCCGATTGGCGCTATGCTGGAGGAGGGTCATACGGACGTCGAGTATCTGCTGCAGCAAATCCATTGGCTGAAGCTGAAGGAACCGACGTTTCGGAGCAACCGGATTGACAGCAGGTTCGTCCGTACGGTTCCCGTTCGGGAGCTGTAAATATCTCTTTCTTTGTGAGGAAGATCACAGCCGCGCACCAAGCAAAGAAGTAACATGGAGACATAGAAAACGGAGGTGCTTGAAGATGGCGATGAAGGAAAACGAAGTCAGAAGAGGGACGGCCGGCAAAGAAGCATGGCGGGGGTTCGCTGACGGTAAATGGCGGAAGCAGATTGATGTCAATTCGTTTATCGAGAAGAACCTTACGCCGTATGAAGGCGGCGAACAGTTCCTCGCATCCGCAACCGAAGACACGAATGCGCTTTGGCGGCAGGTCAGCGCTCTGCTCAAGGAAGAGCGGGAGCGCGGCAGCGTCCATGATATCGATGTTCATACCGTATCCACAATCACCTCGCATGCGCCGGGTTATATCGACAAGGACAAGGAAAGAATCGTTGGCCTGCAGACCGACGCGCCGCTGAAGCGGTCCGTGCAGCCTTTTGGCGGTATTCGAATGGCTGCCGATGCTTGCGAGGCTTACGGCTATGAGCTTGATCCCGAGATGCTCCGTCTATTTACGGATATCCGCAAGACGCATAATCAAGGAGTCTTTGATGCTTATACGACCGATATGCGAGCCGCGAGAAAAGCAGGCATCATCACGGGCTTGCCCGATGCTTACGGCCGGGGCCGAATTATCGGGGATTACCGGCGCGTCGCCCTGTACGGCGTTGACCGGCTGGTCCAAGGGAAAAAGGAGGAGCTGCTGCAGCTTGAAGTCGATGTCATGTCGGAGGAGGTTATCCGGCTTCGCGAGGAATTATCCGAGCAGCTTCGGAGTCTTGGCGAGCTGAAGGCAATGGCTGCCGCGTACGGCTTTGACCTCTCCACTCCTGCGGCAAATGCGCAGGAAGCGGTGCAATGGCTCTATTTTGCCTATCTGGCCGCTATCAAAGAGCAGAACGGAGCGGCGATGAGCCTTGGACGCGTATCCAGCTTCCTCGATATTTATTTCGAGCGGGATTTGAGGGAAGGTACCTTAACGGAGCGGGAAGCGCAGGAGCTGGTTGACCATTTTGTCATGAAGCTCAGAATCGTGAAGTTCCTCCGGACACCCGACTACAATGAGCTGTTCAGCGGCGACCCGACCTGGGTGACGGAATCGGTTGGCGGCATGGGCTTAAACGGAGCGACGCGGGTTACGCGCAGCTCCTTCCGTTTCCTGCATACTCTCTATACGCTTGGGCCGGCGCCTGAGCCCAACCTAACCGTTCTATGGTCGGCTAAGCTGCCCGAGCCTTTCAAGAAATATTGCGCCAAGGTCTCGGCCGAGACCAGCTCGATTCAGTACGAGAATGATGACCTGATGCGTCCCTATTTCGGAGACGACTATGGCATTGCCTGCTGCGTATCCGCCATGCGGATCGGCAAGCAAATGCAGTTTTTCGGGGCAAGGGCGAATCTGGCGAAGGCGCTGCTGTACGCGATTAACGGCGGCGTAGACGAGAAGCTTGGCGTGCAGGTTGGTCCGGCTATCGCGCCTATTACATCCGAAGTGCTGGATTATGAGGAGGTTAAGCAAAAATTCGCCGTCGTCCAGGATTGGCTTGCCAAGCTGTACATGAACACGTTGAACGTCATCCATTACATGCATGACAAATACTGCTATGAACGGCTTGAGATGGCGCTGCATGACCGGGATATTATCCGGACGATGGCCTGCGGAATTGCCGGTCTATCCGTAGTGGCCGACAGCTTAAGCGCGATCCGTTACGCAAAGGTCCGTCCGATCAGGAACGAGAAAGGGATCGCGGTCGACTTCGAGATCGAAGGCGAATATCCGCAATACGGCAATAACGACGACCGTGCCGACCAGCTTGCGGTAGAGCTGGCTGAAGGCTTTATGAACCGGCTGCGGCAGCATAAGGCATACCGCGGAGCCATTCCTACCATGTCCGTCCTGACGATTACCTCCAACGTCGTTTACGGCAAAAAAACCGGCAGCACGCCGGACGGCCGCAAAGCCGGAGAGCCGTTTGCGCCGGGCGCCAACCCGATGCACGGCCGGGACCGCAAGGGCGCGCTTGCTTCGCTCGCTTCGGTAGCGAAGATTCCTTACGAGCACAGCCTCGACGGCGTATCCAACACCTTCTCGATTATTCCGAAGGCGCTTGGCAAGGAAGAGGAGGTACGGTTCGGCAACCTGGCCGCTCTGCTGGACGGCTATACGGCAAGCGGCGGGCATCATCTGAACGTCAACGTCTTTAACCGCGAGCAGCTGCTTGACGCGATGGAGCATCCGGAAAATTATCCGCAGCTGACGATTCGGGTATCCGGCTATGCGGTCAACTTCATCAAGCTGACGAGAGAGCAGCAGCTCGATGTGATCAACCGGACGTTCCATGGCGAAATCTAAGGTGCGGAAGGAGCATGGGGCATGAAAGGACGCATTCATTCGATCGATACCTTTGGCACCGTTGACGGCCCCGGCATCCGGTTTGTCCTGTTCATGCAGGGCTGCGCGCTGCAATGCCAATTCTGCCATAATCCCGATACCTGGGATACGGCCGCAGGCCGGCAAGTGACAGTGGAGGAGGTTTTGCAGGAGATTGAGCCTTATTTGCCTTACTACCGCGGCTCGGGCGGGGGGATTACGGTGACGGGAGGAGAGCCTACGCTGCAGGCTCCCTTCGTCGCGGCTTTGTTCAAAGCCTGCAAAGAGAGGTTTGGCCTGCATACGGCGCTGGACAGCTCGGGCTTCTGCGACCCTTCCCATGCGGCAGAGCTGATGAGCTATACCGATCTTGTCTTGCTGGATTTGAAGCAGATCGACCGCGGCAAGCATGAACGGCTGACTTCGCAGCCCAATGACCGGATCCTGCATTTTGCCGAGTGGCTGTCGTCCTTATCCAAGCCGATATGGATTCGCCATGTGCTTATTCCCGGCATAACCGATCATGCGGAGGATCTGCGCCGCTTGGGCAGGTTTGTCGGTCGATTGGGCAACGTGGAGAAGCTTGAGCTGCTTCCATATCACCGGATGGGAGTTTACAAATGGCAGACGCTGGGGCGCCCGTACCCTCTGGAGGGTGTTCCCGTTCCAACGGAGCAGGAGGTTGCCCGCGCTGCCGCCATCCTTCAGGCGGAATGCCCTCAGGGGCTTCTTCGCCATAAATAAGGAAATATTCCCCTGAAGATCAGGAGATTCCCCGATGTTGCCGCATCTCGAATGACGTTATGATGAGGATAACGATCACTCGGAAGGGGACATCCGCATGGGAACCAACAACGCTTCAATTGAAGGACAGCAGCCCGTTTTATCGCAGGACAGCTTCGAGAAGCTGGACAGCATTATGTACAAACGCAGCTATGACAAGGGAAGCTGCTTGTTCTGGGAAGGCGATGCGGCGGATAAGCTTTATTTTATTATAAAAGGCCGCGTTCGGGCCGCGAAGTCGACGGACAGCGGACGCGCGTTAACTTTGTATTTATATCAGAAGGGTGACCTGATCGGTCAGATGGATCCTTTCCCGGACTCCGTTCACGCCTTCCGGGCCGAAGTGACGGAGGATGCGAAGATTGGCGTTATCCAGCGGAAGGACCTCGAGGTGCTGCTGTGGCAGCATGGCGATCTGGCCGTCGAGTTTATGAGATGGATGGGGCTCATGCACCGCCTGACGCAGACCAAATTCCGGGATCTCATGATGTTCGGCAAGACGGGGGCACTCTGCTCGCTGCTTATCCGTCTTAGCAACTCTTACGGCAGGCCGAAGGCGGAACATATCTACATCACCCTCAAAATCAGCAATACCGAAATGGCCGATATGATCGGGGCGACGCGCGAAAGCGTCAACCGGATGCTGAGCGATCTCAAGAAGGAAGACGTTATCGCTTATGAAGACGGTCATTTTATCATCAAAAATTTGCGGTACCTAAGGGATATTTGCTGCTGCGAGAATTGCCCGAAGGAGATTTGCCGCATGTAACCCCGGCTGCTGTCAGCCGGGGCTTCTTTTCTGTCATAAGGGAATTCCCTGACTCTTGAATAAGGGAACCCCCTTACATACAAGAAATTTCTCATCCCTTACAATAGGACAATAGGTAGGCGGTATCGAATACGAAAAATGAAGGGGATAGCACCTTGGGAGAGTTATCGCAGTCTCCCGGCGAAGAGAATCTGCCGCCGGGGCTTCAGGAAATCCTTCACGGAAGCGGAAGCGACTTTATTGCGTTTGCCGGTTCTGCCGAGCATCACCGGAGCATGAAATGGAATGCGGTGATCGGCAGCCTGAACGGCAAAGTCGAACATATGAGAATTCAACCGGGAATAGGAATAGGCGGAATGGTGCTGCGTCACGGAACGGCTTGGAGGGTGGATAAAAGGACCAATAACGCCCTGCTCCGGGAATGTCCCGTCATGCTGGCCGAAAAGCTGCAAACGGCTCTGGGGCTGCCGGTTCCGGCCAGCCATTCCAATCACGCCGGCGGCATTATGCTGCTGGGCAGAAGGAAGGATCTGCCGTTTACCGAAGAAGAAGCGCAAAGAATATCTTCTTTGCTGCTTAAGAGAGGAGACCGCTAATGATAAAAATGATAATCGTCGATGATCATGCGATGGTTCGCTCCGGCTTGCGCATGCTGTTGAGCGGAACGGAGGAAATGGAGGTTATCGCGGAAGCCTCCGATGGAGATGAGGGCATCCGGACGGCGCTTCAGCTGAAGCCCGATGTTGTGCTAATGGATTTAAGCATGCCGCAGGGAAAAGATGGCCTCACGGCATCCGCCGAGCTGAAGGAGCTGCTGCCGGATACCGCGATACTGATATTGACGATGCATGACGACGATGAATATTTGTTCCGTGCCATTCATGCCGGAGCGGCCGGATACGTTTTGAAGAATGCCCCGCATGAGGAGCTTCTAACGGCGATTCGCTCCGTCGCTAGAGGCGACGCCTACCTTTATCCTACGGCAACGAAACGTTTGATGAAGGAGTACGTGGACCGGATGCAGCGGGGAGACAGCGGAGATCTCTTTCATGCTCTGTCGGAGCGCGAGAAAGAGGTTCTATCGCTAACGGCCAAAGGCTATGCCAACAAGGAGATTGCCGAAATGCTGGTGATCAGCGTCAAAACCGTCGAGACGCATAAGAGCAACGTGATGGAGAAGCTAGGGCTCAAATCTAGACCGGAGCTGATCAAATACGCGATGAAAAAGGGGCTGCTTAACTTTGATTAATCATCGATCGGGGAATAAGGTGCTCGCCGAGAATGTCGACTCCTTGCTGCTCCAGCTGGAGGAGCGGATCGAGGATTCGCAATTCCGAAGCGAGCTGCAGAGCTCGCTTAAGCAGCTTGCCGACGTGAAGCTGGCGCTTGATGCGTCTTCGATTGTGGCGATGACCGATCACACGGGCAGGATTCTTTATGTCAACGATAAGTTCTGCGAGATCTCCCAATATGACCGCTCCGAGCTGCTTGGGAAGGACCACCGGATTATCAATTCGGGCACTCATCCGAAAGCTTTTATGAAGGAGCTGTGGGCAACGATATCCTCCGGACAAGTCTGGTATGGGGATATCAAGAACAAGGCGAAGGACGGCACTTACTATTGGGTGAATACGACAATCGTTCCTTTTGTAGGCGAGAACGGCAAGCCGTATCAATACCTGGCGATCCGTAACGAGGTAACCCGGCTCAAGAAGGTCGAGGAGGAGCTTCAGGAGACCTTGTCCAAGGTAATGACGATTCAGGAAGAGGAACGGCGCAAGTTTTCCCGGGAGCTGCATGACGGCATCGGGCAAAGCTTGTTTTCCCTGCTCATTCAGCTGGATCGTGTCATTTCCGCTCCTGCTCATGGCGAGGAGCAGCTGCCCTTCATCCGCAGCCAGGTAGCGGGCATTATCGAGGAGGTACGGAGCGTGGCTTGGCAGCTGCGGCCGTCCGTGCTGGACGATCTGGGCATTGTTCCGGCGCTTCGGACGCATCTCGAAAACTATACCTCCCATTACGGCATCCAGGTATCGTTCCGGAACAATCTGCGCAAGCGCCTGTGCTTGCAGGTAGAAACGGTTATTTACCGGATCATCCAGGAGGCGCTGACCAATATTGCGAAGTATGCGGACGTATCCGATGCCGAGATGGAAATCCTGGAGGACGAGACGCAAGTAGTAGCCCGTATCGTTGACCGGGGTATCGGCTTTGATACGGCTGCGCAGACGCAAGGCGTGGGACGATACAGCATGGCGGAGCGGGCAAAGCTGGCCGGGGGCAGCTTAACGATCGAATCGGCAATAGGCGAAGGGACAACCGTTACCCTAATTATTCCAAAATAATTTCAAAGGTGTGATTTTTATCACTTCTTCGGCTTACGCAAAGCGGTAAGATGGAATCAAGAAGAAGGAGATGATAAACATGAACGAAAGAGCCTTTGTCATGATAAAGCCGGACGGCGTAAGGCGGGGACTGATCGGGGAGATCGTCAGCCGCTTCGAGAAAAAAGGGCTGAAGCCGGTATACGCAGAGCTGAAGGAGCTGTCCGAGGAAACGGCGCGCACGCATTACCAGCATTTGAAGGAGCAGCTGTTTTTCGAGGATTTGATTCAATATATAACCTCCGGTCCCGTATTCGCGATGATCGTGGAGGGAAGGTCAGCGGTAGGAAACGCAAGAGCCTTGATCGGACCGACGAATCCCGTGAAGGCGCCTCCCGGTACGATCCGGGGCGATTACGGCTCCGATATCGACGAGAATGTCATTCACTGCTCCGATTCCTTCGATCACGCGGGCATGGAAATTCAGCTGTTCTTCGGAAAAACCGGATTGCTGCAAAAGCTGTAGTTTATATGAGGCAAAAACACTGGAGTCAACCGTTATACATGGGGCGGGAGCATCCTGTGCATACGCCTCCTCGCAACTTTGTGATTTTATTCACAATATATTCATTAAGGGAGAGATTATTATGTTAAAGTTTATGCGCGAGAACGTTTATGCTGCGGGACTTGTCCTTTTGATCCGTTTATATGTTGGCTGGCAATGGCTTGACGCCGGTTTTCACAAGCTGAAAGACGGCTTTGATGCCGGCGGGTTCCTGAAAGGGGCGATTGCCAATCCCGTCATTGACCATGAGACAAAAGCCAATGTCTATCCGAACTTCGTCCGGTTTATCGAGCACGTGGCGCTGCCAAACGTGAAAGCAATCAATATTCTCATTCCGCTTGGCGAGACGCTTGTTGGCCTTGGGCTTATATTAGGCGCATTAACGGCAACGGCGGCCTTTTTCGGAATGCTGATGAACTTCATGTTCCTGTTCGCGGGAACCGTAAGCACGAATCCTTGGCTGATTCTTCTTGGAGGCCTTGTGATGATCGCAGGGCTTAACGGCGGTAAATTCGGAGCCGACTATTACCTGCTGCCGCTGCTGCGCAAGTGGACCAATAAACTGCGTAAGGGCGGACACGGCACCTTTCCTCCGGCGGATAAAGCGGCGTAACGATCATATAGGGGTGATGACATGGACGGCAACAATCGAGAAAGCGAAATTACGAAAAACATGATCAAATACTGCTATACCTGCGAGGATGCGCATAAATGCGATACGGAGGAGAAGTGCATCGCCTGCTGGGAAGCGAAAGGCATTATGAAGAAGCGGGAGAAGGAGCAGACGACGGAAGAACTGTTGAGGGAATATGCGCAGTAACCGAAATACGAGAGCGGCCAAGGGTTCCTACCCGCATGGCCGCTTCTTTGCGTTATGACGTTAGCTGCCAAAAGGTCAAAATTTTACACACTCGAAGCAAAAGTTGTCGCTCCCAGGGCTCCGGCATTCGATTACGATAGTGGAAAATCGCAAGGCAAGGGGCGAATAGACATGTGGAAGACGGCAATTGAAGAGGCAATCGCCACGATTACAAGCAATGTTGATAGATTCGGAGAAGCCTACCCTCATGTAGGGGGAGGCAGCCGATATACGTTAATAGAGAACAACGATTGGACCAACGGATTTTGGAGCGGGCTGTTATGGCTCGGTTATGAATATTCGGGTGACGAGAGATTAAGAGAGGCGGCAAGGAAAACAACAACAAGCTTCCGCCAGAGGCTGAAGGACAACGTGGTGCTGGATCATCATGATATCGGCTTCCTGTATTCCTTATCCGCGAAGGCGGAATGGATCGTTGACGGCAGCGAAACGGCGAAGGAGCTTGCGCTTGCAGCGGCTGACGTCATGATGAAGCGCTGGCGCAAGACGGGGGGTTATTTTCAGGCTTGGGGACCGGAAGGGGATCCGGTAGAAGGCGGAAGAATTATTATCGACTGCCTGCTTAACTTGCCTCTTCTCTATTGGGCCTCCGAGCAGACGGGCAATCCGGCGTATAAGAAAGCAGCCAAAGCCCAGGCGGAGAAAAGCAGACGGTATCTGGTAAGAGGCGACGACAGCTCTTATCATACGTTTTTCTTCGACCAGCAGACGGGCGAACCGGTTGGCGGCGCCACGCATCAAGGCTTCAGCAACGGTTCGACCTGGACGCGCGGACAGGCTTGGGGCATTTACGGTTTTGCTTTGTCCTATCGCTATACGCGGGATCCGTTGTTCCTCGAAACCTCGAAACGGATGGCGGTCTATTTCCTTGAGCACCTGCCGGAGGACGGCGTTGCGTATTGGGATTTCCACCTGCCGGAGGAGCAGCGGAAGTACCGGGACAGCTCGGCCTCCGCGATTGCGGCAGCCGGAATGCTGGAGTTATTGTCGCATCTGGATCCGCAGGATACTGCGTTTGATCAATTGCGCGAAGGTCTTCAACGTTCGATGGAATCGCTGGTTTCTAACTATTCGACTAAAGGCTGCGAGGAAGCGGAAGGCTTGCTGAAGCATGGTTCTTATCATGTGCGGGGCGGGCTGGCGCCGGATGATTATATGATTTGGGGAGACTATTTCTACCTGGAAGCTTTGCTCCGGCTTGAGAGAGGAATCGGCGGCTATTGGTATGAAAGGAACAGGGATCGGGACTAACCAATCCTTGGGGATGTTCCCGGTATACCGATACTGCTACAATGAGGATATATCGTATGGGAAGGCGTGCAGCCATGACGAGATTAACCTACTACCGAAGAATCCAGTTGTCCTTTCTCTTGTTTATTATTTTTCCGATCCTCGCCGTTTCGGTTATTTCGTATACGCTATTAAAGCAGAACATGATAGAGAAGTTTCAGATCAGCAACAACAGTATGCTGAACGTTATAGTCGGGGAAATCGACCGGACGATAGACGATGTGACCTTCGCCTCGCATTATATCGTGAATGACTCCGAGCTGCGGGCATCCCTTAATCTGTTCGCGGATACAAGCAGGCTGAATACGTATACCGACTACACCCGTTTCATCCGGATAAAAGACAGCTTCTCGCTGATTACGTCCAAGCCGCTGAACAACAGCATTCATATGTATCTGGTTAACCGGGCGAACTTTATCCTGTCGCCGGATTCGGAGAATTTGGCGGCGATCAACAGCAAGCTGGCACCGCTCCTTAAGAACGTAAATGCCTCGAAGCCGGTTGTGCTGCAGTATCTCGGACTCCTTCATGACAGTCCCGATGACGACGGCACGTATTATCTTGCGAGAGTCATAGGCGACGGGGGCGGCAAGCCCTATACGGCTGTGCTGCTTGTCGGAATTGAAGCCTCTTATTTCGAAAAGCTGCTGAAGCGGGTCGAATTCGGGCAGATTGCGTTATTCGACGGGACAGGCAACCGGATTGCGGGCAGTCCGGATATCCGGCTTCAGCCAACCGGCACCCCGGATTCCGTATACCGGACGCAGCTAACGCTGGACAAAACCGACTGGAAGCTCGCCTATGAGACGTCCGAGGATTCGCTTTTTGGCCAGATTTCGCGTGCCTTTTACATCGGAATCGGATTGGTGCTGGTGTTTACGCTGGTATTCTCGGTCATCTCTCTATTGTTCGCGAGGAGGCTGCATAATCCGATTCAGAAGCTGCAGCGGGTTGCCCGCCAGTTTGCTTTGGGGAACCGCGATATGCGGCTTGAAGTAAAGGGCAAGGACGATATTGCGGAGCTTGGGCATTCTTTTAACCAGATGCTTGACGAGATAGAAGTGCTGATTACGAACATCGAACAGGAACAGGAGCAAAAAAGGGTTATGGAGCTGGAAGCCCTGTTCATGCAGATCCGGCCGCATTTTCTGATCAATACGCTTAATTCGATTAAATGCAGCCTCATTCTTAGCAAGGATCAGGTGCATAGCGGCATTGTCGACTCTTTAATGAATCTGCTGCGCGCCTATCTGAAGGTAAATACGCCATCCTCGCTTGAGGAAGAGTGCAGGCTGCTCGGTTATTACGTCGATATTATGAAGGTCCGCAGCGAGATGCCGTTATCCATTGAAGCCCGCATCGAACCGGAGCTGAAGAGCTTTGTTGTGCCGAAGCTGGTGCTTCAGCCTATAGTCGAGAACGCGATCGTGCATGGCCTGGACGAGAAGGATGAACTTCATATCGTTGTTCATGCTTATCGCGAGCAGGGCCGTATTTATATGGCAATCGAGGACGACGGCTGCGGCATGGAGGAAGAGCAGCTTGTCCGTCTGAACAGGCAATTAAACGCTTCTTCGGATTTGGATACGGACGCGGAAGAGTATGTGCCGTATGAGCGGGTAGGGCTGCGGAACGTCATCCAGCGGCTGAAGCTGACGTACGGCTCGGCAGAGATGAGGCTGCGCTCCAATGCCGCAGGCGGCATTACCGTTATTTTGGCTATTCCAAGTCCAAATCCAAGTCCAAGTCCGTCCGTACAGGAGGTATCCCATGTATAAAGTCATGCTGATTGATGATGATGTCCCGATGCTTAAAGTGCTGCAGCAGATGATTGAATGGAAGCAGCTTGATTTGCATGTAGCCGGAAGCACGTTCTCGAGCGTAAAGGCGCTGCATCTGTTCAAGGAGACGATGCCGGATATCGTCATTACGGATATCGGACTGCCGAAGAAGAACGGAATCGAGCTGGCCGCGGAATTTACGGCTATAAAGCCTGGCGTCCGGATTATTTTTCTGACCTGCCACGAGGAATTTCATTATGCCCAGCAGGCGGTGAAGCTGGATGCCGACGATTATTTGATCAAGGATCAATTGACCGCCGACCAGCTGGAGGAGAGTCTGCGCAGATCGGTTACCCGTCTGAAGGGACGGACGACCGAAAGCGGAACGGATTCCGATGCCTATAGCATCGAGCTGCAAAAACGCGCGTTATTCCAGATGATAATGGACGGAGCGGATTTGGAAAAGACGCGGGCTTACGCGTCCCGCATCGGGATCGAATGGCCGTATGCGTGCTTTATGATGGGGATGATTCATCTTCGTTATTCGGATTACGAGCTGCTCTACAACCGGAGCAATATTCCGCTTATCCGTTACGCCATCTATAATATTGCCCTGGAAATTGCCCAGTCTTATAAAGGGGTAACGCCGTTTATCGACCAGGATCATTTCATGGTGCTGTACAATTACCGCCAGAACCTGGCAGGGAATGATCAGGCTTATCTGCAATCGTATCTGGACGAGCTGCTTCGTCAGGTGACGGCATATCTTAGGATTACGCTGCAAATCGTTCTTGTCACGGACAAGCTTGTCCTGCAGGCGGCCGGTTCCGTCTACCAGCAGATCAGAAGCGGCAAGCCGGAGTTTTACCGGATGGGCCAGGTGGCCGCGGCTTCATCCTCGCAGCTGCTTAGCCAGCTTTTTTATCCGCTGCCGCAGGACTTTAATGCGGCATTCCGCGGCGAGCTTGAACGCACCATTCTGGAGAAGAATGCCGTGGAGCTGCGCGGCGTATTACTCCGTTTCGGGCAGGAGGCGGGCAGCCGCAGGATCGAGCCGGAGGAATGGACCGAGGCGCTTGTCCAGCTGCTTCGCGAAGCCGAAATCCTGTTCCCGCGGAGAAAAGCGGAAGAAGACGTCTACGCTTATATCGGCGCGGCAAGAACGATGGAGGACGCGCTCGAGCTGGCGGTTGGCCGGCTGGAGCGTCTAGCCCAAGAGCAGCTTGGCCATGCCGGGGGCGCCGCCAAATCGCGGGAGCCGCGGCTACAGGTCATTCAAGCTTTTATCGACAATCATCTATCCGATAATATTACGTCCATTGATATCGCGCAGTACCTGTATTTGAATCCCAGCTACTTCTCCCGTTATTTCAAACGGCTGACGGGGCTTAGCTTCACGGACTATGTGCATCAATACAAGATGAAGATAGCCGCCAATATGCTGAAGAGCTCCGGCCAGACGCTCGAGACGCTTGCGGTAGGGCTTGGTTACTCGGACCGCGCTTATTTCTCGAAGGTGTTCAAGAAGTATATTGGCTTCACCCCAAGCCAGTTCAAGCAAAAGCATCAGCTGATCCGTAAATCATAATGTCACTAACCATAGTATCAACTGATCCGTAAATCATAGATTGCAATAGATTAGGCAAGCCCTGGATTTCTCTCTAAAATGCCGCTCCTAGAAGCGGCATTTTGCATGACCGGATCATGCCGGCCCTATTTTACGTTGCACGTAATACAGTATAATGCCGCCTATTGATCTAAAAACACGAATAATGTTGTATTTTTTGCAGTAATATTTCTCTCAAAACGGGCCTAAGAACCCCAATTCAGTTCAATATGCTGCATTTCGTACAACGTACGCAGCCGAAGTGCATGATTTCAGCGT
The DNA here is from genome assembly GCF_037147795.1 of Paenibacillus sp. MMO-177. Taxonomy (NCBI): domain Bacteria; kingdom Bacillati; phylum Bacillota; class Bacilli; order Caryophanales; family Paenibacillaceae; genus Paenibacillus; species Paenibacillus sp. MMO-177. Next base: position 913,616 of record NZ_JBBCUR010000001.1, on the reverse strand, counting down.
ATTATGGTGTAATTTGTGCAATGCAGGTTGAGTGGGAGGGGGCTGAGAGGAGGACTTGTGCGTGGAATATACGCTCAGCATGAATGCTTGATCCACCGGGGGAATCTAATGCAAACAAGTAGTCAGGCCGATCCTCAAGCCATAGCTGTCCCCCGGAAACAAGCTGCGCCTCTGGAGCGCGGCCTTTTTTGCGTTGCCGGCACATGGCCGCCCCGCAAAGAAAAAGGTCAAAATCTTCCCTGTATCGGGTCAGAATACTTCGCTTACAAGTTGGCTCAATCCCTTATTATGATCTCAACATAAGAGTTGAGGTGATTGTATGGAAGTCGTCAAACAAACGGCAGGCGCCAGCCATGCGGCTGAAGCCAGGAAGAGATTTTGGACGCCGTCACGCAGAGAAGCGCTGGTCGGCTGGCTATTTCTTATTCCCGAGATTGTCGGGATGCTGCTGCTAAACGTATTTGCCTTAGGGTTCTCTTTATATTTGAGCTTCTCCAAATGGGACATGTTGTCCGGCCTTCCCGGCATCAAATGGATTGGGCTTGGCAACTACAAGGAGCTCTTCCATGATCCGGCCATTGCGGAGGCGCTGAAAAACAACCTGCTGTACACCGTGATGACAGTGCCGATTCCAATTGCGATTGCGCTGGTGCTGGCCGTTGTTATCAACAACAGCGTTTTCCTGAAAAGCTACTTCAAGGTTGTCTTCTTTATCCCGTATATCTCGTCGATCATCGCGATTGCCGCGGTATGGAGCGCCTTGCTGCATCCGTCTCTCGGCCCGGTTAACCAGCTGCTAATGCAGCTTGGCATTGACGCTCCGCCGAAGTGGCTGGTTGATCCGAAGACCTCGCTGCTCTCCATCGCAATCATCGGCACATGGGCGAGCCTTGGCTACACGATTATCATTTATACCGCGGGTCTTACCAACATCTCGAACGAAATTTACGAGGCTTCCGAGATTGACGGGGCTTCTCCGCTGAAGAAATTTTTCCGGATTACGGTGCCTCTGCTGCGTCCAACGACCTTTTTTCTTGCCATTACGATGCTGATCGGCTCGTTCAAGGTGTTTGATATCATCTCGTACCTGACGGAAGGCGGTCCTAACAATTCGTCTACCGTTCTGGTGTACCGGATCTACGAAGAAGGCTTCCGCAACTACGATATGGGCTATGCCTCGGCGATCTCCTGGCTGCTATTCGCCATTATCGGCATCATTACGGCGGCAACGTGGAAGCTTGGGAAGGACTAAGAAAGGGAGGGATTACCTGTGGCAACAAAACTGTCAAAAAGCATCATTACCGTCTTGCTGGGAGCATTCTCTCTGATGTTCCTGACCCCGCTGGTCTGGATGGTCTCGTCCGCCTTGAAGTTCGAGAAGGATGTCATGCGCTTCCCGATCCAGTGGGTTCCGGAGAAAATCAACGTAATTTACAACTTCAAATCCGTCTGGATGGGCCGTGTTCCGTTCTATCATTTCTACTGGAACTCTCTGAAGGTGGCCATTATCACAACGCTTATTACGCTGCTGATCTCGTCGATGTCCGCCTACGCGCTGACGAAGCTGCGTTTCCGGGGCCGCCACATGATCTTTCTGGCGATGCTGTCCTTTATGATCATTCCCGATCAGGCGACGCTCATTCCGCGGTTTCTCATCATCCGCTGGCTGGGGCTGTACGATACGCATGCCGCGATTATCCTGATGAGCATGTTCTCGATCTACTTCACGTTTCTGCTGCGGCAGTTCATGTCCGATATCAGCGATGAATATTTGGAGGCGGCGCGCATTGACGGCGCGGGACATCTGCGGACGTTCTTCTCGATTATGATTCCGCTCTGCAGGCCGGTCTTGGCGACAGTGGCGATCATCAAATTCATCTGGACGTGGAACGATTACCAGAACCCGCTTATTTTCCTCCTGAGCAAGAAGCTGTACACCATTCCGCTTGGCATTACGCTGTTCCGGGATGATTACACGAATAACTATGCGATTATGATGATGGCTGCCTTATCGGCGATTATCCCTCTTCTGGCCATTTTCATTATCATGCAGAAGCAGGTCATTAACGGGATTGCGTTAGGCGGCGTGAAAGGGTAAGGTAGTCAAAAAAGTACTCGTTACACCTCAAAATTATACACTTTGCGCAATTAGGCGATCGTTATACTGAGTGTGTAGTCATTATAAAGTTCTAGGGGGAAGCAGAAATGAAACAATCGAAACGCAAGTTTACGGCGGTAGCGGGCTTGCTGCTGGCCGGCACGGTTGCGCTGAGCGCATGCGGAGGCAACTCGGCGAATTCGGGCAGCGAAGGCGCAGCTGGGTCGGGCAAAACGGAACCCGTAACGATCAAGTATTACAACTGGGATAACGAAGCCCAAGCGGTTGCAACCGACGCGATGCTGGATGAATTCATGACCAAGAATCCGGATATCAAGGTTGAGCATGTCGTTCTGGTACCGGGTGATTCCGTTGAAATGCTGAAAAAGCTGGACTTCCTGATCTCCTCGGGAGAGGCGGTTGACGTTGTGGCGATGCCGAACCTTGGAGCTGTCTACGAACGTGCGACAAGAGGCGCATTGGCATCCTTAAATGATTTCTATAAGCAGGAAAATCTGGTGCCTGAAGATGAATATTATGTGAATCCGAAGATTGGCGACAACTACTACGGCATGCAGCTGACTTCAAGCTTCAACTACGTGCTGCTGAACAAGGATGCGCTGGATGAAGCGGGCCTGCCGGTTCCAACCTATGGCTGGACCTGGGATGACTACCGTGACTATGCCAAGAAGCTGACCAAAGGCGAAGGCGTGGACAAGCGTTACGGTACGTACTTCCATACCTGGGAGCTGTACATGAACGCGCCGGCGCAGACCGTGATGAAGGATCCGTTCCGTTATGACGACGGTTCGACGATCTTGTCCGATCCTTCCTATAAATACTTCTTCCAGCTCCGCAAGGATATGGAGAACGTCGACAAATCGGCCAAGCCTTACGCCGATGTGCTTGCGGCCAAGCTGAACTACCGGACGGAATTCTTTAACGAGCAGGCTGCGATGATTCTGACGGGAAGCTTTACGATTCCGGACGTAGGCAATCAGGAGCAATACCCGCATACGTTCAAGACGGCATTTGCACCGGTACCGCTGCCTCCGAAAGGCGCCGAGCCGAAAGACTATGAAGGCGGCAAATATTTCACAAGCGGCAGCTCGGTTGTAATGGGCGAAAGCTCCAAGCATAAAGACGCTTCGTTTAAGCTGATGCGCTTTATGACAACGTCGGATTCCGACAAGCGCACCGAATTCTCCGGCTGGAAAAAGGCGGACAACAAAGCGCTTCTGGACCGCATCATTGGCGGGAACAAAGACCTGTACGACGTGGATTCCCTGCAAAGCACGCTGTTTGGCGACAACATCAAATACCTGGACGCTTCCAGCGTTATTACCGTATCGACATCCGAACTGACCAAGGTCATCGACGACGGCTTCAGCAAATTTATGCTGAGCAACGAATCGATCGACGACGTTCAGAAGTGGATGGTTGATCAAGCAACAAAAATAATTAATGAGAAAGAAAACAAATAATCGCTCATAAGCTAACGGAAGAGAGCTTCGGAGACAACCTGCCGGTTGCTCCGGGGCTTTCTTTCTATGCTGGGCGCATGGGCAAATTGGAGGTATAAGGTGAGCCGGTTAACGTGGAAGGATCAGAAATATTGGCTGGATGGCGAGGAGTTCCGGATTTTGTCCGGGGCGATTCATTATTTCCGGGTTGTGCCGGAATATTGGGAGGACAGGCTGCTGAAGCTGAAGGCTTGCGGCTTCAATACGGTCGAAACGTATATTCCGTGGAATCTGCATGAGCCTCGGGAGGGGAGCTTTCGCTTCGACGGGATTGCCGATGTCGCCCGTTTTATAGAGACGGCGGGCCGGCTTGGTTTGTACGTGATTGTCCGTCCCAGCCCTTATATATGCGCGGAGTGGGAATTTGGCGGCCTGCCGGCCTGGCTGTTGAAATCGTCCATGGGCTTGCGCTGCATGGATAACGAATACCTGGAAAAAGTCGACCGCTACTATGACGAGCTTATTCCGCGCCTGCTGCCGCTGCTCGATTCGCAGGGCGGTCCCGTCATTGCGATGCAGGTCGAGAATGAATACGGCAGCTACGGCAATGATACCGCGTATTTGGCTTACTTAAGGGATGGCCTCATCCGCCGCGGGGTTGACTGCCTGCTGTTCACCTCGGACGGTCCAACCGACGAGATGCTGCTAGGCGGCACGGTTGACGGGCTGCATGCAACGGTTAACTTTGGCTCGCGCGTAGCGGAGTCCTTCGGCAAATACCGGGAGTACAGGCAGGACGAGCCGCTGATGGTCATGGAGTATTGGCTTGGCTGGTTCGACCATTGGAGGAAGCCGCATCATGTCCGGGAGGCCGGGGATGTTGCGAACGTATTGGACGAGATGCTGCAGCAAGGGTCATCCGTTAATCTGTACATGTTCCACGGCGGGACGAACTTCGGCTATTACAGCGGCGCCAATTACGGCGAGCATTATGAGCCAACCGTGACCAGCTATGATTACGATGCGCCGCTCACGGAGTGGGGAGATGCAACGGACAAATACAAGGCGATCCGCGGCGTGCTCGAAAAGCACGGCATACCGGAGGGGGCGCCGTTCCCGGCACCGATTCCGAAGAAGGCTTACGGCAAGGTCGCTTTGACGGAAAAAGCGGACCTGTTTGGCCAACTGGAGCTGGCATCCTCCGGCCAGGTTCAATCGGTTAGCATCCGGCCGATGGAGCATTACGACCAGGCTTATGGCTTTATTTTGTACTCTGCACAGGTTAAAGGGCCAAGAAACCGTCAGAAGCTGCATCTTCGCGAAGTGCGCGATCGGGCCCAGGTGTTCCTGGACGGCAAGCTGATCGGCGTCGTCGAGCGGTGGAATCCGCAGCCTATCGAGATCTCGATTCCGAGAGAAGGGGCGAGACTGGATGTCCTGGTCGAAAATATGGGGCGAGTCAATTACGGGCCTTATCTGCGCGATCATAAAGGAATTACGGAAGGAATACTGATCGATAACCAGTTCCAGTCGAACTGGACGATTACCCTCCTGCCGCTCGAGTCCGAGCAGCTTGCGCGGATTCAATATGAGTCCTTGGAAGTAACAGCGGCACGGCAGCCTGACGGTTGTCCCGCCTTTTATCGCGGATTTGTGGAGGTGGACGAGCCTGCCGATACGTTCCTGCGCTTCGACGGCTGGCAGAAGGGAATCGCTTGGATCAACGGCTTCCAGCTTGGCCGTTATTGGGAAGCCGGTCCGCAGCGTACGTTATACGTGCCGGGTCCGCTGCTCCGCAAAGGGAGCAACGAAATCATTATATTTGAACTGCATGGTATAAACGGGCTTCCCGAAGTGGCGTTAACGGATGTTCCCGATCTTGGCGAGACGGCAGCGGTTGACGAGCAGGTGCTGAACTTCGTGCAGGAAGAGGAATAGAGAGAAGAATTTAAGGCGGATCGAAGACAATTCGATCCGCCTTTTTATGTAATATTGAAGTTTTTTACATTTCCGCTATTCCCTAAATCCGATTAATCCTATAAGATAAAATTAATTTAATCGCCAATATAGAAAAAGTCTATCGATAAGGTCGCGGAGGGATTATCCATGAATATTGAGAACATCGAAGCTTTTGTGTATGTCAATCATTACGGCAGCTTTAATAAAGCGGCGGAGGTGCTCTTCCTCTCCCAGCCATCCGTCACCGCCCGCATTCAAACGCTGGAGAGAGAACTCGACTGCCGGCTGTTCGACCGGCTTGGCAAGCAAATTATGCTGACCGAGAAAGGCAAGCAGTTCCTTCCTTACGCCCAGCAGATTCTTCAAACGATTCAGAAAGGGCGTCTTCATCTCCAGGAGAAGGGGGCCCGTCCGCAGGAGCTTCGAATCGGAAGCACGGTGTCCGTCTCGAACTATCTGATACCCGATTTGCTTCCGAGGCTCACTCGTTTATTCCCGCGTTTAACCTTTAAACTAACAACTGCGCCTTCGGATGACCTGGTCAAAAAGCTGCTCGACAAGGAGATTGATATCGCTTTTGTCCGAAAGCTTGTTCATCCTTCCCTGCAGTCGTTTCCTTATTATGAAGATCCTATCCGGCTGTATGTCTACGAGGGGCATCCGTTTGCGGAAGAGGGCCGGGTCTCGATAGACGAGATCCGCGATCAGCCCCTTGTTTTCTTCGAATGCGGCTCGCTTGACTGGCTGAGGCTTCACCGCGTATTCGAGCATCTGGAGCAGCCTCCGCGCATCGTTTTCCATGCGGATAATTCCGAGACGGCGAAGAAGCTAGTGCTGCAAAAGGCCGGCATCTGCTTCCTTCCGGGCTTATGCGCGAGGGAAGAAGTAAGCAAAGGCAGACTTATCCCGATTGAGATTGAAGAGACTAAGGGGATTTCCCTGCAGACGAACCTGATTGCGCTGACGGGAGAGAACGAGGAGTATATCCAGGCGCTGCTGCCTAAGGATAATTTGAGCTTTTACAGCATTTAGCACGGACCAATAGAATCAATCGATCGATAGAGAAAGTCTATTAGCGCGGTTAGGCGGATAGATGATACATTTATACCATCTTAATTCTTAGTAAGTTTATAGGAATTATTTAATTAGACATTTAAGGGGTGGAACTATGAGTGAATTGTTTAGGCAAGCGGTAGTCGAGGATGCGGAGCGTCTGCATGAAGTGACGTATGAAGCCTATTCGCTCATTCGGGAGCTGAAGCTGAATTGGCCAGCGGCGAATGCCGGTCTGGATCAGATACGGGACAACATTACACAGAATGAATGTTACGTGCTGGAGGCGGACGGCGTTATCGTTGCAACGATAACCTTATCGAGAAACGATGAAGTGAAGGCCATTACGGATCTGCCGTTTATCAAATGGTTCGCGGTCCATCCCGGCGAGCAAGGCAAAGGATACGGCGACAAGCTGCTGACCTGGGTCGAGAATACGATTATTCGCGACAAGGAAGGGGCGCCTGCGGTAACGCTTGGAACAGCCGAGAAGCATCCATGGCTTCTGCCGATGTACCAGCGCAGAGGTTACGAAAGCATCCGCTCCTTCGACTCCGGCAACGGGGACGGAACGATGCATTTGCTCCGCAAGATTGTGAACCCGGAGCTGTTCGAGAAAGCAAGCGAAGCACAAGCCACAACAAATTAATGAAAAAGACGGGGGTACTTAAAATGAAGAAAAAAGCATTAGTCGTTACAGCAGCATTGTCGTTGATTCTGGTGGCAGCAGGCTGCGGCTCAAACAATAAATCGGACAATACGCAAGCTCAAAACGGCAATAAAGCTGCTGCTAATGTATCTGCATCAAGCAATGCAGGCGGCGAAGTGAAAAAAGTCGTTATCGGAACAGGGACCGGATTCCCGAAAGTATGCTTTATTGACGAGAACGGCAAACTGACCGGCTTTGACGTTGAGCTTATCAAAGAGATCGACAAGCGTCTGCCGCAATATGAATTCGACATTAAAACGATGGAATTCTCGAATCTTCTGCTGAGCCTGGAGACGAACAAGATTGATCTTGTTGCGCATGAAATGGAGAAAAATCCGGAGCGCGAAGAGAAGTACCTGTTTAACAAAGAGTCTTACGCACACTGGAGAAATAAAATCATTGTCGCAAAGGACAATAACACGATTAACTCTCTTGATGACTTGGCAGGCAAGAAGGTTCTGACTGGCGCAACCAGCGCTGAGGCGCAGATTCTTGAGAACTATAACAAGTCGCATGACAAGAAAATTAATATCGTGTATCAAAACGGCGGAGCCAATGATACGGTCAGCCAAATTACGAGCGGCCGCGTAGACGCTACAATCGGAGCAGACTTTACGCTATCGCTGATCGACCCGCAAGCCAAGCTGAAGACAGCCGGTGATGACCTGTCTGAAGCGGATATTCTGTTCGTGCTCCGCAAGAACGATCCGGCTGAGCAAGAGCTGTCCGATGCAGTGGACGGCGCGTTGAAAGAAATCAAAGCGGACGGTACGCTCGGCAAGCTGAGCACGGAGTGGCTTGGCAGCGACTTTACGGCAGACAACGCGAAATAGCATCGTGATTCAAAGTAAGGAGAGGTGAGACCGCAAGATGGAGTATGGCTTCGATATTAATTATGTGCTCGATTTTATTCCCAAACTGCTGAGTACGCTGAATATTACCCTGCTGATCGTAGCGGGTGCTATCGGACTGGGGCTGCTTGTAGGCTTTCTTGTGGCTCTTCCCCGCCTTTACAACGTACCGGTGCTTCGGAATGTATCGATGGTGTACGTTTCCTTCTTCCGGGGCACGCCGATCCTTATTCAGCTGTTCCTGTTCTATTACGGACTTCCGGAAATATTGAAGCTCGTCTATGTCGATGTGTCTAAGGTTCCGGTTCTCTATTTCGTTATTTTAACGTTTGGCCTTAATGTGGCTGCATTTATATCGGAGACAATCCGGGCCGCCGTTCTGGCGGTTAACCGGGGACAGGTGGAAGCGGCTTATGCCGTAGGCATGACCGGGTATCAGGCTTTTACCCGGATCGTGCTGCCGCAGGCGGTAGCCATTGCGGTTCCGGTATTCGCCAACCTCGTCATTGCGATGCTGAAGGACACCTCGCTTGCCTTCACGCTGGGCGTTATGGAGATGATGGGCAAGGCGCAGACGCTTGGCTCGTTGTCCCAGCATTTTCTCGAAACCTATATTGCGCTTGCCCTTATTTACCTCGTGATCAGCATTGCGCTGGAGAGGCTGATGGTGCTTGCGGAACGCCGCTTATCCCGCCATATGCGCCGGGATACGGAAGTAAAGAACCGCTTGTTCACCCGGAGAAAAAAACGCGTGTCGCTGGGCCGTTTAAACCGTGAGCTGAAGGAGGTGCCGCGTTATGAAGCTTGATCCGGGCTTTATATGGACCGCGTTCCTGCAGTTATGGTCAGCGGTCCCAACTACGCTGCTTATTACGCTCGTATCGGTATCTGTCGGATTTGTGATTGGAACCGTAACGGCGCTTGCGCGAATTTACCGGATTCCGGTGCTGTCCCAGCTCTCGAGCGGTTATGTGACTTTTATCCGCGGGACGCCGATGCTGACGCATCTTCTGTTAATTTATTTCGGACTGCCGATGCTTGTGGACGGCCTGTCGGCACAGCTTGGTCTGGGTTGGAATTCCGCTAAAATCCCGATGATCGGCTTCGCTTATATTTCGTTCTCGATTACGGCAGGCGCTTATTTGTCCGAGGTTGTCCGTTCAGGACTATTGGCGGTGGACCGCGGGCAGATGGAAGCAGCCTGGTCGATTGGCATGACAACGCCGCAGGCGCTTCGACGCATCGTATTCCCTCAAGCGCTGGCAGCCAGCCTGCCGAATTTGTCCAATTCCGTCATCGGCATGCTGCACGGCTCAACGCTTGCTTTTACCGTTTCGGTTGTTGATTTAAACGCCAAAGCGCAGATTGTGGCTTCAACGAACTGGAAGTTCTTCGAAGCTTATATCGCCGCCGCTGCCATATTCTGGGGATTAACGATTTTGATTGAACGCGTAACCGGCCTTATCGAAAGAAGAATCCGCGTGTACAGCAAGGGAGGGGTAGCATGATTAAGCTTAGCGGTATCCGCAAGTCGTTTGGACGCCATGAGGTGCTTCAAGGCATTGATCTCACCGTTAACAAAGGAGAAGTTGTAGCTATTCTGGGGCCAAGCGGCTCAGGCAAAACCACGCTGCTGCGCTGCATCAATTACTTGGAGAAGCCAAACGACGGAGATATCCGGATTGGCGATTTCACCCTAAACGCAAAGCATGCGGGGAAAAAGGACATTTATTCGCTGCGCCAGCGCTCGGCGATGGTGTTCCAGCAGTACAATCTGTTCAGCCATAAGACGGCGCTCGAGAATGTCATCGAGGGACTGATCGTGGTAAAGAAGATCGGCAAGGAAGAGGCTCGCAAACGCGGCATCGAGCTGCTCGAGAAGGTAGGCCTTGGCGCCAAGCTGGATGCTTATCCAAGCCAGCTGTCGGGCGGCCAGCAGCAGCGCGTCGGCATTGCAAGAGCGCTTGCGCTTGAGCCGGAAGTGATCTTGTTCGACGAGCCGACATCGGCGCTCGACCCCGAGCTTGTGGGCGAGGTGCTGGCCGTTATCCGACGGATCGCCAAGGAAGGAATCACGATGATAATCGTGACGCACGAGATGGGCTTTGCCCAGGATGTTGCGAATCATGTGGTGTTTATGGACGGCGGCGTTGTCGTCGAGGAGGGCCCTCCGGCCGAGCTGTTTGGGAATCCGCAGGAAGAGCGGACCAAACAGTTCCTGAAGCGGTTTTCAACGGAGCCGAGCTATTCGATCTAGATATGTGCCTAGCCCAGTCCAGTTTGGTTGTGTGATCATCTTTATAGGAGGTTTATGGCATGTCCATTACAATAAGCATTTTGGATCAAAGCCCAGTCTACCCGGGCGAAACTTCAGCCGAAGCATTCGCTCATACGGTTGCGCTGGCGCAAAAAGCGGAGGAGCTTGGCTTCCGCCGCTTCTGGGTATCGGAGCATCATGATTCCGAGCATGTCGCGGGCTCTTCGCCGGAGGTTCTTATCTCCTATCTGCTCGCCCGCACCAATAAGATTCGGGTTGGCTCCGGCGGTATTATGCTGCAGCACTACAGCCCTTATAAGGTAGCGGAGAACTTCCATGTTCTTGCTTCCCTCGAGCCAGGCCGCGTTGATCTTGGCGTAGGCCGCGCTCCCGGCGGACTTCCGCGCAGCACGCAGGCGCTGCAGCGCAACATCGTAAACCCGTTGTCTCTGACAGACAAAATCGTCGAGCTCCGCGGATACGTGGAAGGACGGACGGAGGAAGAAGGTCCGCTGGCAGGTATTAAGGCGACTCCGATTCCGGCCGTTGCGCCGGAGCTGCATGTGCTCGGTGCTTCCGCGGACAGCGCAGAGCTTGCCGCAAGTCTTGGGCTGCCTTACGTGTTCTCCCTGTTCATCGGAGGAGACGAGCAAGCAGCCGTTGACTCGGTTCTTAAATATAAGCAGGCCTTTAATTATGAGCTGGGCGCCGCGCCGCAAGCGATTCTGGCATTGGCTGCTATTGTAGCGGATACGGATGAAGAAGCGGTAAGCCTAATCCCGCCGCAAAAGCTGGTGAAAGTGCATTTGGCCAGCGGCCGCAAGGTTACCCTCGGCACGGTAGAGCAGGCAGAAGCTTACGGTCAGCAATCCGGCGAGGAATACACCATTGAAGAAAAAGAACCGCTTATTGCCGCGGGCTCCAAGGAAACCGTACGCGGCAAGCTGCTCGCCCTGCAGGAAGCGACCGGCGTAGACGAGTTTATTATCACAACGAATATTTCACCGTTCGAGAAACGGATCCGCTCGTATGAGCTGCTTAGCGAGGCATTTGCCGAAGTAACGGCTTAAGCTGGGGAAGGTGAGGTGGACGAATGAGTAACGATACAACAACCCGCAGCGCTGCTGCGTTGGCAGGCCGGTTGACGGATATCCGCAGGGAGCTGCACCGGAATCCGGAGCTGTCCCACGAGGAATTCGAAACGACAATCCGAATCAAGAGCTGGCTTGAAGCGGGCGGCATCCGTATCGCGGATTATCCGCTCAAGACCGGCGTTATCGCCGAGATCGGGACGGGTACGCCGATTATTGCGCTTCGTGCCGATATCGATGCCCTTCCGATTCAGGAGGAAACGGGACTGCCGTTTGCTTCGGCTGTTCCTGGCAAAATGCATGCCTGCGGCCATGATTTTCATACGGCTGCCCTCATTGGAGCCGCTTATTTGTTGAAGGAACGCGAGCAGGAGCTGAAAGGCACGGTCCGGCTGATCTTCCAGCCGGCCGAGGAGAAGGCGAAAGGCGCTTGGCAGGTTATCGCCAGCGGTGCACTGGAAGGCGTGCAGGCGATATTCGGCCTGCATAACAAGCCGGATCTGCCGGTTGGCACCATCGGCATTAAAGGCGGCCCGCTTATGGCTGCCGCCGACGGCTTTGTTGTTGAGGTTGCGGGACGCGGCTCGCATGCCGCCGTACCGGAAGCCGGCAACGATCCGGTTCTGACGGCTGCACATATCGTTACCGCGCTGCAGTCTATTGTCAGCCGTAATGTCGGAGCGCTCGACAGCGCGGTGATCAGCGTGACGAAGCTGAACAGCGGTACGGCATGGAATGTGATTCCGGAGAAGGCCGTGCTGGACGGTACGATCCGTACCTTTGATCCGGATATCCGACGCCGGGTCCGCGAGCGCTTCGACCAGGTGGTAGCGGGCGTTGCAGCAGCCTTCGATACAACCGCCGCAGTTCGCTGGATTGAAGGTCCGCCGCCTGTTCACAACGATGAAGGGCTAGCGGAGCTGGCATGGCAGGAAGCCGAGCGATTGGAGCTGCTTCCCGTTAGTCCGGTACCTTCTCTTGCCGGGGAAGACTTTGCGGCTTACCAGCAGCAGGTTCCGGGACTATTCGTCTTTATAGGGACGGACGGGCCAAAAGAATGGCATCATCCGGCGTTTGATCTCGACGAACGCGCTTTGCCGGTCGCTGCTGATTTCTTGGCCGGCACGGCCATTCGCGCATTATCACACTTTGCGGCTGAACCGCAAGAACCGAAGGAGGACTTCCAATGAGTGCCATCGATATTCAAGCTTATTTGGACACGCATCTTCAATTGACTCAGGCGATCGCAGGGGTAGAAGAAGCGCAGCTGAAATGGAAAGAAAACGAAGCGAAATGGAGCATTACCGAGGTGCTGTCCCATTTGGCCGATCATAATATCGTAGTATCCTTCCGCATCCGCGACATTCTAGCGGATACGAAGGCGCAGCTTCCCGCTTTTAACCAGGACCTGTGGGTATCTGGCCAGCATTCAAACGACGGCAACGCATCCGATATTTTGAATGCATTTTGGGCGCTGCTGCAGTATAACGGTCTGCTGTTTGGCCGTCTGAGCGAGCAGGATCTGGATAAGACCGGCATCAACTTCAAAGGGGAAACGGTCCGCGTCCGCGACATTATTCAAGGTTTTACGAAGCATGTGCAGCATCATCTGGGTCAGATTGACCGGATCAAAGCCGCTTACATCGCTCAAGGACCGTCCGTTACGATATCGACAGCAAAAGGGGGAAATGCGCAATGACAGCACGCAAACAATTAAAGCTGGGCGCGATGCTTCATGGCGTCGGCAGCAGCACTTCGCTGTGGAGACATCCGGAGATGCCGTCCGATGCAAGCGTCAATTTCGAGCTGTACAAATCGTGGGTCGAGAAAGCCGAAGCCGGCAAATTCGATCTGGCGTTTATCGCTGACGGTCTTTATATTAACGAAAAATCGATCCCGCATTTCCTGAACCGCTTCGAGCCGATTACGATCTTAAGCGCGCTGGCGGCCGTCAGCAAGCATATCGGTCTTGTCGGCACGCTCTCGACTTCGTACAGCGAGCCGTTTACGGTTGCACGCCAGTTCGGTTCGCTTGACGTGATCAGCGGCGGCCGCGCAGGCTGGAATATCGTCACTTCCCCGCTTGAAGGCTCCGCGCTGAACTACGGCAAGAAGGAGCATCCGGACCACGACAAGCGTTACCGGATCGCGACGGAATACCTGGAGGTCACGCGCGGCTTGTGGGATTCGTGGGAAGACGATGCGTTTGTCCGCGACAAAGAGTCCGGCGTCTTCTTCGACCCTGCCAAGCTGCATACGCTTAATCACGAAGGCGAGTTCTTCTCCGTTAAAGGTCCTCTGAACATTGCCCGTTCGAAGCAGGGGCAGCCGGTTATTTTCCAGGCGGGAGCGTCTGATGTGGGCAAGGACTATGCCGCTAAGCATGCGGATGCGATCTTCACCGGCCATGATTCGGTTGAAGACGCGGTTTCGTTCTATCAGGACGTGAAGCGCCGCGCGGCTGCATTTGGCCGCAACCCGGATAACGTTCTCGTCTTCCCGGGCATCGGGCCGATTATCGGCAGCACGGAGGAAGAAGCGGAGCGCAAATACCAGGAGGTTGTGGACCTTGTTTCGGCGGAAAATGCGCTCATCTACATGGGACGTTTCTTCGAGCATCATGACTTCTCCCAATACGATTTGGACGCGCCGTTCCCTGAACTGGGCGATCTCGGCCGCAACAGCTTCCAAAGCGGTACGGACAAAATCAAAGCCAACGCGAAGGAGAAAGGCCTGACGCTCCGCCAAGTGGCTCTGCAGGTTGCGACTCCTCGTCCTATCTTCATCGGCACGCCGGAGCAGGTTGCCGACCGAGTACAGGATTGGTTCGAAGCCGGCGCTGCAGACGGCTTTATGGTTGGCTCTTCGGTACCGCATGGCCTTGAAGATTTCATCGAGCATGTGGTTCCGATTTTGCAGGCGCGCGGCTTGTTCCGCACCGAGTACGAAGGCGATACGCTGCGCGGCAATCTGGGCCTGCCGATCCCGGCTAACCGATATACGAAAGCAGCCGAGCACGTTTGAGCCTGAACATCAATAAAGCAGCCATAGAGGAGATGCTGGCGTATGCGGGCTCGTTGCATGACGAGCTAATCGCGATTCGCCGCGACCTGCACCGTCATCCGGAGCTGCTGTACGATACGAATCGTACGGCGGCATTGGTTGCGGGGCTGCTCGAAGAATGGGGGATCGACGTCCAAACGGGCGTCGGCCCCCATTTTGGCAAAGGCATCGTAGGCGTGCTGCGCGGCGGGCTTGAGGGCGGCCGGACCCTTCTTCTGCGTGCCGATATGGATGCTCTTCCCATTACGGAATTAAACGATGCCGATTATAAATCCTCGGTTGACGGAGTGATGCATGCCTGCGGTCATGATGCGCATACGGCTATGCTGCTTGGCGCGGCAAAGACGCTTGCGGCTTACCGGGAGAGCTTTGCCGGGGAAATCCGCTTTGTCTTCCAGCCTGCCGAAGAGGGAGCGCTGCCTAGTCCGTTGGACGGGCGCCTGCTCTCCGGCGGTAGAGATATGATCGAGGCGGGCATACTCGAAGGCGTTGACCGCTGTTATGCCCTGCATGTATGGCCGGAGCTTGATGCAGGCACGATTGGCATCCATTCGCAATACGCGATGGCGGCCTCTTCCCATTTTCACGTGACGTTTCAAGGGACAAACGGCCATCACAGCTCGCCCCATCTGGCGGCGGATGCGATCCAGATGACGGGTGCTTATATTGCCGGAGTAAACGGCATGATGGCAAACAGCATTGATCCGCGAGAGCAGGCCGTGCTTGCTTTCGGAACCGTGCGCGCCGGTACGGTCATTAACGCGATTGCCGAGCAGAGCACCATAACCGGGACTTTCCGTGCGTTCAGCAAGCAGACCGTTGCGGCTATTACGGCCGGACTGGAACGCCATGCGCAAGCGGCATCGCTTGCCTACGGCGGCTTCTATCATATTGCTCTTCGCG
Organism: Paenibacillus sp. MMO-177; assembly: GCF_037147795.1. NCBI lineage: Bacteria > Bacillati > Bacillota > Bacilli > Caryophanales > Paenibacillaceae > Paenibacillus > Paenibacillus sp. MMO-177. The sequence continues at coordinate 898,169 of NZ_JBBCUR010000001.1, read as the reverse complement.
AAGGGATTGCGGTTGTGAATGACAGCGAAGCGGTACTTGAGGTTATCCGTGCAGGCACAGCTGTGCTTGGCGGTGAGAATGTGCGGCAGCAGCTTGAGCCAAGCCTGGCCGGAGAAGATTTCGGCTGGTACTTGGACCGGGTGCCGGGCGCTTTTATTGTGCTGGGCTGCCGGAATGAAGCGCTTGGCATTCGTGAAGGGCTGCACCGGCCCAGGTTTGATCTGGATGAGTCGGTGCTTGTTCATGGTACTAGACTGCTCGTACAGCTCACTGCGGGATCATCTTCATAGGGGTAAGGAACACCGATTGCTGCGGCAGTTGGTGTTTTTTTTGTCTTCGAAATTGTTGACCCATAGATGATACCTAACGGTCGATAGAAGAGATTTATATGCTATTGTGCAGCCGAAAGCCGGGTGTTAGAGTATTGCCAAGATAAATTCCTATTAAACAGATGGGATATGTTACTATAGCGGAATTTTATTGAGTCAAACAAAAATTTAGATAAGGGTGGAGTGTATATGTCGAAGAAGAGAGCATTGAAATTGGGAGCAATTATTCATGGCGTTGGCGGAAGCAGCTCAGGATGGAGACATCCCGATATTCCGGCGGATGCAAGCGTGAATATCGGTTTTTATAAGCAGCAGGCGCTTAAAGCGGAAGAAGGCAAATTCGATTTTCTCTTTATCGCCGACGGTCTGTACATTACGGAAAAATCGATTCCCCACTTCTTGAACCGGTTCGAGCCGATTACGATTCTGTCCGCGCTTGGAGCGGTTACCTCCAACATCGGCCTTGTAGGGACGCTGTCGACCTCCTATAGCGAGCCGTTTACCGTTGCCCGCCAGTTCTCGTCGATCGATCATATCAGCGGCGGCCGCGCAGGCTGGAACGTCGTCACCTCCCCGCTTGAAGGCAGCGCGCTTAACTTTGGCGGCAAGCCGCATCCCGAGCATAGCGAGCGTTACCGGATCGCCGAAGAGTACCTGGAGGTTGCGAAGGGGCTGTGGGATTCGTGGGAAGACGATGCTTTTGTCCGCGACAAAGAGACCGGCGTGTTCTTTGATCCGGAGAAGCTGCACCGCCTGAATCATACTGGGGAATTCTTCTCCGTTCAAGGTCCGCTGAATATCGCGCGCTCGAAGCAGGGCCAGCCCGTTGTATTTCAAGCAGGCTCCTCCGAGAGCGGACGCAATCTTGCCGCGAAGACGGCCGATGCCGTATTTACCGGTCCGGAGTCGCTCGAAGAAGCGAAGGAGTTCTATCGCGATGTGAAGCGCCGAGTGGCCGAAAATGGCCGCAATCCGGAGCATACGCTTATTTTCCCGGGCATTGGTCCGATTATCGGACGTACGCAGGAAGAAGCGGAAGAGAAGTATCAGCAGATTGCTAGTCTCGTTACGATCGAGAAGGCGCTTGATCATCTGGGCAGATTTTTCGAGCATCACGACTTCTCGCAATACGAGCTGGACGCACCGTTCCCGGACCTTGGCGACTTTGGCTCCAACAGCTTCCGCAGCACAACCGACCGGATCAAGCGCCGCGCGAAGGAACAAGGGCTTACGCTTCGCGAGGTTGCTTTGCAGGCGGCAACGCCACGGAACTCTTTTATCGGCACGCCGGAATTTGTAGCGGATAAAGTACAGGAGTGGTTCGAGGAGGAAGCGGCAGACGGCTTTATTATTGCGTCGGCTACGCCGCGCGGCCTGGATGACTTTGTCGAGCTGGTTGTTCCGATTCTGCAGGAGCGCGGTTTGTACCGCACCGAGTACGATGCCGATACGCTTCGCGGCAACCTGGGGATTCCGGTTCCGGAGAACCGTTATGCGGCAGCCCGCAAACAGGCTGGAGTGACCGTTAACTAAGGGAATAGGAGAGAGAGCCAATGAATACATTCAAATCGAAACGGAAGTCACTCCAAAGCTCGGCTGCGTTATTGTTAGTTCTGGCGCTGGTCCTGTCGGCGTGCGCTTCAAATAAAGGGAGCGGCAATAACGGCCAGCAGGCTCAGCAGCCGACGGATACTCCCGCAGCTTCCGCGGAAGCGAAGCAAGGCGGAGAGCTGACATACGCTCTCGCTACTTCGCCGGATACGCTTGATCCGCATCGCAGCGGCCTGGCCGTTGCCGTGCGAGTCATCCGTACCATTTACGACTCGCTGGTCGTACAGCTTCCGGACAATTCCATCAAGCCGTGGCTTGCTACCTCGTGGGAGATTTCGGATGACGGACTCAGCTATACCTTCAAGCTGCGGCAAGACGTGAAGTTCCAGGACGGCACGCCGTTTAATGCCGAAGCGGTTAAATATAACTTCGACCGTATTCTCGATCCGGCTACGAAAGCCGCCAATGCGGCTGCGCTGCTCGCTCCGTACCAATCCTCGGAAGTCATTGACGAGTATACGGTGAAGCTGAACCTTGCTACCCCGTCGCGCGCGTTCCTCGGGAACCTGAGCCAGGCGCTGCTTGGGATCGTATCGCCTACGGCGGCCAAGAAATACGGCGACCAATTTGGTCTGAATCCGGTTGGCACGGGGCCGTTCAAGTTCGTGAAATGGGAGCAGAATGCCGAAATTCAAGTGGCAAAGAATCCCGACTATAAGTGGGCGCCTGAGCTTGTAACGAATGCGGGCGCGCCGTATCTGGACGGCATTACCTTCAAGATCGTGCCGGAGGAAGCAACCCGGATCGGCAGCGTGCAGAGCGGTCAGGTGCTGGCGGCAGAGACGGTTCCTCCGCAAAATATCGTAGCCATAAAAGGCGATTCTAAGCTTCAGCTGCTTGGAGCCAATACGGTTGGCCTGCCTTATACGCTGTTCTTCAATCAGGAGCATGAGCCTTGGAACGATGCCAAAGCAAGACGGGCGGTCCAGCTCGCCGTTGACGTCGACAGCATTGTGAAGACGTTGTATCTGGGGACGTATGACCGCGCTTGGTCGCCGCTTACGCCGGGAACCTTCGGTTACGATCCTTCGCTCGAGAACGGAGTGAAGCCGGATCTCGAGAAGGCGGGCGCACTGCTGGATGAGCTGGGCTGGGTTAAAGGCTCGGATGGCATTCGCGAAAAAGCCGGCAAGAAGCTGACCTTGCATTACGTGGACGGAACGCCAAACCGCGAGAAGCGCAACGATATCGCGGTCATCATTCAGCAGCAGCTGAAGGCGCTTGGCATTGCGGTTGAAGTGGAGATTACGAAGGATGTGCGGACGGTCGTTTTTACCAACGGCAATTATGATCTTTATGGCAACAGCCAGGTAAACTCGGATCCAAACGCGCTGTATTCGTTCTATCACTCTACCGCTCCAAACGCTCCGAAGTCGCTCACGCGTTTATCCAATCCGGAGATCGATAAGCTGCTTGAGCAAGGCCGGGTAGAAAAGGACGATACGAAGCGCGCGGATATTTACAAGCAAATTCAGCATTACATTATCGACCAAGCGGTTATCCTGCCTATTTACGTATTCCCGTATACGGTAGCCGCGGATAAATCCGTGCAAGGACTTGTATTTGATTCGCTGGGCTATCCGCTGTTCAACGGGGTCTCGCTCAAACGATAGGGAGGCGGCTCGCTATGTACATTGCCAATCGTATTCTCTCTTCCCTGCTGGTGATCGCGGGCACCTTGGTGCTGGTGTTCGCGATCCTGTATGTCTTGCCCGGCGACCCGACGGATTCGATGATCGATCCGTCGGTTGCCACGGCCGAGCAGATAGCGAACCTGAAACATCAGTTGGGCGTGGATCAGCCCTTCTATATCCAGTTCATCCGCTACATAACCGATATGGTGCAGGGAGACTTCGGAAATTCCTTGATAAATTCGGAGCCGGTGCTGGATAAAATACTGGAGCATTTCCCCGCAACCCTGGCTTTGACGGCGGCAAGCGCACTTGTCTCGGTTACCATTGGCCTTGTTCTTGGCGTACTGTCCGCCGTTCACCGCAACGGCCCCATTGATTACCTTGCCCGTCTCGTCGGATTGTTCGGCATTTCGATGCCGACCTTCTGGTCGGGCATTCTGCTTATCGTGCTGTTTAGCCTGCAGCTTGGCTGGTTCCCGGCCATGGGCTCGGACGGATGGCGCACGCTTGTGCTTCCGGCTCTTACGCTAGGCATTGTTGGAGCCGGGTTTATCGTAAGAATGGTCCGAAGCAGCATGCTGGACATTATCGACGAGCATTTTATGCTGACGCTGCGCTCCAAAGGGTTGTCCGAGCGTGCCGTTATGTATAAGCATGCGCTCCGGAATGCGCTTATTCCCGCGGTCACGATGATCGGCATGCTGATCGGGGAGATGCTGGCGGGAACCGTTGTGATTGAAACGGTGTTTTCCCGGCAAGGCATCGGACGGATTATCGGGGATGCTTTGATGGCGAAGGATTTGCCGGTCGTGCAGGGCGTTATCTTTTTTACCGCGCTGATCTACGTCCTGGTGAACCTGATTGTTGACTTGTCCTATTCGCTAATTGATCCGAGAGTAAGGCGCTCGGCATAAGGTTATGAAGAAAGGAGCCAAGTACGTATGCGTGAAGCGGCTACGGCCCGTACACTCCCGTACAAAAGAAGCGGAGGGCGACTAAAAGCTATCCGTTTCAAACGTTTGGCGGCAAGCAATCTGTTCCTGTTTGCGGCAGCCCTCGTTATCTTGTTTATTGCGGCATGCGCGGTTGTCCCGTCCTGGATTGCCCCATATTCGCCCACCGAGATGTTAACGGACAGCCTTATGCAGCCGCCAAGCGCGGCGCATCTGTTCGGGACGGATTATTTCGGCCGGGATATATTCAGCGTGGTTGTATACGGCAGCCGGGATTCGCTTTTTATCGGCTTCGCTTCGGTTCTTGTCGGGGGATTGGCAGGCGGGGCGATCGGCGCTTTGTCCGGTTATGCGGGGGGCTGGATCGATGCGGTGCTGATGCGCTGCAACGATATTCTGATGACCATACCGGGCATCCTGCTCGCGCTTGCGATTGCGGGCGCGCTTGGCAAAAGCCTGTTTAATATCGTGCTGGCTGTAGCCATAGCGTCCATACCGGGTTATGCGCGCATTATGCGGTCGCAGATTATGAGCATTAAAGGCCGGACGTTTATTAAGGCTTCGCAGGCGGCCGGCGCATCGCCTTTCCATATCTTCTGGAAGCATGTATTGCCCAATTCGTTGTCCCCGCTGCTCGTCATGGCGACGATTGGCATCGGGACATCGATTCTGACCGGGTCGGGGCTTAGCTTTCTAGGCCTTGGCGTGCTTAAGGAAGTGCCGGACTGGGGAACGCTGCTGTCGCAGGGCCGCGGTTATTTAACGGTTGCTTGGTGGATTTGTACCTTCCCGGGGCTTGCGATCACCATGTTTGTGCTGGCTGTCAATATGATCGGCGACCGGCTGAGAGATGAGCTTGATCCGAAGAAAGGCGCAAGGTAGGAAGGGGGGAGTTCTATTGGAGGCGTTGCTTAATATTCAGGAGCTGTCCGTTGGTTTTCGAACCAAAAACGGCCTGCTAGAAGCGATTACGAATATATCCTTCTCAATACAGCCCGGGGAAACCGTCTGCCTGGTCGGGGAGTCCGGCAGCGGCAAAACGGTCACTTCCAAAGCGATTATGCGGCTCATTGATTACGAGAAGGGTTCCATCACGCGGGGGAGCATCCTGCTTGCGGGCCGGGATATTGCTGCGCTGCCCGAAGCGGAACTCCGGCAATTACGCGGGAAGCGGGTAGCGATGGTCTTCCAGGAGCCGATGGCCGCGTTTGATCCGGTCTTCACTATCGGTCAGCAGATTGTCGAGACGATCATCCAGCACGAGCGTATGAGTCGGCGCGCCGCCTGGGACCGGGGCATTCAGTTGTTAAGCCGCGTTGGCATCCCCGAGGCGGAGATTCGAATGAAGCAGTATCCCGGCGAGTTGTCCGGCGGCATGCTTCAACGGGCGATGATTGCGATGGCGCTCTCCTGCAGCCCGGATCTGCTCATCGCCGATGAACCAACTACGGCTCTGGACGTTACGATTCAAGCTCAAATATTGCAGCTGCTGCAGGAATTGCAGCAGGAGCTGGGAATGTCGATTCTGCTCATTACCCATGATCTTGGCATTGCCGCGGAGATGGCGGACCGGATTGTCGTTATGTACGCCGGACGGATCGTTGAACAGGGGACAGCGGAGGAACTGTTCGCAAGACCCCGTCATCCGTATACGAGAGGACTTCTTCAATCGATCCCGCCTCTGGACAGCGTACGCGGCGAACGGCTCTATGCCATTCAGGGATCTATTCCGTCTCTTTCCGCGCTGCCTGAAGGTTGTTTGTTCCATCCCCGCTGCGAATATGCTACGGAGCGCTGCCGGGTGGAAGCTCCGCCGCTTGTTGAACAGAGCGGAGGCGGGGTAGCATGCTGGCATGCGGAGCGGGTTGCCGCAGAGCCTGCAGTTAGAAGCAAATCGGCCGCATTGCGGGTAGAAGATCCTGCTGCGCATGAAGAGCGGTTGGAGGCTGCCTCTTCCGGCACAGACAGCGAAATCTTGTTCTCTGCGGAGCATCTGCGCAAGTATTATCCGGTGAAGCGCAAGAGCTTTACCGCTCCCCGCACCTTCATCCGGGCGGTCGACGATGTCTCGTTCTCCATCCGGCGGAAGGAGACATTTGGTCTGGTTGGCGAATCGGGAAGCGGCAAATCTACGCTGGGCCGGGTTCTTTTGCAGATGGAGCAGGCGACTTCAGGCAAGGTGCTGTTTCAGGGCAAGGAGCTGACCGGATTAAATAGCGCGCAGCTTCGTCCGTTACGGAAGGATATGCAGGTTATTTTTCAGGACCCTTACGGTTCCTTGAACCCTAGATGGACAATCGGAGACAGTATTGCCGAACCGCTTAAAGTACATGGCACATGGACGGCTGACGAGCGTCGGCATCGCGTGGAAGAGCTGCTCGGGCTGGTGGGACTTGATCCGACGAGCGCCAGCAAATATCCGCATGAGTTCTCGGGCGGCCAGCGGCAGCGGATTGGCATTGCCCGGGCAATTGCCTTGAACCCAACCTTTATTCTTGCCGATGAAGCCGTATCCGCTCTGGACGTGTCCGTTCAGGCGCAGATCGTTAATTTGCTGCAGGAGCTTCAGCAGAAGCTGGGTCTGACTTATTTGTTTATCGCCCACGGCTTGCAGATCGTAAGGCATATTTCGGACAGGATTGGCGTTATGTATCTGGGCAAGCTCGTGGAGATCGCGCCAAGCGATGAGCTGTTCCGCCAGCCTGCTCACCCTTATACGAAGCTGCTTATCGAATCGATTCCGCAGCCCGTCCCGGGTCAGCGCGGCACTGCATCGATCCAGGGCGAAATCCCTTCGCCGGCAAATCCGCCAAGCGGCTGCCGATTCCACCCGCGTTGTCCGTTCGCGACGGAAAGATGCAGGAAGGAGCAGCCGGAGCTTCGCCCGTTAGGCGAGGATCGTTATGCGGCTTGTCACTATACCTTACTATGAAGCAGACGGAGCAGAAGGAGCCGGCGGCAGCATCCTACCCGGCATTCTGGCCGGTGCTGACGGCTATTTTTATCGGATCCTTTGTCGGGATGTATCATGTCGTCTCGCTTAACGTGTCGCTGCCCGGTTTTATCCGGATATTCGGTACGGAGCTGCAGACGGTTCAGTGGATGATGACTGGCTTTACCTTGGCGAGCGGCATTGTTGTTCCTATTACCGGTTATGCGATGGAGCGGTTTGGCTGCAAGCGGCTGTTCCTGTTTGCAATCGGGGGAATTACGGTCAGCTCGTTTCTATGTGCCTTGTCCTGGAATGTCGGGGCGCTTATTGCGTTTCGCATTGTACAGGGGCTGTTTTGCGGGCTTATTCAGCCGGTGTCGCTTGCCTTGATTTACCGGACGATTAGGCCGGAAAAGCAATCCTTTTCCCTAAGCGTATGGTCCTTCTCCACGGTGTTAGGCACCGCCATTGGCCCGTCGCTCAGCGGCTGGCTGCAAAGCTTCGATTGGCATCTTATTTTCCTGGTGACCGTACCGGTAGGATTCGTCGCATGGATTGTAGGGGCGATTGTTATTCCGAAGGATTCGGCAAACGGTCTCGCCAGACTGGATTGGCCGGGGCTGCTGCTTGCAACGGGCGGAAGTCTCGCGCTGCTGCTGTTATTCGGCAACATGACCGTATGGGGATGGAACAGTCTGCTGACTTGGACGATGCTGCTTGTTGGCGTCGGCAGCTTTAGCCTATTTATATGGCAAGCCCGCCGCAGCGAGCATCCTCTGTTGCAGCTTCGGCTGCTGCTCAACCCCAGATTTTCGCTGAGTCTGATGGCTTCCCTTATCCTGTCGTTTGGACTGTATGCGGTGGTCTATTTCATGCCTTTATTATTGGTAGAGATGAAAGGTTTATCGCCGTTCAGGGTTGGCCTTTTGTTCCTTCCCGCCGCGGCATGCTTAACGGCTGCCACGTTTGCCGCCGGCAAATGGTACCGCAGAGCGGGACCGGCCAAGCTGATTATGATCGGCTGCGCAATTCTGGTTGTAAGCACTTATTATTTTAGTCAGATGCCTCCGGAGACCAGTCTTGCCGCGATTATCGTATGGCTGGCTATCCGCAATATCGGAACCGGTCTTGCCTCAACGCCAACAACCAACGCAAGCATGTCGTCCGTTCCCGACGAGTGGGTTGGGCATGCGTCGGCATTGCTTAATTGGCTTCGGCAAGTATTTAGCGCAATGGCGCTAGGCCTCTGCACGTCTTTATTTTATTCCCGGCTGTCGGTCCATCTGGCTGATTCCGGCGGAGGGGCAGAAGGGACGAAGGCATACAGCCTTGCTTACATGCATAGCATCCACGATGTGTTTCTCGTATCCAGCATTATTGTTGCTTGCGCAATTCCGATTGCATTGCTGCTGGGCAGACGGATGCCGGCACCGCCGCTTACGACGCCAAAGGAGAGTGAAAGCCTATGAAATTTATATGGTTCAGCCTGGTCATGAATTTGAAGAACCCGGTGACGGGGGAGCATTTTACAACAAGCGAAAAAATCGAAAATATAATCAAGCAGGCTGTGCTTGCCGAAAAGCTTGGTTTTGAAGGATACGGCATTGGAGAACGGCATGGAGCCCCGTTTCTCTCTTCTTCCCCTCCGCTGCTGCTGACGGCTATTGCGGCAAGAACCTCGCGCATCCGCCTGCTAACGACTGTAACGGTGCTCAGCGTGCTCGATCCGGTGCGGGTCGCCGAGGATTACGCAACGCTTGATCATCTGTCAGGCGGAAGACTGGAGATGATTATCGGCAAAGGCAATGATCCGCGGCATTATCCGCTCTTCGGTATAACGGAAGAGGAGCAATGGGACTCGATGGAGGAGCGGTATGAGCTGCTGCGTCGTCTGTGGAGGGAGGAGGACGTAACCTGGCAAGGCCAATACCGTCCGCCGCTTCATGAGGTGACGACGCAGCCAAGACCGCTGCAGAAGCCGATTCCAATCTGGCACGGGAGCGCGTCCAGCACCCGTTCCACCGAGCTTGCCGCCCGTTACGGCGAGCCGATCTTCTCCTCGAACAGCTTTCACCCGCAGGCAAAATATAAGGATCTCATCGATCATTACCGCGAGAGACTGGCGTATTACGGGCATGATCCGCGTAAAGCCGTTGTAGGCGCCGGTGCTGGCAGTTTGTATATCGCCAATACGACAGAGGAGGCCATCAAGCGGTATCGGCCTTACTATGAGGCGTTCCAGGCAACGGCCGCCGCTCAGCATAACCAATCCCCGTTCACCTCTCTTGAGGATATTATCGCTAGAGGCCCAAGCCTGATCGGAAGCCCGGAGCAGATAATCGAGAAAATATTAAACTACCAAGAAGCCTTCGGGCACCAAGTCCTGTCGCTTAGCGTGGACGGCCTATCCGAAGCCGAACAGCGGGAGCAGATGGAGCGGTTCGCTTCGGATATCGCCCCCGTACTGCGACGGGAAGTGCCAAGCTGGGTGTGGGAGGAGCAAGTGAAGGGACTGCCCGTATAGCTTGTTATTAAATAACGAAAGCCCCTATCCGAGGATGGGGGCTTCTTTGTGTACAGTAATTAGATTGGACTGTTTCCTTCGCATTAACCAATCCCCGCAGTAGATTCCCTGACAAGCGGTTTCGTAAATATATGCGAAACCTGATAGGGCTGTTCCGGATCGCTAATTCGTGACAGCAGCATTTCCGCAGCTTTCACGCCCATTTCGTTGCTGTAAATATGGACGGTCGTAAGATGGGGTTCGACGATCATGGACTCTGGTCCGTTATCGAAGCCGCAAATTGCGACATCATGGGGAACGGAGACGTTCTTGTTCTTAAGCGCTTTCATGAAGCTGACGGCAATAAAATCATTGGCGCAGATGAAGGCGGAAGGCAGCTTCTGCATCTCGTTGAGACGCTCCTCCAGCCAGGTTGGACTGGAAAAGAAGAGTCGGTCGTCGTCTACTATACATTGGCCAAGATCAAGCGGTATTCCGGCTTCGCTGAGAGCCCGGTTGAATCCCAGCCAGCGTTCATAAAAACTGAGACAGTGGTTATAATCCCCGATAAACCCGAAGCTATTATATCCGCTCGCTATTAACCTCCTTGTAAGCTGATAGATGCTATGCTGATTCTCCATCAAAAGAATATCGGCTTTGAATTCGGGATAACTTACCGTGGAAGCGCAGTCTATAAATATAGTAGGCACGCCAAGGCTTGTAATCATTTCGCTATAAGCGGGGTTAAACATTTCAATACATATGATGCCGTCCACATTCGACACATCGAAATTGTTAGGAAGCGATAACGAAGCCTGATCCACTTCTCTAATAATGTGAAAGGACAGGTTATAGCCTTCGGCGCTGATCCGCTTCTCCAAGCCGCTAATCAAAGTCGATCCAAAATGGGAGGTATTCGGAAGGTTTGCCGTCAATAAAGCGATATTCCCTGAATTTTTGGATAACAGCTGATCGCTTTCCAGATAAGAAAATTGCTTGTATTTTAACTCAATTGCTTTTTTGATTACTTTATTGCGAGTTTCCTCGGGAATCTCGCTTCGCCCATTTAACGCCTTGGAGGCGGTATTCCTGGATATGCCGAGCGCGTCAGCGATGTCTTGAATGGTTACTTTTTCTTTATTCATGCAGGTAAGCTCACCTCTTGCGATCTTTGTTCTCTTATTATTGTGATTTTGTAAACCTGATTCATCCATATAGGTAACTCAAATGTATATTAGATTGCGACAAATAGCAATATCAATTTTACAAATGCACAATATTATTTACAAATGAATCATTATTATATGGTCATAAGTAAATATTTTCGAGTGGAATGACCAACGGAACGATGCTGTTGAGCTTACAATGATCAGGTTTTTGTTAAATTTCAATGTCAAATTCCAATAAAAACCATCGTTTTTCCAAGATAAAAGGAAATATCACTTTGATTATGAATAATCTTTAGTTTCCAAATGCGCAAATTATTTTTTACAAAATGTATTGACGTTTGAATGGCTGTTTGATAAATTGTAAATGCAGCAAGCGAAATATATGGATGACAATGAAAGCCCTTACTGCACAAACATAGAACACTTTTGTAAATGGACGGAGGTAAGTCTAACACAATGGAAGCCAAACAGGCCCAAACGGTAGCAAAGCCAGGTAACGCATTGCTTGATTATTGGAGGAAACATTACTTTCTTTACATCCTGCTCGCTCCGGCGCTTATTCTGACACTAATATTCAAGTATGGTCCGATGTATGGTGCCGTTATTGCCTTCAAGGACTTTAGTCCGATCAAAGGCATACTAGGAAGCGACTGGGTAGGACTGTATAACTTCGAGAAGTTTCTGTCGTCGCCGAATTTCGACGTTATTTTTATGAATACGCTTAAATTAAGCTTTTTCGGCCTTATTCTCGGCTTTCCGATACCGATTCTTCTCGCGCTTATGCTGAATCAGATCAGGCATACCGGCGTTAAGAAAAATATTCAATTATTCCTGTACGCTCCCAACTTCATTTCGGTCGTTGTCGTGGTAGGAATGCTGTTTATCTTCCTGTCGCCGACAGGCCCGATTAACCATTTGATTACCTTGGTGACAGGTGAACCCGTGATGTTCATGTCCCGTCCCGAATATTTCCGTGGCATCTACATTTTGTCGGATATTTGGACCGGAGCAGGCTGGGCTTCCATTATCTATGTAGCGGCGCTTGCCAACGTTGATCCGGAGCTTCATCATGCGGCCAATCTGGACGGGGCGAACCTGCTTCAGCGCATCCGGCATATCGATCTGCCGACGATTCGGCCTATTATGGCGATTGTGTTCATTCTGGCAGCAGGCGGCATTATGTCGATTGGTTTCGAGAAGGCTTATCTGATGCAAACGGCCATGAACCTTCCGACATCGGAGATTATTCCGACCTATGTATACAAAATCGGGTTGCAATCCGGTGACTATGCTTATTCTGCGGCTGTTGGATTATTTAATTCGGTCATTAACGTCCTGCTGCTCATTACCGTTAATTTCATTGTCAAAAGGTTGAACGAGGGCGACGGCCTCTACTAAGAAAGGAGATGTACACATGGCTATCAAACATTCCAGACTGGATCGCTTTCTTCTTCTATTAAACGGAATTTTCCTTGCAATTGCTGTGCTCGTCGTCGTTATTCCGCTGCTCTACGTGGTGGTCGCCTCCTTTATGGATCCGTCCGCTCTGTTGAGCCGCGGCTTGTCCTTCAAGCTGTCGGATTGGTCCGTAGAGGGGTACAAGATGATTTTGTCCAATCCGGCGATGATACGCGGCTTCGGCAATGCCGTCCTCTATGCGGTTTCTTTCTCTGTCCTGACTGTGGTTGTTTCCGTCTGTGCCGGATACTCTCTGTCTGATCATCGCCTGAAGGGAAAGGGGTTGTTCATGACCCTGTTCATCATCACGATGTTTTTCAGCGGAGGGCTGGTACCTACTTATTTGCTTGTGAAAAATCTTGGCTTGCTGAATACCGTATGGGCCGTCATTGTCCCGGGGGCGGTAAACGTATGGAATATCATTTTGTCGCGAACCTTCTTTAAAGGAGTGCCTCTTGAACTGAGGGAAGCAGCCAATGTCGATGGTGCCTCGGAGATGCGGATTTTCATGCAAGTCGTCCTGCCCCTGTCGAAGCCGATTGTGTTTGTTCTTGCGCTGTACGCTTTCGTCGGGCAGTGGAACTCTTATTTCGATGCGATGATTTATCTCGACAATCCGAATCTGCATCCGCTTCAGCTTGTTCTTCGTTCGATTCTGATCCAGAACCAGGTTCAGCCGGGCATGATTAATGATCAGCTCGCGGCAGCCGAGCTGAAACGTCTGTCTGAGATTATCAAATATGCGGCTATTGTCGTATCCAGTGTACCGCTCATTATTATGTATCCGTTTTTCCAAAAGTACTTCGAGAAAGGTGTCATGGTCGGTTCCCTCAAGTAGGGACGGATCTTCACATACGCATGGCCATGCGAGAAATAGAAATCATTCATTCATTATTATTGGGAGGTCATCGGTAATGAGTACAATGAACAAATCCAGATTGGTAACCAGGACGGCTACGGCTTCAGCTCTTGCTTCAATCCTTCTTCTATCGGCATGCAGCGGCGGAGGCGGAGGCAATGCGGCCAGCAAGAAACAGGATCCTAGCGGTAAAGTAACCCTTAACTTTATTACGCAAAGCTCGGCTATCGCTCCGGCTGATCCGAATGACAAGCTCATTAACAAGAGGCTCGAAGAGAAAACCAATGTGCATATTAACTGGAAGAACTTTACGAACGATGTTTTTGTTGAGAAAAGAAATCTTGCTGTGGCAAGCGGCGACCTGCCGGATGCGATCTTTAATGCGGATTACAGCGATTATGAACTTCTGAAGCTTGCCAAGGACGGTTCGATCATTCCGCTTAATGATCTGATTGATCAATATATGCCTAACTTCAAGAAAGTGCTGGAGCAGGCTCCTCAATATAAAAGCATGATTACCGCTCCGGACGGCAATATTTATGCCTTCCCTTGGATTGAAGAACTGGGAAGCGGCAAGGAAAGAATCCAGGCCGTGGACAGCATGCCTTGGATAAACGTGGAGTGGCTGAAAAAGCTGAACCTGAAAATGCCGACCACGACGGAAGAATTGAAAAAAGTGCTGATTGCCTTCAAAACGCAGGACCCGAACGGCAATGGCCAAGCGGATGAAATTCCGTTGTCCTTCATTAATAAGCCTGGCGCCGAGGATCTGGCTTTCTTGTTCGCTTCCTTTGGATTGGGCGAGAATCCCGACCATGCGGTTGTATCGAATGACGGCAAGGTGATTTTTACAGCTGCGGACGAGGGTTACAAGAAAGCCGTTTCCTTTGTGAATGAGCTTTACAAAGAAGGCTTGATTGACATTGAGGCTTATACACAAGACTGGAGTACTTATCTGGCGAAGGGGAAAGATCAGAAATACGGGTTGTACTTCTCATGGGACAAAGCGAACATTACCGGAGCGAACGATTCCTATGAAGTGATGCCTCCGCTTGCGGGGCCTGACGGGGAAATCAATGTAACCAGAACGAATGGCCTTGGACTTGGCCGCGGCAAGATGGTCGTTACAAGCGCAAACAAGAACCTGGAAACGACGGCGAAATGGGTCGATCAGCTCTATGATCCGATTCAATCGGTACAGGATAACTGGGGGACTTACGGCGACGATAAGCAGCAAAATATTTTCGAATACGATGAAGCAAGCAAGATGCTGAAGCATCTGCCGCTGGAAGGTACGGCACCGGTTGAGCTTCGTGAGAAAACGAGTATCGGCGGACCACTCGCGATTTTGGATTCCTACTATGGCAAATATACGACAATGCCGGATGATGCGAAGAGCCGGATGGATATTATCAAGAACATTATGGCTCCGCATATGAAAGCTGACAATGTGATGCCTAGCGTATTTAACTCCATTGAAGAGCTTAACCGTCTTACAACGATCGAAACGGATCTGTTCGCTTACGTGCTCAGAATGCGTACCGAATGGTACCAGAATGGGAAGGTTAATGAACAGTGGGATGATTATTTGAAAGAGCTGGACCGTCTTGGTCTGCAGGAATGGCTCAAGATCAAACAAGACGGTTACGACAGAGCGACTAAGGGCTAGTTGCTACCAGCAGCGGTAAAGGCCGTGTTCCGGCAAGGGAACTTGCCGGGCAGGGCTTTCTTTTTGGGAAGAAAGAGAACGGGAGCAGGGGAGAGGAACAATGATGTCTATACTGGCCAAACAAAAATTCAGAGGTGCATACCATATCTCGCCTCAAGTGAACTGGATGAACGACCCGAACGGGATGGTCTATTACGAGGGCGAATATCACTTATTCTATCAGCATCATCCGTATGGAGACACTTGGGGACCTATGCACTGGGGGCATGCTGTCAGCAAGGATCTGGTCACTTGGGAGGAGTTGGACATTGCTCTGGCACCGGATGAGCATGGCACGATTTTTTCCGGCAGCGCAGTAGTCGACTGGAACAATACTACGGGGCTGTTCCCGGATGGCCCGGGCCTGGTTGCGATATTCACTCATCATCTGGAGGTTCAGGGCAGCCATCCGATTCAGCGCCAAAGCTTGGCTTACAGCAAAGACAAAGGAAGAACATGGATGAAGTATGCCGGAAATCCGGTGCTGACGCATGAGACGTTTGTTGACTTCCGCGACCCGAAGGTGTTCTGGCATGAGGAGACGCATCGCTGGGTGATGATTATTGCCTGCGGCCAGACGGTATGTCTCTACCATTCTCCCGACCTCATAAGCTGGACGTTTGGCAGCGAGTTTGGCGAGGGTATCGGATCGCATGACGGCGTATGGGAATGCCCGGATCTGTTCCCGCTGGCTATCGACGGCGATGCTTCAAATTTGAAATGGGTAATGATCGTCAGCATCGGTGCGGACCCGGCTTTCGCGGAAGGATCAAGAACACAGTATTTCACTGGTGACTTTGACGGAATGGCCTTCACGCCGGATGCAGCTTCCTCGGAAGTTAGATGGGTTGACCATGGTCGCGACAACTATGCCGGTGTCACGTGGTCGGATATTCCTGAGTCGGATGGCAGACGTTTAATGATTGGCTGGATGAGCAATTGGCAATATGCAAATCTGACCCCCACCGAGGGCTTTAGGGGAGCGATGACGATTGTCAGGGAAATGTCGCTGGAAACAAGAGAAGGCGTTGTTACCCTGGTACAGAAGCCGGCCACAGAGCTGGAATCGATCAGGAAGCCTATTCTTGCGCTGCAAGGAGCGACAGCTGCTGAAGCAGAGCATGCGCTGCAGAAGCCGCAGCTTGTCAGCTATGAAATCCATGCTGAGCTTTCAACGGAATATTCGTCTGGTTTCGTAGTCCGGACCGGGGCGGCTAACGGGACGGTTGTTGGCTTCGATGCCGTATCGGGCTGCGTTTATGTGGACCGAACAAAGTCGGGCGAGCATAGCTTCCATCCGCTATTCCGCGGTGTTCAAACCGCGAAGCTTGTGTCCGCTGGCGACAGCATAGACCTTCGCGTCTTTGTTGACTCGGCATCCGTAGAAGTATTCGCCAATAACGGGCAAGCCGTCATTACGGATCTCATATATCCGGATGCGGATGCAACGGGGATCTCGTTCTTCTCGGAGCAAGCCGATTCGGTTCTCTCTTCTCTGCGCATTTATGAGCTCATTCCGCATGTTGCGGGCAAGGCCGAATAAGCAAAAATGAGTACCGCCCGCTTTTTCAACATTTTATTGTATGAGAACCAGGAGGGGCACACGCAATGAAACTTGGTTTTATCGGCTGTGGGGTCATTTCCACGGCGCATTTAGAAGGGCTTGAGGAGTTAAAGCGTGCAGGCAAGGAGACGTTTGAGCTTACAGCCGTTTGCGATCTGAAGGCGGAACGGGCCGAAGCGTTCGCGGCCGAAGCCGAGAAGCGGATGGGGAGAAGACCCGAAGTATATACGGATTACCGCCGGATGCTGGAAGAAGCCGGTTTGGATGCTGTGTCAGTTCTGCTCGATCATGATCTTCATCATACGGTGGCGGAGGACTGCTTCGCGGCAGGCATCCACGTGCAAATGCAAAAGCCGCTCGCCTTATCGCCCTCATTCGGACGAAAGATGATCGCCGATGCGGCGAGATACGGCAAGGTATTGACGCTGGCGGAACCGAGCGTATTGGGAGCAGGCAATGTTGCGATGGCGCGGGCGATTCGGGACGGGATCATCGGGTCCGTCTACATGATCATGGATTACGCCACGGTTACGCTCGGCCGCAAATTTTTTGCCGGAACGGCTTGGCGGCATATGAAGGGAAGGGCAGGTGCGGGGTGGATCAACGATCACGGCGTCCACCGCACTCACTTTTTCACGGAAGTGAACGGTCCGATCAAAGAAGTTTTCGCTTATGCGGAAATTTTCGAGAAGCAGCTTAGCAACGGGGAAACGACGATTCATCCGACCGGCGAAGATACGTCGGTAACGGTTTTCCGATTCGATAACGGAGGGCTCGGACACTGGATGTGCAGTACGGCCGCACACGGAGAGAGCACCGGCGGAGTTTGGATCTACGGAAGCAAAGGCTGCTTCCGCCCAGGCCGCCATGCGTCCCTTGAGAACGGACAAATCATGCCGATGGCCGGAATCATCGAACGTTATGCGCCGGATGTGGCGGAGAATCCGTTCGCCCATTCCTATGCGGAGTTGCGGGAGGCGATCGTGGATGGCAAGCCGCCGATCTCAAGCGCTGAACGGGGGCTTGAAGCTCTGGGGGTTGTATTTGCCGCGATGGAGTCGGCGACGATCGGCCAGCCAGTTGCGGTTCAGGATATCCTTCTTGGCCATAAACATGCCTACGAAGATACAGTTCTAGAGGAAATGAAAACATTTAAAAGATAGTCTCGAAATTGGTGGAGGTTATGAAAAATGCGTTTAGGCGCAATCGAAGCAGGCGGAACCAAATTTGTATGCGGCATAGGAAATGAACACGGCGTCATCGAAGAACGCGTAAGCTTTCCTACCGAGCTTCCCGAACGAACGATGGGAAACGTTATCGATTATTTCAAAGACAAGCAAGTGGAAGCCATCGGGATCGGGTCGTTTGGCCCGCTGAATCTCGATCCTCAGAGCCCCTTTTATGGTCACGTCACGACAACCCCAAAGCCCGGTTGGGCGAACTATCCTTTTTTAGGGGTTCTCGGGAATTCATTTGACATCCCGTTCGGATGGGATACCGACGTGAACGCGGCCGCTTACGGCGAAGCGACTTGGGGAGCTGCGAAGGGGCTTGAAAGTTGTGTTTATTTTACAGTAGGTACCGGTATCGGTGTTGGTGTCTATTCGGAAGGGAAGCTTGTTCACGGGCTTGTCCATCCCGAAGGCGGTCATGTGCTGACAAGGCGCCACCCGACAGACCGTTTTGCCGGCATCTGTCCCTATCATGGCGATTGCCTGGAAGGCATGGCGTCCGGTCCCGCGATTGAAGCAAGATGGGGTGTAAAAGGGAGTGAAATCCCTGCCGATCATCCTGCCTGGGAGATCGAAGCGTTCTATATCGGTCAAGCCGTAAGCAATGTCATCCTGATGCTGTCCCCGAAAAAAGTGATTTTGGGCGGGGGCGTCATGCATCAGCATCAGCTATTTTGGCTTATTCGCAGCGAAGTTATTAAAAATTTGAAAGGGTATGTTCAGTCGGAGGAAGTGCTGGATCGAATCGACAGCTATATCGTTCCTCCAGGATTGGGCGAAAATGCAGGGCTGGCCGGTTCGCTGGCGCTGGGGCTTAAAGCTCTGGAAAAATCCCGGAGCAGATCGGTTACTTTTCCTGATTGACGATTATTCATTCCGTAGAAAAGAGGGAGATGCAGCTTGAAACCGGCAACGAATGTATTGAGGTTATTTTTGTCAGCCGCAATCTTTACCGCTTCGATTGGAATTTCTGTTGCCGCTCCGCAAACAGGTTCTGCAGCAGATCTTGTACAGATGAAAGCAAACGCGAGCCTGTCCGGTTGGCGGGTCACAGGAAAAGGAACGCTGGAGGAAACCGGGCAGGGCATGCTGATCACCTCCGAGCCGAGTGACAACGCGATTGTGATGTCCGAGACCAGATCGGACGATTTCATTTATGAAGCGGATATCCAAATCAAGGACGTGAAGGCCGACGCATCACTGGTCTTCCGTTCGAATGAAGACGGCTGGTCTTCTTATATGCTGCAAATTGTACCCAATGCCGGTCTTCTCCGGCTGAAGGATGCCCGCGGGGGCGACGGCAAGCTGTTTCAGGAACGGCGGGTCACTTTAAAAGAAGGAGAAATCTATCATCTGAAGGTGAAGGCCGAAGGCGACAATCTGAAAGTGTACTGGGGAAGCCAATATAAACCGATTATCGACGTGAATGACAGCGCGTACCGTACAGGCTATCTTGGTCTTCATGTTTGGGACGGATCGGCTTTGTTCCAAAACATCCAAGTCAGCAGACTGAACGGCAATTTGGGGCAGACGATCGCACGTCAAGGCACATGGCAGCCAGACCTAAAAGGGGATAAAGGTATTGTGAGCGGCCAGAGCAGAGCGGTGAAAATCTATGAAAAACTGGAAGCGGATTTTGTTTATGAAGGAAATATCGCTCTTGGCAATACGGGCGCAGAAGCCGCGCTTGCTTTCCGGACAAACGCTGACGGGTCGCAAGGTTATGAGGCACTGCTGAAGAAAGAGGGGGATCAAGTCCGCGTACGGCTGCAAAAATCGGATGGCACGATTATACGGGATGCGGTTCAAGCCTATCCAAGCCAGCCGGCGTCCGTTCACCATCTGGAAGTGAATACGGCAGGCAAACGGATTCGGGTCTTCATAGACGGCTATACGCCTGCGGCGATCGACGTCATGGACAGCAGTTTTGTAAGCGGTTACGTGGGGTATGCGGTGGGGCAGGGGACTGCAAGCTTCCAGAATACTTATGTAACGGCTGCATCGGACTACTACACGGAAAAATATCGCCCGCAATATCATTATTCGCCGATCCGGGGATCAGCAAGCGATCCGAATGGGCTTGTCTTTTTTGACGGCGAATATCATTTGTTCCATCAAGATGGCGGGACTTGGGCGCATGCGGTCAGTACGGATCTTGTTCATTGGAAGCAGTTGCCGATTGCACTGCCATGGAACGATCTTGGCCATAAATGGTCCGGCTCGGCGGTTGCGGATATGAACAACGCTTCCGGTTTGTTCGGCGAATCCGGGGGAAAAGGCTTGATCGCCTATTACACGTCCTACAATCCGGACGCTTGGAACGGCAACCAGCGGATCGGCATTGCCTATAGCGCCGATAAAGGCCGTACGTGGCAATATGGGCCGATCGTCATCGAAAACCCGGGCAAAAATGGCGATGATCCGGGAGGCTGGGATTTCCGCGACCCGAAGGTGGTTTGGGATAATGATCACAATCGCTGGGTTATGGTCGTATCCGGCGGCGATCACGTCCGGATCTTTACATCGACGAATTTGATCGATTGGACACTGACGGATTTATTCGGTTATGGCAATTACGTGCGCGGAGGGGTGTGGGAATGCCCGGAT
Source organism: Paenibacillus sp. MMO-177 (assembly GCF_037147795.1). Taxonomy (NCBI): domain Bacteria; kingdom Bacillati; phylum Bacillota; class Bacilli; order Caryophanales; family Paenibacillaceae; genus Paenibacillus; species Paenibacillus sp. MMO-177. The sequence goes on along the minus strand of NZ_JBBCUR010000001.1, from coordinate 877,610 downwards.
TTATTCCAGCTTCCCGTTGACGGCAGCGGCGAGATGAAATGGGTGCTCATGATCAGCACAGGCGCAAACCCGAAAACGGCCGGATCCGATGCCGAATACTTTATCGGGGAGCTGACTGCGGAAGGAAAGTTTGTGAACGATAATCCGGCAGGCAAAGTACTCAAGACGGATTTCGGCAAAGAGTTTTATGCTTCCATGACGTTTGCGGACATGCCTAATGACCGTAGGGTGATGCTGGCATGGATGACGAATTGGGATTATCCGTTCGCGTTCCCGACTTCCGGTTGGAGCGGGGAGATGACCATTCCGAGAGAGCTTTCGCTCAAACCGACTGAAGAAGGGCTGCGTTTATTTCAGGCTCCCATTAAAGAGCTCTCTGCGCTGCGGAACAATCTTTTTTCAGCTGTGAAAAAAGTCATCGGCCCGGATTCTCAAAACTTGCTGAAAGGCCAGGTATCCGGGGCTTATGAAATCGAAGCTGAATTGGAAATTCCGGCAGGCAGCACTGTAACGGAGTTCGGCTTCAACCTTCGCGAAGGGGGAGGCGGCAAAAAAACGGTTGTCGGCTACAAAACCGGCGACAGCCGCATGTTCGTTGACCGGGCCGCTTCCGGCGTGACGGATTTCTCGCCTCAGTTTACAACCTACCAAGAGGCGCATTTGACACCGGATCATTCTCGGGTGAAAATGAATGTTTTCGTGGATGAATCATCCGTTGAGGTTTTCGGGAACGACGGCCGTGTCGTCTTCTCGGATGTCATACTGCCGGATCCCGCAAGCAGAGCGATGAGCTTCTATGCCAAAGGCGGAGAAGTCAAGGTCGTCTCGATGAAAGTTTACGCATTGGACAATACGTGGAGGGAGCATGCCGATTCGTCCGCAAAAGTCGTGATGGATACCACTTTGAGTGAGCTTAGCGCCGGGCAAACGCAAACGCTGTACGCCGCCGTCGAGAACGATCCCGGCAAAGGCGCGCAGCCGATCGTTTGGAAAAGCAGCAATCCCGGCGTCGTGAAGCTGGAATCGCAGGACAAGTCGAGCGCAACCATTAAAGCGGTAGGGATTGGAGAAGCGTTCATATCAGCCTCCGTACCGAACGGCAAAGCTTCCGCTAGCGTAAAGATCAGCGTAACCGGCGACGAGTTTAAAACGAATTTGTCCGGTTGGCATGCAAATCCTTCGGGGTCCGACTGGGTATTGACCGATGACGGCATCCGCGGGAGCTATTTCACCGATGCCAACTATATGGCCCAAGAGACTGCCGGTAACTTTACGTACGAGGCAGATATGAAGCTCGCCGAGACGGGCGGGGCCGGATCGATCCTGTTCCGGGCAAGTGAAGACGGGCAGAGCGGTTATTATTTTAACCTGGATACGAGCATGAAAGCATTCCGTTTATTTTATAAAGTGGACGGACGCTTTGAGGAACGCCAGGTATTGGCGAGAGTACCATATTTCGTGCAAGCGGGCCTCGCCTACAAGGTAAAGATTATTGCCAGCGGACCGCATATCGAAATTTGCGTAGGCGGGCAGAAAATCATCGACTTGAATGACGGCACATTTGCGGAAGGACATTTCGGGGTTAACGTATTCGGAGGGCGCGCGTCCTATCAGAACGTCCATGTAAGCGATGCAAGCGATGCGAAGCTGGATACGGTGGCGATTATCAATGACGGATTAGGAAAACGGCTGTCGGCTGCCCAGTCGCAGAACGGCGAGGCCGTAACCATTGGTGAAGCGGGTGAAACCGCTTTTCAAAGCTGGGTGCTTGTGCCTACCGGGGATGAGCGAGGCTCCTATTCGATCCGCACAACGGGAGGCAAGGCGCTTGATCTCGACACAGGCCAGAATAAACTTCAGCTCTATACGTATCTGGGCTACGACAATCAACGATGGACCATTGCGAACAATGAAGACGGAACCGTAACAATCTCAAATGTCAACAACGGCAAAGTACTTGGAGTAACAGAGGACGGAACGCAGCTGTTGCTGAATGACCGTCAACCTGATTCGGACAGGCAAAGGTGGAGGCTGCAAGAAGTGACGGCCCTCAATCAATAAGTTACGCGGGTAATATGCTTTTTGTCAGGATTTAGGGGCAGTCGTCTGCACGAAGGTTGGTGCGATCGCAGCGCTGCCTACGCATGAAGAAATGAACCAATACCCGACATAAGGAAAAGGGAGGCAGCGATACGATGATCGCGTGCCTCCCTTTATGGTATTTAGTGATAAGCCGGCGTCTCGATGCCGCATGGGCCTCCGTCCGGATTCGCTTCCAGCGACAGCTCCGTGCCGTCCGCCTTATAGAGCGGATTGTACCAATGCGAGATGGACATCGCGCTGCTGTTCGCGTAGTGGGAAATAAACGCGCGGCGGAAGCGGTCTTTTGTTTTGTTCCGGTAAGAGCCGTGAATCAGGTTGCCGTTAAAGAACAGGATATCGCCAGGCTCCATAATCGCCGCGACGGGCTTTTCTTCTTTTGGCGGCTTGACGTAATGGGTTGTGAACGATTCGTTCGAATCCGATTCTTCCGGGCATACAATTTCATACGTATTTGTCTTCGGAACAAGCAGCATACAGCCGTTTTCTTCGTCGCAGCGGTCGATAGCCGCCCATGCCGCAATACAGTTGCCCGGCTCCACCTTCAGGTAGAAGTTGTCCTGATGCAGCGCTTGACCGCGCGAGCCCGGTGGCTTGTAATAGAACATGCTTTGAGCGGCCAAAGCCTCTTCTCCGTACAGATCGTGCATAATGTCGAGAACAGCCGGATGCAGCATGTAATGCTTGCTCAGATCGTTGTAACGGTGAGGATGCATTACCCGCGGATAGCGGCGAAGCGGATCTTCCTGCTCTCCGTCCAGAACCGGCTCGAAGTAGCCGGGAATTGGGGTAAGGCTGATTTTATCGAACTCGGCCTTAATCTCCTCGATTTCTTCCTTGCTCCATACGCCCTTTACGATGACGTAACCTTCCTTCTCGAACTGCTTCATCTGCTCTTCGGTGAGCACTTTAAGCGACTGGTTCATTTATATTGCCCCTCTCCTTGGTGGTTGCTGCTTCTTGTCTCTAATTGTAGGGGGTTAAGGGGAAAGGTTGAAGTCGCGATTGTGCTCATTAGTGCTTGGATTCTGCTGTTTTGCTGGACGAATGGAGGCTGACGCGTTACCCTTAAGGTAATGAGTTTGAGCGGGGGGGAGCCATGGAGAAGGAATCGAAGAACGGCGTCGTAACAGGGCATTTTTTGGAAAATGATACGTATTGCATGGCGCGTCCGGCAGGCAGGGATGACTGGCTGCTTGTTTATACGCTCGAAGGGCATGGATATTTCCGGACGCCTGCAGGCGAGAAATTATGCAAGGCAGGGGAGCTGGTACTGCTCCGCAAAAGGATTCCTCATACGTATGGTACCGTAAAAGGGGAAACTTGGAACTTCATGTGGGTGCACTTCAACCGGCTGCCGGAGCTTTCCTTGCTGCCGGATGAAGAGGTCCTGCTTTGTCCTTTGCCCTCTAGCGAGCTGCAGCGAAGGGTGCTCCGCACCTTTCGGTCGCTGCTGCACGACTCTAGGGCGCAGGGCGGGTTCTGGGAGGAGCTGTGCGACAATCAGCTAAGTGCCTTAATTCTGCTAATGGCCGGGCAGCTCGCGGACAAGCTGGATTACCGCGTCAGCCAGATCATGAGAATTTTGTCCGCGCAAATGCAGGAGCCGTTATCCATTAACCAGCTGGCGGCACGGGTAGGCTTGTCCGCCTCCCGGCTGTCTCATTTATTCAAGGCGGAGACCGGCCGTTCCATTGTGGATACGCTAAACAATATGCGTCTCGAGCAGGCGGTTCTGCTTATGCTGCAGGCTGGCCGGACGGCCGGGGAAGCAGCCTTTGACGTCGGCTTCCAAAGCTATAATCATTTTGCCGCTTTATTCCGCAGGCGGTATGGCTGCGGTCCGGCCGAGTACAAGCGGAAGGCGGATTCTATGCCTACGCCCGAGCCTTGAATTGGCTTGGCGTCAGGCCGACAAACTTCTTGAATTGCCGCATGAAATGCGTCTCATGCTCGTACCCGCAGCTCGCCGCGATAGCGGATACGGAGAGGGTACTGTTCTTGAGCAGATATTTGGCGAGCTCCAGCCTGCCGTTAATCATATCGGTGACGACGGAGCAGCCGAAAATATCTTTATAGAGATGCTGGAAATAGGACTTGCTCAGGTGCACGCGGTCTGCCAGCTTCTCTACCGTAACATGGCTGTGAGGCGAGTTATACAGCTCGTCCCGCAGCTCCGAAAACTGCCGGATATAACGGCCCGGACGCTCGGGATGCTGGGAAAGCTCATGCAGATTGCTCAGCTTCATCAGAAGCGCCCGGATATCCGTATCCAGAATTTGATCCCTCAAATGGCCGCCCTGCTTCTGCACCCGGTGAAGCTCCATGATGCTTCTCGAGATCAGCATCGGATCAACGGCCGGGACAGGAGTATCGAGCGGAAAATTCAGTTCGGCAAGCAAACCCTTCAGCTCTTCTCCCCGGCAATGAAACCAATCGTTTACGAACGGCAGCTCAAACTGCATATACGAATGCGGCGTATCCGGCTGGAACAGGATAAACGAATCGCTGTCGACCAAGATACGCGAGCCTCTTATAATGACCTCGGATTTCTTTTTGAACAGGACAAATGCATAATCCCCCGAACCATGGGGCCGTATAATCGATATTCCGTGAGGATGGACAAACCGGTAGCCGCAGCTGTTTAATTGAATGATCGTTAGCAGCTCCTTTCTTCAAAAAAGCACGATAGGTCAGTTTTTTCTCATTATAGTGAATTGAAGGCGCTTTCTCAATCCCATACAATCTTTCTTGTAGATCTATTTATATCGTCCTGTTCAAGGGTGGGAGCTGAAGTACGCATGACAATCACAGAATCTGTCAGTAAAAAGGAACGGGACGGCTGCAAGGGCTGCTCGGCCGATGTCAGAGTGACGGACGAGCAGATTCAGCGCTTGATATCCAGGATTAAACCCGATGCCTGCGTATCGGACGAACTGTACGCCAAGCGGCTTGCCGCATGCGAAGGCTGCGCAAGCATGGCTTACGATACGACCTGCATGCATTGCGGCTGCCTCGTACAGGTACGAGCAAAGCTGAAGGATAAAGGATGCCCGCATCCGCAGCAGGCGGTTCGGGCGTTATGGGAAGCAAATTACTAATCTAATGCTTACGAAGTAAGATCATCACGAACAGCCGCTCGGCTGTTTGTGCGACAATTCTTTAAGCTAATGCTTACGAGGCAAGAATCATCACGAACAGCCGCTCGGCTGTTTGTGTGACAATTCTTTTTAGGAGGCTTTTTACAGATGAACAAAGCGGTAGTACATGCAGACTGGTCGATTGGCACGATAAACAAGAACATCTACGGCCATTTCGCCGAGCATCTTGGCAGATGCATTTATGAAGGCTTGTGGGTAGGGGAAGATTCGGAAATTCCGAACACGGACGGCATCCGTAACGACGTTATCGAAGCGTTGCGCAATCTCAAGGTGCCTGTTCTGCGCTGGCCGGGCGGCTGTTTTGCGGACGAATATCACTGGAAAGACGGTATTGGTCCCCGCGAGACGCGAAAGAGAATGGTCAATACGCACTGGGGCGGCGTTGTGGAAAATAACCATTTCGGCACGCACGAGTTCTTCCGTCTATGCGAGCTGATTGGCGCCGAGCCTTATATTTGCGGCAACGTGGGCAGCGGTTCGATTCAGGAAATGTCCGAATGGATGGAATACATGACGTTCGACGGCGATTCCCCGATGGCGAATCTGCGCCGCAAGAACGGCCGGGAAGAGCCTTGGAAGCTGAAATATTTTGGCGTGGGCAACGAGAACTGGGGCTGCGGCGGCGAGATGCTTCCGGAGCATTACGCGGATCTGTACCGCAACTTCCAGACGTATGTCCGCCAATACGGCGATAACAAGCTATACAAAATCGCAGGCGGCGCCAACTCGAGCGATTACCGCTGGACCGACGTGCTGATGAACAAAGCGGAGCGCTTTATGAGCGGTCTGAGCCTGCATCACTACACGGTTCCGGGAGAATGGGCCGACAAAGGCTCCGCTACGGAATTTGACGAGAACGACTGGTTCGTGACCATGAAGAAAGCCGAATATATGGACGAGCTTCTTACCCGCCACAGCACGGTAATGGACCGTTACGACCCGAACAAGCGCGTCGGTTTGATCGTTGACGAGTGGGGCACTTGGTTTAACGTGGAGCCGGGCACCAATCCGGGCTTCCTGTACCAGCAAAACACGATGCGCGATGCGCTTGTTGCGGCAATTAACCTGCATATTTTCCATAAGCATTGCGATCGCGTGCAGATGACCAACATTGCCCAAATGGTTAACGTTCTGCAAGCGGTGGTTCTGACCGAAGGGGACAAAATCGTGCTGACGCCTACGTACCATGTGCTTGAAATGTACAACGTCCATCAGGATGCCGAGGCATTGGCGATTCATGGTCAATTCGGCAAAGTAAATGCCGACGGCAAAGAGCTGAATCAAGTTGGCGTTACCGCGTCCAAGAAGGACGGCGTTATCCATGTCAGCTTGTACAACCTGCATCCGTCCGAGCAATCGGAGATCAGCCTTGAGCTTCGCGGCGCCGAAGGCAGCTTCAACTGCACGGGCAGGCTGCTTGCGGCTGACGCGATTCAAGCGCATAACACCTTCGAGGATCCTTCTAAAGTGAGCGTGAAGCCATTCTATGAAGCGAAGATCGAGAACGGCAAATTGAGCCTCAATCTGCCTGCTGCATCGGTTGTTACGCTTCGTCTGGAGCAATAACCCAATAAAGCCGATAAGCCCTTTTTGCGAGCTTATCGGCTTTATTTTTTGTGGACACAAGAGGGCTGAGGCTTAACGCACCATACGTTGGATTTCCGCCAGTAAATGGGGGCTTTTTTCGGATACTATGGCTTCTACGCTGGATTTCATCCAGTGTATTCCTTTATTGAGGGGTTACTTGGCAGGTAGGTGCGCATTATGGTGCATTAAATCCAACGTAGACTGGAAAGTGAGGCCAAATGCGCAATTACGTTGGATGGGATCCAACGTAGTGGGGAGGTCTCAGTAGCAGTGCCGTGAAAAGCGTTCAAATGGTGGGCTCGCCGAACCTTAAGGTCCCTGAGGGAACTTAAGGCAGAAAAATTAGCCGGCGCAGGTCGAGTTAAGGTCCCTAAGGGGCCTTAATCACCCAGAACAAGCGGCAAACAGCGTTCAAATTCGGCGTCCGCCGAAGCTTAAGGTCCCTGAGGGACCTTAGGGCAGAAAAATTAGCCGGCGCTAGTCGGGTTAAGGTCCCTGAAGGACCTTAACTACTCAGAAAAAGCAGTAAACAGTGTACAAATTCGGCATCCGCTGAAGCTTAAGGTCCCTGAGGGACCTTAAGGTAGAAAAATTAGCCGGCGCTAGTCGGGTTAAGGTCCTGAAGGACCTTAACTACTCAGAAAAAGCAGTTAACAGCGTTCAAATTCGACTTCCGCCGAAGCTTAAGGTCCCTGATGGACCTTAGGGCAATAAAATTAGTTAGCGTAGGTCGAGTTAAGGTCCCTAAGGGGCCTTAATTACCCAGAACAAGCGGCAAACAGCTTGCAAAATCCTCCACTCATGAAATAAGACCCTCACAGGGTCTTATTCTGCAAAAGTAGGGTAATATGAAGTACGATAAGACCCTCACAGGGTCTTTTTCGCCAGCTCGAGTGTCGAAACTGCCCCTTTTCAGGTGCGGGTAGATGAAATAAGACCCCATCAGGGTCTTATCCATAATCAGTAGAGTAATTCGAGAGGAATAAGACCCCCGAAGGGTCTTATTCCCCAACTCTCATCAGTTAGCCTCTTAAATTGCTGCCCGTCGTAATCGCACGGTCCTGGAAGTTCTCGACGGAGGCGCTTTTCTCGTAGAAGTGAGGGACGTTGTCCTGAATGCCTTGGCGAGTAAAGAACGGGTCATCGGTGGCAAGCGGGAAGGTGACCTTTTCCCCTGTGCTGGCTGATTTGTAGATGCCAAGAATCAGCTCCAGCGTCGCGCGGCCGCTATGTCCGTCGATCAGCAACGTTTCCCCGCGCTCAATCGCGGACAACACGTTATCGATCTGCCCGACATGCCCTTCATAGGCAACCTCCGGCAGGTTGTCGTAATAGGCTTGAATCTCGGCGGTAAGTGCCGGATTCGGAGTCGGGAAGCCGTTATCCATCGAGCTGGAAGTAACAAGCTTCCATGGCGCCGAGATCCGTGCCGCTTTGCCTTGGAAAATAAGCTGCTGCTCCTCGCCGTGGTGGACGACGGAGCTCGTAATTTGGCCAAGGCCGCCGCCAGCGAACTTCAGCATCGCAATCGACAAGTCCTCGACTTCCGCATTGTCATGCGAAGTATTGCTCATAAACGCCTGCAGCTCGGTAGGCCGGCCCATCATCCATAGCAGCGCGTCGATATGATGGACGGCATGGTTCAGCGTGCAGCCGCCGCCTTCCTTCTCCCAAGTTCCGCGCCACCACAGGTCATAATAACAATGACCGCGCCACCAGAAGGAATCAACCTGCGAATGGACAACCGGGCCAATCAGCCCGCTGTCCAGCACGGACTTCAACTTCATCATCGGCGTACGGAAGCGGTTCTGGGCTACAATCGACAGCAGCTTGCCGCTTTCCTCCGCGGCCCGGTTCATCGCATCGCATTCTTCGAGCGAGGAGGCCATCGGTTTTTCGACGAGAACATGCTTGCCTGCCTTCAGGAAGTCAACGGCAATCTCCGCATGCGTATAAGGGGGAGTGCAGACGGAGACCAGATCGATATCCTGCCCCAGGAGCTCTTTGTAATCGCTGTACGCTTTAGCTTCCGTAAGTCCACACTGGGCAATACGGCTCTCGGCTTTGTCTGCGTAAATATCCGTAACCGCAACAATCCTGCATCTGTCCGAAAATCTCTGATAGGCATCGATATGGGCTCTACTGATAGCTCCGGATCCAATAATCGCTACTTTAAGCATCGTGAAATCCTCTCCTATTCCATTCGAACCGCAAGATTTTGGGCTAATACGCTAAGCTCGGCAACCTTGAAAGCATGCTCTTGAGTCATGGCATTTTCCGTACGGTGGATGCAGTCGAGAATAAGCTGACCGAAGAACGGATAGCCGACTTGGCCTCTTACCGAAAAATGAAACTCGCCCTCGTGGTTAGCCATATACACCTGATCGCCTTCGGGACTCTTGGCAAGATCCACATATTTTCGGACCTCGATGTAACCGTCCGTGCCAAGAATAAGCGTCCGGCCGTCGCCCCAAGTGCTCAGCCCGTTAGGAGTCAGCCAGTCCACCCGGAAATACGCCGCCGCACCGTTATCGCCCGTCAGCATGACATCGCCGTAATCTTCAAGCTCCGGATAGTCTTTATGATGGTAGTTGGCAATTCGGGACTGTACGACCTGCGCATCCTTGGCTCCCGTATACGACAGGAACTGCTCGATTTGATGGCTGCCGATATCGCATATAATGCCGCCGTATTTCTCCCGTTCGAAGAACCATTCCGGTCTGGATTTCGCATTCGTCCGATGCGGTCCCCAGCCCATAACCTGGACAACCCGTCCGATCGCTCCTTGCTCGATCAGTTGGCCGGCGAATAAAGCTCCTTCGTTATGGAGTCTTTCGCCGTAATAAACCATGTATTTGCGTCCGGTCTCCGAGGAAACCCGCTTGGCGTCTTCCAACTGCTCCAGCGTTGTGAGCGGGGCTTTGTCCGTAAAATAATCCTTGCCCGCCCGCATCACCCGAAGGCCAAGCGCGCAGCGTTCCGAAGTAATAGCCGCGGAAGCGACTAGCTGAATGCGGTGATCGGCAAAAATCTCTTCCTCTGAAGCAGCAACCTTTACCTGAGGGTAGGTTTTAACGAACCGGGCCACCTTGTCCGGATCCGGATCGTATACGTACACAAGCTCGCCGCCTGCTTCGATCAATCCGTTGCACATGCCGTAGACATGACCGTGATCTAGCGCGATTGCCGCAAATTGGAACTCCCCGGGCGTTACGACCGGATTTGGTTTGCCTTGCGGCGCATAATTCATGCCATCTGATTTATTCAAGCGAGAAACACTCCTTTAGTGGAATTGCTTCTAGAATATATGGAAAAAGACATCCTTTGTCATTCGATTTTGCGGTAAAATGTTTATATCTTGCAGTTATCTTGAAAGGGCGGGAGAACGGATGGTACAGACAAAAAGATGGTTCGAATACGAGTACCGCAGAACGACGAGGGACTATTTCCGCGAGGTGTTTCATGCCCATTCCCAGATGGAGCTTACGTATGTGCACGAGGGCCGGGGACTGCTCATTATCGACGGGCAATCGTATTCGATTGAGCCCAATACGCTGCTTGTATTCCCGCCGTTCCAGATGCACCGGATTCAGATTCAGGTGACGGAGACGGAGCCTTTTATCCGCAGCGTGCTGCTGTTCGAGCCGGCTGTGCTGCATGGGTATTTGAATGATTTTCCGAGTCTAAAAAGCTTCTTCCAGCGTTTAATGCTGCAGCAGGCGAATGTGCATCCGGTGAACGCCATGCCGGAGAGCGAGCCGTTTGTAGCTTTGCTCAGGCAGTTTAGTCTAACGATGGGCGGCAAGAAAGAAGTGGATTTCGAGGAAAACATGGGCGTCTTTCTGCTCAGCCTTGTACACCAGCTGAAGCAAAGCCCGGACGGCGAATCGACTTATCTGAAGAAGCATAATCTTCATGTGGAAGAGATTATCGGTTGGATCGAGAAGCATTATATGGAGCCGTTCCGGCTGGAAGACCTGGCTGGCGAGCTTCATTTGTCGCCTTATCATGTGGCTCACCTGTTCAAGGAGTCGACCGGCACAACGATTGTGGCCTATACCCAGGCGACGCGGATCCGTCATGCCTGCTCGCTGCTTCGCAAGACAACCTTGCCTTTATCGGAAATCGGCTACCGGGTAGGGATTGCGAATCCTTCGTATTTCAGTAAAATTTTCCGCCAGATCATGGGCGTGGCACCGCTGACGTATAGGCAGCATCTGATCAAATAACGAGGTGAAAACGATGATTCTATTTTCAAGGAAAGAAATTAGTCTTCGTACGTTAGAATCTGAAGATGCGGGGCTGCTGGTCCGCTGGCTTAATGATCCCGCTGTGCTGGAGTTTTACGAGGGCAGAGACAGGCCGCAGGATGCGGCATTGGTTCAGAAGCATTTTTACGAGGACCGGGAAGAGATTATTCCTTGCATTATTCAATATAACGGTGCCGACATCGGCTATCTGCAATTCTATGAGATTCAGGAAGAGGAAAGGGAGATTTACGGACTTTCGGATGAAGCGGACAGCCTCTACGGGATGGATCAGTTTATTGGCGAGCCTCGTTATTGGAACAAGGGAATAGGCTCGGAGCTGATTAAGGAAACGGTTCAATATTTGATCAAGGAGCGGGGAGCGCGGAAGATTGTCATGGACCCGCAGGCCTGGAATACAAGAGCATTAAGAGTATATGAGAAGAGCGGCTTCAAGAAGGTAAAGCTGCTGGAGAAGCATGAATGGCATGAGGGAGAATACCGGGACTGTTGGCTGATCGTATATGACCCGGGGGATGCGCTATCAAATGACCTTTTATGACCACATAGCTCTGCGGGGTAATTTAATTATTTTCCATTTCCGAGATTGAGAATCATTATTGACATCTACCCTCTAAGTACGTAATATTGAATGTGGAAAGTTTATTGATAACGTTTCTCATTTGATATCGGGGTGGATGAATGAAGTTTAAATTAACGGTTCTCATTTTCTTTTGTATGCTTCTATTGCCATCCGGCGTATTCGCAGATCAAGCATCTGATGCATTAACGGACGCTAATAATCATGTTGTAAAGGCTGCAGAATCGGCCAAGCAAAATGATTTTGTTCGTGCCAAGCAGCAATATGACCAATTTAACAAAGGCTGGTACGACTTTGAACAGGATATTAAATCCAAGTCCAAGGGCGCGTATCGCAGCATTGAAGAAACAATGGGTGAAGTTCAATATGCCTTTGCCAAGAAACCAATTTCTAAAGATAAGGTTGTTCAAAGCCTTAATAAACTAATAAGCATTAATCAAAAAGTTATATCTGGGGATTTGTCTTCCTTTACAGAGCCTGCCTCTTCCGGAAACGCAACGATTGAAGATATCCTCCAACTGCTCGACCAAGCGAATGCGGCGCTAGCCCAAAATGATGTGGAGACGGCGAAAGCCAAGATCGAGGCGTTTCGCAATTCATGGCTGGATGTCGAAGGTATCGTTCTCACGCAGTCCTCTAAAATTTATGGGGATGCGGAACGAGATATGGTATCCTCGTACGCCTTGCTTACTTCCAATCCTCCCCAAATCGCGAAGTCCGCACAGACATTAAAGGACATGCGCGAATATCTGGCGCCGCTGGCCAATAAAACCGGCTACGGGATGATTGATGTCATCACGATCCTGCTACGCGAAGGACTTGAGGCACTCCTGGTTATCGTCGCTCTCCTTGGATTCTTGAAGAAATCAGGCCATGGAGAGAAAAAGAACTGGATTTGGTATGGTCTAGGGGCGGGAGCGCTGGTTAGCGTTATTCTAGGCATCGTTGTCCAGCAATTGTTCGCTAAGGGTACATTCGGCAATAACAACTTTTTGATCGCTGGCTGTACCGGACTATTTGCCGCGGTCATGCTGATTTATATGAGCTATTGGCTGCACAGCAAATCAAGCCTTTCCAACTGGAGAGCTTATATTAATGGCAAAAGCACCAAGGCGCTTGCTTCCGGAAGCCTATGGTCGCTTGCCATTCTCTCCTTCCTTGCTGTCTTTCGAGAGGGAACGGAAACGGTGCTCTTCTTTATCGGTATGGCTTCCTCCATTAGCCTGATCAGTTTATTATCGGGTATTGCAATCGGGCTATTGATTTTGATAATTGTTGCCTTCTTGATCATAAAAGTTGGCGTGAAGATTCCGATGAGACCTTTTTTCCTCATCTCCAGCATTCTAGTATTTTACTTATGCTTCAAGTTTCTTGGCATGGGAATTCACGGACTGCAATTAGCAGGCGTATTGAAAGCTACGCACTCCGACAGTCTCCCGGTGGCCGATGTATTTGGCCTGTATCCAACTTGGGAAAATATCATTCCGCAAGGTATCCTTCTGCTGGCTGCAATCCTTGTCGTTGTCTATAAACGAGTAAAAGAGTTAAAGATTGAGCAGCAGACAAATATAAATCATATTTAATCGGGGGTTATTCATTTGAAAACATTAAAAGGGTTAACCGTACTAGTAAGTTTGGTTCTTGTTCTTGCAGCATGTTCGTCGAATTCGTCGAATTCGAGTTCTACCGCAGACGGCGCAAAGAAAATGCAGGATACTTTAACGGAGATGCAGAAGAACGTGGATGCGAACGATGCCGCAAAAGCAGCAAAGAACGCAGAAGAGCTTGAGTCGAATTGGGAGAAGTTTGAAGACGATGTAAAGGCTAATCAAGCCGATGTATACGGCAAAGTTGAAGATCCATTGGGCGCGATTCAATCCGGAGTTAAAGAAACTCCGCTGGACCAAGCCGTTCTTAAAGAACAAATCGCCAAATTAAACGACGCCCTGAAAGAAATTAAATAATCAAAAAGGAGCCGGTTCCCGGCTCCTTTTTTTGCGAAGTGGTATTAATAGGAATCGGCGGGAACTCATCATGCCGTCCATACCGCCTATACCTCTTCATTTAAATAGTCCAAAATGCGCAAACGGTTGCTCAAATTTTTGTCCTTTCTGTCGAATGGTAAATTTCTTCTAACATTTCATTGACTGTAAAGCGTTTTCATAATAGGATGAGGGTAATAAACTTTAGCTGATAAATGCCTAATTTAAGGGCAATGCCTTCCGGTTATTACTAAACAAGCCGGAACAACCCCGCTATCTCTTCTAACCCAAGGGATAGCTTTTTTTATCAGCGGAAAGGAGCTTTTTGCGTCTTTTTGTGCAATCGTTTGCTCAATTCAATGTACTAGGGAGGAATACACGCATATGATGAAGCATGTAAGGAGCAGAAAACAGACAAGAGTATGGTCGCTGCTGCTGGCGATCATGATGGTTATTCAGGTGGTGGGGCTGATGCCCAAGCAGGTTCAAGCAAGCGCTGTCAGCGGAACCTATGCGGAGGCTGGCACGATTCATTTCGTTCTTCCGAAATCGTCGGTCATCATTACGGCCAAAGGCGATTTCAACAGCTGGGGCGATCCGGCCGTAACGCTGACCGATGAAGATGGGGACGGTACTTACACGGCGGAAGTAACGGGCGATGCGCCAACCAAGGCTTATGGCTACAAGTTTCTGGTGAATGGCAACTGGCTGGATGATCCGAACCTGAGCGTTACATCGGACGAGAACAGCAAGATTCATTTGAGCTATACGCCGCATTTCAAGGTGGCGGGAAGCTTTGACGCGAATGCTTTTGCCAATCAGCATGAGATGGCGCTTAATGAGGGCAATTATACGTTTGCGGCTAAATCGCTGGCGGACGGGACTTATACCTATAAATTTATTTCGGCGGCTGACGGGCTGCCAAGCATTTGGTTCCTGGATCCTACGAATTCGGATACATCAAACGGAAATAGCAAAGTCCTTGTGGGGCAGCCGCCGGCAAATGCACCGGTTGCGGACGTATTCGCGAACCAGCCGGGAGGCAGCGCCAAATGGGTAGTGGTCGGTTCCTTTCAAGGGTGGAATAACGCTTCGACGGATACGCTTATGAGCCATTTGGTTGGCGAGTTTTACGCTTATTCGACCGTGCTTGACCCCGGCCATTACGAGTTCAAGCTGGTTAGACAAGGAACGTGGGACGGTTATTCGGATAACGGCAATAACTTTGCTTTTGACCTGGCGGCTTCATCCAAGGTGAACTTCTATGTCAATGACGAGCTTGGTAAGGTCCGGATCAGCGTACCGGGAGCAAGCGGCATTCCGCAATACACGCCGGTTCTTGATCCTGCAGAATGGCCGCGGCTTGTTGGCGATATTCAAACTGTCTTTGGCGAGCCGACTTGGGCTCCCGATCAAGCGAAGCAAATGTTTGTCGATTACAATTTCGACGGCTCGGTCTATAAGCTGCAGCGCACGCTGCCGGCAGGCCGTTATGAGATGAAGGTTGTTCAGGGCGATAATTGGTCGGCGAATAATTACGGTACGGGCAATGACAATTTTATTTTGACGACACTGGATCCGTCCGATGTCACGTTCAGCACCGTGCCTGCGGAGCGGACGATCGTGACGAATTACAAGCCGGCCGACAGCCAGTTTGACGGGATGATCAAGCGCGATAAACTTCTGTTTGATTCCCGGTCGGTTACTTACAAGAAGCCGTTTGGCGCGATAAAAGAAGGCGTAGAGGATGTAACGCTACGCATTGCGACGGAAGCGGGCGACGCGCAGGTCGTTCGCGTGGAGCTGAGTAATCCGGAAGGTCTCGCTTCCGCGTTCGACATGCACAAAGCGACTTCTTTTGATAACAAGGATTATTGGGAAGTGACGATCCCCGGCTCGACGTTCAAGGGCATCGGGGTATGGGGCTACAAATTTATTCTGATCGACGGAACGGCGAAGGTGGAATACGGCGACGACGGTTCGCGCGGCGGTACCGGCACAACGGCGGATGAAGGCGTGCTGCCTTATGATCTGACCGTTTACGATAAAGATTTTTCGACGCCGGATTGGATGAAAAATGCCGTTGTGTACCAGATCTTCCCGGACCGGTTCTATGACGGCAACAAAGATAATAACCGGGCGAAGACGGAGGACGGTTACCGCGGTCCCGCAGAAGGGGATGCGGCAACAATCGGAGTGACTCCGAAGGGCGGCTATAAGCTGCAATATTTTGACGGCGGAGTGGCGAACGATCCAACGCCGGGTCAGGTGGAAGGAACATGGTCGACCGTGCCGGAAAATCCGGACCGGATCTCGCCGGAGCAGAAGCCTTACTTCCCGGATGCCAAATCGGACGGCGTATGGACCAACGAGTTCTACGGCGGCGATATCCAAGGAGCTTCGCAGAAGCTGGAGTACCTGAAGTCCATCGGCGTAAACGTCATTTACTTCAACCCGGTTGCCTGGGCAGGCTCGAACCATAAGTACGATGCAACCGACTACGAGCATCTGGATCCGATGTTTGGCGAGCCGGTGTACAATAAGCCTGGCGATCCAAGCTCTGGGCTGGACTACGAAGCGACGAGAGTAGCTTCCGACCGCATTTTCACCGAGTTTGCGAAAAAAGCCCATCAGATGGGAATCATGCTCATTGTTGACGGCGTGTTTAATCATGTCGGGGACGATTCGATTTATTTTGACCGCTATGAGAAATATCCGGAGATTGGAGCTTACGAGTTCTGGGCGAAGGTGTACGACCTAGTGAATGACAAGGGATTGGCGCTGGATGCTGCTAAGCAGAAGGTCATTGACTCCTTTACCACTCAGATCAACCCGGCTACGGGCAAGCATTATTCGTATCCGGAAGATTTTGATTTTACAACCTGGTTTACGGTATCCAATGAAAAGGTAGACGGCCATTACAAGTACGAAGGCTGGTGGGGCTACGATTCCTTGCCTGTTATCGATGCGCCGACGCCTGCGGCGGGCGATACGGAAGGCCTTCCGGGCAACCATGAATGGAATGTTCAAGGTTACCGCGATCTCGTTATCGGCCACAATCTGACGGGCAAGACGGATGAAGAGGCTTCCGCGATGATGCAGGAGGCGAACTCTCAGCGCTGGGGGTGGATGGGGGCAAACGGCTGGCGTCTCGACGTTGCGCCGGATGTATCCGCGGGCACCTGGCAGAAGTTCCGCGAAGCGGTGAAGTCGACGGAGGGCCGCAAGGACAAGAGTGGCGAGACCATTCCGGAGCCGGTTATTCTTGGCGAGGAGTGGGGCGTAGCTACGCGGTTCCTGCTTGGGGACCAGTTCGATTCGGTGATGAACTACCGTTTCCGCGGCGCGCTGCAAAGCTTTATTCTTAGCGGCAACGCCCAGCAGTTTAACGATGCGCTGGAGTCAATCCGCGAGGATTATCCGGCCGAGGCATGGGAAGTGATGCTCAACCTGGTCGACTCCCATGATACGATCCGTTCGATAACGAAATACGATAAACCGGAATGGGAAGAGGAGCATTTGGCGATAGCGCCGGAGGCTTCGGACAAAGCGCTTAAGATGCAGGCGCTGACGGCGATTTTCCAAATGGGTTATCCGGGTGCTCCAACGATTTATTACGGGGATGAGGTTGGTCTTGCGGGTACAAAAGATCCCGACTCCCGCCGTACGTTCCCTTGGGAGCGAGTATCGGAATCCGGAGGAGCGTATACCGGGGTTGGGAAATATGCGTCTTTGTTCGATACGTATCAGAAGGCAGGCACCGTGCGCGACAACAATGAAGTGTTCCGTACAGGGGAGCTTAAGACGGCTTATAATACGGGCGATGTCATTGCTTATGCCAGGAAAACGGGCAGCCAAGGCGGTCTTGTGGTGGTGAACCGAGGCTCCTCGGATGCGTCCATTCAAGCGGATGTGGCAGGCTTCCTGCCGGAAGGACTGACGCTGAAAGACCGGCTTGGCAGCAATGCGGAAGCAGCCGTTGCCGGCGGCAAAGTAACGTTAACGGTAAAAGCGATGAGCGGTCTTATGATGACCTCGACCACTGAGCTGGTTCAGGTTCCGCAGGTAATGAATGTGCATGCGGCTGGCGGCAACGGGCAAGTGGCTTTGACTTGGGATGCGGCAGCCGGCGCTTCCGGCTATAACGTATACCGCGCCGCGATTGAAGGCGGGCAGCTGCAGCTGGTAGGACAGCCGGCAGATGCAAGCTGGACCGATAAGAATGTTGTGAATGGCAAGAAATATTACTACACGGTAACGGCCGTGACGAAAGACGGCGAAAGCCCGCTCAGCGAGTATGGCTCGGCAACGCCATCGTTCCCGGTCAGCAGCGTGGAGGTTACGAAGCAGTCGGAGGAAGTAACGCTTGGCGTTGGCCATAAGACCTCCGACATTGAAGTAACGATTGATATTCCGGGTCTGACGGACGACTCGGCTTATGCCGGCAAAGAAGCGCCAAACGTCATTGGACGCCTTGCGTTCTATAAAGATGGCGCAGGCAAAGCAGCGGCTGAAGATACGAGGCTTCGCTATAAGTCCGATACGGAAGACGGCAGGAAAGTATATTGGGCTGCTTTTGAACCAACGGAAGCGGGAACGTATCATTATTTTGCCAAAATATCCACGGATAACGGCGAGTCGTTTGCCGAATCGGCTGAGGCAGCGGTGTTGGTTAAGGCGGACAGCTCGGATACGGAAGCTCCGAAGGCTCCCGTGCTTGCGGAGATTGCGGTGGAATCCAACCGCGTACTGCTGAACTGGACGGAGGACCCCGAAGAAACAACAGTGGATCATTTCGAGATTTTCCGCAAGACGGCAAACTCGGGATTTGTGAAAATTGCTTCGGCAGCCAAATCAGCGTTGTCCTATGTAGACTTTACGGTCAGCAACGATACAGCTTATACGTACAAAGTAGCAGCCGTAGACAGTGCGTATAACCGGGCATTCTCGGGCGAACAATCGGTAACGCCAAAGCTTGTTATGGTCGACGTGAAGCTCCGCGTTCATTTGCCTAGCTATACGCCGGTTAAGGACGATATTTATTTGGCGGGCGATCTGAACGGCTGGAATTCGGCAGGCAATAAGCTGACCGTTCCAAGCGGCGCCACGACTCGCGATGTGGTCGAATACAGCTTTAAAATGATGGCGGGCAAGTCGATTCAATACAAATATACCCGCGGTACCTGGGCGACGGAGGCATTTACCTCGCATGCCCGCCTGGCGAACGATACCGTGGATGCCGGCAACTACGCGTACTCCTCGACGGATACGAATATGAGGCTGACGATCAAGAACCAGGGCGGAAATACGATGGTCGTTGACGATTACGTCCTGCGCTGGGTGGATATGCCGATGATCTTGACGATGCCGCGTATCTCTTATGGCGAGAATTTCTCGTACGATACCAAGGAAGAGTCGTTTACGCTCCGTGCCAATGTGCCGTATGGCGTGGACTTTACGATCAACGATCAGCCGCTCGCGAATGGGGCAATGGATGCTTACGGCAATGTGTATGTAGCGAATATTCCGCTTCAACCGGGCGAGAATCGCTTTAAGCTTCATATTGAGCCAAGCGCCGAAACGCTGGCGAAGGAATGGTATACGGATAAGGGCCGCGCTTCGCAAGCGACCAAAACGATGGAGCTTGTGATTACAAGAGACGGCAACGGTAACGGAAACGGTGATGGCAGTGGAAGCAGCGGCGGCGGATTGACGCCGGGCAGCTCTTCGGTGACGGTAACCGAACAGCAGCTGAAGGATGCGGTTAAGCAATCCGGCGACAGCAAAGTGACCGTTGCGGTTGATGGGAAGACGGAAGTACTCTTGCCTGCGGGGGCTGCTGAGCTGTTGGGCGGCAAGCCGTTGGAGTTGAAGCAAGGTAGTCTTACGTTGCTCATTCCAAGCGCGATGCTGCAAGAGCTGGTGAAGAAAGCGGTAGGCTCTGCGTCGAGTGCTGCTTCGCATATTGTCCTGCAGCTTAAGCCGCTGGCTGCTGCGGCGGAGCAAGAGTTGCTTAAGAAGGCTGCTGCGGCAAATGGTGCGGAGTTAAACTCGGCTTCTGCGGTAGTTGAATTCCGTCTTGCGCTAGTGGATGGCAATGGCAAGGAAGCGGCCGTATTAAGCAAGTTTGACGAACCGCTGAAGCTGACATTTAAGCTGGATAGCGGTGTAAATAAAAAGCTGACCGGTATTTATTACGTGGCGGATAACGGCAAGCTGGAATATGTCGGAGGAACGTTAAATGCGGACGGTACAATGACGGCATATATTCAGCATTTCTCCAAGTATGCGGCATTGGAGTATGCGAAGACCTTTGGAGATGTTCCGTTGACCCATTGGGCTTGGGAGATGATCAGGGAGCTGGCATCCAAGCATGTGGTAACAGGCGTAACGGCTGACCGGTTTGAACCGGAACGCAGCGTAACCCGTGCTGAATTTGCCGCGCTGCTTGTAAGGGCATTGAATTTGCAGGCGACAAAGCCGGCTGGATTCACGGATGTAGCGGCAAGCAGCTGGTATGCCGATAGCGTTGCAGCAGCGGCTCAAGCTGGCATAATCAAAGGGCGTAACGCGACAACCTTCGCGCCAAACGCAATCATTACGCGCGAAGAGATGGCCGTCATGCTCATGAGAGCGTATGAAGCGAAGAGCGGCAAGAAGCAGGAGGGTAGCACGGCAGGCAATGCTTTCACCGATTCCGCCGCTATCCATGACTGGGCGAAAACGTCCATTGATGCAGCCGTTAAACTGGGCTTCCTTAATGGCAAAGGCAATGGCCAATTCGATCCTCAAGGCAAAACGACCCGCGCCGAAAGCGCGAAGGTGATCTACAAGCTGCTAGGCTTGTAGATGACGGAAAGCTGTCCCATATGGGGCAGCTTTTTTACGTCTGTGTAGCTGCGAGACTATCACATGCCGCCCTTCTTATAAAAGGTGCTGTCGGTCGATTAGCTGGCAAAAAGCCTGTTACGATGAACGAAATAAGAGGAAAAAACCGACTTACAGAGGGGATGAGCTTGGATAGTAGGGTGCGAGGAGCGAAATAAGAGGAATAAACCGACTTGCAGAGGGGATGAGCTGGGATGGTTGGGTGCGAGGAGTGAAATAAGAGGAAAAAACCGACTTGCAGAGGGGATGAGCTGGGATGGTAGGGTGCGAGGAATGAAATAAGAGGAAAAAACCGACTTACAGAGGGGATGAGCTTGGATAGTAGGGTGCGAGGAGCGAAATAAGAGGAAAAAACCGACTTGCAGAGGGGTTGAGCTGGGATAGTATGGTGCGAGGAGTGAAATAAGAGGAATAAACCGACTTGCGGAGGTGTGAGGGAATATAGGTTAAAGGTTACTACTATTTAAGAGAATCCGTATGCGAGGCTCTATCTCACATACGGATTCTGCCGGATCATTTGCACCAGGTTCATCGCCGAGGCGGGGAGCGGCTCGTTTTTGCGGGTGCAGATGGCGATGGTGTTTTTGAGATCGATCCCTTCGACATAGACGCGGGCTAGCTCGCCGCGTTTGACGTAATCGCGGACGACGAGGGAGGAGACGAAGTTTGC
The DNA here is from genome assembly GCF_037147795.1 of Paenibacillus sp. MMO-177. NCBI lineage: Bacteria > Bacillati > Bacillota > Bacilli > Caryophanales > Paenibacillaceae > Paenibacillus > Paenibacillus sp. MMO-177. Next base: position 856,374 of record NZ_JBBCUR010000001.1, on the reverse strand, counting down.
GCCGTAGCCTGCGATTACGGCGGTGATCGCTTCGTGCAATCCGTTGAATTGCAAGGAGATGGTCGGAACGACGGAATTGTAGGTGCGGCATAACGACAGCAGACGTTCCCGGGTTGAGCTGCCTTCCTCGCGCATGACAAACGGCTCTTTCATCATCTCGGTCAGCGTTATCTGCTGATTGGCATACCGGTGGCCTGGCGCAACAACAAACCATAGCTCATCCTGGAACAGTTCTTCCGTCCGAATCGTGTCCGGATAATTCTCGGCCATTCCGCCAAATATGGCGATATCGACTTCGACGTCCAGCAGCTGCCGCAAGGCCCCGCTTGAGTTGGTTGTTGTGATATTCATTTCCACCTGCTCGAACTGCTGTTTGAACTTGGCGATCCAGGCCGGGATAAGAAAGTGGGCAGGCAAATAGGTAGCGGCAAGCCGGATGCTGCCGATGGTGCCGCTGCGGTAGTTCACGGCAAATTGCTCGATCTGATGCTCCACGGCAAACAGTCTTTTAGCCAGCACAGCCATTTCCTCACCAGCATCGGTTAAAGATATGCCTCTTCCTTGAGGCTTGAAGAGATTGAGAATCAGCTCTTTCTCGAACTTCTTGATCTGAGCCGTAATAGCAGGTTGGCTTATGTTCAGCAGCTCCGAAGCGCGGGTTACGCTCCCCGCAGCGGCAATCGTATGAAACAAACGCAAGGCATGCAAATTCAAAGCATAGCTCCTCCAGTCCATATATATATACAAATTGTATAAGTAAAAGAAAAACATATATTATTCTTATCATTATAACTCGCTTACTATGGAAGTAGAAAGCCATCACAAAGCGAGGAGAAGTGATCATGATGAGTACATTGCACACTTGGGAAAAAGTTGATGCTTACCTGACGGAGCAACTTATTGAGCAGGATCCAATTCTGGAACAGGTACTGGCAAACAACAAGCAGGCCGATCTGCCTGCCATCGACGTGGCGCCGAATCAAGGGAAGCTGCTTAACCTTTATGCTCAGATGATTGGCGCGGAACGAATATTGGAGATTGGTACGCTTGGCGGCTACAGCACGATCTGGATGGCAAGAGCACTGCCGGAGCATGGAAAACTAATCACACTGGAGCTGGATTCGCATCATGCGGCTGTCGCCGGTCAAAATATCGCATTAGCCGGACTTAGCCAAAAGGTAGAGATAAGAGTCGGGGAAGCGCTGGAGCAATTAGCAAGGCTGGAGGAGGAAGGGACGGCGCCTTTTGACCTCATCTTTATCGATGCCGACAAACCTAATAATCCCCATTATCTGCAATGGGCGCTGCGCTTCTCCCGTCCCGGCACGGTTATCGTTGGCGATAATGTCGTTCGGGAGGGAGAAGTAACGAACAGGCACAGCACGGATCCCCGCGTTCAAGGCGTGCGCAAATTTATGGAATTACTGGCGGAGGATCCTCGAATTACGGCAACAGCTATCCAAACGGTTGGAGCAAAAGGCTATGACGGCTTTGCACTGGGGATCGTTAAACTTACTTGATTTGGATGTGTCCTTCTCTTTCCGCTACAATAGAAGAAACGAAACCGAAGGAGTGGATGCACGATGGATCACTTCCGTGCTTTAGTAGCGGATAACAATGGGGACGAAGCACCAAAGCTGGCGATTAAAAATCTGACAACCGCCGACCTGCCTGAAGGAGAAGTAACCGTTCGGGTCGCCTACTCCAGCGTAAACTATAAAGACGGGATGGTTGGGATTTGGGGACGAATGATCAAAAGCTATCCGCATATCCCGGGCATTGACCTTTCCGGTACCGTAGCCGAGTCAACGGATCCGCGTTATAAGCCCGGGGATGAGGTTATCGTAACGAGCTACGGTCTTGGCGTAACGCAACATGGGGGGTACAGCGAGCTGGCACGGGTTCCCGCAAGCTGGGTTGTTCCGCTGCCAGCCGGATTGACTCTCAGAGAAGCCATGATCCTGGGTACGGCGGGTTTTACTGCGGCATTATCGGTCCAGCGTCTAGAGGATAACGGTCTCACACCGGAGAAGGGGCCGGTTGTTGTCGCGGGTGCAAGCGGCGGGGTAGGCAGCGTCGCCGTCAACATCCTTGCCAAACGCGGCTACGAGGTAACGGCCAGCACGGGAAGACTCAGCGAAGAGTCTTACTTGAAAGAGCTTGGCGCAACGCATGTCATACACCGGGATGATCTGACGGAAACGGAACGCAAACCGATCCGGCGTCCGCTCTGGGCAGCAGCGGTGGATCCGGTTGGGGGTAAAACACTCTCCTACCTGCTGAGCACGCTCCAATACGGCGGATCCGTTGCCACAAGCGGATTAACCGGCGGCGTTGAAGTCGAGACCTCGGTATATCCTTTTATTCTTAGAGGGGTCAACTGGCTTGGCATAGATTCGGTGGAATGTCCGATGGAGCTCCGCAGCCGGGTATGGGAGCGCCTTGCAACAGACCTGAAACCAACGATGCTAAGCAACACGATCGTAAACGAAATCCAGCTGGAGCAGTTGCCGGAGGAGCTTGCCCTTATTCTGCAAGGTCAAGTGCGCGGCCGTACAATCGTAAAGCTTGGATAAAAAAAGCCCGCTTGGCTTGCCGTGTCAACAGTAACGGCAGGCAAAGCGGGTTTGTTTTTGTGAAGACAGAATCATTTCCAGTTCCGCTCGATAAACTCGTCGCGTCCAGACTGGGCACGGTCTTCCTTGTAGTGCTTCGGATTCTTCTTATGGTAATCCTGATGATAATCCTCCGCCGGGTAGAAAGTCTCCGCCTGCCGGATCTCCGTTACAATCGGCTTGTCGAAGCGTCCGGACAACGCCAACGCCTGCTTGGAAGCAAGGGCGAGCTCCTTCTGTTCCTCGTTATAATAAAAGATGGCGGTCCGGTATTGGCTCCCGCGGTCCTGGAACTGCCCTTCATCATCGGTTGGATCAATCTGGGGCCAGAACAGCTCAAGAAGGCGTTCATAAGGGAATACCGCCGGATCGAACGTAATCTGGACGACCTCGAGATGACCGGTTGTCCCTTTTTTAACCTCTTCATAAGTCGGATCGGCCAAATGGCCGCCCATATAACCGGATACGATTCCGTGAATGCCTGGAAGCTCCTCAAACGGCGTAACCATACACCAGAAGCATCCTCCGGCAAAAGCTGCATGCGTAAGCGACATTTTACATAACCCTTTCTTTTCTTGCGTTGACTTGCCTTTCTTATTTCCTAAAAGTAACTTGTCCAGCGCAAGAAGTCAATTTCGCCGCTTCCATACGCCAATAAGCCCCATAACCTTCCGCATACAGCCGGAAAGCAATGAGGCTTAAGACTTAAGCGATAGCTCCGTCTCGAATATATAGGATTCGGTCTGCATACGAAGCCACCGCCTGATCATGGGTGATCAGGATAATGGTATGTCCTTCGGCATGCAGCTTGGCTAAGAGCGCCATGATTTCTTTTCCCGTATGTGAATCGAGCGCACCCGTAGGTTCATCCGCGAGCAGTATCGAAGGATTTGTTGCAAGCGCTCTCGCAATTGCGACCCTTTGTTGCTGCCCCCCAGACAATTCCGCCGGACGGTGATGCAGATGTCCGCTCAGCCCAACCGATTCGAGCGTATCCAGCACCGCTTTTTTTCTCTCATGCCCGGGAACTCCCCGGTAGATTAAAGGCAGCTCTACATTATCGTAGGCCGATAAAGTCGGTATCAGATTATAACTCTGAAAAATAAACCCGATTCGCCTGTTCCGCACATCCGCCAATTGATTATCGTTCATTGCCGATACCCGTCTGCCTTCCAGCATATACGTGCCGCTGTCGGCAGTGTCCAGGCAGCCCATGATATTCATGAGCGTAGATTTACCGGAGCCGGACGGCCCTTGAATGGCAACAAACTCGCCCTCCTGCACTTCCAGCGAAATATGCTGCAAGGCCGTATAACGCTGCCCGCCCATGCGGTAATGCTTCGTAATCTGCTCCATTTGAACGATGGACATCCTTTTGCCCCCTCCTAAAAGAATTGGCGCACGCTTTATGCGTCAATTCTTGCTTCGTAAGCATCCGCTAAGAATTGGCGCACGCTTTATGCGTCAATTCTTACTTCGTAAGCATCGGCTAAGAATTGGCGCACGCTTTACGCGTCAATTCTTACTTCGTAAGCATCGGCTAAGAATTGGCGCATGCTTTACGCGTTAATTCTTACTTCGTAAGCAATTACCTACTATAGAGGTTATTCAAAAAGCTTGTTCAATTTTCCGTTTTTTCGGCTTGTTTACGCTTTAGTTCTGCGGGCATTCAGCTTGCGCAAACGGATAATGCGTTTGTACATCTTTAGCGTCGGCAGCTTCTTGAAGGGAATAGCCTCGGGGGTTGTATTAACTTCAAGTATCCAAGGATGCAGCTGCTGGTCAATCGCAATGTCGAAGCCTAGCTCGGTCAAGAAGGGGTACTGAGCTTTAAGTTGATGCGCGCATTCGATGCACAAGCGATTCAGCTGAGAAACTACCTTGCGAACCAGCTCGGTTCCTCCATGCGATGCGATTACGGTTCTAAAGGGGTAAACATCGGCGCCTTGCGCCCCGTTGGTTACGGCCATGCCTTGCTGGGCAACCCGGGCAAGCATGCCGGTCATTTGCCAGCGCTCGTATTCGTTCAGCTGCATTTCGATCCGCAGGTCGTAGATTCGGTTTTTGAATCTCGACAAATGGGTACCGCTTGAATAATGACGGGGTGTTTCTGATGCATGTCTCGCTGCGCGATTATCGGTTGGAGGCTTTGGCTAACGTGGGAACGATCATCGTCGACAGCTGGGAGGAAATTTGCCGGGCGGATACGGATACGGAGCGTCTGCATTTGCATGCGGGCCTGCAGGCAGAAGATACGTTGACGCTGGCCGATGCCCTGACGCTTCCTCTGGAGCAAATCATTCGTCCTCAAGGACCAACGTTATTTACGCCAATGGGACTTGCGATCTTTGATGTCGCCATTGCGGCGCATTATGCGAAGGCTGCGGAGCGGCTTGGCGTGGGTCAGAGATTGGAATAGCAGAGTGAGGGCCGTTCCGGTTGGAACAGCCCTTTTCTTCGAGCTGTCTTGGTTTTAACGAAACGTCATATTCTTATTTTCGCTATTGAAGCTGCAGCTGGGCTCTAACGAAACGTAGTATCGTTATTTGGCTAGTTTAGTCTGATTTGGCGGGAGTTTTCTTTAAATAACGTTTCGACGTTTCGTTAGTATTTCGAAATGCCCTTAATGGACGGAATAAGAATATGAGGTTTCGTTAGAGCCGGGCTTAAAAAGCAGCAGCCCCGGAAGCTCCGGGGCTGCTGTACGATTATTTTGCCGAACGCAAGTAGAAACGGCTCGAGTTCTCCCAAATGCCGCCTGGCTCCAGGCTGACAAGCCCAATCTCATCGGCCGGTAGGTCAACATTTGGCGCATTAACGAGGTTAAGCTGCGGCTCAGGGCAGAAGAAGCCTTTCGTCGCATTGTTGTTCCATACCATCCATTGCTTGAAAGCCGTACCCGCGTCATAGACGAGGGCAACCTGCTCGCGCGTATCCGTCAGCACCATTTGGTTGCGGCCGTTGCGCGGTTCTGCCGTATAGTGGTTGTCCATCGCTTCCCAATAAGTAGGGACGCCGGTTGCTTGAATAGCCTGCTCACCTTCGGAGAGCGGAAGGAACTGGCCTGTAGGCAGCATACGCTCGCTCATTTCCCAGCGCTTGCCGATCGTCATCGTGAAGGAGCAGTCTTCCGGCGTGCTGTTTGGCGCGAATGGCGCGTTAACCGCAGTATGGAAGGCAACCATGCAAGGCATGGCGTCTTGCCCCTCATTATGTACGGAAATATGCTGAAGAAGTCCCGAATCGTTCAAAGCATAGCGCAGACGAAGGGTAAACACATGCGGCAGGAATTCGAAGATCGGATGCTTCTCGTCCACCGACAGCTTCAGGGATACGTAGCTTTCCGTTTTGTTTACGCCGTAGTCTTCAACCGTCCAAACCGCCGTATGGGCAAAGCCGTGAAGATGATTGCCTGTCTTAGGTTCGTTGATCGGGAATTTATACGTTTTTCCGTTGAAGTTGAAGGTACCGTCTTCATATCGGTTCGGCGGGAACAACACCGGAATCCCGTGAACGCCGGGATTTGCTTTAAACGCTTCCATTTCTTGCTCGGCTGGCTCGCGGAGAATATGATAGCCTTTGCTTGTGTCGCGGAATGCGACCAGATTCGCGCCAACGCCAGGAAGCACGGCAGCTTCATAAGAGCCCCATTGCAGCCATACCGCTGGCTCGCCTTTATATTGTTCCTCGAATGCTTTTCCTTGCGTGCTCATTGATAATGCCTCCTTATAATCAACCTTCCATTAGAATAACAGGATGAACTTGAACAGACAACCGCCGCATTCCAAGGATGGAATGCGGCGGTTGTCCGTACAGGCAAAGCTTATGGTGTTATGCGCAGCTCGTTGTTAATTGTGCGTTGAGTGAAAAGCTGCTGCAGCACGTATTGTTTGCGCCTAGGTACCGGTACTTGCTTCGACTCGTGATATTCCGAGCCAAAGTATACGACGCCGCCGGCAATGGATTTGATCTTGCCGATATTAATGTAGCAATTCGTATTCACCGGATAGAAGCTGCTATTTGCGGTGAGCTGCTGGATCTGTTCGGCAGTCATTCTCTTCTTTATGTTGTAGTTTCTGCCGTGGAAGCTGACTAAACCAAGAGTACCAAGCTTGAAGTAAAGCACATCCGATTCCAGTTCGAAATCCTCGTAGACATTTCGGCCGCTCAGCGTAGTATTCATCATTCCGATTCCCCCTTAGAAATGTGAACTACTGATTTGATAGCGCTTACATTATATCACGCCTATTCATGGTTGAAAAGACATTTTTTTATGGGCATCAGATTGTTTGGTTAAAAGCATTGTGAAGACGGTTGGCATGTGCTATGTTCACTTTACTGTACTCTACCTAAAGAAAGGTTGTTGGGTAAATGAGCAAGAACCAGGCTTTTACGGGCATTTTATACGTTGGCTCTTACGGTGCCGCAGCTGAACCGACGATTCGCGTATGTGCCTATGACGGTGCCGCGGGCAAGATTTCGGTCAAACAAGAAGTGACTCAGGTTGAAAATGCATCCTATCTGGCCGTTGATCCGGCTGGCCGTCACCTGTATGCGGTAAGCGAAACGGGGCAGACCGGCGATGATGCGGGAGGCTCGGTTGTATCCTTTGCGATTGAAGAAGGAAGCGGAGCGCTAACGGAGCTGAACCGCCAGCTGACACATGGTGCGGATCCTTGTTACATAACGGTTGATTCCGCGAATAACGCTGTATTGGTTGCGAACTATACCGGAGGCAACGCAGCGCTTCTCCCCATTAACGAAGACGGCACGCTTGCGCCGGCATCCTCCATTGTCCGGGAAGAGGCACCGCTTGGCTCGAACGCAGCGCGTCAGGAAGCACCTCATGCGCATGCCATTGTCGTAAACGGCAATTATGTCTATTTGAATGATCTTGGCACGGACCTGATCCATACCTTCCGAATTGAAGAAGGCAACAAGCTTGTGAAGCAAAACTCATGCAAGCTTCATTCGGGCGCCGGCCCGCGTCATCTTGTTTTTCATCAGAGCTTGTCCACCGCTTATGTTATGAATGAATTGGATTCCTCGGTTACCTTATTGAATGTGTCGGCGAGCGGCGAATTGGCGCCAGTTCAGACCGTATCCGCTCTGCCGGAAGGCTTCTCGGGCTACAACGATGCGGCAGACATTCATCTGTCGCCATGCGGACGTTACCTGTACAGCTCGAACCGCGGTCATAACAGCATTGCGGTATTTGTCGTGGATCAAGCAGACGGAAACTTGACGCTTCTGCAGAATGCTTCCTGTGAAGGGGATGCTCCGCGCAACTTCCTCGTGCTGCCGGATGGCAGCCAGCTGCTCGTTGCGAATCAGAAAACGGGCAATATTGTGCTATTCTCCGTAGATGAAGAAACCGGTCATATCCGCTCGGAAGGTACGATACTTGAAGTGCCAAGTCCGGTATGCATTCGTTTGGGTGCTGTCCGGTAAGCTTCGAACATAGAAAGAAGGAATCGGCATGTCTTTTGGCAATTCGGCGAAAATATCTCCGGCAGTCAAGCTGGGGACGGTATACTCTATCCTTTTTGCTATCAGCTCCGTCCATTTGCTCAATGATGCCATGCAATCGGTCGTATCGGCTTTATTCCCGATTTTCGAGGAGTCGCTTGGTTTAAAATTCGGCCAGATCGGCTGGATTGCTTTTACCCTTAATATGACGTCGTCGGTTTTGCAGCCTGCGGTAGGTTTAATATCTGACAAAAAGCCTGCGCCATGGATGCTTCCGGTGGGGATGGCCTGCAGTCTGGTCGGTATGGTGGGACTGGCATATGCGCCAAGCTTCTGGATGCTGCTGCTTGCGGTTGTTTTCGTCGGTTTTGGTTCGGCGGTCTTCCATCCGGAAGGCTCGCGCGTTGTATTCTTTGCGGCGGGAGAACGCCGGGGCCTTGCTCAATCGATCTATCAGGTCGGAGGCAACTTCGGCCAGGCGCTTGCTCCGTTGATGACGATCTATATTTTCGTCCCGCTTGGTCAACGTGGTGCCGTGCTTGGTACTTTCCTTGCCCTGGCTGCGATTATCGTGCTTCTCCGGGTAGTGCCGTGGTATGGAGCGCAGCTGGCCCAGAAGGGGGCACCCGTTAAGAAAAAAGCAGCCGGCGCCGTGCCGGCGGTATCTCCATACAACAAAAAAGTTATCGCGTTTGCCTTAACTTTGCTGCTTATTCTTGTCTTTGCCCGTTCTTGGTATGCGGCTGGAATCGGAAGCTTTTATAACTTCTACATGCAAGACAAATACGGACTGTCTATAAAAGCCGCCCAAGTGCCGCTCTTTGTCTTTATGGCGGCAGGCGTGCTGGGAACGTTCTTCGGCGGTATCCTGTCGGACCGGTTTGGCCGGAAGCGCATGATGCTGTTCTCGATTGCAGGTTCCGCGCCATTCGCTCTGCTGCTGCCGCATGTATCGCTTGGCTGGGTATATCCGGTTATTTTCGTACTCGGGTTTATCCTGCAGTCCGGCTTCTCGGTCAGCGTTGTTTATGCGCAGGAACTTTTGCCCGGCAAGGTAGGCATGGCATCCGGCTTGATTACGGGTCTTGCCTTTGGCATGGGCGGGCTTGGCTCGATTGTGCTTGGTACGGCAGCTGACCATTATGGCATTTTGGATACGATGGTCGCCTGCAGCTTCCTGCCTTTGATCGGATTGTTATCTATCTTGCTTCCGAAGGACCGCAGAGAATAAAGGATGACAATAAATTGGCTTTAACGCAAACATCCGGGTATTGCTTCAGGCACTTACCCCTTGATAAAGTTGCCTTAACGGCGCTTGCAACCGCTCTTAACCGGCGTGTGCAGGCGCTGTTTTTTGTTCTTACGCTTGTCTTCGGGAGGCATAACAAATCTTATTGGGGGAATTGAGATGGCTGGTCGGTTGGGTGACGTAAACGGATTTGTAAAACGCGCGGGTCAGACAATCATAAATGGTGCAGGGGAAGAGATCTTGCTGCGCGGTGTCGGATTCGGGAGCTGGCTGCTTCCTGAAGGATATATGTGGAAGTTTCCGGAAGCGGGCGACCGGCCAAGACGGATAGAGAAAATGGTACGCGAGCTGATTGGTGAGGAGAAGGCGGCTTCCTTTTGGGAGATCTACTATAATACGTACATTGCCGAAGCGGATATCCGGCGCATTGCGGAGGAGGGTTTCAACTCGGTACGTTTTCCGATCAACTGGCGATTCCTGATGGCGGAAGGCACGGAGCAATATAATGAGAAGCGTCTCACATTGCTGGACCGGGCGATTGGCTGGTGCCGGGAGCATAAGCTGTACGTTATTCTTGATCTGCATGGTGCCCCGGGCGGCCAGACCGGCGCCAACATAGACGACTCCGAAAACGATCAGCCCGAGTTGTTCTTAAACGACGATTACCGGAAATTAGCCATCGATATGTGGCGGATGCTGGCGGAACGTTACAAGGATGAATGGATTGTAGCGGGATACGATCTCTTAAACGAGCCACTGCCGGACTGGAATGCGCAATACAACGACAGGCTTATGCCGTTGTATAAGGAAATGGTGCAGGCGATCCGCGAGGTTGACGAGCGGCATATGATCATTATTGAAGGCGCGCATTGGGCGACGGACTGGTCGGTATTTGACGAAGTGATCGACGATAACCTGATGCTGCAATTCCATAAGTATTGGAACAGCCCGGACACGGCAAGCATCCAGAAGTTTCTGGACAAGCGCGAAGAGCTGAACCTGCCGATCTATATGGGTGAAGGCGGAGAGAACAATATCGAATGGTACACGGGCGCGTTCCGTCTATATGAGGATCATAACATCTCCTGGAACTTCTGGACTTGGAAAAAGCTCGGCACGACCAATTCGCCATGCTCGGTAATGATGCCTGAAGGCTGGGACAAGCTTGTTGTTTACTTGAACGGCGGAGATAAGCCAAGCGCAGAAGAGGCGGAGCAGATTCTGTGGGCGTATCTGGATAATCTCGCGCTTGACCGCTGCGTCTACCATCCGCAGGTTGTGCGTTCTCTGCTGTTCCGGACGCCAATCCGAATCCCGGCCATATTCTACGGATATTATGGGGAAGGCATCAGCTATGGAGTAGGCGAGCGAACCGTACGGCAGCTCGGCTTCCGTGACGAGGACGGTACAGATATCCGCTTTACGGACAGCGAGCGGGAGACCGCGCATTTCCAGCATGGCGGAGGTCAGTCATGGGAGCCGCAGGATTGGCTGCATGTCCGGTTGGCGCCAGGCGATTGGCTGGTGTACGAGCTGTATTTGCCGGAGGGAACGGAGTTAGAGCATGTCGTAACGGTACGCGCGAAGGCCATTGAAGGCGAGGCGGTGGCTGTTATTCGAGTGAACAACCATCTCGCAGGCATCTGTGCTTTTACCGGTACGGATTGGCAGGAGACTGCTACAATTGAACGCGTCAAGCTGGCTTCCGGCAGCTGTCGCGTAACTATTAAAGCCGAAGGTGGACCGCTTGCGGTTGAGTGGGTTAGGCTGGAACGGTAATTAACGGAAACATTTGACAAAAAATGATAGATTACGATATTATATAAATAATTTTTGAGCGAAGCACGCCAAAAGCCTTACGGGTTTTTTGTGTGCTTTTTTTCTATCCAAAATTCCGAATATGGGGGAAGCAGGCAAGAAACAGAGGCGTAATCGCGATTAAAAATCATAGGGGAGATGATAGATAGTGAGAAAGACATGGATTTCTATTGTACTAGCAGGAGTTGTTGCTGCAGGGAGTTTGGTCGGAGTAGGCGTGACGAGCAACGGGAAGAGCGCGGAAGCTGCTGCCAAGCCTTCGTTCAAGGATATCGACGGGCATTGGGCGGAATCGTCTATTGAAACGGCGGTGCAAGCCGGAGTGCTTAATGGGTACCCGGACGGATCGTTTAAGCCGAATAACACCATTACCCGGGCAGAACTGCTCAAAGTGATGGCTATGACTTTTAAAATCGATGTGGGCACTGGCGGCTCCAATTGGTATGCAGCTTATCAGACAGCTCTGACCAAGGCGGGCATTTACTTGGATGGCGATTACCCGGGCAATTTTAATAATCCGGCTACTCGCAATGAAATGGCGAAGTTGGCCGTGCGGGGAGAGTATACGGAATATCGCGGGAAAAAGTTAAGCGCAGCGGAATTGATGTTCCGCGCGGTGAACAAAGGAATTTTGTCCCGTTCCGGAACAAAGGCGGAGACGATTAACACCGAAGGCACAACAACCCGCGCGGAGGCAGCGGTGCTGGTGACAAGGCTGTTAAAGCTGGCTAACGGCGGCAAACTGACGGTTGACCAAGGAGCATCCAGCGCAGCCGAGATTTCTTGGCATCGGCATAATATGATTACGATGTTTGATCAGGATGATTTGGTGAAGCTGCCTTATTCCGTGGATATTAGCAAGAAGTATAACGTGACGATAGATAAGTTGATTATTTTGGATCCTGCGGATACGAAAGGGTATTATGCGGAGTATTTGAAGGGTGCGACTTATTATCCAAAAGACAAATCAGATAAACCGACTGATAATTATTTATTTGCTTATAAGATAATTGGGAAGAGCCTAGTATCGGACGGATCAGGGATTTCTATGAGTGCAAGCTTTTATACATATACGGAAGGGAATACAGGTACAGTTGATCTTGCTCCACAATATATGTATGAGGATGGGAAGTTAATTGAAAGAGAAGGCCTGTTCTATAATAATAAGGAGTTTGCATTCAACAAAATCAATCATTCAGGGAATAACTTTATTTTTGATCTAATACCCAAAGAGTACATTCAAAGTCAAATTGAAAAGTATGGGGGCTTCCCGATTCATTTAAACAAATTTAATGTCGCATTAGGGAGTGGGGAACAAATCTACTTGACAGGTGTGAAGGATCAGTGGGCGCATTAAAAAAGAATTTGCCACATATTCTTATTCTTTCGATATTACTCAGTCTATTTAATTTTCAAAGTGTTGTAAGCGCAGCTCCAGGCATTAAGAAATCACAATCTATTACTTTTAAATCTAGCGAAGAATATAATCCCAATGTTTCACTATCTAATATCTCAATAGATCTGATGATACCGTCAGGTTATCGACCTAAATCTTACGAATTATGGATGATGGTTGCAGATAGCAACGGAAAAACAACATTAAGGCAGCAATCTTCTGGTTCAATAACTTCTAGTAAACTTAAATTAAGTAAAGTTAGCGGGACGAAAATTAAAGCCATTGCAACTGGTCAACAATCAGATATGTATGTTGTTATAAATCGAAGATCAAATGGCAAGCAATGGATTGTTGAAGGTAATGATGTAGGTCCTTATAATGTAACACCCAAGTCAGAAGATGCTTGTTGGAGCGGAAGCCTCTCGATATGTCCAGGCCTCTTGCAGTCAAAAGATGACAATGGTCAAACTATTAGCAATAAGCTTAGAACACCCGAAGGTTGGATTAAGGCTATAAGTGATGGGGTAGATGCACCTGTTTATTTCATTTCACCTGTTGATGGGTCTAATATTTATAAAACTAGCTTAATCCAATCCTCAATTGATGTAACAAAAGCAACACCTTCAGGTAGAGCTCAGCACAAAGTTCTGGATAAGGGCAAAGGGACCACAGGCAAAGGTATGCTAACTGTTGCTATTCCACCTGTGAAAGGCTCTTATCTTGAAGATACTACTTGCTCAGGATGTACAGGGAATGCGATTGCAAGAAAATATCCAATGAGAACTGATTTAGACTGGTCCGCAGAAACCTACTACTACGAAGGCGAAGTCCGAGTCACCTATGAGCCAATCCCACCAACCAATACGCCAACAGTTTCCTGCGACTGTTCGGCCGAACCCGACACGATCACCTTTGCCGACAAAGACATCCCGGTCACAGCTACTTTAACAGCCAGTATTTCTGGTAAAGGCACCAAGACCATCAAAAACTGGACGGTTTATGGCCGAGCCAGTGACGGCAGCCAGTACACAACTTCAACGGTAGGGTATGGCCTAGATAAGGTCGAGCAGAAGTTCAGCTTCACCATATCCAAGGCCAGGCTAGATGGAGTAGATAGCTATACGGAGACATGGGTTATGCGTGCCCGGGTAAATTTCACAGACGGCACAACGGCGGAGCAGCCAATAGAGTGTACGACAACCGTGACTAAGCCTGGTGCCGTAACGCCGAGTCCGGGAGGTACGCCAACACCGCCGCCAGCTCCTCCAGTCTCGGCAGATGTTGAGTTTGTACCAAATACCATCCTTACAGGCGACCAATCAACTCTAGATAATAACTCCGACGGCTACACATCGATGAGTTGGACATTCTCGAGCAATCTACAAGAGGTTATAACGGATGCCAGCCAATATCGTTATCCCAATGTGAAATTCAATAAACCTGGCTTTTATCAAGCGAAAATCATGGTTACCAATGGCACAGAAACGAAGTGGGATACAGCTTCGCTGCAGGTTCTGGATCCAAAGCCGGTTGCGGTTGTAACAGGGCCAACGAAGGTTATTCAGGGAAGGGACTTCTCAAGCAGCTTCCATCTGTATAATTCATATACCCCGCTTGCAGAGCGTGGGGTAACCATTGATTTTAAGAAAAATCAAACGCGTTACAAAAAAGTCGGGGATCCAGGCTATACGGATGGCTGGCCATCCAAGGGACCTGCAACTCTTGGCAATTATTCCGTAGAAGGCAAAGTTATTGATTCCCAGGGACGCGAGAGTGATTGGGGAACGCATCCATTCGAGGTTGTTCCCGATCAGCCGCCAATGGTAAGCATCATGACTCCGGAACAGACCTATCGTTTTAACGAATCGATGATCTATATTGATGCTGAAAGCGTAGATGGCGATAAGCTTGAATCCATGACAATCGAAGAGCGTTACGATCATGATAATGACGGCAACTACGAAGAAGAGCCGTGGACCACGATTTATACAGGACCGTTCAAGGATACGTATCCCGTCACTTATACGACCGTAGGGAAGAGGCAATATCGGGCAAGCGTGACGGAGGATTTCGGGTTGTCAGCTATGTCCGAGATTGCGGCAACGAATGTTCTGAACTATGCTCCGTTTGTGAATTTTGAGGTGTCAGGCCTGACGCAGCAGCCTGATCAAGGTGATGACAGCGCACCTGAAGATCTCTCTTATTCTGGCGAATCCATCATGCGTTCGTGGAAGCTGCTCCAGCCGTATACGACAAGCACCAATAATCCTATTGGATGGAAAACGAATAACGGCGCATTGCAGACCAAAAATGCCAAGCTGGTCGATTTCTTTATTAAGTACCCGAATATGGGGTTAGGTGCAAATGGCCGCTCGAAATACGAATTGGCGAGCGATTTGACGAATTTGCCAGTATGGGGTCTGCCGAAAGGCGCAGTAGCTGTCCCGTATATTTATGCCGGTCATCGCTTATATTCTCGCGAGAATGACAATATGGTTGAGAGGAATGCTAAAAACGGCTCGGAACTAAGAAGATTTTCTATGAGTGCGGTTAATGGGTATACCTATATAGGAGCAGACAAGAGTGAGAATTTTTACTTTGGAGCAATCATAGATCCTTCGTCTGGTAAATATTCCGTTAGAAAGATCAATAATCAGGGCGAAGTGGTTGGCAATTATGATATACCCACTCAAGTTGGCAGCTATAATATGTTGACCTTTGAAGTTTCCGATGACGGGAAATACCTTTATAGTTCATGGCGGTTTAGAAATCCTGATAATAATTACTATTACACCATTCACGCCATCAAGTATTCAATGGTAGATAAGTCCGTTCAATGGGATGTTAGTACGGCAGGCTTGCAGTACAGTCCAACCTTCTTGCAAAATTACAAAGGCGTTATAGACTCCGATGGAGATTTTTATTTAACTTGGTCTACTCAAACATCTTATGACGGTTATGAAATTTATGAGATGGCCGTCAATGGAAACACGGGAGCCATGGGGTATGGTGCACAAAGAGCCAGTAACTCGGATATCTCGTATATGGTCGCATCGAATGAAACGGATTTCGGTATTATAGGCGGAGATAAGTACAAAATTCTTTATTTTACAGTATCGGGTTATATTCAATATTCCGGCGGAGATAGCAATATGAATACGACTATATACGGTTATTACTGGAATAAAAAAACGGGTGCTCTTTCCATGATCTATTATCCAGGCACTCCTAGACCCACGAGCTGGACTATGGAGTATTGGGAGACCTGTAAAACATGGTGCGGTGCAATGAGTTGGGAAAACACTTGGGGTGTAGGAACTCCTATTATTTATCCTAATGGCAATGTTTACGCAACTCAGCGATATCAGACCGTGGATTATATTTTTGATCAGTACTTAAATATGATTAGGAAGACTTCGAGCAGCAACCTGATTAGCAATACGAAGGCTTTTTTAATGCCAAGCGGTAACATCGCATATCCTGATAACGGGGTTATCGCAAACTATCCTACCATATATAAGCCATATGCTTCTATTATTGCGAATGGTAGAAGTGCTATTGACCCCAATAATAACGCCAGGGGTAGTAAAGTATATAGAAGCGAAATTACGGATACAAGTTATTCGTGGACGTCTAGTGTTTTAAAAGATCCAACGTTAAATACATCGATATTACCGGATGGATCGTTTTACGGGTTTTCGGCAACGGGCACGAGTTCCGGCGTACAATACGTATTCCCGTTTGTATCTGCAAGCGGTAAGAGTGACTATCCCAAAGCAATCGATGATACTACCATCGAAGCGGTGGATTCCTCTTGGGCAGGTCTTTGGTATGATCCGGCGACAAGACTGAAGAACGAACGTCTTTCCTTCAATGTAGCTGTCAATGACGCGACAAATGACAAACCTATCGGTGCAGCCATTCATATTCAGGACGGAAAGAATATGTACGCAACCGAGTGGACCAAGGACAAGCTTACTTTATTTAAAGTCGCGGCAGGCACAAAAACGGCTTTGCAATCGGTAGACTATCCAAGATCGCCGTTTGTAACGTATCCGTTTGAGCTTGAAGCCAGTAACGGCACTTTGCGCGTCTATATCAACCACGTTAAATTAATTGAAATTTCAGACATTACGTATAAGCAAGGTTCGGTAGGCATCATGTCTCTTGGGCAGCAGCAAGCTAAGTTTAGCGATGTGAAGGTCAAGAACTATGGGGATTACTATGTAGAAGAAACCAAACAGTCGGTTCTGGTAGGCGAAGAGATCAAATACGAAACCATTTTTGATGATATCGAAAAAGATCCGGAGTCGGCCGAAGAGTGGAACTATCAGCATGATCCGAATTATTTTGCCAACCCGCTTGGTTTAAGCGTATTTGAGGGTAAAAACTTCGAGGTCAAGCTTCCAACGCTGGACAAGCCTGGCCTCTACCGCATCACGTTTAAGGCAAAGGATAGTCCCGGCATGGATGAATATGAGGCATGGTCGGAACCGGTAACCAAAGAGCTGTATGTACATCGCCGTCCGATTGCGCGCCCGGATGTCCGGTTCACGGGGATTGTTTACCCGGAAGGGGAGACGCTCGACTACTCCACGTTTGATACTTCGTATGACCCGGATATCCCGGATTACCTGGCGGACCGGAAGTTTCGGACCCGATGGGCCGATGAAATGGCATGGACTGCAGGGAAAAGGGAGCTGTATACCAGGCCGGGTGTAGAGCTCATTATTCAAGAGCAAGTGCAGGACGGCTTTGGCGTATGGTCCTATTGGGCGGAGACTCGTGTATACAAGGATGCGCTCCCTGCCGCTAATCAGCATAGGCCGCAGATGATCATTACTTATCCAGGCGGAACTTTGGCTGGCCCGACGTTGCTTGGAGGCGAGCCGATTTTGCGGTGGACGTACAGTGATGCCGATCGCGATCCGCAAGAGCAATTCTACCTAAAGGTCTCTTACGCGGACAATGGAGCAACCATTATGGAAGGGACATACCCCGGCAACGACACTTCGTTCATCCTTGATGAAGGGATCAAGCAGGGACGAAAAGTAAAAGTACAGGGCCGCGTTTATTCCAAAGGATACTGGTCGGATGACAGCAATATCGTATATTTCATTCTGAACACGCCGCCGGTGACGCATTTGCTGTCTTTTAACGGGGCCAAGGCTTCTGAACCTGTCTATACCAATAATAATCGTCCACTGTTAAAAGTATCCGTTACCGATGTGGACGGTCAGCCGGTGTCCAAGGTTGATTACGAGGTCTTTTACAATGCAAGTTCAGAGCTTGCGGTAGACACAAACAACGCAATCAGTGCAACTTCCTACACACCTCCCGCATTGCAGGAAGGACTTCATAATTGGAGGGCAAAAGCAAGCGACAGCTTTGCTTGGGGCGGATATTCGGAGAATGGCTATTTCTTTGTCGATACCGTTCCGCCGAATGATACGAATGAGCAGCTTGAGATCAAGCCTACATCGGTAAAAGTCACGTTTAATCCGTTTAGCGATGCGGCGCCTTCATCCGGTCATGCATCGAGAGCCTTTTATATGCAAAAGGTGAATGATGACGGTTCAACGACTAACATTGATTTGAACAATAACGGAACGACGGAATACAGCATTCCTCTTTCCACTGCAACGACCGGTTATACGGTAGGAGGACTGCTGGCCGGAGCGAAGTACCGGCTGATGGTAGTAGACTGGGACATTGCGGGGAACATGGGACAATACGAATATATTTATTTCACGACAAAC
Source organism: Paenibacillus sp. MMO-177 (assembly GCF_037147795.1). Lineage (NCBI taxonomy): Bacteria > Bacillati > Bacillota > Bacilli > Caryophanales > Paenibacillaceae > Paenibacillus > Paenibacillus sp. MMO-177. The sequence continues at coordinate 838,068 of NZ_JBBCUR010000001.1, read as the reverse complement.
CGGCCGCCATCCGCAGAATTCGACTGGTCTCCAAAGCCGGTATACGAAGGAGATACGGTAGTGTTTACTACTGCCGCATCCGACCCGGACAGCAATGATCTGGCTATCACGTATAGGCTGACCAGTCCAACTGGCGTAACCAGAACCTTCAGCTATAACTTCAAAGCACCTTATCCGTCTTTGGGACCAAGCCAACGCATGACGGAAACAGGAGACTGGACGATGCTTCTTACTGTAAGCGATGGTATGGAAACCGTGCAGACGGAGAAAAAAATAAAAGTGCTAGCGCTTGGATTAACGGGCTACGTGAAGCATACCGACCAGTGGGATGACAAACGCAAGGAGTTCAATAAGAAGCAGAGCGGCAGAGAGGATTCGCCGCGGGGGGATAACGTGTTCTGGGCAGGCGAGATGTTCCTGCTGTCAGCTTCAACAACAAACACCGGGACGGCAACAAAAGCAGATCGGGTTGAAGTTGCGATGAAGAGCTATTCCGCGTCGTTAACGGCTTCGAGCAGCACCCGTTCCAATTGGCAAGGAGAACTATGGGAAAATGCATTCAACGATTTGAAGAAAGGCCCGCTAATCTTTGAGTTCACGGCCTATTACAATAACGGCATAGTGAAGCGGGACACGGTTACCGTACAAATTGAAGGGAATGTCTACGACATCGTAGGCGTTCATAGGGTGAAATAATTAAAAAGGCTGCCCCATCTGAGGGCAGCCTTCCTTCGTACGTTTATCCGCTCTTGATTTTCGTGAAAAACTTGCTGATCGCATAATACGCAGCGCCTCGTACGGCAGACTGATCCTGCAGCTCCGCGAACAGAATACGAAGCCGCTCGCGGTGATAAGGCAAAGTACGGCGGGTAACGGATGTTTGTACCGCTTCCTCAAGCCACGTTTTTGCACGGCTCATGCGATTGCCGATGATAACAACGTCGGGATTGAACACATTAACGATGTTTGAAATGCCAGCGCCCATATATTCGCCAATCTTATAGAACAACGCGCGGACTTCCTCGTTGCCAGCTTCCGCTGCTTCGAGAAGATCCTCTAAATTGTCGTAGCCAAGCGGGGCAGCTTGCTCGAGAAGGGCATTCTCGGAAGCATAAAGCTCCCAGCAGCCTTCATTTCCGCATCGGCAAGGCTTGCCGCTATATTCAATGGACAGATGCCCAAGCTCACCGGAGAATCCGGTTGCCCCTTTATATAATTCTTTATTAAGAATAATTCCCGTACCAATGCCAATCCCGACGCTGACATAGATCTGATGGGCGATACCGCGGCCGATGCCGTATTTCTGTTCGCCTTGCGCGCCTGCGTTTGCTTCATTATCTATCGTAACGGGCAGTTGGAACTCTTCCTCCAGCATTTGCTGCAGCTCGACATGCCGCCATTCCAGGTTTGGGGCGAACAGGATGGAGCCCTGATCATCCACAATGCCTGGCACGCCAATACCGATTCCCACAATTCCATAGGGGCTAGCAGGTGCTTTGGCTATCAATTTTTCTATGCATTGAACCAGTTCCTTAAGGGTAAATTCGAGCTGATGCTTCTTTAGGCTTTTCTGAAGCTCGGCAACGACATTGCCCTCAAGGTCGGAAAGCACCCCGCGAATGTAGTTGACGCCAAGGTCGATGCCTACGGCATAACCGGCTTTACCGTTAAACAGAAGCATAACCGGTTTGCGTCCGCCGCTTGATTCCCCGGGACCAATCTCTAATATCAGATCACTGTCGATCAAATCCTGAACCAGATTGGAGACAGTTGCTTTGTTCAGCCCTGTAAGCTCCGAAATTTGCGCCCGCGAGAGGGGGGCATGTTTCAGCACGGCTTCCAGCACGATGGATGTATTTATTTTTTTGATTAGGGTCAAATCGCCTGTCGTAGTTACTTTCAACTGCAATTGCCTCCGTCCATGTCCTCCATTCAGCCTATTGTACCAGAATTTCACCGTGTTTGGCTGTTGTAAAATAGTTTAACATAAAAACTTAGTTTGTTTAATAGACAAACTAAGAATGTATACAAAAGAAGTTAGGTTTGGTCCAAAGATTAAGAAGCCGGACGAAGGGGGAGGGCTATGCAGGGGAGAAACAAGACGATCCATTTTTTGAGGTAAATCTGATATCAAATTTACCTCTTATTTATGTTGGCGCTTCGAAAGTATAAAGCGTTTAAATGCATTGATTTCATTTAATTCTTCTTCGGTCCAATCCTCGCCATCGCTTTCTTTATTTTGATCAAACGTCAAATCCATCCCGTTTTCTTCTATCAGGTTACTCTTTTTCAAACCAAATCTGTTGGCTATCTTCTCGATTGCACCCATGCGAGGCTCTTTAAGGCCTGTTTCCCAAGCAGAAACGGCTTTATTAGTAACACCTGCAATATCAGCGAGATCCTGCTGCGTTAGGTCGTATTTTTCACGTAGCTTTTTTAAATTTGCGCTGATACTCAACATAATCACTCCATATTTATTATAAGTTTATTGTACAAAAAAGGTCGATTAAAATCAACTTAAAGATAGACAAAATCATATATTTGACGTTGACAATCTACTTTAAGAAGAATATTATAGGAACAACATTAGGCAAATAGGGGGGATGTTTTCAGAAAAGCAATAATGAAATTTTTTTTTGAATATCAGTCTACTTTAGGTAGACAGAACTACTTAAAGTAGTCCGAATCATCTCAAATCTAATTATTAATAGTATAGCAAATATTGCGGGATATAAAAGGATCTAATCAAATATGCGGACTCAGCAAGGCGAAATGATTGATGAATGTTCATCAATTAAATTTGAGGGAAGCGAGTGAGATGACATGGACTGGAATTCATTATCGGTTGTAATCGGAGTTTGCACAGGTTCGAGCGGAATTATTTTAGGCTGGTTGGGGAGATCCCGGTCCATACGAAATGAAACGGCTGCTGAAGCTGGCAGGGATGCTGCCTTGCGTATGGACGTTGAGTATATAAAGCGCAGTGTCGCTGATGTGCGATCGGAACAGCGAATACAGGGGCATCGGTTCGACATATTGGCTGAACGAGTTACCCGAATTGAGGAATCGTCCAAGCAGGCTAATCAACGGATTGATCGATTGGAATCTGAAAATTAACGGGCCGTCCAGATAACTCTTTCGCCCCTATTTGCAAATTATTTTCAACTTGCAATAGGAACATATGTTTGGTATATAATAGGAACACACGTTCCTATTATATAGTCAATCTATATAGAGTGAAGCGAGTCGCTTGTTTTTGGAATCGGCATCTTCAAATATGAGGATCAGCTATTATCAGGAGGGTAGTGTGATTCGAGTGGTTTTTACATTTAAAGAAATTCGCCTGGCGAAACAATTGGAGGTTAATGAAGTTGCTGCACTTATCGGTGTGCCGTATGAATTGTTAATGGAATACGAGAAGGACAGCCGCTTGATTCCATGCAGCATTGCCATGGAATTATGTGCTCTATATCGAGTTCCTACAATTGATTTGATTTATATCGGTAAGCTGCCCGATTAGCATGGGCATTTTTTATTCCCCCTTACTTCAGTGTAATGAAGCGAGCTAAGGGGAATATTACTCCTGAAAAATGGTGAAAAAATATTTCGATAAATCTTAGTTTGTTTAATAGACAAACTAAGTTACCCGTGCTATATTATTGGTGAGCGTTTTCAAAACACATTTAGCTAACGAGAAGATTGAACTTATACTCGTACATTTTAAAGGAGGATATTCATCTCATGACGTATTTCGCTAACATCGGCAAGATCCAATTCGAAGGCAAAGGCTCCGACAATCCGCTTGCATTCAAACACTACGATCCAAAACAAGTGGTACTGGGCAAAACAATGGAAGAGCATCTTCGCTTCGCGGTTGCTTATTGGCACACTTTTAACGCTAACGGTACGGATCCGTTCGGCAACGCAACGATGATCCGCGGCTGGGACAAATTTGACGGTCTTGACCGTTCGAAAGCACGCGTAGAAGCTAACTTCGAATTCCTGGACAAAATCGGCGCGCCGTTCTACGCATTCCATGATGTGGATATCGCTCCTGAAGGTGCTACGCTGCAAGAAACGAACAAAAACCTCGACGTTATCGTCGCAATGCTGAAAGACCATCAACAACAATCCGGCAAGAAATTGCTGTGGAATACGGTAAATATGTTCTCGAACCCGCGTTATGTACACGGCGCTGGCACAACTTGCAACGCTGACGTATACGCATACGCTGGCGCGCAGCTGAAAAAAGGCCTTGAGGTCGGTAAAGAGCTGGGCGCTGAAAACTATGTATTCTGGGGCGGCCGCGAAGGTTATGAGAACCTTCTGAACACGGACATGGGCTTCGAGCTTGACAACCTTGCTCGTCTGTACCACATGGCTATCGCTTATGCAAAAGAAATCGGCTTCGACGCTCAATTCCTGATCGAGCCTAAGCCAAAAGAGCCTACTAAACACCAATACGATTTCGATTCTGCAACAACAATCGCATTCCTGCAAAAATACGGCCTGAAAGACTACTTCAAGCTGAACCTCGAAGCTAACCATGCAACTCTTGCTGGCCATACTTTCGAGCATGAAATCCGTACTGCTGCAATTAACGGCATGTTGGGCTCCCTTGACGCTAACCAAGGCGACCTGCTGCTCGGCTGGGACACAGACGAATTCCCAACAGACCTGTACTCGACTACACTGACGATGTTCGAAGTTCTGAAAGCCGGCGGTCTGACTCGCGGCGGCGTTAACTTCGACGCGAAAGTGCGCCGTGGCTCGTTCGAGGATCAGGATCTCTTCCTGGCTCATATCGCTGGTATGGATTCCTTCGCATGGGGTCTGAAAGCAGCTGCGAAGCTGATCGAAGAAAGAATCTTCGACCAAATCGTTGAAGACCGTTACAGCAGCTTCAAATCCGGCATCGGCGCTGACGTTGTTGCCGGTAAAGCATCCCTGGCTTCCCTTGAAGCTTACGCTTTGCAAAACAACCCGATCGTTAACAAATCCGGCAAGCAAGAGCGCATGAGACTGATGCTCAGCGAAGTTATTTTCAGCGTTTAATTAGCTGAGAAATAACTTAGGCAACGGGAGGATTATGTCAATGAGTTATGTAGTTGGTATAGATTTAGGCACAAGTGCCGTAAAGGCATTGCTCGTTGACAAGAACGGAACGGTAGCTGCGGAAGCATCCCGCAGCTATCCGCTGTTCCACGAGCATTCCGGCTGGAGCGAGCAAAAGCCGGAGGACTGGGTTCAAGCCACAATCGAAGCTTTGAATGAAGTTGCTTCATCCAATGGCATCGCTGCTGACCAGATCGAAGGCATCAGCTTCTCCGGTCAAATGCATGGCCTTGTGCTGCTGAACGCAGACAACAAGCCTGTACGCAACGCAATCCTGTGGAACGATACGCGTACGACGGAGCAATGCCGCGAGATCGAGCGTACGCTTGGCGACAAGCTGCTTGGCATTACCCGCAACCCGGCGCTTGAAGGCTTCACGCTGCCGAAGATTCTGTGGGTCCGTCAATATGAGCCGCAAGCCTTCGAGCAAGCGAAGCTGTTTGTGCTGCCGAAAGACTATGTTCGTTATGCCCTGACAGGCGAGCTGCACATGGATTATTCCGATGCTGCGGGTACTTTGCTTCTTGATGTTGCGGCAAAAGAATGGAGCGGCGACGTGCTTGCTGCATTTGGCCTTCCGGCTAGCTTCTGCCCACCGCTGGTAGAATCGCATGGTCTCGTAGGCACGCTGCTTCCTGAGATTGCGGAGCGTACCGGCCTTCAGCCATCAACAAAGGTATTTGCCGGCGGTGCCGACAATGCTTGCGGCGCTATTGGCGCGGGCATCCTGTCCGAAGGTCTCACGCTGTCGAGCATCGGTACTTCTGGCGTTATTCTCGCTTACGAGAATGACAAGAACAAAGACTTCCAAGGCAAGGTCCATTTCTTCAACCACGGCAAAGAGAACTCCTTCTATGCGATGGGCGTAACGCTTGCTGCAGGTTACAGCCTGAGCTGGTTCAAGAAAACCTTTGCTCCTAACGAATCCTTTGACGAAATGCTGCAAGGCGTAGGGGAAGTTAAACCGGGTGCAGGCGGATTGATCTTTACGCCTTACCTCGTTGGCGAACGTACGCCACATGCCGATCCGGCTATCCGCGCAAGCTTTATTGGCGTAGACGGCTCGCATGAGCGCATTCATTTTGCCCGTGCGGTGATGGAAGGGATCACGTTCTCGCTTAACGAGTCCGTTGATATGTTCCGCAGCGTTGGCAAAACGGTCGACAAGGTTGTTTCCATCGGCGGCGGCGCGCAAAATCCGGTATGGCTGCAAATGCAGGCGGACATCTTTAACGCTACGGTAGTTGCGCTTGAGAATGAGCAAGGCCCTGGCCTTGGCGCGGCAATGCTCGCAGCTTACGGCTGCGGCTGGTTCAATAGCCTTGAGGCTTGCGCGGAGCAATTCGTGAAGCATGCGGCTTCGTACGAACCTCAGCCTGAAGCGGTAGAGACGTACAAAGGTTTGTTCCGTATTTACCAGCAAGTTTACGCGCAAACGCGCGGCATGAACGAAGAGCTTGTTGCTTACCGCGGTTAATCACCGCACCATATAACGCGAGTTGATACCGTTTCTTCCGGTTAGCCGGGAGGAACGGTTCTTTTTTTGGCTTGCAGTCCGCTTCACATGTTCGTATAGCAGGGAAAAAGCCTGCTGGAGCTTGGCACGAGGGTAAAGATTAAGCAAAGAGGCCGTACCCAGCAGGAAGGGTACGGCCTCTTTAAGGGCTAGGACTTGCTTTCGGATACGACTTCTTCCTTCGTATCGGAGACAAGCTCCTTTGCCGACGACTTGAACTCATGCAGCGTACGGCCTACGGCGCGGCCTAACTCAGGCAGCTTGGAAGGGCCGAAAATAATCAACACGACAACAAGAATCATCATAAGGCCCGGGAAACCAACGTTTTGCAGCATACGATCATCTCCGTTTCATTCATTGTTATTGTTCACTCTAATAAGAATTAGTCTTGGTTATGATTGCTTGGATAAGCGGCAACAGCCTCAATTTCGATCAGCCAATCCGAATTGACAAGGCTTGCGACGCCAACTGTGGAACGAGCTGTTTTGACTGGATTTTCTTTCGTATTGAAGTATTTGGCGTAGGCTTTATTCCATCCGTCGAAATCGAATTTTCCTCCTTTTGCGGCATCCGGCGCTATGTATACGCGCAGATACGTGACATCCTTCATAGAGAGGCCTTGCTCTTTCAGCAGGGTTTCGATATTTTTCAGAACGCTGAGGCCTTGCTTTTCGGTATCCCCGTAACGCTCGTAGATTGTTTTGCCTTCCTTGTTCACGACGGAAGGTACCGTTCCGCTTGTTTCGAAGGTTGCTGTGCCTGCCGGCATCGCTACCGCGCTCGAGATCGCGGAAGACGGATTGCCGTAGAATTCAGGCTCGTGAATAGGGGCGAGCGGGTATTTATTTGGCGTAACGGCCGCGTATACGCTGGCCGTCGCGGCGAGGCAGGAGATCACAACCGCGCCGGCGAGTACTTTCATTTTTCCAGTCATCTTCATCATAGATCCCTCCTTTGGCTATTCCTTCATAACGCGCTCATGGATGTCGGTGACAACCGAACGCGCGGATTCAATGCCGCCTGCCATCCATGCCGTAATGTAGCTGATATGCTCGCCAGCGAGATAGACACGGCGGTCAGGCTTGCAGAGCACCGGATAGTTGGTCTTGCGATCGTCCTCCGAATAAGAAACCCAGCTGCCTTCGTTATATTTGATCGTCTTCCAGTTCACGGAGAACGAAGACTCGAATTCGTTATAGTATTGCGGGTGAATTTTTGCTCCTTGTTCAAGCGCGTGCGCTTCTCGTTCTTTAAAGGATAACGCGCCGATCTTATCCGCGTTGGAGCCTTGGGCGTAGTAACCGAGCAGCAGACCCTTCTTGGCAAAATAATTCGTTGGAGGATAATAGATCGACGAGATATCCATATTCGTCAGCGTATTGCCGCCGTAGATCTGGTCGTCTTCCTCCCAGAACCGCCGTTTGAATTGAAGTCCGATTTTACCCGCGTTCGCGTATTTCGTATTGTTGATAGCCTTCGTCATCTCCGGTGACAGATCATGCTTGATGTTCTTCAGAACGGAGAGCGGGATCGTACAGATCAGGAAGTCGCCTTCGATTTGCTTGGCTTCGCCGTTCAAGAGGTCGGTATAGGTAACCTGCACCTTATCTCCGACATGTTTGAACTCGGTCACTTCGGAGTGGAATTTAATCCGGTTGCCAAGCCTTTTCTCGAAAGCCTTCGGAATCGCGTCAATGCCTCCGACAGGGTGGAACATCATCATTTGCTGATCATAGCTGTACTCGCTTGCGAAGAAGTTGCCGAAGCCGGAATTAATGATCGCCTTCATTTCGAATGGATCGCGGATGACGCCGGCATCAAGCCTCGAGCCCGGTTCATCTTTATAGCCGCCGCGGGACGAACCCTTGTAGAAAAGGTCTGCGTCAAGGTTGCCTTCGGAGCGAAGGTAAGCGACGATTTTCTCCTTTTCCTCCGCCGAAACCGGAAGATCCAGTCCAGGCTGATTGATGGATTTGGCGAGCAGCTCGTTGACGTAACCTCTTACATCGGCTTTGGCGGCCCGCTTGCGGACGCGGGTGCCGGACAAAGCGCCAACATTCTCATTGTAATAGTAGGCACTTTCGTTGACGTTGTTGAACGGCTCCATCGCGATGCCGAACTCGCGGCAGTAATCCATTGTGACGTGGAACTGAGGAATACGCATCGGCCCTGCGTTCAGGTACATGCCGTCATCAAACCGCGCAACCTGCTTTTGTCCGCCAAGCTCGGTTACCGTTGTGCCCCGGCGCACCGACCAGTTCCGGCCCCCGGAACGGGCGCGGGCTTCAAGAATCGTACAGTTATAGCCGGCATTGCCGAGCTCGTAAGCTGCTGTCAGGCCGGCGACGCCAGCGCCGAGGATAACGACTTTTTTGCCTGATCGGTTTGTACCCTTCAGATCCCAGCTGGATGGAGGTTCATACTCCGCTGCTTTCAGCGTCTCCGGCGTAAATAACCCCATCGTTCCCATTACGCTAAACACTGCGGCGGCTCCGCCGATCTTGCCTACCGTCGTCAGAAATTGTCTGCGCGACAGCTCGTTTGGTGTCTCTTTCGTTTCCATGCCCGTCAACTCCTTCGCTTGATCGATTTGCTCGTCTCGGAAAGAAATGTAGCATGCTTTTTCAAGTCCTCGCCAACTTTTTGTTAGAAAGTCTTACATAAATAAAATTTATTGAAGAGATAAAAATAATCAATCGAATTTAAGCCGTTAGGTAATTATAACCATTTATAGGTGTAGGTTGAGACTCCATATCTCATAAAAACCCAAGTCATTCAAGCATTTGAACATGCAGGATGTTCGTTTTGTTCGTTTGCGAGCTTCAGGTTCGTACAAGCTGACCAGGGCTATCGGTCCCATTGACGAAGAAACAGACCGCTGATATATTTCGAATCAAAGAATTTGTGTTAGGAAACATTACATAACCATTGGGGAGGCGTTTGACGATGAAGGACAAAGTGATGAGTATTGGAATCGTTAGCGACTTAACTGGTTTGACGGAAAGGCAAATTCGATATTATGAGGAGAAGCAGCTGGTTTTTCCGGTAAGGACCAAAGGCGGCGCGCGCAAATATTCCTTTGAGGATGTTGACCGTCTGAAGGAAATTAACGACAAGCTGAGGGACGGCTTTCATACCTTCGAGCTAAGAAAGCCCGGAAGGTTGTGCGGCGAATGAAGAGAATTGAGGAGACTATGACGCTGCTTGGACATCTGACGGAGCTGCGGAGCCGGATCTGGAAGAGTCTTATTGTGGTGCTGCTGTCGCTTGGGGGCGGGCTATATTTATCGCCGAAGGTGCTTCGTTATCTGAAAAGCGTGCCGCCTGGCTCGGAAATGACATGGAATGTATTCTCGCCATGGGACGGCATCCGCATGTATATGTCGGTTGCGCTGGTGATCGCCTTGGCGGTATCGCTGCCGTTTATTTTGTACCAGCTGTGGAGCTTTGTGAAGCAAGGGCTCCATCCCGGGGAGCGGGTCGCCGCCTTGCGGTATGTGCCGTATAGCGTGATCTGCTTTTTTACCGGGCTCGCCTTCGGTTACTTTGTGGTCTTTCCGATGAGCTTCTCCTTCACTTCCAAAATAACAAAAAGCATGGAGCTTGCAGAGACGTACGGGGTTGCGCAATATTTCGGGTTTATGTTCAACATTGTGCTGCCGCTAGCGATTGCTTTCGAGCTGCCGGTTATCGTCATGTTTTTGACCAAGATCGGCGTCCTGACGCCTAAAGCTCTGCATAAAATGAGAAGATACGCTTATCTGACGCTTGTCATCGTAGCCAGTCTGATTTCCCCGCCGGAGCTGATCTCCCATCTGCTGGTATTTGTTCCGCTTGTGGTCCTGTACGAGATTAGCGTTTTGCTGTCGCGGATCGTTTACGGAAAAAGAAAAGCAGCGTCACTTGCGGAGGTATCCGGAGCATAAAATAATCAGATAACAGCCTTGGCTTATAGCCAGGGCTGTTTTTGAATTCCAGCCATTTCAACTTGTCGGGAAAGATTAAAAGCTTTTGCTTTTTATCCGCTAATTGAACTGCCGCAGACAGAATGCGAGCAAATACGGCAAAATCATGGATTTACTGCATGGTTATGAAGTTGGTTGTATTTTACATGTGAGATATACTAACAACATAGTCGAGCGAGTCCAGAGGAGGGCTTTATATGCCGCAATCATTCACAAACAGATGGAAATGGAACATCTCAGTAAGCCAAAGGCTGACGTTATCCTTCCTTGCGATCGTAATTATTTTGGCGGCGAACGGCGCGCTCAGCTTTAACCGGATGAGCAAGCTGACAAGCAACGCGCAGGAGATTTCGCAGGTATGGCTGGCTAATATCAAGGCCATTAACGAAATCAATTATTTGAACGAGCATATGCTGACCATCCAATACAAGATGGCATGGGAAAGCAACCCGCTGAAGCGCAAGCTTCTGGAGGAGGACGGCGAATATACGATCGTTATTCTGCAAAAGAAGCTGCAGGAATTTATGTCGCTTCCGAAATCAGGCGATGACATGAATCTGTCTCGCAACCTGGAAGGGGAGTGGAAGGCATACCTCGCCTTATACCGAAATGTCATCCGTTACTCCAATATGGAAGATGAGAAGCAGATCAGCGATTCCTTGATGGCATCGGAGCAGTCTTTCAGCACGATGCAGTCTTACATAAATACGCTTATCCGGATCAATGAGGAAGGGGCAAAGGCTGCCGAGCAATCCAGCGAAAAGATTAACCGCGAAGCGGTAGCGACCATTGCCATCAGCCTCAGTGCCGCACTTGTTCTGGTTCTCGCTCTGCTCTATTATGTACGCCGGACGATCTCCCTGCCGATCAAGCGTTCCTCGGATGTTATTTCCGAAGTGGCGGCGGGTTCGCTTTCGGTTGCTATTCCGAAGGTAAGGAATCGCGATGAGATAGGGATTATGGTGCAGGCGTTGGGAGAGATGGTCGGTTCTCTGCGGACTACGATGCAAAGCGTGCAAGCTGCCTCTACCAACATCTCGGCAGCTTCGGAAGAGATGCTTGCGGTCTCCGAGCAAAATGCCGGCACGGTCGAGCAAGCTTCGGCCATGTTCCGCGAAGCGGCATCGGGCTCGCAGGAGCAACTCCACAGCTTCGAGGAAATTTCCCGTTCAACGGAAGAGATGGCGCATGAAACGCAACGGATTGCGGAAAGCAGTTCTATCGCGGCGGAGCTCTCGGCAAATGCTGAGCGGCAGGCGAAGGAAGGGGCCGAGACGATAGGACAAGCCGTCCGGACGATGACGGACATTGATGACACCGTTCGGTCAGCATCCGAGCATGTCGCGCTGCTCGAGAATCGCATGAACAACATTGGCAGGATCACCGATTTTATCGGCTCGATATCGAAGCAGACCAATCTGCTCGCGCTTAATGCGGCGATAGAAGCGTCAAGGGCCGGTGAAGCAGGGAAGGGGTTTGCGGTAGTGGCGGAAGAGGTTCGCAAATTGTCGGTCCAGACGGCGGCCTCCGTCTCCGATATTGCCGCCGCTATAGGCATGATTAAAGAAGATACGATTCTGACCGTTCAAAAAATGAATGCGAGCCGAGCGGAAACGATAAAGGGGCTGGAAAAAATAAATGCAGCCGGCCGCTCCTTCCGTCAAATTACGGATGCGGCAGGCGAGGTGTCCGGCAAGATTGAAGAGGTTGCGGTTGCTGCCGAGCAGCTAGCCGCAAGCTCGGAGGAAGTGTCCGCCTCTATCGACCAGCTCACTGAAATCGCGCGCCGTACCTATGATATTGCGAGGGCAGTCGCGCAAAGCGCGGACAAACAAACCGCCTCCGCTGAAGAAATTGCTTCTGCCGCAGGCGGTTTGACGGATATCGCTCAAGACTTGAACGATCTGGTCATGAAGTTCCGTTTCTAATAATTGTCTAATAACGTTTAAAGCCGCTCCATATCGATTCCGGCTTTACCCCCAGCTCCCCGGCTATCAGTTCGGCCGTAAGGCGCTGGGGCTTTTTTATTTTGCCGTTGCGGATTTTGGAGATGGTCGTAAGCGAAATCAAGGTAGATTGCGCCAATGAAGTGGCCGTAATATTTTTGCTCAGCATCAGCATGCGGAGCTTGTAGGCGGCATCCTCTTCCCGAGCCGACTGAAGCATGCCGGTCAGCAGAACGACATAACCCTTGAACTCTTTGTTGCCATGAAAGAAGGGCTTGATAACGACGGTTGTCATCCGGATCTGGTCGCCGAGATACAACCTCACATCGGTCTGCTCGGTTGTACCGTGAGTACGCGAGTATTCCATGATACGCTTGAGCGCTTTGCGGCTTTCTTCCGCGATATGGTCGAATACGGGCTGGTTCACCAGGTTGATGGGCTTGAAGGGCGAGTAATACCGGGTTGCGCTTGTAATCCGGAATTGCTCGGATACCCCAATGCTCATCAGAACCTGATTATCCATCGCATATTGTTCGATATATTTTTCTTCCGACAAGTCCTTGCAGATAATAATGAAGCAAGTCTGTTCGCTGGACGGCAGCCGTCGGCTGGTGAAGCGTACGGGAATGGAGGTGGTCGATTTGGAGATCAACTCCTGCTCAAGCGGCTGTTCATGATCTTCGCTGAGCTGGGTCATAAGTCCGCCGAAGCTAAAGCCTCTCCTTAACAGCCCGTCAGGGTCTGCGTCCATCAGCTCCGTTTTTTTGTATCCGGTTAGCTTGGTAAAGGCATAATTAATATCACGTATATACCATCGATTATGCTCTAGCTCGACGATAAACATCGGATCAGCCAAAAAATAAAACACATTCTCCATTGTTTTGTCACCTTCCTGGAAGTTATTATATGAATCCTTCTATAACATGACGTATAGTGTTAATAAACCTAACGTATAAGAGTATAACTTAAATTATATAAAGTTTTGTTGAAATGACAACACCTTTCATTCATAAAAGTGGGGAATGTTAGGGAATCTTAATATATTGGAAGCCTATTGAAGGAGATGAGATGATGAGTTCGGCTATTTTATTTGATTTCGCTGACTCCTTTAGCGCTGCGCTTGCGCGGGATACCCTGCAGGAGCTTGGATATGAGCCGTTAATGCATGAGGGAAACCGCCTGCATATTCATGTCGACGGAAGCGACCTGACCTCGGCGCTTGAGATTGCCATGTCGCATGGCGGCCGGCTGGTGGACCAGTCCGCCATCCAGAACGAAGCAGTCACGGACACGGCTTATTCCCTGAATGCCATTACCATTCCGGCGCATATCGTTAACGAGGATTGGATCGGGGCAGAGGAAGAGACAGACCTGCGCAATTGGGATGACGACGCGGATACAAGCAACGAGTTTTTGCCGGATCCCGGCGAGTACAGCCATTTCTCGGGAGATGTGCACACCTAAACGGGACAAAAGGAAAAGCGCGGCGTCAGCTGCTTAAAGCAGCCGATGCCGCGCTTGTTCCTGCGCTGTGGCCCGTAGTGAATGCGGCCGTAATATTGTAGCCTCCGGTATAACCGTGAATATCGAGCACTTCCCCGCAGAAGTAGAGCCCTTGGATGAGCTTCGACTGCATCGTTTTTGGATCGATCTCCTTCAGATGCACCCCGCCGCCAGTAACAAAAGCCTCTTCGATCGACAAGGTTCCGTTAACCGCAACAGGGAATTGCTTCATCCGTTTGGCCAGCTCGCGCCATGGTTCCTTCGGAATGTTGTCGTACGTGATGTCGCCGTTTATCTCGCATTGGCGTAGCAAGAGCTCGAGTAATCTTTCCTGCACATAGCCTTTCAATACGTTCTTGACAGCCTTCTTGGGATCTTGCTTGGCAAGCTTCAGCGTCTCGTCGAAGATTTCGGCCTCCGAGCGGTCCGGCAGCAGATCAATGGTGACAAGCACCGTCTTTTTGGCGCCATCGCTTTCCAAGGCTTTCTTCAGCTCCTTCACGACGAACTGGCTGCAGCGCAGCGCTGCAGGTCCGGATAAGCCGAAATGCGTGAAAATCATATCGCCTTCATGGGAGACAAGCTTTTTGTTCTTGGCATTCCATACGGTCAGCGTAACGCCGCGGAGCGACAGGCCTTGCAGCTCCTTGCTGCGAATCCACGGCTCAGCCGAGGTGAGGGGCACTTCCGTCGGATATAAATCGGTAATCGTATGACCGGCTTTTTTCGCCCATGGATAGCCGTCGCCCGTAGAACCCGTATGCGGAACGGATTTACCGCCGGTAGCGACGATCACGGTCTTGGTATGGATAATTTCGTTAGAAGCGAGTTTGACGCCTGCGACAGCGCCGTTCTCGTACAGCACTTCCTTGACAGGCATATTCGTTCGGATCTCGACGCCTTGCTCCTTTACCTTCCGGATCAGAGCATCTACAACCGTCTTCGCCTTGTCCGATACCGGGAACATTCGTCCGCGGTCCTCTTCCTTCAAGGCAATACCCATTCCTTCGAAGAAGGCAATAATCTCCCGGTTGCCGAATTGATTTAAAGCACTGAACAGAAACCGTCCGTTGCCGGGAATATTGCGGATCAGTTCATCCATTTCATTCGCGTTGGTTACGTTGCAGCGGCCTCCGCCGGAAATACCCAGCTTTCGTCCAAGCTTGTCCCCTTTATCGATAAGAAGGGTGGACGCGCCAGCGCCGCTCGCGGCAACGGCAGCCATTAATCCGGACGGCCCGCCGCCGATAATGATCACATCAAACATCGTTGCATAACTCCTGACTCATACGTTTTCTTCTTTTATGTATTGTAACATTCTTTTTCATATTTATTGAATATAATGATGAACAACTTTAACCCATAAAGGAGCGAAGCGCGCATGGAGCGGAACGATTGGCGGTTCAGCGGGGCGGAAGGGATCGAAATTTACGCTAGAGAGTGGCTGCCGGGTAACCGGGAGCCCAAAGCCGCCGTTTGTATTATACACGGCATGGGAGAGCATGGGGAACGGTATTCGGCAGTTGCGGAGCGGCTGACAAGCGAAGGTTATGCCGTGCTTGCGCATGATCAGGAAGGCCACGGGCGTTCCGCGGGAAAGCGCGGACATTTATCCTCCATAGAAACGGCGGTTCATAACACGGGGCTTCTGCTCGAGCAGGCCAGAACCCGACACCCGCAGCTTCCTTATTTTCTTTACGGCCACAGCATGGGCGGCAATGTGGCCTTCAATGCCGTGCTGCGCCTTAAACCTTCGATTGACGGTCTCATTCTGAGCAGCCCGTGGCTGCGTTTGGCGAAAGGCCCTAATGCCGCAATGAAAGCTCTGGCCAGACTGCTTGTGCGTGTTGTACCCAAGCTGTCGCTGTCAACGGGGATCAGTCCCGATGATCTGTACCGCCCCGGTTATGATCAGGCGGTAACGTTCCTTGGAGACCCTTTATGCCACAGCGCCATTACAATCAGGACCTTTCACATCATGACGGATGCCGGAGAATGGGCTATCAGGCATAGCGGAGAGCTGCATGTTCCGGTGCTGCTGCTGCACGGGACGGGAGATAAAGTGACCTCGTTTGAGGCAAGCAAGGAGGTTGCGGAGCACCTCGGGGATCGCTGCAAATTCGTTGCGTATGAAGGAGGATACCATGAGCTGCATAACGATCTGTTTGCCGTTCATTTATTAAATATTGTTACCAATTGGCTGGGAAGGCGATTGTAAAATATTGAGAGTTGTGATTTAATCGGACTATCAGGTGAATAGGTGAAGACAGGGTATATTCCATAACATGACGTGTTTTCGTTGGGAGACTGATCGTTCGTGTTGAAAGAATTGCTGTTACAATTCTTTATTACGCTAGTGCCTGCCTTTGCCTTTCAGTTATGGCATAATTCGAGCCGTTATTGGCGGAGAATTCCCGTTATTATTGGGCTGTCCAGCTGTATTTCGATGGCATTGTGCATGTTGTTTACCAAGGACTATTACGGCTGCGAACTTAATTTTCGGCTTATGCCTTTGTTAATCGGTTCTTTATACGGTGGACCATACTTTCTATTGCTGCTTAGCGGCGTATATACAGCACTTCGGGTCGAATCCCTCGACAGCATCGGGGAGACGGTTGTGTTTGTCTCCTTCATGCTTGTCTACGTTCTTTTTATGCCGTCTATAATAAAAGCGTTCCAGCGCTCAGACCGGCGGCGCAAGCTCAGAATCGTCATGCAGCTCATCGCGGGGATGTGCGTATTTGTTATTCTTTCCTACACGGTTGCAGTAGTTAACATGGGGATGCCGATCGATCTCGAATTTGTGCTGATTGCTCTCCTTACTGTGGCGATGACGGTCATTTCCTCGTGGATTTCGGTCTATACGGTAGAGACGTTCAAAGAAAATGCCCAGCTGCATTATGATGTGAAACGGATGTCGCACAGCTATCGGCAAGAAGTGGAGAAGCTTGAGCAGTTTATTAATCAGACGAAGATTGCGATTGTGCTTGTCAACCAGTATGGCAAAATCACGCATCTGAACGAGATGGGTGTCCAGATGCTGGCCGGCGGGCAGCATATAATCGGCCAATATTTTTATGAGTTTTTCGATAACGGACTTCAAGACTCGAGTGCAAAGCTGCTCCGCGAAGCGCTTAACGGGCAAAGCCCTGTTCAGGAGTATCCGCAAGTCGAGAATGGCAGAACGCTGCTCAAGGCTGCTTTTTGTATTCGCAACCTGCAAACGGATGCAATAACGGGGGCGGTTCTGACTGCGCATGACATAACGGAGCTGTCCCTGCTTCGCAGCGAGGTTGGCAGAATGGAGCGCCTCAGCCTAATCGGTCAAATGGCAGCGAGCATTACCCATGAGATCCGAAATCCGATGGCGGTAATCCGCGGCTTCGTGCAGCTGATGCGGGAACGAAGCCCAGATCACCAGCAGGCCTATTACGGCATTGTGATGGACGAGCTGGACCGGGCTAATACGATTATAAGCGACTTTCTCTCACTGGCTCAGAATCGGGCGCTAACGATGGAGGAAGGCTCGCTGCATGATATTATCCGGGAAATGGTTCCGCTATTAAACGCGGATGCCAATCTGCGGGGCCAGACGATCGAGGTTGAGCTATGCGATTTTGTTCCTGCTATTCAACTAAATGAGAAGGAGATCAAGCAACTGCTCCTGAACCTGGCTCGCAACGGGATGGAGGCGATGAGCGAGAAGGGCCGCTTGTCCATCCATACGACATACATAGAAGATAAAGAAGAGATCGTCCTCCGCATCCAGGACCAAGGTGTCGGCATCTCCGACGAGCAGAAGCAGCGCATCTTTGATCCGTTCTTCTCGACCAAGGCGCAAGGAACGGGTCTTGGGCTTTCGTTATGCGTGAGCATTGCCGAGCGTCATAACGGTCGCATCGATGTCGAATCCGAGAAGGGCGTCGGAACAACGTTTATCGTCTCGTTCTTCAAGCAGTCAGCTTGAGGGAAGCAACATAAAGCACGTGCCTGACGCGCATACTATCGTAGTTAGTACAATTAGTCATACACGGGAGGACGACTACGATGACGAAAAATAAAAAAGGCGATTCGATTGAGCAAACCGAGCAGGCAAGAAAAAATAAATCCGGGGCAGCCGCTCCAGGCGAAGCTGGCTACGATAAGAAGCTGGATGGGCCAAATCGCCCTTCGATCTAAAGGAACGAGCAATGGGCAAGGGCAAAGAGGACGATCCGTCGCTTGATCCGTTCGAAATCTCGTTCCTTCCGGAATTCCGCGAGGGAAGAGGCCCGCGCGAGCCGTTTGTCAACGAGCATGGCGTAGTGATCGGGGATCATGATTACGATTCTCCGAATTCACCTCTTAACGAATGGAGCACCGATACGGATCCGGCGGTGATGGCCGGCGACCAGTGGGTCCATCCTTTTAAGGATATCGGGTTCCAAACCGCCGAGAACCGGGACTATTTCGAACGGGGAATCGCACCCCGGGCGGGGATTTTCATGCA
Source organism: Paenibacillus sp. MMO-177 (assembly GCF_037147795.1). Lineage (NCBI taxonomy): Bacteria > Bacillati > Bacillota > Bacilli > Caryophanales > Paenibacillaceae > Paenibacillus > Paenibacillus sp. MMO-177. The sequence continues at coordinate 819,534 of NZ_JBBCUR010000001.1, read as the reverse complement.
TCAGGACAAAAACAGCGCCTACCGTGCCGGAGATCCTGTTCCGGACACGGAAGAAGCGTCGCAAAAGCAACCGGAGTGACTTTGCTCCGGTTGCTTTATTTTCATAGCGGGCGGTATAATAGTAACTAAAATAAGGTTATTACAAAGGAGTGTGTTTTCAAATGTCGATGTCATTTGAGAGATATATGCTGGATATGGTTCAACCTATGCGCGATGATCTGACCCGGATCGGGATCACGGAGCTTCGCACGCCCGAGGAAGTTGCGGATGCGCTTCCGGATGCGAAAGGAACAACGCTGGTCGTCGTTAACTCGGTATGCGGCTGCGCGGCTGGTCAATGCCGTCCTGGCGTAGCCGAAGCGCTGCAGCACGATGTTACACCGGATCATCTGTACACCGTGTTTGCCGGTCAGGATAAGGAAGCAACGGCGAAAGCCCGCGAGTACTTTGCTCCGTATCCGCCATCTTCTCCTTCTATCGCTCTGATGAAAGACGGCGAGCTGGTTCACTTCATCGAACGCCATCAAATCGAGAACCGTTCCGCCGCTGAAATCGCGGCTGATCTGACTGAAGCATTTGACCGTTACTGCCGTTAATCGGCAGTGGGAGTAGGGGGAGCCTGGGCTATGAGTTTACAACAGGAAATAATCGAGCGCTTCGGCGTACAGCCGGAGATTGATCCTGCTGCGGAGATCCGCAAACGCGTCGACTTCTTGAAGGAGTATGTGAAGAAGTCGGGTACAACGGGCCTCTTGATTGCGATCAGCGGCGGGATCGACAGCGCGGTTACGACTGGCCTCTGCAAGATGGCAACGGATGAGTTGTCTGCTGAAACCGGCCGGGAGTATATGACGCTTGGCGTGTTTCAGCCTTACGGGGAGCAGGTCGATATTCAGGACAGCTATGCGACGGCGGAAGCGTTCCAGCTGAAGCATAAAGTAGAGACGAATATCGGCGAAGCCGTGGATGAGATCGCGCTGGAAACCGAGCACGCGCTTAAAGCGATCGGAATTTCGCGTCACCTGAGCCGCGGCGGCAAAGGGAATGTAAAAGCAAGAACGCGGATGGTTGTCCAATACGCGCTTGCGTTTGATCTCAACCTGCTTGTTGTCGGCACGGACCACGCGTCTGAAGCCATCACCGGCTTCTTCACGAAGTGGGGCGACGGCGCTGTAGATATTACTCCGCTCAGCTCGCTGAACAAGCGTCAGGTTCGCCAGCTTGCAAGCGTGCTTGGCGTGCCTCAGAGCATTCTGGACAAAGCGCCAACCGCCGGGCTTTGGGAAGGGCAGACCGACGAATCGGAGCTTGGCATCCTGTATGACGAGAACAGCGCTTATCTGGAAGGCAAAGAAATCGGAGCGGAAGCGAAAGCGAAGCTCGAGAAGCAATATTTGCGCACCGAGCATAAACGTTCCCCGATTCCGGGCATTTGATTGAAGCGATGATAGCGGGGATCGGACATGACGTAACGGATATGGACCGGGTGGAGGCGCTGCTTGCCAGCAAAGCGGGAGCCCGGTTCCTAGACCGGATATTGACGAGTCGGGAGCGGGATCTTGCCGGCAACTATGAAGGCAAGCGTCTGGCGCAATTTACGGCTGGGAGATTCGCGGCGAAGGAAGCCGTAGTGAAGGCTCTGGGCTGCGGAATCGGAGCCAAGGTAGGCTTTTCCGATATCGATATTTTGCGCGGACCCGAAGGGAAGCCGGAATGCACGTTATCCGGCGGCGCCTGGGAGAGGCTTGCACTGATGCCGGAGAGGCATCGCATTCATATTACGATTACCCATGATCGCTCGATTGCCTCAGCGGTGGCGATTGTGGAACGGACGGAATAGAGGATTGAATGGAAAAGGCTGATCGGTAAGCGGCTATTTAAAGCTGTTTAACGGATCAGCCTTTTTTCAAATTCGGACGGCGAAGCCGTTTCACCTTGCGGGGTCATTTATTTCTTGCCTGCAAGCCAAGCTGCGAGACCGGCGATCTGCTCGTCCGTCAGACGTTCCTCGAAAGGCGGCATCGAGGATCCGCCCTTATTGATCTGCTCGACAATCTCGGGCTCCGTCATTCGTGCGCCTACCTTTTGAAGATTCGTTTGCGCGCCCATCCGCCCCTGCAGATCGGAGCCGTGACAGCTGACGCAGTTCGCTTTATAGACAGCTCCGGTCTTCCCGGGAGCATCCATATGGCTGGTTGGGATGGCTGTGCCGGAGCCGCCGCTGCCGCTGCCGCAGGCTGCGAGAAGCACGGCAAGAACAGAGGATACAATTAATCCTTTTGCTAGCATGTTTTTCCTTCTTTCTAGTATCTAGATTATAATAAGTCCAACATAATGTTAGAACTTCCAATATGATTTTGGCTTTATTGCTTATATAATAGAGTAAATAATTAGCGAAAGCCAGACAACAGGGGTAGTCATGGATACGAAAATACAGATATTACAAAGACAATTCGATCATTTGAAGATCGACGTCATTATGGCTGCTTATTCGGAGAGGGAAGCCGGCTGGCTGAACAACAATGATGAAATCGATTATTACAGGGTTTTCTATCTATTGGAGGGACATGCTGTTCTCGAGACAAAGGGAGTAGGCTACGATCTGACGCCGGGTAGAATTTACGTGCTTCGCCCAAAGCAGAAAGTCAGCTATAATATTGCTATCAAGCAAACGATTAAGGCCTATTGGTGCCATTTCCGTGTTCGGAATGCTGAGGATATGAAGTTTATGAAGCTTCCGAAGCTTCCTTTTTCCTCTTCCGTTGCCATTCAGGATGAGAGTCATGTGGTTGAAATTATGCAAAAAATGATTCAAGCTCAAGAGTTCCCGACCGTATCGACTAATCTCAGGCTGCATTCCGGCATACTGGAGCTGATAGCGTATCTATTGGATCATAGCTCCTGGGATGATTTGAATGATGCTTATTTTATCGGCAATGAGGTTGGAAAAGAAAAATGGGATGATGTCCTCTTATATATTGAACAAAATCTGCATCAAAACATTCAAATCGAGGATTTGGCCAAGGTTGCCTATCTTCATCCCAATTACTTGATTACATCCTTCAAATCGATAATGGGCTGCTCGCCGATTCAATATGTAACCGAGCGGCGTCTTGAGCTGGCTAAAAAGCTGCTTAAAGAAACGGATCTGCCGATTTCCGAAATTGCCGGCAAGGTGGGAATGCTGAATCATTATCTGCCGAGGCTGCTTAAGCGGCATACCGGAATTACGCCAAAGCAATACCGCCGGTTTATGCAGCAGGAGCTTCCAAAGACTCTGGAGGCTGCCGAACACAAAGAGGTGAACAACTAGACAAATGGAAGCGATTAATAAGGAAGAGGCACAGGCGTACTTCAGCCGCGAGTTGCTCGCCTGGTACCGGACCATCAAGCGGGACCTGCCATGGCGGATGAATCAGGATCCATACCGAGTATGGGTATCGGAAATCATGCTGCAGCAGACCAGGGTGGACACGGTTATTCCGTACTATGAGCGGTTTATGAATAAATTCCCTACGGTACGCGCGCTTGCCGAAGCGCCGGAGCCGGAAGTGCTGAAGTGCTGGGAAGGGCTCGGTTATTATTCGCGCGCCCGTAATTTGCAGGCTGGAGCACGCGAAGTGGTCGAACGGTACGGCGGTGTTGTGCCGGATGACAAAGCGGCGGTGGCTGGTCTTAAAGGCGTTGGTCCTTATACCACCGGCGCCATTATGAGTATTGCCTTTAACCGTCCGGAGCCTGCGGTAGACGGCAACGTCATGCGGGTTCTGTCGAGGTACTTCTGCCTGGAGGACGATATTGCGAAGCCTTCGACGCGCGTCGGTATTGAAAAGCTTGCTGTATCCCTCATTCCGGAAGGGGCTGCGGGAGATTTCAATCAGGCGCTGATGGAGCTTGGCGCGCTTGTCTGTACGCCAAAATCGCCAAGCTGCCTGCCATGTCCGGTGATGGAGCATTGCGAGGCCCGTCTTGCCGGACGCGAAACGGAGCTGCCGATTAAGACAAAAGCGAAGCCGCCTCGTCCGGAGAAGCGGGTTGCCGCGATTATTGCCGGCACGGGCGTGAATGAAGGCAAGATTCTGGTGCGCCAGCGTCCGGAGACCGGACTGCTTGCGCAGATGTGGGAGCTTCCTCATTTGCTCGTGCCGAAGGAGCAGGAGAAGATCGTTGATGCCGCAGGGGCGACGGACGGCAGTACGGCGGCTGCGGGCGAATGGCTGACCCGGTCGATGGAAGAAGAGACAGGTCTTCTGATCCGTCCGGAGCGCTGGTTGATGGATGCGGATCATGTATTCAGCCATATCCATTGGAAAATGAGAATTTACCTGGCTGACCTTGGTGCACATGCGGAAGCTGCAGGCGCTAGCCTGGCCGCGGAGACTGCGGCTGCTTATGAAGCAGGCGGCAAGCAGGGAGAATACCGGTGGATTGGTCCCGAGGATATGGAAACATTGGCTTTTCCGAATTTATTCATTCGCATATTGCGGGAATATTGGACGTAAAGGGGACGGTTAAGATGAGCAAAATGCTGGATTTGCTGCTTGAGCACAAGATTGTGGCGATTTTGAGAGGCATTGAAGACCATCAAGCGGACGCTGCCGGACAAGCTATGATTGACGGCGGCATTCGTCTAATGGAAATTACGATGAACACGCCTGGCGCGGCCGTGATGATCGAGCGCTGGCGCAGCCGCTTTGACGGACAAGCCGCAGTGGGGGCGGGTACCGTGCTGGACGTGGAGATGGCGAGGACGGCCGTTGCCGCAGGCGCGCAATTCCTGATCTCGCCGAATCTAGATGAAGAGGTCATTGCTTACGGAAGCGAAAGAGGGGTCTCCGTATGGCCTGGCGTCATGACCCCGACGGAAATCGTAAAAGCCTGGAAGGCCGGTGCCGAAGCGGTAAAGCTGTTCCCGATGGGAACGCTTGGCACCAAATACTTATCGGAAATCCGCGGACCGCTCGATTCCATACCGATTATGGCGACCGGCGGCGTAGATCTTCATAATATCGCCGATTATTTTGCCGCGGGCGCCAATGCTGTCGGAATGGGCGGCAAGCTGCTTAATCTGGACTGGGTGCGCGAGGGCCGATTCGATCTGGTAACGGAGCGCGCACGCCAGTTTGTTGAAGCCGCAAGCAAGCTGTAGACGCTGCTGTTGAATATTAGTTTGCCCGAAGATGGCTGCCCAGCCATAGCTTGGCCTGCTCCAGCATCTTGAGCGTGATCTGATGGTTGACTCCGCTGTACTCGACCATGCGGAGACGCCCGGGAGCGGTGCAGGCCTTTTTGTCCATAAAATACCGCTGGCTGTGAATCGGTACGGTTGTATCCTCTTTTCCGTGCAGCAGCAATAATCCTCTTTCATCCTCAAAGGTTAATAAAGAAATCGGATCATGCTTAGCGAGAGCGGCGCGTTCATCTTCGCTTAAGGCCGGCTTTCCGGCGTATTTCAGATACGCTTCATAAAACTCCGTCCATGCGCAGGAGCCGTTAATAACGACGGCTGCCGCAACATCCGTATTTTTTGCGAACGCTCCCGCTGCCACAAAGCCCCCCGCCGAATGACCGATAATGCCGATCTTCCCGTTGTTTAGCCCGCCTAGCTGTTCAGCCATTTCCACGGCTTCCTTGGATCCCTGCAGAACAATTTCCAGGAAGGTCTGTTCGAGCACGGCAGGATCCGCGTAATTCAAAGTGCCCCGATATCCGTGATGGAGCAGCTCCGGAACGATGACCGTATAGCCCCAGCCCGAAATGATGGACGCAAAAAATAAATAGCTTTCCTGCGTTGATCCCCATCCGTGATATAAAATGACGGTTCCATCCGATTGCCCGATTATTGGATCAACCTGCAGACAGGTGACGCCGGCAAGACTGATTACTTTATGATTAGTGCCGCTCATTCTTTACAGCCCCCGTTCTTATGTAAGCTCACCTCATTAGACTACCATGCTCTCCTTATAAAAACAAAGTGCCTGCGGCACGGGGCCGCAGGCTGCAAGAGAGAAATATAATAAAGGGGGGTCATGTCTAATAGTATAGGTTGTGTAAATGAAAGGAATCTGAGTGCAGTGTTACAAGAACATTACAATGCGGTGACTCTATGAGCATTTACTCAGACTAGTGGTGTAAATATATAATGTTCTTTAATTAAAAATATAGTTTTTTAATAAATCGCCGGTAGGAAAAATGAGCTGGCTATTCGATCTTATCAAATGTATCGTTCGATAAAAGAGTTTACCATTTCATATTTCAATTGTTCTAGCGGAATGCCGTTCGGATGCATGGAGTACATCAACATGATACCGTGCAACGCGGTCGAGAAGTGAAGGGACTCCAATTGCGGATTCACCGCATTAAGCTTTTGGAAAATTTCAGCTTGGACTCTAGATTGACGTATCATCTCATCATTTAACATCTGACTACAGACCGATACTATCTGGTCTTCTTCCGGATGGGTCTGTAGATGCAAATAAAAGCGGTACGCTCTCGGCTGTTCTTTTACGTTGCGAAGGGCGTGTTCGGCAATATACTGAAGTTGTTCTTTGGGAGAGGGTAGCTTGATCGCCTCCTCCATTACTTGTCTGATTTCTTCTTTACGGTTTTCCACGAGCTCCATAAGGAGATCTTTTTTCCCTTTATAGTAATTGTACAGTAAGCCTTTTGATATTCCGGCATTCTTAGCTACGTCCTCGATAGATGTGCTGTGGAATCCCTTTGTAATAAATACATCAATCGCCGCGGCTCGGATTTTTTCTTTCGAGATGTTGCGGATCCGTTCATTCTCTTCCGGAGTTCTTGGCATTAGAGGTCACCTTTCTTTAGTTCTACATTCATGATAAACGATTGAAAAAGTTCCGTCAATTTTTATTGACTGAACATACGGTCAATGATAAATTTAGGAAGTGTAACTCATATTTGGAGGGGATGAAATGGACTTACATTACGAAGTACTGGGTCAAGGCAAACCAATAGTCATGATTCATGGCGGAGGCGCTGATTCGAGAGATTGGCCGTACTTGGCTCCACTACTAGCAAAGCATTACAAGGTGATCACGTTCGACAGTCGAGGTTGCGGACAATCACCCTCCCAAACCGAAGCTGCCAATTATATTATGGATGTCCTTAATTTATTAAATCATCTTTCCATCGAGAAAACAGTGATTATCGGTCATTCCATCGGGGGGCAAATCGCTACGGAATTCGCTCTGTCCTATCCTCAATATCTGCAAGAGCTCGTCTTAGTCGCGCCTGCTTTAGCCGGGTTCGTTCATTCACTAGACCTATTAGAATCATTCCAAGCCATTCAATCTGCCGCACCCGATGTATCCAAAATGACCGAACTTGTCGTCAACTCACCCTTCTGCTCCGTTATTAAGGACAGTACTCATAGCAAGTTGATGAGAGTGATGACGGAGCATAACATCAGGAAGATGTTTGAATGGGCAGCCTTTGGAGCCGTGTGGCCGAAGCCTCCCGCAATTGAAAGGTTGCATGAGATAAGCACAAGGACGTTGTTCATTCGCGGCACACGCGATCACGAAGACAGTGTAAAAATCGAAACACATTTTCGGGCGGTTCCGAATATTCAGTTCGTTGCCGTCGCCGGTGGGGATCACATGTTAAACCTTACCCATCCGGAAGAACTTTATATGAATATCGTTACTTTCCTGGGTGAACCAAATAAGCAGGCATAGTGGCATGCATCTTGCAAAGGAAAATAGCTTCAAACAAATAAAATAAGTAGATTCTAATCCCTCTTAGTTTATTCTAATTGGCATTACGAGCCTGATTTGTTTACCATAAGGTGCATAACCTTTTTTTCTGCTCCTCTAAAGCGGCCGGGTAACCGCTCTAGAGGAGCTTTTTATTGTATAGGATGACTAGAGCATTGCCCCATTAGAAGTCGCTTAAAGGATGAGCTGTCGTTTTCTTAACGAAGTCAGAATAGTTATAACTAAAGTCTTCTCATCGATTGGGATACCAGCGGATGGGGCTACCTGGGCGAGGATCTTGCAAGCCTGATCGCGGATGAACCGGATATCGACCACATGGTTGAACACTATCAACGATGCATCCCCGCGTATTACAAAGGCTTTTCGGAGTATGCGGATGTATCCCGAATCGCCGATCATTGCGTGTACGAGATAATCCTTCTCGTATTCGGGTACAGGCTTGTGGAGGGGTATCTCCACGCGGAGGCTGATGACGTGAAGACGAAGCATGTCCATACTCTCCAAAAAATTTACGAAATGAAGACATTGGATGGTCACATCTAGTTACATGGCCCGAACTGATTCGAAAGTATAGATAGTAAGTGCCCGACTTTGCGTTATAGCAAGGCGGGCACTTTTATTGTTTTGAACCGCATGATGACCTATGGTTTTTGGACAGCTTCTAAGCGGCTAAGGACGTCTGTTCTGATTTCCTAAACCGAAGGTTGCTGCTGACGATCCCGCCTAATATAACGATAACGCCAACCCATTGCGGCAGGCTTATAGGCTCCGCGAGCACGAAAGAGGAAAGGATAACGACAATCGGCAGTTCGGATGCCGTCAGAATCGTTCCCAATCCCGAGCCGACATGCGGCATGCCAATCGAAAACAGAAGGGGAGGAAGCACGACCCCAAATACGCCCAGCGCTAATCCATACGGGAGAAGCCCCGTTACAACATTCCAATCCAATAAAAAGGTCGGCGGGAATACGATAAATATCGTGATAAGGCCACCCGTGGAAAGAAGCGCGCTTTTTAACAGGGGAGGAGTTGATGGTTCAACCGTGCTGCTCAAAAACACAAAGGTAGAAAAGGTTAACGCGGCAAGCAATCCCCATAGGCATCCTGTCCATGACAGCGACATATTTTCCTGAAACAGTATATTGGCGGCGAGAACGGAACCGATCAGCGTGAGCGCTATGGACATTAGCTTATTTCTTGTCGGCTTTTTCTTAAGCAGCAGCCACTCCAATAACGTTCCGATCCAAACGAATTGAAATAAAATGACGATAGCGAGCGAGGCATTAAGCGTCTGCAAGGCTTGATAATAAAAAATGCCCGTTAATCCAAACGGTATTCCGGATAACAGTAGTTTTAAGGCTTGTTTGCGGGTTGGCGCTTTCCTGTTAACCAGCAGAACAATCAGCCAGCTTAGGACCGCTCCGAAAAGATACTGGCCGCCGGTTACCGCGGAGACGGAAAAGCCCGCCGCATACGCCAGTTTTACAAAGGTGGACAAGACCCCGTAACAGCAGCCTCCCAAACATACGATTAACGCGTAGTGCCATAATTTCATGATGCTCCTCCTTTTTTGAACGCAAAAAACCACACAAATGACGCGTACCGGCAGTACGTGCCTTTGTGTGGCGAAAATAGAGATTGCTCTCCAGAAAAGTCCACAGCTTCCCTAATGAGTTTTAGTATTGACGTTTCGGTTACAAGTATAAAAACAGATCCGGAACGTTGTCAATGTCTAATTATTGCACGCAGCAGCAGGAGTAGAGGCCGGCGTGGTTTTTTTCGTTTCAGGTGAGCGTACTTCCAAGCATGCTTATCGATTTGTCTGAGCTCCCAATTTTTATGCTTCATCTGCTCTTCAAAGAAAATAGGATGATTCAACAACTCATTCACGTCCCTTTACGATATGGTTGATCGAACGAATGTTTCCATTATAAAAAAAGAAGTATGACAGCATCCTGTCACACTTCTTCGTAACGGTTTAACATTTTTCCAATTTTCTCTTTTATTCGTTGCCTGAGCGCGGGCGGTTCCAGTACAAGGGCGTCCTCGCCAAAGCCAAGCAGCTTCTCGATCAGCCAGTCCGTGTCGATCGCCTGAGCAATCGTCAGCGTAAGGGAGCCGTCATCGTTAAACTTCTTCTCGTCCAAATAAAATTCATCCAGCACTCTTGCAAGCGATCCGCCGGTAAAATGAATGACGGCATGCCCGGTCTTCTCCTGCTCCTGATAGCGGCCGCCGGAGAGGATATCCTCGGTATGGATGTTATGCTCCCGCTCGAAGTTTTCCGGCAGGGCTAATAGATCCGACATTCTTGTCAACTTAAACACCCGATAGTCGTCCCTGGAGCGGCAGTAGCCATACAAATACCAGGCGTCGTATTTGAGCAGAAGACTAACAGGCTCGACGACGCGGTCCTGACGTTCGTCCTTCGCATTCAGATAATGGAAGCCGACGAGCTGGCGGCCGTTAATGGCGGAGTGGAGAGTGCGGAGATGCGCCGTGTACGATCTCCAGCTGCCGAGGTCCATCGTCAGGCTTGGGGCTCTGCCGGAATCGGTCTGAACGGTCTTTAGCCGTTGAATCGTCTCCTGCGCCTTCTCATCCTCGAATACGGTAGTGGTGCTTTTGAGAAGAGTAATTAGAGAGGCGATATCGTCGGAGCTGAGCAGGCTTTTGTCCATCTTGTATTCCTTCATAATGCCGTATCCGCCGTTAACGCCTTGATAGGAGACAACGGGAATGCCGGCCGCGCAGATCGCCTCGATGTCCCTGTAGATGGTTCTTTGCGCAACGCCGTATTTGCTGGACAACTCCGATGCGGACACTACTTCATTATTAAGCAGCATATAGATGATCGATATCAATCTTTCCAGCTTCAAAAAACAATCACCGCCTCCTAGTTTGCGCTGTTAAGATCGTAGTGCACGGGGCTTTGTTTTGTCTATAAAAAATAGCCTCGGCCATATAAAGGCCAAGGCTATTAGGTTAAGCGTTAAAATGGAAGCTCGATTGAAACTTCGCGTTTGGCGGCGGAGGAGCGAAGCACCCCGTCGATAATGGCTTGCTGAATGACGATCTGCGAGCCCGGAATAGGGGCGGGACGTCCTTCTCGCACGGCTTCGGAGAAATCCCGCACCTTCTCGTTGAAGAGGTTAAGGTCGGTATTCGTAACCGGAATCGGCGTTTCGGTCTGTTTGCCCATAAAATCATGGAACAGCTTCATTTCGCCGACGCGGCCATCCCATACGCCGGACCAATTGCCCGTTCCGTAAGGATTCACTTTAAGTCCGCCGTCCGTTCCGAGGAACATGGTGGAGCCAAGCGTATCCATGTGCATAGCCCAAGAGATCTTGAATTGAAGCACCAGATCGTTCTCGAAGCGTACAAGCGCTACTCCAAAATCCTCAACTTCGAATTTGCTCGCTTCCGGATGATGAATGGGATTAGTGCCGAAATAATTGGAAGTATACGCCGATACCGTAAGCGGCTTCGGATAACCAAGCGCATTAAGCGCCATATCGAGCGAGTAGCAGCCGATATCAGCCATAGCGCCTGCTCCGGCAAGCTGCTTGCTGATAAACGTTCCGCCAGGCATGCCGCGTCTGCGGCCGCCGCCGGTTTCCACGTAATAGACCTTGCCGAGCTTGCCGGATTGGACGATTTCGTTAACGACCTTCATGTTAGGGTCGTAACGGGGCTGAAAACCGATCGTCAGCATTTTTCCCGTATCGCTCGCGACTTGAACCATATCAATGGCCTCGTCCAAGGTAACGGACATCGGCTTTTCGAGCAGGACGTTTTTGCCTGCGCGCAGCGCGTCAACGGTTGTTACGTGATGGGAGGCATTGGGCGTACAGATGCTGACCCCGTCCAGATCAAGCTCGAGGAGCTTGCGATGATCGTCGAAGCCGATAGCTCCCGGCAATTGCTCGCGCGTCACGAATTGATCCGCTTTACCTGGAATCACATCGGCAACGGCGACAATCTCAACGTCGGGAAGCTGTTTGTAGGCTCTTACGTGAGCAGAAGCGATACCGCCGCTGCCGATAATTCCGATACGTTGCATTTTTGACATGAATCTAATCCCTGCCTTCTCGTGAACTGTGGTCATTGGAAGCCGAGCTTTACTGCAGATTGATCTTTCTGATCTTCTCCATAGCAATCTTTGGCTCCCGGTTAATCGTAAGCAAGCCGTTAACCTCCTGCTGCACGTCCGTAATTTGCGTGTAGCAGAATCCGCTTACATAATCGAGATTCTTGATCGCTTGGGTAATTCCTTCATAACGGGCCAAAAATTCTTCTTCATTTTTTACTTGGTTGCCGTAGCCCCAACCGGATTCGCTCGTAAAGGCGATGCCGCCGTATTCGCTGATGATCACCGGCTGGCCTTTGTAGCTGTAGCCGTTGGCGAAGGGATAACGGTATTTATCGTGCGCGAAGTCGTTGCTGAGCAGCGCATCCTTATCCTTGTATCTGGCTTCGAGAACCGGGCCAAGCTCCTCGTAGTCATGAAGCGTAATAATATCCGAGATCGTATGCTCCCAGCCGTCGTTAACGACTACGGGTCTCATCTGATCGTAGGACTTGGTCAAATGATAGATCGATTCGGTGAATTGCTGCTGCTTCCGGTCTGTGAAGATTTGTCCGATCCCCCATGATTCGTTAAACGGAACCCATGTCACAATGGAAGGGTGGTTGTAATGCTGGCGTACAACCTCCATCCATTCCTTCGTGAACCGGTCTACGGCGTCATCTCCGAATTCGTAAGCGGCGGCAATCTCCGACCAAACAAGAAGGCCTTTGCGGTCCGCCCAGTATAGGTATCGCGGATCCTCGAGCTTCTGATGCTTGCGCACGCCGTTGAAGCCAAGCGCCAGTGTTTTGTCGATATCTTCAATAATGGCTTCTTCGGATGGCGGAGTCAGATGCGTATCTTCCCAGTAGCCTTGGTCAAGCAGAAGGCGTTGGTAGAGCGGCTGCTTGTTGAGCAGGATACGGTCGCCTTTAATCTGAATGCGGCGCATGCCGAAGTAGGAGTATACGGTGTCTACCGGCTGGCCGTCCTTCTTCAGAATAACCTCCACATCGTACAGGTTCGGATGATTCGGATGCCAGGAATGAATTTTCCATTCGTTGACGTCGTTCATGACGCTCAGTTCGACTTTCAAGAACTTGCGGTCAACGTTGGTTTCCGAGGAGCGGATCAGATTCCCGTCGTAACGAATAACGGTCTGGAGCGTCAAGCCATCGAAGGAACGTACCGTGCTGCCAAGCTCGTATTCGAACGTAACCGCAGCTTCTTCCAGCTTTGGCGTAATTTTAGCTCTATTCACATGGTTGCCGTCGACATATTCCAGCCAGACGGACTGCCAGATGCCGGTTGTCTGCACGTACCAGCAGCCGTAGTTCTTCTCGATCCAGCGCTGCTTGCCGCGCGGCTGCATCGTGCTGTTGCTGTCTTCCACGCGTAGCGTGATGCGGTTATCCCCGCCAATCTGCACGGCATCCGTAATATCGAAGGAGAATGCCGCATATCCGCCTTTATGCGAACCGATATAAACGCCGTTTACCCACAGCTTAGCCAAATAATCAACGGCCTGGAAATGAAGGATAACGCGTTTGTCTCCCGTTTGGGCCGGGATTGCAACGTTCCGCTCATACCATACGCATGGATGGAATGTCTCCTCGCCGATGCCGCTCGCTTTGGTCTCATATGTAAACGGGACTTGAATCGTCCGGTCCGCATCCAGCTTGCTGTACCATTTGCCGCGTTCGCCTTCAAACGAATCGTCGAAGCGGAAGCCCCATTCGCCGTTTAACAATTGCCATTCGTCGCGTACCCACTGCGGACGCGGATAATCCTTCACATACTTGTGCGAACTAGCCATAATCTTCTTTTCTCTCCTTTTAGTTAACCGTTAGGTTAATTTAATGATGAAATTAAGATGATTCTAGTTCATATTATGTGGAAAAGTCTTCCTTATGTCAATATTAAGGTTAATTTATTAATTATATAGTTAACTAATAATCCGATTTCGTTAGATAGATAATATTTTACAAAATATGCTAGTATAAAAAGGTGCTATCTCAAAGCGGGAGGAGTTAGAGTGATGATGAAACAACTTATTGTTGGGGATGCCGAACATGAACTGACGAATACGAGACGTATTCTGGAGCGCTTGCCTGACGAGCATATGGCTTGGAAGCCGCATGAAAAATCGATGACGCTGGGAGGGCTTGCCACGCATTTGATCAACCTGTTGAACTGGCAAGCCGCTATCTTACTTTCCCCGGAACTTGATATGTCTACTGTATCGGGGCGTCGGGAGGCTTTGCAAAAGCGCGAAGACGTGCTGGCTGAATATGACGCAAACGCAGCCAAGATTATCGGCTTGATAGCCGAATGCGACGAGAATAAATTAAGCGAAGAATGGACGCTGCGAAACGGTGACTATATAATTCTGCGGCAACCGCGGGCCATGGCGCTTCGCTCCTTTGGATTAAGTCACATGATTCATCACCGTGCCCAGCTTGGGGTATATTTGCGGCTCTTGGATATTCCGGTACCCGGCCTCTATGGCCCTTCGGCGGATGAATAAACCGTTGGTGATTATAGTGAACGGATTCCCGGGCGCCGGCAAAACAACGCTCGCAGAGCGGCTGTCCGAGGATTTGAAGCTTCCCTTGCTGTCAAGGGACGGGATCTACGAGACTCTGTTTGATGCTTTGGATTGCGATACCCATGGCTCTCCGCCGCTTTTGGCGCCGGCCGCGTTTACCTTTCTTTATTCCTTCGCAGGAACGCTGCTGGCTGCCGGACAATCGCTTGTTATCGAAGGCTTCTTCGGCCGTCCGGAATTAAGAAGCGCGGAGTTTCTTAAGCTGAAGGGGGAGTATGACTTCGAGCCCTTCCAAATCATGTGCAGAGCGGATGGGCAGGTGCTTCTGGAACGCTATTATGCGCGTATGGGATCAGCGGACCGGCACAAGGGCCATAATGACAAGGAATGGATCGAACAGCAGGGCAACAAAGAGCGGCTGTTAAACGAGAAGCTTGCGCCATTGTCTATTGGCGGAACGGTCGTTGAGATCGATACGGCAGCCGGGTTTGATTATGCAGATTTACGGAAGCGGATTCGCTCCATACTGAAATAGCAGGATTAGACGAGTTGATAGCAGGATCGTTACTGCCTCTCCTTCCGGCGATTCCCTATACTAGACTATATGTTTATTTAGGAGGAGAGCGTGTGAAGGAATTGTTGGATCCGAAGCTTGACGTGCAGATGTCATGGTGGGGAATGTCGGGCCTCGCTGCCGCGGAGGGGCGCAGTGTTGAGGAACAGGTAGAGATGATTGCGGAAGCGGGCTTTGACGGTATCAACGGATTTATCCCGGCTGCGCAGGACGAGGACAAATGGAGACGTCTTCTGGAGCGTTACGATTTGTCCTTTAGCGTGAATGCGTACCCTAAGACGGCTCAGGATATGGATCAATTTCTAGCGAAGGCGAAAGAATACGGCGGCATTCAGCATATTAACGCGCAAGTTCTGACGCCTTTCCTCATCAACGAGCCGGCCGTTCAGCTGCTCAGCTCCATGGATGCCTTATCGCGTCATGCCGGAATTCCTTTATTTATCGAGACGCACCGCGGTACGATTACCCAGGATTTGCTGCGAACGGTGGATTATATCAACGTGCTGCAGTCGCTTCGTTTGACGATTGATCTGTCGCATTATGTAGTGGCCGGCGAGCTTCATACGGTGTCCGATGAGGCGGAGCAGCTGATCCAGACCGTTCTGACCCGCAGCGCGGCTTTCCATGCGAGGGTATCTAACGGCGAGCAGGTGCAGATTGACGTAGGAAACAACGGCGAGCATCCGATGCTGCGGCATTTCGAACGCTGGTGGAGTTCGGGCATGAAGAGTTGGCTGTCGCAAGCGGGAGCGGGGGATGTGCTGCCTTTTGTAGTAGAACTAGGTCCGCCTTCCTATGCGATAACAACGGATGAATACGCCGGACGTACCCATGAAATAAGCGACCGTTGGGAGCAATCGAAGCTCTTTATGAGAACGGCCAGAAGGCTTTGGTCGGAAATAGGAAGATAGAACAAAGGGATCATCACGATGAAGTGACGATCCCTTTGTTAGGATTTGGCGAATACATACTCGTTTGTCAGAAAGCGGCTGTGCGATAATGCACAGCCGCTTTCTAGCTCATTTAGACAATGGGGAAGCGACAATCACCTGAATATTGTGGTCTTGCAGCAACTTATCGAAAGGAGCGGGCGGATTGGCGTCCGTAATTAGCAGATCGATAGCATCAAATGGGCATACGCGGTGAAACAGGTTCCTTTCAAACTTGGCCGAGTCGGCCAGAAGAATGACCTGATTGGCCCGTTTGATCATTTCCCGCTTGAGATACGCTTCCTCCTCCGTCGGGGCGAATAAACCCTCGGCTGTAATGCCGCATGTGCCGAGAAAAAGCTTGTCTACCCGGATGTCATTCAGCATCTCGACCGTACGCGGCCCAAAGGCGTACCGGTGCCAGGTATTCAGCATCCCGCCAAGCAAATGCGTAGCGATTTGCGGCTTGTCGCAGAGCACGCCGGCAACATCGATCGAGTTCGTGACAACCACATTTTCCGCGGTGGACATAAATTCGGCGACATATTGCGTTGTGGTTCCGGTATCCAGCATGACATACTCTCCGTCCCGGATAAGGGAGGCGGCCGTCATCGCGATGGAACGCTTGCTTCCTGCCTCGGTTAATCTGTCTTTGTAGCTGCTCACCGATTTGGTCATGGACGAGAGAATCGCTCCGCCGCGTACGCGGACAATCAGACCGTCCGCTTCCATCTTGACCAGATCGCGCCTCGCCGTATCGTAGGATACTTCGTACAGGGAACAGATATCCTCCATGCTAATATTTCGGTTCAGCTTCATATAATCAACGATTGATTTAATCCGTTCCTCTTGCGTCATCTTTTGCCCACCTTATTTGTCCATTCTTCTTCCATTATAAGCAACGGTACTTTTTAATGACAAGCAAAATGCGGAGAATGTGCATGTTTCGCTTGCAATTAATTCGTAAATGTAATTATTGTAATTAAATATATAAGTATAACAATTAAAATATCATTGAAATGGCGCATATCATCTTTTATACTGGTGGAGAATGAACAGAGAACGGAGAGGGAGTGCAAATGATGAGCAATGTGAAAGTTGGATTGGTTGGCTTCGGATTATCGGGGCAAGTTTTCCATGCTCCAATCATACAGTCAGTTGAAGGGATGGAGATCGCAAAAGTCGTGTCCGGAAATCCCGAAAAGGTAGGGCAACACTTGCCGAATGCGGAAGTTATCGCCTCGCTGGAGGAACTCTTGGCCGATGATAACATCGACCTCGTGGTCATTACATCGCCTAACCGGACGCATTATACCTTTGCGAAGCAAGCTTTGCTTGCGGGCAAGCATGTTGTTGTCGAGAAGCCTTTTGTCATCTCGTCGGAAGAAGCGGATGATCTGATCGAGACGGCAAGGCAGCAAAGCAAGCTGCTTAGCGTCTATCAGAACCGGAGATGGGATAACGACTTTCTCACCGTCAAAGGCCTGATCGAGGCTGGAGAGATGGGGGACATTGCATCCTACGAAGCGCATTATGACCGTTACCGTCCGGAAGTATCCAATAGATGGAGAGAAACGGCAGGCCCCGGTTCGGGAATGCTGTATGACCTAGGCTCGCATTTGATCGACCAGGCATTGCATTTGTTCGGCAATCCGGATACTGTATATGCCGATCTTATGGCGCAAAGGGCAGGTTCGGAGGTCACCGATTATTTCCACCTGATCCTAAGCTACGGAACGAAAAGAGTTATTCTGCACAGCGGTTCGCTTGTGATGCGGCATGGTCCAAAGTTCCAGGTGCATGGCAGCAAGGGCAGCTTTATCAAATACGGCCTGGATTCGCAGGAGGATATGCTGCGCAAAGGCGGCCTGCCGGGCCAGCCGGGTTGGGGTTTGGATCAGGAAGAGCGGTACGGTGAGCTTACGGTAACGGTTGACGGCAACGCCGAGACCGGCAAGGTGAAGACGCTGCAGGGCAGTTATGAACGCTTCTACGAGGGAATGTTTCAAGCGATAACGGCGAATAAGCCTGTACCCGTTGCGGCCGATGATGCCAGAAACACCATTAAAATCATTGAGCTGGCCATTCAAAGCAGCACGGAGAAGAGGGCTTTGCCTTTCCAATAAAAGCAGAAGTGCCTGGCAAGGGTGGCGATAGCCGTTTCGCCTTGTGCCAGGCATTTTTTTGTGAATATGATGAAACCACTTTTTTACAAGTTCGTATTGTAGTAAAGTAATTTTACCTATACTAGGAAGATGAGCAAACAATGGAGGGAACTTTGTAAAGTGGAATCGGACAGGAATAAGGACAGTTTTTGGAGTTTATTGAAAAAAGGGAATACGTCTTCGGCAACGGCGGCAGTCGGGAATACGGCAGTGGCTATCGTAAAAGGCGTAGCTGCAGTGATGACGGGCAGCGGCGCGATGTTCGCGTCCACCATGCACTCCATTGCGGATGCGGTGAACCAGGGCTTCGTATTTGCGGGCAGCGTGCTTGCCGAGAAAAAACCGACGCCAAGATTTCCGACCGGATTCGGCCGGGTCATTAACCTGTTTTGCATGATTGCGGTTATTGTCGTTACGGTTATGGCTTACGAAACGATCAGAGAGGGTTTTCACTTGTTGGCCCACCCGTCGGAATCGCATGGCTTCTGGATAAACTTTATTATCTTACTAATCTCCATTGGCGTTGACGGCTTTGTTTTACATAAAGCGATGAAAGAAATTGTGCATGAATCGCGTACAGAGGCGAAAGGTCTCTCTATTGTGGCGGCAGCGTTCAAAAATGTCGGACGGGCCGCACCTCCAACGCGTCTCGTATTTTATGAAGATTTAGTTGCTACGACTGGCGCTTTTCTTGCGCTCATTGCCGTCGTTGTTACTTCGCTTACGAGCTTTACGCTGCTGGATGGCGTATCGACCATACTGATTGGTATTCTGATGGTCGCGGTGGCGTTCCGCGTAGGCTACGATAACATGGTTGGCCTGATTGGCGTGGCTGCTCCTCGCGAAGTTGAAGACAAGGTTGCGAAGCTGATTTTCTCCCATGGGGAAGTAACCGATATTTATTCGATGCGTATTTTGCAGGAAGGCCGCTATTACCACGTTGAAGGTCTGATCGAGCTGAAGCCTGGGATGACGCTTGCGGAAGCCGATGATATCAAGTTCAAGGTGAGAGACACGCTCCTGCTTGATCCGGCGATCGCCGACGTTACGATAGGCATTATCGAAGATAATGGAGTCCGCAACTGGCAGCCGCAAAAGGCTGGCGTATAAAACAAACGAAGGTGCTGTCCTAAGGGCAGCGCCTTTTTCTATGCCCCTCACTGGAGATAGGCAAGTTCGATCTGTTACAATAACGACAAGAGGTGAAGGCATGCTGGATTCCATCGATAATCATATTTTGCAGAGGCTGTCGCAGAACAGCCGGATTTCATATACCGATCTGGCCAAAGAGGTAGGCTTGTCGGGGGTTGCGGTGAAGGAGCGAATCGACAGGCTTGTGAACCAGGGCATTATCGAGCAGTTCTCGATTGTCATCAACGCGGAAAGATTGGGCAAAAAGATATCCGCCTACCTGGAACTGGAGGTCGAGCCTGCGCATCTGGACGAGATTCTGGAATCGCTCAAGGCCAACGAGCGCGTTGTTGTTCTCTACGAGATGACCGGACCTTGCCTGCTTCACGTTCATTATCTGGTGGAGGATATGGAAGAGGTGGACCGATTCATGCATGAGTCAATCTATTCGTTAAAAGGGATATTGCGCGTTGAGAATCAGATTCTCCTCAAGCGCCATAAGAATCAGGACGGCCTTAATATTTAAACTGCCGTGACACGAAGAAACGCCGGGTGGCAGCCTGGCGTTTCTTTTTTGTTATTTAGGATTGGATGATAGCTTAATTGGTTTTGGACAGCTTGGATTGATAGAAGCTTGCGGAATAGTCGCTGATGACCGCTTTTCCGCCTGACAGCTGTACGGGAGCGGTCAGCTTAATCTTTTCGCCGTTATAGGTTGCGGTTGTTTGGCCGATGGTCATGGCCAGCTTATTGCCGTTATAGCTAATCGTTATCGTTTGCGTTGGCGTATTCCAGCCCACCTTGGCCCCAAAGCTTTCGAAGGCGCTTCGCAGTCCGACAGTCTTCTGCTCCGCTTCGCCGAACTGGCCTTTTGTAATGACGGCGTGAACGCCCCAGTTGCCGTCAACGACCTGCGTAATTCCAAAGTCGGTGGACACGGACATCAGGGAGTAGGCCTCGTCCTCCGTCAGATCCATTCCTTTCATCAGAAAATCCTTTGTTTTATGCGCAGCGTCCTTCATGGCCTTGTCGATCGAGGAATTGTTGTAGATATCCTTCTGGGCGTTTTCTCCGAGCTCTGCCAGGTAGTTGGCGTAGCTGAAGCCGTGTACGACCCATTCGTTCTCGTTCTCAAGGAGCGGGTAGCTTAGATTGTTAAGCTTTTTGTTCAAATCCGCTTTCTTATGCAAAATCACTTGAATGTCGCCGGTCACGGATGTCTCGATAGCCGTTCCGTTAATTTCCGCATCTCCTTGGCCGGCATGCGGATCGCCAACCTGCAGCAGCGCGCCGGGTACGGATACCGGATAATACATCGTAGCGCCTTCCGTTACGCGCCAGTCGTCAACGTTGCCGCCGAAGTAGGACGGAGGAACGGAGTCAACAACGTCCGCTTCCTTCGGAGCAACGCCCATCGTGCCGAAATGGAGCCTGACCGGAACCTTAACGCCTTCCAGTACGTTGAAGTTTTCTTCGACGGTATCGTGGTCGACAATAACGCCCGGATAATCGATGGTTGGATGCACCTTGCCGTCGGGATCGGTCTGCGGTGTCCACTTGAAGCTGTACAGCGCCGTAGCATAGTCGCTAGCGCCGTCCGAACTCATCTCATAGATCGTGACCACTTCCCGTTTCTTTGGTTCTTCCGCCATATCCCCGTACAAGTAGCCCCAGTTGGCGGCAGCGTTGACGCCAAAGGTTTTGCCTGCGTACTTCTCATTTCCGTTCGGACGGAGCTTCATGTCCAAGATTTTTACTTCCAGCACGTCGCCCGGTTCCGCTCCTTCAACCGCGATTGGTCCGGTCATAATATGTACGCCGGGTCCCCGCAGCGCTTCGTTCTTCTCGACTTGATCCCAGTGGAAAATATCCTCCACGCCCGCATCGCCTTTAATCATTCTCTCGTAATCATCGCCGGAATGATGGGTAATAGCCTCGACCGTTACGATATCGCCGGAGTTCACGGTAAGGACCGGATCTCCTTTCCCGATATTGCCCCAGCGTACATTCTCTGAATTCGCGGCAAGGTAATGCGTCTTTGGCTTGGTGTCAGCATTTGCGACATATAACGGCGAGCCAAACACCATCAAAGCAGATAAAGCGGTACATACCTTCCATGAAAAACGGTTTCTCATACTCATGTCTCCCTTTTTTTTCTTCTGTGTAAGTTTTCCTAACATGTTAGTGAGACTGAGTATAGCAGAAGAATATGGGATTAACAATATAAAGTTTTTGTCTAATCTAAGTTTGATAATTTAAGTGAATTGTATTTTTCCGTTTAAAAAGTTAATTGGCAGTCTCCGAAAGAGAAAAATCCTGATCGTTATGGCGATCCGAAATAAAGCACAATAGGTCAGTTCATAGCATGATAAGGGCTTATCAAGCCGCCTCTAGTACCGGATAATTGAAGCAAGAGCATGATACGAAGCAATTTTTTGAGGGGGACTAGATCATGTCAGTAGAACAAGGAAAAAATCAGCCTTACGAGGCTTATCTGTTTGTGCATTTTACCGGCGAGCATGAGAATGGCGAGCAGGTTTATTTTTCGGTCAGCCGGGACGGACTCCATTGGAATGATCTGAATGACAGCCAGCCGGTATTGCAATCCGGCATCGGCGAGAAGGGTGTGCGGGACCCGTTTATTATCCGCTCTCCGCTTGATAACAAGTTTTATATTATTGCGACGGATCTACGTATTGCGAATGACAAAGGCTGGGATACGGCGCAGCATCGCGGCAGCCGCTCGATTATCGTCTGGGAGTCTCCGGACCTGGTGAACTGGTCGAAGGAGAGAAGCGTGGAGATGGATCTTCCGGATGCGGGCTGCGTCTGGGCTCCGGAGACGATCTTTGACGAGGAAGCGGGAGAGCATCTGATGTTCTGGGCCTCAATGACGAAAGAAGGCGATCAGGAGCCCAAACAGATTATTTACAGCTCCAGGACGAAAGACTTTATTTCCTTCACGAAGCCGGAAAAATATATCGAACGCGGCAATCACGTGATCGATACGACGATTATCCGGGAGGGAAGCACGTATTACCGTTATTCGAAGGACGAGACAACCAAATGCATAACGGTCGAGAGCAGCGATTCCTTAGCCGCTTCCTCCTTCAAGGAGCTGCATTCGCCTGTATTGGACGAGCTGTTCGGAGTGGAAGGGCCGGAAATATTCAAGTTCAACGACCGGAACGAATGGTGCCTGATGGTCGATCAGTATGCCGCCGGCAAGGGTTATCTGCCGCTTGTTACGGAAGACTTGTCCAGCGGACAGTTCCGTATTCTGAATTCGGAAGAGTATAACCTAGGGGCTGCGAAGAAGAGGCATGGATCGTTCCTGAATCTGACCGGAGCCGAATACGAGGCCTTGGCGGCAGTTTGGGGCACGCCCGGACAATAAGAGGGAAGCTTGGCATGGAGCCGTCCGTGCCAAGCTTTTTTATGTTGGAGTTGCCTTTATATTCTTTATCCATTACAATACTGAATAAATGTTCAGTATCGAAAATCGGGAGTTTAAGCGAGGTGAGTCGGGCGTGAACAAGAAGCAGCAGCAAACCGAGCATACAAAGAGAAAGATAGCGGATGCGGCGCGGAATTTGTTCGTGCAGAAGGGCTATAAAGCAACCTCCATCGAAGATATCGTCAAAGCGACAGGCTGCAGCGCCGGCAATATCTATTATCATTTCAAGAGCAAGGAAGGGCTGTTCCTGCATCTTATTGACGATTGGAACACGGAGTGGGAGGAAACTTGGCTGGCGAAGGAGCCGCAGTACAAGACCACCATCGAAAAACTGTACGGCATGGCCGAGCATCTGGCGCATGACCAGCTGAATCATCCGCTTACCAAAGCCGTTGACGAGTTCTTTAACAACGCCGAGAAAAATCCGGAAGTCGAGGAGCGCATTAACGAGATGGTTAAAGGTTATATTGACTTTAACCGGGATTTGCTGCAGCGGGGGATCGACAGCGGCGAATTCCAATCCTCGAACGTGACCGGACTTGCGATTATATTGGATAGTCTGATGTACGGCCTGAATCAGCACACGCGAAGAATGGAACGGGAGGAAGCTCTGGCGGCTTACCGGCTGGCTATGGACGTGTTTTTGCACGGCATTGCCACACCGGCCCGCTAGGCCTTTTTTTCTGCAATAATCTAGAATGAATATTCAGTATTCGAACAGCTAGGAAATCGGGGGAATCATAAAATGACTTTATTGCTTAAAAATCGGGGTGCTCTGCTTATCCTGATGTTTAATTTGTTGCTAGTGTTCACGGGGATCGGGCTTGTTATCCCGATTATGCCGAAATTTATGGAGACGCTTGGCATTACGGGAGGGATTGTTGGCCTGCTAGTGGCGGCGTTCTCGCTGACGCAGCTCCTATTCTCGCCTCTTGCCGGGCGGTTGTCCGACAAATTCGGCAGGAAGAGGATGATCGTTATCGGCATGCTTGTGTTCGCCGTCTCCGAAGCGATGTTCGGGTTGGCGGAATCCTCGGTCCTATTATTCGTATCCAGGCTGCTTGGCGGGATTAGCGCCGCTATGATTATGCCGGCCGTTATGGCTTACGCGGCCGACATTACAACCAAGGAAGAGCGTGCCTCCGGCATGGGCTTTATTAATGCGGCCATTACGACCGGCTTTATTATCGGTCCCGGCATTGGCGGTTACATTGCCGAGTTCGGCATTCGGGCGCCGTTTTACGCTGCCGGCGCAGCGGGGGTCCTTGCAGCCGTGATCAATCTGATTATCCTTCCGGAGTCGAAGCCCGTGCAGGAAGAGGAAACGGAAATCTCGGCGTCCGGGAAGGAACAACGCGGCTTTCTCACGCAGCTCCGCTATTCGTATCGCGAGCCGTATTTCCTGGCCTTAATTATCGTTTTTGTCATGTCGTTCGGGCTGGCAAACTTCGAGACGGTATTCGGATTGTTCGTCGATCACAAATTCGGCTATGAGCCGAAGGATATCGCCTTTATTATTACGTTTGGCTCCATTGCCGGCGCGGTCGTTCAGGTTACGATCTTCAGCTGGATTCTGAGGACGTTTGGCGAGCGGAGAGTTATCTCCGTTTGTCTCCTGTTTGCCGGCTTGTTTATCGCATTGACGCTATTTGTTCATAAGTTCTGGCTGGTGTTTGCCGTGACGTTTATTATCTTCCTCGCGATCGATATATTGCGCCCGGCGATCAGTACGCAAATGTCGATGGTGGCGAAGGACCAGCAGGGCTATGTGGCGGGCTTGAATTCGGCCTTTACGAGCCTTGGCAATATTGCCGGACCAATTATCGCCGGATTCCTGTTCGATGCGGATATTAATTACCCTTATACGCTTGCTTGCGTCGTTCTGCTTCTATGCTTCGTTTTGACGTTGAGTGAAAGAAAACGCAGCCTGCAGGAAGCCCGGACGTAATCGGGGAGGGCTTGATCAGCTGATGTCGGTTTTTTTAACCGATGTCAGCTTTTTTATTTTAACGTCTAAATAAAAGCGAATTGATTTTCCGTTCCCCTTTGTCCCATAATAATAGCGGAAAGGGGAACGGAAGATGCGTTACCACTACGAGTTTGTCGAGACCCAGGACGATTTGCCGGTCCGGCTGTTTGTGAACAGCGTAAAGGACATCCGTTTTCATTGGCATAAAGAGATCGAGCTGGTCTACGTTCTGCAGGGCGCCGTTACCGTCTATGTCGATCAGCAACAATACCGCTTGGCTGAGGATGATATTATCGCGATCAACAGCATGTCCGTGCATAAGCTTGAATGCACGAACCTGGACAATGTCCTGCTGACGTTGCAGTTCGGCCCCGAGCTGCTGGATGACGAGGGGACCTTGTTTGCGTGCAATTCCATGAGCCAGACGGAATACACCAGGTACCGCTATGACCGGCTCCGCCGTTGCCTTGCCCGGATGGTTTGGGAATCGAACAAGAAAGGGCCCGGCCACCGCAATTATTCCATGGGAAGCCTGCAGACGCTCATTGGCCACCTGACGCGGTATTTCACGGCGGGAACCGGCGGCGGACCTCAGGAAAAAGGAAAAAACTATGACTATATGCGGCTTAACCGCATAATCCAATATGTAGACAAGCATTATAACGAGAAAATCACGCTTCAGACGATTGCCGACCAGGAGCACCTGAGCCTTCATTATTTTTCGCATTTTTTCAGCGATAAAATCGGCATTCCGTTTCAAAAGTATTTGACGCTTATCCGTCTGGAGAAAGCGGCAGCGCAGCTATCCGATACGGATAAAAGCATTACGCAAATTGCGCTGGATTGCGGCTTTGCGAACGTGAAGCTGTTCAACCAATACTTCAAAGGGAAATACGGAAGCACGCCGGGCTCTTACCGGGATACTCTTTCAAACGCCAAGATGCCGGACCCGGCTAGAAAGCCGCTGACGACGGAAGAGTCGTCAAGCGGCGACTACTACGAGACGGATACGATCTCGGCGATGGAGTCCTTGTACCGGTATTTGAACGACAGGGAGGGCAGTCCTCCGGTAGAGCATGATATGCCTTCCGACCAGCGGGATGTGGTCGACGTTCAGGCGGATGCCGGCATCCGGGAGGAGGCTTTCCTTAAGCATTGGAACCGGGTCACAACCGCCGGCCGCGCGGTGGAAGGGCTACGGGAGGACTGGCGCCGGCAGTTTGCCGGCATGCAGGGGGAGTTTCCGTTCACCCATATCCGGTTTCACGGCATCTTTAACGATGAGATGATGGTGTATTCGGAGGATGAGGACGGCAAGCCGGTCTATAACTGGGCTTATGTAGACAAGCTGTACGATTTCCTGCTGCAGTCGGGCATTCATATTTTTGTCGAGCTTAGCTTTATGCCCGCGCTTCTGCGCCGTTCGAACGAGACGATCTTCTGGTGGAAGGGCGGCATCTCTCCGCCGGCTGACCAGGAGAAATGGAACGGACTTGTCCGCGAATTCGTCAGGCATTGCGTGAATCGCTATGGTCATGCGGAAGTGAAGAAGTGGTACTTCGAAGTGTGGAACGAGCCGGATTTAACCGATGTCTGCTGGTCGGGGACGAAGGAAGAGTATTTCGCGTTCTATGAAGCGACGGCAAATACGATCAAGTCCGTCTCGCCGGAACTTACCGTAGGAGGGCCGGCGCTAGGCTACGGCTCTTTATGGAACGACAGCTGGGC
The DNA here is from genome assembly GCF_037147795.1 of Paenibacillus sp. MMO-177. NCBI lineage: Bacteria > Bacillati > Bacillota > Bacilli > Caryophanales > Paenibacillaceae > Paenibacillus > Paenibacillus sp. MMO-177. The sequence goes on along the minus strand of NZ_JBBCUR010000001.1, from coordinate 793,222 downwards.
GGAGCAGTTCATCGCGTATTGCCGCGACAGGGAAGTGCCGCTCGACTTTTTCTCGTTCCACGTGTATTCGGAGTATCCGTTCCAGAAGAAAGAGATTGGCAAGCTGACGACCATTATGCCGCCTTCTTATTTTTTGGACAGCATCAACCTGTTGAAGGAGAAAATCGGCTACGGTCAGCCGCATACGCCCGAGCTTCATATTACGGAATGGAACTTCTCGCTGTATGACCGCAATTTGCTGCATGATACGATGTTTATGGCGCCGTTTATCATTCATCATGCGCTGGCGACATTGGGAACGGTGGATTCCATTGCTTATTGGTCTTTTACGGACGTATTCGAGGAAAGCCAAGTGCTGCCTTCGATGTTTTACGGAGGGTTTGGGCTCATAAATCGGGAAGGGCTTCACAAGCCCGGCTATTATGCATTCCGACTGTTATCCAGGCTGGGCAGCCGGATAATCGCGCAAGGGGACGGCTATATCGTTACGAGGAACGAGAATGAAGACGTGCAAATTTTGCTGTACCATTATGTTCACGTCGATTCGTTATACGCGAGCGGGGACAGGACCGGCTTAACCGAGCTGAACCGGTATTCGGTCTTTGAGGAGAAGGGGCATAAGCGGTTCCGGATTGCCCTGGAAGGCTTGTCGGGCAGCTACAAGCGGACCCGGCATGTCCTGGACCGGGAGCATGGTTCGGTATTCGACGAATGGATTCGTCTAGGCTCGCCGGCTTTTCCTACGGAGGAAGAGCTGAAGTACCTGCATAGCAGAAGCGGACCGGATATGCGGACGGACAGGCTGGAGTTGAATGAGGAGGGCTATGCGGAAGAGGCGGTTGTGCCTCCGCATGGGGTTCAGCTGATTATGCTGGAGAAGCAGTATCGATAAGGAGCGAATTACGCCCCCGGGAATTACCCGGGGGTGTTTTTTGTCGTATACGGAAGGCTTCCGGAGAACAAGCTGGGAGTAATGAAGGGGATACGGCAAGAAACAGACCTGATCCCGGCAAATAAGAACGCGAAAGCGGTTTGGATTGATTTTATACTAATAAAGCGGTTTCATAGACCGACTACAACGCAAGGGGGAGACAGAGATGGACCGGTTCATGAATTGGATGACCAAGAGGTTTGCTCCGAAGGTAGAGGCCTTCACCAAAAATATTTGGGTAGACTCGATCCAATCGGCGATTATGGTAATCCTGCCTATGATCTTTATCGGCTCGCTCGTGACGCTCATTTCGATTCTGAATAATTACATCCCGGGCATGCCGGATTTGACGCCATTTACGACTTTCAGCTTTGGACTGATCGGTATATTTATTGCCTTTCTTACGCCCTATTTCGTTATGCACAAGAAAGATCGTCACAATATCAAGCTGATTGCCGGCGCAACGGGCATATCGCTGTTCCTGATGCTGCTTAAGCCAACCGTCGGCGATGACGGGACGATTAAGTTCATTCTGGAGAGGTTTGGCCCGTCCGGCATGATTACCGCGCTGCTCGTTGGAGTTGGCGTAGCGGCGGTTATGAATTTGTTCCACCGCTTCTCGTTATTCAAGAAGGATACGAAGCTGCCGGATTTTATCGTCGAGTGGTTTGATTTTCTGGTTCCGATTGCTTTATTGCTCGCGATTGGCTGGGTGCTGATCTATCAGCTGCACTTCGATATTTTCGAGATGATCGTCTCGGTGTTTGATCCACTTAACGCGATCAGCCAAAGCCTTCTTGGCTTCGTACTGTTCAACTTTATCGGGGTTGTCCTCTTTTCGTTTGGCGTTAGCCCGTGGGTCATGTCGCCGCTCTGGTATGCGATCTGGTTCCCGGCTATCCAGGAGAACGCCGCCCTGGTTGCCAAAGGACTTGATCCGATCAACATTAATACGTTCGAAACGTTCTTCTCCGGCTGGGTAGGCGTGGGTGGTCTTGGCGCAACGCTGCCGCTTGTCGTGCTGTTCCTGTTCGCCAAATCGCAAAAGCTGAAATCCATTGGCAAAGCAACCATCGTGCCTTCGCTCTTCAACATTAACGAACCGGTTGTGTACGGTGCGCCTGTTGCCTTCAACCCGATTCTGATGGTCCCGATGTGGATCAACGGCATCGTTATTCCGGTCATCGTCTATTTGGCGCTTGATTGGGGACTTGCCGCTATTCCGGCGCAGGTATTCCAGCTTTGGTATACGCCGCTTGGCTTGTCCACTTACCTGATCTCCGGATTCAACGGGTTAATTCTGCTCGCCTTTGTATTAATCATTATGTTTATTATCTGGTTCCCGTTCTATAAGGTTTACGATCTGCAGGAGCTGAAGAAAGAGCAGCATGCGGAAGAGATCCCAAACGTTTAAACAAATTTGCACAGCAAGAAAAGGAGGTTTTCTACTCATGAAAACATCAGCGGAATTATTGTCTTTATTGACCTTGGAAGAAAAAGCTTCCCTTGTTGCAGGCTCAAATATGTGGATGACGAAAGGCATCGAACGTCTCGGCATTCCCGCGATTCATATGTACGACGGCACCAACGGCATTCGTAAAACGAACAGCGACGAAGAGATGGGGGTTACCGGGCAAAACATTCCAGCCACCTGTTATCCGACAGGCTCGGCTATCGGTTCGTCCTGGAGCACGGAGCTGCTGCATGAGGTTGGCGTTGCGCTCGGCAAGGAAGGCCGGTCGATGGGCGTTGAGCTTCTGCTGGGCCCTGGCATTAACATGAAGCGCACGCCGCTTGGCGGGCGCAACTTCGAATATTACTCCGAAGACCCTTGCTTGTCCGGGGAGCTTGGAGCCTCCTTTATTAACGGCCTGCAAAGCGAAGGCGTCGGCGCGTCGGTGAAGCATTTTGCCTGCAACAATCAGGAGTTCGAGAAGATGGTTACGAGCTCCGAGGTAGACGAGCGGACGCTGCGGGAAATTTACCTCAGCGCGTTCGAGCGGATCGTCAAGAAGGCGAAGCCTTGGACGCTCATGTGCTCCTACAATCTGCTTAACGGTTCTTATGCGAGCGAGAACGAGCATCTGCTTCATGATATTTTGCGCCGGGAGTGGGGTTACGACGGGGTAGTCATCTCCGACTGGACAGCCGTTAACGACCGGCTTCGGGGCCTCAAGGCGGGTCTCGATCTCGAGATGCCGGGACCTGCCGATTATAATGCGAAAGCAATCGTTGAAGCGGTCAAAAAAGGCACTCTGGACGAAGCCGTTCTGGATAGCAGCGTTCGCCGCATTCTTGATCTGGTCGCCAAAACAACCGCGGGCTCGGAGCAGGCAGCCGAGGCAGCGGACTATCATGAGCTTGCGCGTAAAGCCGCCGCGGAAAGCATCGTGCTGCTGAAAAACGATAACGGCATTCTTCCGCTGGACCGGGAAACGCTTGGCAGCGTCGCGGTAATCGGCCGGTTCGCGAAGCAGCCGAGAATCCAAGGCGCCGGCAGCGCGAACGTTACGCCAACACGCGTAGATATTCCGTTTGATGAACTTGAGTCGCTTGCAGGATCCTCGGTCAAGCTGTCTTATGCCGAGGGCTATCCGCAGGAGGATATTGTTGATGACCGTCTTATCGCGGAGAGCGTAGCGATTGCGGCGGCTTCCGAAGCAGCCATCCTGTTCGTGGGCCAGCCTGAATTCGCGGAATCGGAAATGCATGATCTGAAAGGCATTGAACTGCCTGCTCATCAAGTGAAGCTGATTCAAGCGGTAGCCGCGGTTCAGCCCCGCTGTATCGTGGTGACCAGCAGCGGCAGTGCTTTGGCGATGCGGGCATGGGTGCAGCAGGTTCCGGGCGTTATCCACTCTTGGCTTGGCGGTCAAGGCAGCGGCAAAGCGATCGCCGATATTTTGCTTGGCGCAGCGAATCCTTCCGGCAAGCTGTCGGAGACGTTCCCGGTGAAGCTGTCGGACAACCCGTCCCATATGCGGATCCGCGGCGAGAACGGCAAGCTGCATTACCGGGAAGGTCTGTTCATCGGGTACCGCTATTACGATAAAAAAGAGCTGGCGCCCGAGTTCCCGTTCGGCCACGGCTTGTCGTACACTTCATTCGCTTACTCCGGATTGAAGACCGTTCAGCAGCCGGACGGCCAAGTAGAGGTAACGTTTAAGGTTGCCAATACCGGTTCGGTGTCAGGCAAGGAAGTCGTGCAGCTGTACGTCCATGACGAAGAATGCAAATGGACGCGGCCGGAGAAGGAATTAAAGGCTTTTGCTAAGATTGAGCTGGCGCCGGGCGAGGCGAAGGAAGTCTCTTTTGTGTTGGAGGAACGCGACTTTGCTTATTACAACACGAAGTTCGGCAAATGGGTAGCCGAGACCGGGTACTTCCTGATCTCCGTTGGCAGCTCGTCGCGGGATATCCGGCTGCGCGGACGTCTGCATTGCGACTTTGGCGAAGAGAAGGCAACCTTCCATCAGTTTAGTTTATTTATCGACTGGCTGAACGATCCTGTGGCGAAGAAGGTACTCGAGCGTTTCTTGGACGAGATGAACGCGCATATCGTGGACAAAATTCAGCTGAACGACGAGTTTGTCGGCTTCTGGGACGACTTCCCCGTCGTGAAGTTGATTCAGATGTTTGGCCAGAGCTGGCTTGGCGAACGCTCCCCAAATGAAGTCATTGAAGAGCTGATCGGACAGATTGAAGAGGAGCGCATGGCGCTCGGAAGCAAGTAAAGGAAGGGCCGCATTGCCGTTTATGGCGATGCGGTTTTCTTTTATGACTAAATCCGATTAATAAGGTTGGAAAAAAGAGAACAAGTTGAGCCCGGCTACATATGCTGATAGCAAGCAACACATTGTGGCAGCACGAGAGGGGCATGCGTACAGATGGGCAGAGAATTTACAGCGCTGTTTGACGAATGGTCGGAATCTTATGATCGGACGGTTGCCGGGGAAGATGTGGAGTATCGTGAAGTGTTTGCGGGATATGACCGCATCCTTGAAGCGGTAGCGGAGAGGGTTAGCGGCACGATTGTAGAGTTTGGAGTGGGCACGGGCAATTTGACGGAGAAATTGCTCAAGCGGAGCAATAAGGTGTACGGCATTGAGCCCTCGGAAGGCATGCGCCGTGAGGTGTCGAAGCGAGGACTGCCGATCCGGCTTCTGGATGGCGATTTTCTGGAGTTTCCGGAGCTGCCGGAGCCGATCGATGCGATTGTCAGCACCTATGCTTTTCATCATTTGACGGATACGGAGAAGGACCAGGCGATTGCCCTGTATAGTCAATTGCTTGCCCCAGGCGGGCGCGTAGTGTTTGCGGATACCTCCTTTGCAAATGCGGAAGAGCGCCAAGAGATTGAACAATCTGCGCTTGAAGCGGGATTTCTAAATTTATATCAGGATTTGCGCACGGAGTATTATACGTCTCTCGATGTCTTGAATAAGCTGTTCACGAATCACGGTTTTACGGTCGGCTTCACCCGGCTCAACCGTTATGTCTGGCTGCTGGAAGCGGTCAAGCTGGGCTGAACCGATTGCACCCCAGACGGGAACAGCAGAGGAGAGATGCTTGCATGGCTATTTATCGCAATGTCCGTGAGCTGATCGGAAATACACCTATCGTAGAACTGACGCGTTTTTCGTTACCTGAAGGGGTCCGGTTATTTGCCAAGCTGGAGCTGATGAATCCCGGGGGAAGCGTTAAGGACCGCTTAGGTCTGGCACTGCTGCGCGATGCGGCTGAGCGGGGCGAGCTGAAGCCTGGAGGAACCATTATAGAACCAACGGCAGGCAATACGGGGATTGGTCTAGCGCTTGCCGCTGTTGGCACGGACTATAAAGTCATATTTGTTGTACCCGAGAAATTCAGCATCGAGAAGCAGACGCTGATGCGCGCGCTTGGAGCGGAGGTCGTCAATACACCTACCAAGGACGGAATGCTTGGGGCGATTCGCAAAGCGGAGGAGCTGGTGTCGTCTATTCCGGGAGCGTATTCACCTGCGCAATTCTCGAATCCGGCGAACCCTTCGGCTTATTATGACACGCTTGGTCCGGAGCTGTGGCAGGAGCTGGACGGTAGAGTGGATGTCTTTGTGGCGGGAGCGGGAACGGGCGGTACGTTTATGGGGACGGCACGGTATTTGAAGGAGAAGAATCCGGCCGTAAAGACGGCAATCGTCGAGCCGGAGGGCTCGATATTGGCTGGCGGCAAGTCCGGACCGCACCGGACCGAAGGCATCGGCGTGGAGAAGCTGGCTCCGTTTATGGATCCCTCCTACTTCGATGCGATTCATACCATTACCGACGACATTGCGTTTGCCCGGGTGAAGGAGCTGGCAAGGCTGGAAGGCTTGCTTGTCGGCAGCTCCTCCGGCGCGGCGCTTGAAGCTGCTCTCAGGGAAGCGGAGCTTGCGCCATCGGGAAGCCATATCGTGACGATATTCCCGGACGGAAGCGAGCGTTATCTGAGCAAGCAGATTTACGGGGGATAGAGGAGGCGGCTTGACTTTGAAGCGATTAACGAAGCTGATTCACGGCGGTACGCCGGTTGACCCGCACACCGGCGCGGTAAACGTACCGATCTACCAGACGAGCACGTATAAGCAGGATGATGTTGGCGTGCACCGCGGTTATGAATATTCCCGTACGGGCAATCCGACAAGGCATGCGCTGGAGGAGCTCATCAAGGAGCTCGAAGGAGGAGCGCGCGGTCTTGCGTTCAGCTCCGGCATGGCGGCGATTCATACGGTGTTGTCGCGCCTGGACAGCGGGGATCATCTGCTTGTGACCGACGATGTGTATGGCGGGACGTTCCGAATTGTTACCCGGGTGCTTGCGCGACTTGGCATTGAGGCCACTTTTGTGGACACGGCAGATCTGGATGCATTAGGTGAGGCTGTTCGGCCGAATACAAAAGCCTTGCTCGTCGAGACGCCAACCAATCCGCTGCTGAAGCTGACGGATATCGCGGCTGTCTCCGCGTGGGCGAAGTCTCACGGGTTGCTATTTATTGTAGACAATACGTTTGGCACGCCGTATTGGCAGACGCCGCTTGCGTTAGGCGCGGACGTTGTTGTCCATTCGGCGACCAAATATTTGGGCGGGCATAGCGACGTTGTTGCGGGGCTCGTTGTTACGGCGGACGAGAAGCTCGGCGAAGAGCTCCATTATATTCAGAATGCCGTTGGCGGCGTGCTTGGTCCACATGATTCCTGGCTGTTGATCCGCGGCATGAAGACGCTGGGTCTTCGTATGGAAGCCCATGAAGCCAGTGCGCGCGAGATCGCAAGGTTTCTGGCAGAGCATCCGGCTGTCCGGAAGGTCTACTACCCCGGCTTGCCGGACCATCCGCAGCATGAGCTGGCGAAGCGGCAGGCGCTTGGCTTCGGCGGGATGATCTCGTTTGATGTGGGAAGCACCGAGAAAGCAGCGGAGGTGCTGCGGAAAGTTCAGTACTTTACGCTAGCCGAAAGCCTCGGCGCCGTGGAAAGCCTCATCTCCGTTCCGGCCCGGATGACGCATGCGTCCATCCCGAAGGAACGGAGAGAGCAGCTCGGCATCACCGACGGGTTGATCCGCATCTCGGTCGGCATCGAGGACCGCGAGGATCTGATCTCCGATTTAGCCCAGAGCCTGGAAGGCTAGCAAAGCGGGATCCGCTCCGATCGTACCGATCTGCTTTAACCCGCTCGCAGCACGAAACTTTCCTCTATATCGACGCATTGTCTCCGACCCCTAACTAACTAGAGTTCCGTCTGATCAACGGTCTTAACGATGCGCCGCATCGTTAAGACCAGCGCAACTGGCCAGCCCGGGCACCTTAACGATGTCGCACATCGTTAAGCGCATCAATAACAACGAAAAACCAGCCACGAAGGCTGGTTTTCGAATCCTTAACGATGCGCCGCATCGTTAAGCCCAGCGTAACTGGCTAGCCCGGACACCTTAACGATGTCGCAGATCGTTAAGCGCATCAAAAATAGCAAAAAACAAGCCCCTGAGGCTGTTTTTCGAATCCTTAACGATGCGCCGCATCGTTAAGCCCATTAAAATGGGCCAGCCCGTGCGCCTTAACGATGCCGCACATCGTTAAGCGCACCAAAAACAGTGAAAAAAGAGCCCGTGGGGCTGTTTTTCGGAACCTTAACGATGCGCCGCATCGTTAAGCCCAGCGCAACTGTCCAGCCCGGGACCTTAACGATGTCGCACATCGTTAAGGTCCCTATAGGCAAACCAACCAATACTAGCAAAAGAGGCTGTGCAGATCTTACCTGCACAGCCTCTTTTGCTATGCGGCCCCTCCCACAAGGATTTTCTTGGTTATTGTTCTTTATCTGACAGGTTAATGGCAAACGGAGTGTTTGTATGATTCTGGAGAAGTGCTAACGTTCGCTTTTGCTCTGGGATTCCTACTATGATTACTCTAATTGAGGGGAATCCCAGAGCAACGGCGATCGGAAGAACATACAAACACGCAGTTTGCTCTTTAACCTAGGTAAGCTCAGATAAATACAATCCAAAAAATCCTGACACCCCACCTAAAAAAATGCGCCGTGATAAACGTCCCAAATTTCGTTTACAATGAAGGAAACATCTTATCGGGCCGGATCGGCGGCCAAGGAGCCAAAGCGGATGCGATCCTTTTCCTTATCCTCGCTTCTAAGGCAGTACCGTCCCCGCAGACTTCGCACCCGAATTCTGCTGGCCGTAGTGTTATTGTCGGTGCCGCCGCTAATCATTCTAGGATATATTTCCTTTAATATTTCGAAAAATACGATCGTGCATAACCATCTGGACAACAACAAGCATAATCTGCAGGCGGCAAGCGAAGTGGCGGATCTTCTGTTCCGGAACGTCATTAACATGCACCGGCTCATTCTGGCCAACGATCAGCTTCGCGACGAGCTGAAGGCAAGCGCGGCGGACGAAAGCCACGTGCTTGATATCCGGACCGCCAACCGGCTGCAAAATCTCGTTGTACGCAACTTGATCGATACCCGTCACATCGACTCTATCTGCTTGTTCGACCGGGGCTTCCACTCCGTTTGTTACGGCAGCGTGGAAGCGAACGCGGGAATCTATGACGATGAGACAAGCCGGTCGGTGATTGGCCAGACGGATTGGTACAAGCGCGCGGAAGCGGCGAACGGCCGGGAAGTATTTTTCAGCTACAACGTGCTTCAGTCCATCAATTCGGGGAATGCCGGGACCTCGTTCTCCAGCGTGAAGCTGCTTCGCGATCCGGCGAGCTTCCGCGTCATCGGGCTGCTTATTATTAATTTGAAGAAAACGATATTCGAGCAGGCGATGGGAGACGACGGGGATTTTATCGTGCTGGATACATCCGGCAAGCTGTCCCGCAGCGTCTATGCCCAGAATGCTTCGATTGAGCATCTGATCGACCGCGAGGTTGGCGAGGACAGCGTCCTGCGCGAGCTGCATCAGCATGGCTATTTGACGGTTGGCTACCGAAACGCAACGACCAATTGGACCTTTCTTCATATCGTCAAAACCGACGTACTGCTGCAGGATTCGAACCGGATCGGTACGGTTACAATGCTTATTGCGGGCTTTATCGCGCTTATTGCGATTATTTTGTCCATGTTTGTATCGGGAAGCATTACCCGGCCGCTCTTGCAGCTGAAAAAAATGATGGTGGACTGGTCCAAGGGCTCAGGCGCCTCGGTTCAGGTTATCTCCTTCGAAGAAGACGAAGTTGGGGCGATTGGCGAGACGTTTCGCAAAATCTCCTCCGAGAACAAACAGCTCAGCGAAAGGCTTATTCATTCGCAGCTAAAGGAGAGGGAAGCGGAGCTGAGGACGCTGCAGGCGCAGATTAAGCCTCATTTTCTCTATAACACGCTGGATTCGATCTATTGGATGGCTATACTGCAAAACAACACGGATATCGCGAAGATGACGGTTGCTTTATCGGAGAGCTTCAAAATCAGCTTGAACAAAGGGAAGGAAACGATTCCGGTGTTCAAGGAGCTCCAGCATATCGAGCATTACATGACGATACAGAATCTCCGCTATAAGTCGCGGTTCCATTATATCGTTGATGTCGATCAAGGACTGATGAGCATCGAGATTCTGAAGCTGATCCTGCAGCCGCTTGTCGAGAACGCCATCTACCACGGCCTGGAGCCTAAGGTTGGGGAAGGAACGATCCGGCTGACGGGCAGAATGGAGGATGGCGCCGCTGTCTTTACCGTGGAGGACGACGGCGTTGGGATGGAAGACATCCAGGCAACGGAAACCGGGTACGGGTTAGTCAATGTCAGGGAACGAATCATGCTCTACTATGGTCACAGAAGCTCGTTAACGGTTCGCAGCGAACCGGGGAAAGGAACAATCGTCGAGATCCGGTTCCGGCCAAATGAAATCAGAGAGGGTTGAGAGTCATGTTAAAAGCCGTTATTTTCGACGATGAATATATCGTTACGCAAGGGCTTCAAATGATGGTGGACTGGTCCCGTTACGGCATTGAGCTGGCGGGTACGGCCGCCGACGGTCTCTCCGCTCTGCAGATGGTCCGGGAGCTTCAGCCCGATATCGTGATGACGGATATCCGCATGCCCGGCTTAACCGGATTGCAGCTGATTGAAGAGATCGCGAAGGAAATGCCGGATACCGCGTGTATCGTGTTCAGCGGCTTTAACGAGTTCGAATATATCCGCAAGGCGCTAAAGCTTGGCGTTATTGATTATTTGGATAAGCCCATTACGCTTGAAAAAATCGACGAAGCGATCGGCCGGACCATTGCCCGCATCGGCCATCAGCAGGAGCATACGCAGCTAAAAACCCAAGTAGCCGCCAACAAGGAAGCTTTGCTGGAGAAGGCAACGCTTGATTTGCTGCTGCTTGGGGAGCAAGCCGTTGCGGATTGGAAGGAGGCCTTCGGGGAAGCTGACGCCAAGCGGGTGAAAGGCGTCACCGTGCTTGCAGCCACGGGCAAAACGGAGCGGCTCGAGGAGCATCCGTCGTACCGATTGATTTCTTTCTCATACGGAAAAGAGTGGGTGACCGTCGTTTTTCATTACGATTTGCCGGCAGAGCAGCTATGGGAACAATTGACGCTCCGTTCACCGCAAATGGAGGAGTCGATTGGCTCCGGGCAGACCTATGCCGATGCGGCAGATGCGGCCAAAAGCTATAATGAAGCGGTACGCGCTCTTAGGTACGCCGTTTTCCTGGAGGAGAAAGGCTGGACCCGGTTCGAGCATGCGGAGGACAGCTTTCCGCACGGCTTAACCGAGTGCGAAGAGGATATTGTCTTCAATATGCGAACAGGCAATAAGGACGGCTTGCTGCGCTTATTGGATGAATACAAGCATTGCATGGAGGCTGAACGGCTTAGTCCCGAGTCAGTCGAGCAGGAGGTTCTCAAGCTGGCTTATATCGGGTATCAGGTAGCCAAGGAATCCGGCGGGGATATGAAGCAGCAGGCAACTGTAGCCTACAGGGAACTTGGCGAGATGTCATCCAGGGACCGGATGTTTGAATGGCTCCAAGAGCAGATGGAGATGTTCCTTCATTTCATGAAGGAGGATAAGCATGCCGCGAAGCATAATGCGGTGGAGAAGGCGCTTGCTTTTATCGAGAAGCATTACCTGGAGTCGTTCACCCTGCAGGAGGTGGCCGAGCATGTCGGCATGAATGCCACCTATCTCAGCCTGCTGTTTAAAGAAAAGGTGGGAACCTCGTATATCAAATACGTTACCAAGCTGCGGATGGAGCAGGCGAAGATGCTGCTGCACAAAGGCATGCTTGTCAACGATGTGAGCAAGAAGGTAGGCTATTATAATTACAGGCATTTTACGGAGCTGTTCAAGAAATACGCGGGCGTAACGCCGGGGCAATTCCGTGAAGGGCATGTCGGCGGCAAAACGCACGAGCAAGCGCAGGAGGTGGGGGAGCATGAATAGGCCGGCTGCGGCAATGGGCCTAATAACCGCGTTATGCGTATTTCTTGTATCCTGCTCGAGCGGCGGCTCGTACGGAACCAATGAAGATGAACAAATTACCGATCCGACCCGGGTTATTCATTATGTATCGTCGGATCTCGAAGAGCAGCAGCCCCGGATTATCAGCGAGCAGGCTCGCGAATACGAGAAGCAGCATCCCAACATTAAATACGAATTCGAGAACGTCAACACCTCGGACCTCGTTCAGAAAATCCAGCTGCTGGCGGCAAGCAACGATCTGCCGGAGGTCTTCTCCTACGAATCGGGCAGGCCGCTTGAGCAGCTGGCGGATAACGGATTTATTTTGGATATCGAGAAGGTGTTCCGCGAGCTTGGCCTGCAAAACGAATTAAACCCGGCAGCCGTGAAGCTGCTTAAGTCGATGGTCCGGGATAAAGGGCTGTACGCTCTGCCGCTTGAGATCAACATCGAGGGTTTCTGGTATAACAAAAAGTTGTTCGCCAAGTATGGCCTGGCGGTTCCGGAGACCTGGGATGATCTCCTTCGCGCGGCGGAGGTATTGCAGTCGCATGGCGTTCAGCCCTTCTCGCTGGCGGGCGGCAATAAATGGCCGATCACTCGGCTCATTAACAGCTATGTCATCCGGGTATACGGCTATGACGCGATGCAGCGGGTAGCACGCAAGGAGCTGAAGGTAACGGATCCGGGCTTTGTTAAAGCGGCCGATACGGTTCAGCGGATGGCTCAGCTCGGTTATTTCGGCAGGCATGTGAACACAACCGAGACGGACGAAGCGACAACGATGTTCCTCGAAGGAAAAACCGCCATGTATTATACGGGAAGCTGGAGCCTCAGGGATTTTAACAGCACGATTAGAAACAAGATTGGAACGGATGCCATCGGATTGTTTAACATTCCTTTGGTGAAAGGCGGAGCGGGGACCAAGGATGATTGGCTGATGAACGCGGGGTTAACCACTTCTCTATCGGCGGCAGCGTATGACGATACGATGAAGGATTGGCTGAAGGCGGTGTTTACCGGCTACGGGGACAAGGCCATGCAGGAATACGGCGTGATCACCGGCTTTAATGTGCAGAACATGCCTGACGATGTACCTAAGCTGACGCAAATGACGCAGGAGACGATCGACAGCGTTAAGAACGGCGCTTTATGGTTTGAGGCTTTATTTGATGCCGATACGCAGACGGTTGCCTGGAATAATGCCCAACTGCTAATTGCAAACAAGGATTATACAGGGAAGATGTACATGCAAGACTTGCAGGCTGCATTAGACAAGCAGCAATAGGCTGGAATGGGGAAACCCGCAGACCTGAAACGGTTTGCGGGTTTCTTTGCGCTTGTCATCCTTTGACCGCGCCGGCCGTCATGCCGGCAACGATTTTTTTGTTGAAGAAGATAAACAGAATAAGCGGCGGAAGAGAGATCAAGATAATATCAGCGAACAGCAGATTCCAGGACGTATTGTACATGCTGGTGAAGTTGTACAGGGTCAGCTGGATCGTGGCGTTTTTTGCCCCAGGGAAGAAGTAGAGCGGATTCACGAAGTCGTTGTAAATGCCAACCGACGACAGCACGATAACCGTTGAGGTTACCGGCATGAGAAGCGGCAGAATCATCTGGAAAAACATTCGCATGCTTCCGCAGCCGTCCACGATAGCCGCTTCGTCAATTTCCCGTGGGATCGTCGCCATAAAGCTGCGGTACAGCATAACGGCGAACGAAATGCCAAGCGCAACCTCGACCAGGACAATCCCGGACATCGTCTTGAACAGATGTATGGAGTCCAGCACCCAGATCGTTGGTACAACGGCGGGAGGAATCATAAGGCCGGCCAACACAAGAAACTGAATGATGCCCGACCAGCGGTCATTGCGGCGCTGCAGCACGTAACCGGTCATTGCGCTGACCACCACGAGGATAGCGATCGACAGCAGCGTGATAAGCGTACTGTTCACGAAGGACCGGATCACCATATGATCTTGCGCGATAAGAACTTCTTTATAGTTCGACCATTGAAGGGACGTTGGCCAGCTTAGATCAAGCTGGGCGGCGTCCTTTTTGTTTTTCAGCGAGTTGATTATGACAAAACAGAACGGGACCCAGAAAATAATGACGGACAAGACAATCGCAATAACCTCGAAAACAATGCGTTTCGTGCCTTTCAGCTTCATTACAGATCAACCTCCCTTTTGGACAGAAGCTTAAGCAGAGGGAAGGCCAGCAGGGATACGCCGATAAAGAGAATCACGTTGCCCGCCGTCGAGAGGCCGTAGAAGCCGCCTTGATATTGTTTATAAATGATAGAAGCGATCAAGTCCGTGCTGAAGCCCGGCCCGCCTTTGGTCATCGCCCATACGAGGTCGAAGGAACGGAGGCCCCCGATAAAGGCAAGAATAATAACCGAGTTCATCGCGGGTGCCACAAGCGGGTTCGTAATATGCTTGAACCGGTCCCAGGCGTTGCCGCCGTCGATCTGAAGCGCTTCGTAATATTCTTCGGGAATGGACATAATGCCCGCGATAAAAATAACAGTAGCCATGCCGACGCCCTTCCACACATCAACAAAGGCGACGGACAGGAGGGCGATACTCGTGTCGCCAAGCCAGTCGGGACCAACGATGCCCGCAAGCGCCAGGCTTTTATTAATCAGGCCTTGAGTCGGATGCATCATGCTGCTGAACGCAATGCCTACGGCAATGGTAGAGAGCAGCGTCGGAAAGAAAACAACGGAACGAAGATAACCTTTGATCCGGAGGCCGGATGTCAACGCCACCCCCAGCAAAAGTCCGAATACGACCTTGAGGCCGCAGGTTACAACCGCATAGATCAAGGTGTTGCGGAAGCCGATATTAAGCGACGATTCCGAGAAAAACGTCTTATAGTTGTCCAGGCCGATGAAATCCCAGTCCACCAGATCCCATCTCGTCATGCTGAAGAAGAAGGACATGATGGTGGGCAAGAGGAACAGCACGAAATAAATAATGCCCGCGGGCAGCAAAAATTTGTACGTATAAAACCTTTTGGAAGCCTTTGTTAGGGAAGCCTTCTGCATGGTGAATCTCTCCCATCTTACTATCTTTGCAAAAAGCCCTGTCCTGCCTTAAGGAGCAGGGCAGGGCTGCTGTTGTTACCACATCAGAAAATATAAGTATTTCGAACTCGAAATACTCATTTTCTGATTGGCGATAAAAACTACCTTTGAAACGCGGTCGCTCCTCTTCGGATGACTTCGATATAAGTTTTTATCACTATCACCAGCCTTGAATGCCAAGCTGCTTCGCTTGTTTCTCGACGTCTTTGTCGTACGCCTTGGCATTGTCCTCCGGCGACTTCATGCCTGCGCCGACTTCAACCGTCAGCTGCGGCAGGCTTGGTCCTTTGAGCGGGGACAGGAACTCAAGGGCCGGCGCGTTGTTGCCGTTATCGAAGTAAGGCATCATTTCTTTTACGCCGGCGTAAGCATCATCCGGCAGCGTTGCGCCTTTGATCACATAAGGACCTTCAGGTTTTGCTTTTGTTGCCAGGAGAGCCATGCCCTCGGGCGAAGCGAAGAAGTTGATCCATTTTTTCGCGGCTTCCACGTTTTTGCCATCCTTGTAGATCGCGATTCCGGCTGGCATCCATACGGTCAGAGCGGTTTTGTCCGCGCTGTCGGCAGGTTGGGCGAATACGCCGATATCGTCGATTTTGTCCGGATACGTTGCAAAGATGTTCGAGAGAGCGAAGGTCAGCATCGGGTACTGAACGCCGGTGCCGTCAACGAGCATTTTGAGCGCCTGATCATACGTGGTGGCGAGGTAATCTTTGTTCATGTAATCCTTCATCTCGGCAAGCTTTTGGAAGCTGCGCAGAGCCGCAGGCGTATCGGCGAACTTTGCTTTGTTATTGGTGAAATCGTCGGCAAACGTTGGAGCGTCCGCCGTTACGTTAGCATAGTCGGCCAGCACGATCAGCTGGGAGGTCCAGCTGTCCTTGTAGGAGCCGATGACCGCTGTTTTGCCTGCTGCTTTAATTTTCTCGTTATTGGCTTTCAGCTCATCCCAGGTTTTTGGAACGGACAGGCCAAGCTCCGCATACACCTTTTTGTTATAGAGCCAAGCGCCTGCCTGCGAAGCGCCGCTTGGTGCCGCATACGTTTTGCCGTCAACGCTGACGGTTGGCAGGAAGGAGTCCACCACGTTTTGCATAAACGGTTCGCTTGTCAGGTCAAGGAAATATTTCTCGGGCTGCAGCGCTTTGAACAAGGAACCGGAGTTGTAGAAGCTCAGATCGTCCATTTCGCCGGTTGCCAGTCTTGTTTTTACGAGGTTGTCGCCTTCGTCGCCGCCGGGACGGAGGTCGAATTCGGTCTTGATGTTGTAGCGCTTCTCGATTTCGTCGGCTACCGCTTTAATGCCTTCCGTAGAAGTCTGGTTGTCGATCATCAGCTTCAGCGTAACCGGCTTCTCGTAGCGTTCGGAAGAGGCGTCGCTTGTTGCCGCCGGCGATTCGGCTGCCGCGGTCTGGCTTGCTTCCGGGGATTTGGTCGCATTAGCGTTTTGGCCGTTATTATTGTTGCTGCCGCATGCCGTCAAAGCGGATGTAAGAAGTACGGCTCCTGTCAGGGCCAGAATCGTTTTCTTTTTAGATTGTGCCATTCAGATATACCCTCCTTGTTATGTTCGAGCGTAATCAAGCTGTTTCGTTTCGCTAGCGGTTCGGGTTTCCGGAGCCCTGTGGACCTAAGTGTAAAGGCTTTCATGACGACTTGATAAGCGCTGTTTTTTTTGGCTCATGTCGGATTTTTTTTGACAGCGCAGTAACGGCGCGGGGTTTCGCCGGGCGATCCAAATTAATCGTACGCGGAACCCAAAAATCGCTGACGTTGGCAGGCCTGGAATCTAAAAAAATCGGATGCTTATCCAAAAAGGTTGGCCCTTGTTGGATACCATGTAAGCGCATACGATTATAGGTAGAAGAAATTAAGACAGCAGGATACGGGAGGGATTTATAGATGCTAATCAATCAAACGATGGTCGATAAAGCGGAAGCGTTAATACCTGAATTAATGACAAGCGTGGTTGAGCCAAAATCCGTTGTTGAAATCGTGGCGGATGAGGAGGCTTTTCAAGGCTGGCGGGTTGAGCAGGCGGAGGATCAGGCGTGGAAGGAGCGGGTGCTCGGAAAAGGAGAAAGCTTTACTCTGGACTTTGGCGATCACCTTGTTGGTTATGTGAGCTTGAAGGTGAAGCCCGTCGGAAGCCCGCCGGATGCGCCGTTAAAGCTGAAGCTGACGATTGGGGAGATGCCATGCGAGATTGCGGAGCCTTTTGAGTCGTACGACGGATGGCTGAGCAGCTCCTGGCTGCAGGAGGAGACCATCTTTATTGATGTGCTTCCTGCAGAGATTAAGCTACCTAGACGGTATACGTTCCGTTATATCAAGGTGGATGTTCTGGATACGTCGAAAAAATATAACGTGTCATTCGAGCAGGTAGAGTGCACGGCGGTTACATCCGGCGATGTTGCCCGCGTTGCGCCGCTGCCGGATAGTGTATCAGGTGAATGGGCGGAGATGGACCGGATTGCGGTCAAGACGCTGCAGGACTGCATGCAGACCGTATTTGAGGACGGGCCGAAGCGGGACCGCAGGCTGTGGATCGGTGATTTAAGGCTGCAGGCGCAGGCGAATTATTTGACGTTTAACAACCATGATTTGGTTAAGCGCTGCTTGTATTTGTTTGCCGGCATGCGGCTTCCGGACGGTGCGGTGGGAGCTTGCGTGTTTGAGAAGCCTCATGCCCATGCGGATGATACTCGGCTTTACGATTATGCGCTGTTTTTTGTGGCTTGCCTGTACGACTATTATGAGGCATCCGGGGACAGGGAAACGCTTGAAGAGCTGTGGCCGATTGCCATGGAGCAGCTGGAGATTGGCGTGGAGAGGCTGGATGAGCGGGGAATCGTGCGTGATGACGAGACCTGGTGGAGCTTTATCGACTGGCATCCGGAGCTGAATAAGCAGGCGCCATCGCAAGGCGTATTGATCTATTGCCTGAAGCGCGGCTTGGAGCTGGCCCGTATTCTTGGTCTGGCAGACAAGCAGCAGTATATAGAAGAACAGATTGCACGAACGGCCGAGGCAGCCGTTACTCAATTATGGGATGAGGACGCGGGCTTCTTCGTCAGCGGCTCCGATCGCCAGATTTCTTGGGCGTCGCAGATATGGCTAGTCCTTGCGGACGTATTGCCGGCGGAGGATAACGCAGCGTTATTGGAGCGCCTGTTTGAGGAGCAGCCGGCGATCGGAATGACGACGCCATATATGTATCACCATCTGATCGAGGCCTTGTTCTCGGTTGGCAGCAGGGAGAAAGCCAATCGGCAGATGCAGGCTTATTGGGGCGAGATGATTAAGGACGGGGCGGATACGTTCTGGGAGCTGTACAATCCGAAGGACAAAAAGCTGTCGCCGTACGGCAGCAACCTGATCAACAGCTACTGCCACGCATGGAGCTGCACGCCAACTTACTTTATCAGGAAGTATCTGATTTAGTTGAGCAGCACCACGGCGTTTGAGACTCGCTAGATTGGAAGGCTGTAAGCTCCAAAGGTGGTTAACGGCGGTCAAACTAGCTAGAATGAAGGACTGTAAGCTCCAAAGGGAGCTTACAGTCAAGCAGAAGCGGAGGAACCCGGCCCAACTGTTGGCTGTAAGCGCCAAAGGATGCTAACGGCGGTCAAACTAGCTTAGAATGAAGGACTGTAAGCTCCAAAGGGAGCTTACAAGGCTGCGGAGGCTGAGGAACCCGGCCCAACTGTTGGCTGTAAGCGCCAAAGGATGCTAACGGCAGTCAAACTAGCTTAGAATGAAGGACTGTAAGCTCCAAAGGGAGCTTACAAGGCTGCGGAGGCTGAGGAACCCGGCCCAACTGTTGGCTGTAAACGCCAAAGGAGGTTAACGGCGGTCAAACTAGCTAGTTTTAAGGGCTGTAAGCTCCAAAGGGAGCTTACAAGGCTGTGGAAGCAGAGGAACCCGGCCCAACTGTTGGCTGTAAGCGCCAAAGGATGCTAACGGCGGTTAAACTAGCTAGATTGAAGGACTGTAAGCTCCAAAGGGAGCTTACAAGGCTGCGGAGGCTGAGGAACCCGGCCCAACTGTTGGCTGTAAGCGCCAAAGGATGCTAACGGCGGTCAAACTAGCTAGATTGAAGGACTGTAAGCGCCAAAGGGGGCTAACGGAGGTCAAATTAGCTGGATTGAAGGACTGTAAGCTCCAAAGGGAGCTTACAAGGCTGCGGAGGCTGAGGAACCCGGCCCAACTGTTGGCTGTAAGCGCCAAAGGGGGCTAACGGTGGTCAAACTAGCTAGAATAAAGGACTGTAAGCTCCAAAGGGAGCTTACAGCCCAGCAGAAGCGGAGGAACCCGGCCCAACTGTTGGCTGTAAGCGCCAAAGGATGCTAACGGCGGTCAAACTAGCTAGAATGAAGGACTGTAAGCTCCAAAGGGAGCTTACAGCTTGAATTCTGGTGGGGTGCGACTACAGTGCAAAGTCTGAAAGGCTGAAACCCGCCTTTCAGCACCAAACAGAAAAAGACCGCTTCGCGGCCGGGCACAAGATGCCCGGAGCGAACGGTCTTTTCTTTATTTGTACGGTACCGTCACGGTAGACTGCTGGCCGTTGGCGCTGCTCGCATTGACGCGAAGCGAGGATGTGCCGTTGCCAATCGCGCTCCACACCTTGATTGTGATAGTGCCGTTGTTCATGTTCGCGAAGGAGCCGGTTGCCGAGGTTGGTCCGCCGCCCTGCGTGTAATCCTCCCAGCCGGTAACGTCATTGGTTGCGAAGTAGCCGTAGGTTTCTACTCTCGTGGAACTTCCGTTGCCGTTAAAATCATAGGTGACTTGTACTTGAACGCCATTGCCAACGCTTGCACCCGAATCTAGGAACAGGTGGAAGGCGGTTGATTTGGTTGCATCATACGTCGCATTAATGCCGGTAATGGTGTAAGTGCTTGCGCTATGCGGATTACCGTCATAATTCGCTCCGCCAGCACTAGCAATCGTATCGCTGGCTGCCGCCGTTCCTGCCGTAAAGCTTAGGCTGGAGCCCGATTTCACATAGAGCACATTGCTCGAGAGTGAAGCCCCCGAGACGGTGTAGCTCACAGCATTACTTGTGCCGGCTGAAGTTGTAATCGTCACGTTATAGCTCCCTGCCGCAAGACTCGAAGGGACTGTCGCCGTAATCGAAGTATTTGACCAGCTTGTTACGGCAGCGGCAACAGAACCAAATTTAATAGCAGACGTGCCTTGCGAAGCTCCAAATCCGCTGCCCGTTACGGTTACCGTGCTTCCCGCTGACCCGGAAGACGGGCTGATGCTGGTGATCGAAGGTCCGCTTGGTACAACGACCGTTCCGAGCGAGGAAGCGACGGAGCCGGCAGGCACGCTCAAGGTAGCTCCGTCCGAGAACGTAACCGTAATGGCCGAGGTTCCCGGATTGTATGCGACGTAGTTGCGGGTCGAGCCTTTTTTGAACACGCCGTAGGTTGGCACATTTGCTGTTACGGAAGTATCCACCTGACCAAGCGCCTGCATGTTATACAGGAAGCTGTACGTATGCGCTTTGGTCTCGCCGTCCTCCGGCGTGTAGTTCGGATTCGCGTTAAACAGGCTGATCGCACCGTCCGCATCATACAGAGCTTGGTATTCCCAGAATATATCCGGCCACATGTTCCAGGCATTGCCCCCGCGTTCGGAGGCCGTTTGCGCCAGGAAGGCAGCGGAATAGGAAGGCTTGTAGCCAAGATACGCGGAGGCAGCGGTTACCGGCAAAATATTAATGCCGCGGATCGCCTGCACATCGGCCGAGAACCAGGTTGCATAGACGGACTTGCCGCCCCAGATCATCGAGGAGTAGTTGTGGTTATAACCGCTTTTGAAGTTGGTTCCATCGATATTAAACCAATATTCGTTCACCGCGTTGACCTCGGTCGTGTACAGGTAGATCCCCGCATCGCGGATAGCCGTATTTCCCGTAGCCTGCCCCCACAGGATCATCGCGGACCAAGCATTAATTGCTTCCGAAGACGATTCCTGGTTATTGCCGTCCGCAAACTCCGAGTTGCCCGATGCCCAGGAATGGCCGGCGTACGGATCGAAGTTGCGCATATAAGGGAAGCTGGTATCGGAGCGGTCCCAGTTGGCAAAGTCTTTAATCAACATATTCACCATGCCGCCATAGTTAGAGGTTGAAGCCCAGCTTGGATTGTTGCGGGCCACCTCAGCCGCTGCGCGCACCCAATAGCCGTAATGGAAGTGATGGTCATTCAAGGAATCATTCGAACCATAGCTGGCCGGGTAGCCGATAAGGGTACCCCAGTTGCTGTTGTAGTAGAACAGGTTGTTGGTTTTTGTCCCCGCAGTCAAATTGCTGCTCAGCGTTGTCTCGAGATAGTTCTCGAAATTCGTAACGGCTGCCGTATTGCCGGCCTGCTGGGCGATGGGGAGCAGGTTGGCGATCCGGCCCAAATATTTGCCAAGCCAATACGTATCGGTTGCCCCAACGGTATGGTTCGCTTCGGTCCGGACGGACTCGATATAGTTGTTCAAGGTTGCGTTGTTATAGCTGCCAACGGCAGGCAGGTAAGGGAGAATGCCCTGATAAGTAAGCGATGTTGTAAAAGAGGACCCCGATACCGTCTTCATCGTTCCTCTGACGCTGTCGTAGGTGTAAGGGAGCAGCGAGGCTGATGTATTTTTCCACTGGCTAGGATAAAGCGCCATAATAGTACCGGTCTGCGTGCC
The DNA here is from genome assembly GCF_037147795.1 of Paenibacillus sp. MMO-177. Lineage (NCBI taxonomy): Bacteria > Bacillati > Bacillota > Bacilli > Caryophanales > Paenibacillaceae > Paenibacillus > Paenibacillus sp. MMO-177. Next base: position 771,553 of record NZ_JBBCUR010000001.1, on the reverse strand, counting down.
TTCCATGGCTTGCGTTGTGACGGAATAGGTTGTAGACACCTTGCTGGTCGAAGAGTTGTAGGAGTAGTTCGATGTTGTATTGGTTACGAAGGAGTAGGCGTATTGCTTGTAGGCATTTAGAGTAGCCGCCGTATTGTCCGGAAGAACGGCGACCGAGAAATAGCTCTTGCCGTTCAGCGAGTTGGTAAGCGTAGAGGTTCCAATGCCAGACCAGGTGGAGCCGGTAGGTCCAAATAACCCGTAGTGATGACCGTTAATCGTTACGCCCAGAACGCTGCTTGAAGCGCTGCCGGACCAGACGGTTGGTGCGGATGGGAAAGTGAGCTTAGGCAGGCCGCCGGAGTATGTACCGTAGATAAACGGCAGGCCGTGCCCGGTTGTAATCCGCATGGTTCCGCCGCTGCTGAACAGCATCGATACCGTCCAATCGGAAAAGGCGTCTACCTTGGCATCCGGGAAGTTCGATTGGGCGGAATGGCCAAGGGTGAAATCGTTGACGTACGCGCCAAACATGGCGTCTGCGCTGCCGGATTGCACCGGATAGCCGATGCCAAGCCCGTCTGCTTTTGCCTGAACGGCAAGAGGGTGAGGGAACATCACGTCCGAGTAGGCCTTCCAGGCGAGGGAGCTCCACCAGTCATTGGTTGGCATGGCCCCGGTCACATTAGAGGTTTTGTAGATTGTTGCGGGAGGTCCCGTCTGTCCTGCAGGCAGGCTATTCGTATAGCTTCCCGCGCCTACCGCAATCGTAGCGGCCGCTGCCGGCGAAGTAAACGAGCCTAGTATAGTGAATGCAAACAATGCGGTTAATACCATCAGTTTGGTCCATCTCATATCCTTCTTCATGAAGCTCCTCCTCAAAAAAAGGTCTGTGTTCTGCATTCTTCACCGATGCCATGAAGTTGTGCCCGGACACCACGGTCAGGCAACATCGCCTCCCTTCGTAGGTTAAGGACGACAAAAAAAGAAGACCTATTCTCCATAATCCATTGATTGCGGAACCGTCTTCTGTCGTTTACAGCATGAGATAGATTCTGTTTAGATGTCTAAGATGAGGGCAAAACGGAAGTGATTGCGATTGATGTGTGTGCGTAGCGAAACGAAGAGGAGTGTAGTGGAGCGATTTTCGAAAAGTTTTCGTAATTCCATCTTGATTATGGTCGCGATTGATTCCTTTGTAAAGAGGAAAGTGGGTATTTTTACAAAAATAGGGCTTAAATCCTGTTTTGCTAACGAAAGTTTTCGTAACTTCATAAACACATAACTGTGGTATTTCCGAAAATTAACAGGTGTGGTAGGATGGATGAAAGAAGAGAAGAAGGGTAAATCTGCCCACGGAAGTGAGAGATTGCGGTGAAAATAACGATAAAGACAATCGCCGAGCTGGCGGGGGTATCCGTGTCGACCGTCTCTAAAATCGTAAACAACTACGATGATGTCGGTACCGAGACGAGGGAGCGCGTGTTACGGATTATGGAGGAGCACGGGTATACGGCCTCCAATGCAGCCAAGGTTCCGAAACGTAAATCCCAGCTGGTCGGCGTTGTATACGCGGGTAAAATAAATGCCGAGTTCAATCACCTTTTCTTTGTGGATGTAATCAACGCTTTTAAGAAAAGAATAGGTCTGTTAGGGTACGACCTGCTCTTCTTCTCGAATGAGAGACTTGAAGATTCGGAAGGGGACTATTTGTCCCGCTGCCGGCATTATCAGGTGGACGGATGTATTATTATTTCCGGCGACGAGATTGATTCCGGAATCGGAGAGCTGGATCAGAGCGATATTCCGTGCATCGGAATCGATCTTGAGCTGACCGGTAACCGTTCCGGTTACGTCATGTCGGACAACAGCCATATTTCGAACCGGGCCGTGGAGCATTTTTACCTGCAGGGGTACAAGGAATTTGGCTTTATCGGCTGCTCGGGGACAAGCCGGATCTCCCAGTTCCGGGAGCAATCGTACAGGGAGGCCTTGCAGCGTTACGGCCTGCCTGTCCTGGAGCCGTTCTTCCGGAACGGAAGCGACTTTTTCGAGCATTCCGGTTATGAGGCGATGTCGGGGATGATTGAAGCGGGGCAGGTTCCGCGTGCGGTATTCGCGGCTTCCGATTTGCTTGCGATCGGGGCGATTCGGGCAATCAGAGAGAAGGGGCTAAACGTCCCGGGGGATGTTGCCGTTATCGGCTGCGACGATATTGAAGCTTGCCAATACATCACTCCATCGCTGACAACCGTAAGACAGGATAAGGAGAAGATTGGCCTTCTGGCGGCTCTAATGCTGTATGACCTGATGAACGGCCAGCTGCAGTCGAGCTCGGTTATGGTTGCGCCGGAGCTGATCGTGCGGCAGAGCTGCGGTGCCGCCGGATCATGAATAAGAGCTGTCTCAAGGTTCCGGTACGGCCGGCCTGGAGACAGCTCTTTTGTTACCACTTATCTTCGAGAGCTTCGATAGAGGTTTTCTCAGCGGCGGCGAAGGGCTGTTGTATTAATGACGCCGTACGGGAACAACAGCTTGCTGCCCAGCCAGCCGACGATGCGGTCGGTCAGGAAGCCCATCAGGCCAAGGCTGATCAATCCGACAAAGATCCAGTCTGTACGGAAGTAAAGTCTGGAGTTCCAAATGAGGAAGCCTACGCCTTCGTTCGCCGCAATCATCTCGGCGCCAATGATCGCCATGTACGAGGTACCCATAGCAAGCCGAATGCCGGTGAAAATATAAGGCGTGGTGGCCGGAATGACGACATGGAGCAAAATCTGCCATTCGGAAGCGCCCATGCTGCGGGCCGAGCGGATCCGGTCCTCTTCAATAGCGAGCACGCCGGTTAATGTATTGATGATGACGATAAATAGAGTCGCGTACATAATGAGGGCAATCTTCGACTGCTCGCCAATGCCGAACCATACGAGGAACAGCGTAATAAACGCGATAGGAGGGATAAACCGGACAAAGTTCAGGAACGGCTCCGCAAAAACGCGGATCGCGGTTACTTTGCCGATGGTAAGTCCAATCGGAATGGCAAGAAGGCTGCCAAGCGCCCAGCCGGCGAATACCCGGTAGAAGCTGATGCCGATATATTTCATTAATGAACCGTCACTGAGCAGCTCCCGCGCTCCTTGCCAGGTAGCGGCAGGACTCGGAATAATCTCCGGACCATAGATCCATGCGCCAACCTGCCAAACGATGAAGGTGATGACCCACAGCAGCGGAATCGTTACCCATTTCTTTTGCAAAACCTTCACGGGTACATGCCTCCTTCCAGCTCGGCGTCAAAGTGGGACTGGATATGGCGCTGAAGCTCGTTCAGCTCCGGGGAGGCCGGATCGCGCGGATAGCCGAGCGGAACCTGATAGATGCTGGAGATCTTGGCATTAGGTCCGGTAGACATAACGGCGATCCGTTGTCCCAGCAGCAGCGCTTCCTGAATATCGTGGGTGACGAAAATCACCGTCTTGCCGGTTTCCCGCCAAATCTGGCTTAATTCCTTCTGCATGATCCGTCTTGTCATCGCGTCCAAGGCGCCAAACGGTTCATCCATCAGCAGAATCGCCGGATCATTGGCTAATACGCGGGCAAGCTGAACGCGCTGCTTCATGCCGCCGGACAATTCGCGCGGGAATTTGTTCTCATGGCCGTACAATCCGACAAGCCGGATATAGCGGTCCGATATTTCCTTGCGCTGGTCCTTTGGCATCTTTTTCATTTTCAGGCCGAACTCAACGTTTTGCCGGACCGTCAGCCAGGGGAAGAGGGAGGAGTCCGCCTGCTGGAAGACAACCGCTCTTTCCTTGCCGGGCTTGTCGACTTCATCGTTCCCGACGCGCAGGCTGCCTCCGGTCTTGGAGACAAAACCCGCGATCATATTGAGCAGCGTGGATTTGCCGCAGCCGCTTGGGCCCAGAAGAACGAAGAACTCTCCGCCCTTCACGACCAGATCGATATCTTTGATAATGTAATGAACGGAGCCGGCAGTGCCGGGTTTCACGTCGGAATAGCTTTTATTAAGCCGTTCGATGGTAATCGTATTTGGAGATGGACTCGTATTCAACATTTGTCATCTCTCCTTATTTCTTATAGGTGAACTGATCGGGTACCGCCTGTTGCACGCTGTCCAGACTCAGCTTATCGGCGAGGTTGAAGTCGTTCTTAATAATGCCGGCTCCTACCATGTAATTTTTCTGATTCGTCAGACTGTCGAAGGATTTCTGGGTAAAACCAACGGTCCAGTTGTTCGTCGCCAAATCCCGGAGGGTTGCTTCCTTCGGCTGCTTGGTCTCCTTAAACAGGATGTCGGCGGTTTCATCCGGATTAGCCGCAATGTACTTGGAGGTCTCATCCAAGGCTTTCAGGAAGTTGACAACCGCCTTCGGATGATCCTTAATCAAGGAATTAGGGGCGATAATCGTTCCCCCGATCCGCACGGAGGTTTTGGACATATCGGTCAGCTCGTGGACGCCATCAATGGCTTTGAATTTATCGATCAGCGTAGCGCCTATCACCCAGCTGGCGTCGATTTCGCCTTTTTTGAGCGCCACGTAAGCCTCGTCGAAGCCGCCTTGCCCGATCTCCTTCGTATCCGCAGCCGCTACGCCGTTATCTTTCAGATACACATCCCACAAGTAAGGGAGGAACGTGCCGCGAAGGGTGCTTAGCTTTTTGCCCTTTAGATCGGCAGGGGACTGGATTTCATCCCGGACAAACAGCTTCCATTGGGCAGCCGATGCCTCAGTGTCCGTGCCAGTCGCGGCAATAATCGAGAAATCGCCTTTGCTTACCGCATTCAGCGACGGGAAATCCGCGCCCCAGCCGATATCCGCCTGCTTGATGAACAAGGAATTAATACCCTCCGCAGGCGTAGCGAAGGTAATGATGTCGGCATCTATGCCGTATTTCTCGAGGAAGCCTTTGCTTTTCGCCACGCGGAGCACCGGGTTGGTTGAGGTGTCGGCGATTTTGATCTTAATCGGGTCGTTAGCAGCTTCCGCCTGTTGGCTGTTTGTTGAATTCGCTTCAGCCGCAGCCGGCTTATTCTCCTTGCCGCCGCATGCGGCAAGGGTGAAGGCAACGGCCAGAACCGATGCGAGAATACCGAACTTTTTCATCTGACTTCGCCTCAGCTTTCTTCTCCGGATTCGGCCGTGCTTGAGTGTTCTTCGACGGTCGCGACGCAGAATGCGCCTTCGCCGTACTCTCCGGTGCCTATCACTTCCACAACCGAATCGGTTCCTTTTGCCGCGGCGCCCGGCACCCGGTAGTCGGCAACGTCGAGCGGAACAATCGCTTCTTCAACGGGCTTCTCGAGCTGAGGCACCCACTCGTAAGGGACGCGGTAAGCACGGTAGACCATGTTGGCGTTGATTTTGTTCTTGTAAGGGGAGATATACTCCCATACCAGTTCATGTTCGCTCGTCACCTCGAAAATTCGGCCGTCTGCGCCTTCCGTAATCAGCGTATTGCCGTTTGGCAGGCGCTGCGCAGAGCTGATGTACGGGCTGTAGAAACGATAGGAGTCGAGCGGAGCCATAAAGCCGGCTTCCGTTGGCGTATACTGCCATTCAATCTCGAGAGTGACCGGATTAATCTCCAGAATACGGGAATGATCGCGGACCGCATTTTTGATGCCGTAAGGAGATGCAGGGTTCGGAAGACCGTAACCGCCCCAGCCTCCGTTATCGAATACAAGCAGATTGCCCTCGCCAGGCAGTCCTTGCGGGATGATATGGGCATGATGCTGACCGATAATCCAGCCCAGATGCTTGACTTCCGGCTTCGAATAGTCCGGGCCAAGCTGCCAGACGATTTTGCCGGTTTGGCGGTCCGTAATGGCGATAATATTGGATTCCCTGGCATCCCAGATAATGTTGTCCGGGTGGAATCGCTCGTCGCCGGCATCGTAAAATTTGTTCGGACCTACCCATGACGCGGAATTGATATGCATCCAGTCGCCGCCCGTATTGCCGCCAAAGTGACGTCCGTTAGGATCGCGAAACAGAACGTTCTTGGCCGCTTCGTCAAAGCCAAGCTCTTCGAAATGATCGCTTACCGCCCATTGCCACAGGATATTGCCTTCCCAGTCCACTTCGAGAATAACGTCGTCGAGCAGCAGCTTATCGGAGATCTCCGGCTTGGTTACGTTGCGGTGAGCGAGAATGAGGGTGCGTCCGCCGTTTGTCTGCGGTTCCTGTCCCGGAGCATAGTAGCCAACCGGATTGCCTTCGCGCTGGTAATCATGATGCGCGCGCGCCATCCACTCCGGCTCGTAGCCCGGATCCTCTATGTATTCGAGGCGGTTGAATTTCCATACGATATTGCCGTTCCAATCCACTTGCACCAGGTCGGCTTCGTCTTGGAAGCCGTATTTCGGATCGCGTTCCTTGGTGCTGCCTACCACGTAACCGCCCGGTAAAATTTTGTTCGGGAAGCCGCGCAGGCCTTTCCACAAATGAACCTCTTTGCCGCTCATATCAATCAGCAGGGCACCAACGTTGGCCGCTTGGAAAATCGTATAGCCGCTCCATGCCTTCTCAGGCAAATAAACCGTTGCTCCGGTTGGATAAATAGTGGGATGTCCCATTCTCAACACTCCTAAAATGAATTGTGAAGCAATTCATGCTTCGTAAGCATTAGCTAAAGTAAAATAGATTAATAATTCAAAAAATAATTTTGATTGGGTTTGGCGGCAGGCGGTTTTATTGGTTGTTCTTCCGTTTTATCTTCCGCTTTTTGCTCTTCGTATTCCTTGACCATTGCCATATAGCGCTCCGAGAAGCCTTCCAGATTGGCATAAATACGTTCGAAAATTTCCTTCTGGCAGGCGAGCTCTTCCTCGTTAAAGCTGCCGAATAAGAGACTTACTCCACGCTTGCCAAGCTCCGGATACCGTTCTAACAGCTGCCGGCCTTCCTCCGTAATGTCCAGCCATACGTTCCTGCGGTCGCCTTGCAGACGCTGCCGCTGTGCGAAGCCTTTTGCTTCCAGCTTGTCGCATAGCGCCGTAATTGCGCCGGACGTCAGATCAAGCTGCTCCGCCAGCTCTCCAAGCTTTTGCGCGCCGCCCAGCTGAATGCTCCTGAGAATAAGGAAGCCGGGCAAGGCGATATCCTCCACGGATATTTTGTCGCGTTCCTTAACGAATCTGCGGACCATCCTCCTGAACAGCCAATCGTTTTCTTCCATTTGGGATATGAAATCTGTCATGTTTTGTTCTTGTAACCTCCTAGGGCCGCTCGTGATGATTCTTACTTCGAAAGCATAATCCGAAGAAAACAAAAAGGCCGCAACAGACGTCCCGTGATCAGGTACGTGAGTTGGGCCTTTGGTTATCCAATCGGCTTTATGAAATTAGTTCAACGTTAAAAGAATGAACGTTGAAGGATTATGGATTGATATTAACCCGATAATTCCGACGAGTCAAGTGGTATTTGAAAAATATTTTTACGCTTTATGCCTTTCCCTGAATTGAAGCGGTGTCATTCCTTCCTGATCCCGAAAGCATTTGCTGAAATAGCTGGTCTGGGAAAAGCCGGTTTCGAGCGCAATAAGCTTGACCGATAGGCGGGTTGAGGCAAGAAGCTGCTTCGCCCGCAAAATGCGCGCTTCGGTCAGAAAGTCCGAGAAGGACTTGCCAAAGGTTTGATTAAATTTCCGGCTGAAATAATGGGAGCTGTACCCGGCAATCGCGGCCGCCTGCTCCAGAGTAAAGGGCTCGTTGCAGTGGGCGCGCACGTAATTGGCTGCTGACCGGATTTTGTCTGAGGCTTGATGGACGGACACGTTAAGCTGACTGGCGGTTGTCTGTATTCTGGTGAGCAGCTCGTACAACGTAGAAGCAGCCGCGTATTCGTCGTCTACTTCATAGCTTCTGCCCAGCCCCAGGAGGCGTTCCATTAAGGCTTCAACGGGCGCAAGATCGAGCAAATGAAAGAGCCAAGGTTCGTCTAGACCTTTTCCGTCGAGCAACTCCTCCGGTCTTGCGCCGTAAAAATGCACCCATCGTATACTCCAGGGATCCCGGGCATCCGAATGATAAGTTTGCCTAAGACCGGGGCCGTACAGAAAACCTTGCCCTTGCGTGAGCTCGTAGGTCATGCTGTCCGTGTGAAGATAGCCTTTCCCATCCAGTACGATATGCAGATTGTAATATCTGTCGAGGTTGTTTTCGGTTGTGGCAAATTCACGGTTGACGGCATGCTCCGGAAATTCGCTGTAGCCGCCAATGAAGTCGGGAAAGCAGATGTGGCGGGGGAAAATCGGTTTTGGAAGAAAGATATGCTCTTTCATGAATACACCTCATTGTAACGCAATATTTTTATACGATATGTTCAATTAGAAGATAATACAGTCGTAAATGGGAAAACAGATGACAATATTTTAATACAGTTCGCATCTTTTTGTCATATCCTTCTGACTGGGCGTCTACTAGAATGGAGGTAGAAACAAGAAACGCTAAGGAGGATGTCATAATGGCAAAATCGATCCGCATGGACGAGTTAACATTAGGAGTATGCTATTATCCGGAGCATTGGCCGGAGGGGCTGTGGGAGGACGATTTCCGCCGCATGCGGGAGATGAATATCTCGGTAATCCGGATGGCGGAATTTTCTTGGGCGATGCTCGAGCCGCAGGAAGGCATATTCGATTTCAGCTTTTTCACGCGGGTAATGGATCTGGCGCATCGTTACGGTCTAAGAGTCATTCTGGGTACGCCTACCGCAACGCCGCCGGCTTGGCTGACGCATAAATATCCCGAGGTGCTGAATGCAACGAAAGAAGGCGTGCTGATCAAGCATGGCATGCGCCGCCATTACAATTATTCCAGCACGAAGTACCGGGAGCTTTCGCAGCGAATCGTGCGCAATATGGTGAACGCTTACAAGGACCATCCTGCGGTTATAGGCTGGCAGATCGATAACGAATTCAACTGCGAGAAAAACGTGTTTTATGCCGAAGCCGACCATGCCGCATTCCGGTTATGGCTCAAAGAAAAGTATGAGACGTTGGACAATCTCAATAAAGCTTGGGGTACGGTATTCTGGAGCCAGACCTATACGGATTGGGAGCAGCTGCATCTGTCGCAGACGGATTCGCCGAACCCGCATTTGGCATTGGACGAGAAGCGGTTTATTTCGGATAACGTTATTTCGTTCGCCAAGCTGCAGGTTGATATTATCCGCGAACTGGCGCCTCAGCATTGGGTAACGACTAATGGATTGTTCGGTCATCTAGACAATCATAAGATGACGGATGAGCTGCTCGACTTCTTCTCGTATGATTCGTATCCGCAGTTCAGCAGCGTTTTCTACAACGACAATGAAACCGCCCCACTGCTGGATCGCCAATGGAGCATTAATTTGACAAACGTCAGGTCCATCTCGCAGAACTTCTGCGTCATGGAGCAGCAGTCCGGGCCAGGCGGCTGGGTCGACCGGATAGAGATGGGAACGCCAAGACCGGGACAAATCCGTTTATGGTCGTATCAATCGGTGCTTCACGGAACCGATCTGCTCGTTTATTTCCGCTGGCGTACGGCAACGTTTGGTACCGAAATTTATTGGCATGGCATCAATGACTACCACAATCAGCCAAACCGGAGAGTGCGGGAAGTGGCGCAGGTTGGCGGCGAGTTCGCCAAGATCGGCTCTCTAATCGCAGGGACGGCGTATCAAGCGGAAGTTGCTGTTATGCAGGATTACAACAATACCTGGGATGGAGAGATGGATGTATGGCATGGCCCTCTGCAGTGGCAGAGCATGCGCTCCTGGTTCAAGCAGCTGCAGTACCGGCATATTCCGGCAGACTCCCTTTTCTTGCGTTCGAATACGACTCTCGAGGATTTAGCCAAGTACAAAGTAATTGTCTATCCGCATTCGGCGATTATGACCGATGAGACGGCCGAGCTTCTGACCCGCTATGTGGAGCAGGGGGGCAAGCTGTTCCTGGGTGCCCGCACGGGGTACAAGGATATGAACGGTCAATGCTACATGCGTCCATTCCCGGGTCCGGTTGCGGGATTATGCGGTATTACGGTTGAGGACTTTACGCTTATCAAAGGTAAAGTAAACGCCGCGGAGCTGCAATGGGAAGGCAGACTGTCCGAAGGCACGAAGGCGGTAGGCTTCAACGAGGTGCTTAGCGTTCAGAATCCGGATGCGGAAGTTGTCGCCCGTTACTCGTCCGAATATTATCAAGGGGAGCCGGCTTTAACCCGCAGGAACGTTGGGGAAGGTCAAGTCTGGTACTTAGGGGCTGCTTACAGCGAACCCGTAGTTGACGGGATTTTGGATGAGATTGGATTAAGCTCGCCTCTCGCGGACCGAATCACCGCCCCGGCCGAAGTCGAGATTGGTATTCGCGCTTCGGAGAATGCTTCTTACGCCTTCCTGCTGAACTATTCGGATCAGCCGGTTACGATTCAGGTGAAGCAGCAAGTAACAGACCTCCTGACCGGAGCAACAGTGGAAAACGATGTAGAGATGCCGGCTTACGGCGTTATGGTGTTGGAGCTTTAAGGTATGAGCCCCCGCGGGAATGTTCTTTCGGGGGCTTTTTGCTGCGCAAACAAAAAGCCTGTGGCAATCAGCCGCAGGCAACAATAGAGAATATATAAAGGGGGGTCTTGTCTCTTATTATAGTAACCGATAATGAAAGGAACCTGAGCGGAATATTACAGGAAGGTTACAAATGGGTCTAAGAGCAAGTTACCTGGATGTAAGTAGGCTGGTGTGGGGAAAAAAGTTCTTTAGTTAATCTCACTCGTTTAATATATGGGTGCAGAAAACAAAGCTGTTTAGCGGAATAGCGTCAGGCAGCAATATACAATGAATTAAAAATGCAGAGAATCTTAAGAACTCCTGAGGGATTTTAGGGGTTCTTTTGTATGATCATATGACAACTCATTAAGCTAACGGGCAGGATAGCGTGAAAGAACAAAAGAGGCTCCAGACCAGCAGGAGCCTCTTCTTGCTGTGGTATTAGGTTTTTTACTTTCGTTCTTGCGACAATAGATTTACTTGTCGCGGGATTGTTGGTTCGTTGGAAGCTTAGCTTGTTCAGTGGTGCTTGCTGCGACAGGCATAACGCACATTCCGGTACCGGGGTCGCAGTAGCCGATGGAGTCGTCCTTAACCAAGTGGAGCGTGATAAGCACCTCTTTTGGATCTTTAGCCATTGATCTGCCCCCAGACCTGATCCATGATAGCTTTTTGTGTAGGGATGACAACAACATCTATACAATAAAAGTCGCATAAACTGCGGCTTTTTTATTTTTTGTATAGAAGTTCTTGTCGTGAGCTCAAGACAAGAACTTCTATACATAGTCGCATTAGGACAAGAACTTCTATACAATCCCGTGCTCCTCGAAATTAAGTGCGAAATCAAAAGGCTGGAGTTTGGGGATTACGATTACCTGGTCGGTCATGTTGTTGTTTATATTGCTAGGCGCTCGCGTCAGGTACGTTAGGCAACGCAGAAGAAGATATTATAAATAGATATGTTTAGAGGGCTGCCCCGTGAGGGATGGCTCTTTTTTTATTGGAATGGCTGCGGCATAAGCATGGTCCACAAACGATTGGGGGTTTTTTAGGTATAAGACACAATCCTTCCTCCAGCAACAAGATTGTCCACGAACACGGAGGGAGTATTCACATCGAAAGCACGGTCAACGAAGGAACCATTGTTGACGTGATTTTACCCATCTACTCGTCATTCCTCAAAAGGGATTAGAATTTGAAACTATTGTGATCTCCCTCTGAATTCAATAAGACAGCAACAGTCTTTGAACAAGATTCCAACTTCCTATTTCACCTTCGTCAGAGGCTCTAAATGTAGCCGCACTCTTACATTAATCTTCATAGTAGACCAATGCCGATCCCATGTATCTCTCGTTATTGGTCTGGAGAATGGTTTAGCAGTCAACCCCCCGATCTGAAGGGGGTCAATCTGTAATTTTTGCATTTGGGATAGCAAGCGGATAACATTCTCCTCCAAGTACCGTTCGATTTTTTGTGTAAGAGCGGCATATTGGAAGTTATCCTCGATTCTTGCGAGTGAATTCAATTCATCAATTCTTCCCTTCACATCGATTTCGATGGACAGGGATGATAAATCCGGGGTTAGTTTCTTACGGGTATGCGCGCGAATATGTCCTAATGTAACCGAGAGGTCAGGAAGGACTAAATATCGTACGAATCTGTCCCTATACAACAATTGGTTGATTTGATCGTCCTTTCCACGTATCTCCGCAACCATACTGTCCTGGTCGAAAAATGCTGTTCCTTCATAAAGAAACTGTTCGCCTTCCGCGCGAAATACGGATAGCTGGGGATCGGAAACCGGAGAGTACAGCATTTTCATAAACTGGTGCAAATTGACGACAGTAATTTCTCCTTGTTTTTTCTTCTCGTAATGTTTGAACATACGATAAAGGTAATAATCAATATTGTCTGTTTCATCCAAGTGTTTGGCGAGGAATTCATTAAAGTTGCCTTTCGTGATGACTAAATACAACCGTTGCGAAATGTTCGGATCGGTCAGAACGGTATTGATAAGACGGGTCAGCCCCCGTTTCGCATAAGCTTCGTCCACGAACAACAAGCGGATTTGGCCGGCTTTCAGTTCGTTATAATAGGTCAAATTAAACCCTTTATTGCCTTCGTTTAATAGAGAGACCTTAAGATTAAGCACTCGTTTCTTCTCCTTGATTAGAGGAGGGACGATCGTGCTGATTGAAATCTTTCCATCTTCTCCTCCTCCCTGCACGGACCAGAAAATGATCGGCGTGATTTCTTCAATCATATTGTTTTCCGGTAAGAGGACGCAACCGCACGCGAGTATCAACAAAGAAGACGATAGCAGCACAAGCATTGCTCGCATGAACCATTTCATAACGTTTTCCTGGCTTTGCGCTTGATCGCGATCCAGACAAGAAGAGGCACTAACAAGTATGAGGCTGATCCTGCCCACATCTGCAGGTCGAGCCAAAAGGCCTGTTCGAGCCCGGGCTCCCAAAACCATATACTGATCGGGAGAGTGACGGCCATCGCCGCACAGCTGCTAAAGATCAGCCCAATACGCGTAGTGCTTGTCTTCGTCTTGCCCAGAAAACGAGATGCGCCATATATCATTAACAGGAACAAGGCGATTGAGTAAAGGACGCTGAACATATATGCCGAGATCAAGATAATATCGACCCTTTCAAATATAGGAGATTGCAGGTAGCGCCCCATCTCCAAGTTCGGGTATTTGATGGTTGGCAAGTATTTGGAACCGTAGAAGAGCAAAGCCGCAATGGAAATTAAGAGATACTCGACGACCGAGATGGTGTTAGCGATCGTCAAATATTTCAGCATTTTCTGTTGCGGATTCAGCCAGTATGAAATAGCAATTAAAAATTCAGGTCCAGAAAACGACGAAAAAACGAGCAGTAGGGATTTCCATGAAAACGGCTCTGGGCCAATCGGAATGAGAGGGTATAGTTCGTGAATCGAATTTGATTGCACCAAAAAAAACGGAATATACAGAAAAAAGATCCCAATCGTTCCAATGAACACGACTGTTACGAACCGTATCATGTTTTCCATTCCAAACAGCGCGAAATAGCAGCTAAGGATAAAAGGAAATACAATGTGCCATTCTCGGTCCATAGAGGGAAAAACAAATTGCTGCATGATAGCGGCATAACTGATTGAAATGAAAGAGATCTTGAACAAAAGGAACGGCAAGCTTGCCAAAGCTAACATTTTGATGCCTGTTTTTCCGAATAATTTTTCAAAACCCTTGTACCCTTGGGCAGAGTAGGGAGTTGCGAACCACTTGGACAGCATATATAGGCAAAATTGGGAGGCTATGCCCATTGCTACAATCGCCAATAACATATAAGGTTGCACGAGGGCTGAGGGCATGACAATCATATAATAAAGCATTTGAATCCTATTGGTAAGGAAGAGCGCGTAAAACCCGCTTTCTTGATGTGAGGTTTTTCGAAACAGCGATATAGCTTTCATGGGTTCATTTACTCCTTCTTCTAATACGATACTTGTTCAAAGGACGCAATGCTTCAGGACGATTGCGCATAGCGTGTAACGGCCCTCGGACGAAAAGATCGACCCAATCTCTCCAATAAAACGGTGATACCGGCGCCAAGTAGGGCTGGTTCAAGGACGTAAGCCCGTTCAGATGAGCAAGCAGGCCGACAAGTCCAAGCAAGATACCGGGAACGCCTAAATAGGTCGCGAGCATCAAGAATATGAATTGAAGCAGTAAACTGGATTTGGTGACCAGATAGTTTGGAACGAGAAAAGTGGATATCGCCGAAATGCCTGCCAATACGATTAACACTTTGCTTGCGAATCCGGCCGCTACTGCAGCTTGTCCTATAACAATTCCTCCGATTACCCCCAAGTTTTGGCTCGTTTTGGTCGGCATTCTTAGGCTGGCTTCCTTCATAATTTCTAGCGTAATAAGAATAATAAACGCTTCCCAGAAGGGGGATAGCGGCAGTTTGCTACGAGACTCGATGATTACATATAAAATTTGCAGAGGAAGCATTTGATAATGATGAGTCGTTAATGCCACGTAAAGTGGAATTAGCGTAATGGAAAGAAGGAAACTGAGATAACGTAACGGCCTCAAAAAGCTAGCTACTAACCAGCGGTTTATATAATCCTCTGGCGACTGAAACAAGTGAAACAGCGTAATCGGAGCGATTAAGGCGAAAGGAGTGTTATTGACTAAAATGACCAATTTTCCGATGCCTAGTGCATACGCGCAGGAATCCGGTCGATCGGTCTGAAGATATTGAGGAAAGATGCTGTGATAATGATCTTCCATAAACGCTGCAACATGTGAAGAGTCCAAAAACATATCGAAGTCGATGCTGGAAAGCTTTTTTTTCGCGACCGTAACAAATTCTGGATTGATTAGCCCGTCGATGTACATAAGAACTACGGTTGTTTGGGTTAAGGAGCCGACGGAGTATCTCTCTGTTTTGAGTGCTGTTAAAGGAAGTCTTCTTCTAATTAGCAAGATGTTTTGCTCCAGCAACTCGCTGAAACTGTCTTTTGGGCCAAACATTATTGTTTCCGTCTCTGAGGTTTCAATGGACCGGCTGAGCGAGTTGGGGAGCATAATAGTGTGCCATCGCCCGCTGGACGAGTCGTGAACCAGAACTGAACCCTTCATGAGATACTGGAAGGATTGCTCTAAATTGGATAAACGCGTAATTTGGGCGGTGGTCAGGCTTTTTTCTACCGAACTTTGGAATGATTGAACGAGAGGCACAAGAATCGATTCGTTAAGACGCTCCTGATCGATTAAAGTTTCAAGATAAATAAATGTCAAACGAAGTCCATCGGTAGTCTCTCGATCAATTATCACCGCGTCCTCCATTAGGGCGAGGCGCTGCTTTAAAGCTTCTAAAGAAATTGTTGTCATCGTATCGTTCACCTCCTGAATCAGCCCGCGCTGAGATTACCTTTATTATGCTTTTCTGTATCGCGATTTAAACTAACAATTGGAAATCTTTATTAGTGAGACTTACTGACTTAGAAAGAACTATAATAATGAACCTGCATAAAATGAGATGAGATTGGTCATTTGACTACTTCATCAAAATGTGGAGGTTATAAATGTTTATGTTTTTCCATACCGATCGACAGATGATGCCGACGATGCCGCCTCATCCTATTCTTTTGGAAGCAAGACAGGTCGCTTCAAATCAAATTTTATTGACGTATGATAAGCGGGCTGATATAGCGTCAGCGACAAACGTTTCGAATTATTGGATTCGGAGTAATATGGCTGTCGGCATCGCGAGCGTAGGAATGAAAGATGCGCTAACAGCAGAGAACGCCATACGCCCCGATATGGCAATGATAACACCTGCTGATAATTCCATGATGAGATTCGCCTTGACATTTCGGGTAAACGCCATGTCTGGCGTAATGTACACTGTGCTCCCTTGTTTTGTGAACTTGGAGGGTATGACTGGATATAGAGGAGAAAACTGGGCCACCTTTAGCAAAAATATGTTTATTGGCATGTAATTCAAATGCTGCACTTTAAGAATCTATTCAGTTAATCACCGCCCAATAAAGAGGCGGTTTTTTTGTTCGAAAATCAACAATCAGTCATAACAGAGCCTTAAGCAAAAAAAGAACAAGCTCCTCAAAAAGGTGAGGTGCTTGCTCTTTATGGACTTTTTCAGCGGCCTCTGATATTCAGCGGGCTTTTTCACTAATTTACCTTAAAAGCTTATTGTTTTTTGAAATACAATGGAAACGACTTAAAAGCATTACAGAATGGGTGAAACCGGCTCTGGGGGGACTTGCAGTCGGTATAGTTGGTTATTTGTACCCGCAAGTGCTGGGGGTTGGTTACCCTACAGTGGAAAGTGCTTTAGGCAATCATCTTGGTTTTGGTATTTCGATAGTTGAAGCAATTGAAGGCTAGCGAACTTGCAAAATGATGTCGGGTGACAAGAACATAGTAACATTGTAAGCAGCATAAATTGCGGCTTTTTTATTTTATGTTATCAAGTTCTTGTCAAAATGAAATGACAAGAACTTGATAACATTTCCGATAAGATCCTTCATTGGGCCAGCTGCAGATAACAAAATCAGCGACAGTGTTTATTAAACTAACGGGCAGGATAGTTCCAATATTTGGTCGAACCTTTTAAGACAAGCCTATTCATCGAATTGGAAATGGAAGCACTTGTTATACAATTGGGGCAAATACTAAATGAAGGTGCGTGTGTTTGGAATGAAACCAAAAAAACTTAATGATATTCTTGAAAAAGCAAATGAATTAAACTTTAAGATGTCTTGTGATATTGAAACAGGTCAGTTATTACGTGTTCTCGCTAGCTCAAAACGAGAAGGCATATTTTTAGAACTTGGAACTGGAGCTGGAGCTTCAACAACATGGATATTAGATGGAATGGATATGTCATCTCGATTGATATCTGTTGAAATGACGAATCAATACAGAATATTGCAAAATCTGTTATTGATGATGAGCGGGTACAGTTTATTACGGCAGATGGCGGTGTTTTTATTGAAGAAAGTAAAGGAAAGAAGTTTGATTTTATTTTTGCAGACACTTGGCCAGGAAAGTATTATTACTTAGAAGAAACTCTAATGATGGTAAACTCCGGTGGATTCTATATAATTGATGATTTGAACCCGGTAGACACATGGACTGCAGGCCATGAAGAAAAGGTTAAAAATTTGATAAGTACTATGCGGAATTTAGAAGAATTTCAAATTGTCGAACTTAACTGGTCAACGGGATTAATAATAGCAACTAGAAAATGAGGCGTTAAGCTATCGGTGAACGATAGTTGAATGACCAATTTAACAAAGCTGCCGGCACATGATCGGCAGCTTTGTTACGTTAACGGGCAGGATAGCGTGGTTTAGGGTATAATTCACAGCCCCAAGATAGTGAGAAACCCATCTTTTAGTAAGCCAATTTTAAAGGACGATGTATACCGATACAAGCAGTTTTACTATTTCTACAATTTAAATAAAAAAGGACAGGGAGACCTGTCCTTTCTTTACAGATGAGGATAAATGCATGATGAGTTTATGCTTATTCAAGTTTACAGATCGACTTTCCAGTTCCCCATCATCTTGGCGACTTCCGGATCGCGGTACGATAAGAAGAGACTTTTCTGCGTATCGAGAGTGGAAATTTGTTCGATGTCGTCCGTGCTCAATTCAAAATCGAAAATATTAAAGTTTTCGATGATCCGTTCTTTTTTCACCGATTTCGGGATTACAACGACTCCACGTTGAACAAGCCAGCGAAGCACGACTTGGGCGACGGACTTGTTGTGTTTTTCTGCAATTGAGGCTAGCACTTCGTTCCCAAACAAGTTGTTAAGTCCTTCAGCTAAAGGTGCCCAAGATTGGTGCTGCACTCCCTGCTCTTTCATAAAAGCGGCGCTCTCGATCTGGTGGTAGAACGGGTGCGTTTCGACTTGATTGACAGCTGGCACGATTTCGTTATGCACGATAAGGTCCATCAAACGGTCAGGCAGGAAATTGCTAACCCCGATTGCCTTGATTTTGCCTTCACGATATAGCTCTTCCATCGCATGCCAAGCGCCATAGTAATCGCCGAAAGGCTGGTGAATAAGGTATAAATCCAGATAGTCGAGTTGGAGCTTCTTCAGGGATTTGGAAAATGCCAGCTTGGCACTCTCGTAGTTGGCATCCTGAACCCAAAGCTTGGTTGTGATGAACAGATCCTCACGTGGTATACCGCTGCGCTTGATTGCACGCCCCACCGCTTCCTCATTTAAATAACCTGAGGCAGTATCGATTAGGCGGTAACCAGCCATTAGCGCTTCATATACGGCTTTCTCGCATTCTTCAGCATCATGAACTTGGTAAACACCGAAGCCGATGATCCGTTTGCGTTACACTAAGCTTAGAACCTTCGTGTTACACGAAGTCAAGCTATTATAATATTTATTTTCCAAGGGGCGATTTCACATGTATACAGTCAAAGAGGCCGTTCAAATAACGGGACTCACCGAGCACGCAGTACGCTTTTACACGGATAAAGGTCTGGTGCCAAGCGTACAACGTAATAAAAACAATATTCGGATGTTTGATGACGAATCGATTAACTGGCTGCATGGCATCAAATGCCTCAAGCAATCCGGGATGCCGATTGAAGTTATCAAAATGTACATTGATCTTTGTCTTGAAGGGGATACGACCCTCTCGCAACGCTATTCACTCATGATGGAGCATAAAAAGGAGGCAATCGCAAGGCTTGAAGAAGCCAAACAGCACGTTGCCCATTTGGAACAAAAAACTTTACTATATCAGGCCATTCTGGAGCACCGCTCTCTAGACACGATGAATCCTGGTAACTGGGACAAAATCAAGCATATGCATAGCGACGTATTTTACTCGCCTGCTTTTTAAACGTAAGATGTCGCATGAGACCTAACCCCTTTGAATAATTTACTCGGAATTTCTTAATGATCCACACCCGTCTAAATCCAACTAACAAGGAACTATAGCTCAATACAACAGGACGGCAGCTGACCCTCAAGTCAGCTGCCGTTTCATTAACGTAAAGGGCAGATTATCGCAAATTTAGGATTCTTATGACGCACCATCGTGTTGGGCATGATCTTACAGCTTGCCGTTCAATTCAGAACATTATCAACTAAGCAACTGATTCGCCATCATAACGACACTTCAATATTTTTGCTATACGCGAATGTAGTGCTATTTTGAGGTATCGGAATTAAGTAAATGGTCTGTCGGGTTGCCTTGCGCTTCGTTCGATACAGCCTCCCATGCCTCCCAAGCGGCTAATCGATCGGCATAGGCTCCGCGTACCAAAGGCAAGACTCCAGCACCGACCGCAAACCGCAGAGGCGGGTCCTGGGCGTCTACGATTTGAAGAATCGCTTCGGCTGTTGCCCGCGGATCGCCTCGGTGTTCAGTCGATAAACGACCGAACACCTGATTTCGAAGTTCGGCGTAGACTTCCAATTCCTGTGATGTCTTCATGGACAAGGGACTTCCAAAATCGGTTGCAAATGCGCCAGGCTCAAGTAACGTCACCTTAATGCCGAAGCCTTTAACTTCTTGTGAGAGGCTATCGTGCAGTGCTTCGACTGCCCATTTGGAAGCGCAATAGAATCCGATGAGCGGTGCCGCAACAATGCCCATGGCGCTTGAGACTCCGAGAATGTGCCCGCTGCCCTGTAGTCGAAGCAAAGGCAGGGCAGCTTGGATGACCCGAAGAGTACCAAAGTAATTGGCGTCAAATAGTTCGCGGACGTCGGATTCGCCAGCCTCCTCAGTCGTGCCAACCAACGTGTATCCGGCATTGTTTAAGACGACGTCCAGCCTGCCGAAATGCGCATGTGCCTGTTGAACGACACGCTTGACCTGACGAGCATCCGTCACATCGAGCGCTAGGGGGAGAACGGCTTCTCCAAAACGTTCCTTAAGGTCGACGATGCTTTCCAGTGTGCGAGCGGTCGCGGCAACCTTATCCCCGCGAGAGAGTGCGGCCTCAGCCCAAATGCGCCCTAATCCGCGAGAGGCTCCTGTAATGAACCAGACTTTGTTTTCCATTGTTTTCTCCTCCAATATGTTCCTATGTGTAGTATCTTTTGTTCTCTGTCGTTCTTGTCTAATGTTACGGCTTACCAGCTTGATACGGAACTTCAAATAGGTTAGCATGGTATTAACTATTGGTTCATGCAAAAGGAGGGAATTTCTGAATGAATGAACAACTGAAGACGTTTGTTCAAGTGGCGGAGTCCGGAAGCTTCTCTAAGGCAGCCGAACAGTTATTTATTTCTTCTACCGCGGTGATGAAGCAAATGAATTTGTTGGAAAGGCAAACCGGAACCCCTCTTTTTAACCGTACCAACCACGGTGTCAAGCTCACAGAGGCAGGCGCAGCTTTTATCAAGGATGCAGAATTTATGTTGCAATATTATCAAGAATCTCTGATTCGTATGCGTCAGGCCGCACAAGCAAATCGGCATATTGTTCGGGTCGGCACTTCTATGCTTAACTCATGTAAGGTTTTGATTGATCTGTGGAATGGAATTAGCGACTTATCGCCGCAAATCGGAATAAGTATCGTTCATTTCGAAGATGACGCACATACCCTCCCAACCACTTACCGTACGATCGGCCAATCGTTCGATATCATGGTAGGGCCATTTCTTGCAGACCGCTGGAAGGATTACTACCGTGTGCTTGAATTGGGGAGTTACCGTTTTTGCTTTGCCGTATCTCGGCAGCATAGGCTGGCTTCTCAGAAAACACTTTCTGTCACAGATTTGTATGGGGAGAGATTGGTTGTGGTGAACGGCGGGAACTGCTCAGTCATTCATGACATACGTGATTTTCTGATAAAAAATCATCCTCAAATACGAATTAAAGAGGTTCCGCGACTCTACGACCTTGATGGGTTTAATCGCTGCGAGGAAAGCAATACGGTGATGCTGACATTGGAGGCGTGGGCAGATATTCATCCATCCTTGGTGACGATCCCAAGTGATTTGGATTTTGCAGTTCCATATGGATTGCTATATTCATTACATCCATCGGAGGTAGTCAATCAATTTATAGAAATCATAAAAGAAATGAATGCTAGCAAATAGGGGGACGCATTCAGCTAACGGGAGACTATAGTTGAAAAAAGGCTCTGCTAAATAGGCAGAGCCCTTTCAGTATTTATTGAACTGATCTGGCTGTACTGGAAGGAATTTATTCCTCTAATTTGTACCCAATCACCTATTTAGAGACTAATTACAGATAGACCTTTCCAGCAAGATGCACGGGACCAGTTATGGTAACGGCATTTTGACCAACATGTTCTACGGTCAGAGCATATTGCTGGAATGTACCAACTAGACCAGCAGTTGTCGATTCCGTATGCTGCAGGGCTGTCGTGAAATCAAGCGTTACCCAAGGGCCCTCATCTCTTGTTCCAATAAAAGCAGAATCTGTTGTCTGGAACACAATAGGAGCAGGAGCTGCGGTTCCGCCTCTCCGAATGCGAAAGAGCAGCTTCGGTACAATTGTGAGCAGCAGCAGTTGTGCTTCCCAGCCAATTGTTGCTTTTAGTTCAATCCGGTTGTTGATGTTGCTGATTTGGAGAAAGACTGAAGTCAACAGGTATTCTGCACCCGGTGAGATTAAAAACGGAAGCGAACCCGTTCCTGCAGCAACATCTTGATATTGGTGATCTACAATATTAACAGACATACTATCACCTCCT
This sequence comes from Paenibacillus sp. MMO-177, assembly GCF_037147795.1. NCBI lineage: Bacteria > Bacillati > Bacillota > Bacilli > Caryophanales > Paenibacillaceae > Paenibacillus > Paenibacillus sp. MMO-177. The sequence goes on along the minus strand of NZ_JBBCUR010000001.1, from coordinate 749,782 downwards.
TTCATAACGGACCAATTACGGTAACCGTATCGATTCCAGCTGTTTCAGCCGACAGATTTAGGACTTGAATAATCCGTTCAGTCCGGGGGATATCACATGATAAAGAAGTGTGATAATGATAGAAGAAGCGGTTTTGGTCCAATAACGGGAATTAGCTTTTGAATATTTTTTGGGAGATAACCTTAGTGCAACGGGGAGATCTTGGCTTTCTAGCAGACGGAGGTTCAATAGAGCTTGCCTTTTCATATATTAGATTCATAGATTTAGTACTATGCAATGTACAGATATACTAAGGACCATGGTATATATTGCCGACAGTCACTTCCTGTTGAACTAATGGGAGACTTTAGTCAGTGAGATTGAAATTGGTTTAGATGATACGTTTACTTATATAGATGTTACGACAGGTGAAGTGATTACGTTAACTAGAGAAGAAATTCGAGCTGCTGAAGATGAACGGCCGCTTGAAAATTTTCCCGAATGGCAAAGAGAGAACATTGAAAGAGCAAGTTGCATACTCGAGGATGAACAAGGGAAATTTGCTGACTTCACGTTAAAAAACGACTATAACGAATATGAACTCATAGAAGAGTTCATAAGGACTGTTGAAGATGAAGATATCAATGAAGCGCTTAATGCAGCAATTACTGGGAAGGGCGCATTTCGCAGATTTAAAGATAAAATAATAGAATTTGGTATTGATAAGCAATGGTACACCCTCTCCGCTTGTTCAAATTGTGATATTATTATTGAAATATCTTCCAAGAGGGTGGTTGGATGAAATTTGTTATGATATTTGGTCCGCAGGCTGTAGGGAAAATGACAGTGGGGCATGAACTGGAAAAGGTAACTGAGCTAAAGTTGTTCCACAATCATGTAACAATTGAAATGTTAGCTCCCCTATTTGGTTTTAATAGTGAAATGTGGAGATTAGTAAATAAATTTCGTCAAGACATATTTGAAACCGCCGCTGAAAGTGATATGTATGGAATGATTTTTACTTATGTATGGGGATTCGATTTGCATGGTGATTGGGACTATGTTGAGAAGGTTTGTAAAACAATCGAAGATAAAGATGGCGAAGTGTTTTTTGTTGAGCTTGAAGCCGATCTTGAGAAAAGAATTGAGCGTAACAAAACTCCTCACAGACTTGAACATAAACCAACAAAAAGGGATGTTGCTCGTTCTGAACAGGATTTATTACAGACAATCGAGCAACATCGATTAAACTCCTTCGAGGGAGAAATTAAAAGAGAAAATTACATCAGAATAAACAACACGAATTTAACTGCTTGTGAGGTTGCTGAAATCATTAAGAACAGATTCGCTTTATAACGATTTTTTGTTGGACTAACGGGAGACGATTGTAAAATAATGCCTAATTACACACGGCAGCAGCTGATAAATGGGGAGTTCATAATAGATGTTAGGGGGATAAAATTGATTAAGGCAATAGTTTTTGATTTTGACGGCTTAATTATTGATACGGAAACGGTTTGGTATCATGCTTACAAAGAAGTGCTTCAGGGCTACAATGTGGATTTTCCCTTGGAGGTATTTGTTAAATGCATTGGTACGGATGATGCAACGCTAAATGCATTTATTGAAGATAAGTTAGGATTAGAAAACATCGAGATTATTATGAAATTAACCAAAGAAAACCACAAATCGAGAATGGAGCTGCTGGACATCAGAGAAGGTGTGAGGGAATATCTGATTGAAGCCAAAAATCTAGGGTTAAAAATAGGCTTGGCTTCAAGTTCCTCAAGGCAATGGGTTGAAGGATTTTTAAAACAACTTCATATACTTGATTACTTCGAAGTAATCAAGACGGGTGACCAGGTCGAAAAAGTTAAACCAGACCCGACTTTATACATAAAAACACTCGAAGCCTTGAATATTAATGCAAACGAAGCTATTGCGTTCGAAGATTCGGCAAATGGGGCAAGAGCTGCAATAGCCGCTGGTTTAAAATGTGTGATTGTAACGAATGAAGTGACAAAGGAAATCAACTTTGAAAAATTTCACTTGAGAATAAATTCAATGAGGGAAATGAGTTTAAGTCAGGTCATTTCACACATAACATGAATCTATGTATTTCGGACAAATTAACGCTTTGTTAAACGGGAAACGTTAGTTCAGAACAAAACGATGGCAGCTGATCTTTTGATGATCGGCTGCCATTTTTTCGTAATATAGGTCTGGTTATTCAAAAGTAAAACGGACACCATTAGGTGCTGTTTAAAAGGACTTCCTACGGCAATATAGGAATAAAGTTGCCTATTTTTTTGTCACAACGGCAAAAGTCATCTTGGATTATAATAATCATATAATGAGGCGAGTTGATGTGGCGCCGCACCTCGCGCTAGGCACTTCTTACATCAAAACACGTAAGGAGGTATTTATGAGAAAATTATTCCTTATTGTTATGTTGATATCATCTGTTGTGTTGCTTGTTGTTGGGTGTAGTCAAGGTCAATCTTCACCTTATGGTACGCCTGTTCCTATCAAAAATTTAAAATGGGGCATGAATGAGGAAGAGGTAATGAATGCTTTAACAATCTCTGAAAAAGATATTACAAAAGTAAATACAGGGCTTGCTCATAACGATCAGATTAATTTTAATAATCAGATTAAATTATTTGACCACTCTGCTGAAGTTAGCTTGACCTTCTCCTATCACATCCTAATTGGAATTACAGCGCAATTTAAAGCAGAAAATGTAGCAGACGTAGAAAAAGCGATAACGAAAGAGCGGGGAACTGGAATTTACAAATATAACGGAAGAAATGAGAAAGCCGAGGTAACCTGGGCTGACGACATACTTGAAAATAATAAAACGTGGAAAGCTGTTGTGGAAGAGATCTATAAAAATCTTGGAATCAAGGTTAGTGATGATCCCATGAAAGACGGAATATCCGTTGGTCAGATGCCGATAACAAGTTGGAATCTAACTATTGATAAAAACAGCCCCCGATATGGGAATATGTTAATTAATGGTGATGCCGCAGCGATGTTAAATTATCCAGAAAAATATACTCCAGAATTAATTCTTAAATAGGCATAGTAAAATGCAGTCATTTTGATTTTCCGAAAGAGATCGGATCCTAGAATCTATCTCATAACGATAGGGGATGCGAACGATACTGACAATTTGGTGCAGGAAATGCACGGAAAGTCATTTTTAATTGCGATAGTATTTAACTCGAAGGGAGGGAGAACGATGGATTGGTTGGAGAGGATGAAAAGCGCCATGGATTATATTGAAACAAATTTGGCGGACAATATCTCATATGATGACATAGCGCAGATTGCCTGTTGCTCTACGTATCATTTTCAACGAATGTTCCCGTTCATCACCGGAATCTCGATATCCGAGTACATCAGACGTCGACGTTTGACATTAGCGGCTTTTGAACTGCAGACAACCGATGCAAAGGTGATCGATGTTGCCATGAAATATGGATACCAATCGCCGGAAGCGTTCGCACGGGCGTTCAAGAATCTCCATGGGATCATGCCGATATCTGCACGCGATAAAGGCGTTTCCTTAAAAGCCTATCCTCGAATGTCCTTTCATATCTCAATAAGAGGAGATGTCGAGATGAATTACCGGATAGAACAAAGAGGAGCTTTTGAGATGTTCGGCGTTTATGGTCATGTTAGTCAGGATTTGCAAACGGCATTTACTGATGTTCCTCAGTTCCGTAAACAATGTGATGAGGACGGCAGTGTGGATCTAATGAACGAGTTGTTGGGGCGGTTTGGTAATACAGTGCTGCACGCTGCCTTATATGACCATACGGGAGAATCATTCAAGTACATGGTATGCTATCATTTACCGAAGGGACTTGAAATTCCGAAGAGATTTACAAAGCTTTCTGTTCCAGCTTTAACATGGGCTATTTTCCCGGAGCCGCAATGTGATTTACAAAAACTATGGGAACGGGTATATACCGAATGGTTCCCGACATCTGGATATGAACAGGTTGAGGGTCCACAATTTGAAATGTATTATGGAATGCCAGGGCATACGCAGGGTGAGATCTGGATACCCGTAAAGAAAAAATAACGATGGTACTAACGAAGAGTTTTAGTTCCAAGGATGAAGCTGCCGGCACGATCGGCAGCTTCTTATGTTAACGAAACACTGTAGTTCAGAACAACAAAGCGGCAGCCGATCAGGAGATCAGTTGCCTATAGCATAACATCACAAACGTCACTCGGAATTGGTAAAATAATTCCCGTTTTCTGGCACAATCGAGCAGGCACTGCCTCTGGGGTTATGGGGGCGTACTATTCCAGATACATAAGCAAACATGTATCTTCCTTAGATCTTCTTATCGAACAGGGACATGAATATCGAAAGGAACGGTAAAGTACGAGTGTCCGTTTCAGCTAATGGCAGTGTTGTAGAGGTGACTGGTACCGCGGTTTATGTGAATGAGTTTGATATTTTAATTTAATCTATTTTATTCTAAATGGAAAACCAAATTCATTGAGGGACGGAGAACGATAGTTCAGGACAGCACGACGGCAGCTAATCACATGATGAGCTGCCGTTTGGCTTTAATATTGCTTCGTTCAGTCACGCCGTATACCGTATTGAGAATGATAAAATCGTCGAATACTGGATTCAGATCGACCGCGAAGGCATTCGAAAGCAGTTGGAAAAAAATGCAGCGGAGTAGGTCCCCCCAAAAAGCCCAATCTTAAAGCCCCGTTCCGGCATATGCTAGTTACGTCCGACCAGCCTACACGGGAGATGATCTCCATGCCTCTTAAGCCCGAGTCCGGACGCGCATCCAGCTTCCGGATCGACGTGCTCATTCCGGCCATCGAAAAAGATTTAAAGACGCTTCCTCATGTCGTAGAAGGCGTAAAGCGCCATGTCCGCCATCCGATCGGGCAGGTGTTGATCGTTGCGCCCAAAAAAGGGGCGATCGTCGACCTCTGTCGGAAAAAAGGGTACCGTTTTATCGACGAGAACACGGTGCTTCCGCTTAAAAAACAAGACATCCGATACAGCTCCAAGCATTGGGAACGCTCCGGCTGGCTGCTTCAGCAGCTGCTGAAGCTAAGCGGCGACAGGCTCGCCGGCACGAAGCATTTTCTCGTCATTGACGCTGATACCGTCCTCATTCGCCCGCATACGTTCCTGTCGGGAGGGCAAACGAGCTACTATACAAGAAGCTGGAGCCAGCCCCAATACTTCGTTACCTACAACAAGCTGATGGGCAAGAAGGCTTCCGCTCCCCGTTCCTTCGTGGCGCATTACATGTTGTTCGACAAGCAAAAGCTGCGGGAGCTGAAAAACGACATCGAGCGGCGGCACGGAAAACGATGGTACAAAGCAATAATGGAAAGCATGAACAAAAAAAAGCAGTTCGCCTTCAGCGAATATGAAACGTACGGCAACTTCGTGTTCGGCCGCTATCCCGGCTCCGTCCGGCTGAAGCCTGCGCTTAACCGCGAGCTGCATTCGGAAGCCTCTTCCCTGACCGAGAATAAACGCCGATCGCTTGCCGCGAAATACCGTTCCGTCAGCTTTCACGAACGGAAAATGTATTCACGGGCTGCGAAAAAAACAGAAGGTTTATAGAAGACGCAACCGGCCACACAATCCGTAAGTGCCCAACTTTGCTTTATAGCAAGGTTGGGCACTTTGAGCAGCTAAGGATTCAGCAGGACCCGGCTGTCTTTCTGCGACTTTTCTTCGAACCGTCCCTCCGGTGGCTGCCCCTTTAAATGCTGATCCAGATATAATTCGACGTATTTCAGAATCAGTCGATGGCTTTGCTTCGGATCGGGCGCTTTGGCTTTCCATTGCAGAAAGGGGGAGTACAGGAAAAGATCCGAAAAGCTTGAATGCTTTACCCCTTTAAGCTGCAAAATTTGACCGCCCTCGGATACCGCTTGGTCCCTTCTACGGTGAAAGCCGTCTACCCAGCCCTTATATACTGCTCTTTGTATTCCTTCTTCCGACAACTGCTTGTCGCTAGGTTTCGGCAGACCTAGATCATTCAAATAATTATCGGTGCACATCCATAGAAAAGACTGGTCTGCGGCAATCGGGGATTGTATGCTTCCGTAAAAGGATCCGTCCAGACTAATTCCCACCTTAAACCTTTTGTCCTTGCGAAGTGTGGCAAGGGCAGCATCTCCGCCGAAAGAATGTCCGGCAATTGCCGTTTCCTCCAGATTAAGACGCTGTGTGAAACGTTTATCCATAATTCCCCGGTTAAGTTTTTCTAACTGATCTAGGACAAACCTGTCGTCTTCCGCCCAAACATTATCAATGATAGAATCCCAAGCCGGAAGCTGAAATTCCGAAGGAGCCTTTTGGGACATTATCCGTCCGTCGGGAAAAACGGTCGCAAGCGTACCGTAGGTGTGCTCAACAACGGCTACCACGTAGCCTTTGCTTGCCAAGTCCGTGACTAGATAATGGTAGGCGTACCGGGAGCCGGGCCAACCATGGGAGAAGATAACGACGGGATACTGGCTTTGATTACTGGCAATGTCAGCCTCCATGTAGGTATACGTCTTCGCAAGGCGTATGTAATTCAGAAAGAAGGACGGAATATGCCAGCGCTGCTTCGCGTAGTGGCTCAAGCCGGTTAGTTCGGGAATATACGGAGCCTGCCGCATGCTTCCTTTTAGCTGTACCGGATACCAGATTTGAACGTTCATCTCCCGGTATTTGTTCGTCTCCCCCGGAGTCTGCTCAAGCCTGCTTGTGTCGATCCAGTGATACATGACTGTACCGACCGGGTTATTTCCCGATGGAGCCTCTAGCGAAGGAACGGGGATTAGATAAGGCAATGCCCAGCAAATCAGCAGCAATCCGATTGTAGAAATCAACCCCAGACGGATCGGGGACATGCGCTCTCGCTTGAATAGTGTCAGAACAGCTGTCACAAACGCGTAGAGAGTACATAAATAAGCGGGAACCATTTGCCAGCGAAATCCTTCGGTCACGAAGTGAACGGCCAAGGGAAAGGGCAGAAGCATACGGAAGAAGCGAAAGAAGGATTGATTTCGGTTCTTTATCATCATAACCATGACAATGGCCAGCATAATAAGTAGAACGGACTCCCAGCTTCTCATTGGTCCTCGGTGAGGCTTATATATAAGGTATGGTTCATGTAAGGAATGCCCTTTCTCCAAACGTTATTTATTAGTAATAGTATAGTGCTAAATCATTTTTTTTCCAAAAAAATCGGCGCTCTTCCCGGGACTCCGGGATCGCGCCAACTAGCTCATATTCTCGCATTTTCCTGAAAACGGAAACGTCTGCAGCTGCGCACGCGTATATGTTGACTAATAGATAGTTTTTAAAATCGTTGTATGAATATGCTAGGAATTAAACTGCCATCCATAAATTTCTAGCCCCAGGATTTAACATTGTTGTACAATGATAACGAGACGGGATCATTATTTCGGCAGAGGGGTGTTCGATTGGGCGTGACCAGATACATAAAGCTGCTTGGTTTGACACTTGGTGTCATAGCGTTGAATATTGTCGTTTTCTCCCGGGGATTTATCGGAATCGAGATTGGCGGCAATGCGCTCTCTTCGGCAATCGGCGTGACTTTTCTCGTCGCCAGCGCCATCACGCTGACCTATGGGTGTTACTTCCTCCTATTTAAAGCTCCGGCAGCTCTGCCGGTGAAGGAGATTAAGACGCATGACGATTATGTAGAGGCATTATCTCGCTTCAGGCGTATTAAAGTTTTAGAAGAAGATATAGGTTTGGCATTGCGTCAATTGGAACGCATGCGAAAGAAAAAGAGCACGCTGCTCGAGGTCCTGAAACAGCGATTCGATCCCGAGGAATTAAGCTATAAGAAGTTCTCTTCCGTCATTTATGAGGTGGAGAAGCTGTTCTATCTGAACGTCAGGAGCATTCTCAATCGGCTGAATACGTTCGACGCGTCGGAGTTCGAGAGCGTCTCGGGCCGTAAACCGTCATCGTTATCGCCGGAGCTGCTGCAAGCCAGAAAAAACGTGTACGGCGAATACCTAACCTTCACGAAGCAATCGCTCGGCACAAACGAAGAAATTTTGTTGAAGCTGGACCAGCTCATGCTGGAGATCTCCCGCTTGGATAGTTTGGAGCCGGGCGACATTGACGGCATGCCGTGCATGCAGGAAATCGACACGTTAATCAAACAAACCCAATACTACAAGAATTAAGAGGTGGCCTGGATGCAAAGAAAGAGTAATTTTTTGTTGATCTCCGTTGTTCTTCTGGTGGTCGTCTTCGGGCTTGTTTATGCCGGGGTAACCTTAACCTCCAATCTGGGCAAATCGAAAGCGGAGGTGACGGCCGAGAATGCCGGGGATCGTCTGAGCAAGCTGTACAAAAAAGTTTCCCCAACTATCGAAACACCAGTGAAAGGCCAAATCGACCTAGACCCCGCCGATGTCGCCGCGGCCTTACCCGACATCAGCAAATTTCCCATTACGGTAAACAATACGAACGACAATTTCGTCGAAATTTTCTCGTCCACGGAAAAGTCGGGAACGGGCGTCGACGGATGGCTGACGGACGTGGCGACCGAGTTTAACAAGGCGAATATAACCGTGGACGGGAAGCCCGCGTCGGTCAAGATTCGCAATATCGCCTCGGGCACGGCCGCGGACTACATCAAATCCGGCAAGTACGTCCCCGATGCGTTCACCCCTTCGAATGAACTATGGGGCGAAATGGTTAAGGCAAGCGGGGTTAACACGCAGCTCGTGACCAATCGCCTAGTCGGCAATGTACCCGGAATCGTCATCGCCAAAGCGAAATACGACGCCATGATCGACAAGTACGGCTCCGTCAATATCCAATCCGTCACGGAAGCAATCGCCAATAACGAGCTCTCCATGGGGTATACCGATCCCTTTGCGAGCTCCACGGGCTTGAATTTCCTGGTAACAGCACTTCATACCTTCGATAGTACCAACATGTTGAGCGATAAAGCGGTGCAAGAGTTTGAAAAGTTCCAATCCAACGTGCCGTTCATCGCCTCCACGACCATTCAGATGCGCGATGCGGCCAAATCCGGCGCTTTGGACGGATTCGTCCTTGAATACCAGACATACGTCAACGCAGCGGATTTAAAGAGCGGGTACGTATTTACGCCGTTTGGGTTCAGACACGATAGTCCGCTCTACGCATTAGGCGATCTGCCGCAGGCGAAGCTGGATATTCTCAAGAAATTTGCCGAATTCGTGACACAAGACAAGTATATGAAAACCGCCCAGGAAAAAGGATTTAACGGTCTTGAAAGCTACAAGTCCGAACTTGCCCCCGTGGATGGCGGCATGCTTATATCCGCGCAGAAAGTATGGAAAGAGAAGAAGAATAGCAGTAAGCCGATCACGGCCGTTTTCGTCACCGACGTTTCCGGCAGCATGGACGGCGAGCCGCTTAATCGTTTGAAAGAGTCGCTCTTGAAAGGGCAGAAATATCTAGGCAGGGACAACAGCATCGGCCTCGTCTCGTATTCGGATGGCGTCACCATCAAGCTGCCGATCGCGAAGTACGACACGAATCAGCAGTCCTTGTTCGTCGGAGCGGTGAATAGTCTGCAGTCCGGTGGCGGGACGGCCACCTTCGACGGGATCGTCGTAGCACTGAAGCTTCTTGAAGATCAATTGGCCATCGACCCCAATACCAAGCCTGTCATTTTCGTCCTAAGCGACGGCGAGACGAACCAGGGCTATACGCTGCAGGACATCAAGGGATTAATCGAGACGTATAAGGTACCGATCTACACGATCGGCTATAACGCTAATATTCAAGCGCTGCAGAATATCTCCAGCATCAACGAAGCGGCCAGCATTAACGCGGATACGGACGATGTCGTGTACAAGATTGGCAATCTATTCAACGTGCAAATGTAATCATTCAATCATTCTGAGGGGGGATTTCAATGGCATTTTCGATGAACGTATCTAGTCCAGAGGAGCTGGCGGCCGAGATCGAGCCTACGATACAGCCATTACCGGAAGAAGAAGCAAAGCTGAAGGAAGAAGCGGATTCGAACGTTAAGATGATTATGGCGATGGATGTCGAGTCTCTGGACCAGCGCAAGGAGATCCTTCAATCGATCGACGCCTACGGTCTGAACACCATGAAACGCTCTTCCGACAAGAACACCCTGCTGCAGGTATCGGTGGGCAATCTTGCGAAATCCGGAGATGAGGGCGGCCCCGTTGCGAAGGGACTGGCCGAGTTGCACACGCAGCTGAAGGATCTGGATCCGAGCATGATCGACTTTGCCAAGAAGGGATTTCTCGGCAAGCTATTCAATCCGCTGCGGGCGTATTTCCTCAAGTTCGAGAAGGCCGACGATGTGATTGCCGACATTGTGGTGTCGCTGGATAAAGGCGGTGCCGTGCTCAGGAACGACAATACGACGCTGGAGCTCGAACAGCATGAAATCCGAAAGCTAACCAAGACGCTTAAAAAGGAAATCCAGCTTGGGATGCTAATGGACGAATCCATCGAAGCCCAGATCGAAGCGGCCAAAAGCCGTGGCGAAGACCCCGAGAAAATTCGGTTCATAACCGAGGAAATCCTGTTCCCGATGCGCCAGCGCGTCATGGATTTGCAGCAAATGCTCGTCGTCAATCAGCAGGGAATCTTGGCTTACGAGGTCGTTATCCGCAATAATAAGGAGCTCATCCGCGGCGTGGACCGAGCAAAGACCGTCACGATCTCTGCTTTGAAAATCGCCGTTACGGTAGCGAGCGCCCTGTATAATCAAGGCATCGTTCTCAAGAAAATCGAGCTTTTGAATCAGACCACCACGAACCTCATCGCCGGCACGTCCCGGATGCTCAAGGACCAAGGAGTCGCCATTCAACAGCAGGCCATTGAAGCAACGGTCTCGGTTGATACGTTAAAACAAGCGTTTGCGGACGTCTTGTCCGCGTTCGATTCGATCAGCTCGTACAAACAGCAGGCACTTCCGAAAATGAGGGAAACCATCAATCAGTTCAGAACATTGGCCGACGACGGCGAGAAGCATATTTTGCGTCTTGAGAAGGGCAATGCTTTGGGGCTGTAAAGCAGTATTTGAGATAGAACAGCTCCTCCTAAAAAGCGACCGTAACGGGTCGCTTTTTGGCTTTTCAGGATGGCGGAATTATCGGTTTAGCTTCAATAGATGTGGTAAAATAAGGATGACATTTTAGATACTGAGTTTGAACGGAGACCCGATTAATCCGTATTTGCCGGGCAGCAGTATTCTTGCGGCCAGCAAGGAGCTTTATTCGGAAATATTGGACGTCTCCAAAAGAATCTTGTATACATAACGACGACGAGGGGGAAACCGAAATGAAGACGATCAAACGTATGATGGATCACCTGTACTGGGCGGACGGACGCATCTTGGATGCGCTCGAGGAAAGCGAGACGAAGAACAAGGACCTTCTGAAGCTGGTGCGGCACGTAGCGGTCGCGGAACAAGTCTGGCTGTCCCGATTGCAGGGCAAGGGCAGCGAGCAATATTCGTTGTGGGAGGAAACGGAAGACCTGACGGAGATCCGGACGATGTTCGAAGAAAATACCGAGCAATATCGCGCCTATATCGAAGGGCTCGAGGAATCCGGGTTGGACGAGATAATCGACTATGCGAACCAGAGCGGGGTTCCGTTCCGAACGTCCGTCCGGGACATCCTGCTGCAGGTTCTCTTGCATGGGCAATATCACCGGGGACAGATCAACCGGGCGCTTCGGATCGAATCGGCAGAACCTGTTCAAGTCGATTATATCACCTTCGCGAGGCTCTAAATGAACGCGGGAGTTTCTTGAAAGCAAAGCCGGCAAAACAGGTCGATAAAACAGCCTGCTGCCGGCTTTGCCCGATATCCGTTTAATCTTATGTATCAACCAAGCCTAACTCTTAGGCTTGGTTTTTTGGTTATTAAGCGATTTTTGCCCTGCGCCCTACGCACTTGCTTGACTCCATTTGTAGAAGCCGTACCCCTGCCTCTCATAAAACTCTAAAAATCCGTTTCCGGCTTGTATAGGTTCAAGCGTTACCTTAATCGATTTAGTAGTATCGTGCATATGAATGAGCTTACCCACCCATTCTCCATTTAACATATCTTCTTTCACCTGTTGCATTGTTTGACTAACGTACATGCAGTTCCACCTTTCCTGTGCCTTATATTAGCGTGACAGACTACCTTTTACCTTTAACTATCATTTCAGGTATTCATAGTTTTTGCCGCTACTCGATTATATAGAAGGTGGTGGATAAAGAATGTCACTTTGCGTTGTCGCATATTAGGTAGTTTTATCGATTGCATTGTTTAACCATAATTGCCGAATTGTAAAGGCTGTAACCTTTAAATTCATCGTTGCGTCTAGTTAGTACATCTGAGCGGAAAGGAAGAATATTAATGATGCATAAAAAATATCCCATACTGTCGAGTCTCCTTATTGCAACCGTGCTTTCGGCAGGCAGCGCCCCGCTAGCGCACGGAGCAGAAAGCCAACCTGCCGCGGCCGCGCCTTCAGCCGTTACTTTTAAAATTAACGATGTTCATTATAGCAATAATACGGGCGAACATAGCCTGCTCTCAGCTCCTTATCTAAGCAACGGAAACACGATGGTTCCCGTTAGAGCCGCAGCCGAATCTCTCGGCGCATCGATAAGCTGGAATAACAAAGACCGGTTGATTACGTTGTCCGGAAAAGGCTTCGGAACCATTAAATTCACCTTGAATTCCTCTTATGCGGTGAATGCAAAGGGACAGAAAATCAAGCTGCCCGAGCAGGTTCGCCAGGCAATGGGAACCGTCTTTGTCCCGGCACGAGCGTTGGCATCCCTTATGGGTATTCGTTTGCAATGGGAGCCTTCAGCCCATACGGTTACTCTTACCAATCAGGCGGATACTCCCGTTCGTCTAGACTTCAATTATCCGTTTACGAAGGATACGGAAGGATGGAAGGGCGGTTTTGCCGATCTGCCGATCAGCTATAACAAAGAGATTTACGAGCTCGACTATTCGCGTAGCTTGATTCCTGTCCCGAACAATACTTCTAATTACGGCTTGAAGCTGGCCGGGCATAATCGCAGCGATGACTTGTTTATGTATCTTTCCAAAGGCATTGGAGGCTTCAAACCAAATACTTCCTACAACGTTAACTTGAAATTTGCGATGTACACCGAAGCCGGAGGTGGATCGATTGGTATTGGCGGCTCGCCTGCGGAATCTATCTTCTTAAAGGCCGGTATCCTGTCGACTGAACCGTTGTCTGTGCCAACCTCGTCTTTGGGTGAAGAATATTACAGAATGAATGTAGACATCGGCAGCCAGGGAAGCGGCGGCAAGGATGTCAAGGTCATCGGCAATGCGGCTAAACCTTATGCGGACAAGGAAGGGTATCAGCGTGTTGACTTTGATTACAGCGCCAAGGTGACGGCAAACGCCAAGGGCCAGATCTCTCTACTTATTGGCGCGGATTCTGGCTTCGAAGGGCTGACTACCCTTTACTTTGACGATATCAAAGTCAGCGCTCAGGCCAATGGCTCCGGGAAATAAGACTAGAGCAAACAAAAAGCCTGCGGCAATCAGCCGCAGGCAACAATAGAGAATATATAAAGGGGGGTCATGTCCTTTATTATAGGGGCCGATGATGAAAGGAACCTGAGCGAAATATTACAGGAAGATTACAAATAGCCCTGGACCTGCAGACTGAGGTAGGCTGTAAACGGGTAGTTTAATGCAACTAATTTGGCAAACCCACGTCTGACTATTGGTAATAATTGCAATGTATCGGAGGTGCTTAAATGCTTAAAAAATATGTTGTAATATTGATTATATGTGGCACTTGTTTATTACTTGTTGGATGTAATCCAAGTAAAGAAGAAGTGGTTCAGAACTTAATCCCTGAAAAGCAATGGGAATATGCCCTTCACGTTTTTTATTACCATGAAGATGTTGGGCAAATAGGGAATGAACTTACTCGTTTTCAGAACTCCTCACCAGATTTGCAAAAAGAATTTATGATACAGCTATGGGATCATTACCAAGAAAGAAATAAAAAATGGACGCATGCTCTGGGTATTAAAAAATTCCCTACTTATCTCATACTCAATAAAGATGGAATTGTTCTAAAAACACAGGATATGGAAATTGCAAAGAAATATCTTGCAGAACATAACGGGGGCAGAAGAGTTGAGTAAAGTGGATGTGCTTAATATAATAAAAGCCCTCATCTCGAGGGCTAAGTCAGTTTAGGATTCTTACAGCAAACCATTACTTCCAAATGCCCGTTTGAATCTTGTCTGTTGCTGCGGTCTCTAGATTTTGGATGAATCTAATCATTCTTTCATCGCTCTGATATTGTGGAAAGTTATTCTTTAGGCGTTTGATTGTGTCCCGACAAGCGTTTTGAGAAGAATTATTTCCCATCATTCCTTTATGGTCTTCCATAAATTTTATGGATTCCATGGAATATGAGGGGCTCTTATCGAAACGTACCGAGTGGTACACGCTTTGTTTAATACTCTCCCACATTCCTTCGGTGTCTTCAATTTCGGCTTGATATTCGGCAAGCTTTAAAAAACTCCAAGAGCATATCAAATCACTATAATTAGGAGTCTCATGAGTAAAACTCTGATGAAGAGTGGCATGAAGTTTTTGTAATGCTACAACATATTGCAAATTATTCTCTTTCCGTAAGCATTCTCCTAATGTTCCGGTAACCAAAGCAAATCCAAAAGCTGTATGCCATAGATGCTGTTGAAGTCTTGACTTTGCTCCGCTTATATCGCCTTTTTCCATCATAAAATTAGCGATTTCAGGGTTGAAGCAACCGTGCGTATTATTTCTTTCCAAGATTGAAATCGCCTTATCAAACTCTCTGATGGACCCATAAGCAAACGCAATGTTCTGTTCGATGTTTTCTTTTTTACAGGTGTATCTGACGGCTGTACGGACAAAGCCTTGTTAAAATAATCAATGGACTTTAGAACGGTTTCCTTATCTGGGCTTTCTGATGATGTACCTTTGTTTAAAGTTAGATGCCCCATTTGCAATAGAATCTCAAAATCGTTGGGATACTTCTTTAATGCTTCCTCAGCAAGAGGCAGTCCAATATTAAAGTCAGATGTTTTCGTAATCTCCTTTATTCGATCTCTATAATCCTGGGCATTTTTAGGTTCAACTTTATAATCAAGCAATGCATCAACCGAGACATTAAAGAAGCTTGCAATTTCAGGGAGTAAGGTAATATCAGGATAAGTGTTCCCATTTTCCCATTTTGAAACGGCAGCAATCGAAACTCCTACTGCGTTAGCAAGCTGTTCTTGGGTAACGCTTTTCTCTTTCCTCATATTTATAATTTTGGAACCAATGTTTAATTTCATTGCCCGTCTCCTTAGCATCATATTATCAGCTGATGTATTTATCATATCATTGACCTTAGATACTGATAATGGAGCATTTTTTAAATCCAGTTGATACAAATATTAACTACTGGTTAAGGTTCAAAGCAATCTTTGAGAGATTGTCTGAACAAGGAGGGATTGGATGAGGTTGGGAAATGTTCATAAATAACAGAGGACTATGTTTAAATGATTTCGGTTATAAACCTAGAAGGTGATACGAAGCGGAGAGGATATTGTTATACCAGTTGAATATATAGCTTTAGTGGCAAAACAGCCGTTGCGCTAACGGAGAACGATAGTAGAATACACACCTTGGCGAGGCTGCGATATATTCGGCAGCTTTCCACGTGTTAAAGGGCGGTCATTCTTGTTCTCATAAATATAATAAATGACACCTCTCACAATTACTGATTACATCTATGACATCGAACACACTATACTTAAGATAATCGGTTTTTAAAGTTGGGGGGCAGATGATGGAGTTTTTATTTATTCGACACGGTCACGGAGAACACCTTAAAGATTATCCCAATCGGTTGAACACTCTACATCCTAGTCTGACAGAATACGGCGAGTTTCAGGTGACACAACTGCGAGAAAAAATAAAAATTAACCCCGATGATTTGCTGCTTGTCAGTCCAACTAAACGTACAATTGAAACAGCATCGATATTACACAATAGTTTAGACTTCATTATTTCCCCTTTTGTTGGCCCAAGAATGTTCCCTCAAAATCCGGAGTCCCTTTTTCTAACTTGTGATCAAATTCTTTCTAAAACAGAAATTACAAACTTATATGGAGATGTTAAAATTCTTGATTTTGCTTTGGACTGTTGGAAAGAAGGTATAAATAGGATCGACCAAGATGTTTTCGAGGGATATGCAAAGCAATTATTAGCCTGGATCCCACAAATTTATAAGAGAGTACTTATTATCTCGCATGATGGTACCATAACGAATTATCGGATATTGCTTGGGGAAAAAGGATTAACAAGAAATGATTTTCTTGGTGAGGCAGGAGTCTACAGGATGGTAATTTAGCCGTTTTATCTTTAAGCTAACGGGAAACGATAGTAAAAAAACACCAGTAAAGAAGCTGTCGACACGATCGGTGGCTTCTTTACTGATTGATTATTCGAAAAGTTATAAGAAGATTGTAAAAATTTAGTTGACGAGATACATTTAAGGTGAGGTGGTGCGAAAGTGAAGAGAAATCAAACCAGTGAAGTGACTTCACTAAATCTTGGTGTCACTGATGAAATGATAAAGGCGGCCGCGGAAGAACTAGGAGTGGAATTTCCCGAACAATTAAATGAGATTTGGAAGGTATCAAATGGATTGGAACTACCAGGAGGCTGGCGATTTTACCCCGTTTTTGATAGATCCAATCCTCGTAAAACTTCAAACCATATAGTTTACGAAAACACAAAAGCACGTTGGGATTACATGTACGAAGAACTTATTTCAATAGCATCAGGCGATACAGGGAATCAGTTGGTACTTAAAAAGTCGAATTCAACATTACTGTTTCCAGATGTCTACATATGGAATCATGAAACAAATAAGATAAAGAAATGGAGTAAATCGTTAGATTATATTAAAGAAAAAGCACAAAAGAGAATTGATAACATAGAGTCACAAATTCAAAAAGCTGCTAAAAGGAATTAAACTACAAGGAACGATAGTGAAGTTGCCAATAAGGAGGGTGAGTAATGCCCAAAATGCTTTGTAGTTGTGGAAATATTCTACGATTCGGAGACATCCCATGTAAAATCCAGTACAATTTTATCTCAGACGTTGATTACGATAAAGTGCAGGGACTAGTTGATTCTGAAGAGCTATACACTCAAATGAAAATGTTCTTTGTTTGCGAGGAGTGTAAAAGACTTTGGTTCTTCTGGAATGGATTCGATAACCCCCCTCAAGAATATTTACCATCGAAGTGAGCGTTCAACTAAGTTGAATAGTTAAACTGATAAAGAAGCTGCCGGCACGGTCGTATGTGTTACGTAATAGTTGTAAATAAAATGTACTTTAGATAGGTGCTAGGTGCTGCTCTGAAATCAAATGTTACAGATCCGGAAGTATACGCTAATATAAATGTCCGTACTTACGGTACTGCAACTTACAAAGGCAGGGTTTTAAAAGAATTTAAAGCAAGGGATATATAATCTCATTTCAAAGTTGTGTGGCTCTCCAACGATATATAAATTGAAACATTCATTGCGCTAACGGGGAACATTAGTTTAAACAACACAATGTCAGATGACTATTTATTGTTGAAAATGAGGTATAAGTGTATGCAAGATATTATAAAAGAGGTTAGATACCCCGTAGAAGTGAATGGAAAATGGGGGTTTATTGGTAATGATTGGAACCTTGTTATCCCGGCAATCTATGATGAGGTTGATTATTTCTCAAATGGCGTTGCCGCTGTATCATTAGATGGGAAATGGGGATACATTACTGTTAATGGTCATTCTTTGTTGGATATAAATTATGATCAAGCAGGTCCTTATTCAAATAATCAGGCATGGGTTGAAGTTAATAATAACTATCTAATCATTGATAACAGTGGGATTGTTCTAAAAGAATATACATATGAAGAAGTTGATGAAATTCTCTCATTTTCTGCAAATCTATATCTATTCGAGAAAGATGGAAGGTATGGTTATTTAGATAATCGGGGTATAGTGATCAATGCTATATATGATGAAGCAAGTCCATTTGATAATGGTGCTGCCTTTGTAACCCTTAAAAATGTATCTTTTTTTATTGATATTAACGGTGAGGTAATTAATTTTAATAATGATTATAAGTTCCAAGAAGCTTTCTCTGAGGGATTGGCTCTTGTGTTAAATGGAAACGAATACGGCTATATAAATAGATCCGGGAATCTTATAATTCCATTTAGTAAACAACTAGGAAGTAGCTTCAGCGAAGGAATGGCTTTTATCTTTGACTCTAAAATTATGAAGTATGGATATATTAATACATCAGGTACTGAAGTTATAAACTCTAAATATGATGCTGCGTTACCATTTATTAATGGACTGGCATTTGTAAGGGAAGGGAAGGAAGCAAAAGTAATTGATATTAATGAAAACATTAGGTACTCTCTTCCAGAGAAATGTTCTATTGACGTTGATTCTTATCTAAAAGGCCTCTTATTCTATAATATAACTGTCGATGGAAAAGAAATGGTTATAAATAGAATGTCAGGTGAAATTCGAGACTTCAGTGAATGATTAACTACCGCACATATAAGGATTCGTGAAGATCCTCAAAATAATTTCCGAAACGAAGAATCGATGGCATACCTCGAGTTCTAACAATAATATCTTAAGCTAACAGCGAACTATAGTTCAGAATAACAAAGCGGCAGCCGATCAGGAGATCGGTTGCCGCTTTGTTCAAGTAAAGGGAAACATAACTAATTCCACCCAGTTATCTGCATAACATTTTTTATAGCGGTAACAAAGCCGCCAATCGGCGGCTTTTATTCATTCGGAATTACTTCGATTTTTTCTTGGCTGCGGATCTGCCTTGCTTCTTCGGATCATTCGAGGGCGGGGCCGCATGCTGTGAGCCGTTAGGTTTAATCACATCAGTCATCGTCCAGTACTCCTTTCTTAAGAATTGTCATTAGTTATATGTAGATATCCCTGCTTTATCCGAAAAGCGATAGGGATATGGGGGAATTTGTTTGATACGCATAAGTACTGGGAAGAGGCTCAATGCATGCATCTTGAATTACGCTAAAGGAGAACGATAGATCCATCAATAAAGCTGCAGCCGATCAGAGGATCAGCTGCAGCTTTTATTGAAGTAAGGGGCAGATTAACGCAACGAATTGAAAAATTTTACTTCTAGGTACTGACTGGATATTTTACAAGGTGGGGAACTAATCGCTCTATGTCTTCCTGAAAAGAGCTAACTCTTTGGGCAATCTCTTGGTCTTATAAACCAATATGTTCTGTCAACTCATAATTTTTCGGACAACTGCAGGATTTGTGTTGACGCTGGACATTATATGAAAGTTAAGACAAATGATAAGACGGAGGTTATGTTAAATGAAACATCTGATCGTTTATGCCCATCCTCATGAAGGAAGCTTTAATCATGCCATTCTAGGCACGGCGGTGAAAGCTTTAAAAGAGGGAGGGCATGAGGTAATTGTCCGGGACTTGAACAAGCTTGGTTTCAATCCGGTACTTTCGCCTGCCGATACAGCCGCGCTCCGGGAAGGCAACCCGCCCGCGGATATTAAGACGGAACAAGCTTATTTGGAAGTGGCCGATTTCATCACCTTTATTTATCCGATTTGGTGGACGGGTCTTCCGGCTATTATAAAAGGTTACGTAGACCGCACCTTCTCTTACGGTTTTGCTTATCAGTACAATAGCGAAGGCGGAATCGATAAGCTGTTTGCGGGTAAAAAAGGCATTATTATTAACACATATGGTACCCCGGGCGAGATCTACGAATCCATTGGCATGAACAATTCCTTGAAGCAAACCTCCGGAAGCGGAATTTTCGAATTCACCGGCATTGAGGTTGTCGAGCAATTTTTGTTTGGCGGCGTAACGTCCGTTGCAACCGACGAGGATCGCAAAGAGATGCTGGCCCAGGTCGCGAAAAAGTTCAGCTCGCTGTAATAAGCAAAAAAGCCGCAAATTTTGCGGCTTTTTTTTCATTTCCGGATAATCGAAATAATCTCCTGCAGCTCGGGCAGATGCTTATGCTTGCTCTTATAGCCAATTAACAGATCATTCGTGACAGTGAGATAATCGAAGCAGGTATGAATATTTGCCTTCGTGTTCTCCAGCAGATAGGTTGGGATAACGCTGATTCCGGCTCCCATCTCGACGGCTTTAATAACCGCATGCAGATTTGGAATCACATGCTTGGGCTTAATAAGGGGACGTCTCTTGAAATGCTCTCTCCATAGACGCCTAATAATCGGAAGCTCCAGCCCGTAGGAAATCCATCGCTGCGCGGACAGCCATTCCTCGATTTCTTTTGGGCTGCCAAGCTCGGGGATCTCAAGCGAAGCGGGTGTAATGATCGTAAACGTCTCTTCCATTAACAGTTCATACTCAATGCCGGGCACGATAAATTTCTTGGGAGTAATAATGAGCTCCACTTGATCTTCCTTTAACAGCTCAAGCAATTGATCGGCGGTTCCGAAGTAAGAGACGCTGCACAATCCGGAATTTGCAACCTTGGGAAGAACCAGCTCCTGAAAATACTCCAGAGATAAGCCAATGCGGAACACTTTATTGTTCGGCAGGGATGTGGATTTCAGCCCGGCCGTTGTTTCCTCCAGAGATTCAACTAACGGCGCAACCCGGGAGTATAGCTCTTTGCCCCGTTCGGTTACGACAAGTCTCCTCGATACGCGCGTGAATAAGGCTTCACCAACTTCAGCCTCCAATGCGGCCAGGTGCTGGCTCATGGCGGGCTGCGTCATCATTCTGGTCTTGGCGGCTTCGGAGACGGAGTGGTGCTTGTATATGGCAATAAAGCTTCGGTACCATTCGAAATCGACCATCGTATTGTTCATCCTCTATCGTTCATCAATAAACTGAATTATAAATTTTTTTATGGTTTAATGCAATTTATATAATTAGTTTTATTGTAGGCGTGAAGGTATAATGGGCTCTGTAGCATTCTTTTACAAAAAGCCTGATCATGAGTTGTCCAAACCTGGGTACATTATGATGTAGCCGGATTGGAGCCGTGGAACTATAGAATAGAGGAGAGATTGTACTTTGAAGCACTTATTTACTCCGTATCAGATTAAGAGCTTGTCCTTGAAAAACCGCGTCGTTATGCCGCCGATGTGCCAATACTCGGTAACGGCCAAAGACGGGATCGCAAACGACTGGCATTATATGCATTACGTAAGCCGCGCGGTTGGCGGTACCGGATTAATTATTATCGAGATGACCGACGTCGAGCCGGACGGACGCATTACAGATTACGACCTGGGCTTATGGTCGGATGACCACATTCCGGCATTAGCCCGCATCATAGATGCCGCGCATCAGCATGGAGCGAAAGTAGGCATCCAGATTGCCCATGCCGGTCGCAAAGCCGAGGATGCGGAGGTGCCGGTGGCTCCGTCTGCTATTCCTTTTGACGAAAACTCCAAAACGCCTCGGGCTTTGACTACCGAAGAAGTAGAGCAAATGGTGGAGAAATTTAGACTTGCCGTGCGCCGTGCCGTACAGGCTGGCGTAGATACGATTGAGATTCACGGTGCCCACGGCTACCTGATCCATCAGTTTGTATCCCCGTTCACGAACAAAAGAACGGATAAGTACGGTCAGGATCTGGCGCTGTTCGGTAAAGAAGTCATTAAAGCAGCAAAAAGCGAAATGCCTGCCGATATGCCATTAATTATGCGGATTTCCGCGCGTGAATATGTAGAAGGCGGTTATGGCATCAACGAAAGCATCGCTTTTGCGAAAGAGTTCAAAGAAGCAGGCGTCGACCTCTTCCATATTAGCGCGGGCGGAGAAGGTCCTATCGCGGCTGCGGGCAGACCTGGAACCCATGTCGCATACCAAGTGCCTCTCGCTAGAGCGATTAAAGAAGCTCTGAACGTTCCGGTCATTGCGGTCGGCAGACTGGATGAACCGTCCCTCGCCAACTCGGTGATCGGGAACGAAGACGCGGACCTCGTAGCCGTTGGCCGGGGGATGCTTCGCAATCCATACTGGACCCTCGAAGCAGCGGCCGTTCTCCACAAAGAGATCGAGCTTCCAAGACAATACGAGCGTGGTTTCCCGCGCGGTTAATAGAGATCTCAAAAGCGGTGCAGGACTAATCCTGCACCGCTTTTGCCTATGAAGACTTAGCATGATGGATCGCATTCTCGATGTAGGCTCTAACGGTTTTGATGAATGTTCGCATAGCATATCCGATATATCTGTCTCGGCGATAAATGAGGCAGATATCCTGGGAAGGTGAGGGATTCTTCAAATGCACGACTTTAATGTCGGGATGATGCAGATTTTCAAGCAGCAATCGCGGTAGAACACAAGCGCCAACCCCATTTTGCACCATTTGGAGGAGGGAGGATAAGGTTGTCGTCACCATATGAGGCTGCAGAGCGAACCCGTTGTCCATGGAATAACGGTCGATCAGCATGCGGCATTGATGGTCGGACGGGAACATGACCAGCTTCAGTGTTTGCAGCTTGTTGAAGGGGATAATGCTCTCGGTTGCAAGCGGATCATTCCTGCTTACCGCCAGTGAGAATTCTTCGTGAAACAAGGGGATTGAAGTGAGGCGTTCGTCTATAACAGGCCCAATAGTAACTCCTATATCAATGCTCCTGTCCAGTACTTGTTCGGTTACCTTCATGGTCTCCAATAGAGATAACGAGACGGTTGGATAGGTTTGGTGGAAGTTTAGCAGCAAAGCGTTAAACATGAGATCCGCATCACCGGGCAAAACGCCAATCGATAACGATCCTCCTCGCATCTGCTTCAGGTCAGCGATAGCGTCGCTCGCTTGTTGAAGATGTCCGAGCACGGCGGCGCCATGTTCATGGAGAATCGCTCCCGCTTCCGTCAGCACAATCGTTTTTCCGATTCGATCGAATAACAGGACTCCTAATTCCTCTTCTAATCTCCTTATCTGCTGACTGATGTTGGGAGCGCTGACTCCCATTTTTTCAGCTGCTCTCGTAAAGTGAAGCTCTTCGCATATCGCCATAAAATACTGCAGTTGTTTGAACTCCATAGCTCCTACCTGCCTTTCATCGCAATGCGGGTATTTGATTAATGAATAGTGTCACGCTATCTTCCGCTTGTGTCAATATATAATGGTTAACTTATACTTAACGTTTCGGTAACGCCTGCTGCATTGATGGAAAGTTCCGTGTGGAGGTAATCTTGAGATAAGAAAGCGAACCACATGAAACTTTATTAGGAGGCGGTTAACGATGACACAATCCGTAATCAATACCGGTAAAATGCTGCATCAGATCGTGATTGGCAAGCTTCAGGGTGTGACGGAAGGCTACTATGACAGGCAACCGGAAGGCTTCAACAATACCATTCGATGGAATGTCGGTCATATTATCTATTGGATGGATAAGTATTGTTCTCTAAGCTTTGGTACTCCCTCGTCTATTCCTAGCTCGTATGAAACGTTGTTTAACTCGGGAACAAGACCTTCGGATTGGACGATTGTAACTCCGTCTACGGAAGAGCTTACCGAGTTATTAACGGCACAGTTTTCCCGCCTGTCTGAGCTGACGCCTGAAATGCTGGAAAAGAAGCTTTCAGCTCCTTATGTATTTGGACCGTTTCAATTCAACACGGCCGGTGAGTTATTCAACTTCGCCCTTATTCACGAAGCCATTCACCTAGGAACGATATCCAGCCAGTTGCAGGTTTTGTCGCGCTAATTGCTGTGAAGCATGAATTACATGAAGGAGGGCTCTTCCATGCATAAGTCCACAGGTACGCGTATATCCCGGACGTATGATGCATTTGATGCTTTTAAGCATGCTTTCGAAACAGGAAAGACCATAAATTTTCTTCAGAAGGTAACGGAGGATTTTCGTTTCCGCGTCCCACTACCTTTGGAGGGATGGAATAACGAGCAGTATGGCGAAGAGAGGTTCGAGGATCTGATTAGGTTCGAGCGCTCCGTATTGCAAGCATATTTCACCCCTATTCTTGTGCTAGAAAACGAAGACAGCGGGATTGTTGTATTTCGCGCCGAAGGGGTATTAAACGGAAAGTCTTATCTCAATGAGCTTACTGTCGTCTTTGAGTATGAAGAAGACAGGATCCGGTCATTTCGAGAATATGTAGGCACGCCGTTAAAAAACTACGAGGCCCCATAATGATGAGTTGAACAAAGCAGCAGCCTAGGAATTGCATTTCATCCTAGGCTGCTGCTTTATTTTATTCGCTTATTATTTCAACACAACCGACAATCCCGTGAAAATAACCCCAAGCGCGTATGCGCCCGCATCGGGATAACCGATGCTGCGTTCGCCGACGGTGCCGGCGCGGCCCATGCGGGCAACGATCGTCTCGGTTTGCTTGGCGCCTTCGACCGCTGCTTCGGCAGCGGCAATGCCGGCAGCCTTCAGCTCGGTTCCCGCTTCCGCAGCGGATTTCCAGCTTTCCGCGTAGGGAATCAACGCGTCGATAAGCGTCTTGTCTCCTACAACGGCGCCGCGGCCAAACGATCTTTCGCCGGTTGCCTGAATGCCCTTCACTACAGCATCCAGAAGCTCAGCTACTTCGGCAACAGTCAGCTCCGTTTTGCCTTCGGCATATTTGCCGCCCGCGCGGAAGGCCGAGCCCCAGATCGGGCCGGATGCGCCGCCGCAATGCTCCATGATGATCAGGGAGCAGGCATGCAGGAAGCTGCCGATATCCTCGGATTCGCCCACGATATCCTGCCATTCCGCTTTCAATTGCTTGAAGCCTTTCGCCACGCTCATGCCAAAGTCTCCGTCGCCGGCATGGGAATCCAGCTCGCAGAAAGGAACTTCGTTCTCGATAATAATCTCGCTCATCTTATCAATGAGGTAAGTCATGTTGCGGAGGGACAGCTTTCCGTTCCGGGCTACGGCATAGTCTTCGCTTGTTTCAACGCGGTAAGACACGTTCTCTGCGTTTGTTGCCTGTTCCTCCAATGCCACATAGGACACGGGCTCCGAGGCACCGCCGCGTACGATGAAGGCAGGCGTATCGCATTCTTCGTTCAGCAGCTGCTTCAGCTGCTCGTCCAGCTTCATGATGGACAGGGATGCACCCGCCATATCGATGCTGGTCATGTAGTTGCCGACAAACACCTTGTTAACGGCTATGCCTTTTTCATGCAGCTCGCGCATAACGGCATTGTTCAAGAGGTACAGCTCCTGAAGCGGAGTCCCGCCAAAGCCGTTAACCAGAACGGCAATTTCCCCGGTGGATCCGGCATTCATGCCCAGGCTGGCAAGCAGCTCCGATACCATGCGCTGTGCCAGCTCGTCGGCGGAAATCCGCTTCTCTCTGCGGATCCCAGGCTCGCCGTGGATGCCAACGCCATATTCCATTTCGTCTTCGCCAATCGCAAACGTTGGCGTTCCTTTAGCCGGAACGGTGCAGGAGGTAAAAGCAAACCCGATGCTGCGGACATTGGCAATCGCATTCTCCGCCGCAGCTTTTACTTCGGCGAGGCTTCGTCCCGCTTCCGCCGCCGCGCCGGCAATCTTGTGGACAAGCACCGTACCGGCAACGCCGCGGCGTCCAACCGTATACAGGCTGTCTTCAACGGCAATGTCGTCGTCCACTTTGACGTAATCGACCTGAATGCCGTCTTCCGCCGCAAGATGAGCGGCATTCTTGAAGTTCATCATGTCGCCGCTGTAGTTCTTGATAATAAGCAGCGTGCCTTGCTCGCTTGCCGTAGACTTAATCGCCTGATAGACCTGGATTTGGGAAGGGGAGGCGAAGACGTCGCCGCAGACCGCCGCATCCAGCATTCCTTTGCCGATAAAGCCGGCATGAGCAGGCTCGTGGCCGCTGCCGCCGCCGCTGATCAGCGTCACTTTCGCGGCGTTGATGTCTTTTTTCTTCATGACTTTATATTTGGAGTTGAATTCAAGACCCGGATGCGCCATCGCAAGTCCGTTACACATCTCGCGGACAAGCGTCTCCGGCCGATTGATGATCTTCTTCATCTTACGACTTCCTTCCTTGTTTGAAAGCCTGGCCGAGCTGATCGGCAACGATGATCGCAGCGGCTACGGCTTCCTCCGTAATCGGGAATGGCATAGCATGAATCGATTCTTCCGGGATGCAGGCAAGCGCCGCAACCTTTGCAAGCTCCTCGTCCGTAATGCTGTCAACGCCGATGTCGGAGAGACATACCGGCAGTCCAACCGCGGCGCAGAATGCAAGCACTTCGTTTACTTCTTCCTTTGGTGCGTTCTCCAGAACAAGCTGCGCGATCGTGCTGAAGGCAACCTTCTCGCCGTGGAAATAGTGATGCGTGCCTTCGAGCACGGTCAGTCCGTTATGGATCGCATGGGCTGCCGCAAGGCCGCCGCTTTCGAAGCCAAGACCGGAGAGCAGGATGTTGGTCTCGATGATGTTCTCAAGCGCCGTCGTTACTTTGTTGCTGTCGGACGCCAACTTCGCTTGCACGCCGTCCTCGAGGAGCGTCTCATAACAGAGCTTCGCAAGCGCAAGCGCCGCTTTGGTTCCGCGGGCGATTGGCGCCGCGCCGGCATGCACGCCGTTAGGCAGGCCGGCATTTACTTTGGAGAAGGAGCGGGACGTTGCTCGTGCTTCAAAGTAAGTCGACAGCGCATCGCCCATGCCGGATACGAGGAAGCGGGTAGGGGCATTCGCAATAACGGTCGTGTCGATCATGACAACGCTAGGGCTGGATTTGAAGTAAGCGTAATCCTCGAAAGCCCCGTCATTGGTGTAAATAACGGCGGAATGGCTTGTTGGAGCATCGGTCGCGGCAATCGTCGGAACGATAATAAGCGCTTCGCCTTCGGCTACGCATTTCGCGGTATCGATCGCCTTGCCGCCGCCGAGGCCAATCGTGCAGGAGCAGTTTTTCTCTCGGGCAAGCTCTTTCAAACGGGCGATTTCCTCACGGGAGCATTCGCCGCGGAATCCGCTTTCAACCAGCGTAATATGGAATTTATTAGAAGTAAAGTCCAGCTTGTCCTTTACGCGCTTTACATCATCGGGATGAGCAATAAGAAGGGCGGAATCGCCGTACGATTGAACGAAAAAGCCGAGGTTAAGCAGTTCGTTTTCACCTTGAACATATTTGCTTGGGCTGATAAATGCTTTTCTCATCTTGGATATACCTCCTGAAATGAATTCATACTTCGTAAGCATGAGCCATGGTAAGCCTTAGCTTACGGACTTCTCTCATTATAAAATCAAGAGGCGGGAGGAAGCATTGTACGATAAGCGCAAAATAAAGCAGATTACGATGGTGTTTTTATGCTCGAACCTTCCTAAAATTGTACTATTTTGTCCTGGCGGCGGGTTCTAGTATAATAAAGTTATCCCTTCAGGTTTGGAGCGATCACAATGAACGCAAGATACGATCTGAAACAAATTATGGATATCGACAAATGGCATAAGCTTCAGGATTCCATGTCTCTAGTAACGAAGATGGCGATTATTACGGTGGATTACAAAGGGAATCCCGTCTCCAAGCATAGCGAATGCCAGGCGTTCTGCCGCGAGGTGCGGAAGGACCCTGCGTTATCGTCTTATTGCCAGAAATGCGATGCGCGCGGGGGACTCGAGGCCGTCCGGTCGAACAAGCCTTATATTTATCAATGCCATTTTCAAATTCTCGATATCGCGATTCCGATTGTGGTGGATAATCAATATATTGGCGCGGTAATGGCGGGGCAGGTGAAGCTGAGCGATCCCGAAGTGCCGATTGAGCAGATCGTGACAAGGCCGCCCAATGTCGAGACGGATAAAAAGTTCAACGCTCTGCAGGAGCAGTACCGGTCGCTGCCGGTGTTGTCTTACGAGGAAGTAGAGAAAATCGCCGATATGCTGTTCCATCTGTGCAACTATATTGTGGAGGAAGCGATTCGCAAGAGCGACATGCTTCAGATGTACCGGGACTCCTTGTCCCGGGAAAATCCGGCCGGCGCTCCCGTCCATGCGATGGATTCCTCTTATGAGCATATTCAGGCGCTGCAGAGCGAGCTGTCCCATACGCTCATTGAGAAAAAGCTGAAGAAATCATCCGGCGTCTACCAGGCAGGCAACTCGATTCTGCAGCCGGCCTTTGACTATATTTACCGCCATAAGCACGAGAATGCGGACCTCAAGGAGATGGCTGCCTTATGCCATGTCAGCCCGAGTTATTTCAGCCGAATCTTCACGAAGGAGACGGGCGAGAATTTCTCGGTGTTTGTCCCGCATCTGAAGATCGGGTGGGCGAAGGAGCTGCTCGAGACAACCGAGCTGTCGGTCAATCAGATCAGCGACGAGCTTGGCTTCGCCGACGCGGGTTATTTTATCAAGACGTTCAAAAAGTTCGAGAGCCTCACGCCCGCCGCTTACCGTAAAATCTACCGGGATAAGGCCTAGCCGTTGCCTGTCTCGAAACGCCGTAACCGTTTCACCTTGTCCCTTTGTAGTAAGCAGGGGAAAGCCCGACGTATTTCTTGAACACTTTGCTGAAGTAATAGATATCGCTGAAGCCGACCAGCTCGGCGACCTCGCCGATGGTCATATGCGTTTTCTCCAGCAGCTCCCGGGCCCGGTTCACTCTTACTTTATTGACATAATGCGTGATAGAGCAGCCGGTAATCTTGTTAAAGATCCGGTTCAAATAATCGAAATTGCAAGCAAAGCGGGCTTCGATATCGGAGCCCGTTATTTTGTCCGGGTAATGCTGGTGAATGTAATCCAGCAGCTGGTAAGCGGTAGCCTCCCCTTTAGTGGTCCGTTTCCTTGCGCTTTGCAGATGCTCCGCAAGATAAGCGCGGGACAACTGGACGAACAGCTCCGCCAGTTTGAGGGCCGTCATGCTGCGGTTATAATTTTTCCGCCGGTATAGCTGCCCCATCTCATTCAGGTGATTGTACACTTGACTCCGCGCGTTTAGGTTCGCCAGGTTAAAATGCTTCGGGAAGCCATGGCTGCAGCCGGCCTCCGGTTCCTGATCCTCCAAGAAGAAGCTCCTCGCGTAACTTTCCATATCCCCGATATGAACCGTTTGAATATCCGGATGCTTGAAGTGAATGTAGTAATAGTCGCATACATGCTTCTCGAATCCTTCGTGATCCAGATTCGGCTCCAGCATAAATACGTCCCCTCTGCGCAATACGTAACGCTCGCCATTCTCCTCGATGTGCAGTTCTCCGCTTTTGATGATGTACAGAATATATTCGTCGACGTTCCGTTGGAAGTGAATCCAAGGGCTCGTGTAAGCCACGAATCCAAGAAACGTAACGGTAGGGACAAGCTCCATATTTACGGACAGCATAACATTCCCCTTTTTCTAAAAGTCGCTATTGTACAAAAAGTGTCTCGATCCGCCATTTTCAATCATTCTATCACAGGCTAATCTGATGGTGTGGTTTTTAATCCGGGAATCGTTGGGATGGTGCGTATGAGTAAATTAAAAATCGGTATTATCGGACTTGGCGGCATTGCCGACTTTCATAGCGAAGGCATACTCGCAAGCGGGGAGGCCGAGATTTGGGCGATCTGCGACGAGGATGAGAACCGCCTTGCCGCAAGGCGCGCGCAGTGGAATATTCCCGAGGATCGTGCTTACCTCAGTTATTCCGAGCTTCTTCGCAATCCGGAGGTGGATGCCGTCACCATCGGCACGCCAACCGTCAGCCACTTCGCCATTGCGATGGCAGCTATCGATTACGGCAAGCCTTTTGCATTGGAAAAGCCGGTCGGGATGAACGCGGAGGAAGCGGCCGCCTTGAAGGCTGCCTTGCAGAATAATCCGCTGCCTCATATGATCTGCTTCTCGTACCGCTATAAAGCAGCCGCCCGATACGCTAAGCAGCTAATCGAAGAAGGGAGACTGGGCACGATCCGCCACGTTTATAGCCAATACTTGCAGGATTGGGGTATCCATGAGGATATTCCGCTTGTATGGCGGTTCGTGCAATCGATTACCGGCTCGGGAGCTTTTGGCGACCTAGGCTGCCATATCCTTGACCTGACCCGCTTCCTGGTTGGCAATACGCAGCGAGTGATTGCCGACGCGGACACCATTATCAAACGGAGGAATCTGCCGGACGGCTACGGCCAAGGCGAGGTAGACGTGGATGACTTCTGCCATGTCCTTTCCCGGATGGAGGGCGGCATATCGGCTTCCATGCTGATTTCCCGATTCGCTTACGGGCGGGGCAATTATCAGCAGATTGAGATTTACGGCTCCAAAGGCGCCCTTGTGTATAACCTGGATGAGGCAGATTCGCTTCAGGTGAAGCTCAAGGAGGAAGGCGACAGCGAGTTCCGCCCTGCCGACATTCCGGTCCACTGCCGTTCGGGGCAGATGCAGGCGTTCTTTAACCTCTTGAACGGGCGGGGCGACGGGCTGGACGCAACGATAGAGGATGGCTATATCAACCAGCTGGCCGTAGACGCGATTATTCAATCATTTACCGAAGAACGTTGGATCACCATTCAATAACAGGAGGCACTAACGAACATGAAGCAAATTAAAGTAACCGTATGGAATGAGTATCGCCACGAGAAGCATAACGAGCATGTAAAAGGCATTTATCCGCAAGGCATTCATAATGCCATTGGCGGATACCTGAAAACTATTGAAGGCCTTGAGGTTGCAACCGCTACGCTAGACGAGCCGGAGCACGGTCTCACGGACGACGTATTAAACAACACAGACGTGCTGATCTGGTGGGGGCATCTGGCTCACCATGAAGTGCGGGACGATATTGCCGAGAAGGTAAGAGACCGCGTGCTTCAGGGCATGGGACTGATCGTGCTCCACTCGGGCCATGCATCCAAAGTGTTCGAGAAACTGCTCGGCACGAAGACCGGCGCGCTCAAATGGCGGGATGACGGCGAGAAGGAACGGCTTTGGGTTATTGAGCACGGCCACCCGATTGCCGACGGACTTGGCGAATACATCGAAATTCCGAAGGAAGAGATGTACGGCGAGCGCTTCGAGATTCCTGCGCCGGATGAGCTGGTATTCATCTCCTGGTTCGAAGGCGGCGAAGTATTCCGCAGCGGCTGCTGCTACAGAAGAGGCAAAGGCAAGCTGTTCTACTTCCGTCCGGGCCATGAAACGTTCCCGATTTATCATCAGCCGGAGATTCTTCACGTGATCAAAAATGCCGTTCATTGG
Organism: Paenibacillus sp. MMO-177; assembly: GCF_037147795.1. NCBI lineage: Bacteria > Bacillati > Bacillota > Bacilli > Caryophanales > Paenibacillaceae > Paenibacillus > Paenibacillus sp. MMO-177. Next base: position 718,518 of record NZ_JBBCUR010000001.1, on the reverse strand, counting down.
GCCGCTCCGACGCAAGGCGCGGCAGCAGCGTACGGACGCGTAGAGCCGTTAGAAAATATAAGTAAATAATTTACTATTTCGCAAATATAAGAGTGTATAGATTTTTCTCTATACGGGACTTATATTTCACCGCGAAACGTCAACTGCACCTCCTAAGGAAGGTGTAGCCGTTTACGCTAGGATTGACAGAAAGTTTTTCAGGGCCATATACTTTGAGGTAACCGGTTACGTAAAATGAACGGGGCAATACTTCAAGGAATGAGATGGATGGTCTATGATACCGACAATCAGAGATGTTGCTAGAGAAGCCAATGTATCAATCGCCACTGTTTCCAGGGTTCTAAACGGATTAACGGGCTATTCTGATAAAACCAAGCAAAAGGTGATTAAGACAATAGAAGATATGGGCTATCATCCCAACGCCATAGCGCGTTACCTGAACAACAGGCGCACCCAGACGATTGGGGTGATGTTCCCCGCTGTCACAAACGAGTTCTCATCAGCGGTTCTGCAGGGGATCGAAGAGTATGCGCTGGAGCGGGGCTACAGCGTGCTTGTATGCAATACGGCGGTAGACGGGAACCGCACGATGAAGTATCTGCAGGTGCTTCGGGAACGGCAGATCGACGGCATTATTTTCGCAAGCGAAGTGCTTAAGCATGAATACAAGCAGATGCTGGATACGATGCAGGTGCCGATTGTGCTCGTCTCCTCCGAGAATGAGGATCCGAAGGTTCCGTTTGTAAAGGTCGATGACCGGCAGGCCTCGTACGATGCGGTACGTTATCTGATCGATAAGGGGCATAAGGACATCGCGATGATCGCCGGTACACCGGAGGATCCGATAGCGGGCATACCAAGATTGCAGGGCTATAAGGATGCCTTGAATGACAAAGGAATTCCGTTCCGCAGCTCGCGGGTTGCTTACGGGGATTTCCATTATGACAGCGGGCAAGCGGCGATGGAGACGCTGCTGGAGCAAGAGCGCGGGATAACGGCCGTCTTTGCCGCAAGCGACGAAATGGCCGTTGGAGCCATGAATGCTGCCATGCAGCTAGGCATCAGGGTGCCTGAGGATTTGTCCGTGATCGGCTACGATAATATCCGGCTGTCAAGGATGATCTATCCGGCGCTGACGACAGTTGGGCAGCCATTGCTGCAGCTAGGCCGTAATGCGGCCGACAAGGTCATTGCGATGATTGAAACGGGAAAGATCGTCCCGAGCCTTATTGTTCCGCATGAGATTGTGGAAAGGCAGACGGTCAAGGATTTGCGTACATAAAACAGGAAATGCGTGGCGGGCCAATGCAAGAGGTCTGTCACGCATTTTCTGCTCTTAGATTGGGTACGGGAGGTTCCACCATGTTTGGCAAATCCATGAAAAAAACGAAAAAGCTAAGTTCGCGGTTTGTCCTGCTGTTCTCGGCCGTCACCTTGCCGCTTCTGCTTATTCTGCTGGCTGCAGGTCATTACGCGCAGGATGTCGTGCTCACGCAGGTGGCGAATTCCTATCAGAATCTGGTGAATTCCAATCTGAATATGATCGACCGGAGCCTGGACGATATAACGACGAATATGGTCTACAACGTGGACCATGACGAGAACTTTCAAAAGTTCGGACAGACGGGGCTGTCGGACTCCGAATACTATTTTGCCCAGATGGAGCTGATCCAGAGAAACTCGGCTTATCGCTCCTATTACCATACGGTAGACATGTTCTATGTGTATTCGAAGCCCAATAACATTCTGGCGACAACCAATGTCATCTCGGACACCGACCATGACCAGGTCAGCAGCTGGATTACGCAGACCCTGAATAACGCCGAAGAGCTGCATCCGCTTCTCTATCAATGGAAGATCGTTAAGATTGGGCAGGACTATTATTTGCACAGGGTTGTCAGCGACGATACGACCAATAACGCTTATATTGGCGCTTTGATCAGCATGAATACGTTAAAACTGCCTCTTCAGGATGTGCGGACGGGCGGCGACGTGCTGTTTGCCGGGGAAGACGGGATGATTCTGTCCAAGCCGTCAGGCAGCTTAAGCAAGGATTTTCGGCTTCCGGCCGATAAGCTGGCGAGGAATACATCCTTCTCCTATTCGGACGGAGGCAAGAAGCTGTTTGTCATTACGAGCAAATCGCCGCTCAGCGGAATCAGCATGGCCGTTGTTCTGCCGTATTCGGATCTCTTGAAAGGGCTGAAGCAATTCCAGACGATTATCAATTTGCTTCCGCTGTTTGTCCTGATTATCCTGCTTGTCTATCTCTTTGTATTCCGGCGTATTATCCTCGCCCCGATTCTCCAACTGCTCGGCACCATCCGGCGGGTGAAGGACGGGGATATGGAGATGAAGCTGCCGGATTCGCCGATTACCGAGTTTGCGATAATTAATCATACCTTTAATAACATGATGGACGAAATTAAGGATCTTAAGATCGACGTGTACGAGGAGCGGCTGAACGCGCAGAAGGCGGAGTTGAAGCATCTGCAGACGCAGATTAATCCGCATTTTTTCCTCAATACGATGAACATTATTTTTCAGCTGGCGGATTTAAAAAGATACGAGCTGGTGAAGAAGACGGTCCGCCATATGGTCGGCTACTTCCGGTTTATGCTTGGAACAAGCCGGGATACGATTACCCTGTCGCAGGAGCTTGAGCATATCCGCAACTATTTGGAGATTCAGAAGATGCGGTATCAGGATACCTTCGAATTCGAGATCGGGTGCGCGGAGGAGCTTCGGGATGCCCGTATTCCCTCGTTGCTCGTGCAGCCGTTCGCGGAAAATGCGATGATTCACGGCATGAGCGTCAAAGGGGAGCCTTTCCTGCTTCAAATCACCGCCTTGCGGGACGCCGAGGACTCCGGTCTGATGCAGATTGAAGTGAAGGATAACGGCAAAGGGTTAAGCGAGGAGCGGATGGAGGAGCTGGCTTCGGAGCAATACAAGCCTTCCTCGGATGATAATCATATCGGAATCTGGAATGTGAAGAAGCGGGCGGCGATGCGTTACGGCAGCCGGGCCCGGATCAGCTTCCGGACAAACGAACCAAAAGGATTAGCCATACGGCTGACTTTACCTATCGATCACACAAAGGAGCGGGATGAGCATGGCGCAGATGCTGGTCGTTGATGACGAGAAGTTTGCGGTGGACGGCATTTGCGAATGTAATGATTGGTCTACGTTAGGCATTGAAGCCGTGTTTACCGCCAATCACGCGGATGCCGCAAGAACAATCATGAAGGAGCAACGCATAGATATTCTAGTCTGCGATATCGAAATGCCCGATGAGGACGGATTGTCGCTGGTCCGCTGGGTGAAAAAACACTCCCCGCATACCGAGTCTCTGTTTCTTACATGCCATTCGGAGTTTACTTACGCCAAGCAGGCGGTTAACCTCGGCAGCTTCGATTATTTGCTGAAGCCGGTCGACGGCGAGGAGCTGGTGCAGGCAGTCTCGTTAATGCTGCAGGCGGTTAAAGAGAAGGAAGAGAGCGTGCAGCATCATGCCGAGTACCGCAAATACGCGGAGCTGTGGCGCAAGCAGCAGCCGCTGCTTGCCGAACGCTTCTGGCAGGATCTGTTGTCGAGGCGTCAGCTCTCGTTCGGAGATTTCCTTGAGCGGGGGCTGAAGGATGCCCAAATCGAGCTGGAAGCGGACGGCAGAGTGATGCCCATTCTCATCAGCATCGAGGAATGGCATAAGCCGCTTGATGCGCGGGATCAGGAGATTATGGAGTACGCGGTGAAAAAAGCCGCCGGAGAGCTGTTCCTTTCGGGCTGCGCCGGGGATGTGATTACGGACCGGGGCGGCGTAATGTTTGCGATGGTCTACACGGCAGGCGCTGCCCGGCCTGCGGGCAGCTGGCTCGAGACCGGCAGACGATTCATCGAAGTATGCCGAACCTATTTCTACTGTCAGATCACCTGTTATATCGGGAAGTTCGTCAGCCTTCAGGAAGTGTCCGGGTTATGCGAAGGGCTGAAGGACAAGGAGCGTCATAACGTCAAGGAATCGCAGGCGGTCATTATGTACGTGCCGCAAGGCAGCACGGCCGCGCCGCTGCTTGTGCCGGACAATATCAACGTAACGGAATGGTCGACCTATATGCTGAACAAGGAACGGGACAAGGTGATCTCCTTAATTAACCGGAGCGTGGATAAGCTGGAAGCGGGTCAAATTCATCAGAACCAGTTGGAGACCTACCATCTGGACACGCTGCAGGTCGTTTACGGCTTTATACACGTAAAGGGAATCAACCCAAGCCAGGTGCCCAACTTCCCGCTGTGGGCATCGGCTCAAATCCGCAGCTTGTCCCAATACAGGCATTGGGCGGAGAATATCGTCTCAGCCGTCATGGATGCGGCCTTTACTGCATTAGAGAGCAACAGCGTGGTGCAGAAGTCGGTTCAGTATATGAAAGAGAACGTGGAGGAGGACATCTCCCGCGAGGATGTCGCCGCGCATGTTGGTTTGAATCCGGCGTATTTGTCCCGCCTGTTCAAGAAGGAGACCGGGCAGAACCTGATTGATTACCTCATCGAGACGAAGATGGCAAGAGCCAGACAGCTGCTCGATACGACGGGAATGACGGTCAGCGCAATCGCGCAGCAGGTCGGTTATTCGAATTTTTCGCATTTTACGAAGATGTTCAAGAAGCAATACGGGGTTAATCCGCAAGAATACCGCAATGTCACAAAACGACTAGACTGAGGTTACAAAAACGGTAGGGGGGTCTGCCGGGCGGCCGTATACTTAGGACATACAAACAACAAGAAGGTGAAACACATGCCCGTGCTGCGACGGCTGCTGAAGCATCGCGCATTGATTATTCTCGCAATACCGGGGATTATCATGCTATTTATCAATAACTATCTTCCGATGTTCGGCATTTTCCTGGCGTTCAAGGATCTGAATTATACGAAGGGCGTATGGGGCAGCGATTGGGTAGGACTGCAGAACTTCAAGTTCCTGTTTGCCTCCAATGACGCATGGATGATCATTAAGCACACGATTTTGTACAATGTCGCTTTCCTGGTCATCAATACGGCATTGGCCGTACTGCTTGCGATTCTGCTCAATGAGGTCAGGCGGAAGGTGCTGTCGAAGTTTTTCCAGAGTGCCGCCATTCTTCCGAACTTTGTATCGATGGTTATCGTTGGCTACCTCGTCTACGGCTTCCTGAATCCGGAGCTTGGCTTTATTAACAAGTCGATTCTCGAACCGATGGGCAAGGAGACGATTGCCTGGTATGCGGAGCCGAAATATTGGCCGTATATTCTCACGATCGTCAATACGTGGAAGACGGTCGGCTACTCCGCCATCGTCTATCTGGCCGCGATTGTTGGCATCGACCAGGAGTATTACGAAGCCGCCCGCATTGACGGGGCGAGCAAATGGAAGCAGATGACCGGCATAACCGTACCGCTCATCACGCCGGTCATTATTATTCTGACGCTGCTTGCGGTAGGCCGGATTTTTAACGCGGATTTCGGCTTGTTCTACCAAGCGACGATGGCTTCGGGGATGCTGAAGGAAACAACCGAGGTTATCGATACCTACGTCTACAACGCTTTGCTGGTAACCGGCGATACGGGGCTCGCATCGTCCGCAGGTCTTCTTCAATCGGTCGTTGGCTTTGTGCTTGTTCTTACGGTCAACTATATCGTGAAGAAATTCAGCAAAGAAAACGCGTTGTTCTAGGGGGCCAAGCATGAAGACGAATAATCGCACAAACCCGTTTATCCTGTTGTTCTTAACCTTGTTCAGTTTGTCTTGTCTCATTCCGTTCTGGCTTGTTTTTATGGTATCGGTGACCAATGAGAACGATCTAACGCGAAACGGCTACACGTTCTGGCCCAAGCATTTCGACTGGGAAGCCTACCGTTACTTGATCCATGATTCCGCGAATATCGCGAGAGCGTACGGGGTAACGATCACGGTTACGCTTACCGGCGTTGTCATCAGTCTGCTGATTACTTCGGCCATGGCCTACGCCTTGTCTCGAACTGAGTTTCCGTATCGGAATGCACTAGGTTTCTATGTATTCTTCACCATGCTGTTCTCCGGCGGACTACTGCCTTGGTATCTGGTTTATACCCGGTTCCTTCATGTGCAGGATACGCTGCTTGCGCTTATCATACCGGGGTTAATCGGCGGCTTCAACGTCTTTATTATCCGGACGTTCTTTACGAACAGCATTCCGCCGTCCCTTGTCGAGTCGGCTAAGATTGACGGCGCGAGCGAGTACCGGACGTACTTCAGCATCATATTGCCGCTATCCCTGCCGGTTATGGCCACAATCGGGCTGTTCACTATCGTTTCCTACTGGAACGACTGGTTCACAAGCCTGGTGTTTATCAATAACGAGAAGCTGTACTCCTTGCAGTATCTGCTTAACAAAACGCTGATGAACGCTTCGTTCCTGCAAAGCATCGCGAACAAGGCCTACAGCAATACCGCCAATGTGACGCAGCCGCTGGAATCGATCCGGATGGCGATGGCGATGGTGGCGATCGGACCGCTTGTGTTCGTGTTTCCGTTCCTGCAGAAGTATTTCGTCAAAGGGCTGACGGTAGGCGCAGTCAAAGGCTAAGTCCGAACTCGCTTCGGTTTAGTATACAGAACTTAAGCTTGATCATTTTGGGGAGGTCACTTTAATGAAAAGGTTTAGACAAAGCTCGTTTGTTCTTCTGACGCTTATCCTTGCGATTGCGTTTGCCGCAACGGGATGCTCGTCGACGAACAAAGCCTCAAACGGCAACAAGGAAGAGAATACGGCTTCGAGCTCGGCGAATACTTCGGCGGAACCGGCAAAAAACGCAGCGAAGGCGCTTGATCCTTATGAGGTCGTGATGGTGTACCCGGACGCGCCGCAAGCGGATCTGGCTAGCGTACAGACCGGAATGAACGATTATTTGAAGCAAACATACCCGGAATTAAATATGACGGTGAAGCTGAATCCGATTGACTGGGGCGCTTGGAACGACAAGACGAACCTTATGATGGCCTCCAACGAGAAGTTCGACCTGCTGTTCACGGCCGACTGGTTAGGCTATAACCAGCAGGTATTAAAGGGCGGATTGCTTCCGCTTGACGAGCTGCTTGCCCAATACGGCCCGGATATCGAGGCGGTGGAAAAGGATTACCACGAGCCGGCCAAACGCGGCGGCAAGCTGTACGGCATTCATACGCATCAGGAGCTGGGCGGCTCGCAAGGCGTCTATCTCGACAAAGCGCTGGTCGACAAATACAACATGGACTTATCCGCTCTGAAATCCGGCAAAGTAGAAGATCTGGAGCCTTTGCTTCAAATCATTAAAGATAATGAGCCAGGCGTAACGCCGCTGGCGGCGCCAAGCTTCCCGCTTGAAGCTTACTATTCGTCGGGCACGCTGGATACGATCTCGAGCGTAGCGGCGGTAAACACATTAAATACGGATCCGAATAGCCTTGATGTCATTAATTCTTTTGAAACGCCTCGTTACAAGGAGCTTGCCGACTTGACCCACAAATGGTTCAAAGCGGGTTTTATTAACAAAGACGCGTTGACTCCGGGGCTTGATGCGTGGAAGAAAATCCAGGCTGGCAAAGCTTTCGCCCTGGTAGGCGATATGGAGATTTTGGCTAACATGGAGATCGGCTCGGTAGCTAAAGCGCCTAACGCATCTATTAAAGCCGGCCATGAAATGATCCAGATCCCGTTAAACGTCGACAGACTGCAAACCGGCAAAATGACGGCAACGATGCAGGCCATCTCCAAAACGTCGAAAGACCCGGCCCGCGCCATGATGCTGCTGAACCTGTTCTTCAAGGATCAAAAGCTTCTGACGCTGTTCAACTTCGGCGTAGAGGGTAAGCATTACGTGCTGAAGAACGGCCAAATCGCGCTGCCTGACGGCAAAACGACAAATGACGTGGGCTTCTATCACGATATTATGTGGCAGATCGGCAATCAGATGCTGAACTACACCCGCGAAGGCGAAGACCCGAACAAATATCAGAACTACGAGAAGTTTAACGAGATGGTCTCGAGCCGTCCGGCCCGCACGTTTGGCTTTATCTTTGATCCGGAACCGGTGAAGAACGAAATTATCGCCATCGACAATGCCAACAAAGCTTTTGTTGACGGACTGAAGTCCGGTCAGCTGGATCCGGAGGAGAACATTCCGAAATTGCTAGAGAAGCAAAAAGCGGCAGGCGTGGACAAAGTCATCGCCGAAGCGCAAAAACAGCTTGACGCTTGGCGCGCGGCAAACGGCAAATAACAGGGGCAGAGCATAAGAAAAAGGTTAGGCATTCGCCCAACCTCAGACCGTAACGAAACCTGCGTTTATCAAACGTCAGGTTTCTTTTTTTTCGATCAGAACGTACTGGCAGGCGTCGTGTCGGAGCACCAGCGCGCGTTGAACAACTCGTGCAGCAGCACCTCGTTTGCTTCTTTCGTGCCGATATAGCGCAGCGCTTCCAGCGCATGTCCGCGCACGTAACGATTGCCGTCCCCAAGCGCTTGCGCCAGCGCAGGCACTGCGGCAGCCGCAGCCGGTCCGATCCGGACGAGCGACAGCCCGGCCGTGAAGCGCACCTGCGTATCCTCGTCGCGAAGCGCTTGGATAAGCGCCGGAACAACCGCGGCCGGATCCGTGCTCATGATGCCGAGTGCTTCAGTCGCCGTGCGGCGGACCGCCGCCGAAGGATGCGCAAGCAATGCGGTGACCTTCGGCACGGCGTTGTCTGAGAAGCCCCGCAGCTCGGAGAGCGCAAATGCGGCATGGTTCGCCGCCGTCTCGCTCTCCAGTTCCAAAGCCTTCGTCAACCCCTCGATCGCTTGGGCGCCAGCGACCGACAAGCCGTAGGAGGCGATTCGGGACACGCTCTCAGAGCCGTTTCGCAGCGCCTCCAGCAGCGCCTCGATACCCGCTTGCCCCCGTGAAGCCAGTTCGTAGGCCGCAATCTGCGCGGAAGGTTCCTGGCCAGAGAGCAGCTGGGAAAGCTCGGCTATAGCCGCTGCTTCCTCCGGCTTCGTTCCCGCAAGCGAAGCGCTTCGACCGGACATCCAGTTCCATACGTCATTGTAGATTGGATTTGCCGCGAACTCAGCCGGCAGCTCCTCTTTCTTATGATCCCAGCTCGGTCCGGCAGGAGCCTGCGTCCGCATGAACTCGAACTTCAGCATGAAGCGTGGATTGCCTAGCAGATTCGGCGTCGAGCGGTGCCAAATATCGTAATGAATCAACGCGAACGTTCCTGCTTCGCCGCTTGCCGTCGCTTCTTCGGCCATTTCGTCGGATGCGAAATTCCGCAAGTCCTGATACTGCGTGCCGGGCATAACGCCTGTCGGCCCAAGCTCGACCGGCGTGTCCTGCGGGAAGTACATGATCATGGCCCACCACGGATGGTGATTGCGCAGACGGTCGTAGCCCCAATAGCTGTCCTTGTGCCAGGCGCCGGGTTTCGGGATGGAATTGTAGTGCCCGTGACGGTGCGTATGCAGCAGGTAGTTCGGACCCAGCACGCTCGTGAGCGCCCCGGTAATGACCGGATTCTCGAATACGCGCTGCATATCGCGAATCCGCGGCAAAATATTGTTTCCGGGATTGCCTTCGCTGTCGTAAATGTCATTCAGCTGCTTCACGAGCCGCTCGTGAAACTCGCGCGGAAAATCCGTCTTCAAAATTAAATATCCGTTTGCGATAAACGATTGTACTTGCTCGTCGGTCAGCAGCAGAGGCTGTTGGTGCGTCATGGTTTCATCGTCCCTTCCAAGGTATGTCATGCAACAAACCGATTATAGGATCCATGCTATCGGCTGCCAATGGATGAGGTTAAGAATAAAGGTTCCAAAACTAAGGTCTTCGTTCCCTGCTGCCGGAAAATCGACTATGATGAAGAAAACGCGGCCTAAAGCCGCACGAAGCTGAACTGGAGATTTCACATGACAAATAGAAGAGAGCATGGCGCTTTAACCGACCTATTGCACGGACTTCAAATCGACGTGCTGGAAGCGCGAAAAACGCTGGTGACCCATGATTGGAACGATTTCGACTATGTGCCCGAATACAATAAGCTGTATTTCATTCTAGAGGGTGAAGGCTGGCTGAAAGTCGGAGGCACGGAGCTGACGCCGTCGCCAGGGGATCTATGTCTGCTCCCTGCCCATACACGGCAATCGTACGCGACGTTGAAGAATCGGCAGCCATTCCATAAATACTGGTGTCATTTCTCGGCTGCCATTGGTCCGTTTGACCTGTTTCAATGGATCGGCGTGCCGCTGTCCGTTCCGGTAGCGGACAGAGAAGAGATGGCCGAGCTGTTCAAGCTGCTGGGCAGCCTGCATGCCAACAAGAATTTCATCGCCAAGCTGCGGGAGAAGTCGATCATGCTCGAGATTATATCCCGGTATTTGGAGCATGTGCCCATCAACATTTTGCAGCACCGTTCTGAGGACATGAAGCGGCTTCAAATCATTCAAGCCTACATCGACAGCCATATGGACGGCAATCTCAAGGTCGAAGACATGGCCAAGGCGGCCCACCTGCATCCCAATTATTTTATCGCGTATTTCAAGAAGCATTTTGGCTTGTCACCTCTTAAGTATGTCAGCATGAAGCGCGTGGACAAGGCCAAAATCCTGCTGTCGACGACGAGTCACAGCGTCAAGGACATCGCCTTGCAGACCGGCTTTAAGGAAACGAACCATTTCGCCAAGTTTTTCCGCAAGGAAACCGGGCAGAGTCCGACCGAATATCGGCAATTCAACGGTTAAAGCTTCGAAAGGAAAACGATAGGGCAATATGTTTTTTTTATATGTTATAGTAAGAGTAATGGAAGATTAAGGAGGGATTTTTATGTTTAATATCCTTATTACGGGTGCCGGCCGCGGACTTGGCGCAGAAATAACTGCCGAAGCGCTGGAGCGCGGGCATCATGTTCTTGCAGGCGTGCGAGATACCGCTGCGCAAGGCAAGCTTGCTGAACTTGCCGCTCAATACGGCGGGCAGCTGGAGCTTGTGCAGCTGGATGTTGCGGATGAAGCGGGAGTGGCCTCGTTAGCAGGGACGTTGCGGCAGCAAGGAAAAGCGATTGGCGCAATCGTCAATAACGCCGCCATCCTCGTAGAACGCAATACGCCGATTGAGGACTTGAATATCGAGGAAGTCGCGAGAACCTTCGATATTAATCTGTTTGGACCTATGCGTGTCGTGAAGCATTTCCTTCCTCTCGTAACGGAGAAGCGCGGAGCCATTATCAATATTTCCTCCGAAGCGGGCAGCATCTCGAATGCTTATCCGGGAGATTACCCGTACGGCATCTCGAAGACGGCGCTCAATATGTTCACGCAGCAGCTTCTGTCAGCCGTGAAGGAGCGGGGCATTCAAGTGCTTAGCGTGCATCCGGGCTGGATGAAGACGGACATGGGCGGGGAAAATGCGCCTACCGATCCGCGCCAAAGCGCGAAGGGAATTCTCGATATGATCGAAGGGCAGCTCGTGCCGCAGGGCAAGTTCAATTTTGTGGATTATACGGGCAAGGAAATGCCGATCTAACAACGTAAGTATTTTATTGAGAAAGCCTGTATCCCGACCGGGGTACAGGCTCTTCGCGTTGTCGTTATTTTGCAGTTGATATGTCAATTCAGCTTGGCAAATAATATATATCATGATATATTGTTATATAATAAACACTTGTCAGAGGGAAGACGGGGGAACGAACAGGATGAACGAATCATCGAAGCCGATGTATGAACGGATTTTCGAAGCGCTCCGAGAAGACATTATGGAGAAGAAATACGTACCGGGCGACCGGGTTCCTTCGGAGAAGGAGCTTGGCGACGAATACAATGTAAGCCGAATTACGAGCAAGAAAGCGCTGGAGCTCCTGGCTAACGAGGGCTACATTATCCGGCAGCCGGGGCGCGGCTCTTTTGTATCGGATCAGCCTGCACCGCAGCCGAAGCAGCAGGCGGCAGCCGGAACTCCGGCCCAGAAGATGCGCAAGGAAGACGGCAGGCTGCTGATTGGCCTTGTGATTACCGACTTTGCGGACAGCTACGGCAACGGGCTTATATACGGCATGGAGGAAGCATCCCGCGAGCATAATTGTTACCTGGTTCTCCGGCGTACGTTTGGCATGCCTTCCCTTGAAGAGGAAGCGATCAAGGGACTGCTGGAGCTTGGCGTGGACGGACTTATTATTTTCCCGGCGCAGGGCGAATATTTTAATGCCGAAATCTTGAAGCTGGTCATTAACCAATTCCCGTTTGTGCTTGTCGACCGCCATTTGAAGGGAATTTCCGCCAGCTCCATTGCCACGGACAATGTAGGCGCCGCCAAGGACGGGACAAACCATTTGTTTGAGCTTGGACATAAATCGATTGCATTTCTGACGCCGCCGCCGGTAGATACAACCGCTATCGAAGAACGGATCGAAGGATTTATTCAAGCCCATGCCGAGAAAGGGATTGTGGTTGACCGGGAAATCTGGGTGGAGAATATTACGTCTACGCTTCCGAAGCATAATACGGAGGAGAACAAGAAGGAGGATATTCAGAAGCTGATCAGCCATCTGAACAAGCATCCGCAGATTACGGCGCTGTTTGCGACGGAATTCAATATCGGGCAGATTGCCTACCAGGCGGTGCAGCAAATGGGCAAGTCCGTGCCAAAGGACTATTCGATTATATGCTTTGACTGTCCGGAGACCAACGGACGTTACCCGTTTACGCATCTGAGCCAAAATCAGCATGAGATGGGGCGTGTTGCTTTCGAGAACGTGCTTAAGCTTTGGGGCGGGCAATCGGTACCGAATAAAATTTTGCTGGACGCTTCGCTTGTTGTCAGCGACTCGACAGGTCCGGCCAAATCCTAATATTAGAATAGATGAAAGCCTCTTTTGCGGAGGCTTTTTTTTGTTTGCCCTTTTTCATGGCGGACACGTTAAAAGCGGCGAATAACAAAATAAGGTTGGAGCACAATATTTTAACAGGGGGTGATGGAGAATCGTGGATAAAGAGAAAGTCGCTGATCTCATTGATGAAAATTATTATAAGATCGAAGAACTGCTTGATCAAAAAATGCAGATCTGGTCCGACTATGTGGTCTTCTCGGGTCTCTGGTGGCTGGGTGTTATTCTGAGCGTTGCGCCTTGGATATTATGGATCCTGCTGCGAAACAAGCAAAGCACGGACCGCATCTTATATGCTGGCTTTCTGAGCACAATCCTGGCACTTATGCTGGATGTATTGGGTGACCAATACGGATTGTGGCATTACAGGTTTAACGTCATCCCGCTTATTCCGACTTATTTCCCTTGGGATGTCACCTTAATGCCTGTGGGCATCATGTTTTTATTACAGTTAAAGCCTGAAGGCAGCCCTTACTTAAAAGCGCTGGTATTTGCCTTAATAACCTCTTATGCTGCAGAGCCCTTTTTCCAGTGGCTTGGCATATATCAACCAATGAAATGGCACCACACGTATTCCGTTCCGATCCAGTTTGGTCTCTATTTATTGGCTCACTACTTTAGTCGCCGACAAAAATTCCAAGAGCTGGCCTGAGCTCGACCTATAAAGAGGGGCAATCGATGTGCATTTGATTCTGGGGGTTATTACCGTAATCGCAGCGTGGAGATACGGGGACTGGCGGCATTGGCAAAGATATCATCACACCATGATGTTTATTGTCATTGGGAACCTGCTTTATAATTTTTTGACGGCCGGCCACTTCCTGTGGAAGCTGAAGCCGGACTTTTTTCCTAACCACAGCTTGACCGAAATGGTATACACCTTTGTCATTTTCCCCGCTACGGCGTTAATGTTTATCTCGAATTACCCTGACCGGCCTAACAAAATCATCGGCCATTACGCAAGGTATATCGGGGTTTACGTAGGGGTGGAGTGGTTCTTTATGCTGACGGACCGGATTGTCTACCAGTACGGTTGGAGTCTTGGCTGGTCTATCTTTTTTGACTTCACTATGTTCCCTTTGCTGTGGATCTTTCATAGGAGACCGCTTGTCGCCTACGGAATCACGTTTGTTCTCTGCGCATTCTATGTCTGGTATTTCAAGATCCCGGTTAACGTTCCCGTTGAACAACGAAATTGATTGCTATGTCGAAGAGCCTCCGGTCTGGAGGCTCTTTTTTGCGTCTGCAGTCCCGGTTGATTAGTATAAAGGTTGGTATAACCTTTTTAAAAATTATATATTGACATACCATATATATGCCAATATAATAGCAATATCAAATGAAAGCGTTTTATAAAAAGCGTTCAAAGGAAACGAGGAGGCGCAAAACTGATGACGCAATCGACAGAAATTCCCGCATCCTTAACGCGGCTAGTGGAGCGTATCAAGGAAAAGACGGCGGATCATCCCAATTGGGCAGCGATATTCGAGAAGGCCATTCACAATACGCTGCAAACTACGATCCAGCGCATGCCGGACGGCACGACATTTGTTATAACAGGCGATATACCAGCTATGTGGCTTCGCGATTCCGCCGCGCAGCTTCGTCCGTTCCTGGTGCTGGCGTCGGAGGATGCCGAGCTCGCCGATCTGATTGAAGGTCTCGTCCTGAGGCAAATGGATTCGATCCTGCTTGATCCTTATGCGAATGCCTTTAACAATGGGCCAACCGGCAAAGGGCATCAAGACGATCTGACCGATATGGGGCCTTCCATCTGGGAGCGCAAATACGAGATCGATTCGCTTTGCTACCCGCTGCAGCTCAGCTACCTGCTCTGGAAGAACACCGGCAGAACCTCGCAATTTGGCGATACCTTCCGCCAAGCCGCGGATGCGATTTTGCATCTCTGGGCAACGGAGCAGCAGCATGAGAGCGCATCGCCTTACCGGTTCCAGCGCTTTAACTGCGCGCCAACGGATACGCTGCTGCGCGAAGGCAAGGGCACGGAGACTGCTTATACCGGCATGACATGGAGCGGCTTCCGCCCAAGCGACGATGCTTGTACATACGGTTACCTTGTGCCGGCTAATATGTTTGCGGTTGTCGTGCTGAACTATTTGAAGGAGATCGCGGAAGAGGTGCTTGGCGATCGGGAGCTTGCGGCAAGAGCGGATAAGCTTGGTGGGGAGCTTCATCAAGGTATCCAAGCCTACGGTATCACCAACCATCCGAAATTCGGAAAAATTTACGCATATGAAACCGACGGATTAGGCCATTACAATTTTATGGATGACGCAAACGTGCCAAGTCTTCTGTCGATTCCCTATCTCGGCTATACCTCGCAGGAGGATCCGATCTACCGCAATACGCGCGATTTTGTGCTAAGCAGCAGCAATCCGTATTACTTCGAAGGCGAAGCGGCAGCCGGAATCGGCAGTCCGCATACCCCGGACCGTTACATCTGGCACATCGCTCTGGCGATGCAGGGCCTGACAACGAATGACCGTTCCGAGAAGGAAAGACTGCTCAGCCTGATGGAAGCCACAACGGCTGGAACCGGCTTTATGCACGAAGGGTTTCATGCGGATGATCCGTATCAGTTCAGCCGTCCATGGTTCTCGTGGGCCAACATGATGTTCAGCGAGCTTCTGCTTGATTATTGCGGGATTCGAGTACAAACGAAATAAAAGCGGTTTCATGGAGAGCAACGCCTAGCGGCGGCTTTCTTCGAAATATATGGTTTGTTACTAAAAAAGGGAGGCATGAAAAGTGAAAAAATGGATCACGATGATCGCCTTGGTCACGGTAGTAGCAACAGCAGCCGGCTGCGCAAAAACAACGACAAGCAGCAACGGCAACAGCTCGGAGAGCAGCAACGCGAATGCAAGCAGCAACGGGCAGGCGGATAACGCTTCAAGCAACTCCGGCGGCGGCAAAGCCGTAGAGCTGACGTTCTGGGGCGACTGGGCCGGTGACGGACAGAAGCAATTCCAGACAATGGTTGATGCTTTCAACAAGTCGCAGGACAAGGTTCACGTAAAATATGTGCTGCAGCAGGATCTGATTACGAAGTTCCTGACGGCCGCCACATCCGGCGGCGCACCTGACGTGCTGCTCTGGGACAGATGGCGTACGCCGCTGTACGCGCCGAAAAACGTGCTTCACCCGATCGATGATTTCATGACGAAAGACGGCTTGAACAAGGACGATTTCTACGGCGAAGCGCTGAAAGAATTGTCTTATGGCGACAAGCTGTACGGCCTTCCTTTAACCGTTGACGCCCGCGCGCTTTTCTATAACAAAAAACTTCTGGCCGACGCAGGCGTAACGCAGCCGCCTACAACTTGGGATGAGCTTGAGCAGGCGGCGATCAAGACAACCAAATGGAACGGAAGCAAGCTTGAAGTAGCAGGCTTCTCGCTTGCCGACAACGGACTTTTTAATATGTATCTTCAACAGGCAGGCGGCTCGATGCTGACCGACGATGGCAAGAAAACGAACTTCAACAACGAAAAAGGCTTGTCCGTGCTTGCGTTCTGGGACCGCATGCTGAACCAGGACAAAGTGTATAAGGTTGGCTTCGAGCAAGGCCTTGGCGAAGGAACCGACGCTTTCGCAACCGGCAAGGTAGCGATGACTTACAACGGTCCTTGGATGCTGAGCACGTACAAGAAATACGGCAAGGATCTGGACTTCGGGGTTGTGCCTCCTCCTGCAGGGCCTAACGGAGACAAAGGCGGCGTGATGGGAGGCTTTGGCCTCGTTATTCCGGAAGCCTCGAAAAATCAGGAAGCGGCGTGGGAATTCATCAAGTGGTGGACGGCAAACAAAGACAACGCGCTTCTATGGGCGAAAACAAGCTTGAACATTCCTGGCTACAAGCCGGCGCTTGACGATCCGTTCTTCAAGGAAGATCCGCTCTGGCAGCCATTCCTCGATACGCTCGAATTCGCGAAGACTCGTCCGGCTCACCCTGGCTACTCCGTCATGGAGACCGAAGCGCTTATTCCTAACCTGCAGCTGTACCAGCAGAAGAAGCAAAACGCGGAGGATACGCTCAAGAAAGCGCAGCAGCGGGGAGACCAGCAGCTCGCGGACAACGAAGACGTGAAATAATTGAAGGTCTCCCGGTGGAACCGACCGGTTGATAAAGGGAGGGAGACCTCCCTTTATCTATTCCGGCAGGCCAAACGGGATTTACTACGAAGGAGGGAGGAGTGCTGATGTCTTCAATGGGCAAGCTGAATCAGCATCAGGCCCGCATGGCCTACCTGTTTATTACGCCAACGATGCTGCTGTTTTTCGCTTTTACCATTATTCCGGTCGTCATGGCGCTCTACTTAAGCTTTACGAACTACGATGTGGTCAGCCGGATGGAATTCGTTAAGCTCGACAACTACAAGAAGCTGCTTGAGGATGATCTGTTCTGGACGACGTTTAAGAACGTATTCTTCTATTCCGTTATTTTCGTGCCGCTCAACATCATCATTTCCTTATTGCTTGCCATGCTTCTGAACTTCAAGCGGTTCGGCGTCAAGCTATTCCGTACGTTGAATTATCTTCCGACCTTAACCTCCGCCGTTGCGGCGTCCACCGTCTGGATCTGGCTGCTCCATCCGGAGTTCGGCCTGGTGAACAACCTGCTTAACTACGTGGGCATTACCGGTCCGGCTTGGCTCGCTCAGACCGAGACGGCGATGTTCTCCATTATTATGGTGACGTTGTGGCAGTCGGTCGGCTCCAATATGATCATTTATATCGCCGGCCTGCAAGGCGTACCGGATTACTTGTACGAATCCGCCAAGCTGGACGGAGCGACGGCTTTTGCGCGTTTCCGCTATATTACGTGGCCGCAGCTTCGGCCAACAACCTTCCTTGTCAGCACGATGGCGATTATCGGGGCGCTGCAGTTGTTCGACCAGGCCTTTGTCTTGACGCAGGGCGGTCCGGGCAACGTGACGAAAACTCCGGTATATCTCATTTATAACCAGGGCTTCAACCAGCTCAAGATGGGTTATGCTTCCGCCCAAGCGTTTGTGCTGGCCGTGGCGATTCTGATCTTTTCCTTCATTAACATGCGCATCAATAAATCCGAGGAACCGATTGTGTAAGGAGGCACGCAAATGGCACAGCCTATTGTCAAATCCATTGCAGTACGCGCACCCAAGCCGCCTTCTTATACTCTCAAAAGGGTTCTGGTCGGCGTGTTGTTCTACGCGGTTGCGATAGTTATAGCGGCAGCCATGTTTCTGCCGTTTTTCTGGAGTCTGATTACTTCGTTTAAACCAAGCAACGAGATCTTCTCGGTGCCGATCAAGTGGATTCCGTCCACGCTTACGTTAGAGCATTACCGGTCGGCGTTTACGACCGTGCCGTTTGCCGGTTATTTCGCAAACTCCTTTATCCTGGCCGCAGCGGGCGTATTATGCAACCTGTTCTTTGGGTCTATCAGCGGCTACGCCTTTGCCAAGCTGAACTTCAAGCTGAATAAACCGCTGTTCCGCATCCTGCTGGCGGCGATGATGATTCCCGGCATCGTAACGATGATTCCAAGCTTCTACGTATTGAAGCATTTCCCGCTGATTGGCGGCAATGACATCCTTGGGGCAGGGGGTAACGGCTTCCTGAACTCCTTCTGGGGAATTATTCTGCCGGGTGCGTCCGGATCGTTTGCGGTCTTCTTCATGCGGCAGTTCTTCCTGACGCTGCCTTCCGACATGATGGAGATGGCGCGGATCGAAGGTGCCGGAGAGTTCCGGATTTTCTGGAATATTTATTTGCCGCTGACGAAGCCGGCGCTTGCAACCCTTTCGATCTTTACCTTCCAGGCGGGCTGGAACAGCTTCCTGTGGCCGATGATCGTCTTGAATGATCCGGCAAAAGCAACGATACAGATGGGACTGCAGGCGTTCTCGTTCAACCATCAGACCGATTTCGGTCCCATGATGGCCGGTGCGCTGATCGCGATCCTGCCGATTCTCGTCTTGTTCCTTCTGCTTCAGAAGTATTTCGTACAGGGCATTGCCTTTACGGGAACGAAAGGCTGATCGCATTGAATCGTAACAAGCGGTATTTATGGCTGGCCGGCGCTGCGGCAGTTATCGTCATCGCGTTGGTCTGGTCATTGATCTGGAAGGATAAAACGGCAGCAACCTCCGTCATTTGGCAGGAGCGGGCAGAAGAAGCGCAGCTTGAGTTGACAAAGTCCTTCTGGGACGACAAGCGAGGGCTTTACAACAATGCCGCACCATGTATCGCTCAGCTATGCTCCGATCCGTTTAACTATTGGTGGCTGGCGCATGCGGTGGATGTGCTGGTCGACGGCTATGAGCGCAGCGGCGATGAACGGTACGCGGAGCAAATCGCCAAGCTGTATCAAGGTCTGCTTGACCGCAATGCCGGCGTGATGATCAACGATTATTACGATGATATGGAATGGATGGCGCTAGCCTGGCTGAGAGCCTATGACGCTACCAAGGACGAGAAGTATAAGAAGGCAGCGCTTGAACTGTGGGAAGAGATTAAAGGCGGCTGGAACGAGGAAATGGGCGGCGGCATCGCTTGGCGCAAGGAGCAGACCGATTACAAGAATACGCCGGCGAATGCTCCTGCGGCTATTTTGGCGGCACAGCTGTACGGGCATTTCCATAACGGGGAAGATTTGGCCTGGGCGAAAAAGATTTACGACTGGCAAAAAGAGACGCTTGTGGATCCGGATACCGGTCTCGTATGGGACGGAATCAACCGGACGGGCGACGGCAATATCGACAAGGAATGGATTTTCACGTATGGCCAAGGCGTCTATATCGGGGCCGGCGTGGAGTTGTTCAGGGCAACGGAGGATAAGGCTTATCTGGTGGATGCCCGCCGGACGGCGGCTCATTTGAAGGAAGCGTTCCTGTCTCCGGCAACCGGCATGCTTCCATCGGAAGGCGACGGCGACGGAGGCTTGTTCAAAGGCGTATTAATCCGTTATTTGGGAGAACTGATCGCCGCTGATCCGGATGGACCGGAGCGTAAAGAATGGATTGACATGCTTCAGACCAACGCGAACAGCTTATGGCAATACGGCAAAGCGGAAGACAAAGCGGTATTCAGCAATTCATGGGCCGAAGCGCCGGCTGGCGTCGTGCAGTTAAGCACGGAACTAAGCGGAATGATGCTGCTCGAGCAGATGGCCGTATTGGAGAAAAACGGACAATTACAGTAGGCAGAGGATACGGGGAGAGTGAGAGCAATGGTGTGGGCAGCAAGAGCGGAAGAAGCGCAGCAGGCATTGGAGCAGTTATATTGGAACCCTTCGATTAATATGTACGATATCGAAATTCCGTGCCCCGACGGCGCTTGCAATACGATTTTTCATTACTGGTGGATGGCGCATGCGGTGGATGCATTGGCGGATGGACTGAACCGGACGGGAAGCGACTTCTACCGGGAGCGGCTGGCTGCGTTCCATGAGGGGATCCTTAACCGCAACGGCGGCGCGTGGCCAAATGAACTGTACGACGACATGGAATGGATGGCCATCGCTTGGCTGCGGGCTTATCAAGCGACGGGCGAAGAAAAATATAAAGGAGCGGCCCTTCTCTTGTGGGAGGATATCCAAACCGGATGGAATGAGCATGCGGGCGGCGGAATCGCTTGGCAGAAGCCGCAGCTCGATTACAAGAATACCCCTGCCAACGCCCCTGCCGTGATTTTGGCGGCAAGATTGTATCAGGCGTTTGGCCGGGAAGAGGATCTGGCGTGGGCTCACAAGATCTTCAATTGGCTGAAGGCAAGCCTCGTGGATCCGGAGAGCGGTTTTGTCTGGGACGGCATGAACCGGACCGGCGACGGGTCGATTGATAAGGACTGGAAATTTACTTACTGCCAAGGCGTCTACATTGGCGCGGCGGTAGAGCTGTACCGGATTACGGGCGACTCGGCTTATTTGCGGGACGCGGATCGTACGGCGAAGGCAGCTGCTGACGAGCTGCTTCAGGGCGGTCTATGGCCGGACGAAGGCGATGGAGACGGCGGCTTGTTCAAAGGCATTCTGATCCGCTATCTGGGCGAGCTGGCTTCCGTATCGGAGGAGCGGGCAGAGCTGTCGGCGCTGCTGGAGCAGCAGGGCCAGGCTCTCTGGACGCGTGGCGCCGATCCGGCGCGCAAGGTGTTCAGTACCTTCTGGAGCGTTCAGCCGGAGGAGCGCGTTACGTTAAGCACGCAGCTTAGCGGCATTATGCTGCTGGAGCAGCTGGCTGTGCTGGAGAAGCGCGGTTTGACAAGCACGGCACAAACCGAGGAGGTACAGTCCTGATGGCGGCACAGGGAAAATGGGCAGAACGCGCGGCAATCGCGCAGGAGGATTTTCGCCGTCTGTTCTGGAATAAAGAGCGCGGCGTAATGGATCAGGTGGTGCCTTGCAACGGCACTTGCAATGACCATTGGATTTATTGGTGGCATGCGCATGTGGTAGACGTATTGGTAGATTCCCTGGAGCGCACAAAGTCGGAAGAGGATGAGATTCTGCTGGAGCGGGCATTCCGCGGGGCAAAGAAATGGAACGGCGATACGCTGCTTCATAACTACTACGATGATATGGAATGGATGGCGCTTGCGCTGCTGAGAGCCTATAGTGCGACGGGGAAGTCGTTCTACAAGGAAGGCGCACATGAGCTGTGGGAAGATATCAAGACGGCGTGGAACGATCATATGGGCGGCGGCATGGCTTGGAAGAAGGATCAGCTGGACTACAAAAACACGCCTGCGAATGCCCCGGCCTCCATTCTGGCTGCGCGCCTCTATCAGTTGGACCGCCGCGAAGAAGACTTGGAATGGGCGAAGCGGATCTACCAATTCAATAAGGAACGGCTTGTTGATCCGAAGACCGGCTTTGTCTGGGACGGCATGAACCGGCTGGGCGACGGCAAGATCGATTACGATTGGAAATATACGTATTGCCAGGGCGTCTTTATCGGAGCCGGCATAGAGCTGTACCACTGCACGGGGGATGAAAGCTATCTCGTTGATGCACAGAGAACGGCAGGGGCAACCGTCCAGGAGCTGGTTGATCCGGAGACGGGCATGTTGCCGCGCGAGGGGAACGACGACTGCGGCCTGTTCAAAGGCATTCTGATCCGTTATCTGGTTAACCTCATCCGTATTCAGCCTGATTTGTCGCTGCCATGGGTTAATTTGATCCGGCATAATGCGGGCTCCTTATGGGAGCGGGGACGCTCGGAAGCCGGCTTGTTCAGCTTATCCTGGGCAGGAGAGCCGGAGCCGGTAGTTCAGCTAAGCGGCCAGCTAAGCGGCCTGATGCTTCTTGAGGCGATGGCGGAGCTGGAGAGAGACGGCTTCCTCGCGCCTAGATAGAAGCAGGCGGCTTGCTCTGGCGGTACAGCATCCGGAACTGCTTTGGCGTCTTGCCGGTACGTTTGTGGAAGCAGCGAACGAAATACGGGAAGGAGCCAAAGCCGGTATCCTCGGCAATTGCGCCAACAGGATCGTTCGTATGAATAAGCAGTCTTTTAGCCTGTTCGATCCGGTATTGGGTCACATAATCAAGCGGCGTGCAGCCAAACGTTCTTTTCATGCACAAGGCGATATAGTTGGCGTGAAAATGCAGCTCCTCCGCCATCCGCTTATAGCTCAGCGGGTCGCGGTAATGCTTGCGCAAATAGAGGGCTGCATCCTCGGCCAGCTGCAGATGGGAGCTTTGCGTTGTCTCTTCTTTGCTGTCCTCCTGAAGCTTAAGGAGAATCGCGTGGAACAGCTGCTGCTCCTGCCAGCGGGAGTTTCCGGCCGGATTCTCATACAGGTGAAGAAGCTCGCGGAACAACTCTTCTGCTCTTCCGAGGCTTTGGACCGGGCCGGAGCGCGGCAGATAGAAGGAGAAGTATTCGATAGGCGGATAAAGAGGCTCTTGCTCAGGCGGCAAGGGCTCTTTGTCGTAAGGCTCGGGATGCCACTGTCCGGTCGTCTGGAAATGCAGCCAGTAGAAATGAGTCTCTTCCCTGCAAGGGATGGCGGTATGATGGTCCAGGTCCGGACGCAAAATGCCGAAATGACCGGCTGGCAAGGTGAGTTCGTTCTCCTCCTCCGCCAGGTACAGACATCCTCTGGTCACAAACAGAAGGTCGAATACGCCGATGCTGCTGCGGTCGGGATGCTTTCTGCCCGGCTGGTACGTGTCTTCCCCGATTTGAACAAAGTGGGGCATAGGCGGACATTCAAAATGAAACATTATCAGAATCCTCCGATTGAACAGGAATGAGTCCAGTATAAGTAATTACGGGAGCTTCGTAAACTTACCTCCGAATCTATTAAGTTGTAATCGGACAATTAGTAGTTGCGATTGTCTATCCAGCCCGAGGCCGGTCTAATGGTATATTCGAAGCAGACGAATGGGAGGGAGCTTAACCATGAAAAGTATCTTTGAGGCTTTGCCGCTCGGCAGCATTCAAGCGGAGGGGTGGCTGTACAACCAGCTTCGGATTCAGGCGGACGGATTAACGGGACATCTGGAGGAGCATTGGCCGGACGTTGGCCCGGATAACGGATGGATTGGCGGCAACGGCGAAAGCTGGGAGCGCGGTCCGTATTATTTGGACGGCTTGCTGCCGCTTGCGTATATTTTGAACGATGAGACATTGATCGCAAAGGCAAACCGATGGGTGGAATGGGCGCTGAACAGCCAGCAGAAGAGCGGCATGTTCGGGCCGGCGCGAATCGAGACGGTCAATAATGACGTAAGCAAGGAGCAGGATTGGTGGCATTACATGATCATGCTCAAGGTCTTTACGCAATACGAGGAAGCGACCGGCGATGCGCGGGTTATTCCGTTCCTGACGAAATTCGCGGATTACGTAGCCGGGAAGATTGAGGAGCAGCCGCTGCAGGGATGGGCCAAAGCGCGCGGAGCGGAGCTGCTTCTCTGCCTCATCTGGCTGTATAAGCGCACCGGCAAGGAAGAACTGCTGAAGCTGGCTTCCATCGTGAAGGAGCAGACAACGGATTGGACCGATATCTTTTACGATTTTCCGTTCTGGCGGAAGGTTGAGCAGTGGGATTGGAGAACGCATGTCGTTAATGTGGCGATGGGACTCAAGACGCCGGGCGTGCTCTACGAGCTGACCGAGGACAGCCATGAGCTGGAGGCGGTGTACCGCGGAATCGAAAGCCTGATGACTTATCACGGTCAGGCGCATGGCATGTTCTCCGGCGACGAATGGCTGTCGGGCACGCATCCAAGCCAAGGCGTGGAATTATGCGCGGTAGTGGAATACATGTTCACGCTGGAGCAGCTGACGCGGATTTTCGGGGACGGCAAATTTGCCGACGTATTGGAAAAGGTAGCCTTTAACGCTTTGCCTGCCGCCATTTCGGCAGATTGGACTTCCCATCAATACGATCAGCAGGTAAATCAGATTATTTGCAACGTAGCTCCGCGTGCCTGGAGCAACGGTCCTTATGCCAACGTCTTTGGCCTGGAGCCGAATTTCGGCTGCTGCACGGCTAACATGCACCAGGGCTGGCCTAAGCTGGTTTCCCATTTGTGGATGAATGATAATGAGGGCGGACTAGCTGCCGCTTCTTATGCTCCTTGTTTTGTCCGTACGGATGTCGCGGGCGGCGTGAAGGCCGAGCTTCGCGTATCCGGGGAGTATCCGTTCCGGGAGCGGGTAAAGGTAGAGCTTCAGCTGGAGCGTCCGGCCAGCTTTGCGTTAAGGCTGCGTATTCCGGGCTGGTGCGAAGCGCCGGTCATTACAGTAAATGGCACCGCCGCTGCGCTTGAAATCAAGCAAGGTTATGCGGCCATTCACCGCGAATGGCAGACGGGGGACCGCATTGAGCTGTCGCTGCCGATGGAGCCGAAAACCGTCTCCCGCAATTTGTATGCCGTAAGCGTGGAACGCGGCCCTCTTGTGTATGCCCTTCCCGTGGAAGAGAGCTGGCAGCTTCTGCGGAAGCGCGAACGGTTCCATGATTATGAGCTGTATCCGGCTTCCCCTTGGAAATACGGCTTGCTTGCGGATACGACATTCAAAGTGGTCACGAGCAGCGAGGAAATTCCGTACCAGCCTTTCCTGGCTTTAGAGTCTCCTGTTAAGCTCGGGGTGTTGGGTCAGCTGGTGCCGGATTGGAAAATGGAGGGCAATAATGCAGGAACTCCGCCAATCGCACCGAATACAGATGATCAGCCGATCACCGAGCTTGTGCTTGTTCCGTATGGGGGAGCAAAGCTTCGGATAGGCGAATTCCCGTTAATCGGCGAACGTAAGACAGCGAGAACGCGATAAGAAGGAAACTAACAGACGAGGTGTAAGAAGAATGACGGTAAATCAAGCAAACGAAGGATTATTTCACGGCGAACGCGCGATTTGGCTGCGTTACGGCCAATTTGAGGCTGCTCTTCTTCCTGAGATTGGCGGCAACCTGATTGCTTTTCGGGATGTGGAAAAGGAATACCGCTTCCTGCATGAACCAACGCCCGAGGAGATGGAGAGCTTCAAGGCAAGACCGATGATCCATGGCATTCCCGTGTTGTTCCCGCCGAACCGCTATGAGGACGGCAAATTCCCGTGGGAGGGGAAAGTTCATCAATTTGAAGTCAATGAACCGGCTACGGGCAACCATCTTCACGGTTTTCTTTATCAGACGCCATGGCAGGTAGAAGATTTCGGCGTTAACAAAACGGAGAGCTATGTGGTCGTATCGGTTCAGGTCAATGAGAACCATCCTTCCTATGCGAGCTTCCCGTTCAACTATACGATCCGCCTCCGTTATTCATTAAGCGAGAATGGCCTGCTGCAGCAGGTTACGGTCCGCAATGACGGCGAAGAGGTAATGCCTTGCCTGCTCGCTTTCCATACGTCGGTGAACGCGCCGTTCGTGCCGGGCGGAGAGGCTAAGGATTACCGCATCCATATGACGCTTGGCGAGCGTTGGGAGCTGAACGAGCGGATGCTGCCAACGAAGCAGTATCAGGTTCTGAAGGAAGAAGAGCAGCTTATGCGCGACAGCGGCGTATATCCGTTCTTCGAAGCGATGGATAACCACTATACGGCTCGCCCGCAGAACGGACGCAACCGGATGGAGCTGACCGATACAAAAGCGGGCATCAAGCTTGTTTATGATGTAGGCACCTCCTACAAGCAGTGGATGATCTGGAATAACAACGCGACGGAAGGCTTCTTCTGCCCAGAGCCGCAGATTAACCTGGTGAACGCTCCCAATGTGGATCTGCCGGCCGATGAAATCGGCCTTCTCAGCTTGGCTGCGGGAGAGATTTTCGAGGAATCCAGCCGGCTTTATGTTATAAAGGGCTAAGGCTAATAGCGTAAGCGCGAGGGGCTGCCTCTCGTCATCCGTGGGATGATGAGGGGCAGCTTTTTTTGTCTGCGTATGTCAGGCTGCTCGCTTAATCGCCCAACCCCGTGATCGTCTGGTTGCCGATTTCTGCACACTTGTTCGCCTTCACGTTGCTCGACCGTTCGCTTACTCGTCTATTGCCGAATAACCTGTCGTCGACTCTCCTCTCGTCGACTCTCCTATCGCAGACTCGCCTGTCGTCGACTCTCCTATTGCCGAATAACCTGATCCGTCTGACTGCTAACGAAACTACATAACGCTATTCGCTCCAAAACGAGGACTTTGTAATTCTAACGAAACTACATATCGTTATTGACGGTGTATTGGTGCAATTTGACCGTCAAAGTGCCAAATAGCGATATATAGTTTCGTTAAAACTGGCGAGAGGATGTTTTTCGCATTCTAAGGCTCTGTAGTTTCGTTAGCGTGGCAATGCGCAACTTCGGCGATCCTTATGCGTTAAAACTTTCATACGAATAAGGATAATATTTACAAAAACTAGCAATCGATGGTGGAGGAAATGTTATGGGGATTTTTTTGATCATTGCATTCGTTATTATTCTGCTGGCCGTGCTTAATATTGACGGGAAGATGAAGAAGCAATTGGAGAATGAGAAGCTGATTATAGAGAAGCTTGATGCTCTGCTCCATATTCAAACGAATAGAGACAAGATGGAATAGAAGTACGGTTATGGACATTAATCTTCCCGGGTGGTACTGCTATGAAAATGCAATCTCTAAAAAATGTTTTGACCGTGTGCGAAAATATAGAATGTCGAGAAGCAGTGTTTGGATCGACAGTCCTATTAATGAATCCTTTAAGCTCGTGGTGACAATGCCATCATGCACCATAGAATCTCCATATACGGGAAACCCTGCCCCCAATGCAGTAAGCCGTTGCGCACACCGCAAGCAAAAATGTGTATGGCATGTGGAGAGAGGGTTAATCTAGCGGGCTAGTACCAAAGAAAATGCAGCCGATCGTTACTCCGATGGGCTGCATTTTTAGGTTGTTTTACAAGCCTCACGCCAGGAGGAGCGTCTATTGTATCGTAACCGGTCTTATCGGAGGATAGGAACTGGCCGGCGCGATGGAACCTCCAGGTATTGTCGGTTGAGAGAAGCAGATTGCGATCCCCGTACAGTTCCGCTATAACGCCCATGCGTAAGTCTCCGCTGTTATAAGCCCGGTTCATCAGATGCTGCTGGTGGGAATACTCTCCATCGGTAAAAGCGGCATTTTCCTTGTGTGCAGCATGGAGGTGAAGATCCGTAAATTCGGGATCCGTAATCCAGCTTGCTTGCCATTTGCTCATTGGGTCACCTCTAAACGGCTTGTTGTTTTAGCGATACAAATAAACGAGTATGAATAACTTTACTATATGTACAGCGGGTAAGGGCACAATAGATATTTTTCCGGAGGTGAACACGATTCCGATTCTAATTGCTGGCTGCAATAAATTGCTTTATTATGGAAATTGGGACTTAACTATGCTAATGAAAGGACAGCATCATTTTGGATAATAATATAGGTTTCGTATGTTCGTGCTGCGAACGGGATTGATAAAAACCGTGTGATTGAGATTGCCGAAACAATTTGCAGTAGCGAGCGGCGAGTGTAAAGGGAACAAAAACCTCAAACCTATTGTAGGAGGGATAGATGGAATGCTATTCGATCACATAACCCACTATTACCATTCCGTGCCTTTTAGAAGCTTGTCTGCGCTGTCTAAGGCGGAAGCTTTAAAAGTGATGGAGGAAATGTGCGATGATACTCCATTTTTCGAAAGATTCAAGGAGCCTGTTCAATATTGGGAGAACCGGACAGAGACCGAAAACTGGTTAAGGGAAAGCTTTATCCAAAAGGGCGGAAAACCAAAAGATAAATATCCTATATACTCCGTGCTTGGCACTGCAGCCTGGATAGAGGATTATTCATCAGCCAATGGTTTAGCCGTCGAGAAGGTTCAAATTCCTCTATCCATATTTGATGATAGCGATATCAGCTTCACGTTTCCGGACAGCATGGTTTCCTTTTGGATAGCGAGAGATAGACCCGAAGCCTACTATCAACCCGATTATCATGGGCATGTCTTCACGCTGACGGAAATAAAAAGACTGATGACACGCGAATTAATGAATAATATCGAGCTTATGCACCCCGAGGGTACAATCCCCTATGTCGAGGCGCAAATTTGGAATAAGAATCTTGCGAGAAATTACAAACCATAAATCATTATCCCAGCGCCAATATTCTTCATTTCATTGACTTTGTCATGAGAACATGAGGGATGCCATCCTCCATGAATTCAGCCGATGCTACCTCATAGCCAAGCTTCTCATAGAATCCTTTTGCATGCGTTTGTCCGTGCAATTTAACCTTAGGCAGTCCCTGCTCAAGCGCGATTTCTTCCAATGCGGCAATGATTTGTCTGCCAATCCCGAATTTGCGGTATGGCTCCAGTATACAAATGCGCTCTAGCTTGCCCATTCCTTCGACCGTGCGGATCCTTCCCGTGCCGACCGCTTCCCCATCGTAATAAGCCAGAATATGCTCGCATTTTCCGTCCAGCAGGTCAAATTCGTCAAATTCATCGGCAAGAGGTACTCCTTGTTCCTCAACAAACACATTCTTTCTAATCGAAAATGCGCTTTCGAGCTCCTCGGACGTTGCAATCTTGATTGGATTCATAAACTCCCGTCCTTTACTTTATGGATTTATTTTTATGCCGGAAATCGTCATAATGAATAACAGCGATAAATGCAGTATATATAAATATATTATTGTTGTAAATGCAATAAAATTTGACTGACAGGCAGGTAACGACATGAGGGAGATACTTCGTGAGGTTGGCATGATCGCGAGGGCATTGGATTCGATAAGCAATATCGAGTTCAAGGAGCTTGAGCTTACCAAGGGGCAATACCTGTATCTGGTTCGCATTTATGAACACCCGGGAATTATTCAAGAGAAGCTGGCGGAAATGATCAAGGTGGACCGGACAACGGCAGCGCGCGCGATCCAAAAGCTTGAGCTCCAAGGCTTTATCGAGAAGAAAGACGATGAATCAAACAAGAAGATCAAAAGGCTGTTTACAACGGAGAAAGGCAAGCTGGCTTATCCTTTTTTGAAGCGGGAAGGGGATCATTCGAACTCTGTAGCATTGGCGGGAATAACGGAGGAGGAAGCGGAGACGCTTTTTCGGCTGCTGCAAAGGGTAAGAAAAAATATAGAGGTCGAGTGGGACTACGTGAAAAAGGGGAATAAAAGAGACTACTAAGAGAAGGCAGCCGTCATGAATGACCGGCTGCCGGGTAGGAATAGGCCCGTTCAACTTTACAGATTTTAACGTTGTAGCTCTCATACCAGGCCTGTTTGCCTTTCTCCTGAGCAGCCTGATGCAATTGGTTCTGCTTCCAGTTACGAATCGCATCAAGGCTTTCCCAATAGGAAATCGTAATGCCTGCTCCCGAGGCATCCCTAACGCTTTCCACGGATATGAATCCGGGCTGCTTTGCGGCAAGCTCCTCCATTTTGTCGGCCATCACGCCGTATCCATGATCCCCTTCTGTCCGTTGACTTGAAAAAATAACCGCATAATAAGACCCGGCTGCTTCATTTGTCATCCTTACTTGGCTCCTTTAGAAAAGCTGTTGTATGGATTAGACTATACTATTAATTGCCGGATAAATAAAATGAAGGATTATGATGCTGCTTATGAAAGATTTTCATGTCTTCATAATCATTCAAAAAAACTGTAATTAAAAACAAAATTATATTTTGTTACAAATAAACTAGACAAAAATTTCAAATGGCGCTAATCTGTTTGTAAGAAACATAATCGATATAGGGGAAGAAGGGACTTTGCGTTGTTGGAATTAACGATAGACGAGCCCGATCGTCTCGTAAAGGTTGCGCATGCTCTTAGTACACATACCAGAATCGGCATCATAAAGCTGCTGCTTGCCAAGCCAAACCTGAACATTATCGAAATTGCGGAAGCGCTTGATATTCCGGTCTCCACGGCGGCTACCAACGTGAAGGTGCTCGAGGAGGCCGAGCTTATTCTGACCGAGCTTCAGCCGGCATCGCGCGGGGCCATGAAGGTGTGCAGCCGGAATTTCGACGATGTGCGCATGATACTTAATCCGATCGCTTACTACCAGAACACAAGCAAGGCCGTTGAAGTCGAAATGCCGATCGGCCATTTCATTAACTTCGACATCCAGCCAACCTGCGGGATGGCGAATACGACCGGCATGCTCTTTATTGAGGACGAGCCGGAAAACTTCTATCATCCGGACAGCCGGACGGCCGAGATTATCTGGTTCCGCAAGGGCTGGATAGAATACCGGTTCCCGAAGAAGCTGCCGGCCGGCGCAAAGGTGAAATCGCTCGAATTCTCTCTTGAACTATGCTCGGAAGCGCCGAACTACAATAACGACTGGCCTTCCGAAATTACGGTATGGGTGAATGACATGGAGATAGGCTCCTGGATTTCGCCAGGCGATTTCGGAGATCACAGGGGCAAGCTCAATCCGCCTTGGTGGAATGACTCCAGCACCCAGCACGGGCTGCTCAAAACCTGGGCAATCGAAGAAAGCCGCAGCACCATCGATAATGAGAAAAGCTCCTCGACAACGCTTCGGGATCTGCAGCTGGATCAGAAGCCGTTTATCACATTCCGGATCGGATTAAAGCCCGACGCCAAGCATCAGGGCGGCATGAATTTGTTTGGCAAATCGTTTGGCGATTACGCGCAAGGGATTATTATGCGGATGCAATACGAATAACGTCCAATTGTTCCAGATGTTTTGTTACCACAAAGGCATCTGGAACTTTTTTATTGAATGATACAATTTTATTGAAAGAAAGCGTTGACATAGTGATTTAACGCATGTATATTTTGTTTATAAACAAATAAGTTGAAACAAATTAAAAAATGTGTCGGTATATACGAGCCTATGGAAGGAACGCTAGCGGGGGCCGTTTGAACGGTACATAAGGGTCATGACTTATTTGTTTACAGGGCAGGAAATCATATCGTTCATTCATTATGAAGGGGGAAGTAACAGATGGCGAAATGGAGAAGCGGTAAAGTTTGGATGGCTGCAATGCTTTGTCTCATTATCGTACTGGCAGGCTGCAGCTCCAATAACGGCGGCAGCAAGGAAAGCTCGAATAATGGCAAGAACAACGGCAATGCGGCAGCACAGGAATCATCGAATACGGGAGCAGCGGCAGAAGGTACGGATACCGGAGCCGACGCGAAATCCGACATCGAATTTATGGGCTGGGGCGGAGATACGGAGAAAGCCGTCTTCCAAAAGCTGATCGATGCTTATATGAAGAAGTATCCGAACAAAAAGGTAAAATACACGGTTGTACCTCCAGGCGAGTATTACCAAAAGCTTGATACCCTGATCGCAGCTAAAAAAACGCCGGATGTGTTCTACGCAGGCGGGGCGAACTTCAACAAGCTCGTAAGCAGCGGCGTACTGATGAACCTGCAATCCATGCTGGATTCGAGCAGCCTGGTTGATCAAAGCAACGTATGGCCGGCAGCGCTGGATCGTTACCGTTATGACGGTACAACTTCCGGCAAAGGCGATATCTACGGTCTGCCGAAAGACGTTGGCCCTTGGGCGCTTGCTTACAACAAAGATCTGTTCGACAAAGCCGGTCTTCCTTATCCTAGCGCAAAAGCCGGCGAATACACGTGGGACGATATGATTGCCGACGCGAAGAAGTTGACGGTTGCTAATGAACGCGGCAAGATCGATACCTTTGGCGTAGCAGCATACTCCACCGAATCCGCCGTATGGGCAAACGGAGGAGACTGGACAGACGGCAATGGCAAGATCACGATTGATACTCCTGAGTTTGCGCAAGCCATGCAATTTGTAGCGGACCTTAGCCTTGTTAACAAAGTAAGTCCTTCCAAGGATGATGAAAAAGCGCAAAACGGTTATTCGCGTTTCGTAGCGGGCAAAGTGGCGATGTTCCCGATGGGTCCATGGGATCAGCCGGGCTTCTGGAAGCTGCCGTTCAACTGGGATATCGCGGCATGGCCGGCTAGCCCGAACACGGGCAAAACCGCAACTTGGCTTGGATCGCTTGGTTTCGTCGTATCGGCAAAAACCGAGTTCCCTGACGATGCCTTCCGTCTTGCAGCCTACCTCAGCCTTGACCAAGACTCGCAAAGACAAAACTATCAGCTCGGCCAAGCGGTTCCGAACCTGATGGATATGGCTAAAGGCGAATTTATGCAAATGGACAAAAAACCGGAGAGCCGCCAAGTATTCCTTGATATTATCTCCGATTACGGCCGTCCTCCAATTGAAAACAGCTCGAAAAACACGAAATGGCTGGATACGTTCTGGCAGGACGCAAGCGTGGTCTGGACCGGCAAGCAAAGCGCGGCTGACTTCGTGAAGGCGGAGCAGCCGAAGCTTCAAAAACTGTACGACGAAGGCAACAAGTAAGAAGGTTGAACTTGCTGGAGTACGCGGGGGAAAGACAATCGCCTGAAGCGATGTCTTTGCCCCTCTTACCTTCGGCCAGGGAGGATTATTAATGAAGACAACGATACCCGGATACCGGCGCAAGGAAATCATCTGGTCGCTAATATTTGTCACGCCGCCCGTGCTTGGATTTCTGATCTTTGGGCTGGCGCCGCTCTTAACCTCGTTTGGTCTCAGCTTTATGACCTGGGATATGCTAACCCCTTCGAAAATTGTCGGCTTCGATAATTTTCATTACATGTTTAATGACGAGAAATTTTATAAGTCTCTCTACAATACCTTTTTCCTGCTTCTTGGCATTCCGCTTGGCATGATCTTCTCGATGATTCTTGCCATCATGATGAACCGCAAGCTTTCAGGCATCTCGATTTTCCGGACGATCTACTATATCCCTGTCATCTCCCCGATTATCGCGGTTTCTCTCTTGTGGCAGTGGATGCTGAACTATGATTACGGCTTGGTTAACGAGTTTATATGGAAAGTCTTCGGGACGCAGGGGCCAAACTGGCTGGGCGATCCGAATTGGGTGAAACCTTCCTTCATTATTATGGGATTATGGGGCGGCGTTGGCGGCACGATGGTGTTGTATCTGGCCGGACTTCAAGGCATTTCTTCTACCTATTACGAGGCAGCAGAAGTTGACGGGGCTTCCCGTTGGCATCAATTCAGGCATATTACGCTTCCGCTTTTGTCGCCGATTCACTTCTATGTTGTCGTTATGGGCATTATCGGAACCTTCCAGTCCTTCAGCCAAATGTACATACTGGCAGCGGACGGCGGTCCGGAATACAGCGGCGCGACAATCGTGTACTACATTTTCCAAGAAGCGTTCAAATATTTCAACATGGGTTACGCTAGCTCGGTAGCCTAGGTGCTTGGCATCCTTATATTTATCATTACATTGGTACAATTCCGCTTGTCCAAGCGGTGGGTGTATCAGGATTAGGAGGCCCTTGGCAAATGGCTAATCAACGCCGTCTTATCAATACCGTCATTTTCGTGCTGCTGCTTGCGGGATCCGTTATTATGCTGGGCCCGCTCGTATGGACAGTGTCGACTTCGTTAAAGACGCAGCAGCATGTGTTCGACGTGCCGCCGCAATGGATTCCCGATCCGTTAACCTGGCTCAACTATAAGGATGTCTGGTCGAAGGCGCCGTTGTTATACGGCTTTATGAACAGCGCCATTGTTGTGGTTTGCGTGCTGACGGTTGGCTTGTTCGTCGCCGCAATGGCGGCTTACTCGTTCTCGAAATTCGATTTTCCGTTTAAAGAAGGGATCTTTATGGCGCTGCTTGGCACGATGATGATTCCTTACTCGGTTGTGATGATTCCGCAGTATATCGGTTTCTCCGAGCTGGGCTGGGTGGATACGCTTGCCCCGCTGATTGTACCCGGCTTATTCGGCAATATCGTCACGATCTTTTTCTTCCGGCAATTTATGCAGGGCTCCATTCCGAACGATCTGATCGATGCGGCCAAGATCGACGGCTGCGGTTATTTCCGCACCTTCACAACCGTAGCGCTTCCGATTGCGAAGCCGGCGGTTGCCGCGCAAGCGGCGCTTGGCTTTATGCATATCTGGAACGACTTTATGGGTCCTCTGATTTACCTGCATACGCCTGAACGCCAAACGATTCAAGTTCTTATCGCAAGCATGCAGTCCAACTATATTTCCACGTCAAACTACCCGTCTCTGATGGCGGCGTCGATTGTTGCGCTTGTACCGGTTGTCATCGTGTTCTTTATGGCGCAGCGTTACTTCATTGAATCGATGGCAATCAGCGGTATTAAGGGGTAAACGGCATGGGCGGATGGCAAATGAAACGATCCTTGATCGGCATTGGCATCGCGGTCGTACTCGCAGCAGGCGGAGGAGGGATATGGTTGCTTACACAGAAGCAGGATGAGCAGGGTCAATCAAGAGAGGCCATTGCGATGGATCGGACTTATCAGAATCCGATGACGCTGGGCCAGGAATGGGAAGATTACGGCATCGGCGATCCTTACGTGCTGCGCTACAACGGCAAATATTATTTGTACTGCAGCACGAAGGACTGGCGGGTCGGCATAAAAGCATGGAGCTCCGACGATCTGGTCCATTGGAGCTACGAAGGTCTGGTAACGGAGGAGCCGGTAAGCGAAGGCGCTTATGCGCCGGAAGTGGTGTATTGGAACGGTTCCTTCTATATGTATACGTCTCCTGCGGGCAAAGGGCATTACGTGCTGCAAAGCGACAGTCCCACAGGGCCGTTCAAGGTAAAAACCGATAATCTCGGCCTGACGATTGACGGCTCCGTCTTTATCGACGATGATGCCAAATGGTATTTCACCCATGCGGAATCCGGCGGCATTATGGCAAGCAGCATGAGTGATCCTTATACGATCGAAGCAGGCGATAAGCTGAACACGTCATTGGGGCATTGGACGGAAGGCTCAATGATTATTAAGCGGGGCGGCAGATATTTCATTACGTATACCGGCAATCATGTTTTCTCCAAGGGTTATCGCGTTAATTACGCGGTAGGGCATGAGTCGCCAATCGGCCTTTATACGATTCCCGACAATAATCCGATCCTTATCTCGACGGACAAAGCTTTTAACGGACTTGGGCACAGCGCAACGGTGCTTGGCCCGGATATGGACTCCTATTATATCGTTTATCACAATTTGGTTGGCAGCTCGGCCGAAGGACCTCCGGTAAGGAAGCTTAACATGGACCGCCTGACGTTTAACGGGGATAAAATGTCCGTGCTTGGCCCAACGCATGATTCACCGGTTCCGGCTCCCGCGCTTCCGGCGTTCCGCGATCCGCTTGGCGGCAGTCCAAGCTCGGATAAATGGCAACCGGCCGAAATTTCCGGGGCCGATGCAGCCTGGGTGACTACGATGCCGACGGGGGACCGTTTTACGGCAGAATACAACGTTGTCCTGGGCAGCGAAAGCGGTGAATTGGAGACCGTCTTCTCCTATGCGAGCGCGGACGACTACCGCAGCATCCGGATCAATCCGGCTGACCGCTCCATCTCGTTAAGGGATGCGGCGGCGGATAAAGAGGTGCAGAAGGCTTCTTTGCCTGATGGCATGGATTTCTCCAAGCTGCATACCGTTCGGGTGGAAGCGGACCAGAGCGGAACAAGAGTATACTGGGACGGGCTTCTGCTCATCGATAATGCGGAGCTCGCGGCAAAAGCCGGACAAATCGGTTACGCCTGGACGGGCGGCTTGAAGCCGGAGCTGCTGTACACGGCATTCTCGAATGAAGCGGGCGGCAGCAGCGACAACAAAATAATTAAGCAGGTGCCCGGAACGATGGAAGCCGTACACGCGGCAGCGTCAGGCAATAATGAAGTCACTATTCATCAAGAAGGAACGCCTGACGGCAGCTTCTCGGCCGAACTGACCGGCAAGGCTTCGGAGCTTGCATTCCCGGTATACGTCCGCTCGGACGGGGACTATATGCTGGCTGCGATGGTATCGGATGCTTCGGCGGGTTCTGCGCTTGAGGTTGAAGCGGGCGGCATAAAGCGGTCCGTAAAGCTTAAGGCGGAAGAGTTCGTCACCGAAGACGATTCCTCGGAATGGATGAAGGTTCCGCTCGGAACGTATCCGTTGAAGCAGGGCCTGCAGTGGCTTACGCTCTCCAAAGGAAAAGGAAATCCGGACATCCGGTTCATTGAAGCCATAGAGGCGGCAGCGCCTGAAGGAGAGCAGCAGGTTGCTTTCGACCCGGACTCGACCTTTGGGTATTGGCAGGAGGATAACGGAACCGTAGGTTTGCAGCTGGCTGGCGATAATTCGATGATTTTCGGCGGGGATACCCGCTGGACGGATATGGAGGTTGGCGTGGACGTAACGCAGGCCGAAGCCGCGGAAGACGAGGCATCCATTCTGCTGCGGACAACGATGGAATCATCCTTCCGCGATCAGGTTGCCGATTCTTTTATCGGGTATGAGCTTGCCTTCCGCAACGGCAGAATCATCTTGAAGAAAATCAGCTACGAAGTGAATCAGGAGCTTGCCTCCGGCGTGCTGGAGCTGGGGGATGGAAAAGCACATCCGATACGGATCAAGCTGAAGGGTGCAAACATCCAGGTGTTTGACGGGGACAATGACCAGCCCGTTCTGATCTGGACGGACCGGAATGCCTTCCTGCATGGACGGATCGGACTTCGGGCCAGCTCTTCCAACTGGCAATTCAGCCATATAACGGTAAATACGAAACGATAACTTTCATTTCATTCATAATCAAACGCAGCACATGGGCGTAACAGAGAGCAGGGAAAGACGCATGAAAACAAAAATGTATATCAAAAACTACCCCCGTCCGCAATTCGTCCGCGAACAATGGGTCGATTTGAACGGGGAATGGAACTTTGCGTTTGACGACGCGAATACGGGCGAGACGCATTTGCCGGCTGCTTTCAGCAGCGATTTGAAGATTAACGTGCCTTTTACTTACGAAACGCAGGCAAGCGGCATTGGCGACGAAAGCCATCATCCGTATGTCTGGTACAACCGTACGCTGGATATTCCGGCCGAAGCAGAAGGCTCGAGAGTGCTGCTGCATTTCCAGGCCGTAGACTATGTTGCGAAGGTATGGATGAACGGTACCTATGTCGGCTCCCATCAAGGCGGCTATGCGGCCTTTTCCTTTGACATTACGCCGTATATCGCCATTGGCGGAGAGAATCAGCTGACCGTTAAGGTGGAAGACAGCAAAGACGCAACGCAGCCGCGCGGCAAGCAGCGCTGGGTGAAGGATAATTTCGAATGCTTCTACGTCCAGACGACGGGGATCTGGCAGTCGGTATGGATGGAGTTTGTCGCCCCCGTGCGCGTGGATTCCGTCAAGATGACGCCGGATATCGACAACCGCACCGTTCGTTTTGAATATCAGGTAGAAGGAGATTTCACGGCCTCGGATATCCGCCTGGAGACCGTCATTAGCTTGAAGGGCAAACAGGTGAAGCAGATGAGCCTGACGGTAGACCGTCCTTGGCTTCAGCTGGATGCCGATCTTGTTCACGAAGCGAACGGCCCATGGAAGCATAGCATGTGGTCGCCGCACCATCCGAACCTGTATGACGTGGAATTTATATTGTATAAGGGCGACACCAAGCTGGACCATGTCTATTCGTACTTCGGCATGCGAAAAATTTCGATCGAGAAGGGCCGCGTCCTGCTCAACAACGCGCCGGTCTATCAACGGCTTATTCTGGATCAAGGCTACTGGCCGGATAGTCATCTGACTCCGCCGTCGGAGGAAGCTCTGATTGAAGATATTGATCATATTCTGGCGATGGGCTACAACGGTGTCCGCAAGCATATGAAGGTGGAGGATGCGCGTTTCCTGTACTGGTGCGACGTGAAAGGTCTGCTCGTCTGGTCGGAGATGGCCGCTACCTTTGAATTTAACGACAACGCCGTTCATAAGTTCACGAAAGAGTGGATGGAGGTTGTGCGCCAGCAATACAATCACCCGTCCATCATTACCTGGGTTCCGTTCAACGAATCCTGGGGTGTCATGAACATCAAGAAGGACAAGAAGCAGCAGAAATTTACCGAAGCGATCTATCATTTGACCAAAAGCTTCGATCCTTACCGTCCGGTTATTACGAATGACGGCTGGGAGCATACCGTTTCCGATATTCTGACTCTTCACGACTACGTGGAGACAAAGGAAGAGTTCGAGAAGCGTTATAGCAACAAGGACAAAATCCTGAACAATGAGATCTCGTTTAACCATTGGAAATACGCTTTTGCGGATGGCTACGAATATCAAGGGCAGCCGGTCATCGTCAGCGAGTTTGGCGGCATCGCCTTCCAGACGGAGGCGGGCTGGGGCTATGGCAACCAGGTTGCGTCGGATGATGCGTTCTTGAACCGCTTCCGCAATATCCATCAGGCGATCAAGGACAGGGATTATATCGTTGGCTACTGCTATACGCAAATTACGGATGTGCAGCAGGAAGTGAACGGACTGCTTACGGCAGACCGCAAGCCGAAGATTCCGATCGAGAAGATCCGCGAGGTTAATCTGATGTAATAGGGAATAAAAAATAGCGAGGCAGGAATAATTCCTGCTTCGCTATTTTTGTGTCCAACCATTTATTTTACCGATGCAACTTGCTTCGTATCATCCGCCGGCGTAACTTTCTTG
Organism: Paenibacillus sp. MMO-177; assembly: GCF_037147795.1. Lineage (NCBI taxonomy): Bacteria > Bacillati > Bacillota > Bacilli > Caryophanales > Paenibacillaceae > Paenibacillus > Paenibacillus sp. MMO-177. Next base: position 679,562 of record NZ_JBBCUR010000001.1, on the reverse strand, counting down.
TTCCACTCCGGCAGAGATGCGACATATTCATCCGACATGCTGATTAGCCGGTGTGCTCTTGTATAGGTATCCTGGGACTCAAGCGGAGTCGTTACCGGGCCGCCCGCAATCGGATAAGTAATGCCGTCCGCATAACCGGAGCCGGGCACAAACGCGCCTTTATCGGTGATAAACGAGCCGGAAGGCAGGTAATAACGTTCAGGCAGAATGTTGCTTGCATGATTCAGCAGATCCTGTCCGAAGTGAACCTGATCTTTAAGCGAGACGCCAATCAAGTTAGAGATGGTCGGGAAAATATCCGATTGTCCGCCAACCTGAGTGAAGACCTGCGGAGTTTGGTTAGGCACGGACATAATCAGCGGGATATTCATCATATCCGGCAGCGTATAGTCGCGGCCGTAGATTTCCTTCATCAGCTTCTTCTCGTTGTTGTTCAGGGAGTAAATCGGCAGTCCTTGATGATCGCCGTACAAGACGATTACGCTGTTATCCCAGACGCCGTTTTTCTTCAGCTCGTCGATCAATTGGCCAAGCGCGTAATCCGCGTAGTTCTGGGCTTCAATATAATCGCCGACCAGCGTATTTTTATAACGGTCCGGCAGCTCCATCTTGTACTTGCTTTCCGGAATACGGAACGGATGATGGCCGGACATGGAAATCAGTTGAACATAGAACGGCTGGCCGGTCTGCTGCATGCGCGCAAGCTCATCGGATGTTTTGGCGTACAGAACTTCGTCGGAAGCACCAAAAGCAACGGGATCCTCTTTGCCAAAGAACCGGTCATCATAATATTTGCCCCAGCCAAGCGCCTTATACAGCTGGTTGCGGTTCCAGAACATGATGTTGTTCGTATGGAAGGTCGCTGTCTGGTAGCCGCTAGCGGCAAAGGCCTTCGGCATGCTAGGCAGCTCCTTGCCCGCATACACCTCGGAAGCTGCGCCGTTAGGCGGTACGTAAAGCGATGTGTTCACGACAAACTCGGCATCAGCCGTATTGCCTTGACCCACTTGCTGGAAGAAATGCGGGAAGTAGAAATGATCCGCTGCCAGCTTATTCATATTCGGCGTAATTTCTTTGCCGTCGATTTTCAGGTTAATAAGGAAATTCTGAAATGCTTCAAGCTGAATGACAATAACGTTTTTCCCTTTGGCAGCTTCCCAATAGGCCGGCTGTGCCGGCTGAGCGCTTCCCTTTTCCCGCTCGACCATGGCCGGCGTGACTTCCTCCGCGTTGATCGGCAGGTCTTTGGAAGGAGCAAACGTCGCATAAAGTTCGTAGTTCAGAATCCCCATGTTTTTCGCTTGCTGGAATTCGTTCATATCCTGGCGGTATGGAATAATGGCCGTGGCGCAGGCGGCAACCGCAAGCACTTGTCCAGCCACAAACCAGCTTCTTCTGCCTTTGACCGACAGCGTGCGGGTCCATGCGCGGAATCGCTTGCTGCTGGCAAACATGATGAACAGGAACACGATATCCGTAAAGATAAACAGGAAGTAGGGGTCCATCAGCGAGAAGACGCTGCTGTTCACTTCGCCAACCTGGTTCACCTGGCGCAGTTCATGATAAGTAACGATAACGCCGAAATATTTGTAGTACATAATAACGGCAAAATAAATGCCGGTTAGAATGAGGTCGAGGATCAGGTAAGTCATGAACTTCTTCCTGTAAGCAAAGGCCTCGATAAGGCAGAAAATAAACCCGATTGATGAAATGCCGGTCAACAGCATTTTAATGATATCTCCTGTCCCGCCATCGAATACGATGATCCAGACGAGAAGCATTTTTAGAATCATAATGATGGAAAAGACAACAAAAGGCTTGTTCAGCAGCGCTTTCCACCGATATCCGTTAGTCAAAACGAATCGTCTCCCTTTCATTCAGTTATTAACCAGGGGTAAACTGTATAATATGAACGGCTGCCCCCGTTATGTACCGATTGCAGCTCGCGACTTGCGGGATTAGTAATAGGGTTGTTCAAAATCGCATAATCATGCATGTCAGCAGACGAAAAAGTGCTGCGGGTGATTGACGGATAAACATCAAATCATCAACCTCCGAGCACGGTCTGCGAAGTATCGTCTATTTACTTTATTACTATAATTCATTGCTATAATGAAATGCAAGATGACCGGCAGCCGACACCAGTAATTGCTTGCGTTGGCGGTTATTATTCTATGCAATAATTGACAACGAAATCTTATCTTGCCATAGCGGAAAATAGCGTTATGATGGAGATAGATTCATATCCTTTATATTTTAGGTACTGTAGTGTTTATCACGATTGGGAATCGCATAAAATAAGGAAAGAAACTAATATTCCCGAAGCGGGAGGTACCTATGCGAAAAACAGGTTGGAAAATAGCGACAGTAGCAGCCCTGCTTGCCGTTGCCATTGGTTTGAATATGAAATCCGATCTGTTCTCTGTTTTTGCGTCTGCGTCAAGCGGCGGGGGCGGTACGATCGATCAGCTCGAGGATGAGCTGGCATCGCAATTTCAAAGCAGATCCGAGCATTTTACTCTTCAATATAAAGGAGACAAGCACAAGCTTTCCGACGGCTTGCAGAATACGATTAATCTGGCGCTTGCGCAGGATGATTACACCGCGTATATCCTTGACTCCTATCTTTATACCATTCGCAGCTGGGGCAATCTGTCCACCATCAAACTGGAGGCCAGATACCGCGAAACGAAGGATCAGACCGCTGCCGTTGACGCAATGGTGAGCAAAGCGATCAAACAGATTATTACTCCGCAGATGAACGAGCATGAGAAAGTGAAGGCGATTCACGACTGGATTGTAGGCCGACTGCGATATGACGAGACGCTAAAGCATTATACCGCTTACGATGCTCTCACTACGGGAACCGCTGTATGTCAAGGTTATTCGCTTCTTGCTTATAAAATGCTAAAAGCTGTCGGAATTCCTGTTCTTATTGCCGAGGGTAAAGTGAAAACCGGCGACCACGCTTGGAATATGGTACAGCTGGACGGCAATTGGTATCATCTCGATATGACTTGGGATGATCCCGTTGTGAAGCAGGCCGGCACGCAGCAGACGGAGTCCCGCATTAGCTACAATTATTATTTGAAAACGGATGACGAGATGCGGGTCGATCATCAATGGGTCAAAACCTACCCGGCCGCGAATCATTCCTACGGCAGCGAGCTTAACAAGCTGAAGAGCACGGACAGCGGAAAGTCCGATGTCTATGCTAAGCTGATCACCGATCTTGGCTTGCATTGGACGGAGCCGGAAAATACGGTAGCAAGCCTGGTAGAACTGGAGCAGGAGATCCGCGAGGCCGTGATGGAGCAGCAGACGGGCATGAAGTTCCGTTATCTGCATGGCTCGCAGCTTGCGACCGATCTGCCGACGGCCTTTAAGGTGGCGCATGTATCCGTGCGTTATTCCGCCCGTTACGAGCCATACGGCAATGACGGTTCGATGCTTGTGCAGGTGCAGCTGGATTATCAATAAAAATTCAAAGAAATAGGAAAGAGCATTCGCTTGTGAGGAAGCGAATGCTCTTTTTTGATTTTGAGGTAATAGACTGTACTTTCTGCAACAACCTGGCGAAGGCTCTAATACCACGTACAATTACTGCTGCTGCTCGCGGCTCCGTGCGGCGGTCATCTGCTGCCATACCGAGCCGGCAGCTTCCTCGCCGCGCTCGATCCGCTCCAGCGCCATCTGCGCTTGCAGCTGGATCTCGAACTCGGCATCCTTCGCGGCCTCGCGCAGCGCTTCCACGGCGCTCTCGTCGCCGGCTTCATACAGGAAGCGCGCCGCGCGCCAGCGGACAAGCTTGTTCGGATCGCGCAGCGCTTCAATCATCGGGCCGGTTGCTGCCGGATCGCCCCAATCGGACAACGTATCGCCTGCCGTACGACGCACGGATACGGATTTGTCGCGCAGCGCCTCGAACAGGTAAGGCATGGCCTCGGGCGTGCGCAGATCGCCAAGATAAACGACGGCTAGGCGCCTGATCGACATGTTCTCGTCATGCAGCGCCCGGGCGATCAATGGCAGCAGCTCAGGCTCCGGAGCCATCCGCTCGAGCGCGGCATAGCGGACCTGCCATTCGGGCGACTCGAAGCGCTCGGCGATTTCTTCGTCGGTGAGCGGCGCCGGTCTAGCGGGAGCAGCGGGCTCTTCGCCCGGACCTAATGCCTGGGCGGCCGCGATAAGCTCCTTAAGCCGTTCAGGCGTATAAGCAGCTTCAAGCTCCTTCACGATCTCGGCTGCAATCTCTTCAAGCTCGCCGTAACGGATTCCAAATTCCTCCAGCTTCCGTTCGCGGATCATCGAAGCGCCGGCCGCTTCGGTTACGGCATCGGTGAATTTCTGCGGCAGCGCGGAGCGGGCCTCGCGTTCGCCGTTCTTCACGCGTACCTGCATCGGGATGCCACGGTACATTTGGACAAGCACATGCGCCTCGCCATAGCTCTCGGCGGCAAGCGCGGCTCCCGCGTCGCCGCCGCCTTCGGTTCCGCCTTGCAGCAGCGCTCTCGCGTCGGCGAGAATACGCGCCCAGTCCGCGCTGGTAACGCGGTCCAGCGCGATAAAGTCGGCCGTGCGGAAGATGCTCCGCACGCCTTCGATGGCAAGAAGCGCCTTCAGCGGCTCCGGTGCGGATTCGATTTCTTTTTTCGTATAGGATTGTCTGATGCCGCGCGGAAGCGATTCATCGACGTTCAGCTTCATGGAATTTGGACTTGGAGTTGGTTCTATTGAAATAAGTTTCATCTTTATTACGCCTCCCGTTCACTAACTTAAGCTTATAATCATAGTGTACATGAAAAAAACAGCTTACGCGAATACAGCTCCGCAGCAGTTGATTGGACATTCCCAAGTTGGTATCTTTAAATAACAGGGCAAGACAATCAGGAGGGATGTACGGTTGAAGCAGAATAAATTTACGAAATTTACGAACAGCGAGCCGGTACAGCTGCAAAATTCCATGAAGCATTTAAAGCGATGGCGCCAGGAGCGTCTCCGTAAAATAAAAACGAAGGATTATTCCTACTCCATTCCGAACGTTGAGCCGGATCTCCCTTTTTTGCATGAGAATCGGGCAAAGCCATCTTTGACATGGGTTGGGCATTCTACCTTCTTTATTCAGCTTGCCGGAAAAAATATGATGACCGATCCGGTCTGGGCCGGACAGATGGCTTTTCAGAGAAGGCTTGCACCGCCGGGGCTGCCGATTGACGATGTACCCGCGGTTGATATTATCCTTATCTCTCATTCCCATTACGATCATCTCCATATTCAATCGCTTCGCCGTCTTAAGGGCAACAAGCTGCTGCTGGTTCCGGCAGGTCTTCGCACGAAGCTTAGGCTGAAGGGGTTTACGAACGTAAGGGAGCTGCATTGGTGGGAGTCGGTTGTGATCGACGGCCTCCGTATCACCTTTGTTCCGTCCCAGCACTGGACCCGCCGCAATCTGTGGGATATGAACAGCTCCCATTGGGGCGGCTGGGTGATAGAACCGGTCCAGAAGGATTCACCGGATCCTACGATCTATTTTGCCGGTGACAGCGGATATTTTCCCGGCTTCAAGGAGATTGGCAGCCGATTCGATATTGATGTGGCCTTAATGCCGATTGGCGCTTACGAACCGGAATGGTTCATGGGTCCCCAGCATGTAACGCCGGAGGAGGCGCTGAAAGCTTTTGAGGATACGGGAGCCAAATGGTTTGTGCCAATGCATTACGGGGCGTTCAAGCTTGCGGACGATACGCCGCGCGAGGCTCTTGACCGACTGGAAAACGAGAGGGAACGCATTGGGCTGGATGAACAGCGTGTCCGAATTCTCCTTCATGGCGAAACTTGGCAGTGCCCGAGCCGTGAAAATAACAAACGAGAACAAGAGTAAGCCAAATAAGCACAGTGACTCTCCTTAGCAGGAGAGCTATACTTAAGGATATATTGACGGAATCATTCATTTTAGGGGGAACCAGAGAACATGAGTCAGCCTATTCGTCTTGGCATTATTGGAGCAGGGGCTATTGGCAAGGTCCACTTGGAAACATTCGCGAAGGTTGGAGCGGAATCGGTATACGTTGCCGCGATTACCGACGCTTATTTGCCGCTTGCCGCGCAAAGAGCGGAGGAATTTGGCGTAAAGACGGTTCACGAGAACCCGCAGGCCTTGCTGGAGGATCCGGACATCGATGCCGTTGTCGTTGCCGTTCCGAACCAGTTCCATGCCCCTTTAGCCATTGAGGCCTTGAAGCAGGGCAAGCATGTCTTGCTCGAGAAGCCGATGGCGATTGATGCCGAGGCGGCCCGTACCATTTATGAAGCGCAGAAGTCTTCGGGCAAAGTGCTCATGATGGCGCAGCAAATGCGTTGGACCGGCATTAACCGCGCGATTAAAGCGCGTATTGAGAACGGCGATCTTGGCCGTATCTATAATGTAAAGACCGGCTGGGTGCGCAAAAAAGGCATCCCGGGCTGGGGCTCCTGGTTTACCCGCAAGGATATGGCCGGCGGCGGCCCGCTGATCGATATCGGCGTTCATATGCTGGACCTGTCGCTCTATCTGATGGGCAATCCAAAGCCGGTATCCGTATACGGCTCCACGTATGCCGAGTTTGGTCCGGAACGGCGCGGGATCGGCACTTGGGGTACGCCGAACTGGGACGGCTACTATGATGTGGAAGATCTTGCAACGGCGCTGATCAAGTTCGATAACGGCGCAACGCTGTCTCTTGATGTGAGCTGGGCGGCGCATGCGGCGGGCATGAGCCAGGATCCGTTTATCCACCTGATGGGCAAGGAGGGCGGCGCAGCGCTTGTCGGCAGCGACGGCAAATACGTAACCCATGAAGGCGACGAGGTTGTCGAATCTAACATTGAGCCGCTTGAGGGGGAAGAGGACCGCGTGCTGCTGAGCAAGCATTTCGTGGAGTGCATCAACGAAGGCAAGGAGCCGATTTCCTCCGCGCTTTCGGGCTACACCAACAGCCGCATTTTGGACGCGATTTACGAATCGTCCCGCACCGGCAACGAAGTGAAGCTGAATTGGGATTAAGAGTAATGAGAAGGCTGCCGTGAAGGCAGTCTTTTTTATTTGTTTTAACGCCCGCCAAAATAAGCATCTCTTAGTCAATGGCCGGGTCATTAAGTTAGAAAGTTGACGACAATATTTCAAAAATGTTCCAATAGAGACACATTAATAGATTGAGGTGAAACGCTTGGCCAAAAAAACCATTGCGGTCATCCTGCTAGTGGCGCTTAGCCTCTTCACCTACTTCCGGACAAGCTCGGCGGATCAGGATCCCTATTTATTGACGGATTACAGCCGGCTGCATCCGGTTAAAGTGGAAAGAGTGGTGGAGGGAAAGGAGGAAGAGCAGCTCATACACCTGCTTCAGGATGCGCGGGAGCATCATTTAAAGGTGTCGATTGCCGGGCAACGGCACAGTCAGGGTGGACATACCTACTACAAGGACGGGGTTGTTGTGGACATGACGAGCTACAACCGGATTTTGTCCATCGACTCCGTGCGAAAGAAGATAACCGTCCAAGCAGGCGTAACCTGGGAGGATATCCAGAACGCTATTAACCGTTACGGCCTGGCCATCCGTACTATGCAATCGCAAAATACGTTTACAGTAGGCGGGTCGATCAGCGTAAATGCGCATGGCAGGGACATTCGAAACGGCTCGATGATCAAAAGCGTGGACTCCTTTAGGCTATTGATGGCTGGTGGGGAGATTAGGCAGGTCAGCCGGACGGAAAATGCCGAGCTGTTCCCGTTGGTGCTGGGAGGATACGGACTGTTCGGCATTATTTTGGACGTAACGCTGCTGCTTGACGACGATGAGCTGTACGCCGTTACAACAGAGACGATGCCGACTAAGGACTACGTACAATACTTTTTGACCAAGGTTAAATCGGATCCCAATGTCCGTATGCACATTGCCCGTATATCGGTATCCCCGGACAGTTTTTTGACGGAGATGTTTGCGAAAAGCTATTCGCTAGACTACTCTGATTCACTGGAGAAGCATAACAACCTAATCACACGCGAGCCGTGGGTAGCGCCGGGCAAACTGCTGTTTCAGTTCAACCGGTCGTTTGATTGGGGAAAAACGTTAACTTGGAATCTACAGACGAAATTTTTCACTGAGCAATCCGGCGAGCTGATCAGCCGTAATAACGCGATGCGTGCGGCCTGGAAATTTATGGAGTACGATCAGCCTGAGAGCAATGATCTGCTGCAGGAGTATTTTATTCCGGTTAATCAATTCGATAGCTTCGTGCAGGCACTCGGAAATATTGTGAAGAGCGAGAACCTGAACCTGCTGAACATTACGGTACGGTATGTGAATGAGGATAACGAGGCGGTTCTATCTTACGCCAAGAGAGAGATGTTTGCACTGGTCTGTTTATTTAATGTGCCATTGTCCGATAAAGGGCAAAAGCATATGGAACAGTCTGTCAGACAAATTGTAGATGAAGCGTTAAGCCGCGGAGGAACGTATTACTTGCCCTATGCGGGCTATCCGAGCCTTGGGCAATTTCAGACAGCGTACCCGAATTACAAGTTCTTTTTCCAAAAGAAACTGCAATACGACCCGGATGAGCTGTTTATGAATACGTTCTACGAGCAATACAAGGGAGGTGAGCTTTAACAAATATGAGATGGCTTATTCGCTCACAAAGCATGGTAACCCTTGCAGCAGGCATGATTTATCCGTATTATCTGCTGTTTCTGAAAAATCTCGGCAATAGTTACTCGAAATACGGCCTTGCGTTTGCCGTATTCACGATAAGCTCTGCCATAGTATCGCAATGGCTCGCTCCCCGACTGGATAAGCATAGTACTAAAATGCTGATGGCGAGCTCTCTCGGGATGATGGCGGCAATGCTTGCATTTCCATGGGTAATGTCTTATGGCTGGATTCTAGTTCTTCAGCTGCTTATGGGGATATGCAACGCCATGCAAAAAATGAGCGAAAGACAGCTTCTCGCGGATCATACGGTTACTGGCGGACGAGGCATTGCGATAGGCTCTTATCATTTTTGGACAACGGTAGCCTCCGGTATAGCTGTTGTACTTGGCGGTTATCTAATAGATTGGTTGACAATTAACGTTTTGTTCTATGTAAGTGCATTGATCTATGGAGCAAGCACATGGGCAGTGTGGCGGATGCAAAAAGCGGGCTTAAGAACAGAAGCTGTCCATTCGCAAAAGGTTGAAACTGTTAACAGCTAATGGGTATCTTTTTGCCTTTTGGGTGTAATTGAACGTTCAGACTGTGGTATAATGGTTCGAGATAAATTGAGTTTGGAAAAGAAGGACGGGATTAAATACAATGATTAGTACAAGCGGCATAACGCTTCGCTTCGGGAAGAAGCCACTATTCGAAGATGTAAATATCAAATTTACGCCTGGCAACTGCTATGGCTTGATTGGCGCGAACGGCGCCGGTAAATCGACGTTTCTGAAAATTTTGTCCGGCGAGGTTGAACAGTCCAGCGGCGAAGTTCATATTACTCCGGGCGAGCGCCTTGCGGTACTCAAGCAGAACCATTTCGAATACGATGAGTTCAACGTCCTCGAAACGGTTATTATGGGTCACAAGAAGCTGTATGACGTAATGAAAGAGAAGGACGCCCTTTACGCGAAAGCGGACTTCACCGATGAAGACGGCATGCGCGCAGGCGAGCTGGAAGCCGAATTCGCAGACATGAACGGCTGGGAAGCGGAATCTCAAGCGGCTGAGATGCTGAACGGCCTTGGCATTACGCCGGATCTGCATGACAAGAAAATGGCGGAGCTGGGCGGCAACGAGAAGGTACGCGTCCTGCTCGCGCAAGCGTTGTTTGGCGAACCAAACATCCTTCTCCTCGACGAGCCTACCAACCATTTGGACATCGAATCGATCCGTTGGCTGGAAGACTTCTTGTCCGGCTATGAAGGCACAGTAGTGGTAGTCAGCCATGACCGTCACTTCCTGAACACCGTATGTACGCATATTGCGGACATCGACTTTGGCAAAATCCAAATGTACGTGGGCAACTACGACTTCTGGTACGAGTCTTCTCAGCTGGCTCTCGCGCTTCAACGCAGCGAGAACAAGAAGAAAGAAGACAAGATTAAAGAACTTCAAGCGTTTGTCCAACGCTTCAGCGCGAATAAATCGAAGTCCAAGCAAGCGACTTCCCGTAAAAAATTGCTGGATAAAATTACGCTCGACGACATTCGTCCGTCGAACCGCAAATATCCGTTCATCCAATTCAAGGGCGAACGCGAAGCGGGCAAATCCTTGCTGCTGGTTGAAGGTCTGACGAAGACAATCGACGGCGAGAAAGTCATTGATAACTTAACGATTGCCGTGAACAAAGGCGACAAAATCGCTTTCGTTGGTCCTAACGGCCTGCCGAAGACGGTATTGTTCCAACTTCTCATGGGCGAGCTTGAAGCAGATTCCGGCACGTATCAATGGGGCGTAACGACAACGCAAGGCTACTTCCCGAAAGACAACGCGCCTTACTTCGACGGCGTGGAGCTGAACCTCGTGGAATGGCTTCGCCAATACTCCAAGGATCCGGACGAAACATTTATCCGCGGCTTCTTGGGCCGTATGCTCTTCTCCGGCGACGATGCGATGAAGAAAGCATCCGTTTTGTCAGGTGGCGAGAAAGTGCGCTGCATGCTTTCCAAAATCATGCTGAGCGGCGCAAACGTGTTTATTCTCGATGAGCCTACGAACCACTTGGACCTGGAGTCCATTACGGCGCTTAACAATGGTCTGACGGAAACGGATTGCACGGTTCTGTTTACATCGCATGACCATCAGTTCGTGCAAACCATTGCGAACCGGATCATGGAGATTACGCCTAACGGCTTGATCGACAGAATGATGACTTACGACGAGTACCTTGAGAGCGAAGAGATTAAAGCCCTTCGCGAGCGCATGTACGCGGTATAAAAATATTGAAAAGAGGCTGTCCCATAAGTCATTAAATGACATGGGACGGCCTCTTTTTATTTGGGTTAAAAAGTAGCCTGCACATTCGAATGTTCATCCGGTAGTTTCTCGATGATGTGCCTATTTTGTGAGGCAGCTTCACACTATTCACCGCACAGATTGTTGCGTACATGTATAAAAGCACGCATCGGGTAAACACTGTTTATTTATACCTTTACGGAAATCGTTTGGTTATATAAGGAGAAGGCAATTCCGGAACTACGGATGAAATGAGGTTTGATTGCTGCAATGAATCAGTATGAAGAGATTAAGCAGGGCGAGAAGGGAGCCTTGGTCAGCATCGGAGCTTATATCGGGCTGTCGGCTATTAAGCTAGGCGCCGGCTATTGGTTTGCCTCCGGAGCGCTTGTTGCGGACGGCTTTAATAACCTGACGGATATTATTGCTTCGGTTGCCGTACTGATTGGCCTCCGCATCTCTCAAAAGCCTCCGGACAAGGATCATCCTTACGGACATTTCCGGGCAGAGACGATTGCAGCGCTTATTGCTTCGTTTATTATGGCAACGGTAGGCCTGCAGGTCATCATCAACACGGTACGTTCTTTATTCTCCGGCGAGCAGACCGTGCCTTCGCTGACTTCAGCATGGGTTGCTTTGTTTGCGGCTGCCTGCATGGGTGCCGTTTACCTCTATAACCGCAGGCTGGCCAACCGGATCAATAACCAGGCTTTGCACGCGGCGGCAAAGGACAATTTATCCGACACGCTTGTCAGCATCGGCGCAGCAGTCGGGATTATCGGCGCTCAGTTTGGCCTGCCTTGGCTGGATCCGGTGGCGGCCCTTGCGGTTGGCGTCATTATTTGCAAAACCGCCTGGGACATTTTCTACAGCTCGACCCATGCCCTGACGGATGGCTTTGATGCCAACGAGTTGATGACGCTGCGCTCCACCATAGAGCGGACGAAAGGCGTTAAATCCATTAAGGACATAAAGGCCCGCGTACACGGGAGCAATGTACTCATCGATGTGATCGTGACGGTTGATCCCGGTCTGACGCTTATTGAAAGTCACCGGATCAGCGACGAGATCGAGCGGCGGATGGAAGGCAAACCTAACATTATGAACGTCCACGTTCATGTGGAGCCGCTTGAGGAGGCTTCTTCCGGTCAACTTCATGAATAAAGTAGCAGCCTTAGCCAAACGAACGAAAAAACAGCCCTTGATCTTTCCAATGAGAAAAGATCAAGGGCTGTATGGCGATTCAAATAGTTATCCGTATTTCTTCAACATCGCGAGGAACTTATTGCCCGTGAGCGTTGGTGTTCCGGCGTTCAGGCGGAATGCTTCGTCGGATCCCGGTCTGTTAATGCCGGGATGCACAGTGAAGAATAAGGTGACGCCTGCGTTTTTCTCAATCTGTTTAGCCGTTGGGCTAAAAGCGCCATAAGGGAAAGCGAGCATCTGACGCGTATTATTCAGCTCTTCCTTCAGCCTTTTTTCCATCAGCTGGGCATCCGCTTCAATGCGGGCCATATATTCCTTCTTGGTTTCTACACGGCCTTTGTCCGGAAGGTAAATCGGATTGCTAAGCATAGGGCCTTTTTTCTTGCCGTTCTTATCAAGCGGAGCATAGTCATGCTGGTTATACGTATGGCTGTAGAAGCTGAAGCCTTCTTCCTTAAGCTTGCGCATCGTATCCCAGGTCAAATGCTTCGTGTGAACATTCTGTTTGTCGCTGCTTGCTCCAATGATGAAGTGGGTAGCGGTAAAATCGTATTTCTTCAAGATTGGAACCGCATATTGGTTAAAACTCTCGTAACCGTCATCAAAGGTGATAACAACGGCGTTATCCGGTACCTTTGCTTTGTGCTGCATGAAATCCTCAAACTGCTCTATGCTGATAACATTGTACCCGTTATCCTTCAAAATCTTCATATGAGTGCCGAAACGGCTTGGTGAAATCGTTGCTCCGCTTTCCTTCTCATCAATGTGATGATACATAAGGACGATAACCTTGTTCTTATAATGCTCTGGTTTGTTAGCTGAAGCCTCAAGCTGGTATCTGGACACCGGCCAAGAGATCGCAAGGGCGATGACGAGGAGCGCGGCAATCACTTTCATTCTCACAACTTATTCCTCCTACGGATGTATTACGTGTCCAGCTGTCTTTCCGGCATAATCGGTTGAGAAGGCCGTTTTTTGGTCTTTGGCAGATTGCCGAAAGCGATCCAGTTAAACGGCACATAACGGGCGAAGAAACCAACGACGATCCACGATCCGATAAGGGCGAGCACGAAGCCGCCGAGATACCAGAGATGAAGCAGCCATGCCGTTCCCGTATGAAGCGGGCGTTCCCGATAGAGAAGCAGGAAGAATGGATGAATCAGGTATACGCCAAACGATAAAGCGCCAAGTCTTGAAATAAGCTTCGTTAGGACCTTCGGCAGCTTCTTGGACAAAATAAACGCAATTTGCAATAACACAAGTGCCGTTAGCACCCCATGAATATTCCACACCAGATCGAACAATGTAGAGTTGAACGAGTCCCGGTGAAGTCTAGTCTCGTAGTACAAATACACGTGGGTTAAGCCTGCCGCGATCCACATTGCCCAAAGAACGGACCAAGTCACGACGCGGGCGGTTGTCGCATGCTTTCTTGCTATGATAATCCATTCTTTGATTTTGGGATAGTAAATCCCCAATGCCGCGCCAAGCAGATAATACGAAAAATACGAAAACGACCAGCTGCCGCGGTTGGGAACGCCGGGAGCAGGAAGCACGTGCTTGTTGATAATAAAGAATGCCCATTGAATGGCAATACCCGCCGGAATGGCCCATTTGATCGCGCGCGGATATTTTTTCATCACCCACAGGAACAACGGGAACATCAGATAGAATTGAATGTTGATATACACGAAATAAAGATGCGTATAAGCCTTGCCGGTAAGTATTTTATCGATAAAATTATGGATTTCCGTTGATAGAGACCGGTCCGGATAATAAAGGTAATGCAATACCGTGAAATAAAACAAAGAGAAGAACAAATACGGAATAATAATGTACAACAGCCGTTTCTTATAGAAGCTTCCGAGAAGCTGTTTGTCCAATGGCCGCGTGTAATAATTGTAAAAGAGGACAAAGCTGCTTAGGAAAATAAAGGTTGTTGTTCCGATTTTCATGAAAATGTTGAAGAAGTTATAAAGAAAAAAATAGTTCGAATCCACCATGGCAACGGTGGCAAACGAAGTGGAATGGACGGACAGGACGCCAATAATAGCCATCGCCCGTACGAGTAGCAGTTCGGGAATGTTGTCCCTTTTCTGCAAGGTTGGTGAAGCCGTAGCCATTCGTTATACATCCTTCCTTAGGATTATACTATTAACCTATTAACCTAGTTATTATAGTATAAACGAATGGGCATATACAACAATTTGTCTTAATCTCCCAGTTGAGATTAAGACAAATTTTGTTAGATTCCTCTATTTATTCCCTTGGTCTTCTGCGGGCTGCACCGCTGTCCTGCGCTGCTTGAATCACTCTTCTGCGGACTTCTTCAACAACTCGCGTATTAAAAACGCTTGGGATGATATAGATTCTGCTCAGTTCATCCTCGCTAATGACGGAGGCGATTGCTTCCGCTGCGGCAAGCTTCATCTGTTCGTTGATCGTGACCGCGCGGCTATCCAGCGCCCCCCGGAAAATGCCGGGAAAGCAGAGGACGTTGTTAATCTGGTTTGGATAGTCGCTTCTTCCCGTCGCCATGACAGCTACGATATCTTCGGCCAGCTCGGGCCGAATTTCCGGCTCGGGATTCGCCATGGCGAACACAATGGGCTCAGGAGCCATCGATTGAATATGCTCCCGGGTCAATATGCCGCCTGCGGATACACCTATAAATACATCGGCATTAACGAGCGCTTCTTTTAGCCCTCCGCTGATTCTCGCTTCATTGGTATTCTCGGCGTACCACTGCCACATCGGATGGCCGTAGCTCTTATCCGCCGTCAGAATCCCTTCGCGGTCAACCCCAATAATATGCTTGGCGCCGCCGGCCAGCAGCATCTTTGTGCATGCCGTTCCGGCAGCTCCGATTCCGCAAACGACGAACCGCGTATCTTCGATTTTGCGTTTCGTCAGCTTTAGGGCATTCAGCAGACCCGCGTACAGAACGACCGCCGTCCCATGCTGGTCATCATGGAAGACCGGAATATCGAGCTCATCCCGGAGCCTGCGCTCAATTTCGAAGCAGCGGGGTGCCGATATATCCTCCAGGTTAATGCCGCCGAAGGCAGGGGCAAGATGCTTGATCGACGCGATAATCTGCTCGGTATCCTGAGTATCGAGACAGATGGGGAAGGCGTCCACGTCCGCGAACTGCTTGAACAGCATCGCTTTGCCTTCCATTACGGGCATTGCGGCATAAGGTCCGATATTGCCAAGGCCAAGCACCGCGCTGCCGTCGGAGACGACGGCAACCGTATTGCGTTTGATGGTGAGGGTGAAAGCCTTTTTCGGATCGGCTTCAATGGCTTGGCAGACCCTCGCAACATCGGGTGTATACACGCGGGACAAGTCATCCCGGTTTTGAATGGGGGTTTTGGGCTGAATCGTAATTTTTCCGCCGAGATGCAGCAGAAAAGTGCGGTCGGACACATGCCGGAGACGAATGCCCGGCACGCTCTGAAGAGCGGTTTGCAGCCGTTCGGCCGCGCCGGCTTCCGTAATCTTGACCGTCAAGTCCCGGATGCTGATCTGCTTGTCGGTTTGAATAACGTCAATAGCTACAATATCGCCGCCTGCCGCTTCAATGGCGGAGACGGCTTTGCCGAAATACGCCTGCTGGGTATCGATCTCGAGACGCAGAATGATTGTTTTTCCGTCCATGCTCCGTTCCTTCATCCTAATCCGCTCCCTTTGCTATTCGACTGCAATTTACGTATCCTTCTCTATAATAACAATAACCGGAAAAGGTTTGTACTATTCGAAAGGAGGATTTTGCGCAAGCAAAAAGCCGTCATTGCAACAGCTGCAAGACGGCTTTAGGACAAGTTAGCGGATTATATTCTTCGTTTCTTTTATCGATCAGGGTTTGGCGGTAGCGGGCCGACGCTTCGGGCTGCTGAATGGCCGTCATCCATTTGTCGACCGTTTGGGTCGTCTCCAGCATTTCGCCGAAGCCGTTTTTGATGAAATATTCGCAGTTTTGTTCTTCCTGCCCGGGAATCGGCTCGTAGAACAGCATCGGAATGCCCTTGCTCATCCCTTCCGTGCAGGTCATCCCGCCAGGCTTGGTTACAAGAACATCCGCCACATCCATCAGCTTGCTGACTTCTTTGGTAAATCCGATAATCCGGATGTTATCATGCCGGAACCTCGGGTTCGCAAGCATTTTTTCCTTCACCTTGTCGTTATTGCCCACGCAGAAAATAAATTGAACGCGTTCGCGCCACTGGGTCATGTATTCCAGCAGACTGTCTTCATACATAAGACCCCAGCCGCCGCCCATAATAAGGACGGTAGGAAGCGCCTTGAGTCCAAACTGTTCCCGGATCTGGACCTTATCGTAGCTCTTCCAGAAATGAGGATGGACAGGGATGCCGGTTACGGCAATCCGGCTCTCGGGTACGCTGTGGTTGATAAGCTTGTCCTTCACCAGGGAAGAGGAGACAAGGAACTTGTTCACTTCCTGGTTCACCCATGAACCATGGGCGTCGTAATCGGTAATGACGGTACATAGCTTTATGTTCAGCCCAAGCCGCTTCAGGCGGCTGACAACCGCGTTCGGAACAGGATGAGTACAAATGACGAGATCCGGCTTAAGTTGGGCGATAACTTGCGAAGTATGGGTATAAAACATACGGTGAAGCGCAAGCTGCATAAATCGGTTAAGCGATTTTTTATAATTGCTGCGGTACATCAAGCCCACCATCTTGGGCTGCTTGCTGACCGTTTTGCGATAGGCGGAAATAATTAAAGGTCCTAGCACGGGATTAAGAAAATTGCCCAGCTCCATCACGCGGGTCTGTATATCCGGGTTGAGCTGGCGCAGGCCTGCTGCCAAGGCATGCGCGGCTTGCGTGTGCCCTGATCCGAATCCTTCGGAGAGCAGGAGCACTCTTTTCTTACGCATAATGTCACCTACTTTTCTAGTTCCATATTACGACTCTGCTCGATTTAAAACAAGTCATCCTGCTATTGAAGTTGCAGGGGCGATAGTCCTAGCTGCCGGCTATCTCCGCTGCAAACGGGAAATCACGGGTTGCTTTGCGTGAAAACAATCTTATATGATATTGTGAATCGCTGCTGGATGAGGATAAGCCGTTCGATGTACTAAGCGGTATTATAGCACATTGGAAATAAGTAGCGAGCATTCGGATGTGCAAAAATAACTCAATTTGAGGAGGATTCATACATATGCAAGAAAATCGTGATTTTATCGTTCCGGGAGCGCTGGCGAAGGCGGATGTCAGGTCCGGGCAGTATATTGGCGAGATTGTCGAAGTAAACGGGCCTCGCGCGGTCTTTAAGGTGCTGGCTGTAATAAAGCATCCCGAGCAGGGAGATCTGCATCATCCTTACAATCCGGATGTCGCGATGTTTCATGAGCGCAGAGCTTTGGCATATACGGAAAAAACGAATGTGATGCTTCGTGACTTGAAGCCGTTTGAAGGGGAAGTGCCGGACTACAATGTCTCTTTGCAGGAGGCGGTTGCAGCCCAGATCGCCGCGCTGGACCGTCTGATGCGATGGTCCGCGCGCGGGCTGGAAATTTTGAAGGAATTACGGAAGGAATATAAGTAACTAGAATAATTTCTACTACTATAGTAGGGAAATGGGGACCTTGCGGTCTTGCTGATCTATTTGTTTATAAAGGCGGTCTGCAGGGTGCTGCGGTATGTGACCTGGAGGCCGAGTGCCTCGGACAAGGCGGCGAGCGGAAGGTAAGTTTTCGATTCCTTTCCCGTTTTCAGCAGAAATGCAGGTGGAGTTGTCAGCTTGGCCTTCTTGCCGTCAATCGTTACGTATGCGGAGCCGATAGTAAAAACAACAGCATGATTGTTATAGGAAACCGTTGCGCTTTGGGCCGCGTTATTCCAGCTCAGCTTCGCGCCTAACGCGTCCGTTATATCCCTCATGGCAACAAAGCTGCGATTGCTGCGAAGGACGGGAGGGGCGGCCGAGGCGGGAAGCTCCTTCCCAGCGACAACAACGGACATTTGAACATTGGCCTGGCGGGGACGGACGGTCCGGTAATCGCCCCAGATCGCGGTTGCGAATGCGCGTCCCATTGCCGCGTAACCTAGATGGTTCGGATGGATGTCGCCTTGCGCGATGGACGTGTACTCGAGCTCATGGCCGACAAACAAGCTGCTGACGTCCGCAATCTGCAGCTTAATGCCGTCTGCGGCAAGGCGGGTGCTTACAAGATCAAGCTTGCCGCGGAGCTTCGTTACTCCGTCAAGCAGAAGCTTGCGCTTTGCTTCCGGGTACAGCTCGATTGTCGTGGAGCCGAACTGCAAAGGCGCGGGAACCGGCAAATATTGATCCGACATGACAATCAGTGCTGTGGGGTTCAAAGCGGCTATTGTTCGGATTGAAGCTTCGAGATCTTTTTCGTATTGATCCAAAATCGTTTGGATGTATGCGGTAAATTGTTCCTCGGTTGCCCCGGAATCCAATTTGGCCATCACCGGGGTAAGATCGTTGCCCCCGATCGTTAGAACGATCAGGCTGGCGGAACGTATGGATTTAGCCATTTCGGCGGTTTGGCTGGCAAAGGCTTCCTTGCGAGGATCCTGCAGCTCCTTCTGAATATCGTCGGCCTTCACGGTACGGCCGTCGGAAGCGGCCTGCAGCAGGCGGTTCAAGCCTTCGGCCTTGAGTCCGAGAATCCCGTAATTGACGTATTCCGCGCGGAGACCATGGAACAGCGACTGCTCGTACACTTGCTCGACATAACCGTAAGGAACGGATTTTTCGGTATAACCATGCTCGTAACCCGCAGTTAAGGAATCGCCGAGAGCAACGACCCGGTAAGGCTCCGGCACCCCCGATTCAGCCCTGACGGGCGCCCCTCCCCAGGCCGATGCGGCCAAGATTATGAAAGCTAATAATGCCATAACGGATTGGATTTTCCTTGATTTGCTATACAAATGTTCATCCCCCTTTTGATAAAATGTTAGGCATAGTATAAGAACACGAACAATGTGCTGTAAAGTAAAGTTTTATCACATTCATAAAAATATTAAATTGATTCCCTTTTGGCCTGATGTTAAAATAATATAATAACCGCAATGGCGGAACACGGCCCGGAACATGGTCAATCTTAAACGAAAGCTTCATGATGCTAATTATTTTCGACCAGATACGAACGATTTCCTTTAAAAGCTTCGGAAAGTTTGTGTCCGCGGATAAGATGCCATAAAGCCATCACGTTTAAGCTCGCAAGAATGGCAAGCAACAGGCCGATGCGCCCAGATTGCTGCCGTTCGATATACCGTTATTGAGCTATGCTTGCCCAAAAATCTTCTGATAGAAAGGTTGCACACGATGAAAGAGAAAATTTTTGGATTACCGCCGAAACAAGGTCTATATGATCCGCGCTATGAAAAAGACGCATGCGGCATGGGATTTGTAGCAAACATCAAGGGAAGAAAATCGCATACTGTCATTCGTCAGGCGCTGACATTGCTCGAGAACATGGAGCATCGCGGCGGTCAAGGCAGCGAACCAAACACGGGGGACGGAGCAGGTATCCTGATTCAAATCCCGCATGATTTCTTCGCACGTGAATTGAAAAAGCTTGAGATTGACCTTCCGCAAGAAGGAGAATATGCCGTCGGCCTGCTGTTTATGCCCCATGATGAAGCGATCCGCAGCTCGTTCGAGCGCGAACTGGAAAGCATCATCCGCGAAGAGGGCCAATCGCTGATCGGCTGGCGTACGGTTCCTACGAACGATTCGAAGCTTGGCAAATCCGCTTTGTCGGTGAAGCCGTTCGTTCGTCAAGTGTTTATTGCGAAAAATCCTGGCATTCAGGACGAATTGTCCTTTGAGCGCAAGCTGTACGTCATCCGCAAGCGCGCTGAAATCGCGATCCGTTTCGGTGGCAAGGAAGGCGGAGAAATGTTCTATTTCACAAGCCTTTCGAGCAAGAAGATCGTCTACAAAGGGATGTTGACAACCGAGCAGGTACGCTCGTTCTACCAAGAGCTGAATGACGAGACTGTCGTGTCGGCTATGGCGCTTGTTCACTCCCGTTTCAGTACGAACACTTTCCCGAGCTGGGAACGCGCGCATCCTTTCCATTACCTGATCCACAACGGCGAGATCAATACGCTGCGCGGCAACATCAACTGGATGCATGCCCGCCAGACGTTGTTTGAAACCGAGCTGTTCGGCGAAGACATGGAGAAGGTTAAACCGATCATCAGCCCGGATGGTTCCGATACGGCGATGTTCGATAACGCTCTCGAATTCCTGCATTTGTCCGGCCGTTCCTTGCCGCATGTTGCTATGATGATGGTACCGGAGCCTTGGTCGAACCATGAGAGCATGGACGACAAGAAGAAAGCATTCTATGAATACCACGCGACTCTTATGGAGCCGTGGGACGGACCTGCCGCAATGGCGATTACGAACGGTACGCAAATCTGCGCTTACCTCGACCGTAACGGCCTGCGCCCAGCCCGTTATTATGTAACGAAAGACGATCATATCATCCTTGGTTCGGAAGCCGGCACCGTCGAAATCGCTCCAGAAGAGATTGCGTACAAAGACCGTCTCCGTCCGGGCCGTATGCTCGTTGTAGATACGAAGGAAGGCCGCATCATTTCCGACGAGGAAGTGAAGGCTCAAATCGCGGCTGAGCAGCCTTACCGCGAATGGCTTGACGAGCATCTTGTAGGTCTGGAAGAATTGCCTGACGCGCCTGAGCTTCCTGAACTGGATCACGCTACCGTGCAGCAGCGTCAGCAGGCATTCGGCTACACGTTCGAGGATGTTCGCAAAGTGCTTGAGCCAATGGCCAGCAGCGGCCAGGAGCCGATCGCTTCCATGGGCTACGACGCGCCGCTTGCCGTATTGTCCGAGCGCCCTCAGCGCCTGTTCAACTACTTCAAGCAGCTGTTCGCGCAAGTGACGAACCCTCCGATCGACGCGATCCGCGAAGAGATCGTTACATCGGTAAGCACGACAATCGGACCGGAGCGCAACCTGCTGAAGCCTGAACCGGAAAGCGCGCGCCATATCAAGCTGGAAACCCCGATTCTCTCGAACGAGGAATTTGCGAAGCTTCGCCATGTACGCCGTCCAGGCTTCAAGTCGATTACGCTTCCGATATTCTTCCCGGCTGCCGAAGGCGAAAAAGGGCTGCGTGCAGCGCTGAAGCTGATGTGCGATGCAGCGGACCGCGTTATTGATAAAGGCCATAATATTCTTATTTTGTCTGACCGCGGTATTGATAAAGACAACGCTGCTATCCCGTCGCTCCTTGCTGTAGCGGCGCTGCACCATCACCTGATCCGTCAAGGTACAAGAACGAAGGTAGCGATTCTGCTGGAATCCGGCGATCCGCGCGAAGTGCATCATTTTGCCTTGCTGCTCGGCTACGGCGTTAATGCGGTTAACCCTTATCTCGCATTCGAGACGCTTGACGATATGATCCGCCAAGGCATGCTCAGCAACATTAAGCATGAGAAGGCTGTGAAGAACTTCATCAAAGCCGCAACAAAAGGCGTAGTAAAAGTACTGTCCAAAATGGGTATTTCGACAATCCAGTCGTACCGCGGCGCGCAGATCTTCGAAGCGCTTGGCCTGCAGGAAGAGCTGATTAACGAATACTTCACATGGACGCCATCGCGTATTGGCGGTATCGGTCTCGATATCATCGCTCAAGAAGCGCTGAAGCCTCATAACAAAGCATACGCCGACCAAGAGGGCGGGGAGAAAGAACTCGACTCCGGCGGCGATTACCAATGGCGTAAAGACGGCGAAGACCATTTGTTCAGCCCGCAAACGATTCACACGCTGCAGATGGCATCCCGTAAGAACGACTATAAACTATACAAGAAATTCTCGAACATGGTTCAGGGCGAAGACAAGAAGCATCTGATGCTGCGCTCGCTGCTCCAGTTCAAGACGGGACGTCAATCGGTGCCTATTGAAGAGGTAGAGCCGGTTGAATCGATCTTCAAACGTTTCAAAACAGGCGCAATGTCGTTTGGTTCCATCAGTAAAGAAGCGCATGAAAGCCTCGCGATCGCGATGAACCGTATTGGCGGCAAATCCAATACCGGCGAAGGCGGCGAAGATCCTGCACGCTTTATCCCTGATGCAAACGGCGATTCCCGCCGCAGCGCAATCAAACAGGTTGCATCGGGCCGTTTCGGCGTAACGAGCAACTACCTGGTTAACGCTGACGAGATTCAAATCAAGATGGCGCAAGGCGCGAAACCGGGCGAAGGCGGTCAGCTTCCAGGGCGCAAGGTTTATCCTTGGGTTGCGGAAGTCCGCGGGTCCACTCCGGGTGTAGGCTTGATCTCGCCGCCGCCGCATCATGATATTTATTCGATCGAGGACCTTGCCGAGCTGATTCATGACCTTAAGAATGCGAACCCTCGCGCTCGTATCAACGTGAAACTCGTATCCGAGGTTGGCGTAGGCACAATCGCCGCAGGCGTTGCGAAAGCACGTGCTGACGTTATCATGGTCAGCGGTTACGACGGCGGTACAGGCGCATCTCCAATGAACTCGATCCGCCATGCGGGTCTGCCATGGGAGCTTGGTCTTGCAGAGACGCATCAAACGCTGATGCTGAACAACCTGCGCGACCGCGTCGTTATCGAAACCGACGGCAAAATGATGAACGGCCGCGACGTTGCGATCGCCATCCTTCTCGGCGCGGAAGAATACGGCTTCTCGACTGCACCGCTCGTTGTACTCGGCTGCGTGATGATGCGCGTATGTCAGCTGGATACCTGTCCGGTTGGCGTTGCGACGCAAAATCCTGAGCTTCGCGCGAAATTTATGGGCGATCCGAGCCATGTCGTGAACTACCTTACCTTCATTGCGCAGGAGCTTCGCGAAATTATGGCCGAACTGGGCTTCCGCACGATTCAAGAGATGGTCGGCCGTGTCGACATTCTCGAATCGAAGAACCTTGTTGATCATTACAAAGCAAAAGGCGTCGATCTTAGCCTTCTGCTTCATACGCCGGACGTACCGCAAGACGCAGCGCGTCATAACGTACAAGAGCAAAACCATGGTCTTGAGCTGTCGCTCGACATGCAGGAGCTTGTTCCGGCTGCGCAAGCAGCTCTGGAAAGCGGCGAACGCGTTCGCGGCACATTCCCGATCTGCAACACAAACCGCGTAGTAGGTACTATTCTGGGCAGCGAAGTAACCCGTCGTTACGGCGCGAAAGGCCTGCCTGAAGATACGATCTCGTACCACTTCGTTGGTTCTGCCGGCCAAAGCTTTGGCGCATTCGTACCGAAGGGCATTACGCTCTCGCTCGAAGGCGATTCCAATGACTATGTAGGCAAAGGTCTCTCCGGCGGTAAAATTATCGTTGCTCCGTCTCCGAAAGCTACGTTCGTAGCCGAAGAGAACGTAATTATCGGCAACACGGCGCTGTACGGTGCAACGGATGGCGAAGCCTATATCCGCGGTATCGCGGGCGAACGCTTTGCGGTTCGTAACTCCGGCGTAAAGGTTGTTGTTGAGGGCGTTGGCGATCATGGCTGTGAATACATGACCGGCGGCCGGGTTGTTGTCCTTGGCGGCACAGGCCGCAACTTTGCGGCAGGTATGTCGGGCGGCGTTGCTTACGTGTTCGATGAGAAAGGCGATTTCTTCAACAACTGCAATATCGAGATGGTTCTTCTTGAGCGTCCGGAGACCGAAGAGGATGTTGCCGAGCTTCGCGGCTTGATCGAGCGTCATGTGGAGTACACTAGCTCTGCAGTTGGCTCGCGTGTCCTGAACGATTGGGAAGGCTCGCTCGCGAAATTCGTAAAGGTTATTCCGAAGGATTACAAGAAAATGCTCGAGCATATCCGCAAAGCGGAAGATGCCGGCTTGAAGGACGACAAAGCGCTCCTCGCTGCTTTCGAAGAAAGCATGAAAGAGCTGGCTCGTACAGGTGGATAATGGGGAACAGGCTGGGCAATTGCTCAGCCTGTTTTTTTGTATGGTGGGAGTGCTCGGAATGACAGGAATGTATCTCCTTACGGCCGCTGTTGTCTACACTTTGCCTGAACAATATTCCAAGGTTGCAAAGTGTAGACAAAGGCGAACGCTCCGCTCCTCCAGGAGATACATTCCCTCTATTCCTTCGTACCCACCATTTAAATAACAGGCTGAGCAAAATGCCGCTCGCCTGTTAGTGAGAGGGCAGGGGAGAGGAGGAGGGCAATACAATCCGAACATAAAATAACCGTCTCTCAGGAGACGGTTATTTTACGTATGGGACGTGCATAGGATGAAAGCAGTAAGGAATGAGAACGGAGATTGTCTCTCTATGAAAAAAAGGTTAGGAGCAGCTCTATCGTTCTCTAACCTATTCCTAACCATTTGTTATACATTCTTACAATGGATTCCATTTATTTTTAAAGAAATATGGGCACATATTCCTATTTTCGACAAAAAAAGAACTAATCTTACCACACTTTCCGACATATTCCAGTCCAACTGTTAGGTATAATAACGTTATTGTTTTACTTTATTAGGAGTAGGGAGTCGGATAAAATGAGAGATGCAGAAATGCAAGTAACAAACACCGAAGATAAACGTACTGAGCTAAATATTAGAGAAATATTAATTCAACTCAATATTCCGCCAGAAAAATGGCCAACGGAACTTATCCAACCCTGACAATTATTTTTGCGCTAATTCATCATACGTTCCGCCCGAACGAAGGCAATAAATCGTTTCGTTTCTTCAGCTGTAAGCTTACGGCCATCCACGCTCAAATTATACTTCTCCAGCAGCTCTTCGTCAGACAGCTCCAGATGATCGACAAAGCTTCGAATATCTTCGCTTAACGCCGCTTGCGTATTTGTCGTTCTTCCTACCAAATAATCTATGGAAACTTGATACAGGTCAGCAAACTTCGCCAATGTCTCCGTATCAGGCTCTCTGCGGTTTTTCTCGTAATGAGATAATGCAGCCCTGGATATGCCGAGCTTCGCGGCGGTTTGCTCCTGTGTCCATTTTCTTTCTTCCCTCAAGCCAGCAATTCGGTTTCCTATATTCATTTTTATATCCTCCTAAAATGACTGACTTCCGCTACACCTATATTAATACGTAAATGTTAAAATTTCATTTATTGCAACAAAACGTCGCAAAATATTCGATCTATCATTATTTACACTTGACATGTTACAAAACGTATCGTAAAGTGAAGGGGATGCTAGATACGTATTGTATCATTAAATCTCAGTATACACATGTTCTTCGGCCTTTATTCCTCACTGCAAGGGTACCGGAATACTCTCTTCTATTTTGAAAATCAGGTAAGGAGATGCTTCAAACATGGGGGCGGACCCGTTTATACCTCGGTCTAATATTCGAATTCACCTGCATGAAGGGATAACGGCAAAAGCCGGATTGCTGGATGAGCAGGGCCTTTTGCTTACCTCTTCAACATGTCCGGTGCTGATTCTGAACATTAGCCGTCATGGGCTTTGCTTTATGTCGGGATTACGCTTTCCTGTGCATAAAGGCTACATGCTGGACTTCCAGATGAACCTGTCGGGCACGGCGATTAACCTTCGCGGGCATGTCGTATGGCGCAACACTAAGGATAACCAATATGAATACGGTATTGTTTTTCATCCTCCTAACCGGCTTCGGGCGGTGCTGGTCCGCATGCTGAATCAGGAGCTTCTGCGTCAAAGCCCGCGGCAGTACAAGATCCATGCATTATACCGGGCATTAA
Source organism: Paenibacillus sp. MMO-177 (assembly GCF_037147795.1). Classification (NCBI taxonomy): domain Bacteria; kingdom Bacillati; phylum Bacillota; class Bacilli; order Caryophanales; family Paenibacillaceae; genus Paenibacillus; species Paenibacillus sp. MMO-177. The sequence goes on along the minus strand of NZ_JBBCUR010000001.1, from coordinate 653,669 downwards.
GTTACAAGGCAATCCAATAATAGCTGGCAGGTGGTAAAGAAATGCAACAATCCACGTTGGAAAAAAACAAGCTGATTACAACGAGCAATCCCGATTCGCCTATTGCCGAAGCGTACCGTTCTTTGCGGACGAATATTCAATTTTCCTCTATTGACGAGCCTGTGAAGACATTAATGGTAACGTCATGTCAGTCCGGTGACGGCAAAACAACAACGATTGCGAACCTCGCGGTTGCTTTCTCGCAAGAGGGCAAGCGTGTTCTGCTGGTCGATGCGGATTTGCGCCGGCCAACTCTTCATACGGTTTTTATGCTGTCCAATCAGTCCGGCCTGACGAATGTATTGGCTAATCAGATGGAATGGCAGGATGCTGTGCATTCCACATCGATTGACAATCTGTTCTTTATCGGTTCCGGACCTACTCCGCCTAATCCATCCGAAATGCTGGGCTCCAAAAAGATGAATCAGCTTATAGAAGAGCTGTCTGCCCATTACGATATGATCTTGTTTGATGCTCCGCCATCCCTGGTCGTAACTGACGGACTTGTGCTTGCTTCCAAATGCGACGGCGTAGTTGCCGTAATCAGCGTTGGAATGACAAAGCGTCAGCAAGCGAAAAAAATGTACGCCAGTCTGGAGCATGTAAAAGCGAAGCTGCTTGGAGTGGTGCTGAACAATAAGAAAAAGAAAAGTAAGGAACAGCTGTATTACACCTATTACGGTACAAACAGGAGGATGTAATGGGACAGCAAGTGAGACTCGTAATATTAGCCGGCGGTCAAGGCAGGCGGATGTGGCCGCTTTCTCATTCGAAGCGCGCGAAGCCGCTTCTTCCCCTGCTGCCTGGACCTCTTGGCGAAAAAGAGTCTTTGCTGAACAGGCTGTGGCGACAGCTGGACCAGGTTGGCCTGCAGCAGGATGCGTTTCTCGCGATCAGCCGCAATCAGACGGAGATCTTGCGCGACCGGCTCTCCATCAATCTGAACGTGATTCAGGAGCCGGAAGCGAAAGGCAGCTATCCCGCCGTTGCCCTTGCCGCTTCCTATCTTTATTCGGTTGCTTCCATTCCTCTCCACGAGACGGTTGCCGTGTTGCCGGCAGACCTGTATGTGGAGGAAGAAGACTGGCTTGAGACGCTGAAGGAGCTGCCAGAGCAGCTTCGCAGGCATCAATTGAACAGAGCGCTGACAAGCGACGAGAGCGGCATTATCGTCTTCCGGCTGGAAACCGTCATCTCCGCTCTGGCCGAAGAGGGCCTTCCAATCCAGTATGAGCAGCTATTCCGTCAATATGAGGAGCTTCATAGCCGACTGGAAGACAGAATGATCAGATTATTTAAAGGAAGCCCTACCTTCCGGATGCCGGAGCAGCCCTTTTATCGCATTAATAGCTGGAATGCTCTTTCTGCCGCCTTCCCGGAAAACGCTTCTATTTATAATGATTCGGCAGCTCCCGTAATTATGATGGGGCTGAGCGATATTACTGTGGCAATTTCTTCCGCGGGGATTCTGATTGCCGATCAAGCAGCATGCATTCCGGAGGAACGGATGCGCAATATAAGCGCGGAACATCCGACTTTGGTTCCCGGTTATGAGTCAGGACGTTGGGGCAATGCTGTCGTCATAAGCTGCATATCTAGCGAAGAAGGGCAGCAAGCAATCACAAGAAAGCTGGAAATGGTTGACGGCGGGGTTCTAGGCTATGCCTTTTATCTGAAGCGGAAGCTCGTCTGGACGGTGCTGGCCGGTGTCGGAGAGCTCGTGCGCAACGAGAAGAGATGCAGCATTAAGGCAGGCGATGTTATCGAACTCCAGCCGGGAGAGAGACATTCCGTTACGGCTAGATCCAGTCTCATAATACTGGAGTCTCACATTGGAACGGACCTTACGGAAGATGACCGGATTGTGCTTGGGGATCACGGGGAGGAAGTCAGTACGGCCATCTAGAGTATGCGGTAATGTACAAGGAGGTAACATAAGGGTGAAACGGGGCTGGAGAAGAGCGCTTATTGGCATTGGAGCGGGATTGGTCATCATTACCGCGGGAACAGCCGGATATGTCTGGCATCTGTACGGTTCGGTGAAAGAGACGGCGGACAAAATCTATGAGCCGATTCAACCAACGGTATATGTTAGCAAGGATCCGGAGATTAAGGTCAAACCGAAGCAAGCTGCTCAGGCTTTAATCGAGAAGCGGCATCCTTTTACGGTAGTGGTGATGGGCGTTGATGAGCGCGAGAACGATAAAGGACGCTCCGATACTCTAATTGTGCTTGCGGTTAATCCAGAGAAGAAATCCATCCTTATGTTCAACATCCCGCGTGATACAAGAACCGAAATTATCGGGCATGGAACAACGGATAAAATCAATCATGCTTATGCCTTTGGCGGAGTGACGATGGCGAAAAATACGGTCGAGCATTTCCTCGATTATCCCATTGATTATTACATCCGGATCAACATGGAAGGCTTCGCCCATTTGATCGACATTCTCGGCGGTGTCGAGGTAAACAATCCGTTTGCCTTCTATTACGGGGAGCATCAATTCGATGAAGGCCCCCTTAAATTGAACGGTGATCTGGCGCTTCTCTACTCCAGAATGCGTTACGATGATCCGCGAGGGGATCTCGGCCGGAATGCCAGACAGCGGGAGATTATGACGGAGGTTATGAAGAGCTCTCTCCAATTCTCGAACATTACCCAAATTCAGAAGATACTGAAGGAGCTCGGAAGCAGCGTCAAAACAAACATTACGTTTGATGAAATGAAGACCTTTATGACCGACTACCGGGAAGATCTCGGCAATATTAATACAGTTGAGATTAGCGGCTCGGGAAGCATGATTAATAAAGTATGGTACCTGATTGTAACAAAGGAGGAGAAAGAAAGAATTCACGAGCTGTTGAAAAAACAGATGAATACGAATCAGACGGCGTCTTAACAGGACGCTGTTTTTGTTTCCTAATCTGTAAACGCTTACAGGTTAAAAGCCGACAAATCATATACAAGTATTGACAACTTTCGCTAAATCCAATAAAGTAAAGATACGAATTGTAACAAATTATCGGTATTGATACAATAAGTATTAGGAGTGGGGAAGTAATGATGATGCAATTGGAAGAATGTTTTTATTGTGTGGGCTGCGGAAAAATGGTGAAGGTGTACCATGCAAAGGCACTCTTTCGGACCGGCTTTTTCCGTGTTGTCCTGCCGCTTGGCTGCTGCTCGGATTGTTCCCGAGTCCATGCGTAAACGGCTGCGCTGTCCTGAGAAGAAGGAGCATGCGATTCGCCACTTTCCCTCATACATTTAATTCGCTATAATAGACGGACGATACATAGAACTAGATTTTGGAAATTATGTATGCTTTCGAGGCAATGAATCCTCCCAAATGTCCTTACACGGCCATTTAGGGGATGATTCATTAAGCTTATGCTTTCGAAGCAATGAATCACCCAAATGTCCTTACACGGCCATTTAGAGGATGATTCATTTTAAGGAGGGAAATATGGAGCAACCAATCGTACAACTTCAGCAGGTTACGAAGCGAATCGGGAAGAAGACGATTATCGACAATCTGACGCTGGACCTGCCGCTAGGCGAAGTATTTGGTTTTCTCGGGCCCAACGGTTCCGGTAAAACAACCACCATCCGCATGATGGTAGGCCTCATGGCCATGACCTCCGGCGAGATCAAAATCGGCGGATACAGCATTCGAACCCAATACCAGCAGGCCATCCGCAATGTTGGGGCAATTGTTGAAAATCCGGAAATGTACAAATACTTGACCGGGTATCAGAATCTTGTCCATTTTGCGCGGATGATCGAGGGAGTGACTCCTGAACGGATTCAGGAGGTTATTGACCTTGTTGGACTGGAATCCCGCATTCATGATAAGGTGAAAACCTACTCTCTCGGGATGCGCCAAAGACTTGGGGTAGCCCAAGCGATCCTGCACCGTCCAAAGCTGCTTATCCTCGACGAGCCGACTAACGGACTGGATCCGGCGGGAATACGCGAGCTGCGCGATTATCTCCGCCAGCTGTCCAAGGAAGAAGGCATCGCCGTATTTGTTTCCAGTCACCTTCTTTCCGAGATGGAGCTGATGTGCGACCGGGTTGCGATTATTCAAAGCGGCAAGCTGATCGATGTGCGAACCATCCATCAAGGAGGTCTGGATGTCGCGAGCGACGTAAATATGCTGTTCGAGGTAGACAAACCTGCGGAAGCATCTGCAGTTGCGGCGGAGCTTGGCAAAGCTTCGCTCAGGGAAGGCGACAGCCTTATTATTGAAGCAAACCGCGAGTTCGCGGCGGACTTTAATGCCAGATTGGTTGCCGCAGGCATCAAGGTATACGGCATTCGCGTCCAAACCAAGTCGCTTGAGGATCAATTCCTTGAAGTAACGGGGGGTGAACGCATTGTTTAATTTTTTCAAGCTGGTTCAGAATGAGAATATGAAAATTTACCGCCGCCCGCGGACGTATGTCATGCTGGGAATATTGCTTGCCTTGATCGCGGCGATATCGGTTATCGGTTATTTCGTGGATCAAAACCATACGACCTCAGCATGGAGCATGATTATGACGGAAGTCATGATCGCTTATACGCTGATTACCGTATTCACGATTATTATCGCGTCGTCCGGCGTAGCCGATGAATTCACCAGCGGCACAATCAAGCTGCTCTTGATCCGTCCTTGGACAAGGTCCAAAATCCTGCTGTCCAAATACATTGCCGTTCTTCTGTACGCGCTGGGGATGGTCATTGTCATGCTGCTGTTTACCATCGTGCTGAATTTGATTCTGTTTGATTCCAGCGACAATACGGCAACCGATATCATTTCTCCGCTGGTCTCGGGATCTATGGCGGCTTATTTGATCAAATACGCCCTGCTGAAGTATGTGTCCCTAATCGTCACAACAACGCTGGCCTTTATGCTGGCGACCGTGTCCCGCAGCGGCGCGCTCGCTATCGGCTTGTCTCTGTTCCTGATTCTGGGGGTTAATTCCTTCACGCCGCTGCTGGCTGCTCTCAAATACAAATGGGCGGATTACATTCTGTTTATACACCTTGACCTTACGCAGTATTTGAATGATACTCCGTTGCGCGACGGTTTAACGATGGGCTTCTCTATTGCGGTCCTGGCCGTCTATTATGCCATCTTTGTCGGTCTGGCCTGGTATGTCTTCAAGAAGAGAGACGTAGCGGCTTAAAAACAAAAAAACTCCCATTCGGTTCTTCCATCCTGAAGAGCAGAATGGGAGTTTTTCGTGCTTGGCGATAAAAGCTCGAATCATGACGGAATTATCTCTCATCATATAAGAGAAAAATGGCGTATACCTAAGGGTCAGTACGAGTTTGACGAATATAATGATAGTGTTGAGTTTTTGGTAGAACAGGATGGTGAGGCATGAACGTAATGGAAACAAGGCTGCCGGGAGTAAAGCTGCTGGAGCCGCCTGTATATGGCGATCACAGGGGATTTTTTACGGAAAGCTATAACGAAAAGACGGCACGCGAGAATGGCATCCTCCATGCTTTTGTTCAGGATAATCATTCGTTGTCGGTAGAAGCGGGAGTTCTCCGCGGCATGCATTATCAGCTTCAGCCAAAAGCGCAGACGAAGCTGGTTCGGGTTACGGCGGGGGCCATCTACGATGTTATTGTAGACATACGCCGCGGCTCGCCAACCTTTGGACAATGGCAGGGCTTTATTCTAAGCGCGGCCAACAAGAGACAGTTGCTCGTTCCGCAAGGTTTTGCCCACGGTTTCTGCACGCTGGTGCCGAACTGCGAGGTACAGTATAAGGTGGATGCCTTGTACGCTGCGGAGCTTGACAGGGGCATTGCCTGGAATGATCCGGCGCTTGGCATTGACTGGCCGGTGACGAAGCCGATTTTGTCGGACAAAGACGCGAAGCATCCCGTGCTTGCCCAGGCGGAAATCAATTTTGTATATGAGGGGTGAGCAATCTGCTATGAAACTTTTAATTACGGGCGGAGCGGGGTTTATCGGGAGCAACTTCGTTCATTATATGCTTGGCCGTTATCCCGATTACGAGTTCATTAATGTTGATGCCTTAACGTATGCGGGCAACCCTGAGAATCTGCGGCAGGTGGAGAATCATCCGAACTATACGTTTGTCAAAGCGGATATTGCCGATCAGGCGGCGCTTACCCCGCTGTTTGAATCGGGGATTGACGCGGTCATTAACTTTGCCGCGGAATCTCATGTAGACCGCAGTATTTTGCAGCCGGGACTGTTTGTGCATACGAATATCGTCGGGACGCAGACGCTCCTTGATTTGTCCAAGACGTATCAGGTGAAGCGATACGTGCAGGTATCGACGGATGAAGTGTACGGTACGCTTGGGGCCAAGGGACTGTTTACGGAAAATACGCCGCTTGCGCCCAACAGTCCATATTCGGCAAGCAAAGCCGGAGCCGATCTGCTTGTCCGCGCTTATCACGAGACCTACGGTCTGCCGGCTGTCATTACGCGCTGTTCGAATAACTATGGACCGTATCAATTTCCGGAAAAGCTTATTCCTCTGATGATTCTCAACGCGCTGCAGAATAAACCGCTGCCGGTTTATGGCGACGGTCTTCAGATTAGAGACTGGCTGTATGTGGAGGATCATTGCAAAGCGATCGATCTGGTGCTTCATCAGGGCCGGATTGGCGAAGTATACAACGTTGGCGGCAGCAATGAACGGACCAATCTTCATGTGGTGCAAACCGTTTTGAAGGAGCTGGGCAAGCCCGAATCGCTGATCCGCCATGTGGAGGACCGTCCCGGCCATGACCGTCGTTATGCCATAGATGCGAATAAAATCAAAAGCGAGCTTGGATGGACGCCGGAGCACAGCTTCGAGAAAGGGATTAAATCTACGATCGCGTGGTATCTTCACCATGAAGAATGGCTCAAGCAGGTGGTATCCGGCGCATATAGGAACTATTACGATACGCAGTATGCGAAAAGGCTGGAGACCAAATGACCGGGACAGGGGAGAAAAGGAAGCTGAAGATAGCCGTAACGGGAGCAAACGGACAGCTGGGACGCGAGCTCGCCTTGCTGGACACCAAAGGACGGTTCGAGATCGTTGGATTAAGCCGCGCGGAGCTCGATATTACGGATCTGGAGCAATGCCGCAGCGTATTGTCCCGGCTGCGTCCGGATGCCGTTATTCACTGCGCGGCCTATACGGCAGTGGACAAGGCGGAAGCGGAGCCGGATGAAGCCTTCCGGATTAACGCTGCCGGTACGCGCAATATAACCGTCGCAGCCAGAGAAATTGGCGCCAAGCTATGCGCGGTGAGCACCGATTATGTATTTGACGGTACGGGAACGGTTCCGTACAAGGAGCATGACCGCGCTAATCCCCAGACCGTATACGGTCAGTCCAAGCTGGCGGGCGAGCAGGCCGTGTCGAGCCTTCATGACCGGTATTTTATCGTCAGAACCTCCTGGGTATTTGGAGCTTATGGCAATAACTTCGTAAAAACAATGCTCAAGCTTGCTTCGGAGCGGAAGCAGCTTAAGGTTGTGTCGGATCAGTGGGGCTCTCCGACCTATACCAGGGACTTGGCCGTTTTCCTGCTGGAGCTGGTAAGTACGGATTATTACGGCATCTATCATGCTTCGGGCAGCGGCGTCTGCTCCTGGTTTGAATTTGCGCAGGCCATTATGGAGGAGAGCGGCAGCAGCACGCGGGTCGAACCTTGTACGACGGAAGAGTTTCCCCGGCCGGCTCCCCGCCCGCATTATTCGGTAATGGATCACGGCGCGATTAGAAGCAACGGATTTACTCCGCTTCGGCACTGGAGGGAAGCGCTCTGCCATTATTTATCCATTCATCGTCTGGAAGGATAACAGCTTGTCTGCCGGAGATATTGGCAGATAAGCTGTTTTTCCGTTCTAAAGTATACGCGTAAGGCCGGCCGACCAAACTAAATGAATGGGAATTTGAGCACGGGGTGAGAGAATGATCGGTTGGCTGATTGCAATAATCATAGTTTTACTCCTATATAGCATCCAGTCTGCTGTCATTGTATGGATCGAAAGGCGTCTTCCGGCTAAGGCGGCCGCATGGATAGTCATTGCTCTGACTGTACCTGTTCTCGGTTTTGCGGGATACTGGATGATTGGCCGCTCGAGACGCGTCAAGAAAGGACAAGCGGTCTCAAGGGAATACGAGCAAGCGGCCGAGCGGTTGTCTATTTGTGCCGCCGGTGCGGGTGAGCTTGGGCAGTCCGGCATGCTGGAACACGAACAGCTGCTTAGGCTCCTGCGCGTTTGCTCAGGCAGGCCGGTTACGTTAGGCAACCAGGTGAAGGTTCTGACGAACGGGCGGGAGACGTTTGCTTCTATATTGGAAGAAATGAAACAAGCCAATCATCATATTCATCTGGATTATTATACGATCCGCGATGACGGAATCGGACGGGAGTTCCTGAATATCCTGACCGCCAAAGCCAAGGCGGGCGTTGAGGTTCGCGTCCTGTATGACGGGATAGGAAGCGTCAAATTGAGCAAACGGTATGTCCGGGAGCTGAAGCGGTCGGGCGTGCAGGCAAGCTGTTTCTCACCGCCGGGGGCGGCTTTGCTCCATCGGCTGCTGAACAGCCGCAATCATAGCAAGATCGCCGTTATCGACGGGAGAGTCGGATTTGTAGGCGGAATCAATATCGGAGACGAGTATTTGGGCAAGGATAAGAAGCTTGGTTTCTGGCGGGATACGCAGCTTCGGCTCGAAGGAGATGCGGTTTATTTTTTGCAGGAGCTGTTTATGAAGGACTGGGAATTGGCGGCCAAACAGCGTCTGCCGGTAAATGCCGGTTATATGCCCGAGCATGATCCGGATGAGGATTTGCAGGAACCGGTGCTTATTGTGTCCAGCGGGCCTGACCGGAGCGGTGAGCCTATTCTGGAGACGGCGTTTGCTGCCGTAAAAGCTGCCCGTACAAGCGTATATATTTCAACGCCGTATTTTATACCGGATGAGAGTCTGCTGGCCGTACTTGGAAGTGCCGCCAAAAGCGGGGTAGACGTTCGATTGATTATCCCCGGCATTCCCGACACGCAGCTCGTTCTATGGGCGACCTTGTCGTTTGTAGAGCGGATGCTGGCAGCCGGAGTCCGGGTGTACCGTTACCAGAAAGGCTTCATTCACGCGAAAGTGATGATCGTTGACGATTTGCTTGCGGTTGTGGGGACGGCCAATATGGACATGAGAAGCTTCCACAGTAACTTCGAGCAAAACGCGGTGTTGTTCGATGCTAGGACGATCAAGCGCTTAAAGCGTGATTACGAGCAGGATCTGCTCGACAGCCGCGAGCTTGATCTGGACGGCTTCCGGCAAAGACGGAAAAAGGAAAAGGCAGCGGAGGCCGCTGCCAGGCTGTTGTCGCCGCTCTTGTGAGGGGCGGCTTATTTTTTGGCTTGGATAAAGCTGAGCACATGGCCCAGATCCTGCGGTTTCACCAAATCGATCAAATCGCCGTAGCGCTGCAGCCGCTCTCCGATATTCAGCAGATGGAAGTCGGCAGGCTTTATGCCTCCGGCGTACACCTCTTCCCACTTGAGCGGCGTGGATACAGGTGCGCCATAGCGGGCTCTTGGCGTATAAGGGGCTGAGATGGTTTTCCCCTTGTAATGCTGCAAGTAATCGACGTAGATCAGATCGCCCCGGTTTTTGGTCAGGCGCTCGACGGTGAACAGCTGCGGATAGGCGCTGGATAGGTAATCTCCGACAAATTGGCCTAGCCCTCTCAGTTCATCGAAGGTGTACTTCTGCTGAACCGGTACAACAATTTGGACGCCCGTCGCGCCCGAGGTTTTGGGAACGGATTTGATCTTCATCGATTCCAGGAGCTTTCCGACAAGTGCGGCGGCTTCAATGATGCGAGGCTCCTCCTCGCGGGAAGGATCAAGATCCAGAATCCATTCGGTAGGGTATTCCGGATTGCTGATCCGGTCAAAGGAAGCATGGAACTCAAGGCAGGCCAGATTGCCGAGCCATAGCAAGGTCGGCAGATTATCGAGATGGATATACGAGATCCCTTCGTTCCGGGCGATAGGGACAAACTCAGGCTTTGGCTCCGGGCAGTTTTTCTGGTAAAACGATTTGCCCGCATAACCATGCGGATAACGGATCGTGGTCAAATAACGGTCCTTGCAATGCTTGAGCAAAAAAGGCGACAGCATGGCAAGCTTCTCCAAATACATCAGCTTGGTGATCCCGTGTTCGGGCCAAAGCGGTTTCTCCGGATTTGTGACGGTTATCTCATGTCCTTCCACGATAACGGTTGCGGGCTGTTTGGCGGATGAGCTTGTTCGGTTCATGGACGGCCTCCTGTCGGATTAAGACCAAAGGATACGAGCTTTGGATGCCTTAATAACCCCGCCGATGTCAGTTCGAGCCCGGTTACCCGGCAAGGAAGCGGGGAAGGCAGCCAAATAATGCTCTCGCCCTTAAGCTCAGCCGGCAAAGCCGGAAAAGGCATCGGCCACGAAGGAGCATCGCTTCTTCGCAGCTGCAGCATTTCTCCAAGCTTATCTCGCATCGCTTCATCTAATCCAAGGGAGACGCTGCCGATAAATCGTCCTTGATCGGACATGATCAGGCTTGCCGCACGGCCTTCGCGTCGCTTCACGCCAACGATGCCGACATCCAGAAGAAGCGCCCTTTTCTTTTTCAGCCAATCGCGATGCGCCTTGCCTTCCTTATAAGCACTATCAAGCCTTTTGCTGACGATTCCTTCCCACTGATGCTCATCGACCCATTTCCAGAGTGCATCCGCATCCGTATAGAGATCGGCTATAAGAAGCCGGTCGGATTGCACCGGCTTTAGTTTGGCAATCAGCCGTTTATGCCTTTCCGCATAAGGTAGCATACGCAAGTCCTCGTCGCCCTCCTGCAGGAGGTCGAAGAGAACGTACAGCACTTTTCCTTTGTTTGAAGACGAGGAGAGATTTCCGCCAAAGCTCCGTTCACGGCTTAACACCATTTGGAAGTTTGGGCGCTCTCCATCGTAATAGACAATCTCTCCGTCCAGCATGCAGGGACCAAGTGCTTCGGCCTGCTCCTGCAATGTCCGGTGGATTTCCGGATAGACGGCATTTTTGTTGAGCAGCTTCCGCGAGTACAGGTCAATCCTGCCGTCATTGTTAACCGTAGCCACGATCCGGACGCCGTCCCATTTGATCTGGTAAATCCAGCCGGATTCCTTCGGGACATGTTCATCCGCAACGGGAATCATCGGCTCGGCAGGAAGCGTAAAGACCGTCATTAAGAGACAGTCTCCGTTGCTTTAGGCTTTTTGGCTCTAGGTTTGCGTGGTTTCACTACCGGTTGATCCGCGGCTGCCGAAGAAGCTGCTGCTGCAGGTTTGCCAGCGCCGGTATCGAGACCAACTCCGCCCGGAGGAAGCTTGGCCGCATCAAGACTAGCTTGAAGAGCCGCCATTAGATCAAGCACATTCGTTTGCTCCTGCTGCGGGGCGACGCGTATTTCTTGGCCGGCAATTTTATCATTAATGGCCTGAAGCATGTTGACCCGGTAGTCATCGGTATATTTGGACGGTTCGAACGGGGTGGACAGCTGCTCGATTAGAAGCTTTGCCATCGTCAGTTCTTTATCGTTAATGTTGAACGATTCGGGAATGCCGGGAACATGGGAAATCGAACGGATCTCATCCGGATAAAAAATCGTCTCCATCGCCAGGCAGTTATCAATGACCCGGATAGCGGCCAGACTGCTTTTCGAACGGATCGATACCTTGGCTACGCCAATCTTGCCCGTATCGGACATCGCCTGAAGCAATAAGCCGTAAGCGTTGCTTCCGGCTTGATCCGGGGACAAATAATACGTCTTTTGAAAGTAGACGGGATCAATTTCCTCGAGTGCGACAAAATCAAGGATTTGAATCGTATGCGACTTTTCTCCCGCAAGCTGCTCGAGCTCGTCTTTTTCAAACAGCACATAACGGCCTTTCTCATACTCATAGCCTTTAATAATGTCGTCCCATCCAGCCTCTACATCGCAATTGGGACAGCGCCGCACGTAAGCGATAGGACTGCCGCAAGGCTTGTGAATCATGCGCAGCGAAATATCTTTATCCTCCGTAGCGGTGAACATTTTTACCGGCACATGGACAAGCCCGAAGCTGATTGCACCTTTCCACACCGTATGCATCTGGTTATCTCCTCCTAAAATAAATTTTAAGCAAGTTTAAGCTTTCTCCTTTTCTTTATTGTTCCCGCAATGCATGAGAATCAATCAATTCGGGTATATTTTGCTTGAACCAACAATGCTTACAGCAAGGAGTGAACCGACCATGATGGAATTTGACGACCTGGAGAACAAGGAGCAGGCGCCGGCGGACAAATGGGATGAAGGCCGCGACAATTACTTTATGGATATAGACCGTATGGTAAATGAAGGCTTAGGCGGAGGCACTGTGTCCCCGCATAACGGGTTAATCGATGAATCGACAACCGATTACATGGTTCCCGAAACAAAGGACTGAGCTGCAGAAGCAAGCCAGAAGGAGGCCGTGAAGCCAAAATGGACGTAAACCGTGCGAAACAAATTTTTAATTCGGAGGAATCGATCAAGGTTCATCTTGATGACGGGAATTCCGTATGGATTGAACATGTGGATGAAGCAAGCGGTACGGCGACCGTACAGGTCGGAGGAAATTCCAGGACGGTGCCCGTAGACCGTCTGCAAGAAGGATAAAGCGACAATGAAGAAAGGCCGTCGGGGGTTTAGACCCGGACGGTTTTTTGCTCTTTTACAAATATAGTAAATAATCCTTATGAACAATTTGTAAAAAATTTGAAACCTTTGACCCTTTTCCATCGTCTATACTAAGGTGTATTTTTGGAATTGATTTCTATTTTAGAGAAGGTGAGGAAAAGGGATGAAGAAATCGTTGAAAGGCAAGCTGCTTGCCACGGTCCTGGCGCTCAGCTTGCTTCCGGTTGGAAGTCTTGCTTACGCCGCGGATTCAGGGACAGTAACAATTGTTGCCTCCGGTAGCGCGGGAGCAAGTGCCGCCCCGGGCGGCGTATTGGACGAAAGCCTGGCAAAAATTTCGAAGGATGAGGCAGTCGAACGTTTCAGAAAGCTGTTTCCGGAATTGAAGGATGCCGAGGTTGTTAGCGTTGACCTTGGCAACCCGAATCAATATCCGCCAAGCAATGAGATGGTATGGACGATTCAATGGAGCTTGTCCGTCGAGAACGGAACTCACGGATTTGATTCCAGGATAGATGCGATTACCGGAGATATCATTACATATTATAATCCGCTCCCTAAGGGAGAAGCTTATTATCCGGCAAAAGTATCGAGAGCAGAAGCCGAGAAAATCGCCAAGCAGTTCATCTTGGTTGCTTCACCGTCCATGAAATCGACAGACAAGCTTCAGCTTAAGCCGGTCGAGAGCGAGTATCCGCAAATTTTATTTGGCCCGGTACAATACAGCTTCAGCTATCAGGCTCAAGTGAACGGCATTCCGACAACAAGCAACCAAATTCAGGTGATTGTTGACGGTAACGGAAATATTATTAATTATTACGGTTTCAGCACGGGGAAAGATTATCCGTCTGCGGATACAACCCTGACAGCGGTGCAAGCTGCGGAAAAACTGAAAAAAGAATTAAAGCTTCAGCTGTCTTATATTCCCGGCGCTGATTATTACGTGAACCAAAGGAATGCATCGGCTTACCGACTTGGTTATGTTGCGGTTAGCGGGATCGGCCTGATTGATGCAAAGTCGGGCAAGTTCCTCGATGATCAAGGTCAGGCCGTTGATTCTTATCCGGCGGTCAGCTATTCCCCCATCTCTTCATCGGCTGCTGCATTCAAGCCTCATGCAGGAGGGGAATTGACCAAGGAGGAAGCGATAGCGGTTGTTAATGCTGTCGCCGGCAAGGCAAACGCGGAAGGAACCCAGCAAGCTTCGATCAGTACCGACCGTAACGGCCGCAAGACTTGGTCGATTTTTAATGGCAGTCCGTTTGGCGGTACTCAAACTCATGCGACTGTGGATGCAAAGACCGGCCAGCTGATCGATTTCTACTCTTATTCTTACCCGACCGGTGATTCCTCCACTGCCGAAACGGCAAATAAGCCGTCGATTACGGAAGCCGAAGCGAAGGCGAAGGTCCAGGATCTCGTTACCAAGCTGTATCCGGATGCTTCCGGCAGCTTGAAGCTGGTTGAACGCGCGGGAGCGGTTTCCTATAGTCCGGATACGGCGTTTATCTACAGCTTCCAGCAGTTCTATAAAGACAAACCGATCCAGTCGTCGGTTGTTCAGGTTAATCTGGATGGCAAAGGAAATCTGACTAATTATTATAATATGACTACGCCGTCGGATAAGCTAAGCAAGCTGGATTCCTTAACCGCGAAAATGACGGAGGAAGAAGCGCTTAAGCTATACCGGGACGCTATCGGTGTCGAACTGCAATATACGACGATCGGGGGCATTTATGTTGATGGCAAGCTTCAAGAGCAGCAAGTGAAGCTTGTGTATGCGCCTAAGCTGACTGACGACAACAACTGGGGCATTATTGTTAACGCCGTTACAGGCAAGCTGGAGCAGCAATATATTTTCCCAGGCGCGACGGAATCGAAGGGTGAATTTCCTGCTGACGCCAAGAAGCATTGGGCAGCCAAATCTCTTCAGACTATGTTTGATTATGGAGTTATCAAGCCGGAAGCGGACGGATTCATTCATCCGGACAAAACCGTTAGCAACGGAGATTGGGTCAATATGCTGCTAGCCGGCTTTACGGGAGGACAAAGCTATATCACTCCGGAGAAGCAGCGCTTTGCCGACATTCCGGTCGACAGCCAGTATGCCCAGGCGGTAGAGTATCTGGTGCAGAGGGGCGTCCTGAAAGCAACCCCGACCCAAAAGCTGCACCCTGAGCAGGCTTTGACGCGCGGCGATTTGGCTGTCTGGCTGACAAAACTGCTGAAATACGACAAGCTGTCCGAGTTTATGTCCGGCGATACCGACGTGACAAAGCTGAAGGATGCAGCTCAAATCAAAAATAAAGGCGCCGTAACCATTGCGATGAAGCTGGGACTGTTGACGGCTGAGAACGGGAAGTTTAACCCGAACGCTCCGGTTACGAAAGCACAGATCAGCACCGTTCTGCTTAGACTTGCGACCTTGCAGGACAAAGTGGATACGCCGATTATGAACAGTTATTATTGATCGTTTATACAATGCGAAAAGCTGCCGGAAACGGCAGCTTTTTTATGCTACTCTTTATCCCCCAAAAGCATCGCGGAATGCCCAGCGGAGTTTCTCGACATCCACTTCCCACAGCTCGGCGATATCGCCGGCAACGTTCTCGTCCCACCAGTCGGACAGAACCTTGCGGTTTTTCTCGTTCTCTGCAATAAAGATGAGGTTCATAACGACCTTTTTGTAATACAAGTCCTCGGCCTGCTCCATTTTCTCTTTGGGTATCCATACCTTCAACCGTTTGACGGTTCGATACAGTTCATTGCTGCAGGCGCGGCGGATTTTTCGTGCGGACGGCAGGCCGGACGTATGCTTCTGGGTAGTTGACTTCATCGTGAACCGACTCCTCTCTAACTCATAAATATGCGCCCGAGTTTGAGACGGTCACTTCATAAGCAACGTATTACTGTTTGTTAATGGACCTCGATATAGCCCACCATCGGTCCGCCATTGTTCATATCGGTATGAATCTGGCATATAATGGGGTAGGTCCCGGCTTGCTCGGGCGTAAACCGGACAACCGTCGTTTGTCCTTTTTTCACCTCGCCTTTAATGCCCAGGCCTTCAATGACAAAAGGATGGCTGCTGCCGTTAACGCCGCTGATGCGAAGCTCGACAGGCTCGCCCTTGCGGAGGCTGACGGTGCCCGGATCCCAGCGGTATACCTCCAGCTTTTTGCCGTCTTCGGTCGTTGTGCTGAATTCGCCCGTTACAAGCTGGATGGTTTGTACCTTTGTCGGCTGGCTGCTTGCCGTATGCGCTTGGTCCCAGCTTAAATAGACGGCTGCCAGGAGGATGATAAGCAGGGCAAACACAAATAGCTGTACATGTTTTTTAGTAATGATAAATACACGCGGCATAGGGAGTCCTCCTCTTAAACTTTTTAATGGGAACGGTTTCGAAGTTATGCTAGTGTATGCGGAGGCCTGTCCCGGCATGACACCTTTCGTCGCATGGACAAGCCGGACTATAGCCGGGTGGATGCCTATCCGCTTCGTATGGTAGAATACAGTCAATTGCTATTATTTAGGACGGGAAGGCGGGATGGAATGGATTTGATAAAGGATATATTGCACCAAATTTTAGTATGGATTGAAAGCCTCGGTTACTTCGGAATACTAATTGGATTGCTCATAGAGGTGATTCCAAGTGAAATAGTATTGGGTTTCGGCGGATACTTAGTGTCGGAAGGGAAAATATCGTATCTGGGCGCGATTATTTTCGGCGTGCTTGGCGCGGTTGGGCAGAACTGGATTTTGTACGCGATTGGAAGATTCGGCGGCCGCCCTCTGGTGGAGAAATACGGCAAGTATATTAAGATTAAGATGAAGCATGTCGATATCGCGGAAGGCTGGTTCAAGAAATACGGAGCGGGTATCGTTTTTACCGCCCGTTTTATCCCGGTTATGCGCCAGGTCATCTCGATTCCTGCAGGGATGGCAAAGATGAACTTCGGCTTGTTTACGCTGCTGACGGCGCTTGCGTCCATCCCCTGGACGATATTATTCGTTCATTTGGGCAAAACATTAGGTGAGAATTGGGAAGACGTCGATCAGAAGGCCGCTCAGTATGTACAGCCGGCCATTCTCATTGCCGTAGCCTTGTTGATTGTTTATGTGGTGTACAAGTTTATTCGTTCCAAAGGCAAGTCTGTATAATAAACAATAATAAACGGATAACAGAAAGAGGGATGAACATGAGCAGAAGCGTTGCCGACAAATTAAACAAAGGGATTAGCCCGCAGCAGTTTGTTGATGGAATGACCAAGAACAAGGAAGCGTTCCAGGGCTGGTACGATAAATTTGAATGGGCAAGCGATAGCGACCGCGAATTTTTCGAATCGCTGAAAAGCCGCAATGATCTTCACGTCTTTATTCTGATGGCGGATTGGTGCGGCGACGTTGTCCGCAATATTCCGGTTGTATTCCGTGCGCTGGAGACGGGAGAAGTTCCGGTTGAGGTTCTTATTATGGAAGAAAATCTCGATACGATGGATCAGTTCTTGACGATGGGAGGACGCTCGGTTCCGGTTGTTATCGTAACCGACGCGGAGGGCAAGGTTATACACGGTACTTGGGGGCCGAGACCAACCTACGTTCAGGAACCGATGGTGCTGTTCAAGAAAGAAAATCCGGACCGCGAAGCAGCGGACTACCAGGATAAGCTTGCGGAGACCCGCAAAGAAATTATGCGCCGATACGGGGAAGGCACCGGTTATCAGGCTTTGGTTGTACAGGAACTAAGAGCGTTGATAGAATCGATTTAAAACGGATTAGATTGGAGTATTGCGAACATGCGCATTGAAACGTTTACGCTGGGCCCGCTGCAAACCAATGCTTATCTATTGACGGAAAAAGATGAGCAGAGCGGCGAAGAGCGCGGAATCATAATCGATCCCGGAATGGGGCCGAAGCGGCTGCTGGACCGGATCGCCGGAGTTAAAGTTGAAGCGATTCTGCTCACGCATGCCCACTTTGATCACATGGGCGGCGTAGAGGAAGCAAGAACCGCCGCAGGTTGTCCGGTGTACATTCACGACCTTGAGGCGGATTGGCTGACCGATGCCCGCAAGAACGGCTCGATGCGGTGGTCGGATGTGACGCCGCCGCTCACGACAAGTCCTGCCGAATACGCGCTGGATGAAGGGCAGACGCTGAATTTCATCGGTCATGCGTTTAAAGTCTTACATACGCCCGGTCATTCTCCGGGCAGCGTCAGCTTCCTCTGCGGGAATGATATCTTCTCGGGAGATGTTCTGTTCCGGCAATCTGTGGGCCGGACTGACCTGCCTGGCGGCAGGGAGCGGGATTTGTTCGATTCGATTCAATTAAAGCTGTACAAGCTTCCGCCTGAAGTTACGGTTTACCCGGGACATGGGCCCAAAACAACGATTGGCTTTGAAATGGCCAATAATCCTTATGTGAGATAATAATTTCTTAATCAAACCGCCGGCTGATTCTGCCGGCGGTTTGCTGCTTGTGGGGTTTCGTTTCCGGGAATATGGAAAAGCGGTTTCAAATCTGAGACAATATAGTTATGGCCTTTTTGTAAATGAAAAGTTTGAAGGGACGGTGCAGTTGTTTGGCGGATACTAAAGTAAAGCAAGTAGAAGAGGAAGCGGCAGGCGCAGGCAAACGGACATCCGAGCAGGTTGCTGCCGAGAATGAACAAATCATAAAAAGCATGGCATCGCAGCTGTCGATTCCGATTACGAAAGTCAAATCGGCTGTAGCTTTGCTGGATGAAGGCAATACGATTCCGTTTATCGCGCGCTACCGGAAAGAGATGACCGGCGAGCTCGACGAGAATGATCTTCGCGCGATTGAAGAACGGCTGCAATATATGCGCAATCTGGAAGAGCGCAAACGCGAAGTGGTCCGTCTGATTGACGAGCAGGGGAAGCTGACCGATGAGCTTCGCCGCTCGATCGAGGCTTCAAGCAAGCTGCAAGAAGTCGAGGACCTGTACCGTCCGTACCGGCAGAAGCGCAAGACGCGCGCCAGCGTTGCGAAGGAGCGCGGGTTGGAGCCGCTTGCCTTGTGGCTGTGGGCGCAGCCCCGCCAGGGCGAGCCGCTGGTTGAGGCGGCTAAATATATAAACGAGGACAAGGGAGTAGCGTCGGCGGAGGATGCTCTTCAAGGCGCAATGGACATCCTTGCGGAGAATATCGCGGATGACGCGGCGATCCGTTCCTGGGTGAGGAAGCATACTTTTGATCAGGCGCTGCTTAAGACCGAAGCGAAAAACGCGGAGGCCGAATCCGTCTATGAGATGTATTACAGCTATCAGGAGCCGGTTCGGAAGCTGCCGCCGCACCGAGTCTTGGCGATTAACCGCGGGGAGCGGGAAGATATTCTGCGCGTCTCGTTTGAGCTTTCCGCGGAACGAATCCATGAGTTTATCCAGCGCAAAGTGCTTCGCCAGCAGACGGCGCCTGCCGTACGTGAAGTATTAGCGGCTGTCATTGAGGATGCTTACAAACGGCTTATTTCCCCTTCGATCGAGAGGGAAGTGCGCGGCGAGCTGACGGAGAAAGCAGAGGAGCATGCGATTTCGATCTTCTCGGAAAATCTGCGCAACCTGCTGCTCCAGCCACCGGTTCGCGGCAATGTCGTATTGGGCGTTGACCCGGCATACAGGACGGGCTGCAAGCTCGCCGTTATTGACGATACCGGCAAACTGATGGAAGTAGCCGTCACCTATCCGACTCCTCCCAACAATAAGGTTGCGGAAGCGGAAAAAATCATCAACGGATTGATTGACCGTTACGGCGTATCGCTAATCGTAATCGGCAACGGGACGGCCTCACGCGAGACGGAGCAGTTTATTGCCGGCTTGATCGGCAAACGCAAGGCAGCCGGACAAGCCGAGCTGAAATATATCATCGTAAGCGAGGCTGGGGCGAGCGTCTATTCCGCGTCCAAGCTTGCGGCGGAAGAGTTCCCTGATCTTGACGTAGCCGAGCGCAGCGCGGTGTCGATTGCGCGCCGTCTGCAGGATCCGCTCGCCGAGCTTGTGAAGATCGAGCCGAAAGCGATCGGCGTCGGGCAATACCAGCATGACGTCAGCCAGAAGCGGCTCGACGAAAGCCTTGGCGGCGTTGTTGAATCTGCCGTTAACCATGTCGGCGTAGACGTAAACACGGCATCCGCGTCACTCCTTTCTTACGTCGCGGGGATCAATGCAACGATTGCGAAAAATATCGTGAAGTATCGCGAGGAGAACGGCCGGTTCGCAAAACGCGGCCAGCTGCAGAAGGTGCCGCGGCTTGGCGCTAAATCTTACGAGCAGTGCATTGGCTTCCTCCGTATTCCGGAAGCGGCGAATCCGCTGGACAGCACGCCGATTCACCCGGAATCCTACGATGTTGTCGGCAAGCTGTTTGCCGAGCTTGGCCTGAAGCAGAATCAGCTTGGCACGGAGGAGCTGAAGGAGAAGCTGTCGGGAATCGATCCAGCAGCCATTGCGCCTTCGCTTGGCGTAGGGGTGCCAACGTTGAAGGATATTATCGACAGCTTGCTCCGTCCGGGGCGTGACCCGCGCGAGGAGCTGCCGCCGCCGATCTTCCATACCGATGTCCTCAATATCGAAGACTTGACTCCGGGGATGGAGCTGCAAGGAACCGTACGGAACGTTATCGACTTTGGCGCCTTTATCGATATCGGCATCAAGAACGACGGTCTTGTCCATATTTCGCAGATGAGCGATAAATTCGTGAAGCATCCGATGGATGTCGTATCCGTTGGCGACAATGTCACCGTATGGGTGCTTGGCGTTGATTTGAAAAAAGGCCGGGTATCCCTTACCATGCGCAAGCAGGCATAATTTCGGGCTTGCTGACGGCTTATTTCGGACCCTATAATACAGATGTGCCTCTAAGATCCTACTAAAGGAAGGAGAGGATGGACATCATTATTCAACCCGATAACAATCCGATTCAAACGGAAAAAGAACGGTGCAGCAGCGCTCCGAACCATAAATGGTTTGGCTTGTCCCTGCAGGCGCTTGTTGTGCTATCCCGCAAACCAAATGCCTGTACCAGCGCGGAGCTCGCCGGCCATATGAAGTCGGAAGCAACGATGCTGCGGCGAGTACTGGCCAAGCTGGCCCGGGAACAGCTGCTTGAGACGAGGGAAGGCCGTGACGGCGGTTACCGCTTGAAGCGTGCCCCTGAGACGATTACGCTTGCCGACGTCTATTTGGCTTTGCGCGTAGGGGAGCCATTATGCAGCGGAATGCTTGATACAACCGGCATCCATGATTTTGGTCAGGAGATGCGGGTTGCTTTTACGGAAATAACCGACGAAGTGGAACGAAGGACGCTGGAAGTGCTGCGCCAGGTTACAATTGCCCAGCTCTCCGAGAGGATCTGCGCGCTAAAGCGAATGGATTTGAATAACTAATGATGACGGCGGAAAAAATAGTCACGATAGCCCAGTTGACTTTCCGCCGTCTCGATTTTATACTGTTATCAAAACTGTTACAGATGCGAGCTTACTGACAACATAAAAGGCTCCTTTGCATATTTGTAACTGTGTAAAATTATTCGCAGTTTAATCTGTGGTTTATTTCTCACAGTCATCATCTCTCTTATGCCTTTTTTTGGTTTTAACTGAGCAATCTGGTACACAGATCATTTAATTATTGGAGGGAACCAACAATGGCTATCGAAACACAAGTTGGCAAGGATTTTACCGAAGTACTGACATCCCGTCGCTCTGTTCGTCATTATGATCCGTCTTTCAAAATCTCGGACGAAGAAATCAAAGAAATTTTGGAACTTGCAACCAAGGCTCCGTCTTCGGCAAACACGCAATCCTGGCGTTTCCTGGTAATCACGGACCAAGCGCTCAAAGATCAATTGCTCCCAATTGCGAACAATCAGCAGCAGGTTGTTGACGCATCGGCTGTAGTCGTTATTCTGGGCGATCTGGAGTTCTACACCAAGCTTGGCGAGATTAACGGTGCGGCAGTTAAAGCCGGCTACATGACCGAAGAGATTGCTCAGCGCTTTACGGATCATTACACAAAACTGTTCCCTTCTATTCCTAAGGAGCGCGTGACCGAGATCGTTGCCTTTGATGCCGGTCTTGTATCGATGCAAATTATGCTGGCCGCTAAGTCCAAAGGGTATGACACTGTGCCGATGGGCGGTTATGACCGAGATAAGCTGAAAGCTTTCTTCGAAATTCCGGACCGTTACCTGCCGCTTCTTGTTCTGCCGATTGGCAAAGCAAAAGAGGAAGGCCGTCCAACCGTACGTCTTCCGCTCGACGAAATTACGTTCTGGAACAGCGTAAAATAATTCCGGATGTAAAAAACTCCCGCAGCAGCTTCGCTGGCGGGAGTTTTTTAGGTTTTTAATGAAGAGTTATTTCGGGACGGCTTCCGTCTTCGTTTTTTGTTGTTTGCTTGCTCCGATAGAAATACCAGCATTCATTCAGCAGCTTAATCTGCCTAAGGTCCTTCTTCTGAAAAGCACGCATCATTTGATTGCAAAGCCATTGCGGCATTCGTATCTTCTCCTTCCGGCCATACCTGATGTATTACTACAGTATGGAGAAGGGCGAATGTCCGTGCAGGTCCTACTTAGAGTTCTTCTTCCTCGTACCATTGTTCAAGCTGGGCTTGCAGGGCACGAATCTCGGTGAGCAGGGCAATCAGCGGGTAAGCCGATTCTTTGACAGCCGCAAAATCGCGTTCCAGCTCATTAATGTAGTCCAGACCGGAGACGATCCGGATCGAGCTGTCATGAAGCTCGACATTGTCGCATTCCGCCACCGCATACGGCAGCTGAGGCACATGATCAGCGGTAAGCTTGTCAATCTCTTTATGAAGGCGCAGGTTCAGCGCGCTGAGCTGGTAAGCATGAGTTTCCGGCATCTCAACAAAGAAAATTTGGCTGCTGCCGTTCATAAGGACATAACGCATCGTAGGCATGGTAAAAATAAACTCCCCTCGTAGGCCATCTATAATGATTGCTACTTGACAGTGTAGCGTATGAACGCTTTAAAATTCAAGTACTGGGGGAGAATACAATGACCATGAAAATGAATGACGACGAATTGCAGCAATGGGTCGAGCGCGTATCGCTCGAAAGCTTTGGACGACCCTTCATACACAAAGCAACCTTTAACGGACGCTTGAAGGCAACGGGCGGACGTTATTTTACGAAATCGCATAACATCGAGATTAGTCCTCATCAATTAGAAGCGTTTGGCGAAGAAGAAACCGAAAAAATAATTAAGCATGAGTTATGTCATTATCATCTCCATATTATGAGGAGAGGGTACCAGCACCGGGATGAGGATTTCAAAAAGCTGCTCGCTTACGTCGGCGGATCCCGTTACTGCAAAACGCTGCCGGAGAGGGCGGCAAAGGCGCCAGCCCCATATAAATACAAGCTTGTTTGCCGCAGCTGCGGTACCGAATATCCGCGTAAGAGAAGGCTTGATCCGGCCCGCTATGCATGCGGAAAATGTCGCGGAAAACTTTTTTTAAAAAACGCTTGACCTTCTGAAATGGCCGTGATATATTATTACTTGTCGCCGCGGTAAACAAGCGGTTGAGACGAAAGAAAAAAGCAAGTGATTGAAGCGTATTCCCTGATAGCTCAGTTGGTAGAGCACTCGACTGTTAATCGAGTTGTCACAGGTTCGAGTCCTGTTCGGGGAGCCATGGAGAGATACCCAAGTGGCTCAAGGGGACCCTCTGCTAAGGGGTTAGACTGCGTAAGTGGTGCGAGGGTTCGAATCCCTCTCTCTCCGCCATATTTTTCTTGGTGGACAAGTCGCTCGAGAGAGATGACGATAGGAACAGCAAGTAAGTAAGGCCCGTTGGTCAAGGGGTTAAGACACCTCCCTTTCACGGAGGTAACAGGGGTTCGAATCCCCTACGGGTCACCATTTCCTTTAATGTAGCGGCTCTCGAGAGTTCGTTTTACAGCATGAGAGCCATTAGCTCAGTTGGTAGAGCACCTGACTTTTAATCAGGGTGTCGAAGGTTCGAGTCCTTCATGGCTCACCATTTCTTCTCCCTCGAAGTGATGGTATGAAGGAAATGAAATTGAAATGTGCGGTAGTGGTGGAATGGCAGACACGCTATCTTGAGGGGGTAGTGGGCGTACGCCCGTGGAGGTTCGAGTCCTCTCTACCGCACCATAACTTAAAAGTTCAATCCCTTACATTCGTAAGGGATTTTTTTGTGTTTTCTTTTTGAAATCGGATTTGAACTTTGGACTTTGGAACAGGCGGGGCTATAATGAAAAGAATAAGCCATATATAATGGAACCTGCCTGGTGATAAGGAAAGTTCGACGAGGAGGGATAGATGTCATGATTAAAGTGCTTGTTGTAGATGATGAAGTCAGTATCTCCAGCGCGATTGCCTATGCTTTGCAGCGTGAAGGGTTTACGGTAGAGACGGCCGGTGACGGTATGGAGGCGCTTGAGAAAGTGGCTGCCTTCAAGCCGGATGTTATGGTGCTCGATGTGATGATGCCCAAGATGAACGGCTACGAGGTATGCCGGAAGCTGGAGGCGGGCAACAGACCTGCCATTATGCTGCTAACCGTTAAAAACGATATTGTGGATAAAGTGCTTGGGCTGGAGCTTGGCGCCGATGACTATATGACCAAACCGTTTGATATCCGGGAAGTGGTAGCCCGCGTGAAGGCTCTCCACAGGCGGCGCCAGATTGAAACGCCGGAACAGGATTCGAATAAAGAGGGCAAATTGGAGCTTGGCGGAATAGCAATTGATTTGTTAAGCCGCACGGTCAAGGTTGACGGAGAGACTTTGGATCTTACGCCAAAGGAATTTGATCTGTTGGCGCTGCTGGCGAAGCACCCGGACCGGGTATACTCCAGGGAAGCGCTGCTTGAACAGGTATGGGAGATGGATTTTGCCGGCGGTACGCGTACCGTGGACATTCATGTGCAAAGGCTCCGCAAGAAGCTTGGCGAATGGCAAGGACTCATACAAACGGTTTACGGTATCGGCTATAAAAGCACGAGGACAAACGGATGACCCGAGTTGCCGTTTCCGGGCATAAGTTCAGGATTGGCTTAAAGGGTAAAATCACCGTTTTCCTCGCGCTGTTGCTCGCATTTGTAGTGGTGCTGCTCAGCATGCTGGTGCTTGCGGGTATCCGCGAGGACCAGCAGAAGCGAATGGAGCAAAGCTTCTCCCAGCTGGCGAGTTCGGCGAATCTTCGCGTGCGCGAAGAGTATTTAACCGGGGAACGGGTGTCGCCGGACGAATTTATGGAGCGCAATGGCCAAAGTCTGGCCGTAGATCTTGGCGGGCAAAGCGGGATGGCGGTGACGTTGTACAGCGCTGACGGGGAATTTGCCGGGACATCGCTGCCGGTACAGCCGGTAACCGACGTAAAAGATGCGCTTGCCCATACCGCCAAAGGGCAGGAGGCCTATATTACGCTAGGCAATCAAGTGCTGTATCTGGCGCCGCTGTATAATGCCGATCAATTTCTCGGCAGCGTGCAGTTCCACGGCTCGCTTCAAGATCAGAAAATGTTCTACCGCCATATCCGCGATTTGTTTGTCGGGACGGGGGCAGCCGTGTTGGCAGTTGGTCTTTTGCTTGGCTATTTGTACGTCTGGAGGCAAGCGTTTATCCTTGGCAAGCTGAATCAGGCGG
The DNA here is from genome assembly GCF_037147795.1 of Paenibacillus sp. MMO-177. Classification (NCBI taxonomy): domain Bacteria; kingdom Bacillati; phylum Bacillota; class Bacilli; order Caryophanales; family Paenibacillaceae; genus Paenibacillus; species Paenibacillus sp. MMO-177. The sequence continues at coordinate 628,245 of NZ_JBBCUR010000001.1, read as the reverse complement.
CCAAGGATATTGGAGAAGGCCGTTACCTGGACAGGCCGCCCGTTCGCAGGAGGGATGAGATTGGCGAGCTTGCGGAAGGCATTTACGATATGAGCGGCAGTATCGCTTCTTATGTCGACGAATTAAACGAAGAGAAGCAGAAGCTGCTCACGGCAATCAAGCGGCTGCGGGAGCTGGAGCAGCAGCAAAAGCAGTTTATCGGCAATATCAGCCATGAGCTGAAAACACCTCTAACCTCTATTCTCGCGTATTCGGATTTGCTTGGCATGTACAGCGATGATCCGGTTTTGCTCCAAAACGCCCGTACGCAGATAAGCAAGGAAGCGGAGCGCTTATATGCGCTCATCGAGAAGGCGCTTCAGCTCTCTTCGATGGATATTTACGATTTTGAGACAAATGCCGCCCATTTCCAGGTGAAGCCGCTGCTCGAGGATGCTATAGGCCGTCTACATATTAAAGCGGAAAAGCAAAGGATTACGCTCTTGTCCGATTTAAAGGACGACCTCGTATGGGCGGATTCGGATAACCTCATGCATATGGTTACGAATTTGCTTAGCAACGCGATCAAATACAACCGTCCTGGAGGTTGGGTTCGGCTTTCCAACCGTTCCGAAACGGAGGCTGCAGGAGAAAGACGCGTCATTATCGAGGTTGCGGACAGCGGGATCGGCATACCGGAAGAGCTTCGGAACCGGATCTTCGACCCGTTCTTTACCGTAAGCGACGACCGCTCCCGGGAAACCGGCGGTACGGGGCTTGGTCTGGCTTTAGTCAGGAGCTTGGCCGAGAAGCAGCATGGCACCGTCAAACTGGCCGAATCAGGGCCTGAGGGCTCCAGATTTGTCATCTCCCTGCCCGGAGATCCTATAGCGATAGAGCCCCAAGAAGAATAAACAACAAGCCTGGATTTTCCGGGCTGTTTTTTATTTTGGGCATTCTAATAAAATGTTGTTACAACTTGGATACATTTCGGATATGTTTTCGATATATAGGCCTTCTATACTAAGGGAAACTGTTAAAAATCCGGGGGGATAACGATGAAACAGATCATTAAATTTGGCGCCGTGTTGTCGCTTGCAGCAGCTCTTGCCGCGTGTTCCTCTGTTCAGAACGGTAATCAGTCCGATAACGGCAATAACACGAATAAACATGGGGAATTAACGGTTGTAAAAAAAACGGAGCAGAAACCAAACCAGGACGTTATGGTGCAAAGGATTCATCGTTTTGAAGGTGCAAGCATGGACAAATGGCTGTCCGATGATCAAGTTCAGCTCATGTACACCAAGCTTGTCAAACAGGCAACGGCTACGGAAGAAGCTAAGTTCGAATACACTACCATGGATGTGGATTTAAGCAATAACGAGCAGACATCGGCTGCCCAACCGGTAAAAAAGGTTCAAACGGTAGAAAAAGAACAGCCATCGCCGGATGGCAAGTACGTGTTCAACCAGCAGTGGAAGGATAAATATACGGCACGCAATTTTATTAAAGAGGTCAGCACGGGGAATAGGACCGAAATCAAGGGCAGCAATTACTTGGAGACCGGCGGCTGGCTGAACGATACCACGTACGTTCTTGCGGCAGGCTCGATGAGCGGGCTTGGCGATATCCGCCAGATTACGGCAGACGGAACCGTGACGCTTCTGAAGCTGGATGACCCGTCACTCGGCGACGAGCCGTTTGTGAATTTTGGAGTAGGCCAAGGACGTATTTATTACACGGATCATAACCAGACCTTAAAGCAGTTTGCGCCTGGCGAACCGAAGCCAACCGAGCTGGTCAAGCATGCGATGACGTTCCAAGTATCGCCGGATGGCAAGCATCTCGCGGTCGAAATTCAGAAGGAAGCCGGAAAAACGGGCAGCGAGCTTCGGATTTTCGACTCGAACGGAAGCGCGGAAGGGCTCTCCATTGCAAAAGGCGATTTGATTCCGTATATCGCTTGGTCTCCCGATTCCTCCAAGCTGGCGGCAGCGCTGTATACCGAGAATCAGAGCGGGATGAACGGAGTTTATATTTTTGACTCGGCAACCGGCAAGGTGTCGCCGATTGGCCCAAGCTATTTTCCGCAATATCCGTTAAGCTGGAATCCTTCGGGGACTAGGCTTGGCGTGACGGTTGCCGATAAGGACAGCATGCCCGTTACTCATATCATTGATTTTCAATAAGATGAAGAAAAAACCGGATCAGGCGATCCGGTTTTTTTATGCCCATTTGTTTCGATAAATGGTTACAGCTTCGATACAAGCTCGAAATTTTTTGGATATATCGGCTTACTATACTAAGTTCATTAACAAGAAACAACAACTAATGGCAAAGGAGAGAACAGATGAAATAAAGACAATTGAAATACATCGAGGCAAAAATGTTTACAGGTTCGTTACAAGCCCGAAATTATTTGGAGATATCGTCACTCTATACTGAAGTCAGTAAGGAGCTTCAAACAAACAGAAACAGGTTATAAAGACAAAAGTAAAAAAGGTTAGAAGTTCGGAAAAGCAAACTCAACTCTAAAGGAGATTATAAAAATGAACAAAAACATGAAAAGAACAGTCGCAGCCATGATGATCGCGGGCATGACCGTATCCGGAGCAGCCGGAGTATACGCCGGAACAAACATGCAGAAAATCAACGCGTTCCTGAACTACGGCATCGGCTTTAAAATCAACGGCAGCACGTATATTCCAAAAGACGAGAAAGGCAATACGCTTGCGCCAATTACGTACCATGACACGACTTACCTTCCGGTTCGCGCGCTTTCGAACGCACTGAACACGCCAATCCAGTACGACAGCAAAACGAATACGATCTACATCGGTACAAGCACAACCGACCAATGGGTATTGGCAAACTACTCGGCAGCACAGCTCGATGAGATCAAAAAAGCATTTGCCGGCTTTGAAGGGTTCGAATCGGCTTATGCTCCGCAAATCATGATCAAAGGCGACGCTTTGCAAAAGGCGGCGGCAACGGCTGACGGCGTAAACCTTCTCTTCAAGAACATGACGGTAAACGTGTCGCCGCGCGATTACTCCTTCGAATACGACGGTACGAATGTAACGCTGTCTAACGGCGCAAAAGCAAAATGGTATAACGTAAACGGTACAGACATGCTCACTGTAAAAGTAGATGACCGTTATGTAACGGTTAGCTCGCCAAACCAAACGTTGACCAAGGCGCAAGCAGAGAAAGTAGCCGTTAGCGTAGCTAAAGTTGGCGCTGCTCAATCCGACCTGGCAGCCGTAACGTATACAGCCGCTCAAACGCAAGCAATAAAAGACGAATTTGCGAAATTCGACGGCTTCACGGCGGCTTATGCACCGACAAAAATGGCAATAGACGACGCATTCCAAAAAGTAGCGAGCGGAGATTCCGTGATCTTCTGGTTCAAGCACATGAACGTTCAAATTTCGCCGCGCGACTACTCGTTTGGTTATGACAGCACAGCGGTAACGCTGGCAAACGGTGTGAAAGCCAAATGGTTTGCGCCAAGCGGCACGGCTATGCTGAGCTTCCAAATCGACGACCGTTATGTCACAATCAGCTCGGCGGATAACAGCCTGACTAAGGCTCAAATCGAGCAGATCGCAACAGGCGTAGCGAAATTGAAATAAGCATCATCATCAGTACTCTCCGTGTGGCTCCTGTAGCTGTGCGGGGAGTTTTTTTTGAATCCAATTTAGGGGAATGTTTGCAGGTTCGTTATAAAACGCCGATGGATTGGGGATAACGCCTATATATGCTGAATTAATAAACTAATTGCATCTGCAGGGGGAACAATTTGTGAGAATAAAGGCGTTCGTTGGGCTTCTCCTCATCGTTATCATGATCACTTGTCTTGAATCCAGATGCCGGGCCGAGGCTGCTGTTAAACAACCCGTATATTACAAAAATAAGGTTATCGTCCTTATGTATCATCATATTGACAGGAAAGAAAGGGGGGCAACGATTTCCCCCGAGCGTTTCGGCGCTCAAATGTTGATCCTCAAGGATCATAATTATCATGTGATTAGCATTGAGCAATTTGCCGACTTTATGCAGAACAAAGCAAAGGTACCGAGTAATGCAGTCGTAATTACGTTTGATGACGGCTATGATAGCTTTGAACGTTATGCCGTTCCGATTTTGAAGAAATATCATTTTACGGCCACTCATTTTATCGTAGGCGCAAGCAGCGACAAGCAAAACGCGCACACACGGCATTTGAACTGGTATACAATGCGTAAGCTTAAAGCGGAAGGTTTCAGCTTCTACAGCCATACGTACAATCAGCACGATTATGTACAGCTTGATAGGAGAGGACATAAAAAAGGAGCTAAGCTGAGCAATCCAATATATCTGCCCGATAAATGGCGGGTAGAGACCAGGGAGGAATATCAGGCCCGCGTGATAGAGGATGCACTGCTAATGGAGCAACGATTGAAAACAGAGCTCGGCAATACCTATCAGATGTTTGCTTTTCCGTATGGCGTATTTACCCCTAGATCAAAGCAGCTTGTGAAAAAGGCGGGTGTTACGTTGTTTTTTACGACACGACCCGGAATTAACAAACCGGGTTACGATGAAGTATTCCGTTTGAACGCCGGAACGCCAACGCTGACAGGCAGTAAATTTCTCAGGATGCTCCAGAAATACAGATAAGCTAAATTTCTTTGTTCCTCGGGACAAGCAGGTCTATAATGAAGGAGCAATCTATTGTAGATCATTGGAACTGGGAGGGCTTATTCGTGAAATTAGTCAATTTCAAGGAAAAGGCAGCAGCTTCTGCTTATCGTTTGGGCGTACGCACGGATAATGGAATCATTGATGCCGGCCATGTAACCTTATACGGCTTATTGCAGGGCGGAGAGGCCGAGCTTAGCAAGCTCCGGCAATTCGTTGAAGAATCGAAGGAACGTTGCCTGGATGAGTCGGAGATTGTTTTTGGACCAAGCGTGCCGGAACCGGGGAAAATTATCTGTATCGGGCTTAATTACAAAAAGCATGCGGAAGAGACGAATATGCCGCTGCCCGAATACCCTATTCTGTTCAGCAAATTCAGCAACGCGCTTGCCGCGCATGGCGAGGATGTCCCATTGCCCCAGTCGACGCAAAAGGTTGATTACGAAGCAGAGCTAGCGATCGTTATTGGGCGCACGGCGAAAAACGTATCGGCGGACGAGGCGCTCGATTACGTATTTGGTTACAGCGCATCAAACGATCTGTCTGCCCGCGATCTGCAGACCCGGACAAGCCAGTGGCTGGCGGGCAAGTCCTGCGATAAATTCGCACCGGTAGGTCCATACCTCGTATCCAAGGATGAAGTAGGAGATCCTAATGCTTTGCGGATCAGCTGCACGGTAAATGGAGAGATACGGCAGGACTCGAATACGTCGGATATGATTTTTGACTGCAAGGAAATCGTCAGCTATATTTCGCAATGCATGACGTTGTCGCCGGGAGACATTATTCTGACCGGCACGCCGGAGGGCGTCGTGATGGGCTACCCGCCGGAGAAGCAGGTTTATCTCCAAGACGGTGATGTCGTCACGATCGAGATCGAGAAGCTTGGCGCGTTAACGAACCGCATGGTTGCTGAAGCTTAATAGAAGTCATCGTTAAAAAGAAAGCCGTCTTTGGCCTGATGTTCAGGCTAAGACGGCTTTCCGCGCATCAGCTTGCTTAATTTCTCTTCCGTATCGCTGTCCGGAGCAGGGGTGTAAATGCTGCAGCGAAGGTCCGAGCCGCCTTGCAGCTGCAAGGACGTCAGATGGAAGAGCATTTTCCCCGCTTTGGCATGCCGGAATTCCAGCACAACCTCCGGCGCCGTCCGTACCTCGCTATGCTCCCATAGCTCCTGAAAGTCCGGATGCAGCCCCGTCATTTCCTTCAGAAACTGATCATACCAGTTATCCTCCACATATTGACCGTAGTAAGCCCGGAAGATCGACAGAAATCCGCTTGCGAACTGCTTCCAGTTAACGGCTAAGCGGCGCAGTTCTTTCCGCGTAAATAAGAGGCGGATCATATTCCGCTCTTGCTCGGGGATCTGGGCAAAGTCGACAAAGACATGGGCGGCCGCTTCATTCCAGCCGACAATCTGACAGCGGCGGTCCGAGATAATGGATGGGCATTGCTTGAGCTCCTGCAGGATTTTGCGCAGAGGCGGACTAACCGCATCCGATGAGTAAGCGGGCATTTCGGCCGTGATGGACGGACCTGCTCCGGGTTCGATCGCTAGACCGTACAAATAATTTCGTTCGTCATGAGTCAAACGCAAGGCGGAAGCAATAGCATCCAGCACATTTGGCGAAGCTTGAATATCCCGGCCTTGCTCCAGCCAGGTATACCAGGTTGTGCTTACGCCGGCAAGCGCCGCCACCTCTTCGCGTCTAAGGCCGGGCGTTCTTCTCCGGCTGCCGGGAGGGAAACCAACCTCCTCGGGCGTGAGCTTGGCCCGTTGGTTTTTCAGAAAGCTGGAAAGCGCGGCAAGCCGCGTCTTGTTATTCATATTGAGCAGTACCTCCAAATGGGTGATCCTGTTACTCATTATACTAGGATAAACGACAACTTGTAATAGGATACTTCATGTGGCAACATGATTTAATATCAGGTACTAATTTTGAGGTATGAACATACATTAAGCGAATGCTTACGAGGCAAGAATCATTATGAATAGCGAACACCGCTATTCGGGTGATAATTCATTTGAGGAGCTGATCTCTATGGAACGCGTAGTGGTTACGGGAATGGGCGTTATTTCGCCGCTTGGACAATCGGTTGACGAAATGTGGTCCCGGATGAAGCGGGGAGAGTCCGGTATATCCCGCATAGATGCTTTTGATACGGCAAGACTGAAAACGAAATTCGCGGGAACCGTTAAGGATTTTGATCCGGAAGCGTTGTTTGGCCGCAAGGAAGCAAGAAAGATGGACCGTTTCGTGCAATTTGCCGTTGCCGCCGCGGATCAGGCGATAACGGATTCCGGACTTAAGCTGGATGAGACGGATCGCGATCGTGTTGGGGTTTATGTCGGTTCGGGGGTTGGCGGATTAAGCACGCTGATGGAGCAGGACGAAATTTTGCGCACCCGCGGTCCCGAGCGCGTAAGCCCGATGCTGGTCCCAATGATGATAGCCAATATGGCGGCAGCTTCAATCAGTATCAGGTACCAATTAACCGGTCCTACGCTTGCGCCGGTTACGGCCTGCTCCATCGGAAATACAGCCATTGGCGAAGCGATGCGGCTTATCCGCCTCGGTATAGCTGACGTGGTTATCGCGGGCGGTGCAGAGGCAACGGTCAATGAACTGTCGCTTGCCAGCTTTGGCAACGCGCAGGCTATATCTTCCCGAAATGAGGAGCCAACGAAGGCCAGCCGGCCTTTCGACCAAAGCCGTGACGGTTTTGTCATGTCGGAGGGAGCGGGTATCGTTGTGCTTGAGTCTCTGACTCATGCGAAGAAGCGGGAGGCTCGGATTTACGGCGAGGTGTTGGGTTACGGGGCAAGCTCGGATGCCTATCACATTGTTGCCACCCATCCGGAAGGAACGGGAGCGTACACCGCTATGAGGACAGCCCTTGCGGATGCGGGTATCCGTCCGGACGAAGTGGATATCATAAGCGCGCATGCTACAAGCACGGGTCTTGGAGACCGCTCGGAAGGTCAGGCGATTATCCGTTTGTTCGGGGAAGGGGAAAGCCGGATTGCGGTAACGGCGAACAAATCGATGCTGGGCCATATGCTGGGAGCCGCAGGCGGCGTTGAGGCGACTGCCCTCCTGCAAAGTTTGCGCGAAGGAATCGTGCCGCCAACCATCAACCTGGAACAGCTTGATCCGGAATGCGGACTGACGAATGTTCCTGCGACAGCCCAGCCTGCTCCGCTTCGCATCGGGCTTTCCAATTCATTCGGCTTCGGCGGACATAACGCCGTCATCGTGCTTAGCCGGTTCGAGGGCTGACGAATAGCCGTAACGGGCTAAAGATTTCTGAGCCGCTTCGCGCATCCGGAACTTCATATAGGGATGATCCGTTACGCGGACGCGCAGACCAAGAAAACGGAGCTTGGACAGCACGTATTCCGTCTCGTCGCCAAGAAAAGTCAGCTTGATCGTATAAGTATCGGATAACTCATCGTATTGAACCTGCTTGTCGAAGCAGGAGAAGGCATACAAAATTCGGGATAACTCCTTGTTATAATCCGGAATAATCTCAATCGTGGCGTGCTGCATGCGCTTCTCCAGCTGCTGGGCTAGCGTTGCGGCCGCCTGATTGAAAAATTCCCCGCTTAACGGCATTTCTTCCACGCTATGAATACTTCGCAGTCTGGTCGTCATCAGGGAGCGCGTTCTCCGGTTGTACCAGAGCAAATACCATTCGCGTTTTACCATCGAATACTCCAGTTTATAAGGTACGCCGGTTTGGCTGGGAAGGAGGAAGCCATCCTTCCGCTTATGGCGCAGCTGCATGCCTGATTTCTTCACAATCATCTGCCGTAGCGTTCTGAGCAGAGGGTGGTAGAGGGAGGGAGCAGCGCTGCCCGCTTTTTCTACAATAATGGACCGAAACGAATCGTTGCGTTCATCCGAACCGCCAAGACATTGCCGGAGCTTATCCAACGTGTCCGGCGATAGGGCAGCTGCCGCTTCCGGATGCTCCAGCATCATCAGAAGCCAGCGGCGTTCCTGAGCCGTAACCGCAATGGCGCCATGCTCGTCAAGCTGTGCCATCATCCGGTAATTGAATATTTTTTCGAACAGGTTCATAGTATGCCGCCAGCTCCTTCCATTCCTTGATAAACTCCCGTCTTAAAGATACGGGCTCAAGCACCTCGCAGCTAGAGCCAAAGCTGCGGAGCCAAGGCTTGATCTCCTGCGTGCCGTTAACCGTAATCTCGAACAGGAATGAAGCTCCATCTTCCTCCGTAATAACACCCCATTGCCCCTGAAGCTGCACCCGGTCTTTAATAAAGTTTCTTTTTGCCCCTTCCGGATTAAAAAATCTGACCTTAACCGTGACGGGTCTGCCCAAATCGACAAGCCAGCTGAAGCTTGTATTGCGCTCTAGCGCGGCCAGCTTTGCCGCATATTCTTCTTCCGTTACGAGTCCGCTTTCCTCAAGCTGCGTGATGCCTTCCATCCGAAAAATCGCGACTTGGGACCGGCCCGAGCTATAGCCAAGCAAATACCATCTTCCGTATTGATGATCGTAAGCGACCTTAAGCGGCAGGATCTCGGTGAGCCGGCCTTCGGATGGCTTGACGAACATCGGATTCGTGTTTTTGGAATGATAGCTCTGGTTCGATTTGGGCGTAAAGTAATGGAAGCTTAGCTTCCGCCTGGACTCAATCGCCCTCATGATCGTGTATAGATGCGCTTCGTCCAGAATACGCGAATGATAATGGTATTTATATAAGAACAGGTCGCTGGCACCGTCCGGCAGCTGCCGCCGCTTCATCGCTTTCTTCAAGCTGTCGCGCAGCAGATAGCCCTGTACGGAAGGAACCTGCGTATTCGCCATTACGTCCACAAAAGCATACAGATCCGACAACTCCTCGTCGGAGAGCACATTTACGAAATCGTTGTGGGCCGTATACTTGTTGGGTCTTCCGCCCGGAAGCCGGCGGATGACGCCAGCCTGCTCCAAGTATTTGAGATCGGAGCGGATGGTCTTCTCATCCGGCAAGGCAAGCTCCTCGGGCATTCCTTCGCAGCATAGATCCAGCAGCTCCAACGGTGTCAGCGCCTGCTCCTGAAGAGAGGAGATAAGAAGAGATAGACGGTAGCTCTCGGATTCCTTGAGCGATTTGGAGCGGAACAGGAAGAGCAGCAGCGGATCGGCCGTTTCGTAATAGCTGGTTCGCAGCATGTCGGCTATCGCTTTATTTTGTTCCTCGGCTGCCGGCTGCTGGACGGTTTCGGCGATATCCTTCAGGCGCCGGATGGTTTTGTCGAAGGTATGTACGGAGATGCCAAGCCGGTCGGCGAATTGCTGCCGGTTATAAGCGCCGCTCGTCAGCACAAGCATCCTCAGAAACTGGATTTCTTTATCGAAGCTTTCTTTTGCCACGGTTCATAAGCCCCTTTCATTGTCGAAGAGGTAGTTAGCTCTATTGTAACAAAGGGCTGGCAGAAGAGGATAGGTAATCTTTCGTTGTATAGTGAGATACTTGCAGTGCACGTTAGACCGGATCAGGATCTGGCCCGGCTTACTTGAAGTGCCGCCGCTCGCCAACGTTGTACGAATTGCAGCATAATCGCGTGATCTAGCCCAGTAATCCAAAATATCCTGCACGGAATGCAGGATATCAGAGAAAATGAACTCTAATTCGACCCCTATCGGCGCAACATGCTGCATTCTGTGCAATATAATGCGTCCATCATCCCCCAAATGGGCGAATATACTGCATTTCGTGCAACGTTAGCTGACTAACTTAACAGGACTTTTTCTGTTTCGCCATACTTTTACCATGTTCCGGAAACGGGACGTCGAGGATAATGAGGATGTAAAGCAACGGCCGGGCCGAACCGGGCAGGGATTTCGGTAGGATTCCCGCAGTGCCGGTACAGTCTCTGTACGCGGTATGCTGTCGGACTTGGTACGTACTTTGCGCCAAGTGGAGGTACAACTTTTCGAAGAAAAGTAGCTTCGGGAGCATTTGCTTTCGAATCCTCCATCGTCCTCACGGAGACGATCATGGTTGAATTTACTCGACTGCAAATCGAGTCCAATCCAATTATTCATGTTGCTTTGGGAAAATGCTCAGCAGGCTTATACAGCTGCACCTTACGCCGCAGCTCTGCAGTCCGCGGATACCGGACGGGAAGAAGCCTGCGCGAAAGGCCGCCGCCAAACGCAACGCAGACAGACCGGGAGCAAGAAGAGTCTGCTGTGCTGCCGGAGGAGCAGGCCGACTGGCAGGCATGATGCCGTTCTTAAGCGGGTCTCCGCCGCGGGTAAGGGAGCATTTTCGCAAGAGCAACGCCAAATCCAAGGAGGTTAAATACCTATGACTGCATATATAAACAAAATAACGATTCAGAACGACCAGCGCGGGCTGCTGTTCAAGGACGGCAGTTACGTCAGGCTGCTGTGCCCGGGCAAACACCGCCTTCCCTTTTTCTCGAAAATGACGGTAACGGTCATGGATATCACCAAGCCGTTTATGGTGCCGGGCAAGGAGCTAGCCTTGTTCCTGCATGACGACAAGCTGCTTGAGGAGCTCCATGTCATTGACGTTGCCGATGATGAATATGTGCTCCACTATGAGGACGGCAGATGCACCAGCGTGTTAAAAACCGGCAAGCATGCCTACTGGAAATCGGCCATCAACCATACGTTCAACCGATTGAGTACGCGGAGCCTCGAGCTGCCTGCTTCCCTAAACGCGGCTGACCTGATGAAGCTGAACGGTCTGTACCACACGTTTGAAGTAGCCGGCCACGAGAAGGGCTTCCTGTTCTACGACAACATGCTGCAGCGCGAGCTTGGCCCGGGCAAATACCGGTTCTGGCGTACGCCGGTCTCGGTTATCGTGCAGACGATGGACATGCGCCGGCAGCAGCTCGACCTGATCGGGCAGGAAATGATGACGGAGGATAAAGTGACGCTTCGCCTCAATTTTGTTAGCCAATACGTGCTGCACAATCCATTGAAGGCGCTGCAGATTAAGGGCTTCGAAGAGCAGCTCTACATTCAGCTTCAATTAATTTTGCGGGAATACGTAGGGACGATGAAGCTGGATGAGCTGCTTCGCACGAAGCAGGAGATCGGCGCTTTTGTACTGGAACGATTGGCGGCACGGAGCGGGGAGTACGGAGTAACGTTCCTGAACGCCGGCGTAAAGGATATCATTCTGTCGGGTGAAGTAAAAGACATCATGAATACCGTACTTCTGGCGGAGAAAAAAGCGCAAGCTAATCTCATCACGCGCCGGGAAGAGACAGCTTCCACAAGAAGCCTTCTGAATACCGCAAAGCTGATGGATGAGAACGCGACGCTGTACCGCTTGAAGGAGCTCGAGTTCCTGGAGAAAATTTGCGACAACGTTGGCAGCGTATCGCTCACGGGCGGCGGCAATCTGGTTGAGCAGTTAAACCAGCTGCTTGGCGGCAAACGTTCAGGATAGGGAGGGGCGAACATGATGGATGAGCAATACCGGATGAAAATAGAAGCCGAGCTTGCGCGCATGGAAGCGGAAGAAAATATCCGCATCTTGTACGCCTGCGAGTCCGGATCGAGGGCTTGGGGCTTCCCGTCAAAAGACAGCGATTACGATGTTCGCTTCCTTTACGTGCGGCCGGTGGAATGGTATTTGTCGATCCGCGAGCGCCGGGACGTGATCGAGCGCCCGATCAGCGAGATGCTGGACATTAACGGCTGGGATCTCCGCAAAGCGCTGGCGCTGTTTAATAAGTCGAACCCGCCTTTGCTGGAATGGCTGCAATCGCCGATCAAGTACAGGGAGCCTTATTCCACGGCGGAACGTATCCGCACCTTGTCCGGTGCAACCTTTTCGCCTAAGTCCTGCATGTACCATTATCTTCATATGGCAAAGGGCAATTACCGGGACTATTTGTTGGGCGAGACGGTCCGGGCGAAAAAATATTTTTACGTACTCCGTCCGCTGCTGGCTTGCGGCTGGATTGAGAAATATAACGCATTGCCGCCGATGTTATTCGAGGAATTGGTGGAGGATTTAATTCCTGCGGGTAGTGAGCTCTATGGCATTATCGAACGCCTTCTGGTCCGGAAACGCGCGGGAGAAGAGTTTAGAACTGAACCCCGTATCGGGCAGCTCAATAATTATCTCGAGGAGCAAATCGCTTATTTCGAGAAGGCGGCCAAGCATTTGGACACGGCGGAAGGTCTGACGGACGAACGGCTGGATGCGCTGTTTAGGGATGCCCTGCTGGAGGCATGGGGAACAGTAAGTGTATAATGGTGGCAGAGAAGGAGGGAAGCCGGATGCCAAGGGAAGTTCGGGTCAGCGAGCTTGCTGCGCTTAAGGAAATCGCGGAGATGCTCAACACGACCAACGACATGGATCAGATGCTCAGCGATGTGCTGGCGAAGCTGCTTGAAGTAACGGATTTTACGACGGGATGGATTTTCCTGATCGATGACGATGTTCCGGGAAATACTTGCGCGGCCCATCATAACCTGCCTCCCGCCTTAACCGCTGGCAATTACGCGCTGATGTGCGGGGAGGATTGCTGGTGCGTGGAGCGTTACCGCCAGCGCAAGCTTACCCATGCCGTTAATATTATTGAATGCAAACGCATTACGTATGCGGTAAGCCATCAGCTTGGCAGCACCGATGGGATCACCCATCATGCTACGGTACCGCTCAAGGCCGGCAAGGACCGGTTTGGACTGCTGAATGTTGCGCAGGCTGGCAAGGAGCATTTCAGCGAGGAGGAGCTGGCGCTGCTGCAAGCCGTTGCCTTGCAGATCGGCACGGCGATTAACCGGATCCGCTTATACCAGACGCAGGAACGAAACGCGCTGCTGTATGCCAAGCTGGGCGATGTGATTCAGCGGATTAACGGCGTACAGGACATTAATCAGCTGCCGGTAAAGGCCGTTCAATATATAGGAGACGCCTTTGGCTGGCCGAATGTCTCCTTATTTATGTATGACGGGCAGCAGCTGTCGCTGCGGGCTTTATATTCAGAGGGGAAATTAACGAAGGAATGGCAGACGCTTGCGGTTGAAGCTGCCGGACCAATCGGAGACTCGCTCCGGGATAACAGGATTGTCATTGAGTCGTCCTGCATGGAAGGCAACAAATTGGACTCGGTGGGGATCCCGTCTTACCGGTCGGCAGCGGCTATTCCGCTTCGCGTGCGCAATCGGACGATTGGCGTCATGTTTATCAGCAGTCCGGATCAGCGGCAGTTCGACGACCTTAACGAAGACTTTATGTACTCGCTGGGGGATCATTTTACGCTATGCGTAGAGAATCTCCGCATTTACGAGCACCGGAGCGAGCTTGCCCGGATGGAGGAACGAAACCGGATGGCACGCGACCTTCATGATTCCGTCGTGCAAAAGGTATTCTCCTTGTCTTTCCTGGCGAAAGGAGCGGAGAACGTGCTTGCCGGGCGGGATCCCGTCGTACAGCGATCGCTGAGCGAGATACAGCAGCTGTCTCAGGAGGCGCTGAAGGAGATGCGCACGCTGATCTGGCAATTGCATCCCGCTGGCCTCGAGAATGGTCTGCTTCCGGCGCTTAAGCAATACGGGCAAGGCCTCAACCTGACGATCTATGACCGGACCGACGGGGTGCAGGAGCTGCCGCGTGCGATTGAAGAAGCCTTCTGGCGGATCGGCCAGGAGGCTCTGAACAATGTCAGGAAGCATTCCGGCAAGGAGGCCGCCTACATCCGGCTGATTAAACAGCAGGACGGGGCAGCTGTATTGGAGATCAGGGACGAAGGGACAGGCTTTCCGGTTGACCGGAAAAAAGGCCGCCAGACGATGGGAATGCGCTCCATGAGGGAGCGGGCGGAGACGCTTGGCGGTTCTCTGTCGATTACGAGCGGACGGGGCAAACCAACCATTGTCAGGGCGACGATTCCGCTTGAATCGGTACAGGCTCATTGCATGGAGGAGAAGGGAAGCAACGGTGATTACTTATTATGAAAATCAAAATTTTACTCGCGGATGATCATCAAATCGTTTTAAAGGGAATATCGTTTTTTCTTGCGATGCAGCCGGATTTCGAATTGGTCGGAGAGGCTCATAACGGCAAGGAAGCGGTCGAGAAGGCCGCCGAGCTTCAGCCGGACATCGTTCTGATGGATTTAAACATGCCCGTTATGGACGGAATCGAAGCAAGCGCCTTAATAAAGGAGCAGCATCCCCATATTAAGGTGCTTGTGCTGACCAGCTTCGCCGATCAAAGCCATATCGTCCCCGCCTTGCAAACCGGCGCTATCGGCTACATGCTGAAGGACGTGGAGCCGGATCAGCTTGCCGAGGCCATCCGAAGCGCGTATAAGGGAAATATTCAGCTGCATCCGGATATTTCGCGTGCCCTGCTAAGCCGTCCGGAACCGGAGCAGAGACAGGAGCAAGATATCCGGCATTCGAATAAGGATAAGTCGCTGGAAGCTTTGACGCCTAGAGAGCTTGAAGTGCTGGAGCTGCTGACTAAAGGGCTGAGCAATAAAGACATCGCCCACACGCTGATTGTTGCGGAAAAAACCGTAAAGACGCATGTCAGCAGCATTTTAAGCAAGCTGGATTTGTCGGACCGCACGCAGGCCGCCTTGTTTGCCGCCCCGTTTTTTCAGAATAAGGGGCAGATGGTTTAGGCAGGTCTCAGCCTATAGTCGTAAGACCAGTCCCGCTTTATTTTTCCGCCTATTTGCCGATGTTGGCGAAAGTAAAACTCTATAAAATAAAGACAGTTACAAAAAGTTACTACACATTATTTTATGGAGGGAATTAAAGAGATGAGTACTGTATTGTTCGTAAAAGCAAATGACCGCGGAGATATCGCTGTCAGCGTAAAGCTGTATGACGCTTTCCTCGCTAGCTATAAAGCAAATCACCCGCAAGACACCGTAATTGAGCTGGACCTGTTCAAAGAAGAGCTGCCTTACCTGAATGCCAACCTGATCAACGGCGGCTTCAAAGCGGCGCAAGGCCTGGAGCTGACTCCTGAAGAGCAAACAGCCGTAAGCATCGCGGACAAATACCTGGATCAATTTATCGCTGCCGATAAAGTTGTATTCGGCTTCCCGCTGTGGAACTTCACGGTTCCGGCTGTACTGCACACTTACATCGACTACCTGAACCGTGCAGGCAAAACGTTCAAATATACAGCTGAAGGCCCGGTTGGTCTGCAAGGCGACAAAAAAGTTGCTTTGCTGAACGCGCGCGGCGGCGTATATTCCGAAGGTCCTTTCGCGGCAGCGGAAATGTCCCTGAACTATGTGAAAAACATCATGGGCTTCTTCGGCGTAACAAACTTCGAGACGATTATCGTTGAAGGCCATAACCAATTCAGCGACAAAGCGGAAGCGATTATTGCTGAAGGCGTTGCAAAAGCGGAGAAAGTGGCAGCAAGCTTCTAATCTCTAATTTTTGATTAGCTTGCAGTATGAATTTAAAATCCCATGTATTCCTGATTAATTGGGGATATGTGGGATTTTTGTGTCGAAATGCGACAAATTTTGACACACCTCCGATGCGGCATTACAATAATACAGGACTTTAGATGCATCTAGATGCTAGTAACGGAGAGGGTAGCGGATGAACAAACAGTTTTTTTCGGAAATGAGAAAAATCAGCCACGAGGATGAGCTTCGATCTAAGCTGCTGCTTCATGGCGTAAAAAGGATACTCGAGGAAAAGCAGGAGAAGCGAAAGCGGGGCTTGCTTGGTTTCATAAGAAGAAAAACGAACAACTTATAAAAAACGTACATACATATATGCAGTCAGGTCCTTGGCCTGGCTTATTTTTTTATCCTCCGCACACTAACCTTTTAAGCCTCTTCTTAGTATAAATGTAACTATACAAGGAAGAACAGCTGCAAAGGAGTGAGGCGTATGTTCGAGACGATACTAGTCGATATGATTCCTGCCGGCCGAAATAATCGTCCAGGCACTCCGATAAACGGCCCTTATTTTATTACCGTACACGATACGGCGAATCCCGGAAAAGGCGCGAATGCGCTTATGCACGTAAAATATTTAAAAGGCGAGGCCGCTGCGGCTTTGCCGGTATCCTGGCATTTTACCGTTGACGATACGCGGGTTGTCCAGCATTTGCCGATTACGGAGCATGGCTGGCATGCGGGTGACGGGAGCCGGGGAGAGGGGAACCAAAGCGCCATAGGAATTGAAATCTGCGAGAATGAGGATGGCAATCGCGAGGAGGCCGAAGCTCGTGCCGCAAGGCTGATCGGGGATCTGCTTTACAAGCTGAAGCTTCCGATCGTAGCCGTTGTCCAACATAACCATTGGAGCGGGAAAAACTGTCCGCATATTATACGGGCTCGGAAGAACGGCTGGGAGAACTTTCTTGACGGAGTCCGGAACCAGCTGAATGCTCATTTAGGGGAGGACGATGTTCCGATGACAGAAGCGGAAAGAAAGCAGTTCGAAGCGTTGGCAAGCCGTGTAGCCGAGCTTGAGGCTCAGCATAATATGAAGGTTCCTTCTTGGGCAAAGTCGGCGGTAGACCGGGCCGTTGAGCTGGGGCTTATCGAAGCTCCAGCGGACGGAAACTCCCGCGATTTCTTCCGGATATTGACGATTATGTACCGCAGAGGTTTATTAAAGGATTAAATATTCTAAGGCGGTAATTGATGCGCGCAAACCCCCTGGCCGGAAGCGGCCGGGGGGTTATTTCTGCTTGATGTGTTTTATGCCTCAGGAAACTTTACGGCCACTCAGCTTACGGCGCTTTTGCCTCAGTTTCGCCGTGGCTAAAGGCTTTAATTCCAGCAATTCAATAAGCTCCTCTTGCGTGAACGGCTTTTTCCTGCCCCATTGGATGACCTTGACCATATAAGGGGTCTTGGGGTTCTTCATATGGTAGAATCCGGGTATCCGCATCACTCTTGAGAGGTTTGTGATCATCGGATCGGAATCGAAGGTTTGGGCTAACGCTTTTTGAATAGGGACGAATTTGCTTATGTCTCCGCCTTGCATAACCCAGTAGATGTGATAACCGTTTTTCGTTTCGACGATCATCGTATCCTTGATGCGCTCTCCATGTTTGCTCAGAAATTGTTTTTTCAGCTCTGCTACTCTTTGTTTTGTCCGCTGGGCTAAAAGGTGATACTGCCCTTGTTTATTTTGCGTGAGCGTAATAGATTGAAGCCGTTCTGAAGGGTCGGAGAGAATGGATTCGATCTTCTGCCGGATCTGTTCTTCCGTTTTGAGACGCGCTGAAATTTTGTTGAGGTCCACATCGATGAACTGCGCTCTGATGGCTTTGAACGGACTATCCTTCGCCGATTCCCGGCCGTTAATCTCCATAAATACGGCATAGCCTTTTTTATTTAGCCACAATACGTTTACAAGCTTGTTTCTCCTTGAAAAAAGCTTGATTTGGGGAACCAGCTTTTCCAAGGAACGAAAAGGCTTGCGCAAGGTTATGGCCGGAAGCTCGGTAGCGACGCTATGGGTCCGGTTTTTGCTTTTGGCGTCATAGATTAATAAGAAATGCAATTGATCGTTTGGCTTGCAGCCAAGTTTTTCAAGGAACCGGTATGCGTGACCTGCATATAGCTGAACAGGTTTGGAAACCTTCGCTTGGGCTTGCTTCATTCAACCACGTCTCCTTGTAAGCTCTCGTAACCTGGGAGGTTCGTATCTAAACAATCATATTCTGAAAAGATGTTATTCGTGTGATAGGCCGTACCCATTTTTTATTCAAGAACCGGGTGTGAGCGCGGAGAGAGAGCTTGAGGCTGAGGAGCGGGAGCGACCGCCTTTGTTTTTGAATCTCGACAACTACAGTCAAATTCAGGAGATTCAAAAACAACAGCGGCCGAAGCCCAAGCTTTCTCGCAGTGCGACCCTACGGTTAAATATGGTTCAACCACAGTTAAACTGTATTCAAACCACGGTTCACCCTCAATCTAAAGCACAAGAGAAGCCAAAGCATCGCTCCGCGCCACCACCCGGTTCGCCTATCACAACAACCACAGTTAAATCAAGCCCATTATTGGCTCATTAGAATCAAGCGCTTTCACAACGTCCCATGCTAGAATGGAGAAAGAGATTCCTTATTTCATCAAGCATGGAGAGGGTGTAATCATGGTACGCATTGGTATCGTTGGATTAGGAAACATGGGAACGGGGCATGCCCGTTATTTGATTACAGGCGGCGTAAAAGGCGCAGAATTGACAGCAGTATCCGACGTTCGTCCGGAGCGTCTTGCAGAGGTAAAAGCGGAGTGGGGCGAGCATATCCAAGGCTTTTTGAGTCCGCAGGAAATGTTCGAATCCGGCACGGTTGACGGCGTAATTATCTGTACGCCGCATTATGACCATCCGGAGCAGGCCATCGCAGCTCTAAACGCAGGACTGCATGTATTGATTGAAAAACCAGCGGGCGTCTACACGCGTACAGTACGCGAGATGAACGAAGCCGCGGCAAAAAGCGATAAAGTATTCGGCATTATGTACAATCAGCGCACGAATCCGCTGTACGCGAAGCTGAGAGAGCTGATTGCTTCCGGCGAGCTGGGCGAGATTCGCCGCACGAACTGGATTATTACGGACTGGTACCGTTCGCAAAGCTACTATAACTCCGGCGGCTGGCGCGCAACCTGGGCCGGCGAAGGCGGCGGCGTACTGATTAACCAGGATCCGCATCAGCTGGACCTGTGGCAGTGGACAACGGGGCTTATGCCAAGACGCGTACGCGCATTTTGCCAGTTCGGCAAGCACCGCGATATCGAAGTCGAAAATGACGTTACCGCTTATGTGGAATACGAGAACGGCGCTACGGGCGTATTCGTAACTTCGACGTTTGAGTCGCCGGGTACGAACCGTTTTGAAATCTCGGGCGACCGCGGCAAGATCGTAATCGAAGATAACAAGCTGACCTTCCATCGCCTGCGCGTGCTAGAATCCGAATTTAACGAGACGTACACAGGCGGCTTTGGCCAGCCGGAATGCTGGAAATTTGAAATTCCGATCACAGGCAGCGGAGGCAGCCATCAGGAAATTACGCAAAACTGGGCGGATGCGATTAACAAAGGAACGCCGCTTGTCGCGCCGGGCGAAGAAGGCATCAAAGGCCTCATGATCTCCAACGCGATGCTGCTGTCCACTTGGACGGATAATTGGGTGGATTTGCCGATCGACGAGGATCTGTTCTATGACAAGCTTCAAGAGCAAATCGCCAAATCCGATTCGAAGAAAAACGCGAATGAGTACCGTACGCTGGACGTATCCGGTACGCACTAATCAGGAGGATTACGATGTCAAAAGCTAACGGAATGAATTACGCGCCGCAAGGAAAGCCGCGTCCTGTCGTAGAGCAAGGCGAATTTGTTTTTGCCGCGATGTCTCTTGATCACGGTCATATATACGGTATGTGCAACGGCCTCCGCGAAGCTGGCGGCACTTTGAAATGGGTGTACGATCCCGATCCGGCGAAGGTGGAAGTATTCTGCCGCGCGTATCCGGAAGTACAAATTGCCCTTTCGCAGGAGCAAATCCTACAGGATCCGGAAGTGCAGCTGGTTGCGGCGGCAGCCGTAACGAACGAGCGCGGGCCGCTTGGCGTAAAGGTGATGCGGCATGGCAAGCATTATTTTACCGACAAGGCTCCGTTCACGACGCTGGATCAACTGGCCGATGCCAAGAGAACAGCTTCCGAAACGGGCAAAAAATATTCGGTTTACTACAGCGAGCGCCTGCACGTAGAAAGCGCCGAATTTGCCGGGCAGCTTATAAAAGACGGCGCGATTGGCCGCGTTCTCCAGGTAATCGGCTTAGGGCCGCACCGCCTGAATGCGCATATGCGCCCGGAGTGGTTCTTCCAAAAGGAAAAATACGGCGGCATCCTGTGCGATATCGGCAGCCATCAGATCGAGCAGTTTCTTTATTACACGGGCGCGAAGGATGCTAAAGTTCAAGGCAGCAAGGTAGCCAATTATAATAACAAGCAGTATCCGGAGCTTGAAGATTATGGGGATGCTACTCTTATCGGCGATAACGGGGCAACCAACTACTTCCGCGTGGATTGGTTCACGCCTGACGGCCTGTCTACATGGGGTGACGGCAGAACGATGATTCTGGGCACTAACGGATACATCGAGCTCCGCAAATACGTGGATATCGCCAGAAGCAATACCGGAGATCATCTGTTCCTGGTGAACGGCGAAGGCGAGCATAAAATCGAAGTGAAGGATCAAGTTGGTTTCCCTTACTTTGGCGCTCTTATTCTTGATATCTTAAACGGCACCGATCTTGCGATGCCGCAGGAACATACCTTTAAAGCGGCTGAGCTCTGCCTCGAAGCGCAGAGACAAGCAGTCAAGGTCGAATAGTACAACTAAAAAGCGAAAGAGGGATTCCGATCATGAAGCTGTCCATCTTTACAGTAGCAACGCCGGAGCTTACTCCAGAGGAATTGGTACGCGTGGCAAGCGAGGCCGGTATTGACGGTATCGAATGGCGTTACAAGGAAGCTCCCGAGAATGCGTCTGAACAAAAGCCGTCCTTCTGGGGGAACAATCTGTGTACGCTGCTTCCTTCCGGCGGGGAAGAAATGGCGGACCGGTTCCGCGAAGCCGCTGCTGCGCAAGGCTTAAGCTCGATCAGCGTAACGCCTTATTTGACGGCAGGCGATTTGGAAGCAACGGAGGATGTTCTCCGGAAGGCAAAGCGTGTCGGCGCGCAATTCATCCGCCTAGGGGTTCCCGGCTACGACCGTTCCCGCCCATTCGGCGAATTGTTCGCATTGGCGCGTCAATACTTGAAGGATGCGGAAGGTCTATGCCGCCAATACGGAATTAAAGGTCTAGTGGAGACTCACCATCAGACGATCGCTCCAAGCGCATCGGCAGCGTACCGCCTTGTGGAAGGCCTTGATCCTTCCTTTATCGGCGTATTGTACGATCCGGGCAATATGGTACATGAAGGCTTCGAGAACTACCGGATGGGGATGGAGATTCTTGGCCCTTACCTCGCCCATGTCCATGTGAAGAACGCGGCCTTCGCAACGGACGGCACAGCCGAAGACGGAAGCGTGAAATGGAAGTCGGAATGGAGCGGCGTCAAGGAAGGCATTGTGCCATGGAAGCAGGTAATTGCGGACCTTAAAGCGGTAGGTTACGACGGCTATCTCGGCGTCGAGGATTTCAGCGGCCAATTCCCCGAGACTCAGCAAATGTTGAAGCATTTTGTAGAGTACATGCGCGAGCTTCTGCAAGCCGAGGGTTAACATGCTGGATTTGCATTACTGGTCAGACCAGCCGATCGAGCCGTTTTTTCACTCCCATATGCATTACGAGGTTTATTACTTCCATGGCGGCAAATGCAACTATCTGATCGGCGACCAGATTTATGAGCTTGCTCCAGGCGATTTGATCATTATGTACGGTATGACGCTGCATTGCGCAAAGGCGGATCCGTCGGTTGAATACATCCGGTCCATCATCCACTTTGAACCTACGCTCTTGCAGCCTTATCTCGAATTGCCGCATGCGCGGAACATTCTTCAGCCGTTTCAGCAGCTGAACAATTACCGGCTGCGGCTTCGGGGAGAGGATAAAGCGGAGGTTGAGCGGATTCTGGCCAGAATGGACGAATACCAGAAACGCGGCGATGCGGTTGGCGACAACCGCTTACGGCTTGCGTTTGTGGATCTGCTCTATATGATCCTCGATCATTGCCAGCAGCCGCTTCTTAACCGCAACAGGCAGGAATACAGCTCCGAGAAGGAAGCGACTGTGCAGCGCATTATTTCGGTGCTGGAAGAAAATTATACCGAGGACCTGAACATGGAGCGGCTGGAAGAAAGGCTTCATTTAAGCAAGTCTTATCTTTCCAAGCTGTTTAAAGAAGTGACAGGCGTGACGATCTTTCATTATATTTATACAAGAAGGATTAATGAGGCAAAAATCCTATTCTTGATGCAGCCGGAGCTGTCGGTTACGGAGGTATGCTTCCGGCTTGGCTTCAAGCATCTGGCCCATTTCAGCAGACTGTTCAAGCAATATGCCGGCATGCCGCCGGAGCAATTCCGAAAACGCGAGCAAGCACAGGATATGAGTCCAACGACATAATTCCGAAAAAGAACCTTGATAAATCAAGGTTCTTTTTCATTCGTATGTAGTTTCTTATCGTGTTTTCGGATTCGACTGCTACAGACTATAATATGTACGGTTCCTCCTTTAATCCGTATAGTGTAAAGCGCTTTCTTTTGCAGTATCATTTGAATTGAAAATTTAGAAAAGGAGGATTGCTTGGTTTAATTGTAAACGCTTAACTTTGATTTCTACCTAAGAATGAGAGGGCGCTATTTAGGATGCCAGATACATCCCCAAGGGTTTAAGACAACTCCGCAATATCCATAATGATGTGTTACCCCAAAATGTAATGATCCTTCACAACAAGCCAGAGACGCTCAAAGTAATAGATTTACCACGTGTTGTTATCCGTTTGTCGTAACAAGTTTGGTGGTACAAGAAAATCCTTGTGCCGCAAGCCTCGGCAGCTGCCGAGAGGCTACATATTTTGGGAGGGGAAGTAACACGATGAACAAGCGGTTGAAGCAGATATTGATGTTTGTGTTTGCGGTTGCATTGCTCTTGCAGCAGTTTGGGATCGTACAAAAGGCCAGTGCGGCCAGTGCGGATGGCAATTATTTTCTGAAAATTCAAACCACAGGTGGGCACCAGTGGGACGGCGCGCAAATAGACACAGGGGCAAGCGGATTAAACCTCGTTGCCGGCACAACCTATTCCTTCTCCTATGACTTATACACTCCCGATCAAGATGTGGCGGGCATTGTTCTGCAGACCAACGGAAACTACAACTGGATTAAAAGTACGGGAGCTTTACAAGCGGCAAGCCCCGGTTGGACTTCATACAGTGCGAATTATACTTACTTAGCCGCAAGCGGTGCACAGCTTCAGTTTGTTAAAGTCGGCGATAGCGGTGCTACGGATGCGAGAAATATAACTTACTACATCGACAACTTTGTTGTTAAAGACGCAACAACCGGCAATGTTGTTTATACTGCCAACTTTGACGACCAATCTACTCATGGTTTTGCACCAAATGCAAATGCTACACTGTCTACTGTTAACAGTACTGGTGCTGCAACAACACCAACTCTTAACCCGGATGTACTCTCCTTGCCAAGCATTAAGAATACGTACCCGAATTATTTGATGGGCAGCATCATCGGCCCATATTACATGCAAAAGCCAATCATGTCCGTTCTGAAAGCCCAGTTTGGCGTTGTGACGCCTGAAAACGCGACGAAGCCAGCTTCGCTGATCGGCACTAGCGCCTCTACGCATAACGTTGCGGATCTTAGCTTTAACGAAGCGGATACGGAGCTTCAGAGCGCGATCGACAATGGCCTGAAAATACACGGGCATACGCTTGTGTGGGAAGGGCAGTCGATTCCGTGGCTAAACAACGCTAGGATCTCCGACTCCGACCCGACTCCGTCCAACCCAGGTCTGACCGCGGCTGGGGCTTATGCGAACATGAACGATTATATTAACGCGGTTCTCAAGCATTTTGACGGCAAGTTCAACGCGAGCACGCAGAACATCATCTCGTGGGACGTCGTCAACGAAGCGATGGGCGGCACCGTCCGCGACAGATCTCTTAGTCCGACAGACTGGCACAGCTACCTGAAATCCACGCCGTGGCTGAAGGCGACGGATGAGAACTACGTCGAACAGGCGTTCAAGTACGCCCGCGCAGCGGAGCCGAATTACAACGTCCTGTTGTACTACAACGACTATAGCATGGACGACCAGAATAAGGCCGCGGCTGTGCGCGACATGGTGAAAGATATCAATAGCCGTTGGGCTGTAGATCACCCTGGCAAGCAGCTCATTCAGGGCGTCGGCATGCAAGAACATAACGGCCTCGGCACCAACCCTAACAATACGCGCAAGACGATCCAGATGTTCAAGGATATCGGCGTCAAAGTCTCGATCAGCGAGCTGGATATCTCCGCTGGCACGGGCGGAACGCAGACTGCCGATCAGAAAACGGCCCAAGCCGCACAGTACGCGCGGTTGATGCAAGTTTATACCGATCCCGCCTTCAAGGATACGGTGCAGCGTATCACATTCTGGGGGCTGACAGACACCAACAGCTGGTTGTCTTCCGGCAGCCCGTTGCTGTTCGACGGCAAACTGTATCCGAAAGACGCGTTTTACGCCGTGATTGACCCGGCCGGATACCTTGCGAATTACAAAGCGCCAGGGAAGCCTGCGGGCAAAACGGCAACAGCCGCGAAGGGAACTCCGAACATCGACGGCAATAAAGACGACATTTGGAATACGGCAACACCTATCAATATCAATGTAACGCAAGCAGGCAACACGAAGGCAGATACGCACATGCCGGCGGCTACCGCCCGCATGCTGTGGGACAACGGGAATCTGTACGTATTCGCACAGGTGACCAAAGATCCGTCCGAACCGTTGGACAAGGGGAACGCAAACCCTTGGGAGCAGGATTCAGTCGAAGTGGTTGTTGACCTGACGAACGGCTCCAGCGCCATGTACTCGAACGCTTCCGGGCATTACCGCGTTCGGTATGACGGCTTTGCGTCGGTAGACGCGGGCATGACGGACAATCAGGGCATTGCAACGAGGATGACCTCCGCGACGACGTACGACGAGAAGACGAACTCCTACACCGTCGAGATGCAGATTCCGTTTATCCAGATTACGCCCGCGATTGGTACTCAGATCGGCTTTGACGTTCAGGTGAACGACGCGAAAGCCGGTGCGCGCATTGGCGCGTACGCTTGGAACGACGCTACCGGAACGGCTTATCAGGATCTATTCAAGATTGGCACGTTGCAACTGGTCGCAGGGGCAGACACGGTACCTCCAGTAACCACGGATAACGCCCCAACCGGGTGGCAGACCCATCCCGTGAACGTTGTCCTCCAAGCGACCGATGAAAGCAGCGGTGTTGCTTCCACGTCCTACAGCCTGGACGGAGGAGCCTTTGCCCAAGGCAATTCCGTATCGATTTCTACGGAAGGGATTCACACTCTTCGTTACTACAGCGTGGACGGGGCTGGTAACAAGGAAGCGGTGAAGGAGAAGATTATTCAGATTGATACGACAGTCCCCGAGATCACGGTGCCTGACATCACGAAGGTTCTGATTAGTGATGCTCTGAATTATCCGATTTTGACATCCGATTCAACTAGCGGCGTGGGTTCGGTGTCCATCACCTTGGACGGAAAGCCTGCATCCAGCTTGATTAAAGCGGCGCCATTGAGTCTAACGCTAGGAGTACACTCCCTCGTAGTGACAGCTAGCGATAAGGCGGGGAATTCCGTTACGGTCACACGTCAAATTACCGTTTATATGGATACCGCGCATCTGGACTCGTTGATCCAATCCGGCATTGACAACGGCTTCATTACGAAACCGGAGCTGGTGAACAGCCTGTTAGCGAAGGTGAAGCAGGTACAAGCGGCCGGCAGCAACGCCAAGCTGGCAGGCAATGCCCTGAACGCCCTCAGCAATGAAGTGAGCGCCCAGTCTGGGAAAGGATTGAAGGCCGATTATGCGGAATTGGTACTGAGTATCCTAAAGTCTCTAGGCAGCAAGTAAGCTTATTGAGGGATTGGCACAAAACTTGGGATTAGTTATCGAAACATTCAATGATTGAAGATTACTGTTGAGTACACGACGTTTCAAGCAACGGGAGACTATAGTTAAATGAACAAGGAGCAGATTGCCACGGCAGCTGCTCCTGTTTTAATTAAGCGATTGAGCAGGATAGCCGAACAGGTTCAAGAATAAATCAATAGAAGATTATTCAATAGTTGAGCAATAGAGAGCATTTTAATTATCATGAGAATTGCTTTGCCAGGAGAGATGAAAGGGTGAGGATTCATGGAAGTAAATGTGTTAGAGCGTTTGCCAAATCCAACCATCTTAAAAAAGCTAATGAAAATCCAAGCATCACTAAATATTATTCTTTGTCAAGATGAATGGCTGCGTTACCATAGCTTTGTTCAAGATTGGGATGAAGGTGTTTGTATGGCGAGAATAGATAATGGAGCAGGTGATCATCTTATTATTTTATTTTCACCTGAAGGCTCCATAATAAAAGGCTTTGATCATGAATCTGAATTAAGCCCCTATGCGCAAGATGAACATCAAGTATTTCAAGGGATTTATGATGACGTTCCAAAGGAATTATTATCTTTACTTGAAGATGATGCAATTGAAAAAGACGATGTGACTTTTTGTATTTGGCGTAGTAACAGCGATACTAGCTGGCACAAGGGAAAAGTTGAGATTCCAAAAGGTGAAAGCGATGGTTCTGATTTTTTAATGGGCTGTATATTCCATACACCAGAGGATTTCATAGAATTTGCAACGGATTATTTTGAATTGTCACTTTCCTTAGATGTTGTTGCAAAAATTTACGATGATTTCCCCATTACGGAGGAGATGATCAATATCTTAAATCCCGACTGTGACGCAAAGGAAGTTCTTCAAGAATTAGAGTTATTACGATTAAGGAGTTAGTAAAGGTAGTTTTTATAGAAAATTGCCTCGAAATGATTCCGTATCCTCTATGTATTTTCCAAATTGCGGTGATCTTCCTCACAAGACCTACACAATTGTTATTTAAAATGAAGATAACAAAGAGATGTAGGAGGAAGCTATGAAAAAAGCAGCAATTGCACTAACAATCACCGCCGTGCTTTTAACGGCCTGCGGGCCAGGTGGTATGAAGCATTCTGGAACAATGGATCATTCCGGTTCGATGAACGACTCCGATCATGGCAATATGGATGGAATGACAATGGTTGCGGATAAAACACAAGCCGAGAACATCAAAGCGAAGTTCATGCTCTCGAATGATCAACCACAGCCTAATCAGAGTGCGACGATCACCGTTCGGATTCAAGATAAAGACGGAAATCCGGTAAACGATTTTGATGTTCAGCATGAGAAACTGATGCATATGATTATCGTTCGTAAAGATCTTTCGTATTTTAACCATATCCATCCCGACTACAAAGGGAATGGCGAGTTTACAATAACGACTCAGTTTCCAACTGCAGGGGAATATGAAATCATATCGGATATCGCTCCGACAGGTATTGGTGCAATGAGCAAGAGCGAGTGGATTACCGTACAAGGAACCGCACCGGCTGTACAGCCAATTAATCCTGACCCTACACTTACCAAAGAAGTTGACGGAAAAGAAGTAACGCTGTCTATTAACCATCTGATGGCTAATATGGAGCTGGAATTGAACTTTAACATTAAAGATGCTCAAACGAAGCAGCCCATTACGGATTTGCAGCCTTTCCTTGGAGCTGTAGGTCACGTTGTCATTCTAAATGATAAGGGCGGGGAATATCTGCATGTACACCCGGCTGAAGAAAACTCGTCGGGACCGGACGCTAAATTTATGGCGACATTCCCGCATAGTGGCGTATATAAGATCTGGGGACAGTTTCAACAGAACGGGAAAGTGTTTACTGTTGATTTTGTAATAGAAGTGCCGTAATATCTAGCAAAAAAATAGTAGAGATTCTACAGCGGGAGTACTGGTTGTGTGAGATTTCGGAGAAGGCAGCCATTACAAAGTGGTGGGAAGAAAACAAAAAACGCGCCTGAACCATAGCGGTTTTGCGCGTTTTGTCGGGACGAATATGGTGTCAAGACGGAATGTTTATAGCGATTTGTATATTGTTCAGATCGAGCTCAATTTGCTCCGGGATATGGTAAGGATGGTATAGGCCCCGCTGCATCATGTAGTTTGTTATCTTTTCATGGGAGTCTATAGCTTCGCTCAGCTGTCTCATTAAAATTTGCTTGATTTCGGGGGTGACACATTCGGTTACGGCCATGGCGTAGTTTCTGACTCCGCTCTTGGCGTTGATTAAAAAATCCATTGCGATCACATCGTCGGTCAACGTATGAAGCCCTGTCATGTGTTCTATTAGGGTGTTCATGTTTCTATCTCCTTTAAGTTAGGGTTACTTTAGACAGCACTCCACCGAGCTCCTGAAGCTGCTGCTGTGATAATTGTACGTCTTGCCGCAAAATTTGATTGAGCTCCGGGTCGGTTACCAGAGCTTGCATGGTTTTGGACTTGGTTATGCAAACCGTCTTGAACGCAGCGATTTCATGAACCTCCAGCATTTCATGCAAAGCGTAATTGGAATTCATTCGAATTGTCCTCCCAGTATTCACCCATATTCAGGGTTTTAAGATGACTTTGATGCAATTGTCCGTTCTCGTATCGAACACTTCATAGCCATGCTTGGCTTCGCTTAGCGGAATGACATGCGTAACGATATCTCCTGGGTCTACTTTGCCCGACGTAACCAGCTCGTACATATACGGCATGTAGTGAATGACCGGGGCTTGTCCGGAGCGGATATTCACGTTGCGTTGCATGATGTCGCCAAGCGGGAATCCGTTATAGCGTCCGCCGTATACCCCGGTGACTTGGATGGTCCCGCCTTTGCGGACAGCCTGAGACGCAATGATAAATGCGCTCATGGTGCCGCCTTGCAGCTTCAGACCGCTGGCTAGAAATTCGAGATCGCTCATCTTGCCGTCCATTCCTACCGCATCGATCACGACATCGGCGCCGCCTTTGGTCATTTCCTTGAGAGTGTTGCCGATATTCTTATCCTGTTCGAAGTTTACGATTTCCACATGGTTCGTTCGCTTCGCATGCTGCAAGCGGTAATCGACATAGTCAACGGCGATGACCCGCTTTGCTCCCTTCAGCCAGCAGAATTTCTGAGCCAGAAGTCCGACTGGACCGCAGCCGAGCACGATGACCGTATCTCCACTCTTGACGCCTGCGTTATCCACGCTCCAGAATGCCGTCGTCATGGCATCGGCGATCAAGCTGAGTTTTTCGTCCGGCTGCTCGCAGCTTTCGGGAATCTTGAAGTGGGTGAAATTGGCAAACGGAACTCGCAGATACTCGGCTTGCCCGCCAGGGTAACCACCGGTCGTTCCGGAGTAGCCGAAATAGGCGCCCATATCCCCGTGTTCGTTTGATTTGTCGCATTGGCTTTCCAGCTGATTCGTGCAATAAAAGCATTCTCCGCATGCGATGTTGAAAGGGATGATCACCCGGTCGCCTTTCTTTACCTTGGTCACTCCAGGGCCAACTTCTTCTACAATCCCCATTGGTTCATGCCCGATGACATAGTTTTCCTGAAGGTTAGGGATCATCCCGTGAATCAAGTGAAGATCCGATCCGCAAATGGCGGAACTGGTGATTTTTACAATCATATCGTCCGGTTTTACAATCTTCGGATCCG
Organism: Paenibacillus sp. MMO-177; assembly: GCF_037147795.1. Taxonomy (NCBI): domain Bacteria; kingdom Bacillati; phylum Bacillota; class Bacilli; order Caryophanales; family Paenibacillaceae; genus Paenibacillus; species Paenibacillus sp. MMO-177. The sequence goes on along the minus strand of NZ_JBBCUR010000001.1, from coordinate 598,256 downwards.
GCACCTCTTTGACCAAGACATTTTTAATCCCTTGATACGTTACCGCCTTCATGCTTTATGTCCTCCAATATGTTCATCTGGGGTCCGATCAAACATTCCTTTACGCGACGTATCACCCGGGAACAAATTCATCTGCCCGATCATCACCGTATTTTTCGCTGAAAGCTGGTCGAGTTGGTACTGCTCGTTCAGCTCGTAAGGATGGAACCATTTTTTGCGAATCATAAGCTCCGTGATTTCTTGGTGCAGCGCAATTCCCTGCATAAGATGATTGCGAAGAAGCGCTCTTACATCGGGAGAAGCCGTTTCCGTCAGAGCGATGGACAAATTTCGTACACCCTCCTTGGCACGGATAAGGAAGTCCGTTGCAAATGTCATATCTGCCATCTCCGGCATATTTAACGAATTAATCGGGTCTAAATAATCGGTATTCATTGGCGCTCCCCTTTAATGAGTGATAGGTGTCGGGCTATTCGGAACAGGAGCTTGGAATGGAGCTCTTGCGTAAATGGCCTGAAGCTCGGCGATTTGTTGCGTGGATAGAATGACATCCTTCTGCATTAACGCTTTCAGCTCTTGGTCAAAAACCAAGCCTTGCATAAGTTTTGACTTAGCCAGGCAGAGCGTTTTGAAGTTTAACGCTTCATGCAGTTCCATTGATTCGTGCGGCGCTAGCGTTTGCGTATCCATTAAGTAAGTATCCTCTCCTTTCTTTTTATCCGATTTAGCTTTTCCTGCGCATTAAATCTTATACAAAAATGGATGGCCGGAAATGTGAGTCCGAATATTCACATGCAGTCGTAAGAATATAAATAAAATCTCAACCGCATACTTATTTCTGTTTAAGTTAATTTGATTTTTGCTAAAGGAAGGAGGACTCACCTTGCCCAATGAAAACAAAATTGATCTAGCCACCGAGGATGCAAAAAAACCGGCTGAAGGCTCACTATACTCGAGCGGCAACACGCTGGAGCAGCATGCATCTAATGCGGTTTCCGAGGTGCAAACGGCTTTAAATCAGGCATTAAGCTCGATAAGTGATTCTAATGCGGCAACAAATTCTCAAGCATTGGAGACGGCCCGGCAGCAATTGACCCAAGCAGAGGAATTTTTAGATCAAGCGCAAACTTCGGCAAACGCATTGCGTCTGCCTGACCAACAATAAACCCGATAGCTGTGGTAGAAGGGCAGAGATGCGTTCGAAGGAACTCGATCTGCCGGATCTGCGCAACAAAAAGTAGCCTTCAATTCCACCTTAATAGTGGTTTTGAAGGCTACTTTTGAGACGGCCCCTTTTTCTTTAGGAACGTGTCGTACTGGCTGCGTTCTTTTGTTTCCGCCGTTTCCACTCGTGTCATGGTTCCGAAGTAGATCACGCAGAACGCTCGAGTCATCAGGAATGTGAGGAATATTGTAGCCCACGACCAAAACCAGTTCCAACGAACATACCGAATCAGATCGGTATACTGTAAGAGCAGAACTTCAACTATTGTCAGTACAGTAGTGAATAACACGTAATAGCCGAATTGAATCCAGCCACTCCGACGACCCGGATAATACGCGTTGAACACCGCGCATGTCATTGGATAGGCCATATATTCGTAGGTAAAGCTTGTCCGGCTAACGTCGGCAAGCTCCCTTACGGGATAGGCGAGAAGTTGGAGTTCGACCACGGCATGACCGAAAATACACGTAATATACTGTTTGAACAAAAAAGCCACCATCGCCAATCGACGTTTCTGCCGAGGGATAACGAGAATTAATAATAATGAAAGGATCCACACTGAAACGATAATGCCGTATTGCAGCAGCAAACTCATTGCTCGCTCGCTTCCTTCCTGAAAACTTTGGGGTTTCTAAAGAACGAGCTCGCTACGCCGTGGACGGATAGGAATATAATCGATAGCACGATCGCCATCAAACTCCAGTGAAAATGAACATATTCCACCAATTCGGTTTTTGCGGCTAGCATCCCGTCGATTAAGGTGAGCAGTGAAATCCAGACAGCAAAGTAAAAACACGTTGTCAATTTATTCGCACGAGGTCTATGAATGTAATACAGACCGCTGGCAACAGGCGTCCACACAACTTTGAACGTGATATTCAAATCCGATGCTTTGGGAAATTCACGTAACGGGTAGGCCACCAAATCAAAATGAACGAGCAGAACTTCTACTATCCATCCAACAGCCTGACACACAAGAAAGCACAAAACAAATTCATGAGCTTTTGCTCTTGGAACAAGAAAATAGACGGCGGTTATACACACAAACCAGACTAGCAGCAATAAATTTCGTTCCATGTCCATGGCCATAGCTTGTACAGGGAAAGAGGCTCCTATGTATTGTGTACTTCTTATATTCATAATCTTGTGGGCGGTGAACTTAGACAAAAACACCAGCAAACGTTTACTCGTTGGTCGTTATAGACACTCACATGCAGTCATATAAATAGGTGATAACAGTTCGAGCGTGTTGAGGAGGATTTTATACAAGTGATGTTACCGAGTGAAACGTATTTTGGTAAGTTGGAGGCGGTTTTTTTATTTTACGGAGCCATGCCTACAGGCGTAACTGTTTCTGAAACCGGGCGTATCTTCATTTGCTTTCCGAAATGGGGAGACGATGTTAAATTTACCGTGGCTGAAATCGTTCGCGGAACATTGCAGCCTTATCCTAGTTTAGAGGCTAATTTGGTAAGCCAATCCAATATTACAACGTCCTTCATTAGTGTCCAAAGTGTCGTTGCTGACGGAAAGGGAACACTTTGGGTACTGGATACGGGGGCTCCTAATTTCTCAGAACCCATCAAAGGCGGGGCGAAGTTAGTCGGTGTAGATTTAAATTCAAATACCATAAGAAGCGTTTATACATTTACGGAAGATGTTGTCCTGTCAACGACTTATCTGAATGATGTCCGATTCGATTTTCGTGTCGGTAAAGCCGGATACGCATATATAACGGATTCGTCTTCCCGAGGACCAGGAGCCATTATTGTCGTTGATTTAGAAACGGGCTATGCCTGGAGACGGTTAAACGGAGCAAAATCAACCTCGCCCGATCCATTTTTCTTACCGAAAGTGGAAGGTAAAATTCTGATGAATCGAAACAAAGACGGATCTACTTCACCCTTTAGATTGGCATCCGATGGTATAGCGATTTCCCCCGACGGCAAGACGTTGTTTTTTTGTCCTCTTTCGAGTCGTCATCTGTACTCGATTTCAACGGATGCCCTAAGAGACCGGACGATACCGGATATGAATTTACAGTATCACGTGAAGTATTGGGGAGAAAAAGGTGCTTCAGATGGAATGATCACCGATGCAAAAGGAAACGTTTACGCTGGAGACTATGAAAACAATAGTATTCGGAAGATATTGCCGAATGGAATAATGGAAACCATCGCGCATGATCCGAGAATTTTATGGCCGGATACTTTTTCTATTGGTCCAGATCAATACTTATATTTCATCGTGAACCAATTGCATCGGCAGGCAAGATTTCATTATGGAAATGACCTGCGGCAGAAGCCTTACAGTTTACTCCGTATGAAAATAGACGAACCACCCGCTCCTGCCTTTTAATAAAGGATTACTTTACAAAGTTGACTCTATTTGCATGTAAACCACTACGGCAGCCTGAGCTATCGGGAGACTATAGTTAAATGAACAAGGAGCAGATTGCCACGGCAGCTGCTCCTGTTATAATTAAGCGATTGAGCAGGATAGCCGAACAGGTACAAGAATAAATCAATAGAAGATTATTCAATAGTTGAGCAATAGAGAGCATTTTAATTATCATGAGAATTAGAGAAAAATGTAGATGCTGAAACCATGCTCAATCAGAGAGATTATTGAACAGCACGGGCTGGATGGACTCAAACGTGATTTTAAAGCAGATGTCCTGAGTACAATGAAATGTTATTTAGACGGTTATTTGAGCAACATAAAAGTGTAGGTGGCACAGAGGGGCGGTGCATCCTGCAAAGTTCGTTTAACTACCGGCTTTTTAGAACCATATTGATTTGTGAGATTATCATTACGCTTGAAGTTATGTTAGACTGATATTTCAAACTAGAAATGGAATACCGAGAAAAATGTATTTTGAAATGCAGAAGGGAGAAGTAATTATGGGAAGAAAACCATCATATACGGAGTCAGAACTACTGGACATAACAAAAAAGTTAGTGCTGGAGCATGGATATGATGGGTTTCATCTCAAGTTGCTTTCGCAGCATTTACCCGGCGCCAGGAGTACGATTTATCAGTATTATGCGAATAAAGAAGAAATTGTGGCTGCCTGCATGAAGCGTGTGATCTCGAGCGTCATCGAGAAGGCTTCAGCAATCGATGAGACCGATACGATGCAAGCCCTTCAGGAACTGCTTGGCATTTATGTTGACGAATCCAAGCTTCATCAGCTTTTAGGCGATGCTCATAAAATTAATACAACAAATTCTGCTGCGGCTAGTCGGGATCTAGAGGTTGTTGAGCAAGGCCATACTACGCTGAAAATTCAACTTACGCGTCTTTTTCAAAGAGCGCAACAAGAGAAAAATCTCAGAGAAGACATTCCGCTCCCGGTACTGATCGGTGGCTTTTTTAACCTCATTAACACCCCTAATATGATAAACGTCCCTAATCCCCAATGGAGCAAGCTTTTGTTTCAAATGTGGATAGGAGGAGCACAAAGGTAGGAGGCTCTTTTTTTTTAATTTGACACAAGTGTCGGATATGTTATTTAATAGGGGGGACGGAATCGGTGCAAGTGCTTGACCTATAACAAAAATGACACAAGTGTCATAAATGAAGAGTGAGGAGTGAGAGAGAGCATGTTTTTAGCTTTAAAGGAATTAATGCACAGCAAGATGAAATTTTTGATGATTGTCATTATTTTTGTCTTAGTTGCTTGGTTAGTATTCATTCTATCGGGACTTGGTAATGGGTTATCGACGCTTGCAGCGTCCACTTTCCAAAACATGAAAGCCGATTATGTCGTCTTTGAACAAGGGGCGCAGTCGACCATGGGCAAGTCCTTGTTATCCGACGAATTGGTGGCGCAAGCGGAGAAATTGCCTAATGTGACAGCTGCATCACCAATGGGCAGTACAATGGCCACCGCTATGAAAGGAAACAGCACAAAGAACGAGGATAAGGTTGATATCGCAATCTTGGGAGTTCTTCCCGGCAGCTTTCTAGAGCCGGCAGTAATTGAAGGTGTAGGGCTAGCTGCAGCGAATCCGACAGGCGTCATTGTGAACAAGACGATGAAGGATGACGGCTTTAAACTTGGGGATACATTTCAACTAGACGGTTCGACACAAGCCTTGACGATTATCGGCTTCGTCGATAACCAGACGTATAATCACCTCTCAGCCGTATTTGTTCCGATGTCCGAATGGCGGAAGATCGCGTTCGCCGCGCCGGGCTCGGATAAGGGAATTGCAGGCCCAGTTAATGCAATCATGCTGCAGGGCAAACATATCGATCCTGCTTATATTAGCAGCAAGCTCTCCAATACCGATGCCGTCACGCGCGGAGCAGCGATTCACGGCATGCCAGGGTACAAGGAAGAGAATGGATCCATTATGATGATGCTAGGCTTTTTGCTTGCGATATCCGCGTTCGTGCTCGGTGTATTCTTCTATGTCATTACGATGCAAAAGACCAATCAATTCGGTATCATGAAAGCCATCGGCGCAAGAAACGGCTTTCTCAGCAAGGCCATTGTCTCACAGGTCATTGTTCTATCGCTCACGAGTATTGTTATTGGCGTTTTGCTCACTTACGGGACTGCGGCAATCATGCCGAAGGGGATGCCGTTCAAGCTGGAAACGAGCCTCGTTATCGAGTACTCGGTCATTCTTCTCGTCATCGCAGTGCTTAGTTCACTGGTCTCGGTTCGTAAAATAACTAAAATTGATCCGTTGAAGGCGCTTGGGAGGGCAGAATAATGTCAACAGGACTGCATATCAGCAATGTTACGAAGTTTTATGCCGAGGGAAGGAACCGGATATCCGCGCTTGAAAAGGTCTCTATCTCGGTGGAGCCCGGGGAGCTTGTTGCAGTTGTCGGCCCTTCCGGGTCGGGCAAGAGTACGTTTCTTTCGATAGCGGGTGCATTGCTTAAAGCTTCAGAAGGAGAAGTCAACTTGAATGGGCATCTTCTCTCTAAGCTTTCCGAGAAAGAACTTTCAAATGTACGATTGAAGGAAATCGGCTTTATTATGCAATCGTCCAATCTGGTCCCCTATCTGAACGTCCTTGACCAATTGCTCTTAGTAAAGAAAATGTCGGGAAAGGTTAGAGCCGAGGATCGGACGTTCGCCGTTAAGTTACTCGAGGAGTTAGGACTCGGATCGAAGCTGAAGAGCTTCCCGGAGGAACTGTCAGGCGGTGAGAAGCAGCGTACGGCTATCGCGCGGGCTTTAATAAACAATCCCAACGTTATCCTGGCGGATGAGCCCACGGCCAGTCTGGATACCAAGCGTGCCCATGAGGTGGTCAGTCTGATAGCAAATGAGGTAAAGTCGCGCCGTAAAGCAGCGATTATGGTCACGCATGATGAACGCATGCTTGAATATTGCGATAAAGTGTATCGGATGGAAGATGGTAAATTGTCGTTAGCGGGAACGACAAGATTAGAGGCAACACATGTTTGAGTTTTTTCTTTTTTTTTCATTTGACAGCAGTTTCGCAAGCCATCCGAACTTTTAATCGAATCACGCATCCCAGCTCGTTTGTTGTATTGGTTAGCGGTATTGTCATGATTGTTAAAATGGGCCAAGATTCGGCCAGGCCTTTCTGGATTCAGTACATGCAGGATGCCGAGAAAGCAGCCTCCAGTATATCCAGGTATTCTTTAGGGCTTCTGATTAGCTTGCAGTTTATTCTTTCCGTCGTGTTTATGGCCTCGTTCAAGTTTAGCTAAAATGTATAAATGAGAGAAGGAGATGTTGAGGATGATAGTCGTAACAAACAGAATTAAAGTGGTAAAGGGAATGGGCGCTGCAATGGCCACGAGTTTCACTGCTTCGGAAGCGCTAGATCTGACTAAGGGACTTGTCAAGGTAGAGGTCCTGCTAACACAGAACTTATCCGATTACGATGAGTTAAGTGTAAATATGTATTGGGAGTCAATGGAGTACTTTACAGCGTGGAAAGCCAGCGATAGCTTTAAAGCTGCTCATAAACGTCCGGAGCCCGGAACGGAAGCATCGTCCAAACAATCTCCGATTCTCGGAAGTGAACTGATTACGTATGAAGTTGCATCGCTGAAAGAAATTTTGTAAATACATCTTAGAAGGAAAGTATCCGGTCGTAATCTAAATGGGGAAGTACTCCGGGTCATGATCCTCGAATTTCACATGATGATCATCAAACACGGCTTGATGATCAACCTAAGCTTTCATAAAGAAGGGCCATCCTGAGAGGGATGGCCTTTAACTTACTGTTGATCGTTTTGCCGGATACTTTTTCTAAAGCAAAGAGCTATCTGCCCAATACAACGGAGTATCATACGATTCAGGGCGGAAATCACTCTCAGTTCGGGAGCTACGGTTTTCAAAAAGGCGATAAAGCATCTAACATTTCGGCGAAAGAGCAGTTGGACGAAACGATTCAATTGTTGCTTAACTGGGAAATGACCACAGTAAGCAAAGTGAAACCAACGAAATAATTCGCCACTAAAACGGCGTTTCTCAGGAAATGCCCGCTTGTTATAAGCTTGACGCAGAAGTAAATTTTATTATCCTGACCGGTAAGCCATTTTGGCAATGCAGTGTAAGTAATGGCACAGGCATCTGTGTAAACGGCTATTTTTTGCCGATAGCCCCGTTAGCTTAGAGGGCTGTCCCGTGAGGGATGGCTCTTTTTTATTGGAATGGCTGCGGCATAAGCATGGTCCACAAACGATTGGGGGTTTTTTAGGTATAAGACACAATCCTTCCTCTCATCCACAGCTTTACTTGTCCAGTTCGTTTACAATAGGGCTATTCAGACAAGGGGGAATGGAAATGAACCATACAAGTGTGAGGCGCACAGGCATTCATACTATTGTTCAAATAGAGAATCCTATCGTTGAACGGGCGGTGTTCCGATGAGTACTCTTCTGATCCGAAATGCCCGGAGCATTGTAACGATGGATGGCGAGAATCGAGTGATTCGCAATGGAGATATGTATATTGAGGGTCAAGAAATTATAGCCATCGGGGAAAACCTGCCGTACGAAACGGCTGACCGCGAAATCGATGCTACGCACAAAATTGTTTATCCGGGTCTGATCAATACCCATCATCACCTGTACCAAACGCTTACGCGCAACATCCCGCTAGCACAGGATTGCTCGTTATTCGACTGGCTGCTCACCTTGTATGAAATTTGGCGGCATTTGGAGCCCGAAGACGTCTACCTAAGTGCCATGACCGGTCTTGGCGAGCTGCTCAAGAGCGGCTGTACAACTTCGTCGGATCATTTCTACGTATTTCCGAACGGTGTCTCCGAATATTTAATCGATGAAGAGATCCATGCGGCTTCCGAGCTTGGCATCCGTTTCTTTCCGACTAGAGGCTCCATGAGTTTAGGGCGGTCCAATGGCGGACTCCCTCCGGATGAAGTGACTCAGACGGAATCGGTTATATTGCGGGATACCCAGCGTGTCATCGAAAAATATCATAACGCGGACCGGTTCTCGATGCTGCGTGTTGGCGTGGCGCCATGCTCGCCATTCTCCGTGTCCCGGGATTTGCTGAAGGAATCTTCTGCTCTTGCCCGCAGTTACGGCGTTCGGATGCATACCCACCTAGCGGAGACGATGGACGAAGAACAGTTCTGTCTGGAAAGACTAGGCGTTCGTCCGCTCGAATACATGGAGCAGACCGGATGGGTCGGTGACGATGTTTGGTATGCCCATGGCATTTGGTTTAACGATAGCGAAATACATAAAATGGGGGCTTGCGGCTGCGGTGTAGCACATTGCCCATCGAGCAACATGAAGTTGTCTTCCGGCGCTATTCCGATCCGCAAGCTGCTGGACGCAGGCGTGAAAGTGGGACTTGGCGTCGACGGTTCCGCATCAAACGATGCCTCCAACATGCTGTGGGATTTGCGGATGGCGTATCTTCTCCACAAGCATGAGCTTCAAGAGCGAGGATTAACGACAAACGAGACTTTGTCGATTGCTACACGAGGTTCAGCTCGCGTATTGGGCTGGGAGAGCAGTATCGGATCGCTTGAGGTCGGAAAAGCTGCGGATCTGTTCATGTTGGACTCGCGCAAATTAGGTTTTGCAGGAGCATTGTTTGATGACGCAGCGCTTCCGCTAACGGTCGGGGCTACTCAGGCGAATATGACGATCGTAGGCGGACGTGTTGTTGTGGAAAACGGCATGCTGGTTGGTGTAGATGAGGAAAAGCTCGCGTTCCGCACGCAACTTGCCGCGGACCGGCTCGTGAACTCGGCATCCTTGCGCCTCGGCATCGATTACAGGAAGTATAGAGGATAAGAAGCAAGTCGGCATTACATTGAAAATATAAAACAAAAACAGCGTTTCCGGATAAAGCGGTAACGCTGTTTTTATTTCGCCCGCTAAGCCGATACGAAGAGCGAGGAGAAAATATGCTCCCTTCCTTACTTATCTTGTCTCCCGATGAAGCGTCATCTTTTTATGAGAAGGACAATATTTGCTAAGCTCCAGGCGGCTCGGATTATTTTTCTTGTTTTTCATTGTCGTGTAATTACGGGCACCGCATTCCGTACATGCTAAAGTAATGATCACTCGCATGATGATTATCACCTTCCTTTATCACCATGTTATGTATGAGCTCAACCACGTGATCAGTACGAAATAAAGAATATACCGGAATTCATCATATTTTATTTAGGACATGAAAAAGCATCAACTACTCCAATTTATGCCCAGCTGCACGGGGAAATTAGAAGAGAGTTGTATCGTCGCTTTTTTAGCAAATGGTCAGTAAAACGCATTTAAAATTGTATAATGATGGAAAATTACTAGAATTAATACATAATCGCATAATCGCATAATCGCATAATCGCATAAAAGCACCCAGTAGGGTGCTTTTCGTAAATGAGGTGGGAAATGTGAATTCAAATTACCGCCAAAACGTAATTTCTTCACTAGGCAGACGCACAGATTCATGGCCTGCTACTTTCGCCTTCCCAATGGAAAGGATCATGACCGGTACATACCGTTCGTCGTCTAGACCAAATGCGCTAACAACCTGATCACGTTCAAAGCCACCCATAGGATTGGTATCATATCCATGCGCACGGGCTACCAACATCAGTTGCATGGCAAATAAACTTGCATCGGTTTTAGCTATTTCGATCTTTAATTCTTTAGGCACTTGAGGGAACATGCTCATAATTTGTGCGACCTGCTTGTCGCGTACTTCACTAGGCATTTTCCCTTGTTCCACAGCGGCATTATAAATTTCTTCTACATATAATTCACTCTGAGTATCGCCCAAAATAATAAGCATCGCCGCAGACGTATCATTTTGTCGCGTATTGAACTGTACAAGAGGCCGAAGTTTGTTTTTCCCATCAGGGGAATGAACGACTATAACACGCCATGGCTGCATGTTCGCAGAAGAAGGCGCTAAGCTTGCTTCTTGTATGATAGCTTGCAATTCTTCCTTTGGAATTTTGACGTCCTCATCGTAAAGTTTTACGGAACGCCGGCCAGTAACAATATTGGCAAAATCATTATTCTGGATATTTTTTAGCATGTGATCTCTCCTTTTGATGTGACCAGTTGTGTTGACAGCAGTGATGTCTCTGGTTACCATGTTGTTAATATAAACTATAAACCTTGGTTTATAGCAAATAAGTTCTGAAGGGAATAGATAATGAAATCGAATGAGGTTTCTAAGTTGACAGAGCTACCTATATCCACCTTGAGATTCTATGAACGCAAGCAGTTGATTCCGGAACAGTTTCTATCCAGGGATGAAAATAATTATCGAATATATAATGAAGGAGTGGTTGAATATTTGCGAGATGTGAGAATGCTGCTCACGTTAGGTTTTACGATTCAGGAATTAATTTTGCTCATAAGTGAAAGTTCCCATATAGAGAAGGAAGCATTGGTTACGGAAAAAATTAGATTTATTCAGGAGCTAGAGGCGAAATTGGAAGCATCAAAAACATTCTTAATAGATCTGTTAGAGGGCAAGGCTAATTTTCAGACCCAATGCAGGTCAAAGCATTAACCAAGGTGAGATCGTTACCGGGAAACGTTAGCTCAACGCACGAAGAAGCAGCATACGTAAGAAGCTTATTAAGAGCTCTTGAATATCTCATTAGTGGCCGCATAAATTGCGGTTTTTTTGTGTTTACCGATGTAATGACAAATAAACGGCTCATGCAACACTTGATATGAATTAAGCAAGTATTGCATCCGGTGTCGCAATATTTTAAATCTTGCGTTACAGCCTCTTTTTGTTAACTTGTGTAACTAAACATGACATGTATTCTTCTTTTTATAAAAAACACAACAAATAAGTTCGCTTTTTTGTGAGATCTACAAAGAAAATTAGGGTTTTATGTGATATAATATGACACATAGAAAAAATATACATCGGATATGTGATTGAATGTTATTAATTCTTACAAAATGAGAGCGGAGAAAGGGGAACATAACATGCAGGTTACAGCAAATCCCTATGCTTGGCCGTACGATGGCAGGATCGATCCTGCGAAAACAGCACTCCTTATTATTGATATGCAAATCGATTTTTGCGGCAAAGGTGGTTATGTGGAACAGATGGGATACGATTTGTCGTTGACGGCCAAGCCGATTAAACCTATCAAAACGCTGCTGAACCGGGTTCGCCAGATTGAAGGTATGACGGTTATCCATACAAGAGAGGGCCACAAGCCCGACTTGTCCGACCTTCCTGCGAATAAACGTTGGCGAAGCAAGCAAATCGGCGCTGAAATAGGCTCACTTGGTCCTGCCGGACGCATACTGGTGCGAGGTGAGCCGGGCTGGGAAATCATTGAAGAACTTGCCCCGATTGAAGGGGAGTTCATTATCGACAAGCCGGGCAAGGGAAGCTTTTATGCAACAGACTTGGATCTCGTGTTAAAGAACAGGGGCATTACTCACTTAATACTTACTGGCATCACCACTGATGTTTGCGTCCATACGACAATGCGGGAAGCAAATGATAGAGGTTACGAATGTTTAATCCTTGAGGATTGCACAGGCGCGACCGATCCAACCAATCATCAAGCGGCGCTTCATATGGTGACGATGCAAGGCGGGGTATTCGGCAGCGTCAGCAGCTCAGCCGATGTACTGATGGCTCTGGAAAACTACTAACACAGACTAATGCGAGCCTTCTATTCAGCATCCAGCTATTATTTATCCATAAATAGAGAACATACCGGAGGGAAATATGATGTGGAATAAGAAATCATTGTTTATTGTTCTGGCGGCTCTGATGCTTGTTGTGACGGCTTGCGGTTCCAATGCAAAAACCAGCACGAACTCAAATACGGTCTCTTCCAACTCGGCAGCCGGAGAGACAAAGCAGCTGAAAAAAGTTGTGCTGAGGCTGAAATGGATTCATCAAGCGCAATTTGCCGGCTATTACGCAGCGGTTGAGAAAGGCTTCTATAAGGAAGCGGGATTGGATGTTGAAATCAGGCCGGGCGGAGCCGATTTTCCTTCCGTTCAGATGGTCGCTTCGGGAAGCGAGCAGTTTGGCGTAACGGGCGCAGATCAGATTTTGATGGCTCGTGAGAAAGGCGTACCGGTTAAAGCGGTGTCCGCGGTATACCGCAAAACGCCGTTCGTATTGTTTAGCTTGAAAGATTCGGGCATTACGAAGATCGAAGATCTTGCCGGCCAGAAGGTAGGCGTGAAGCTTGGCGGCAATGAAGAGCTGACCTTCCGGGCGATGGTCAAAAGCGCGGGCATAAATGCGAAATCGATTGATGAAATGCCGGTGAAATATGACATGAGCCCGCTGCTCAGCGGTCAAGTCAAAGCATGGCCGGGTTACGTCATCAATGAGGTGCTTGCCGTTCAAGAGCAAGGGCATGAGGTGAATATTATCCAGCCTGGCGACTACGACATTAATTTCTATGCAGATACGTTATTTACGACGGAATCGTTAATTAAGAAGGATCCAGAAATGGTGAAAAGCTTCGTTGAGGCTTCGATGAAGGGTTGGGAATATGCGATCGCTAATCCGGAAGAAGCAGCCGGGTATGGTCTGAAGTTCGGCGATAAGCTGAACCTCGAGCATGAGACAGCGATGATGAAAGCAAGCATTCCGCTGCTTGAGCCGGATAAACTGCCGCTTGGCAAGATGGATACCGAAGCCTGGGACGTTTTGCAAAAAAGCTTAATTGATTTAAAGTTTCTGAAGAAAGAACAAGATCTGGATAAAGTGTTTACGAATGACTATATCGAATAGGGAGTGATTGATGTGCAAGCGACGATAAGTGAATGGAAGAATGGAGTGGCAAAGCAAGAACAAGCATCGGTTTCTTCGATGAACGAAATCGCGGTTACATTAAAGAATTGCTCCCTTTCGTTCGGCGATGTTCCTGTACTGAACAATGTTTCCTTAGACATCTATAACAATGAATTTGTTTCTATCCTTGGCCCAAGCGGCTGCGGCAAGTCCACGCTGCTGCGCTTAATGCTGAGTCTCCTCCAGCCGAATGCCGGAGGGGAGGTTAAGCTTGCAAAGGATCTCTCAATCGGGATGGTCTTTCAGAAGCCGGTTCTGATGCCTTGGCTTACGGCTATTCAGAATATCGTACTGCCACTGACGATCGGAGAGAAGCGCTTCTCGAAGAAAGAAGCCCGGGACAAAGCGGAAGGGGCGCTTCGGCTGGTTGGCCTGCAGGACTTTACGAATCACTTTCCGCATCAATTGAGCGGTGGCATGCAGCAACGTATCGCTATCGCGCGAGCGCTTGCCGCTGACCCGGCCGTGCTTTTAATGGATGAGCCGTTTGGCGCGTTGGATGAGTTTACGAGAGAGAAATTGAATTTCGAGCTGCTGCGGCTGTGGGAAAGTCCCGATACAAGCTTAAGCACAGTCGTTATGGTTACCCATTCGATTCAAGAATCGGTCATTATGTCGAACAGAATCGTCATGATGTCCCCAAGACCGGCCGGTGTGGATGCCATTATTCCCGTTCCGCTTCCTGCGCACCGTGAAGTGGGTATGGAAGAGCTTCCGGAGTACCATCATACCGTTAATGAATTAAGAAAGAGGGTCAAGCACTTATGATGAATAAAATAAAAAGCAGCATGTACCCTATCAGTTTTGCGCTTGGCTTTATTCTTTTGTGGGAGATGGCCGTCCGGTTGTTCAATGTCCCCGTGTATTTACTTCCCGCTCCTTCCGCCGTCATTCAGGTTATGGATGGATCGCTGTCGTCCCATATGCTCGTCACGCTGACGGAGGCGTTGGCAGGTTTTGTGCTCGCTAATATTTTGGGGATGATAACGGCCGTTATTTTCGTTCATTCCAAGTCCATTGAGAAGGGAGCCTTCCCGCTCGCCATTGCGCTTAAGACAACTCCGCTCGTCGCGTTGGCTCCGCTGTTGGTCGTTTGGATGGGAACCGGCTATTCCTCGAAGGTTGTCGCATCGATGCTTATTTGCTTTTTCCCGATTCTCGTCAATAGTGTCAAAGGTCTGAAAGCCATTGAACATGAGGCTTGGGAGCTGTTCTCCACTTATAAAGGAACAAAAGCGGAAATATTCTGGAAGCTGCGCCTTCCGACGAGCTTGCCTTACGTCTTCTCTGCTTTGAAAATATCCTCGTCGCTTGCAATCGTAGGAGCGATCGTCGGGGAATTTGTCGGAGCGAACAAAGGGCTAGGCTATGTCGTACTCGTATCTTCCTATCATATGGATACGCCGATTATGTTCTCGGCCATTATTGCATCGGCATTATGCGGACTGTTGCTTTTCTGGGGCATCAGCTGGTTGGAGAAGAAAGTTGTATTCTGGCAAAGGGCGGATGATCTATGATGAAATGTTCAGTTATTAAAGTACCGGCTCGTTCACCGAATGATATGTCTGCGCTTCAGCGCTATATTGACGAGTCGCTTATTAACCCGAAGGAAGTTGTAGCCGTGCTGGGCAAAACGGAGGGGAACGGCTGTGTCAACGATTTTACCCGCGGGTTTGCGGTTCTGGCTTTGAAAAATTTGTTCGCTCCTTATAAGGAAGCTTCTGCCGAACCGGTCTCGTTCGTGATGTCCGGAGGAACGGAGGGGATATTAAGTCCTCATTTCTCGGTCATTACCCGGAGCGAATCGGGTTCGATCAGAAGCAAGCAGGAGTTGTCTTCATTAGCGATTGGCGTAGCAAGAACGCCTGATTTCATGCCTGAGGAGCTTGGGCGTCTCGCCCAAGTGGACCAAGTGGCGGAGGCCGTTCTCCGGGCTATGGACGGGGCGGGCATCAACGATGCCGCCGACGTGCATTTTGTTCAAATTAAATGTCCGCTGCTGACGGCGGAGCAAGTGCAGGAAGCGGTTCTGAGAGATGCCTCCACTGTAACCGAGGATACTTACAAATCTATGGGCTACTCCCGCGGGGCATCGGCGCTTGGCGCAGCCGTAGCGCTTGGAGAGATTGAACGGGAGCGACTGCAGGATACGGATATTTGCCACTCGTGGGAGCTTTTCAGCCATGTGGCATCTACGTCGGCAGGCAGCGAACTCGCCTATTGCGAGGTTATCGTATTCGGCAACTCCGCTTATGCGGAAGGGCCTTATTTTATCGATCACGATGTGATGAAGGATGCGATTGACGCGGGAGCACTGAAGCGGATTCTGGAGAAATACCCGGATGCCGAGATGGTGCAGGTGCTTGCCAAGGCGGAGGCTGATCCAACCGGAAATATAAGAGGCAAGCGGCATACGATGCTCGATGACTCGGACATTAATCATACCCGTCATGCACGCGCAGTCGTCGGAGGCGTTCTCGCTTCCGTATGCGGCGATCCAATGATCTACGTATCCGGCGGTGCGGAGCATCAGGGTCCGGCGGGTGGCGGGCCTGTAGCGGTTGTTTTTCGGCGGAACGAACATAAATAGAGGAAGATGGGAGACTGACTAAATGACAATAGCAAATGAGACAGAGGTTATCGTAGGGGAACAAATGGAATGGGGGCTGATGCCTGACCATATTCATTTGTATCATAGAGAGATCGTATCGGCGGCGCAAGCGGATAGGCTGGGAATCCGTTCGAGCTCGATTCTTTGGGAGAAAATCGGTGTCGGCGGGCAAGTACTGCCTCACTATCACGATGTCGCCGAAATTATTTATATATCCGTCGGAAAAGTAAAGCTGCTCTGCAATGGCGAATGGAAAAGCTACAAGGCTGGCGATACGTTTCATGTGCCGGCCGGGGTTATTCATTCCGTAGCAAACGATGATGATCAGCCGTCCGAACAAATCAGTATTTTCCTCCCCGTGGAGGAGAACGTGCCTGCCAACTCGTTTTTCAATACAACTCTCGTGGAAGATGTTTATTCCATTAAGAAATAGAATAGCGGGGTAATGCCATTGGAGACTAACAATCAGGCAAGCTTCACCTGCGGAGACATCTTGCTGATACCCGACTTCAAAGAAGCAGTCGTACTAGCCGGTGCCGGCGGTATGCATCGGAGCATTAACCGGGTCAATGTCATGGAAGTGCCTGATGTCATCGATTGGGTGAGACCGGGGGAATTTCTCATTACGAGCGGATTCCCGTTCCGGGATCAGCCGGAGGCAATAGCGGACATTATTCCGCAGTTGGTTGAAAAAGGCGTTGCCGCGCTTGGCATCAAGACGAAGCGATTCATTGAGGAGATTCCTGCGCGGGCGCTTGAGCTGGCGGATCGACTCGCTTTTCCCGTCTTCGAACTTCCGGCTACGACCGTCTTCTCTGATGTTGTCCGCGATATTATGGAGCGGGTGCTGGTGACCGAAGTAAGGGAGCTGTCGCTGCTGCAAAGCCGATTCCAGAAGTTGTCCCAGCAGCTGTTGTACGGAAATGGAATTGAAGAATTTTTGCAAACGCTCGATGGCATGCTTAACAATCCGATCGTGCTGCTCGATGCTACCGATCAGCTGTTTCTATCCCCGCAAGCGGGGCTGCTGGAGCAAGCGGCGAATGTCGAGCTCTGGTCGCAGCTACGGATAGAGACGAATCTCGGCGTCAGCTTTATATCGCTTGGCGACCGCCGTATTCGGGTATACGTCTCGGAGGTGAACGATAAGCAGCATGAGAAATGTTTGCTGATTCTGCTGGAGTGGAATCAGGAGCATTCCATCGTCGATCAACTGACGATAGATCGGGTCGGCATTCTAGTAGGCTTGGAAATGATCAACGCAAACGCTCGGAGAGAGGTTGAATTAAAATATATTGACCAGTTTCTTCAGGATTGGATTTCCGGGCGGATCGTGGCAATGGAGGATTTGAAGCTCAGGGCAGAAGCATCGGGCAGCCAGTTGGAGGATCAGCAGCAGCTATTCGTAGCGCTTGTGCGCTGGTTAAATGGAAAGCCTGTGGTTAAGCAGCTGCAGCAAGTAGTCAAAAAGCTTCGTTCCAAGTCTCTTCGCGAAGGACTGCAGTTCACGATAGCGGAAGGGGAATTGATTTTTCTTATTCCGGTTTCCGCGCAGCACTCGAAACAGACGGCGCTGGACCGGGTTGCGGCAGACCTGAGATCGGTTATTGGTTCGTCAACTGCGTTCTCGCTTTGTATCGGCAATGTCGCCAGCCGGCCTGACCTGGTGTGCGAAAGCTATGAAGAAGCCAAAAAAATTCATCACATCAGCACGATTTGCAATTATGAAGAGCCCTATGTGGATTTTAAACGGCTTGGAGCTTTTCAACTGTTATATCACCTGCCTCATTCAGAGGCAGTTATTCAATATCGGGATCAGTATATCGTTCCACTGCTCGAATACGATAAGAAACATCAATCCCAGCTGTATGAGACGATCCGCGTTTATTTCAAATATAACCGGAACGTAAAAAAGACGTCCGCGGAGCTGATTACGCATTACAACACCGTTTCTTACCGGGTGGAACGAGTATGCGAGCTGCTAGGCATTAACGTCGATGACGGCGACGATATTTTACAGCTGTATTTGGCCGTTAAGCTAAACGAGATGCGGCCGGTAACGTTATGAGAGTAGGAGGTTGGTCATGAGCAAATCAGGTATTCCGGACAAGCTGACCATCGAGCGGCTTCGAGAGTTGTACGCAAGCGGCGAGCTTGCGCCCGAGGCTGTTATTAATGGAATTATGGAGCCGTTCAGGCGGATGCCGGCATGAATATTTGGATTACGCCGCCAACTATGGATAGTGTGCAGCCCTATTTGGATCGGTTGAAAGGGACGGACCCGGAAAGCCTTCCGTTATGGGGGATTCCGTTTGCCATTAAGGATAATATCGATGTTGCTCAAATTCCTACGACGGCGGCATGCCCGGCATTTGCTTATACACCTCAAGAGCATGCAGCTGTTGTTCAGCGGATGATAGATGCAGGTGCGATTCCACTCGGCAAAACAAACCTGGACCAGTTCGCGACCGGACTAGTAGGCGTGCGCAGCCCGTACGGCGAGACGCATAACGCGCTGCGTCCCGAGCTGATTAGCGGCGGCTCAAGCTCGGGCTCGGCGGTCGCTGTTGCACGCGGCCACGCGGCTTTTGCCTTTGGTACGGATACCGCCGGTTCCGGCCGGGTTCCGGCTGCATTAAACAATCTGGTCGGCTATAAGCCAAGCCTTGGAGCTTGGCCGACCAAAGGCGTTGTTCCGGCTTGCGCCAGCCTTGACTGCGTCAATGTATTTGCCCATTCCCTGGCGGATGCCTTAGAGGTTGATAAGCTTGCGCGCGGCATTCATGAATCCGATCCATGGTCCCGCAGCATCGAGCGTTCGGCATCGAAGCTACCGAACAAAGTTGTATTGCCAAGCGTCAAGCCGCAGTTCTATGGACCTTATGCGGCAGAGTATGAAAAAGCTTGGGAAGCGGCAGTGGAGAGGATTACTAAACTTGGTGTCGCTGTGGAATATATCGATTATGACTTTTTCGCCCGGACGGCGGCGTTGTTATACGACGGGCCTTGGGTTGCGGAGCGGTGGGCGAGTCTGGAATCATTTGTGACAGCCAATCCGGGCGTAACGTTTGAGACGACGGAGAGAATTTTGAGGTCTGGTGCTTCCGGGAAGCACAGCGCTGCTTCTGTGTTTAAAGCTATGCACCAATTGCAGCAGTATAAGCTGGAAGCCAAGAAGCTGTTTAAGCAGGCGGTAATGGTGATGCCGACCTGCGGAGGCACATGGACGCGCGAGCAGGTGAGTGGTGATCCGATAGGGACAAACTCGGATATGGGACGCTACACAAATCATTGCAATTTGCTTGATTTATGCGCGGCTGCGATTCCTGCTGGCTTTGCCGCAGATGAGCTGCCATTTGGAATTACGCTGTTCGCGCTTGCAGAAGAGGAGGCGCTTATTACCGGTACTGCTGAGCTTTTCCTTACGGGAAAATGTGGTGCAGCTATACCGCCTGTAGCTATTTCCGTAACGGAGCAAGCAATGGTACCCGTTGCCGTATGCGGACTTCATATGCGTGGATTTCCTCTGGAGAAGCAAATGCTGGAGCATGGTGCCCATTTTGTTCGTGAGGCGGCTACAGCCGCAAAATATCAAATGATCAAATTGCCGACCGTTCCGGCTAAACCCGGCTTGATCAAGAAGGGTAACGGAGGGCATTCCATTCAGTTGGAAGTATGGGAAATGCCGAAGGCGGCATTTGGCGCATTCACAGCCCTTATTCCTGCACCGCTTGGAATCGGGAAGATCGAGCTTGAGGATGGCACCGAAATTCCCGGCTTTATTTGCGAAGGTTATGCGGAGCAAATAGCTGTAGATATTACCGATTCTGGCGGTTGGCGTTATATTACCGTATAGAGCTCCAGGGGATGGTAGTTGCTGAAGAGCCCATTGACTTCATATGACGGATTGTTTTTCAATAAGAACATTGCAGCAGCCGGTCAATAATGACCGGCTGCTGACGTTTCTCAGCTATAGGCAGTTGTATGACAGGTTCAAAACTTAATCGGGTGTGTCGCTATATCATCAGCCCTTTTTTCAAATTGCCCCTTGCAAAAACTAATGGTATTAGTTATTATAAAACTAACAATATTAGTTTATGAGCGAAGGTGGTTAATTAAAATGAGAATGACACGTCATGAACAGGTTTATCAGCTTACTTTTATGCCGACAATGTTCCCGGTGAATTGCTATTTGGTGGAGGAAGAGAAGAGCTTGACGCTAATTGACGCCGCTATGCCGGGCAATGCCGAGGCTATTCTGAAAGCGGCAAAGCAAATCGGCAAGCCCATTACGCGAATTGTTCTGACGCATGCTCATGGCGATCACATTGGAGCTTTGGATGCACTGAGGAAACAGTTGACCGATGCAACGGTGTATATATCGGCCAGGGATTCGAGACTGCTTAACGGCGACCGTTCGCTTGATTCCAACGAGCCGGAAACGCCAATCAAGGGCGGCGTGCCTAAGCCGGGCAAAATCGCAACCCGTCCGGATGTGCTGCTGCAGGACGGCGACCGCGTGGGATCCTTGCTGGCGATTGCGACGCCGGGCCATACGCCGGGCTCGATGTCCTTTCTCGATTCTCGAAGCCATGCTTTGATTGCGGGAGATGCTTTTCAGGTGCGCGGGGGAATAGCGGTAAGCGGACAGGTGCGCTGGAAGTTTCCTTTTCCCGCGATGGCGACCTGGAATAAGATTGAATCGCTCCGCAGCGCGATGAAGCTATTGAAGCTGAAGCCATCTCTGCTGGCTGTTGGCCACGGGGATTTGATTGTTCAACCGGAAGCGATGATGGAGTTGGCCATTCAGAGTGCTTCACGCAAGCTTGATTCCGTAATTGTTCATTAAGAAAGGGAGAATAGTCATGTCACCAAGAATAGGATTGGATCTGCCAACCATCATACAAAAGGCTGCCGAGCTGGCGGACGAGAACGGACTGGAATCCGTTACCCTCGCCTCGTTGTCCCAGAAGCTTGGCATCCGTTCTCCATCTTTGTATAACCATGTGGACGGATTAAGCGGGCTTAAGGAGAAGCTTGCCTTATACGGACTCAAAAATCTTCATGACAGGCTGCTCCGAGCCGTTGCCGGAAGATCGGGCGATGATGCGGTCTTTGCCATAGGTCTGGCTTACATCGGATTTGCGAGAGAGCATCCGGGCTTGTACGAGGCAACGCTTCCGGCCCAGCAGACGGAGGATGAGGAGCTGATCAAAGTAAGCGAAGAATTGATTCAGCTTATTATTACGGTGATGGACTATGCTTATAAGATGAAGCAGGAGGATACGATCCATCTCGTCAGGGGCTTCCGCAGCTTTATGCATGGTTTCGCAACGCTGGAGAGAAGCGGAGGTTTCGGGCTGCCGGTAAACCTGGACGAGAGTATTCAGGTCGTGCTTAAAGTCTATTTGGCCGGCATTCGGGAACAATTCCGTTCTTGAATCTTATATCCGTTTACTCAAGAGGCCGGGCGATCCCTTTCCGATAGTCATCGGGGGATTGTCCGGTAAATTTTTTGAACGTTTGGCTGAAATGGGAGACGTACTTGAAGCCAATCTCAAACGCGGTCTCCGTGATGGAACGGTCGGGGTTCATCGTAAACAGCATTTTAGCCTGATTGATTCGTCTTTGATACAGGTAATGGAACAAGGTGATGCCGGTCGTTTCCTTGAAGATTTTCACGAGATAATGCTTGTTGAGATGCATATAGTCGGCGATATCGTCCAGTTCAAGCTCCTCCCGGTAATGCTCCTCGATATACGCGATCAGCTTTTGGACGTTCTGATGCTTAATGCTGCCCGGCGGAGAGGCTTGTCCGTAACTGGGCATATGGGCGAATTCGTAAATAAGCAGCAGCAGCTCTTGAAAACAAAGGATTAACCGGTCATGCGACAACGGATCATCGCTTTGCCGCAGCTGGCATAATCGTTCCAGCAGCGGCTCAATTCTTGCTTGCTCCTCGGCTTTCAGGGAGATCAGACGGTTCGTCTGTCTCTCGAAGGGAAGCAGAAGCGGCACAAGAAAAGGCGGCTGGAACAGACCGGAAGCAAAAGCCGGGTCAAAATGGACAACCGTCCTGCAATATTCGTACCGGTTATCGATGGACGGATAATGAAGGGTCATCCCGTTCATCAGAATAAGATTGCCGGGAGCAAGCTCATAGATGCTGTCGCCGATCAGAAGCTTGCATTTGCCGCTGTGAAAATAATAAATTTCATACTCCAGATGGGAATGAAAGTCGGTCGGAATCTGGGATGTATTGTACATCGCTTCAATGGGAAGCGGATATCGCTCTTGAACGCTCATGAAATTCCTCCATGGGTGAAATAGCTGTTGTTTTATTATACTGCTCGGCCTTCAAATACACCAACCACATATAAATGGGCCTGCAATGAACGATAACCGGATAGAAGCGGTTCGCCCCCCGGCGGTGGTACGATGTGATTAGGACAAGTTGAGGAGGATAATCGATATGATTAAGGAACAACTGGCCATAGAATCCGTCAGTACGATGAAAGAAACCGTTGGACGTCTTGCGATGATGATGCCGGTAACGGATATGCATACCCATTTATTTTCCGCCGATTTCGGCAATTTGCTGCTGTGGGGCATCGATGAGCTGCTTATATATCATTATCTCATTTCGGAGTCGTTCCGCTGGGCGGATGACCAAGAGACGTATGACGCCTTCTGGGCCATGTCGAAGCGGGAGCAGGCGGATTGGATCTGGAACAAGCTCTTTATCGAACATTCGCCGATCAGCGAAGCGGCAAACGGCTTTATTACGATCTTGCACCGTCTTGGTCTTGATGTTTCCTCGCGTAATCTGAATGATTACCGTGAGGCGCTTGCCAGTCGTACGACCGCTGAGCAGGTGGACGAGGTTCTCCGGATCTCGAACGTGAAGCATGTTCTTATGACCAACGATCCGTTTGATCCGGAAGAGCGCGAAGTATGGCTGAACCGCGGCGGCAACACGGATTCCCGGTTCTCCGCTGCCCTTCGGGTCGACACCCTGCTGAATGACTGGCCTAATGCGGTCGTGCAGCTTCGTTCCCTTGGCTACGACGCTTCCGAGGAGTGGACGGAGAAGACGAAGGAAGAAGTGCGCCGCTTCCTGTCCGAGTGGATTGTCCGCATGGATGCGTTATATCTCGCTGTATCGATGCCGGGCGACTTCGTCTATCCGGCCGAAGATCACCGTACCCGCATGATTGACGAAGCGATGGTGCCGGTCTGCCAGAAGCATGGCATTCCGTTTGCCCTCATGATCGGCGTTCGCCGCCGCGTGAATCCGGAGCTTCGCCTTGCGGGCGATATGAGCATGGATTCGGACGTATCCGCGGTTGAAGCTTTATGCCGCAATTATCCGAAGCAAAAATTCCTTATCACGATGCTGGCTCGCAGCAATCAGCATGAGCTGACCGTGCTTGCGCGGAAGTTCCGCAATCTGATGGTATTTGGCTGCTGGTGGTTCCTTCACATCGAATCGATGGTAGAGGAGATGACGAAGTTCCGTCTTGAGCTGCTGGGCACCTCCGTCATTCCGCAGCATTCGGACTGCCGCGTGTTTGAGCAGCTGATTTACAAGTGGGAGCACTCGCGCCGCATCATCGGTCAAGTGCTGGCCTCGAAATACGAGCGTTTGTACAATAACGGCTGGAAGGTAACGGAGGAGGAGATCAAGCGCGATCTTGACGATTTGTTCAACCGGAACTTCTGGCGTTTCCTCGGCAAGGAACAGCCGGAATAGCTGTGCGGAGAAGCAGGCGATGCCTGCTTTTTTTTTTGTGAACGCAAAGCGTTTCACCTAGCCAGTGCCGCATCATTGCTCATGAAAAAATCGAATGAATGAGGGGAAGCGCCATATACTGTTGTAACGCAACAGGAATGGAGGCGACTATAGCGTGACCGATAAACGTTTGCCGCGCAGCTCCCTTCTTTCAATAGGCGGCATGTTATTTCCAATCGTTGTGCACGGCATTCATTTGCTTCTTCCGCTGCTCCTTACGGGCGGCATAAGCGCCATGGAATGGTCCAACATGCAGCATCACGGCGGCGGGATGAAAGGCATGATGAACGATCCTTTTATGGACGGCATTATGATGGGAATTATGATTGTCTCCGTTCTGTTTACAATCGGATATCTTGTGCGGATTTGGCGGCTCCGGGATTGCAGCCGGGCGGCGACCTGGTGTTATACCGGCGTATCCGCCGCCTGTTTTGGTTTGCTGTTAATACTGGTGTAACGATGTTTTTTCGGTCCGATACGGGCCGTTTTTTTGGAATGACAAGCTCCGGTAAAAATGTTTGTTGCGCTTTCCGGAAATCTCTGCTCTAATGGGTATGACTTGCAAAATAGAAACGGATAGTGGAGCGAAAGGATTGCAGCGAGATGGAAACAAAGGGCAGTGTTTATAGGCTCGGCATGCAGATGTTGCCTCGGGTCTGGTTTAATGCGCGTATCGACTTCAGCGCGACTTTATTATTCAGTATTTTTAACGTTGTCTTGAATCAATTTTTTATGCCGTTCGCGATTCGGGAAGGGGCAAACAACCTGCAGGTGGGGTTATTGTCCGCAGCGCCGGCCGTTGGCCTCTTGTTCTCGCCGATTTGGGCTGCATGGATTGAGAAGACGGGCAATCCCAAACCGTTTGTTGTTGTTCCAAACGTCATCGGCCGATTGCTTATTATTTTTCCGGCCTTATTTGCTTATCCGTCCGTTTATGTTGCAACCGCTCTTGCCTTCCAGATTCTAATGGGAATACAGGCTCCGGCTTATGCGTCTCTTGTTGCGCGGATGTATCCGGCAGATGTAAGAGGCAGGCTGATGGGGTATGTACGGGTAGCAAGCGGAGCGTTAATGATTCCTCTTGCGTACGTCGTGGGCTCTTGGGCTGACGCGGCGGGACCGTCGGGCCCGCTTGTTACGGCTTCTATATTCGGAGTAGCTTCCGTTATCTTGTTTAATTCGCTGCGGCTGCCAAAGCAGCCTTTGCCGGCATCGTCCAGAACAAGGGCCAAGTTTTCGCTGCGCGATCAGTGGGCACTGGTATCGGGTAACCGCAAGCTGGCTGTATTTCTGGCTGCGACTACCTTTTCGGGCTTCGGCAATATGCTGTCCAATCCGCTGTACCAGATCATTCAGGTGCAGGTGCTGGAGCTGAGCAACGTTCAGATCGGTTTTGCCCGAATATCCTATTACGCGGGGCTCCTGCTTACGTACCTGATCGCGGGCCGATTGATTGACCGGATTGATATTAAACATGTCTTGTTATGCGGGATTAGCGCGTATGCGATAGTGCCGATGTTATATGGAGTATGGGGAACCTATACGGCTGTTATTGTAGGCAACGGCATTCAAGGCGTAGGCGAGGCTATTTGGGATATCGGCATCTTGGCCTTCGTATCCAAGCTTGCCCCGGGAAGGGAAGCAGCCGTGTTTGGCGTGCATCTCATGCTGTTTGGCGTACGCGGCACGCTGGGACCGCTGCTTGGAGCGGGCTTGTCGGATAGCGTATCGTTAACGATGCTGCTTGTGATTGCTTCGATATGCGGCTGGATCGGTACGGCGCTGTTCCTTCTTGGCAACCGGAAGGCTTTGCATCAGGAAGGAGACTCCGTCTCCCTTCGATGATAAGAATGAGGGATTTTATTTAGAAATTTAGAAGAGGGCTGTTCATTTCTCGTTCATATTGGTCTGCTACAATGCAAACAAAAGGCCATAAAGGGGAATACGAGAGATGAACAACCTGAAAATTGTACTAAGCGCCGTCGCAATCTCGGTTGCTTTGGCCGGCTGCGGTTCTAAGTCGGATGAATCGGGCACATCTGCCAATGGAACAACCGGACAAGCCCAGCAGCAAAACCAGGGGCAGCAAGGCGGCTTCCAAGGCAGAGCAATGATGGGTACGATCGGCAAAATCAAATCGATTAACGGCCAGACCATCACGATTTATAAATCGTCGTTCCAAAGACCGGAAGGAGCCGGACAACCTCCTCAAGGCGATGCACCGCAAGGGGATGCGCCAAACGGCAACCCTCCATCAGGCGATCCTACTCAAGGCGATGCCGGATCCGCGCCTCAAGCAGGCGATGGCCAGAACTCCGGGGGCGGACGCCAGCGCAATATGGAGAATATGTTCTCCGATGAGACGATGGACATCACGGTAACGGATGCAACCAAGATTGTGTCTGTATCCTTTACGGACGGTAAGATGACGGAAACCGACAAGACGATTGCCGATCTCAAGGCCGATGATATTATCACGGTGCAGCTGAAAGAAGATACGCAGGAAGCGGAGTCCATTCGTCTCGGCGGTTTCGGCGGCGGCGGACGCGGCGGCCAATTCCGGAATGGCGGCGGAACGCAGAACGGGCAGCAGCAGGCCGATCAGCAGACATCAACCAAATAAAGCAAAAAAGAAGCCCCGAAGGGCTTCTTTTTTGCTCCTCTAAACAACAAAAAACCAGCTGCTTCGCATGATAACAGCCGGCTTTTGGGACATGCTATTGTAATATTTCCTAAGTAGGCTTAATACAATGAAATCGTTAACGTATCTTTCTCGTACAGGGAGTGGAGCGTAGCTTCACTGCCGTTGATTTCAACGCTGATCAGCGATTTGATACAATTTTTCAAGGCATTTTTACCCGTTGTAAGCTTGCGGTTCAGGACATCGGACAATTTTTCGATTGCTTTTTTATTCGTATCGGTTAAATAAACGGGAATTGTGCGGTTATTAAATAAAATCATTGTTTTCATGGGGAATGCCTCCATTCCATTAATAGACTTTGATATAACATATACGGAAAAAACCCGCAGAAGGTTTCGCCGAATATTAATTAGCTTACTTATTTATCTTATTCTAAGCGATAAAGATTAAGATAAACTTAAAAAATGGTTATGATTTCTTTACAATTCAAGGAATCTGCTGCCGGGCAGGCGAAATAGAGGACAAGCTGAGCGGCTCAATCGGAAGAAATGACAAAATCGCATAAAAAAAGAGTAATAAGACAACTGTTTTTTTGTTCGCCGCAACCCGTATAATGAGAATCGTAAAGACTATGAAAAATAGACGGTTACAAGGAATTGAATGATAAAGGAGTGCTTGTCAGATGACACGTCCGGGTATCGGTTTACAAATGTATACGCTTCGTGAAGAAACAGCTCAAGATTTTGAAGGTACATTGCGCAAAGTTGCGGCAATGGGTTATGAAGGCGTTGAATTTGCCGGTTACGGAGATATTCCTGCCGAACAAATGAAAGCGCTGCTAGATGAGCTTAATCTGGTTGCAATCGGCAATCACGTACCTCTCGTGAACCTTGAAACAAAGATCGATGAGGAAATTGCTTATTTGACTACAATCGGCGCGAAATATGCGATCTGCCCATGGCTTCCCGTTGAAGTCCGCGATGCGGATGCCTGGAAGAAGCATCTTGTAAACTTCGCGGAATACGGTAAGCGATTCCAAGAAGCAGGCATTGTTTTCTGCTACCATAACCATGAATTCGAATTCGAAGTTGAGATCGATGGACAAGTCGTGTTCGACAAGCTGTACGAAACAGTAGGCGCTGACCTGCTGCAAGTCGAGATGGATCTTGGCTGGGTTCAATACGCAGGCCGCGACGTGCTTGAATATATCTCGAAATATGCCGGCAGACTGCCGCTTGTTCACTTGAAGGACTTCGTTAAAAATACGGAAAAAGCTGAAATCGACACGGTTGAACTTGGCCGCGGCGATCTGGATCTGCTTCCGCTTATCAAGCAATCGGAGCAGGCAGACGTAAAATGGCTGATCGTTGAACAGGACCGTTGCGCGAATCCGCCGCTTCAATCCGTTGAAGAAAGCATCAACTGGCTGAAAACAAACTATTTGAACCAATAATATTCGACTTTTGATTATAGAAGAGGCAGGGGAAAATAATGAGCAAAGTAAGAGTAGCAGTAATCGGTTGCGGTTCCATCTCCAAACATCGTCATATTCCTGAGTATGCAAGCAACGACAATGTAGAATTGGTTGCATTCGTTGATCCGGTAATCGAGCGCGCGGAAGAGTATGCCGCAACACATGGCGGCAAAGCCTTTGCCGACTATGAGACTATGCTGGCTGAAGTAAAGCCGGATGCAGTAAGCGTATGTACGCCTAACTACCTGCATGCATCGATGTCGATTGCAGCAGCCAATGCCGGCGCGCATGTCCTGGTTGAGAAGCCGATGGCTGTAACGGACGAAGAAGCGGCTTCCATGATCGAAGCGGCTGCGAAAAACGGCGTGAAGCTGATGGTAGGACATAACCAACGTCTGATGCCTCCGCACGTAAAAGCAAAACAAATTCTTGAATCCGGCGTTCTTGGCCGCGTTCTCACTTTCCGCACATCGTTTGGCCATCCTGGTCCGGACGGCTGGAGCGTCGACGGCGCGGGAAGCTGGTTCTTCCGCAAGCCTGAAGCAATCATGGGCGCGATGGGCGACCTTGGCGTGCACAAATCCGACTTGATCCGTTACCTGCTTAACGATGAAGTAACGGAAGTTGCCGCATTTATCGGTACGCTCGACAAAGCTGGCGATGTTGACGACAACGCTAACGTAGTTGTGCGTATGCAGAGCGGCGCAATCGGTTCCCTCGTTGCTAGCTGGACGTACTACAAAGGCGAAGACAACAGCACCGTTCTGTGGTGCGAAAAGGGCGTTATGAAGATCGGTACGCATCCTGAAGATCAAGTTATCGTTGAGCTTCGCGACGGTTCCGTTGAAAAACATAAAGTCGGCGAAATCTCCACGAACACGAAACAGCTCTCCAGCGGCGTAGTGGACGCATTCATCGATTCGATCGTTAATGACACCGTACCGGCTATCCCGGGCGAAGAAGGCCGCAAATCGCTCAAAGTGATTCTGAGCGCTTTTGAATCTCAAGCAACGGGCCAATTCATCAAAGTGAACTAATCGCTATATATTGAAGAAACTCCTCAAGAGCTTGCCTGAAAGGGCGGTTTCTTGGGGAGTTTTTTTAGTTTGCCGCAAATTAATTTGGAAACGCTTTCTTAAAGGATTCTAATGTTTCGCTCCTCTAGAGTTGAAATATTCTGACGTTTAACCGGAATAGCCAACAGCCGCCTGAATTTGCGGTTTTAGCGAGAAATGAGCACATTCTCATAAAGACGCTCAACCGCCTGTTTTAACAGTGAAAACGCGTAACTTACCAGTTTTTGTGCCATGAAACAAGTTAGAAACACATGTTACGATAAGTGGCGTCAGAGGGCAAGTGATTAACGAGCTGACAAGCAAACAAGACAACAACTTTTATACCACATACAATTTTAGGAGGATGAAATCATGAAGATGCAAACATTACGAGTGGGTGTCACTAGCTTAGCAGCTGCGGCTTTGATCAGCATAGGTGTAACGACTCCAACTGCAGGTGCAGCACCAGCTGTGAAGACGTACTCCACGAATTGCAATAATGTTTCGATGGATACAATTAATCAAATTGCTCAGCAATACGGTATCGATTTGAGCAAGATTACTTTTGGCGGCATGACAATTAAGTTCCCTACAGAAGTAACAACACCAAGCACAGGTACTGGCAACACTGGCAACACTGGCAACACTGGCAACACTGGCAACACTACAAAGCCTACTACACCAACAACACCAGCTAAGCCAACAACACCAGCTAAGCCAACAACGCCAAGCACGGGTACTGGCAACACAGGCAGCACGACAAAGCCAACAACACCAAGCACAGGTACGGGCAACACTGGCAGCGGTACAGTATCGCAAAGCGAGTTCGCATCCCAAGTTGTAACGCTTGTTAACCAAGAGCGTGCAAAAGCGGGTCTGAAAGCTCTGTCGGTTGACGCGCTACTGACTAAAGTGGCTACCGCAAAAGCGCAAGACATGTACCAAAACAACTACTTTGACCATAACTCTCCAACTTACGGTTCGCCGTTTGACATGATGAAATCGTTTGGCGTGACTTATAACTACGCTGGCGAGAACATCGCTATGGGTCAAAAATCGCCAACCGAAGTTATGAACGCATGGATGAACAGTGCCGGTCACCGCGCTAACATTCTGAACGCAAACTACTCGAAAATCGGCGTAGCTTACGTGAATGGCGAGTGGGTACAAGAGTTTACAGGCTAATGCTTCAATATTAGTATGGAAGTTATTTCATCCGGAAGAACCAAGCGTCAGGCGGTTCAGCCTGACGCTTTTCTTTTCTTCACATAAGCAAGGAATCCGTACTTACAATACGCAGACAACCAGGGGGACAACACAAATGAAGAAAGCATCGATGATGACGACGGCGGTACTCGGCTTATCTCTTATTTTTGCCACAGGATCGGTTCATGCGGCCAGCAAAACACATACGGCTGTTGAGGGCGATACATTCTGGAAGCTCTCGCAGAAATATAGCGTGTCGGTTGATAAATTAATGAAAGCGAATGCAAAGATTGATCCGCTCAATATTTACGCCGGTCTTTCGATTGTTATCCCGACAACAACTACGGCTACGACAGCAAAAACGGCAACGGCTGCCAAGGCCGCAACTGCAAAAGCGACTAAGGTTACCGCGCAAAGCGTTACAGACCAAGCAGGCACCATCCATACGTTCAGCAAGCAGCTGTCTATTCAAGCGACGGCTTACAGCGGCGATGCTTCCGAGAATGGCGGCTGGGCAGGCCTGGACTACTTCGGCAATAAGCTGAAGGTAGGCACGGTAGCGGTTGACCCTAAAGTTATTCCGCTTGGCACAAAGCTTTACATTACGGGCTATAACTCCGATGGCCTTCCAACAGGCGGAATGGTAGCGACAGCATCCGATGTTGGCGGCGCGATTAAAGGCAATCGTATCGATATCTATTTGCCGGGCACACCTGCAGAGGTAAGCAATTTCGGCATTCAAAACGTAAAAGTATATGTTCTGAAGTAATGAGGTAACCGGCAGCCAAGAGGCTGCCGGTTATTTCGTTTTATCGGCGGATTTGTTTAACAGTTCAGGGAGCGTGACAAACTTGTAGCCCTTACTCCTTAGCTGCGTGATAAGAATAGGCAGAGCCTCGATTGTTCCCGACAAGTCCTGTCCGTACCCGCCGCCTGCATGCTGCAGGACAATCGAGCCAGGCTGCAGGGTTTTCTTAATGTTGTGCAAAACGATACTGCTGTTTGGATTGTTGCGCCAATCGACGGAATCTACATCCCAATTGACGACGGTATATCCGCTTTTTCCGGACCATGCCACTTGATCAGGGCGCATCTCTCCGTACGGAGGCCGTATAAAACGGGGGTGATACCCGATAAGGTTGCTTACGATCGCATCCGTCCGCCAGATCTGGGTATGGAATTCCCGGGAATTAAGCTTTGACAAGACGGCATGATTGTAAGAATGATTTCCTATGGTATGCCCCTCGCGATGGATGCGCCGGACCAGAGCCGGATGCTTTACGGCGCGGGAACCAACAACAAAAAAAGTCGCGCAGACATCATAACTGGCGAGTACATCCAGAATTTGAGGCGTGAATCTCGGGTCAGGCGCATCATCAAAAGTAAGGGCTATTCGTTTGGCGTTTCTTGGACCGCTCAGGATAAACGTATTGGGAAACTGCTTATGCATTCTTACCCAGGATGTACCCGCCGTTTTTTTCTTTTTTTGCTTTGTGGGTGCAGCGGCGTAGGCTTGCTCTACGGAAGCAAGCAGCATAACGATGGTAAGCATAAGTGCAAGCCATCGTTTGATTCTGCCGGACTGAGTCGGCATTCCTTTCATTCGTTGATAGCCTCCGTTTCTTATGTAGTCGCGAAGCTATTTTTCCCCGTTAAAAGCGAGATCATGCGCATAATAAAAACAGCCGCATCCGGTAAGCGGACGCGGCTGTTCGTTATAAGGTCTTATTTCATCTTGAATACTTGAATCGTGCGTTGAAGCTGGGTAGCCATATTTAGCATTCGTTCCGTCTCTTGAACAACACCTTGGACGGATGAAATCTGCTCGTTCATGGAGGCGGATACCTGTTCGGTACCGGCTGCGGATTCCTCCGTAATGGCGGAAATATTCTGAATGGCGTCGGAGATTTTGCGCGCGCTCTCCAGCATTTGATCGCTTTCGCTTGCGAATGCCGCAATCTGCTGCGTAATAAACTGAACGCTTTGAACGATCTCGGCAAAGACCATCTCGGATTCGCGGATCCGTTCCGTCTGAATCTTCACGACCTCTTCGTTTTCCTTCATATGATTGATCGTTTGTTTGATGCCTTGATCGATACTTTTGACAAGGTTAAATACTTCCTTGGTGGAAGCCGTAGCTTCTTCGGCAAGCTTGCGTACCTCCTGGGCAACAACGGCAAAGCCGCGGCCATGCTCTCCTGCGCGCGCAGCCTCGATGGAGGCATTAAGCGAGAGCAGGTTGGTCTGCTCGGCAATATCGGAGATCGCGTTAGTCATTGCGGTAATCCCTTGCGCCTTCCGGGCCAGATCGGTAATCGTCTCGGATACCTTCTCCGTTGCCTCCACGTTGCGGCGCATCCCTTCGGATTGCGCTTCCAGCGCTCCGCGTCCTTTGTCTACGAGACTCAAGGTGAATTCGGAGCGTTCGTTCATCTCTTTAGTCGCATGGGCATAATTTGCGACCTTCTTCTCGATCTCCGCGATGGACTCGCTCATGTCCGCAACGTCCTCGGATATTTCGTTAGCGCCCGTAGCCAGCTCGTTGGAGGAGGCGGCAACCTGCTCCATCGCAATTTGGATATGATTGTTTTTATCAAAAATATTGCGGCTTGTTTCGGATACATGCCTTGTAATATTTGAAGTTTCGGTCAAAATTTCGCGAAGCTTGTCCACCATGCTGTTGAAGGCATGGCCTACTTCGCCGAGAGACGCATTTGAAGCGGTATCGATTCGTTGCGTGAAGTCCCCTTTGGAGATTCGGAACGCCGCATTCGACATCTCTTCAAAGGAGGAGTTCAAAGCTTTCTCGATAAAGCCGACAGTCGGGTAAGCAAGAATCGCCAGTACCGCCGTTACAATAATGCCAGCCAAGAAGGAACCGCCGCTGAATAAAATAACTACGTTCAGTGCAATTGCGACCAGTGCCAAATTGAAGTAAATGGAGGTCATTAGCTTACTTCTAACGGATAAGGAATAGTACCATTGGCTCATTATGTAAGCGCTCCTTTTTATAGAATAACCATATTATAGCATCAGCGGTGAAATTGGTCTATAAATGTCGAATAAGATCGAGAAATTGATTGTCAAGAATAGATGAAATTGCGCGATAATTGTAAAAATTATAATTTACTATATTGTAAATTTATTGAAAAGATTCTATAATCAGACCTGAGAACTAGTTGGAAACAACTATTTTCAACATTTTAAGGGTAGAAAGGAGGAGAAATTATATGAGTATAGATGCTATGCCATTGGCACGGCAAGTTGATTTTGTTTTTCGCCAATTAGAAGAGGAACTTACAAATGCGGTTGGAGGAACGGTTCACATTCACATTCGGAATAATGCGGTGGGCAAATTCGGCCTTCGCCACAATCCGATTGAGACTAAGAACGGCAAGCTGGAGCAAGACGGAGAAAGTGGAATGACACCAACTCAGGTCCAGGCGTTCCGCAAACTGGCGATTGATGCTTTGAAATTGAGAAGGAATTGGACTCATGGCGAAATTATGTACGATTTCGCTGTCCGGCAGAACGCTGGCACCTGGTCGGCTAGCATCTGTTATGAATCAAATTATA
Organism: Paenibacillus sp. MMO-177; assembly: GCF_037147795.1. NCBI lineage: Bacteria > Bacillati > Bacillota > Bacilli > Caryophanales > Paenibacillaceae > Paenibacillus > Paenibacillus sp. MMO-177. The sequence continues at coordinate 564,393 of NZ_JBBCUR010000001.1, read as the reverse complement.
ATACAGCCAACTGGAATTATCGTTACCAGCAGCCCAAGCATCAAATGCTGCGGGAAAAGAACAACGATCATTCCGGCTTTGATTTTTAGGCTATAGCCATTATCCATTCGAACAGCCGTGCAGCATTTCCTGCACGGCTGATTTTTTTTCTTTATTTAACCTCGTGGCTTCCCGAATGGAGATGGGGAATTCCGCCGCTGTTGACTTCGTGCTCCTGCGCAGCCGCGGGGAGAAGGAAGCCGAGCAATAACGGGAGAAGGAACAAACCATAGACAAATAGGCTTTTTAGGGGGGACATGGAATGATCGTGATCATGGTCATGGTCATGATGGTGATGATCATGGCCGCATTCCTCGCAATCAGCCGCATGAGGCTTACGCTGCATGGCCAGCATGGCTTGGTGGATGGCGGCGGCGTTCAGGACGATGGCCGACAGCTTGACATAAAGCTCCATCCGGGGGGCTATATACAGGGGCAACTGACCTAAACGGTCAAGATAAATAATGAGAAAGGCAAACCCCGCAAGAAAGCCTGCCCGTATCCAGTTATGATTCATCGCAGCACCTCCAGCAGCCATACGCTGGCCAGCACAAGAACAAAGGTCATCAGCGTAATCGAAAGAACGATCCGCGCGCGGAACGCGGACAGCATCATCAGCGTATTTTTCAAATCAATCATAGGGCCGAACACAAGAAAGGCAAGGAGCGGGCCATGATCGAACATTCCTCCAAACGATGCGGCGATAAAGGCGTCAGAGGTCGAGCAGATCGACAGCAGAAAGGCAAGCCCCATCATAAAGAAATAGGAGAGAACGGGCTGGTCCGCAACGGCTTCAAATGCCTGACGGTCAATAAAGGACTGGATAACCGCCGTGAGCAGCGCGCCAAAGATCAAATATTTTCCCATGTCAAAAAACTCGTCGGAAGCATGGCCAAGCGTTGCGGAAAGCCTAAGTTTTTTGCGGGCCGAATCATGATGCTCAAGCGAGTGGTGGTTATGATGGTCGTGGTCACCGTTATGTGCATGCTCATGGCGATGCGCGGAAATGCCGGCGGTTGATCCTTTCAAAGGGCTGCCCTTCATAAACCGGTGGAGGAGAAGGCCGATGATAACCGTAACGATAAAGGCGATGATAAGGCGGTCGTAGGCCATTTGCGGCTCCGAGCGGAAAGCGGCGTAAGTAGAAGCAAAGACAATCGGGTTAATAATGGGTCCTGCAAGCAAATACACGATTCCGATATAAGCGGGCATGCCTTTCCGGATCAAGCGCCGCACAACGGGAATCATTCCGCATTCGCATAACGGGAACACAAGGCCAAGCAGCGCGCCGAAAAGAATGCCGACCATGTGGTGCTTGGGCGTAAGCTTCCGGATCATCTCGTCGGTCACGAATACCTGGAGCAAGGCAGAGAAAATAACGCCAAGCAGGATGAATGGAAAAGCTTCTAATATAATGCTTAAAAATACAATTTTAAACTCCTGCGCGCCATCGGACTCCAGCAGTGCAAGGGACCAAGGTTGTCCTGCCAGTATTAGGCAAATCATCACCAGGCATCCGATGCCCAGAAGCGGTGTCCCAAATCGGAATAACATGTTCAGCATAAGCCAACCTCTCTTTGGTTACCAAGAAATGTTCACGTTAATAACCAGCTTATGCGGGGCTTGGCCGGGATAGGACAACTTTTTGGGCCGGGCTTGACATGGCGGTAGAGACTTGCGCTATAATCAGGGTAAGAAACGCGATGAAGGGAACAAGTAAGCACAGGGGTTAATGCGTACAGAGAGCTGGCGGACGGTGCAAGCCAGTGCAAGCCTGATGCCGAATGGATCCCGGAGCCGAGAGCGGAACACAGACTCTTGAAGTGCTGTCTATGCTTATCCGGCCGTTCCCCGTTACGGAACAATGAAGGCTTGTTGCCCTAACCCGGCCACGATGAGTGGCGGATAAAGCGGGAGGCAATAAGTAAATTAGGGTGGCACCACGGTCCCTCGTCCCTTGCGGCGGGGGTTTTTTTGCGTTCAAATACGCATTCGAGACTGGTCAACAATAGAAAAGGGGACGAATTTTATGAAAAAAGTACTTTCAGGCATTCAGCCGAGCGGACAGCTTACGCTTGGCAACTATATCGGCGCCATGCAAAACTTTGTGAAGCTGCAGGAAACGGAAGAATGCTTCTTTATGGTTGTGGATCTTCATGCGATTACCGTGCCGCAAGAGCCGGCTATGTTCCGTGAGCAGATCGAATCGGTTGCGGCATTGTTTATCGCTGCGGGCCTTGACCCGGCTAAATCAAACATTTTCGTACAATCGCATGTACGCGCGCATGCCGAGCTGGGCTGGATCATGACGACTCTTACGGGTATGGGCGAGCTCGAGCGCATGACGCAATTCAAAGACAAATCGGCTGGTAAGGAGTCGGTAGGAGCGGGCTTATTCGTATATCCTTCGCTGATGGCCGCGGACATTCTAGTGTACAATGCGGACCTTGTACCGGTCGGCGATGATCAAAAGCAGCATCTGGAGCTTACCCGCGATCTGGCAAACCGTTTCAATTCCAGATTCGGAGAATACTTCACGGTTCCGGAGCCTTATATCCCGGAGGTTGGCGCAAGAATCATGTCGCTTGACGATGCAAGCAAGAAGATGAGCAAGAGCAACCCGAATGCCGGCAGTTATATTGCCCTTCTTGACGAGCCAAGCGTCATCCGCAAAAAAATCAGCCGCGCCACAACGGACTCCGGCCGCGAGGTGAAATACGATCCGGCGAACAAGCCGGAGATCAGCAACCTGATCAGCATCTACTCGCATTGCGCGAATATGTCTATTGCAGAGGTAGAAGCGCGTTATGAAGGCCAAGGCTACGGACCGTTCAAGAAGGATCTGGCCGAGCAGGTCGTAAACGTCCTGGAGCCGCTGCAGCAGAAATATAAGGAGATCCGCGAATCGGGCGAAATTCATGCCATCCTGAAGCAAGGCGCGGCGCGCGCATCGGAGCTTGCGGACCGCACGCTTGCCGGTGTCAAAGAAAAAATGGGCTTCCTTGCCCCGCGAGGATAAAACAAACAAAAAGGCTGGCGCTATGAAGCGTCAGCCTTTATTTTCGTTACGGCGCCGGATTCTTGCTTTTACGACAAAGCCTCCGCCAATCATGCAGAGAGTGAGAATGCCGAACAATATGGCCAGCCAGGCGTTAAAAGACATTGAAATCGCGGTAGCGCTCATAAGCAGAACAGAGACGATTGCGAAGAACAAAGATAGTGGTTTAGACAAGGTTTTGACTCTCCTTTAAATACTTCAATATATTTTTTGGTGGTTAGCATAAATCGCGTGAACATGCTCATAATAAGCTTGCAAGCTTGCAAAACATCACAGTGCTTAACTGAAGGGAGATTATCAGCATGGCTAGCAACAGATCGAGCAATCAATTGGTGGTACCACAAGCACAGCAAGCTCTTAACCAAATGAAATTGGAAGCAGCTTCGGAGCTTGGCGTACAAATTCCAGCGGACGGTTACTACGGTAACGTTACATCTCGCGATGCAGGTTCCCTGGGCGGATATATTACAAAGAAACTTGTCCAAATCGCTGAACAACAATTGTCCGGCGGCAGCTTCCGCTAAACGTTTATTTATACACAACGCTTCAGAGGAAGCCACGAAGCTCAAGGGTAAAACCTTGAGCTTTTTCCATGTATGCCAAGCCATCACATGATCACAAAAAAAAAGCCCCTTCTTATTGTGCGTCAGGGGCTTTCCTTCGTCAAGTCGAGCCGTTAATAAGAGTTCATGCGCAGCCGTTTCGTTAAGCGGTCATCGCTTAACCAACCGACATACGAGCCAACCGTTTCGTATTCTTTGTTCATAAGCAGCACGGCAACAAACGGATATTGCTTGCGGTGCCGGTACCGGACATCCGACCAGCGCACTTCATATCCCCAAGGATGCTCCTTCACTTCGGCGCAAGCAAACTTGGTGAAATACAAAAAGCTGCGGATCGCATTGTCGTTTCTGGATTTGGCAACGGCAGGATGATCGGAGCAGCGGACATTGTCCAGCCATCTAAGCTTATTGCCGCGAAGATCCCCGATAACAAAGCTGCCGTCCTCTGCGCGCTTAACGATATTCCAATGCGACTGCGAGATCGTTGGAATGGCTATATAGGCCTCAGTCCCGTCCGGTTCAGGGTCCAGGGAAGGAAGCCTTCGAAGCGTACTTCTGTGAGCCAGCGTCCGCCATGTATAATAGATGATGGTGAACAGATACAAAACCGGAAAGATGGCAACGGGACTAGCCAGACCAAACGCCCACATCAATATCGCAATGACATGGGTAGAGAAGATGACGGGATCAAAGATATGGATAATGTTCCATGAGATCCATTTCTCCGTAAATGGCCGCATAGCCTGTGTTCCGTAAGCATTAAACAAATCGGTGAATACATGTAGGCAGACGGCTAACAGCACCCATGAGCCGACGTGCAGCCAAGGGAGGCTGCCCTGGTAAACAAGCTGAAGCAGTCCGGTTATAAGAATCGTCCAGATGGCAATAGCCGGCAAAGAATGCGAGATGCCGCGGTGATTCCGGATATAGCTGGCGTTTCCTTTCAGCCTCAGGAAAGTGTCAAAGTCCGGAGCCTGCGAACCGATTACGGTTCCGACAAAGACAGCGGTGAAGATGGATGAGTTGTTGGCGACAACGGGATCGACGCAAGCCAGTCCGGCGAGTCCGATCCCCATAACAAGATGCGTTCCTGTGTCCATGGCTAGACCTCCTACATTGCATGGGCTGTGATTCAATTAGATGTAGTATCAACGGAGAAGCTTTACTTTATCAGTGGTAAAAAGAAAGGGGTTAACAATAACCATGTATATCTGTTTTGCGGAATATAAAATCGCGGCGGGCGAGAGGGATGCTTATTTAGCCTATGTGAATGCATTAATGAAGGAATCGGGAAAGAAGGTCCAATTATATGAAGGAACGGATCAATTCAACTTATTTGTGGAGATATGGACGGCTGCAACCGAAGAGGAGGCCGAAGCCATAAAAAAAGAACGCTGCGATGAGCGTTCTTCTTGGTATCGGGTTGCCGAATGGATTCCCGGCGGTGCGGACAAAATGCATGTATGGACATTCAAGCCGGCGGGGGTTGGCTTAAATGCAGGATAGTCCTTAGTCTTCGCGGTTTGTCAGCGGTGTCGCATTTGTAATCGTACCGCCTTGGAACGGGTACTCATACGCAATTTCGCCTTCAAACGTTACATAATCCAAGTTCAAAGTGAGCAGCAGGTAACGCATGCCTGTAGATGGATCGCTGATAATAATATGGTCGCGGCCAGCTGCTTCGATAATGCCGCGGAATACTTTGGCGTTCCATTCGCGGTTGTTCTCGTAAGTCATGTAGAAGGTAGCCATTTTACCGCGGTTAAGACGCAAGATGTTCTCTACATAAGATTCTTCAATAACCGGAACGGCAACAACGTTTCCGCCTGAAGGGGTAACAACTGAACCGTTTGGCACCATCGGAAGCGATTGCGCCCCCATTGTTCCGGTTTGCGGCATAACTGGCATCGGCATAGGCATTGGCATTGCCATGTTAGGCATTGTTGCGGCAGGAGACACGGCATTAGGGAAGCCGCCGAAACCGCCACCTGCAAAAGGGCTGACGCCACCATAACCGCCTGTGCTTGCCGGACTTACTGCATTTTTGTAACCATAACCATAAGACATGCTGTTGATCCTCGCTTTCAATCTTTGAAATTTGGTGATTGATCAGTACGCTTGTGGACAATTTTCTTATTGCGGGATATTCCTTGTCGCGTGCGCTCCGATAGATGAAACCTTTTTGAGTTTGATTAGCCTCAGAGCTGGGCACTTGACTACATACCTATAGTATTGAAGGGCGGTCAAAAGGGTTACACATTTATTGTCACAATTTGAATGGCGAATTGATGAACAATGATTCCGAACGTTGTCATGGCATCTATTTTTCTGTATGATTAAGAACGATTCATCAATGAAAATGTATAGGCGCGCAGGATTGCGTGCTTTGTTGCATAACTCGGGAGGCTCGCTTCGTGTTGAAAGATTTAATTGCACTAACCAAACCACGGCTGCTCCGGCTTAATGTATTTGCCGCAATTGGCGGTTTCTGGGTCGCTTCCAAATGGGATATTGATTGGCTGACTTTGCTGTGGGTCGTCATTGGCTCAGCGGTTACGATAGGCTCGGCTTGTGTCATCAATAACTATTGGGATAGAGAGCTCGATCAGAAGATGGAGCGCACGAAAGACCGCGCATTGCCTATGGGCCGTCTGCAGCCTAGCTTTGTGCTGGGATACGGCATCGTTCTTGGCATAATTGGTCTTGCGATATTGTTTGTTCTTGTTAATCCGGTTACCGGCTGGCTTGGATTTCTGGGCTGGTTTGTTTATATTTTCATCTATACCATCTGGTTAAAACGCACGTCCACCTGGAGTACGTCGATTGGCGGTATTTCCGGGGCAATGCCTCCGGTGCTTGGCTATTGCGCGGTGACGAATGAAGTGGATATGGGGGCATGGCTTCTGTTTGCCTTCTTATTCCTGTGGCAGCCGGCGCATTTCTGGTCGCTTGCCATCCGCCGGGTAGAGGAATACCGTACAGCCGGTTTCCCGCTGCTGCCGGTAGTGAAAGGGATTAAACGGACAAAGCTGCAAATGATTCCTTACGTTGTTCTTCTGATTCCAACCTGCGTGCTGCTGTACACCTACGGATACACGGGTATCGTATTCCTGACCCTGTCCGTGATCGCCGGGGTTGTTTGGGCTGTTCATACCGTTTCGGGCATAAAAGCGGAAAATACCGAGAAATGGGCGAAGGTCAACTTCCTTATTTCCGTTAACTATTTAATGGTTGTCTTTATTGTAATGATGGCAAATACCGTGAAGTAATCTGCTTGGCTATTGCTTTCGATAATTCCTTTCAGGGAGGACGAGAACGGAAATGGCATTTCTCAAAAAGCACAGCTTCAAATTAGCCGTACTGGCGCTTTGCTTGGCAATGGGCATTTATTTATTCATTACGAATTACTCTCAGAGCAGCGGGGGCAGTAAAATGCCCGTCCAAATGGCTGCTCCTTCATTTGCATTGAAAGATATTAACGGCAATGAGGTTTCGCTGGATTCCACAAACGGCAAAGCGAGGCTGGTCTACTTCTATTGGGCAAGCTGTCCGGATGTATGCCCTCCAACAACGTTTATGATCTCCGAGGCAGAGGACCAACTCCGTGAAGCAGGGCTTCTCGGCACGAAAGCTGAGCTGATCTCGATTACTTTCGATCCGGCTCATGATACGCCTGATGTCATTCGGGACTTCGCAACCCGCAACTTTGCGCAGCTGGATAAAGGGGGCTGGGACTTTCTGCGCGGCGATGACGAGGAAGCCGCGATCAAGCTGGCAAGAGATTTTGGCGTCAGCGTGAAGAAGGATGAGGCAACCAAGTCATTCATACATATGAATGTCATAACGCTCGTTGACAAGAAAGGCCAAATACGCAAATGGATTAACGGCAGCGATGAATCACTTACGCCCGAGAGCTTGGTGTCGGATTTGAAGCAGCTCGCGAAGGAATAAGCGATGGATATATTTTGGCATATATTATGGAGCAATGTCCTGCCGCTCACATTGATGATAGCTGTTGGCTTCACAATGCAGCGGCTTTTTTCTTTGGATATCAAAACCTTGTCGAAGCTGAACTTTTATGTATTTTCTCCATCGGTCATTTTTAATCTGCTCTATACGACGGACATCTCCGCAGCCCTAATCGGTCAGGTCTTATTGTTTATTGTTCTGTTTATGGCCCTGCAGGCTTCCGTTGTAGAGACAGCCGTCCGGCTTCGAGGGCTTGAAGGAGGCATGCGCGGCGCGATGCGCAACAGCGTTCTGTTCTACAACAGCGCCAATTACGGGATCCCGCTTAATCAGCTTGCTTTTTCGGCGAATCCTTATACGTTATCGATTCAGATTATTGTTATGGTTACGCAATCTTTGCTTCCGAATACGTATGGCATCTATAGCGTCAATGCGCACAGGATGAGCTTCCGCTCTACGCTTCGCACCATTTTGTCGCAGCCCATTATTTATGTGATTCCGATTGCCTTCCTGCTTCACGGCTTTCGGGTGCAGCTGCCGCAATCCATTGAGACGCCTATTACGTATTTATCCAATGCCTTTATCGGGACGGCACTTGTTACGCTTGGGGTTCAGCTGGGCAATATGAAGTGGGAGTTTAACCCGGTTCTTATCAAAAATGTACTGCTTGCGAACGGGCTGCGTCTGATAGGCGGTCCCGCGCTGGCCGCGTTGGTCGTTTGGGTTCTTGGATTCTTCACGACCATCGATCACATGATGGCGGCGGCGTTAATCGTATCGTCATCCGTGCCTACCTCGCTGAGCAGCGTGCTGCTCGCCGTCGAGTTCGACAACGAGCCGGAATTCGCCTCGCAGGCCGTATTCCTATCGACCGTTATCAGTATTATTACAGTGGCGGTCGTTATCTTCCTTCTTCATATTTAACGGGGTATTGGATGTATGGCTCCAGGCCGGCCTTCTCCAATTGCTCGATCAGATAGTCCTCCGGGGTATGCTCTACTCCAGGATAGCCGCGGCGGGTATAGATATGCTCGGCGTCCGGGAACAAATCGCGGAGTATGCCGCGGATCCGCTTGCCCGATGAATCATTGTCGGTGAAGATATAGACATCCTTGTCCCCAACCTGCTTGCGCAGCTTCTCCAGCTGGACGGAACCGGGCGTGCCAAAGGTGCAGAAGATCGGGACGGATTCATCAAGTACGCGGCGAATACGGCTTTTGTCGTTTTTGCCTTCTACAATAATGGCGATATCCATTGCAGTCACCAGCCTTTTATTTGTAGCATCTTACATGTAGTGTAGCGATATTCACCTTCCTCGGGCAAGAAAAAGATGCCTAATGGAAAAAGGGGACGGAGCCATTTGCGCTCCGTCCCCTTTTTTACTTTTATTCGAAAGTGAATCTTAATAGCCGAAGCCGCCGCCGCAAATTGTGCAGACGATGATAACGAGCAGGATGAACAATACGAGGATGGCCCCCACATTGTTAAAGCCGCCACCGCGATGATCGCTTACAGGTGAAACATGAATATCAGACATCTAAGTCACCCCTCTCTAGCAAGCTTCAACGTCATTTCGGCCGGGCGATGCTCCTTGCCGAGCATCTTTCCATCGTGGCCACCTGACATAGTGCATTATATGCCCGGGTGAGCGGATGGCCTTGTGCATTCACCTAGACTTCGGAAAAATGGGTGTTAGCGTAGGTTTCCTGCGATGGAAAGGCAATACGCTGACACCGATCATTAAGCCAAGAAAAGCTAAATAGTATGGGGACAAATCGTCCCGCAGTTGGCCGGCAAGCATTGGACCAAGGAAGGCCCCAACCGAGTAGGCAATAGACAGAACCGAGAAGGTACGTCCGTATTTAGCACCCCCGCTAAGTTCGATAAGCAGGGTTGAGATAGCGGGAAGCACGATGCCCTTGGCCATCCCGACGAATAGCAGAAGCAGGAAGAACGGCAGCGTGGATTGGGCAGCGATCGTAAAATAAACGAGAGCAAGTCCAAGCGCCCCCCACAAGGTCCGGTAATAAGATGAAAGCTTGTTAAGGAAAAGCATGCTGAGCGTAATCAAAGCGCCAATGCTGACGACGGAGAACAATATACCCGTTTCCATCATGCCCTCCGTGGACGTTGCCATCAGCGGCAGTTCAAACGACAGGATACCTTGCGCGCAGCTCATGGCAATCGGCAGCAGGTACACCAGCCAAGGGATGGGGGCCCCCAAGGCTATCGCAGGTTTCGGACTGCTTGGCGAAGGCTCAACCGCTTCGGCCGGCCCTGCCTTTATGTCCCGGATAAAGAACAAGGCGCAGACTGCGGTAACAATGAGCACCCAGCCCAATAAATAAAAAGCGGTAGTGAACCCGATCCTCGCAACCAGATACGCGCCAGCCGCGGGAGATACAACCGTAGCCAGCGTATGCACCAGTCCGTTGCCCGCCATAAACTTGCCTTGTTTCGTCACGTCGCTCGAAATCCGGGCAAGCAGCGCAAGACAGGCAGGGGATAGAAAGGCCAGTACGAATCCGCTGATCGAGCGGAGCACCAGCAGCTGCCATGGATCGGTTACTTTGGATTGAAACAGCAGGACAACGCCCGCGCCCATCAAACTGAACACAATGAAGAGTCTGCTTCCGTACCGGTCAACCCCGTATCCGGCCATAATATTGCCCGGAAGGTGAGTGATGGAGTACATGCCCATCATCAGCCCGATGAAGGAGGGAGCCGCACCGAGGGAGATGGCGAAAGGCGTAAGGATCGGGTACTGCGCATGCAGATCGAAAAAAGCGACGAACAGAAATAGATAAAGCCAGATTGCGGTTTTCAACGGCTATGTTCCTCCTTGCATATCCTCTTAATTTACTTGTACGTTAAAGATGGACAGGATATGTCTTCCGGAGCGGATATGCCGCCTTACGTTTACGGCATATTCTGGGTGGGTTATAATGTTTGATAATAGGACATTACACGAGGTATAATAGGGCTAATGCTTACGAAGTAAGAATTACTGCGGTAGGCAAAATCCCACCTGCTTGTGTGATCATTTTTTTTAGGGGGATTGTTGGTTGAAAAATTACTTTGATTTTTCCGGTTACGATTGGGATGCGTGGAGTACTTTCTTGCAGGATCATTGGCTGGTGCTTGTCATTGCGCTAGTTGCTCTGCTCTTTATTATCAGAGTCGTCAAGACATTCGTGAAATGGGCACTGGTGCTCGTCATTGTTGTCGGCATTGTCGCTTACAGCGGTTATACGCTGGATGACGTGAAGTCCATTGGCACGCAGGCGATTGACAGCCTGAAGCAGGAAGCCGTATCGGCCATGGCGGGAGAAGTGGATAAAGCAACGTTTACCTCGAATTCCGACGGAACCTTCACGGTGAAGACCGAGAATCTGGAATTGACAGGTGTTCCCGGCTCCGGTGAAGTGAGCGTAAAATTCCGCGGCAAATCGATCGGTACGATGAAGATAGATTCGACCATTCAGGCGCTTATCGATCAAGCGAAGACGAATGGCAAAGTATAGATAGAGAATTAACAACGTAATGCGGGTAGAGGCAAGGAGGGGTATTTATGATGGAATGGATTCGCGCAGGGACGGCATGGGAACCGGTCTCGCTTATCGTTCTTCTCCTTCTGCTTGTTTCGCTGCTGCAAGGAATGAGAAGAGGCGCGTCGGGTTCAGCGAGGCGCCTTTTCTTTTTTGTATGGGACGGCATTCTGTTAATTGTCTGTCTTGTGCTTGCCGGGAAAATTGCGGGCAGTTTATCCCCGATGGCAGCGGACTGGCTGAGCGAACATGTAAAAATGCCGCAGAAGGAAATTGGCGCAACCTCTCAGGCTTGGTATACGTTTATAACAAGTCTGCGTGATTTTGCCCTGCTCCGGTACGGCATCCTGTTTCTGCTCTCGTATTTGCTGCTTCGGCTGGCTGCGTCCTTTCTTGCGCCGCTGCTGGAGACGCTGTTTGCCAGCAGACAGCAGCGCGGCAGACATGAGAGCATGGAGCGCCTTCCGGGAGGAGGAGCGGCAAGCCGCGCTGCCGGAGCGGTTTTTGGAACGGTTCACGGTGCGGGGCGGGCATTTGTATTTGTAGCCGCTTTGTTTATCTATGTCTCGCTGGCGCCAAGCGGCCTTTGGTCTGGATTGATTCAGCAATCGCCATTATACATGAAGGCATCGGCGGTTCTTGAACCGGTTGCCGGAGATATGCTTGCCGGACGCGGACCTGTCCTGGCGGAAGCCGTGCAGGAAGAGTTCCAGAATGTGCTGCAGCGCAAATACGAGATTATCGATTACAATATTCCGTCGGATATTGAGCAGGCAGCCCTGCAGATTACGAAGGATAAGAAAAGCGATGAAGATAAGGCAAGGGCTTTGTATGAATGGCTCGGAAGCCGGATTGCATATGATTGGGACAAGGCTAATAATTATGTAGACAACGGAGTTTGGAAGGAACAGACCCCGCAGGAGACGTTTGATACCCGCAAAGGGGTATGTATCGACGTAGCCAGGCTGTACGCCGTGATGGCGCGCGCGTCGGGTCTGGAAGTGAAGGTTGTGACCGGCACGGGGCTTGACGGACGCGGAGGCTCCGGGCCGCACGCCTGGAACGAGGTGAAGGTAGGCGGAGACCGCGGAACCTGGATTCCGCTCGATGCGACATGGGCATCCTCCGGCGATTGGTTCAACCCGGTTGATTTCGACAAGACTCATATCCGGGCAGTATAACTTAGATTGGACAAGAGGTGAACAGGTTGCATGATGATCCGCAGAAACGGGAAATAACGAATCGTCGTCATTTCTCGTTTCGTTTGAACTTTTTCTTCTTTATCGTATTTGGACTATTTAGCGTTCTTATTATTCAGCTTGCTATCTTGCAGTTCGTCGAAGGTCCGAAGCTGAGCGCGCAAGGCAGCCAGAAGAGCACCAGAAGCGTGAAAATCGCGCCGATTCGCGGCAATATTTACGATTCGTCAGGCAGTCCGATTGCCTACTCGACATCGACGCAATCGCTCTATTTCACGATCTCGCCCGATTTCAAGAACGGCGATTCGGAAGCGATTGCGGCAAAGCTGGCTGAAGTATTTAATAAGTACGGTGATAAAAGCCCTGAAAAAGCAATGACGACCGAAGATATTATCCGCCAGATGGACCTGGATTTCCGTCGCAATACAATTTCAACTCCACGTAGGATTAAAACCGGTCTGACAAATGATGAGATTGCCTACTTTAGTGAGCACAAAGCGGAATTTAAAGGGATCGATATCGTAGAAGAAAGCGTCCGCAACTACACGAAGGACACGGTAGCCGTGCAATTGGTCGGCTATTTGAAGAAGTTCAGAGGCGTTCGCGATACGCTTGATTTCTACAAGGATAAAGGGAATGAAGACGATCCGCAGCTTCAATATCTGGACGATGAGGACGTTGGATTTGACGGTCTGGAATATATGTATCAGGATATTTTGCGCGGCAAAAACGGCCTGAAGACTTATCCGGTTAATAACGCGGAGCGGATTATCGGTCCCGTACAGATTACCAACCCGCAAAAGGGTGATGACCTGTACCTGACCATCAACCGCAACGTGCAATTAACGACGGAGCAGGCGATTGTGGACCAGATCAAAAAAATCAGCACTTCGTCCAGTAAAGCGGAGCGTGCCGAATACGCGAAGATCGGTTTTGCCGTCGCTATGGAAGTGAATACCGGTAAGGTCGTTGCGATGGCGAGCATGCCGGATTACGACCCGAATATTTGGGCGGGCGGCAAGATCAGCAACGAAGACTACAAGAACTTCTCGTCTGTTCTGAACAACGGGACGATCAGAGAGGTATTCCCTCACTACGAAACCGACAAAGAGCGGAACCAGCATCCGTCGTCCTTGGTACCTCCCGGCTCGACAATGAAGCCGCTCTCTGTTCTGATCGGTTTGAACGAGAAGCTGTTTACGACTACAAGCACGTATTTCGATAACGGAGCCTTTTTCTTCGGGTCCAAAGGACATGAAGTACGGATTGGTAACGCCTCGAACCATGTTTACGGCTTGCTGGATCCGGCATCGGCGATTGCCCACTCCTCCAACCCGTTTATGGCGAAGATGGTGGGCAACAATCTGTATGAGAAATACGGCAAAAAAGGCGTCGACGTGTGGGATAACTACATGAAGCAATTTGGTCTTGGCGTCTTGACCGGCAGCGGTCTGAGGGGCGAGTCCAAGGGCACCATCGACTACTACCACGAGCAGCAAACGGCCAGTACCCAATCCGCATTGGTGCGGGCATCGTTCGGCCAGCAAGCGCGTTATACGCCGCTGCAGCTCGTGCAATACGCGTCCATGCTCGCGAACCACGGCAAACGGATGAAGCCGCAGTTCGTGAATGAGATTAAAGACGCGGACGGCAAAGTCGTTCAGACGTTTAAACCGGAAGTTCTGAACACGGTCGATTTCCCGGATGCCTATTGGAAGGAAATCGAGGACGGCATGTCCCGGGTTAACGTTCAAGGCTTTGACGGCGTAACGTACACCTACGAGAGAAAAACCGGTACGGCCCAATCCGACGTAGCCGGCCGCCGTGCGGATAACGCGGTGTTCATTGCGTATGCGCCAAGAGAAAATCCGAAGCTGGCGGTTGCGGTAATTATACCGGACGGCGGGTTTGGCGGCTGGGGCGCAGCTCCAATCGCGCGGAAAATTTTCGATGCTTACGATTACGAGGTTGGCTTGAACGGTACGCCGGGCAAGCTGAAGGATCAAGCGAATAATACGGCTAACGCGGGTACTGACGGTACAACGGGTACGGCCGGTACAACTCAACAATAAGAAGCGCTGTAAAGCTGTTTCCGAGGATTCGAAAAAGAATCTTCGGGAGCAGCTTTTTTTTTGAAACTTTTTATAGACAAAATTCGTAAGAAATGTTGCATCAGAGAAACATTTTTGAATAGTATAAACAAAGAGGCGTTCAGCTAACTAATGTTCGTCCAGGCAACACGCGGGTGAAACTCAAGGATGGGGGAAAGGATATGCGGTTTCCGAAAAAGCCAAATTCCGCGATTAAGCGGTTTATTATGACCCTTTTATTTTTGGCGGTAAGTGCTTTGCTGGCGACGTCCTGCGGAACCGGGCAGAGCGATGGAAATGCGGTCAGAGGCAAACTGAAAGTAACGGCTACTACCGGCATGATTGCCGACGCGGCTCAGGAGATAGGCGGAGAGGATGTCGTCGTTACCGGCCTAATGGGCTCGGGCGTTGATCCGCATTTGTATAAGGCGTCCTATGGGGATGTGAAAAAGCTGGACCGGGCGGACATTATTTTTTATAACGGGCTTCATTTGGAAGGGAAAATGGCGGAGATGTTCGAGAAGCTGGAGAAGCGCAAGCCTACCGTTGCGATCTCGTCGCGCATACCGGAATCTGAGCTGCGGTCGTTCCCGGGCGGAGGGAGCCAGTCGCATGACCCTCATATCTGGTTCAACGTGAAGATGTGGATATCGGCCGCTGAGGTGATCCGGGACTCCCTGATCGAGAAGGATCCTGTTCATGCGGAGGGCTACCAAGCACGGGCTGCGGCATATATCGGGAAGTTGGAGGAGCTGGACCGTTACGTTGCCGGGCAGATTGCGACGATACCCGAAGAAAGAAGAATTCTTGTTACCGCCCATGACGCGTTTGGTTATTTCGGCGACGAGTACGGGCTTGAGGTAACGGGACTGCAGGGGATGAACACGATGTCGGAATACGGATCGAAGGATGTGAGCTCCTTGCGTAATTTTTTGGTCGAAAATAAGATCAAAGCGGTCTTTATCGAGTCCAGCGTGCCGAAGAAAGCGATTGAGTCGGTTATTCAAGGCGCGCGCTCGATGGGGCATGAGGTAACGATTGGCGGCGAGCTTTTCTCCGATGCGATGGGAGAAGCCGGCACGGTGGAAGGAACGTATATCGGGATGGTCAGACATAATGTGGATACCGTTGTTCAGGCGTTGAGATAAACGAGGAGAAAGGGAGTGCTGGTCATGTCAGAAGCAAAGGTACAGTCTGCGTCATCCGTAAGGGAGCGGGAGGGTGCTGCTGCGCCCCCGTTAACGATCAGAGGGCTTAGCGCAGCCTATCAGAAAAAGCCGGTATTGCGAGGCGTCTCCTTCACCGTGACGGAAGGGGAGCTGATTGGGGTTATCGGCCCTAACGGCGCCGGCAAATCAACGATGATGAAGGCTGCTCTTGGCCTTATTCCCCGCCTTGGCGGCGAAGTGCTCGTATACGGCAAGCCTTATAAACAGCAGCGCAAGCTGGTTGGTTATGTGCCGCAGCGCGAATCCGTCGATTGGGATTTTCCGACGAATGCGCTGGATGTCGTTATGATGGGGCGATACGGACATCTAGGCTTGTTCGGGCGTCCGGGGGCGAAGGAGCGTGCGATTGCGATGGAATGTCTGGCCAAGGTTGGCATGGCGGACTTTGCCTCCCGCCAGATCAGCCAGCTGTCCGGCGGGCAGCAGCAACGGGTATTTCTAGCCCGCGCGCTTGCGCAGGACGCAAGCCTGTACTTTATGGATGAACCGTTCGCCGGTGTGGATGCCGCTACGGAGAAGGCCATTATTACGCTGCTTCAGGAGCTGAAGCAGCAAGGAAAGACCGTTATTGTCGTTCATCATGACCTTGCGACGGTGGAGGAATATTTCGATTCCGTGCTGCTGTTAAACGTAGAACTGGTTGCGTACGGCAAGACAAAAGAGGTGTTTAATCAAAAAATGCTGCAGCGTACGTATGGCGGCCGTTTGGCGTTCCTTGACCGGAATTTACCTGGCGATGACGGAAATCGCGAAAAGGTGAGTGAATGGGTATGAATACGTTATGGAAGCTCCTTCAGGACCCGAACATGCAGTGGATTCTGCTCAGCTGCACGCTTCTTGGACTGAGTAGCGGCATTATCGGATGCTTCTCCTACCTGCGGAAGCAAAGCCTGATGGGCGATACGCTTGCGCATGCCGCCCTGCCGGGCATTTGCATTGCTTTTATGCTTACCGGTACCAAGTCTATTCTGTATTTCCTCATTGGTGCGGGCCTTGCCGGCGTGGCGGCAACCTTCGGGATCGGCTGGATTACGCGGCATTCACGCATTAAGCATGATGCCGCGATGGGCATCGTATTGTCCTCTTTCTTTGGCCTTGGCATTGTTTTGCTGACTCTTGTCCAGCATGGGGGCTACGGCAATCAGGCGGGGCTTGATAAATTTTTGTTCGGCCAGGCGGCTTCGATGGTGGGGACGGATGTTCTGACTCTGTCGATCGTCAGCCTGCTGCTGGTAACGGTCTGTTACTCCCTCTTTAAGCAGTTCAAGCTGGTATCCTTCGACCCCGGCTTTGCCAAAGGAATCGGGTATCCGGTTGCGCTGCTCGAACAACTGCTTATGTGCCTTATGGTTGTGGCCGTAGTCGTAGGAATTCAGGCGGTTGGGGTCATCCTGGTTGCTTCCTTGATCATAACGCCGGCGGTATCCGCAAGGTATTGGACGGACCGGCTTGGCGCGATGGTGGTCGTATCCAGCCTGTTCGGCGCAATTAGCGGAGCTTCGGGAGCGATTGTCAGCTCGACGGGAGACAGTCTCCCGACCGGTCCGCTTACGGTGCTGGCCGCAACCCTGTTGTTTGGACTGTCGCTATTGTTTGGCACCAGACGGGGAATTCTTGTCCAGAGAATGGCTCAGCAAAGAATGAAGCGGTCGCTTGGCTTTGGCTATGAAGAGCAAGCCGCAACGGCTTCCGTGGATGATCGCTTGAACAAGGAGGCATCGTTATGAGCGACTTCTGGATTCTATTAACCGGGATGCTGGTGGCAAGCTGCAGCGGCATACTCGGAGCCTTCCTTGTTCTGCGCAAAATGGCCATGATCGGCGATGCCATCAGCCACTCCGTCATGCCGGGTATCGTGATTGCTTTCCTGCTAAGCGGCTCGCGGGATTCGCTTCTTATGATGGTAGCCGCAATGGCCTGCGGATTATTCGCCGTCTTCCTTATTCAGCTCTTTCAGAATAAAGGCGTGCAGGCAGACGCCTCGATTGGGGTTGTCTTTACCGCCTTGTTTGCGATTGGCGTTCTTCTGGTCAGCCTGTTCGCGAGACAGGTCCATCTGGACCAGGATGCTATTTTGTACGGCGAAATCGCTTATGTACACTGGAACACCTGGGTCGTAAACGGTGTGGATCTTGGACCGAAAGCGGTGTGGCTGCTTGGCGTGACGCTGATCATTATAGTAACGGTAATCAGCTTGTTCTATAAGCAGTTCAAGCTTTGCTCCTTCGATCCCGCTCTGGCTGCCGCTTGCGGCATTCCGGTAGCGCTGTTCCATTACCTCTTGATGGGCATGGTATCGATGGCAACCGTCAGCTCCTTCGAAAGCGTAGGCGCCATTCTCGTTGTCGGGATGCTGATTATTCCTGCGGCAACCGCCTATCTGCTGACCGATCGGCTGGGTCGCATGATCATGCTCAGCGTTGGCGTTGGCATTCTAAGCGTCTTTGGAGGTTACGGCGCCGCCGTTATGCTTGATGCCTCCATTGCAGGCTGCATCGTATGCGCGGCAGCCGTACTGTTCGCGCTGGCTTTTCTGTTCTCGCCCTCGCACGGCATCGTCGCCAAGAAGCTCCGCCTTCGAAAGCTCGCGGCTTAGCCGATTGGAGTCCCGCCTTATGAGAGGCGGGATTTTTTTTGAAGCCCTGCTGGTACACGCCTTGCCTTCGGTCATTAATTTCCTTATATCCTGCAATGATTTCCTGCATATGCTCTTACCTGACCATTTACAGCCGCGGCCTTTTCATATTTGGTACTTTTTTACCTTATACGGAAAAGCAATTCCGCTATTCATGCAAAAAGTAAACAAGATCGAACCAGCGACCTGTCAGCGGTTACGTTAAGGAAATTATTTTCCTAGTTAGCGAAATGACTGGACTCAGAATGTTGAACCCTTCGAGCATGTCCCAACGTTTAGAACAATATCATTCGCTTCGTTTGGAATCTTCTTAATCTGTGCTAAAATATTGCATAGTAGAAACAGGCAGGAGGATACGAGCATGGGCAATTACAAATTAGTAGCACTCGACATGGATGGCACGCTGCTGGATGACCAGAGCGAGATCAGCGAGGAGAACGCGGAATGGATCCAGCGGGCGCTGGATGCCGGCATTACCGTCAGCTTCTCCACGGGCAGGGGCTTCCGCGGGGCGCTTCCGTTCGCGGAGCAGCTGAAGCTGGAGACTCCGATGATAACGGCGAACGGCAGCGAGATTTGGCAAAAGCCTCATGTGCTGCATAAACGCACTTTGCTGAGCCCGGTCTACGTCAAGCAGCTGCACGAGCTGGCGTTAAGGCATGCGGGTACTTGGTTCTGGGCGTACTCGACAACCGGCATTTACAACCTTGAGAAGTGGATAGACCCGTCAACGACATATGAAGACCATCATTGGCTGAAGTTTGGTTATTATACGGAGGATGACGTTGTCCGTAACCGAATTCTTGAAGAAATAACCGAATGGGACGCGCTTGAGATTACGAATTCCTCCACCCAGAACCTGGAGCTTAATCCAAAAGGGATAACGAAGGCCAGCGCCCTCCGCGAATTATGCGTCATGCTTGGCATCGAGATGTCGCAGGTTGTTGCGGCTGGAGACAGCTTGAACGATATCGCGGCGATCCGCGAGGCGGGACTTGGCGTAGCGATGGGCAACGCGCAGCAGGCGGTCAAAGACGCGGCTGACGTGGTGACGCTCACCAACAACGAGAACGGCGTCGCCGAGATCATCAAACAATATGTATTGAAAGGTTGATGCCTAAGTGGATATTTTAGGCTGGTCGCTGGTTGTCATTTTATTCGTTGTCGGGATGGCCGGGGCGGTCTGGCCGATTCTGCCGGGGGTCTTTGCGATATACGGCGCTTTCTTCGTATATGGCTTTTTCTTCTCGTTCAAGCCGTTTGGCTGGGTGTTCTGGACGGTGCAGACCTTGATCCTCATCGTACTGGTCATAGCCGACCATGCGGTCAGCGCGTGGGGGGTTCACCGGTTCGGGGGTTCCAAGGCCTCTATCATCGGCAGTACGATAGGGCTTATACTAGGTCCATTCGTTATTCCTGCCTTTGGCCTTATTATTGGTCCATTTGCCGGCGCCGTGATCGGGGAACTTGCGGTGGGCTCCAATATCGAGAAATCGTTTAAGGTCGGCATCGGCTCATTGGTTGGGTTATTAACCAGTGTCGTTGTCAAAATCATTCTTCAGGCAGCAATGATCGCGTTATTTATTATTTGGTTAATGGCCAACTAAGGAGATGGAGCAAATGGTAAAAGTAACGGTATGGAACGAGTTTCTGCACGAGAAAGAGCATGAAGAGGTAAAAGCGGTGTATCCGAACGGCATTCATAACGCGCTTGCCGAGGGGATCCGCTCGGAGGGCATCGAGGTTCAAACCGCAACGCTCGAGGAGCCGGAGCACGGCCTTACGGAAGAAAAGCTGAACAACACCGACGTTCTGATCTGGTGGGGACATATGGGTCATGACCGCGTAGACGATGCGATCGTGGAGCGGGTACATCAACGCGTAATGGACGGCATGGGGCTTATCGTTCTTCACTCCGGCCATTTCTCGAAAATTTTCAAAAAGCTGATGGGTACGGGCTGCGACCTGAAATGGCGCGAGGCTAACGAAAAAGAACGGATTTGGACCGTTAATCCGGCCCATCCGATTGCCGCGGGCATTCCGGAATACGTGACGATCGACCATGAGGAAATGTACGGCGAGCATTTCGATATTCCGGCTCCAGACGAGCTGGTATTCGTAAGCTGGTTCGAAGGCGGGGAAGTATTCCGCAGCGGCTGCACCTTCTTCCGCGGTCAAGGCAAGATTTTCTACTTCCGTCCGGGTCACGAGACGCATCCGACTTATTATCATCCGCATGTGCTGCAGATTATCCGGAACGGCGTGAAGTGGGCGGCTCCTTCCCAGGCAGGCAAGCCGGTCCGCGGCAACCATCAGCCTCTGGAGCCAATCAAAGGCCAAGCTTAATCTGCACTCCGGCAAGTAATTATAGAAAGAGAAGGACAACATGAAAAAAGATTCTCTTATAAAAGGTACGTTAATTCTGGCGGCAGCCGCGCTGATTGCCCGTTTTCTGGGGATCTTTCAGCGGGTTCCGCTTGATCATATCCTGACCGAGAACGGCGGGCTTTATTTCGCGGTCGCGAACAACGTGTATTTGACGCTGCTTGTCGTGGCAACGGGCGGTCTTCCGAGCGCCATCAGCAAGATGGTGTCGGAGCGTTACGCGCTGGGCCGCGAGCATGAAGCGAAGCGGGTTTATCAGGCCGCGCTGCTCTTTGGCGTCGTAACCGGCGTCATCCTGACGATTGCTCTTTACGCGGCGGCTCCGTATTATGCCGTGCATATCGCCAAGACGCCAGGCGCGGAGGTGGCGATCCGCGCGGTTGCGCCAACGCTGCTTATTTTCCCGATTATCGCGATGATGCGGGGTTACTTCCAAGGCCGTCAGTTCATGATGGCGGGCGGCATGTCGCAGATCGTGGAGCAGATTTTGCGCGTTATCGTAGGCGTTGCGCTCGCTTATTATGTCGTTTCGATTGACTGGG
The DNA here is from genome assembly GCF_037147795.1 of Paenibacillus sp. MMO-177. Taxonomy (NCBI): domain Bacteria; kingdom Bacillati; phylum Bacillota; class Bacilli; order Caryophanales; family Paenibacillaceae; genus Paenibacillus; species Paenibacillus sp. MMO-177. The sequence continues at coordinate 543,136 of NZ_JBBCUR010000001.1, read as the reverse complement.
GCGAAAAATGGGGCGCGGCCGCAGCATCGTTCGGCAACGTGATTGGCGGCGTGGGTGCTTTGCTGGTCATGCTGTATTATGCGGCAAAGCTGCGCCGGGGCGATCTGGCGGATCGGCCGGCGGTGGATATCGAAGCGGTAAAGGCCGCAGCGAAGATTCCTTTCCGGTCCATTTACCGCGAAATCTTCACGATGTCCATTCCGATTGTCATTACGGCGATGACCGTGCAAATTATTTATACGTTTGACTCGTCCTTATTCGTCCGTCTAACGGAATCGTATTACGGCTATCATGACGCGCTGCTGGTATTAAGGGATCTTAGCTTCAAGGCGCAGACGGTTGCGGGCATTCCGCCGATTCTGGCCATCGCGCTCAGCACGTCGATCATTCCGGTTATCTCATCGGCTTATTCCTTGCGGAATATGGCCGAGGTGGAGCGCCAGACCTCCCTCGTTATGCGAATCGTCTTGTTCACCGGCGTGCCGGCAGCCTTAACGCTTGCCGCCGCATCGTATTCGGTTACGGGACTAATTTTCACGGGACCTAGAGGTTACGGCATCGTTGCTGCCTTGACGGCGGGTACCATCTTCCAGATTACAATGATGACAAGCAACTCGATTTTGTTCGGGCTTGGGAAAGCCCGTATCCCGATGATGAATACTTTCGTAGGCATCGGGCTGAAAATCCTGTGCAGCTACGCGCTTGCCCCGACATATGGCGTATATGGCGTTATTGTGGCGACAAGCGTCTGCTTTGTCGTGATGACATGGATGAACATCGAGGCGATCCGCAGGGAAGTGAAGTTCACGGTGCTTGGCAGCCGCTGGCCTTCTTACCTGGTGACCATCGTAGTATCCGTTGCGGCAGGCTGGGGAACCGAGGCGGGAATCCGCCATCTGCTTGGCAGCTGGCCGGACAAGCTGACGTACCTGGTCTCCGCAGTCGCGGCCGGCGCGGTTATCGGGGTTCTATATCTGGTTCTGCTTGTGCTGCTCCGCGTCGTTACTATGGAGGATGCGAAGTCCTTCCCGGGGCCGCTGCGTAAACTGTTTGTTCTGCTTCTGAAGGCGCTTGGACGCACGCAAGCTCAGAAATAACGACAGAAATCACTGATTTCCATACATTTACAACCTCCCTGAACCTCAAGTACAATAGATAGAGTTATAGCTCTATTAATCTATCTATTACTGGCTGTGAAGGGAGATTTGTAAATTGAGAAGTCTGAAAAGATTCAAGAGGGGGATCATCCTGATTTTGGCGCTTGCGCTTGTCATCGTTGCAGGCTGTCAGGCGATTCAGGGCGTGGATTTTAACACCGTATTGAAAAACACGCTTAAAGTGACCTCCGCGGAAAGCAAGCAGTCGGTAGAGCTGAAGCTTCTTATGAACGAAGAAGCGTATGAAGGAATGCCTGAAGAAGATATTGCTCTCATGAAATTACTCTCGAACATGAAGCTTCAGTTAGATAGCGTGAAGGTTCAGGATGCAAGCCACGCGTCCTACGCGGGCAAACTGATTTTCGGCGATAACGTCGGCATCGGCTTCTCGATCAAGCAGTCGGATACAACTGCGGTTATCGAGGTGGAAGGCGCGAAGCTCCCTATCGTGCTTGACGTAACGGGAGCCGGCATTGGCTCAATGCTGGGTACTGCAGGGCTTGGCGAGACGGCCGCAGGTTCGGATGACGAATCGGTAACGGCAATCGGCAAAGAGGTATTGGACAGCGCAACGTCCTTCTTTATCGATAATCTGCCTAATCCGGACAAAATTTCGGTAAACGCGGTTCAGGAGCCTATCAATGGCGTTAACACATCCTTGTTCCATGTGAAAGCTGAGATGAGCGGTACCGATATCTGGGTATGGATAAAGAAATATGTGGATGTTCTTGCAAGCGACCGCCAAGGTCTCGAAACATTCGTGAAAGAAATCGTAGCGATTATGAGCAGTCATCCGGAGTTCTGGGAAGAAATCGGCATGAACCCGTTAGAGCAAACCGGACTGGATATGCCAACAACCGATGATATGGTTAAGGAAATGACGGACGAGCTGGAAGCTGCGTTTGCATCGCTTCAGGAAGAGCTGAAGGCGATGGAGGAAGAAGGCGGAGATGATCTTAAAGCGATCTTCAACGATGACTCTTCGATTAAAGCGGAGCTCTACGTAGACAGCAAGATGGATATCCGCAAGCAGGTTGTCGACGTAACGTTTAAACCAAGCGATGAAGCTTTGTTCCCGCTTGATGGTCTGTCGCTGCATATGGAGAGCGAACTGTGGAACGTTAACGGTAAGGTACAAGCCGATGCGCCGGTAATTCCTAATAAAGCTATCCATTCCGATCAGTTCGGTTCCATGCAGGGCTATCAGTTCCTTCGCATGTTCGACAAGCAATCGGCTGCCTACTCTTTGCTCGATCAGATGGGCATCGGAGAGCAGACGGTTGAGCTGCCCGTTGATTCGCGCCTTTACCCGGCCATTGTTACTCCTAAATACGTAACGATCGTTCCGCTGCGCAAAGTGGCTGAAGAGCTTGGCGCTTCGGTGAAATATGATAAAAAGACGAAGAAGGTAACCGTCTATGACGAAGCGACCAATACGACGATCGTTCTGAAGGAAGGCTCTGACCGCGTAACGGTTAATGGCAAAGCAGCGACATGGTCGTTTGTAGCCAAAACCGTTGACGGCACATTGTATGTAGCAGGACGCGATTTCGCAAAAGCGCTTGGAGCAAAGGTTCATTGGGATGACAGCTGGGGCAGCGATACCTTTGTCATCGAGCGTGTAGTACATTAATTTATCTGCAAGAGCAGGGAGGATAACAACGATGAACAAACTGACAACGGACGCAGCCTTCCGGGAAGCCGTTCAAGGCGATGGGATTACGGTGGTCGTATTCAAAACGACATGGTGCGCGGACTGTCATTACATCGATCCGTTTATGCCGGATGTAGAGCAGCAATACAGCGGCAAAATCTCGTTCCATGAGATCGACCGGGATGAATTGCCCGATCTTTGCTCCGAGCTGAACATTCTTGGCATTCCGAGCTTTATTGCCTTCCGTAACGGCAAAGAGCTGATCCGGTATGTCAACAAGCTGCGCAAGACGCGCGAAGAAATCGAACAGTTTCTGGACCGCGCGGTACAGGTGGCAGACGCTTTACCTCAAGATTAATAAACGGCAATTATGCGGCTTAAGGAGCTCCTCCTAAGCCGCACTTTTTATGTCGGCGCATCATTGCCACGGAACTGTCACACCCTAGGAAGTGTCACATTTTCAACATGGCTTTTGACCCCTATAATGGCTATAATGAGGTGACAACAAAACCCGAAATAAGGTGATTTTATTATGGTTACCGGCCGTTTTCGCGCGCTTGCTCTCGCATCGTGCATCGGAATGCTTTTTGTTCTTCTTGCCGGAGCATTAGTTACAAATACCGGATCCGGACGCGGATGCGGTGATGATTGGCCGCTTTGCAACGGTAAATTTATTCCTGCGTATACAATGGAAACCGCAATCGAATTTTCTCACCGTCTAATTACCGGATTTGAAGGTTTGCTCGTTGTGGCAGCCTTTATTGCCATATACCTGTTGTTCCGTAAAAACAATGCGGATTACAAAGAGCCGGTTATCTACGCGAGCGGAGCCCTGCTATTTACGATCATTCAAGCTCTTATGGGCGCCGCAGCTGTCGTATGGTATCAGTCTGACGCGGTAATGGCTATTCATTTTGGTATTTCTTTAATTGCATTTGCATTTACATTGCTGCTCGTTGTTTGGTCATACCGCGTGAAGGACGGCAAGCCCGTGGAGTTTACCGTGCCTCGCGCTATTTATCCCCGAATGTTGGCTGTGACGATCTTCTGCTACATTGTTGTTTATCTTGGCGCCTATATCCGCCATACCGAGTCGGCAGGCGGCTGTCTGGGCTGGCCGTTATGCAACGGCGAGGTTGTGCCAGAGCTTCAAGGCGCGACGGCAGCTGTTTTTATCCATCGTTTAGGTGCACTTATTTTTGGTCTTGCTCTAGTTGGTCTATATATCCACGTCCGCAAAATCAGCGGAAAAGGCAAAGGTCTTACGAAATCTGCCGGCTGGGCTTTGATCCTGGTTATCGCTCAAATCCTGAGCGGTGCGTTTCTGACGGAGACAATCGGCAACGATGACTGGTTCCTGTTTACGAACCTGCTTCATAATTTAATTATAACGGGCTTGTTTGGGATATTGTGTGATATGCTGATACGTTCCTGGCGGCTGCGGGAAGGACGGGAGAACGCTTGAGTTTTCAGAACCTGCGTGAATTTGTTGAGGTATTAAAAAAGGAGAATGATCTGCTCGTTATCGACGCGCAAGTAGATCCTTATCTGGAGCTGGCGGAAATTCACCGCCGCGTTATCGAAGAGGAAGGACCGGCACTGCTTTTCACCAACGTGAAGGGCAGTCCTTTTCCCGTTCTGACGAATATGTTCGGGACAAGCCGCCGGGTTGACCTTGCGTTTGGTACACGCCCGGAAGAGATCATGAAGCAGATTGTTGGCGCTGCGGATCGTATCATGCCGCCAACGCCAAAAGCTTTATGGGGTGAGAAAAAGCTGATCTGGGACATGCTGAAGGTAGGCATGAAGGAAGTGCCAAGCGGTACGGCGCCTATTCTGCAAGTGTTGAAGCGTCAGAATCCGCTGGCCGGTCTGCCGCGCGTAACAAGCTGGCAGGAAGATGGCGGTCCGTTTATTACTTTGCCTCTTGTCTATACGGAGAGCTTAAAATCCCGCAAAGCGCATAATCTAGGGATGTACCGCATGCAAATCTTTGACGATTCAACGACCGGCATGCATTGGCAAATACATAAAGGCGGCGGCTTCCACTATCATGAAGCCGAGCAGCGGAACGAAGCGCTGCCGGTATCCGTCTTCCTCGGCGGGCCGCCGGCTTTGATCGCTTCCGCGATTGCGCCGCTACCGGAGCATCTGCCGGAGCTTTTAATGGCTTCGCTTATCCTGGGCGGCAAGCTGCCGGTTGTATCCGACCCGCACAGCAAGCACCGCATTCCGGCGGAAGCGGAGTTTGTCATCAGCGGGCAAGTGCCGCCGCATCTCCGCCGTCCGGAAGGCCCGTTTGGCGATCATTTCGGTTATTACTCGCTTATCCATGATTTCCCGGTCTTTAATGTCAACCACGTCTGGCACCGCAAGGATGCGATCTATCCCGCAACGATTGTGGGCAAGCCGCGTCAGGAAGATTATTATCTGGGGGAATACTTGCAGCGCCTTCTGGCCCCGGCCTTCCCGATGGTTATGCCGGGCGTGCATGAGCTGTGGGCTTATGCGGAAGCCGGCGTACACGCGCTTGCCGCAGCCGTTGTCCGGGAATCCTATTCCCGCGAGGCGCTGTCGACAGCCTTCAGCATTCTGGGCCAAGGCCAGCTGACCTTGACCAAGTTCCTGATGCTGACGGATCAGCCTATTGACCTGTCGAGGTTCGACGTATTGCTCGAGACCGTGCTTGAGCGGTTCCAGCCGCAGACGGATCTGTTTGTATTCGATGAAACCTCCCACGATACGCTGGATTATACGAGCGGCAAGTTTAATCACGGAAGCAAAGCGGTTATGCTTGGCGTCGGAAAGCCTGTCAGAGAGCTGCCTTCAAGCTATGAGGAAGGCGTGATCGAGGAAATTACGAACGCTCAGGTGTATTGCCGCGGATGCCTCGTCGTATCCGGCGCATCCTATGAAGCAGAGCCGCAGCTTGCGGAGCGTCTCTTGTCAAGGCTGTCGGAACGCGGTACGGAATGGCCTCTTGTTATTCTTGTAGACGACGCAAACGTTGCCCATGGGCAAACGTCCTTCTTATGGACGGTGTTCACGCGGTTTAATCCGGCCGATGATATTTACGCGAATGCCGAAATTCGCCGCCATCATTTTGGCTACAAGCTGCCAATCGTGATCGATGCGAGAATGAAGCCGGGTTATCCGGCAGAGCTGTTCACGCGCGAGGATATTACCAAGCTGGTTGACAGCAGATGGAACGAGTACTTCAAATCCTAAGTTGCGAAGAGAGGCGGGGACGGCCTATGCTGCGTTTTCTATTTGACGAACCGGAAAGGGAGCCGCAAGGCCGCCTTGCGGAAACGTTACAGCTGATGAATCAGTTTATCGCCATTCTGCATGAGAAGATCGAAGCGGGCAAGGACAACGATCATAAGCTCCGTACGTATGAGGTGTGGACGAAAGGGCTGATCGCTTCCTTGAACGAAATCGAGCAAAGCTGCTATGCGGCTAGCCGCTTTAAGGAGAAGATCGTATCGTCTTCCGTGAGCCAAATGTCGGAGGAGGAGGAGCTTAATTATCAGCGTTACGTTTATTTTGACAAAAACGCGTTTATCCGCATTTTTGCCCTGCTGGATAAGCTGAGCATCCTTCTTAATGACATGCTTGATATGAAGACGGAGAGGATCAAGCCTCATTTTTCCTACTTCACGGTTCTGCGCAACATGCGCGACAAGAAGGCTCATCCGGATTTGACTTGGAAGCTGAACGACATCAAGGAAAGCCTGAAGGAACCGATGGGACGGCTGCGGAAGCGACGCAATACCGAGATTCATTACATGAATACGGAAATGCAGGATGATCTTGCGCAGGCACATAAAATGTACGGACAGGAAGTACAGCTTGAAAATATTGATGCACAATCGGACGATCTCCAGCATGGACTGCAAATGGTGACAGGATCATTACGCCTAACCTTTGACTATGCTTGCAGACTGATACGAACCAGGTAGGCTTAAAATCGCGAGGAGGAATGCTCGTGGAGCTGATGGGCAGAACGGCGCTTGTAACCGGAAGCGCCAAGGGGCTTGGCAAACGGACTGCATTGCAGCTCGCAAGTCTTGGCTGCAGCATCGTGTTAAACTATCTGGGGAGCAGGCAGGAGGCGCTGGAGCTTCAGCGCGAGATCGAGCGGCTGGGCGTAAAAGCAACCGCCATGCAAGGCGATATATCCGTTCCGGCAGGGGTAGCGCAGCTGGCGGCTGAAGCGGAAGCCTGGAATGGCGGCATCGATATTCTGGTGAACAACGCGGGCCCGTTCATACGCGAGCGTCGCTTGTTCGCGGATTATAGTGAAGACGTTATCATTCAACTGTTAAATGGCAATTTGCTTGGCGTTATGCTGCTGGACCATAAGCTGCTGCCAGGCATGCGCAAGCGGGGCTGGGGGCGTATTATCCATCTTGGCTTCGGACATGCGGACGAAGCCAGAGCATGGCCTCACAGGGCCGTGTACGCGGCGGCAAAAACAGGTCTCGTCTCCTTCACCAAATCGCTTGCGGTCGAAGAGGCGCCTTGTGGCATTACCGTCAACATGGTATCGCCGGGCGATATACGAGGCCTAAACAAGGAGCGGACGATCGACGAGGCGGCTTGCGAAAAGGATCTCGAGTCGCCGGTCGGCAGACCGGGAACCGGTGAAGATATCGCGAGAGTGATTGGCTTCCTCTGTCAATCAAGATCGGATTATTTGACCGGCAGCATCATAAACGTGACCGGCGGTTTCGATGCGATTCGTTCGAACATTATCGTATGATAAGGAACAAAAAAAGAGTCTTGCCTGCTTGTAGCGGGCAAGACTCTTTGCATGTTAGAATACCTGAACGACTTCCTGTACGCCTTCAACTTCCTCGAGCAGCGCGCGCTCGATGCCGGCTTTCAGCGTAATTGTCGAACTTGGGCAGCTTCCGCATGCACCCATCAGACGAAGTTTAACGATGCCGTCCTCTACGTCTACCAGTTCTACGTCGCCGCCGTCGCGTTGCAGGAACGGACGCAATTTATCCAGTACGTCCAATACTTCGTCGTACATTGTATCTTGTGCTTGACTCATTGCAATCATCTCCTTTCTCCCCTATTATAGTACAAAGTGCGAGGAATGAAAATGGATATCAACCGTTAAGGCCAGGTGATCAAAAAATTGTCAAAACCGCTTATCGAGTTCTGCAACGGCAACATGCATCACGGAACGGAAGGCATTATGAAGCAGTTCGAACAAGACGATCGGCTGAAGGTGGTGGAATACGGCTGTCTCGGCAACTGCGGAGAATGTTATTTGAAGCCATTCGCGTTAGTTGACGGCAGAATTATCGCTGCCGAATCCATAAAGGATCTGGAACGCCGTATTCGCGAATCCATCAGCTTAAAGCAAAATTAACCGAAGTGGCGTTTCGATTTCCAGAGAATACCGCTCTTGATCAAACGCGGAATTTTACCCATCATTGGCGTGCTGCCCATGAGGCCAAAGCCGCTTTTCTTGCCAAGGGAACCCATTACGCCCTTCAGCTTGATTTTGCCAAGCTTAGGCGTTTTGTTATTCCAAATGGCATGAATAACTTCAGCGATTTGCTTGCCTTGCGCGCCGGCCGCTTGCCCGCTAGGGGAGAATGGCAGAGACGCGCAGTCGCCGCAAACAAACACATCGGTATAGTCCGGCAGCTGATGATATTCATTGATGATAAGACGGCCTTGTTTGTCCTTCGGCAGATTCATGCGCTGTACGATTTCAATCGGCTGAATGCCGGCTGTCCATACCGTTACGTCGGTTAGAATCGTTTGATTCGCATTCGCGTCATGCAAAGCGCCTTGCTCAAGACGGCATAACGAAATATGGCTGAGCATCTCCACTTCATGCTCTCTGAACCAGGAAGCCACAAACTTCTGCAGCGGTCCAGGGAAGGCGGACATGACGCTTGGTCCGCGGTCAATGATACGGATGTTCAGGTCGGAACGGGCTTCGCGCAGCTCCGCAGCCACTTCTACGCCGCTAAGGCCGCCTCCGATGATCGATACTTGACCATAAGGCTTCACATCGTTCAGCAGCTGGTAAGTTTTGCGCGCATTCGAAAGGGTTTGAATACTGGTCGAGAACTCTTCCGCGCCTTCGATGCCGTGGTAATTATCCGTACAGCCAAGTCCAATCACGAGCCATTCGTAATCGATTGGATCCTGACCTTCCAGGTAAACAAGCTTTTTGTCCAGGTCGATATCTACAACTTCCCCGAAACGGGTTGTCAGACGCGGGTCCTGCGGGAATTTCACGCGGATCTCCATATCTGAAACCGTACCGGCTGCAAGTGCGTAATACTCTGTTTTAAGGCCTTGATAAGGCATGCGGTCTACAAGGATAACTTCAACGTCGATTGGCAGCTGTTTGTCGATCACGTCTGCCGCGATAGCCTGACCGCCGTAACCTCCGCCCAAAATTACAAATTTTCTCATATGATTCCCTACCCAACTCCAAAAATGATGAATGACTTGTTGTGTGCCTAATATGTGCGTCTAGCCGCGTGATTACTCATATACTTTAATTTCGTTATAGAACGTATCTCTCTCCACTGGGATACGTCCGGCTCCTTTAATGAGCCATAAGAGATCCTCACGCGTGATGCCTTCAGGCGTAAGCGCGCCTGCGGCATGGCTGATTTTTTCTTTTACAATGGTGCCGTGAGCGTCGGATGCGCCCATCGTCAGCGCGACCTGGGTCAGCTGCGTTCCGATGTTGATGAAGTAAGCTTTAATATGCTGAATGTTGTCCAGCATCAAGCGGCTGATCGCGATCGTCTTCAAATCCTCGAACGCCGAGTTGCGGCGACGGATGCCGGCTTTCGGATTAATCGGCTGCATAGACAATGGAATAAATACCTGGAACCCGTTGGTTTCGTCTTGAAGCTCGCGGATCTGAATCATGTGGCGGATGCGATCCTCATGCGATTCAATCGACCCGTACAGCATGGTCGTATGCGTGCGCATGCCAAGATTATGAGCGGTGCGGTGCACCTCTAAATATTGGCTGACGTCGGCTTTATCGACGCGCATTTTTTTGCGGTAATGATCGGATAATATTTCTGCGCCTCCGCCGGTCAGCGATTTCAGGCCGACCTTCATAAGCTCTTCCAATACTTCCTTGTAGCTTAAGCCGCTGATACGCGAGAAAAAGTCGATTTCCGCAGCTGTGTAGGCTTTAAGCGTTACTTCAGGGAAGCGCTCGTTTAATGCCTTCAGGGAATCGACGTAATATTGGAACGGAACATGTGGGTTATGCCCGCCTACAATATGAAATTCTCTTACACCGGGGTGGAAGTGCTGCTCAACGTACTCAATCATTTCTTGACCGGATAAGGTATAGGCGCCTGGTGCGCCTTCGTCTTTGCGGAAGTTACAGAATGCGCAATGCGCTTCGCAGACGTTCGTAAAGTACAAGCTCATGTTTTCGATAAAATAAACTTTTTTACCGTTCTTGCGAAGGTTAACTTCATTAGCTAGTTGCCCAATCGTAAGCAGATCATCCGATTGATACAGGAATACCCCGTCTTCCAATGTGAGGCGTTCCCCGTTACGGACTTTGTCGATAATCGACTGCATTTGCTTGTTATCAGATGGAATGGCGATGTTCATCTTGGCAACCTCCTTTTTCTCAAAAGTTAGTTATGTGTAGTGCTGCGGCATGCTGCCATTTACCGTTCTAGGAAGAGTGGAATAAATCTAGGCTATGCCTTTGTGAAAAAAATAACTTGCTCATCCGATTAAGAAAGCTTCCATTATTATAAACCCGTACGCAAAAGGCGGCAACACCTAAAGTCTTCAACTCGTTCCAATAGGAAGGCTCTCATCTCTTGAGGAAGCGGAGGAAGAGGAGTATACTGTAACTACAACGATACATTTATTCTTATTTATATAGAGGAGGGAAGAAGCATGATCACGATTAGTGAATCGGCATCTGACAAAATTAAAGAAATGCTCGAGGAGGAAGGTACTCCCGGGCTGTTCCTGCGCATTGGCGTGAAGGAAGGCGGCTGTACGGGCTTCTCCTACGGCATGGGCTTCGACGACGAAGAGAACGAGAACGACAAGTCGATGGAGGTCGCTGACCTGAAGGTAGTCGTAGACGACGAAAGCTTGAAATACCTATACGGTCTTATCATCGATTGGAAAGAGTCGGCTATGGGCGGCGGCTTTACGATCGAAAATCCGAACGCAACCGCAACATGCGGATGCGGCTCGAGCTTCCGCACCGCTGCGGCGGCTGGCAAGCCGGATAGCGACTGCTGATGGATGGCTGAGCACGCCTGTGCTCAGCTTTTTTATTGGGGATTCGCCAGTATGCAGGCTGCGCAATAGAATGTTCTTCCAATCGCCATTGTTCCCGGAATCTATGAATTTATCGTACAAGGTACGATTCCGGGAACAAAAGCGAGCACTCCGTTTCTCCAGAACATTCTTTTGCTCCGCCTGTTTGGCGAAGCCAAACAAAAGCGTTCGCAAAAGGCCAGGCTCAGCCAGCCTTTTTTGACCAAATTTGACAGGTTGCTAACACAACCTGTCCCGTTCATACCAAAACCAAAACGGCGTCACGAGGTACACTTACCTGTGACGCCGTTTTTCTGTCAAAAAAGAAGTCGAAGGCGGAACGGAGTAAGTGAATGCTCTTGAGGAACGAAGTGCCCGCCTTTGTATTCGGATTGTAACCTTGAAACCTTGTTCAAACAATCCGAATGCAACAGCGGTCGAAGGAGCGTTCACTTTCGCAGTGGTCACCAACCGACTATCAGCGCTACCTCGTCATCTTACGAGAATTCAGCCAAAGAGGAATACGGAACACCAGGTTGATGAGCAGAACGAAGAACACGAGTACCGCCGCAGACTTCTGTGCGATATCCTGGGCGTCCGGAACGATAGCCTCCGACTGGACATACCACAGGTGCACGGCAAGCGTCTCGCCCGGCGAGAAGAGGCTGAAATCCCACATTTCTCCGGAGGTCGTAACGCCGGCAGTTAGAATAATAACGGCGCTTTCGCCAAAGGCGCGGCCCGCGACAAGACAGATCCCCGTAATAATTCCGTTCATGGCTGCAGGGATCAGGACGCGAACGATCGTCTGTAAATGCGTAGCCCCCAGCGCGAAGGAGGCATTTTTCAGTTCCTTCGGCACGGCACGGATCGATTCTTCGGTTACGCGCGTCAGGACCGGCAGGTTCAAGAACGCCAAGCTGACAGCGCCGCCGAGAATCGTCAGGCCAAGCTGGAACATCTCAACGAACAACGCGATGCCAAACAAACCAAAGATGATCGAAGGTACGGAAGCGAGCCCCTCTACGCAAATCCGCACAAAGGAGATCAGCTTGTTGTCCGGCGCAAACTCGGCAAGATAAATGCCTGCCGCCATTCCAAGCGGAATAGAGATGATAAGCGACAGGAACAGGATGTAGAAGGAGTTCAGCAGGGCTGGCCCTATGCCGCCGCCTTCTTCGATTTCGCTAGGCAGGCCAAACAGGAAGCTCCAGGAGAGCTTCGGAAGGCCATCCTTAAGAATGAGGAACAAAAGCCCGAGAATAAAGAGAACGATAGCGATGCCAACGGTCCAGACCAGAATCGTAAACAGACGGTTGTTAAAGCTGTTGATTCCTCTTTTGCCGCGGAAAGGATTGCTTGCATTTACTGCGGTGTTTACATGGCTCATTGTTGTTGAACTCCTCTCCGTTGCAGCCAGCGTACGCCTACGATCATCAGAAGCGAAATGGCAAGCAGCAGGAAGCCCATCAGGTACAGCGCATAGTTCCAGGTTGAATCGAACGGAACGTTAGCGATCTGCATAACGATGTTGCTTGTCAATACCGACGTAGGCTTAAGCAGGCTGTCCGCGATTTGCGGGGTATTGCCGATAACCATAACAACCGCCATCGTTTCGCCGATTGCGCGGGCCATGCCAAGAATAACGGCATACATAATCCCGCTGCGGGCGGAAGGGATAAGCACCTTCCAGACGGTCTGGAAGCGGGTAGCGCCAAGGGCATAGGACGCATCGCTGAATTTCTTCGGTACGGCAGTGATCGAGTCATCGCTGATCCGGCTGATTGTCGGCAGAACCATGATGGTCAATACAAGAGACGCGGCAAGCAGGCCGTCGCCCATACCCGTACCGGTAACGTCCCGGATGAGGGGAATAAGAACAGTTAAGCCCAGGTAGCCGTAGACAACGGACGGTATGCCGACGAGCAGGTCCATGACGGGACGAAGCGTATTTTTCAGCCATGGCGGAACAAAGGTCGACAGAAAGACCGCGATCAGGAGCGAGAGCGGAACTGATATGATCAAAGTTAGCAAAGTAAGGGCAAACGTGCCGAAAATGAATAACAATCCGCCGTATTGCTCGGTCTCCGGACTCCATTCCGTAGACAGGAAAAATTCGGAGAAGGACACATCGCCAAACGTCAGCACGCCTGTGCGGAACATGAGGGCAAGGATAAGGAAAAGGATCAGACATACAAAACCGGCGCAAGCAATACAAACGTAACGGAACAGGCGGTTCATCACAAACAACCGTTTCCTGCGGTCAAACGGCTTGCCGCTTCCCGTCAAAAGACTGCCGCCCAGATCAATCTGGCCCGCAGTGGATGAAGTATCTAACATGTTATTGATCGGCTCCTTCGGTAGCAAGCAGCCGCCTGTCGCTTCGCGAAAGACGGCCGCCGTTACCTATTTTCGATTAACTAGGATTATTTCATTGCGGAAAGCGGGATGAACTTGAGCTTTTTCAGCGAACCGTTTTGGAACTTAGCGCTTTGCACGTATTTGATGAATTCTTTAACAACGCCTGTAGGCTGGCCTTTAGTCATGTAGTAGCCATAGCCCCAAACTTTGTATTTGCCGTTGATTACGTTGTCTACGGTTGGAGCAACGCCGTTGATGCTTACGCCAGTCATTTTGGAAGTGATGTAAGCGAAGTCGAGGTAGCCGATAGCGCCCGGAGTCGATTCAACGGCTGTTTTCATGTCGCCGCTTGTTTTAACTTCTTTATAGTTGGAGCCCTTTGTCATGAAGTCCGTACCGTTCAGAGCTTTTTGTTGGAAGTTAACGCGGGTACCGGAACCAAATGCGCGGTTAACGACGATGATATCAGCATCTTTGCCGCCTACTTCTTTCCAGTTCGTTACTTTGCCGGAGAAAATGTCTTGCAGCTGTTTCGTAGTCAGGTTTGTTGCGGTAACGTCCTTATTTACAACAGCAGCGAAAGGAGTAACCGCTACTTTGTTAGCGACTTGGCCTGTGAAAGCTTCGAAGCCGGGAACGGCTTGCGTAGCATCCCAGTCAACCGCGCCGATATCGGCGATACCTTTGCGCACGGATTGAGGACCCGTGATGGAACCGGCTGCCGAAGCGGAGATTTTAACCTTCGGATTCAGCTTTTTGAATTCGTTAGCCGCTTGAAGAGTAAGCGGAAGAAGGGCGGAAGAGCCATTGATGACGATTTTGCCGGACAGCTTGCTTGCTGCTTCTGTTTTTGTAGGAGCTTGAACGGAGCCAAAGCCGATTGTTGCGATAAGAGCGGCTACCGTAGCCACTTTAAGCCATTTCAATTTCATTTCATTTATCCTCCTAAAAAGATGTTAATTTTTGTCAATTAGCGTGTAATCGTTGTGAATTTGCCGTTAACCGGAACAGCCAGCTGGCCGTTGCTGATTGCGGCGATATTGCCTTTGCCCGATACGATCAGCTCGGATACCGCATCCGATACGCCGTACAGCTTGCTTGCGGTACCTGTTGCAGGGTCAAGCGCGTTGATGCTGTTTGCATCGCCTTTTGCCGTCAGCAGGATCAGCTTGCCGTCAGCTTGGTTCAATTGGTATACGTCTTCTGCGTTATACAGGTTTGTTGCTGCAAGAGTAGCTGTATTTACGGAAGCAACGCTGCCTGCGTTGTCGTCGCTGATGCTTACGTAGTAAACTTTCGAACCGTCAGCGGACAGTTCCAGGAACGCCTTGTCGCTTGCATCCTTCGTCAGCTGAACCGGTTTGTTGTCGCCTTTAGCCGAGTCGTAGAAGAATGCTTGCGTTTCCGTACCTGTCGGGTCGATCGTAACATCGTCCTTGCTTACGTCCGTAGCGTCGTTTTTAACAACAGGCTGTTTGATTTGGAAGTAGGCTACTTTAGTGCCGTCAGCGGAAACCGCAAGGTTTGTTTTGTAGTCGACTTTGTCTTCCAGAACTTTCGTTACGCTGCCGTCAGCCAGGCTGAGCTTGCAGATAACGGAGTTTTTGTCGCCTTGGAAGAAGAAGATCGAGCTTCCGTCAGCCGAGAACACCATCTCGTTTTTAATCGATGTATCCGTGCTTACTTTTGTCGATTGTTTCGTGCTCAGATCAATGACGTTAACCGTGCCGTCTTCTTCGGAATAAGCGGCTTTCGAACCATCCGGGGACACGATCAGCTCGGAACTATCGGACGAAGTAAGCAGCAGTTCATTTTTGCCTGTCGCAGCGTCAACCAGATAATCTTCGCGGCCGTTCTCGCCAGTGATCGATGCGATCAGCTTCGAAGCATTTACCCATGTCACTTGATCGACATTCTCGAGGAATTTGACCGAAGTGATGTTGCCGTTCGAGTAGCCTGCGCCCAGCTTGCCAAGAAAGCTTACCGGCTCAACGAATGCTGTGCCGTTAACCGTCACGGCATTGCTCAGCTTAACAACATTGTGGTTCAACTGAACGGTAATTGTGCTGCCCGAAACATTCAGGGAAGCTTCAAGAGCTTTCGCCAGATCGCGAACGGAAGCGAGTGTTACGCCTTGCGCGTCAATCGTGCGGATTGCGACAGAATTGCCGTTGATGGATACGGTAATGGAACCGACTTGAACCGCTTGTGCCGTTTGTACGGCCGATTGCGCCATTACTGGTGTAACAGCTGCTGCTCCAATTGCTGTTGCGAGCACGGAAATGACTACTGCTTTTTTCATTTGTAGTTCGTCACCTTTCTTATTTTCGAATAATTGCTAGGTCCGACGGCACTACGCCGGTATGTATGAATGGCCTTGATTTTCCCCCCCGTCAAGCCGCGTCGGAACTATTTCGATTTCAAAGCTAGTCTAACAGCGGATTATTATCCCATTATTTAGAAATTGTAATGATTTTGTGAAGAAAGGCCTAAGTTGATAGGAAATGTTGAAATTGCTATCCTAAAAATGACAAGAGGAGGAATGTCGAAATGTATCGGATATTTATCATCGAGGACGATGACAAAATAGGAGCTATCCTGAAATCAACGATGGAGAAATACGGATTTGAAGCGAAGAGGGCCGCTCAGTTCAAGGATTTGCTGGGGGAGTTTGCGTCGTATGATCCTCATCTCGTGCTGCTAGATATCAATTTGCCGTATTTCGACGGCTTTTACTGGTGCAGGCAAATCCGGACAAGGTCTAACGTGCCTATTTTGTTTATCTCAGCCCGCGAAGGAGAAATGGACCAGGTGATGGCTATCGAAAATGGCGGAGACGATTATCTCTCGAAGCCAATTCATCTGGATCTGCTGCTCGCAAAGGTAAAGGGTGCGCTGCGCCGGGCTTACGGGGAATATGCCGCGGCTTCGGCCGCTTCGGCGGCGGCATCCGCAGAGCTCGAATTGAACGGACTGCGTCTTAATCTTAGCCGCAACGAGCTGGAATGGCAGGGAGAGCGGACCGAGCTGACGAAGAACGAAAGACTGCTGGCCGAAGCTTTTATGAAGAAACCCGATGAAATCGTGGCAAGAGAGCAGCTGCTCGAGGCGTTATGGGATGATGTTCAGTTTGTGGATGACAATACGTTAACCGTCAATGTCACCCGCCTGCGCAAGAAGCTCGAAGAAATCGGCATTATAAAAGCGATTGAGACGGTTCGGGGGCAAGGCTACCGGCTGAGCGCCGAAGCGCTGCAGGAGGCCAAAGCATGATTCGTGCTTATCTTTGGGACCGTAAAGTTCTGATCGCAACCTACCTGTTAGGCTCCATTCTGGCTTGCGCGATGTTTTCTCTCGATAAGCTTCGTTATGAAAGAGCGGACGCGGGCCTTGTCTATTATTACGCCGAGCTTGCGGGCTTCCTGCTGGTTATTGGACTAGCCGTGGACTTCCTTCGTCAGCGCAGCTACTACAAGCAGCTTCGGGATGCGATTGAACACGGAACGGAGCTAAAGGCTTCGATGGTGATTACTTCCGGGATCACCAAAGAACAGATTGCCGTGCAGAGGCTGTTGGCCGCGCAATACGGCGCGTATTTGACCGAGCTCAGCCAGTACCGCAGGCAGCAGGAGCAGCATAATCATTTCGTCTTGCAGTGGGTGCATCATATGAAGACTCCGGTGTCGGTTATTGATCTGCTTGTCCAGGAAGCGCTGCAGGAACGGGATGATCCACCTGCCCATACGGAAAGACTGCAAAGCATCCGCGAAGAGACCGGCAGAATGACAAGGGGACTCGATATGATGCTGCATACGGCGAGGCTCGACAAGATCGAGTTTGATCTGCATCCCCGTTCGGTTCCCCTGCATGAAGCGGCACGCAGCGTAATAAACGCGCACAAGCAGCTCTGCATCCGGCATGCTATATTCCCTCGGGTTGACGGAGAGGCGGTTGTGGAGACCGACGAGAAATGGCTGACGTTTATCTTGAATCAGCTGATTGGCAATGCGATTAAATATTCAAAGCGCAAGCCGGGCTCGAAGAAGCTGATTGTCAGCATTGAGAAGGAGCCTGATTTAAGTGCCGTCAGGCTGTCTGTTATAGATGAAGGAATCGGGATTGAGGCGCATGACCTGCCAAGGATTTTCGATCCGTTTTTCACCGGAGAGAACGGCCGTGCGGTTGAGGAATCAACGGGGATGGGGCTTTACTTGGCCAAGCAGGTATGCTGCCGTCTGGGGCATGAGCTGTATGCCGAATCAGAGGTTGGCGCCGGTACGAAGGTTACGGTTGTGTTCCGCCCTGAAGGGATCCATTTGTTGCGTTAATACGCCAATGTGTTCGGAATATGACAAAATCGTAAGGTTCAAAGCCTCCAATTGAAAGGTAAATCGATGGGTTGATCAGGACGGATGGAGTTATACTGAGTCCATAATCAAAACAAATGAGCAAGTCTTGGGGAGGCTGTTACGATGAGTGTATTGCGTACGAAAGGGATTGGAAAGATTTATCATTCAAAAGGGAACATGTCCTATAGGGCACTTGAGGATATCGATCTGAACATTGAAGCGGGAGAATTTGTTGGCGTCATGGGACCTTCGGGCAGCGGGAAAACAACGCTTCTTAACCTGCTCGCCACGATTGACCGTCCGACATCCGGCGAGCTGGAGATTAACGGCATACAGCCCGGCAAGCTAAGCGACAAGAAGCTGGCGTTATTCCGCCGCAGAGAGCTGGGCTTTGTGTTTCAGGATTTCAACCTGCTTGATACGATGACGATTAAGGAAAACATTATTTTGCCACTGGTGCTGGAAGGCGTAGCGCCGCGCGTTATCGAAGAGAAGCTGAGGCCGCTGGCGATTATGCTTAATATCGATAAAATTCTGGACAAGCGGACGTATGAAGTGTCCGGCGGACAGAAGCAGCGTGCCGCTATTGCCCGGGCAATCATTCACCAGCCTGCGCTGGTGCTTGCCGACGAACTGACAGGCAACCTCGATTCCAAAGCGGCGAAGGATGTCATGGACGCGCTGAAGGATATGAACGAGCGCCTTGGAGCAACGGTTCTGATGGTGACGCATGATCCGTTCTCGGCTAGCTATTGCAAACGCATTGTCTTTATTAAGGACGGCAAGCTGTTCAGCGAAATCCGGAGAGGAACGAACCGTCAGGCGTTCTTCCAGCAGATTCTGGATTCTTTGAGTGTACTGGGAGGTAATTTCGATGACGTTCCGTTCGCTCGCGCTTAGCAACATGAAAGGAAATTGGCGTTCCTACAGCGCCTTTTTCCTAAGCTGCGTATTTTCCGTGTTGATCTTCTATATGTATTCGTCGTTTATTTTTCATCCGGACGTAGTAAACGGGCATATTGAGCAGGCGGCCAAGGTAAGAAGAGGGATGTTGTTCTGCCTGTACATCATCGGTATCTTCTCATTCTTGTTTGTCCTGTACTCCAACTCGGCTTTTCTTAAAACACGGAAGCAGGAGTTTGGTTTATTGTCCTTATTCGGGATGACCAAAGCGCAGCTTAGAAAGCTTGTTATCTATGAAAGCATTGCTTTGGCTATTCTGTCCATCGGGGTTGGGATCGGTCTTGGCATGCTGTTCAGCAAGCTGTTCTTTATGGCTTTATCGGTGTTCCTGAAGGTTACGGACCCGATACCGTTCGCCGCTCCGCTGAAGGCGGTTGGAATGACGGGGCTTGGCTTCTTTGTTCTGTTTGTCGCGATTGCCGTACTTACCTCTCTTCGGATCGGCAAAGCCGAGCTGATCGAGCTGTTTAAGGCTGGACGCAAGCCAAAAGGCATGCTGCTATTCTCGCCTTGGCTTGTTGCGCTGGCGCTTGTATCGCTTGGCGCAGGATACACGATGGCGGTTATGTTAGATTCGTTTAACTTCTTATATTTGTCGCTTCTCATCCTGGTGACGGTGACGGTCGGAACCTACTTTCTGTTTACGCAGTTCAGCGTGCTGCTTATTCGTTTCCTGCAGAGGCGCCATACGTTCTTCTATAACCGTACGAATATGGTAGTTCTGTCGCAGCTTGGCTACAAGCTGAAGGATAACGCTCGTATTCTGTTTATGGTCTCGATTATGAGCGCGGTTATTCTTACTGCATCCGGTACGTTTTATTTGATGCAGATCAGCGCCAAACAGCAGATTTACCAGTTCTATCCTTATGCGGTTGCCGTGATGGAGAAAGGGCTTCAAAGCCATGATGTGATTGATCCGGAGGAGCTGAAGACGCATCTTCGCGAAGCGGGACATCCCGTTACCGATGAGAAAATTGTCGCCGGAGCCAGCGTAACCCATATCAAGCTGACGCGGAGCAACGGGAACAACATCGACTATAATCCGGATACCATGGTGATCTCGGAGTCCGATTATAATCGCTTAGCGGAAGCGCAAGGGAAAAAGAGGATCCATTTGAAGCCGGGGATGGTAGCTATGCCTGGATCCTTCAACCCTCCCATTGAAAGGATTCAGGGGAAGGTAAAGGACACGACGATTGATTACCCCGTAGCGGCGGACCATTCCGACAGCGTCATGAATCAGACCGATTTTAACTGGATGACTATTATTGTAGAGGACGGCGACTATAAGAAGCTTCTTGCCAATGTCCCGGAAAGCGAGCAGCTTGTCTGGTACGGCTATGAAGTGAAGGATTGGGAGAACGCCGGTCCGGCTATTAAGAAGCTGCAAGTAAAGGAAGATCTTAAAGGGCAGATCAGCCGTAATCGGGCGGACAACTTCGCCAACATGAAAGAAACCAGCTCGCTTACGCTGTTTATCGGCCTGTTTATCAGCTTGCTCTTCTTTATCGCATCGGGCAGCTTGATTTACTTCAAGATGTTTACGGAGCTGCAGGAGGATCAGGCACAGTTCAACGCGTTGAAACGGATCGGAATGACAAGGCAGGAGATCCGGAAAATAACGGTGACCCAGATCGGCATTATTTTCTATCTGCCCTGCTTGGTTGGCACCATTCATGCGTTGTTTGCGATGAAGGCGTTGGACGGATTGATGGAATCCAGCGTGTGGCTGTATTCGTTTGTTATTATCGGCATCTTTGTTGTGATGCAGACGATCTACTTCTTGCTTGCAAGCATGAGTTATTCCAAAGGATTGAATAGAGGAACGGCCAGCGCTTAAGGCGCCGGCCGTTTTTTTTATGTGGATTGCTGTTGCTCCAGCCAAGAAATCCGCTTTGTCTTTAACCCGCTGAGGGCTGCTTCCGCGGCCGTATATTCCGCCTGCAGCTTTCTCACCACTGTTCTGACCTCATGGGCGGCTTCGCAGGTGCGGTCCTGAGTCTCCTTGATCCGCTTCTGCACGATCCAGTCCGTGATCAGACCGTCAAACCAATAGTCTCCGAACTTGAGCAGGCCGCTGATGTCGACTTGGATATCCAGGCTGCGCTTCAGATCCGCAAGCTCATCCCGGAAGCTCTTCAGCTCATGATTCGCTGCTGCGATAGATGCTTTTGCATCGTCTATATGCTCGTGTTTGATATGGGTTGAAATGAGTCCTCCGTTGCCCCAGGTATCCCAATTGCCCCAGTTGATCGCTTTTTCGAGACTATCGATAGCCGGCTCCAGTGAGGCAAGCACCCGTCTGCCTGCCGTAAAAGCTTCGTTCAGCTCGCGTACGATAACCTGCTGGGCTGCGATCTCGCTTTCCATGGCCATCAGCTCCGCCGCTTTGTCAGGCGTGCTTCTTAGGAATTGTTCCTGCTCCTTGAGCAGCCGGTCATAATCCTGTTCAGCGCCGAGATTCGCGGTAATGACCGTTCCGGCCTGCATAATCTCTTCCTTCAGCTTATCCTGTTCCTGCTTGGCTTCCGAAAGCTTGAGGGCCGCGGCAAGCGCCTGCTGGCGCTCCATTTCCAGCTGTTCATCCTTGCTGCGCAGGAGCGTATGGAAAAGATTCGTCAGGGTCATTCGCGTGAGCTTATCGACATCGGCCTGCTCTGATTCGAGATCAAGCTCCAGGCGGATGATTTGCCGTTCCAATTCGTTTAACCGGGAACGGAATTGACCCTGTCTGCGAATGGCCCTTTCAAGCTCGTATTTGCGTTCCTTTGCTTCGGTCAAACGATCAAATAAGGAATCTGTCATAAGCAGGAATTCCCTCCTGGAATAGGGTGTTGGATGCAACTCTATACGAGGTCGGGGAGCATTAAGTTTCAATCCTTGGCGACGGATTTAAGGTTGCGGTTGAAACGTCAGATCAATCTGAATAATCTCGGAACGGCTGCCCAGACGGATTGGCGGTCCCCAGGAACCAAAGCCCGAGGACACGATGGCATGCAGGCTGCCCTTCAGCTTATAACCCCAGTCCAGCTCGAAGATACGGCGGGTGATCAGATGGTTAGGCGCCATTTGCCCGCGGTGGGTATGACCGGATAAGGAAAGGTCAATGCCGTTTACGGCCGCCTGCTCCAGGTCGGAAGGCTGGTGGTCCATCATAATGAGCGGACGGGCTTTATCCAGCCCGGCAATCAGCTCGCTGATCGGGAGCCGGCCTTCCGGATCGCTCTGCCGCGCCGCCAGATCTTTGCGTCCAACGATATAGAAGCTGTCCTGAACAAGGATATTTTCGTCCAGCAGCACGCGAATGCCGATCGCATTCATTTGAGCGATGTATTCCTGAATGTGTCCGCCGATATATTCATGGTTGCCCAGCACCGCATAGACGCCAAGCGGTGCCTTCAGCTTGCTCATCGTGGCGGCCATATTCCTTCGAATAAAAGGATCGATGCTGTCGTCAATGACGTCGCCGGGCAGCAGAATCAGATCCGGCTCCATTTCCTCCATGTGGCCGATGAGGCGGCCAAGATGCTTGTTGCCGACAACCGTGCCCAGGTGGATATCGGAGGCAACCCCGATTCGGAGCTTCCGGATAGCGCCGGCCTGCTTCGGAATGGTCAACTCATAGCGGCGGACAATGGGGGTCCAAGCGTTCCAAGCCCCTCGAATTAGGATGGAGGCCATGAGGACGAAGGCAACCGTGCCAACGGAGGCAACGGCTGTTTTGTAAGGGACGGAAGCAAGGGTCAGCAGCCAGACGGCCAAATCCGCCAGAGGCAGAATAAGGAGGCCGTATTCCATGACGGCAAACCAGTAGGAGCCTATATATTTCAGGAAATAAGCGACTTGGCGGACCGGCGAAGCCGAATGCTGTCCAAACCGTCCGATAAGCCAGGCGAAGGAGAGAATACCAACAATAATGCCGTACGGCCAGGCATTTTCCAGGTCAAACAGCGTGGACAGGTATCCCCATCCATTCCAGCCGATGTACCAGTTCACCAGGCCAAATACAAGGAGGAAGACGGTAATAACGGGAATAAATCTAGCTTTCACTTGGACATCTCCTTACTCGACGCATATAGGTTTCGTTAAACTCGTGAACCTACTATATCACACCGCAATTGCCGGGTAAAATAAGGCGGGATCTGCTGCTTGCATTGGTCTCGCCGCCGTTTTTCTAGTATACTTGTACAATGATTTTACGGCAGGGAGAGGGATTCGAAATGAAGTCATTAGTGCTTGCGGAAAAGCCAAGCGTCGCAAAAGAAATCGCGCGCGTTCTCGGCTGCGGCAGCAAAAATAAAAGCTATATGGAAGGCCCGAATTACGTGGTCACATGGGCGCTTGGCCATCTGGTAACGCTTGCGGAGCCGGAGGATTATGATCCGAAATACAAGACCTGGAACCTGGAGGATCTTCCTCTTCTTCCGGGTAAAATGAACCTGAAGGTCATGCGCGAGACGTCGCATCAATACAAGGCCGTTGCGCAGCTGTGCAAACGTCCGGATATTGGCGAATTAATTATCGCCACCGATGCGGGGCGGGAAGGCGAGCTTGTAGCCCGATGGATTATGGAGCTGGTTCACTGGCGCAAGCCTTTCAAGCGGCTCTGGATTTCTTCCCAGACGGATAAAGCGATTAAAGACGGCTTTAAGGCTCTTAAGCCCGGCCAGCAATATGATAATTTGTACGCATCGGCGGTCTGCCGTGCGGAAGCGGACTGGCTGATCGGTCTTAATGTCACTCGTGCGCTAACGGTTAAATACAATGCCCAGCTTGCTGCGGGACGCGTACAGACGCCAACGCTTGGCGCGCTGATCGACCGGGAGAAGGAGATTAACCAGTTCCAGTCGCAGCCGTATTGGACGGTTTCCGCCGATCTTGGAGCTTTCCAGGCAGTATGGCGCCAGAATGACAATCATGACGGCAGAGTGTGGGACAAAAGTGAAGCTGAAGCGGTGGCAGCACGCCTGCAAGGGAAAAATGCCAAAGTTGACAGGCTTCGCACAACCCAGAAGTCCGAGCCGCATCCGCAGGCTTTCGACTTGACCGAGCTGCAGCGGGAAGCAAACAAACGGCTTGGTTTTTCGGCGAAGATGACCTCCAATGTCCTGCAGAAGCTGTACGAGCAGCATAAGCTTGTCACTTACCCGCGTACGGACTCTCGTTATTTGTCGAGCGATATCGTGCCGACGCTGAAAGGACGCCTTGAGAGCATAGCGGTAGGGCCTTATGCGCCTCTTGCCCGCAAGCTGCTTCGCGGCCAGCTAACCGTTACGAAACGATTCGTGGATGACGGCAAGGTCAGCGATCACCATGCGATTATTCCGACCGATGAATATGTGAATTTATCGGCTCTCAGCAACGATGAGCGCAAGTTGTACGATCTGATCGTGCGCCGCTTTATTGCGTTGTTTTACCCGCCGTATACGTATGACGAGACAAGCGTCGTCCTGACGGTTGGCCAAGACAAGCTGTACGCAAAAGGCAAAGTCCAGAAGGACATCGGCTGGAAGGAGCTTTACGGCGGCAGCGATACGAGATTTTCCGCGGACGAGGACGATGAAGAGGAGAACGGGCGCGGCGAGGACAAAAGCACGCCGGAGCAGCTGCTGCCTGAGCTTGTTCAAGGACAACCTGTCCCGGTGAAGCAGAGCCGCTTGAAAGAGCTGCGTACGCTTCCTCCTGCTCGTTATACGGAGGCTTCCCTGCTCTCGAAGATGGAGAAGCATGGACTAGGCACGCCGGCTACCCGCGCGGATATTATCGAGAAGCTGCTATCTACCGATACGATTGAGCGGTCCCAGAACCGCCTTGTTCCGACAGGTAAAGGCAAGCAGCTAATCGAGCTGGTTGTTGACGAATTGCGCAGTCCGGAGCTTACGGCAAAGTGGGAGCGGGAGCTTGAGCTTATCGCGCACGGCCAAGGAGACGCTAAGCGGTTTATGGCGGGGATCCGGGAGCAGGCTAACAAGTGGGTTACAGCGGTTAAGAATGAGACGAAGGAGTACAAGCCGCATAACTTGACCCATTCGCGCTGCCCGGAATGCGGCAAGCTGCTGATGGAAGTGAAGGGCAAACGCGGCAAGTCGCTGGTCTGCTCCGACCGTGAATGCAGCTACCGCCGTCAGGCGGAGCCCGCGCTGTCCAATAAGCGCTGCCCGCAATGCCACAAGAAGATGGAAATTCATAACGGCAAGGCAGGCAAATACGCGCAGTGCAGGCCTTGCAACGTTATTGAGATGCTGGGCGATAAGCAAGGCGGAAAAGTCAATAAGCATCAGCAGCGGAAGATGATAGAGCAGTACAGCGATAACGTATCGTTGTCCAATAGTCTTGCCGATGCACTGAAAGCGGCGATGAACAAACAGGATAACGAATAATCGGGAGAGGGAGTGCCGTTAAGAGCGGTACTCCCTTTTTTTTGCCCGGACAATCATCCAAGAGACAAACGTTCCTCTATCATATCCTATTAATAGGAAAGGAGATTGATAGCATGGAAGAACAACTTGGGCGGCCAGTCCCTGACAAGTGGGCAAAACAGGCGGCTCTTCTTGCCGACCCGTTTATTGCCCCGCATATTCCCCCAACGAAGCTATACAATGCAGGCAACCTAAGAAGTATGCTTGGCAAGCATCAGATGGTTGTCATCAAGCCGGTCATCGGCACGGGTGGACACGGCGTAATTAAGGTAGCGAAGACAAGCGCGGGCTACAGCTTTACCTCTCATTCGACAACGCATTCTTATGCCAGTTTTGCTGCTCTCAAAACAGCACTCGACAAGAAACGCAAAAATCGTCCTTATCTGATTCAAAAAGGGATCCGTCTCGCCAAGGTTGGCGGCCGTCCGATTGATTACCGGGTCAAATACGTAAAAACGGAAACGGGCTGGGTGTACCGCTCTATGGTAGGGAGGATTGCCAAGCCGGGGTTGTTTGTTACGAACCTGTGCCAAGGCGGCACGATGGTTACGGCGGCAGAGGGAATTCGCCGGTCCTTGTCCCCGTCTCTTGTGGGAGAGAAAAAGCAGAAAATGCGCGATCTGACCGTTGCGTCAACAAGAATGCTGGAGGCCAGGTTCCCAGGCATTGGGCAGTTGGGCTTCGATTACGGCATTGACCTAAACGGCAAGATCTGGATCTTTGAAGTGAATACGAGGCCGCGGTAAGAGGGCTAAGGCCTTTTGTCTTGTAATCTTGTTTGTTGTGCCATTTTTTCATTGAGAATCTACAAGCATATGCACAGAATTTCAATATATTCCATTAATGGGGCAAGTAATTTCGATTAAAGTTTTTTATCACAGTTTGGTAAAAAAAGGCTGTGTATAAATGTATCCACATCATCCACTGCGTTAAATCCTCATTTTTCGACTTGTATTCACATCTCATGCACAGCCTGTCCACAAGGATATGTGTATAATGGGGGCCATTGTTGTTGGGAAAAGGGCATGTTACGATGGGGACAGCTCAGGAAACTTTAGGAAGAAAGGAAGTGTCCAGGTATGGATCTGCTGTCAGACGAGCTGCTGGAAGACACCTACCTTGCCGCTATTCAGTACAAACTGGAAGACGACTTCATCCGAATGCTTCTGCTTGAGATGAAGCGAAGACAAATTAACAAGGCTGCCGGCTCAAACGCTGTTTAACGGATCAATCCCTATTTCCGTAACGGCAGCCTCAACCGTCCGATCGCAGGACGAGCAGTATACAATATGCAAGCAGTTTCTATCATCGGCCGATTGATTCCATGAAGTCATTTCTGTCTCAAGTGGCACGTACGGTGCATAAGGACCAATCAGGTCTGTCATTCGGCCCCAATCTTCCATTGCTTGGCCACAATTGGCGCAAGCTGCATTCAGCGGCTGCATGCCATTGCATACAGGACAAAACATAAGGGTATCCTCCTTGGCTTCGTGCAGATTGCGTGCACTTGAATGAAACGCCAACGTTAGGATACCCTTGTCATTTTTGTTTTACCACAATGGAATTCACAAGTTTTCTGGATAATGAAAACTGGAATTCCATTTGGCGATAAAACCTACATCTAAACGCGGTCGCTCATCATCGAGAGGCAACGATAGAGGTTTTCTCACCACATAAATTATGAATTCACAAGTTTTCTGGATAATGAAAACTGGAATTCCATTTGGCGATAAAACCTACATTAAAACGCGGTCGCTCATCATCGAGAGGCAACGATAGAGGTTTTCTCACCACATAAATTATGAATTCACAAGTTTTCGGGATAATGAAAACTGGAATTCCATTTGGCGATAAAACCTACATCTAAACGCGGTCGCTCATCATCGAGAGGCAACGATAGAGGTTTTTTCACCACATAAATTATGAATTCACAAGTTTTCTGGATAATGAAAACTGGAATTCCATTTGGCGATAAAGCCTACATTAAAACGCGGACGCTCATCCGCTACAGCTTCATGTTGCTGCTATGTCCCGGAGAAAGCTTTGCGTCCGGATCAAGATAGACCTTGGCGTTATTGACGGCGGTGGGAGCTTCCCCGAAACCAACGGCAATCAGCTTCAGCTTGCCCGGGTAAGTCGTAATATCCCCCGCGGCAAAGATACCGCTCACGCTGGTCTCCATTCTTGTATCCACAACGATGGAGCCGCCTTGAATCTCAATGCCCCACTCGGCAATCGGGCCCAGTGAGGACACAAAGCCGTAATTCACGATGACGGCGTCGACTTCGACCTCGGTTTGCTCTTTGGTTTTGACATCGGTAAGCGTTACGCGGCTGATCCGGCCATCTCCGTGGAGAGAGGTAATCTCTTTGGGCGTCTGGACGTCAACCTTCGAGTTCATGAGATTCTCCACGCTATGCTCATGAGCGCGGAACTTATCGCGGCGGTGTACAAGCGTAACCGACTCCGCGATCGGCTCGAGCATTAACGCCCAGTCAACGGCCGAATCGCCGCCTCCCGTGAGCAATACCTTTTGGCCCTTAAACCGGTTTAAATCTCCGACAAAATAATGAAGGTTGCTCTTCTCGTACTGTACGGCCTCGGGGAGCTCCAGCTTGCGCGGTTCAAACGCTCCAACGCCGGCCGTAATAATAACGGCTTTTGCATAATGTACGGATTTATTGGTAATGACTTCAAATAAACGTTCGCTTTGTTTGTTTACTTCAACGACTTTTTCTTCTAATAATACTTCCGGCTGGAACAGGCCGATTTGTTCAATTAACCGATCAACAAGCTCTTGGGCTGTAACTTTTGGGAACCCGGCCACGTCATATATGTACTTCTCCGGATACAATGCTGCAAGCTGACCGCCAAGTTGAGGCATGCTCTCGATAATTTTGACGGATGCCTGGCGCATTCCGCCATAAAAGGCTGCAAACAGGCCGGCAGGTCCGCCGCCAATTATGATAATATCTGCAAGGTTATTTGGCTGCTCTACGGATGACATGGAAAGCACCTCCAATATATTGATGATCTGCTTCCTATTATATGCCTGCCGTTTCCAAGAAGGAAATATTAATTTGTATGCTGCTCTAAAGTTTTTCGTATATTTTGCTCTTGAAGTTTAAGTAAAAACTATGTAATATTTCTGATGTATTGTATGTATGGCGCCGAATTTAGACAGTCAACAGTAGATAAATAAGACTGAAACACGGGTTTTAAGGCGTACAATCGGAGTGATAAATCGGACCAAAAAATGACACAATTCGCTGGGGTAGAAATATAGATCCAGCACGGATTGTGTAATTTTTCACAAACAAAAAGACACATAAACAAGCTAAGGAATGGATGGGATCATACGATGAGCAACATACCCAAAATTGTCATCTTAGGAGCTGGCTACGGTGGTGTGCTTACTGCGCTGCGGTTGCAAAAGGAGCTAAATTATAACGAGGCTGACGTCACTTTGGTGAATAAGCACGACTATCATTATATTACAACGCATTTGCATATGCCTGCTGCGGGAACGGACAATCCTGAGAATGCGCGCGTCAGCATTTCCAAGCTGATTGACGAATTCAAGATCGACTTCGTGAAATCGACAGTCGTACAGATTCGCCCGCAGGACAAAAAGGTTATTCTTGAGGATGGAACTCTTTCGTATGATTATCTGGTCATCGGTCTTGGCGGCGAGCCGGAAACCTTCGGCATTCCTGGTCTTGGCGAGTATGCAATGAATATTAGAAGCATCAATTCTGTCCGCCTGATCCGCGAGCACATTGAGTATCAATTTGCGCGCTTCAAGCGCGAACCGCACCGTACCGACTACCTGACCTTTATCGTAGGCGGCGCGGGCTTTACGGGCATCGAATTCATTGGCGAGCTGTCCGACCGTATCCCTGAGCTGTGCAAGCAGTTCGATGTCGATCCGGCACTCGTGAAAATTTATAATATTGAAGCAGCGCCAACCGCGCTCCCAGGCTTTGACCCTGAACTCGTGGAATACGCGATGGACGTATTGACGAAAAAAGGCGTAACGTTCCGCATCGGAACGGCGATCAAAGAGTGCACGCCGGACGGTGTCGTGGTTGGCGAAGGCGAGGAAATCAAATCGCAGACGGTTATTTGGACCGGCGGTATCCGCGGCAACCGTCTCATAGAGGATGCAGGCTTTGAAACGATGCGCGGACGCGTGAAAGTGGATGACAACCTGCGTGCTCCGGGCCATGAGAATATATACATCGTGGGCGACAACTCCCTGATGTTTAACCCTGAAGGCCGACCGTACCCTCCAACCGCGCAAATCGCCATGCAGCAAGGCGTTGTATGCGCGCATAACCTGATTGCCTCGATCCGCAACCAGCCTTTGAAGGCATTTGTCTTCAGCAACAAAGGCACGGTGGCATCGCTGGGCAAAGGCGAAGCGATCGGTATCGCGTTCGGCAAGAAATATAAAGGCCGCACGGCTGCTTGGCTGAAAAAAATGATCGACCTTCGTTACCTGTTCATTATCGGCGGTATTCCGCTTGTGCTGCGCAAAGGAAAATTCCTGTAATGCGTCACTGCAGCGTTCAAGTCCGCGGATTATTGACCCGGGATGAGCTCGACCGCTACAATGCGTTGATGGAGGTCGGCTCGTTCCTTGAGTCCCAGCAGCGTTATGATCTGTCGTACACGGTGCAAAAAGAAGTGGACATTCTCATCCTGCCCGCCATCGAGCGGCTGAAGGAGAAAGGCCGCGAGCGCGACCGTGCGACCGAGCTCTATCTCGAGCAAAAACGTCTCGGCCTCTTGGACGAGGACGACGAAGATTAACAAACAAAGCTTTCGCTTCGGCGACAATGTCATTAAGTTAAGCAAACTTAATAACATTGCGCTTCGGCGAAAGCTTTTTGTTTTGTGGTCGGAGGCTGGTTCGCCCAGCGATTCGATTTGCGCGATCGCTTCGCTACTTCACCCCGCGATTCGCTTGGCGTTCGCTTGGCAATTCGCCTCGCGATTTCGCCCCACGCTTCGCCCACGCTACGCTTCGCTTCGCGATCTAACGAAACGTCGTATCGCTATTTGCCGCAAATGAACTAGATATCAAATCTAACGAAACGTCATATCGTTATTTGACCGTTTTCGGGCATCATAATGCTTACAATCGGTAAATAACGATACCAGGTTTCGTTAGAATTCCAAAACCGCCATTTTCGGGCAAATAGCGTTACATAGTTTCGTTAGCCCTTTATCCCTAGAAAATAACGCCACCGGAATCATCCGGTGGCGTTATCGGTCTAAAAAATAGGTTGACGATGCCGTAGCAGCTCAAATGGGAATCCGAGAGCAACAGCGATCGGAAGAACATTTGACTGTGTAGGCTCGCTCTAACCTATTACAGCGAGAGCATCGCCTTAAACTTCTCGTCCGTCAGCAAATTCCCTACAAAGAATTCGCCAAAGTCGCCGTAACGAGCGCTGACATCGTCAAAGCGCATCTCGTATACGAGCTTCTTGAACTGAAGCGCGTCGTCGGCAAACAGCGTAACGCCCCATTCCCAATCATCGAAGCCGACGGAGCCGGTAATGATCTGTTTAACCTTGCCGGCATACTTGCGGCCGATCATGCCGTGGCTGCGCATCATGTTGCGGCGGTCTTCCATGCTGAGCATGTACCAGTTGTCGTTGCCCGAACGGCGTTTGTTCATCGGGTAGAAGCAAATATGTCTTGCTTTTGGAAGGGATGGCTTGAGACGCGCCACAACCTCCGGATTTTGCATCGGGTCGCTGCCCGGGGAATTCACGTAGTTGCTAAGCTCAACAACGCTCACATACGAGTGAGCCGGCTGCGTAAACTCGGCGAACAGCGTTTTGTTAAACGCGGTTTCGATATCGTTCAGCTCTTCGAGCGTTTCGCGCAGGTGCATAAAGACGAAATCGGCTTTTTGGCCAACGATGGAATAGACAGCCGTGCTGCCTTGCTTGTTCTCGTCGACATTGCTCCATTCCTTCAGGAAGGATTGAAGCTCGTCGAGCGCCTGGCTCCGTTCTCTATCGCTTGCAAGCCGCCATGCCGCCCAATCCATCGAACGGAAATCATGCAGCGCGTACCAGCCTTCTAATGTAATGGCTACTTCACTCATGGGTAAATTCTCCTCTCGTCTCATTGCTTTTAACATTGTATCGTAAATAATTCAGCAAGAGCAAATGGCGGACTTGTGACAAATGGACAGCTCCGATTGACTTCCTTATTTCCATTATTTAAACTGAGAAGCGAGACTTTCCATAAGGAGAAGAGGACATGCTTCAATTATTTGTAGCCACCGTGCTGTTCCTGGTCATGATGTTCGGCATCGGCTTTATTCTTAACATGCTTCTCAAAACAACCTGGTTTCCAATTTATGTCTTTATAATTGTACTGCTGCCTATCGGCATATGGTCGACGTGGGATCATTCGGTTTCGTTTGTCGACAATTTTACAGAGTTTACATATGTAGACGTTATTCCGGTAATTGGCGCTCTCGCCGGCGCTTATATCAGCGGTTGGGCTATTCGCGCGCTGCGCCGCGGCGGCTATAAAATGTTCTAAATCATACTACGGCTTTCGTTATTCCGAAAGGGGATCGCGGAGCCGTTTTTCATTTCTAAGAAAATGATTAGTTTCCTCTTATACCCGCGTATACCGTGCTCCGCCAAGGATAGCGACAGCCTTTTCACCTTGTCACCTCATATTTCTAGTTTTGTATTCGTCCCCGGTCCTTCTTTTTATGTTAGAATAATAGAAAGTACGAATGAGATGGAGAGATGCAATTGCGCATCGGTAATCTACTGCAATATACAGAACATCACCGTTATTACATTTTTCGAGATTTTTCGCTAAGTAGCTTGGACTATAAAATGTTGTCGCTCATCTATCAGCCGATGATAGGAGCATTTGCTATTGCTTTATATCAGCAGCTTTATCATGGCATTGCCGAAGGAACGTCCGGTTATTCCGCCATTGAAACGCAGCGCAAGCTGTTCCTGGGACTTGGACTGGACATGAACGAACGCGGCAGAAAATATTTGATCGATCAGGCATCGCGCCTGGAAGCGGTTGGGCTTCTGCAGACGTCGCGGGTAGGATTGCCGGATCAGGCGGATGTCATGTACGAATACGAACTGTCGCAGCCGCTCACGCCGGGGGAATTTTTCCGCAATCAGCATTTGACCCTGCTTCTTCGGGACAAGATCGGCAAGTACGCCGTTATTTCGCTTCGGGAATCGTTTGGGGCGCAAGAGCCGGACGAGCTTGCGCAGAAGCAGCTGACCAAAGAGAACATTTCGGTGCCTTTCTATGAGCTGTTCCAGCTGAACACCCAGTCGGTTGACCAGGAGCTTGAACAAGCTTTGACGGAAGTAGCGCCAACGCGCCAGGCTGCGCCTCGGGCACAGCTTGAGACGGCAGGTATTCCTTACGGGGAGATTATCCTTCGTTTTCCGCGTAATTCGGCGAACCGAAGTTATGTGGAGCGGATGCGCGGCAATTCCGAGCAGCTCGCGCAAGTCAATTATGTCGCTTACAAATATAATCTATCCGTAGCGGACATTTGCCGGTTATTGGATGAAGACGGCATTTTCGCTTCGGATGGCGAACTGATCGTAGACGAGATTCAACTTCGCGCGAATCAGCTGTACCGACAGGATAAGAAGCGCGAAGGAGAGCGGCAAAGAACGCTTGCCCGCGTACAGGCGGCAGCCGTTCAACCAAACGAGGCGGAAGAAGAGCTCGTCGAGTTTGGCGTTCAGGAAGAGTATTACATGCTGGTGCCAAGCCAGTTGGCTGGCAGATGCGACGTGCAGCAATATAATATGCTCATGCGGAACGAACCGCATACGCGGTTTTTGCAGCGGTTTTTCCCTGGAGCCGTACCGGATTGGATCGAAAGATCCTTTGAGCGGATTGATCTTAACTACAAACTTCCCGCACCGGTGATCAACGTACTTATTCATTATGTGATAGGCATGAACGATGCGCAGCGCGTAACGAAGACATTCGTGGAGGCCGTTGTGTCCAACATGCTGGTGAAGCAGGTGGATACATTCGAGAAGGCCGTTCTATACGTAAGAGAACAGGCTGAGGTAGAGGCCGACAAGGAACGTCGGAATGCCAGAGCGGCAGCAGGTCTTCCGGGAACGAGGGGGACATCGCGCAACAGCTCCCGCGGAGGTATATCACGCAAGCCTTCTATTCCGATTGTGCAGGATGAAGGAGCGGACGATACGGCTATACCGCCGGAGAAGCTGGAGCAAATGCGCAGGCTGGCCAGAAAGCTGGACGGCAAAGGTTAAAACATAAAGCGGGGTGAAAACGAATGGAATCGCTTGGTGAAATGTTAAAAGCATGGCCTGGCGGTAAGTCTATGACCGATCAAGCGGAACAAAAGCTTGGAGAGCTAATGGCGGACCCTCTTGTTGAGCGTCTGTTCGTAAAGCACCCTGAGCTGAATGAGCATGCGGTACGAATGAATATGAACCGGGTCTATCAATATGTGAAAGAATACCGGAACTGCTCGAACTGTCCGGGATTAAACAATTGTCCGAATGATTTCGAGGGCCATTATACGTTGCTTTCCTGCGAAACGGTAAATGATCAGGTTCAATTGATTGACCGGAAGGTGTCCTGCAAGAAGTTCCTCGCCCGGCGCAGCGAAGAACAGATCAAGAGTCGGATCCGCAGCTTCTATGTGGACGAGACCGCGCTAAATAACGGCTATTCGGCCGATGAAATATTGTTCAACGATCCGAAGCGAACGGAAGCAGCCTATCAGATTCTGGCTTATATCGACAAGACGAAGGAAGAAGGGCTGCAGAAGGAAGGCTTGTACCTGGCCGGCAAGTTCGGCACGGGCAAGACGTTTCTCATGTGCTATCTTCTTCATGAGCTTGCGAAGGCAGGATACTCGGGAGCTATCGTCTACATGCCGGAGTTCGTGGAAGACCTGAAATCAATGATGCATGATCAGGCAAAGCTTCGCGAGACAGTAGAGATGATGAAAGAAACCGATCTTCTCATCTTTGACGATATCGGGGCCGAGAACCTGAATCCATGGGTTCGGGACCATGTCCTTGGATCGATTCTGAATTACCGGATGAACCGGAAGCCTACCTTATATACTTCCAACTATGAGCTGGATGCTCTGGAGAGACACTTCAGCTTTACGAGCAAAGACGGCGATGAGCAGCATAAAGGAGAACGACTGATGAATCGGATCAGGCCTTATGTTGAAGTGGTTATGGTTACAGGCGAGAATAAGCGGGGACGCAAATGAAAAAAAAGAGGCTGCACATTTGTTCAGATGTGCAGCCTCTTTTTTTGAACATACTTTAACTATTTACCGCGTTAATAAGTTATAGTATACTCTCCTCATGGGGAGGTGAGAAAATGTTACATACTTGGAAAAATAAAGTTCAAGATGTACATCTATGGAAGTCGGAATCGGTGATCAGAAATTCAGAATGAACCGTTAATAGCACCTTACTAGTAAATTATGTAGGCGATGTAAACAGAATGCAATACTTACTTTCAAAATAATCAGAAAAATTAAAAGATTTGAACAAAAGAAAAGACAGCGATGCGAATAGACAGCAAAATTGGACTATATCACGTTCAAATTAAAGGAGGAGATAGGATGACTACCCGAAAGAAATCCATGAAGTTTTTGTTCCTATTAAGTATTCTGGCAATCCTGATCGCAGGCTGTTCCAACAAAAATACGAATAACAGCTCCAATTCCCCATCGCCTTCGTCAACAACGGCCGAGGAATCGGCTTCTCCTTCCGCAGAGCCGTCAGAGGATCCCAATGCGCCTAAAGTAGGCGGAACCTTAACGGCAAGTTCATTCTCCGATATCGTATCGGTCAATCCTTTATTTGTTAATGATACTGCTTCTGGCGATATTCAATATTTATTGTTTGCCCAGCTCTATGACCTGGACCGCGGCGGCAACCTGATTGTACAGCCATGGTCTATTGCTGCAGAGCTTCCGCAAATTTCGGAAGACGGCAAAACGTATACGGTAAAAATGAAAAATACGGCCAAATGGAGTGACGGTCAGCCGATCACTGCCGATGATTTGGTCTTTACGATTAATACGATAATTAACCCTAAAACAGGTGCGCCGGGCATCAGCTTGTATGACAAGGTGGGCAGCGTCGAGAAAGTTGACGACTACACGGTCAAATTTACGCTGAAGCAAGTGTATGCGCCATTCCAATACGCTTTGATGGTGAACCCTGTTCCTAGCCATATTCTGAAGGACATCAAGCCGGAGGATCTGCAGGCGAACGCATTTGGTAAAGATCCTGCCAAGACGGTTTCAAGCGGCCCTTGGAAATGGTCGGAATGGAAAACAGGTCAATATGTAAGCCTGGAAGCCGATCCGAATTATTGGGGTGAAGTAAAGCCGAATATTCAAAAGGTTGTTTACAAAATTTACGCCGATCAAAATACCGAAGTTCAGGCACTGATCAAAGGCGATGTAGATACGACATCGGCAATTCCAATTACGCAGCTTGAAGCGGTTGAGAAAAATGGCAAGATCAATGTCATTAAAGGTAAAACGGCCTCTTACGAATATGTCAGCTTCAACTTTGATCCAAACAACTTCCCGGATAAATTTGTTCCGTTCTCTACCCAGAAGAGCCGCCAAGCTATCGCTTACGCTTTGAACCGTCAAGGCATGGTCGATAATGTGCTGAAAGGCACGGGCGCATTGATGAACGCGCCATTCCTGCCAGGCTCGTGGGCCGACCCGGGTGACAAAGCGGTCAACTACAATTATGACGCCGAGAAGGCAAAAGCTCTGCTCGCCGATGACGGCTGGGTTGCCGGCAAAGACGGCATTCTGGTGAAAGACGGTCACCGCTTCTCCTTCGAGCTGCAATATAACGCCGGCAACAGCCGCCGCGAAGCGGTAGCGCAAATCATTCAGCAGAACCTGAAGGACGTAGGCATTGAAGTAAAACCAACCGCCGTGGATTTCGCAACCTGGATCGACCAGAATATCACGCCTGGTAAATACACTGCCATTCTTCTTGGCTGGTCGCTGAGCAACCCGGATCCGGATTCCGAGAGCATCTTCTCTTCGAAATACTTCCCGCCGGCAGGGCAAAACAGCGGCTGGTACAAAAACGAGAAGCTCGACAAGCTTTGGGTGGACGGCTACTCCGTTGTAGATCAGGCTGCGCGCAAAGAGATTTATAATCAAATCGCTACCGAAATTTCGACGGATCTGCCTTACGTATTCCTATATCAATACGGCAACCCGCAAGGCATTGGGCCAAGAGTGAAATATGCACCGGACGATGCGCCGGAGCCAACACATCAAACGGGCTACTTCTATCACATGATCAAATGGTGGCTGACCGAATAAGCGGCATATCAATCGTTTGCAGGAGAAGAGGGCTTGGCCCTCTTCTTCCCTGTAAATTCGATTCTTAGCTGATGCTTACGTAGTAGAATTGTCGCAAAAAGCAGCGACAATTCTTTTAGGAGGATGGGCAAATGACCGAGTTTATTATTCGCCGAACACTTCAGTCCGTCTTGGTGCTATTCCTGATTACGCTCGTGACATTCGGGCTTATCCATGCCGCTCCGGGAGGACCGTTTCAAATCATGCTGGCGCCCGGCTTATCGCCGGAGGCCATGAAGGTACAAGCACATAATATGGGGCTGGACCAGCCGCTTCCTATGCAATATATACATTGGCTAGGCAATTTGCTGCAGGGTGATTTGGGTTACACGTTTAAGAACCATGTGCCGATCAGTGATGTCATTTGGCCAACCGTCAAAAACACGTTTATTCTAATGAGCGTCGCTTGGGTGCTTACGCTTGTCATTGCTATTCCTTGGGGGATCTATAACAGTACGAAGGTATATAGTCTCTCCGATCAGACGGCTTCCTTTATTTCGTATATCGGATTTGCGATGCCGACCTTCTGGTTCGGGATCATTTTGCAGCAGATCTTCGCTATAAAACTGGATTGGCTCCCGTTAGCCGACATGTATTCCATGGACAAAGAAGGCCAGATTGGTAACCTGATGATCCATCTTATCCTGCCGGTAACGGTACTTACCCTCAGCTTCTTGGCTGGGTATGTAAAGTACTCTCGCGCCAGCATGCTGGAGGTGCTTGATCAGGACTATATCCGCACGGCACGGGCAAAAGGGGTGCGGGAAGGCAAGGTCGTCTACAAGCATGCTCTCCGCAATGCTTTAATTCCGGTCATCACCATTGTTGCGCTGGACCTTCCGCTGCTTGTTGCCGGCGCTGCTTTAACCGAGAACGTATTCAACTGGCCGGGGATGGGCCGTTTATTTGTACAGATGGCGATTGCGCGCGAATACTCCGTTCTGATGGCCATCACGCTTTTAATAGCGGTTATCGTAATTGTTGGCAATTTGCTGGCCGATTTGTTGTATGCCGTCGTTGACCCGCGCGTACAGCTGGGCAGGAGAGGGGGCAGATCGGCATGAGTGAAGCGAATGTACAAACCTCTGCCGTTATTTCGCCAGCTGAAGTGAAGGCACCTAAGCCGCTTAAGCGCCCTCCGGGTCCTTGGCGTGTGGCATGGTCCAAATTCCGGCGGAATCCGTATGCGATGAGCGGCCTTGTTGTCCTGCTATTTTTTATAATCGTGGCATTGGCTGCTCCGCTGATAACCAAATACGACCCCGCAAAAATCGATATGATGTTCGTTAACCTGAAAGCCGGTACGGATGGCCATTTGCTCGGAACCGATGAGCTGGGCAGGGATATATTCGCAAGATTGCTCTATAGCGCCCGGGTATCCTTATTGGTCGGATTTTCGGTGGCCATCGGATCCGTGTTTATCGGAACCTTTATCGGAGCGATATCCGGGTATTTCGGCGGATTTATCGATACTTGCTTTATGCGGCTTGTAGATGTGATGAATTCGATTCCGTTATTGTTCCTTAATATTCTGGTTCTGGCCATCTTCGGTACCGAATTCCATTACATGATTATCGTACTTATCCTAACGAGCTGGATGAGCGTAGCCCGCCTCGTCCGGGGGACGTTCCTGCAGCTCCGCGAAATGCAGTATGTAGAGGCGGCCAAAGCGATAGGCGTCTCGAACTTCGGCATTATTTTCCGGCATCTGCTTCGCAACTCGAGCTTCCCGATTATCGTAAACGCGACTTTAATGGTGGGGGCGGCGATCTTAAGCGAATCGGCATTATCCTATCTGGGATTAGGCATTAAAGCGCCGCAAACAAGCTGGGGGCTGATGCTTAGCAACGCCCAGGAATTTATGCTTGTTGATCCGCTGCAGGCCGTGTATCCGGGTGTCTGCATTCTGGTAGTTGTGCTTGCCGTGAACTTTATCGGCGACGGCATTCAGGACTCCCTGAACCCGCGGCAAAAAATGTCCGAGAGGAGGATCGACAGATGGCGGAAAAGTTTCTTGAAATCGAAAATCTAACGGCTGGATTCCTGACGGTGGGCGGTACGGTTAAGGCAACGGAGCATCTGTCGATCTCCATTGACAAAGGGAAGACCGTTTGTCTAGTTGGAGAGTCGGGCAGCGGCAAAAGCGTCACTTCACTGGCCGTCATGCGGCTGATTGATTATAACGGCGGTGCGATTCTAGAAGGCAGCATCAAATTCCAGGGCGAGGATCTGGCGAAACGGAGCCAGGATGAAATGATCCGGATCCGCGGCAACAAAATCGCGATGATCTTCCAGGATCCGATGTCTTCTCTTAATCCGGTCTATACCGTAGGGGACCAAATTGCCGAAAGCATCATGCTTCACCGGAAGAAAGGCAAGAAGGAAGCTCGCAAAATGGCGGTTGATATGCTGCGGTTGGTTGGCATCCCGGCTCCCGAAATCCGGGCCAAGCAATATCCGCATGAGCTGTCCGGCGGAATGTGCCAGAGGGTTGTTATCGCGATTGCGTTAGCTTGCGATCCCAGCCTGCTTATTGCCGACGAACCAACAACGGCGCTGGATGTTACCGTTCAGGCGCAAATTCTCGACCTGCTCCGCAGCCTGCAGAAAGAGCTCGGCATGTCGATTCTGCTTATTACGCACGACATGGGCGTTGCCGCCGAGATGGCAGACCGCATAGCGGTTATGTACGCCGGCATTATCGTGGAGGAGGGCAGCGCGAACGAAATATTCGCACGCCCAAGCCATCCTTATACGGAAGGCCTTCTGAAATCGGTGCCGGGCCTTGAGGGCTCGCGCGGTGAAGAATTGTATACGATCAAAGGCAATATTCCGGGGCTAAGCCAGCTTCCGGAGGGCTGCCGCTTCCATCCGCGCTGTCCGTACGCGAAAGATATTTGCCGGGAGAAGGCTCCTCCGGCTGTAGCCGTAACGGAGGATCATTACGCTTCTTGCTGGATGTATAGGGAAGAAGGCGGAGCGGCAGCTTGGAAAAATGAATCGAAACCCGAGGTGAGCCGATGAACGCGGAATACGTACTGGAGCTGCGCGGAGTCAAAAAATATTTTCCGATTCGGTCGGGTCTCCTGAACCGTGTGGTTGGACAAGTCAAAGCGGTGGATGACGTTACGCTGTCGATCCGCAAAGGGGAGACTTTTGGGCTAGTAGGCGAATCGGGCTGCGGCAAGTCAACGCTGGGCCGGGTTGTGCTTAATCTTCATAAGGCGACGGAAGGCGAGGTCAATTTCAACGGGACGGATGTGCAGAAGCTGGCCGGATCGGAACTGCGCCGGCTGCGCAAGCAGATGCAGATTATTTTCCAGGATCCGTTCGGATCGCTGAACCCGCGGTTTCTGGTGAAGGATATCATCGGCGAGCCGCTAAGGCTGCACGAACGGATGACGGAGGCGGAAATCGATAGGCGCGTCGTCGAGCTGATGGAGCTTGTTGGCCTTGACGCTACGCGCCGCAACCGGTATCCGAATGAATTCTCCGGCGGTCAGCGGCAGCGGATCGGCATCGCAAGGGCGATCGCGTTAAATCCCGAGTTTATTGTCGCGGACGAAGCGGTATCCGCCCTTGACGTATCGGTGCAGTCTCAGGTCATTAACCTGCTGATGAAGCTACAGCGCGAGCTCGGATTAACCTTTCTCTTCATTGCTCATGGTCTTAATGTCGTGCGGCATATCTCCGACCGGGTAGGCGTTATGTATCTGGGAAAAATCGTCGAGGTCGCGCCAACGGAAGAGCTGTTCGCCAAACCGCTCCATCCGTATACGGCAGCACTCTTATCTGCCATTCCAAGACCGGATCCGACGCGGAAGCGGGAGAGAATCGTGCTGCAAGGCGATGTGCCGTCACCGGCCAATCCGCCGTCGGGCTGCCGTTTTCACCCGCGCTGCCCGGTCGCGCAAGCTAGATGCAGCGTAGAAGAGCCGCTGTTAAAGGAGCGGGAGGATGGAAGGCAAATCGCCTGCCATTTTCCGCTGGATGCCGGTTCGATTCAATAACTGAAACAAAAGCCGGGCTGCTGCCCGGCTTTTGTTCTGTCTGCGTTTATAAGTTTAGCTTATATAGTCAATAAATAATTTCCAATTTTCTATTGACAGATGATTGGGCTGACTGGTAATATTCATCCATAACCAAC
Source organism: Paenibacillus sp. MMO-177 (assembly GCF_037147795.1). Lineage (NCBI taxonomy): Bacteria > Bacillati > Bacillota > Bacilli > Caryophanales > Paenibacillaceae > Paenibacillus > Paenibacillus sp. MMO-177. Next base: position 502,354 of record NZ_JBBCUR010000001.1, on the reverse strand, counting down.
TAAACAGGTAGGAATAATATTATCTACCCGGACCACCGGATGCTAATCATTATTCGTCTGTCAATAAAAATAGGGGTGTGTTGACAATGAAGAGATTAGCAATTATCCGTTCGTTTGTTCTTATTCTTACTTTTACGCTGGCGCTCGCAGCATGCGGCAATAACTCCAACTCCAATTCAAATTCCTCGGGCAGTGGAAATAAAGAAACTCCTGCAGCATCCAATGCGGGCACTGCGTCGGAAGCTCCAACCGAAAAACCGAAAGATGTTGAACTTCTGAACGTATCGTACGATCCAACCCGTGAGCTCTACGTTAAATATAATGAAGCATTTTCGAAATATTGGCTGGACAAAACAGGCCAGAAGGTTACGATCAAGCAATCCCATGGCGGCTCCGGCAAACAAGCGCGTGCCGTTATCGATGGTCTGAAAGCAGACGTTGTAACGCTGGCGCTTGGTTACGACATTGACGCACTGGTAGAACCGGGCCTGATAAAACCCGATTGGCAGACAAAATTCGAACATAACAGCGCACCTTACACGTCCACCATCGTATTCCTTGTGCGCAAAGGCAATCCAAAAGGCATTAAGGACTGGAACGACCTGATCAAAGATGGCGTTGAGGTGATTACACCAAGTCCGAAAACTTCGGGCGGCGCACGCTGGAACTACCTCGCGGCTTGGGGTTATGCCTTGAAGCAAAACAATAACGACGAAGCAAAAGCACAAGAGTTTGTGAAAGAGTTGTATAAACATGTTCCAGTTTTGGATTCCGGCGCACGCGGCGCAACTACGACCTTCGTAGAAAAAGGCATCGGCGATGTGTTGCTTGCTTGGGAGAATGAAGCATATCTGTCTGTAAAAGAACTTGGCCCGGACAAATTCGATATCGTATACCCTTCGCTCAGCATCAAGGCAGAGCCTCCGGTTGCTGTTGTTGATAAGGTTGTTGATGACCGTGGAACAAGAGAAGTCGCAGAAGCTTACCTTCAATATCTGTACTCTGATGAGGGGCAAGAAATTGCAGCCCAAAACTACTACCGTCCAATCAACGAAACGATCGCTGCGAAATACAAAGATCAGTTCAAGGATCTCCAGCTGATGACCATTGATGACTTCGGCGGCTGGAAGACCGCTCAAGAGAAACACTTTAATGACGGCGGCATCTTCGACAAGATTTACGCGCCAGGCTCAAAATAATGGTGACCATAGATGAACGGAGCTGACTTCACATGAAAGGTTCCAAATGGAAGAAATCCAAAAACGTACTGCCGGGCTTTGGCTTGTCGATGGGCTTCACCATCGCTTACCTCAGCTTGATCGTTCTTATCCCTCTCGCCGGTGTGTTTGTGAAAACAACCGGCCTGAGCTGGAACGAATTTTGGGCGATCATTACGAATCCTCGGGTAATCGCCTCCTACCGGATCAGCTTTACGACATCCTTTTTAGCCGCTCTAACCAATCTTGTATTCGGGCTGCTTGTAGCCTGGGTGCTTGTCCGATACCGGTTCCCGGGTAAAAAGATTATCGACAGCCTCGTCGATTTGCCGTTCGCTCTTCCGACGGCGGTAGCGGGTATTGCGCTGACGGCAATTTACGCGCCAAACGGCTGGGTGGGCTCTCTCCTCGAGCCGCTGGGGCTGAAGGTTGCTTACACGCAGCTGGGTATAACCGTTGCACTGATTTTTATCGGTATTCCTTTTGTTGTCCGAACCGTGCAGCCTGTCCTGCAGGATTTCGAAAAAGAAACAGAGGAAGCGGCGGTTATGCTTGGGGCCTACCGGCTGCGTACGTTCTGGAAAGTCATTTTGCCGGAGCTGATGCCAGCATTGTTAACCGGGTTCGCGCTGGCCTTTGCCCGGGGGATTGGGGAATACGGCTCAGTTGTGTTCATCTCGGGCAACATGCCGATGAAAACGGAAATTGCTCCCCTCCTTATTGTGACGAAGCTGGAACAATTCGATTATAAGGGTGCGACAGCGATTGCTCTGGTGATGCTTATTGTCTCCTTTCTGCTCCTGCTTCTAATTAACTACATGCAATGGCGGATTAACCGCCGTACGATAGCGGATTAAGGGGAGGGTTAGCAATGGCTGGAGCAGTTACCGCGCATTTGTCTCAAGAAGCGTCCAAAAGGCCGAAACATATAACCGAATCGACCGGCGTAAAATGGGTATTAATTAGTATCGCCATATTATTTCTCGGGGTTGCCGTTGCCTTGCCTCTTGTATCCGTCTTTGTCGAAGCCTTCAAGAAGGGCTTTGACGTATACAAGGCCGCAATTACCGATCCGGATGCTTTGTCGGCTTTACGTTTAACTTTGCTGGTTGCTTTGATTGCGGTACCGCTTAACGCGGTGTTTGGTATCGCGGCAGCCTGGGCGATCAGCAAGTTCCGTTTCAAAGGCAAGAACCTTCTTATTACGTTAATCGATCTACCGTTTGCGGTATCTCCTGTCATTTCAGGAATGATTTATATTTTAATGTTTGGTGCACAAGGCTTCCTTGGACCATGGCTCGACAAGCATGATATCCAGATCGTTTTTGCACTTCCGGGTATCGTGTTGGCAACGATCTTCGTTACCGTTCCGTTTGTAGCCCGCGAGTTAATTCCGCTCATGCAGGCGCAAGGCGTGCAGGAAGAGGAAGCAGCGGCAAGTCTTGGTGCAAAAGGCTGGCAGATCTTCTGGCGCATCACACTTCCGAATATTAAATGGGGTTTGCTGTATGGCGTTATTCTCTGTAACGCCCGCGCGATGGGGGAGTTTGGCGCAGTATCCGTCGTATCCGGCCATATCCGAGGAGAGACGAATACATTGCCTCTTCATATTGAAATCCTGTATAACGAATACCAGTTCTCGGCTTCCTTCGCCGTAGCTTCCTTGCTCGTTATGCTGGCTGTTCTGACGCTGCTGGTGAAAGCTTTGTTCGAATGGAAAACGAATCAGAATGCACGTGAAAAAGCGGAGTAACAAATTTTTTTTGAACCTAATGCCGAGTAAATCGGTTGATAATGGAGGGGTTAATAATGGCGAAACCGTTGGAAGTAGATCAATTGTGGTTGGACCGTATTCTTGAGCAAGTTAATGGGCTGCAGTATGGTTCTGTCAATATTACCGTACATGATGGACGCATAGTTCAAATCGACCGTACCGAACGCACACGTTACGATCAGCCATCCCATAAGCAGGCGCAGCCGGAGCAAAAGGCTGCTAACGGTGATAACCTTCGCGCCGTTGCTCAATAATAGCAAAGTGAAAAAAGCTCCGTACCGGATATCCGGTACGGAGCTTTTCTTGTTTGTGGTTACGAGATGATGAATTTAATGATGACGGCTGCAGCGAAAAAGACGGTCATAAAGCCGAGCATTCCGCCAAAGCCTGTCATAACGTCCATCAAGTCGTGGCGCGGTTCTTCGTTCACATGCTCGCGCGGATCACGTACATTTTCCATTAGTGGATTACGCCTCCCTTGAAGACCATTCAAGCTTATAATAGTATACCCAACTTTACGAATAATTGTAAAGCTATTCATTGACAATTATAAGGCGAAACATGCGTTCGATATGCTAAAATAAAGGAATAGAAAAATAGCAATAAGCCGATGTTTTCGAAGTAAGAATTACCCCAACCTGGCCGAGGCTGGACCGTTTGTATGGTGATTCTTAGCTTATGCTTACGAAGTAAGAATCACCACAACCTGGCCAAGGCTGGACCATTTGTATGGTGATTCTGAGCTTATGCTTACGAAGTAAGAATTACCCCAATTGCCAAGGTCCGGCCATTTGTATGGTAATTCTTAGCTTATGCTTACGAAGTAAGAATCACCACAACCTGGCCAAGGTTCGGCCATTTGTATGGTAATTCTTTTCAGGAGGGACAATATGGATCAGCAACAACAGAATAAAGCCGTCAGCAGGGCAGAAGCCGAAGAGCTAATCCGCAACAAATTAGCGCTGCTTCCAGATCAGCCCGGCTGTTACTTAATGAAGAACGGGGAAGGCACCATTATATATGTAGGCAAAGCGAAGGTGCTGAAAAACCGTGTCCGTTCTTACTTTAACGGAAGCCATAATGGGAAAACGCAGCGGCTCGTATCGGAAATCCGCGACTTTGACTATATTATTACCTCGAGCAATATGGAAGCACTCATTCTCGAATGCAATCTGATCAAGCAATATCATCCTAGATACAACGTTCTTCTAAAGGACGACAAAACGTTTCCATATATTAAGATTACGAACGAAAAGCATCCTCGTCTTGAGGTTACGCGCCGTGTCGTTAAGGACAAAGGCAAATATTTCGGACCGTATCCGAATGCCTTCGCGGCCCAGCAGACCAAGAAGCTGCTGGACCGGCTTTATCCGCTGCGCAAATGCGGGACGCTGCCCGATAAAGTATGCTTGTACTATCATATCGGCCAGTGTATCGCTCCTTGCGAGTATGAAGTGGAGCAGGGCCAGTACGACGCGATGATTCAGGAAATTACCAAGTTTCTGAATGGCGGTCATGACGCCGTTAAAGCCGAAATTCAGCGTAAAATGGAAGCGGCGGCCGAGGAGCTGAATTTCGAGCGTGCCAAGGAATATCGCGATCAGATCATCAGCATTGACGCTGTTATCGAGAAGCAGAAGATTACGATGAATGATGCCCTCGACCGCGACATCTTTGGTTACGCGGTAGAGAAGGGCTGGATGTGCGTACAGATTCTTTACATGCGTCAGGGGAAAATGATTGAACGGCGCGGCACAACCTTCCCTTATTATGGGGACGAATACGATGACTTTATGACGTTTGTTACTCAATATTACAGCGATAATCCGGCATTGCCGAAGCAGATTTTGCTGCCGCTCCCTGCCGAAGAGGCAGAAGAAAGCGTGGAATCGTCCACGGCCGCGGATGAATTTGCAGCAATGCTGCATAACTGGCTGAAGGTGAAGGTGCTGATGCCGCAGCGTGGACGGAAGAGCGAAGCCGTATCTATGGCTATTGATAATGCCAAGATTGCGCTAGCCGATAAATTCCGTCTGATCGAGCGGGATGAGGAGAGAAGCGTCCGCGCTTCGGAGGGACTCGCCGAATGGCTTGGACTGCCGGAGGTCCGGCGTATCGAGGCGTTTGATAACTCGAATATACAAGGTACAAATCCGGTATCTGCGATGGTTGTCTTTACGGATGGCAAGCCGGACAGGAAGGAATACCGCAAGTACAAGGTGAAGACCGTAGTTGGCGCGGATGATTATGAGACGATGCGAGAGGTTGTGCGGCGCCGTTACGAAAGAATGCTGAAGGAACAGCAGACTCCTCCGGACCTCATCGTAGTCGACGGTGGCAAGGGACAAATCTCCGCAGCTCTTGATATCCTGCAAAATGAACTGGGGCTGTATATTCCGGTATGCGGACTTGTCAAAGATGCGAAGCATAAGACGGCCCAATTGATGACCGGCGATCCGCCGGAAGTCGTGCCGCTGCCGCGCGACAGCCAGGAATTTTATCTGCTGCAGCGGATTCAGGATGAAGTCCACCGGTTTGCGATCTCCTTCCACCGCGAACAACGCGGCAAATCGATGATCGCCTCCCAGCTGGATGCGATTCCGGGAATCGGAGAGAAACGCCGCAAGCTGCTGCTCAAGCATTTTGGCTCCATCAAGAAGATCAGAGAAGCTTCCATCGAAGACTTCAAGCCTTTATCGATTGGCGAGAAGCTGGCTGCGCTAATTTTAGCGGCTTTGAATGAAGAAGAAAAGGAAAAGGAAAAGGAATGAGATAACCTCATACCTAACAAAAGGAATGTAGGATGCCCTCTTGAGGACTCGCTACATTCCTTTTGTTTTATATTACTTACCTTTGCCTTTGCTTTTATCTTTACCCTTGTCTTTACCCTCGTCCTTGCCCTTTTTGCCCGATTTGTTGCCTGCTCCCGCTTCGGTTGTTGCACCGGCGCCGTGTCCGCCGTCGCCGCCGGGACCACGTCCGGCGAGCTGTTTGCCGCCGCCAGGATTTTGATTGCCAGCCGTGCGGTTGTTGCCGCCAGGGCCTTGTTTGCCGCCGCCAGGATTTTGGTTGCCAGCCGTACGGTTACCGCTGCCCGGACCTTGGTTTCCGTCGCCAGGATTTTGGTTGCCAGCCGTATGGTTACCGCCGCCAGGGCCTTGCTTGCCGCCTTTTCCAATGCTTTTGTTAGCTGCATCGGTGTGTTGTTTTTGCTTCTTGTCATTATCGTTATTCTTGTGTTTGTGTGGCAAATCTATCACTCCTCTTATACGTAGTACTAGATTATATGAAGAATGATAGATTTGCTCCTGTACGAGAGTGGATATAAAAGCGAAATGGTCCCTTGCCTATGGATGCCGTAAGCAAAGCCAGCATTTCCTTTCCGCGTTATGCGTGGAAGACATGCGATCATGTTTTGTTGGTTTAATAAATTATATTAATGTCCACAGGATTCCTCTTGGACAAAATGACCGTTTCTATCAAATGGGCTGTTTGGAGTGCCGTTAATACAAAAAGAGGAATGTATCTCAGGGGATACATTCCTCTTTTGAATGGAGAGTTCGTTCAGGCCCTTATAGGGCGCCGGTTATGCCAGGTTTTGATAATCCACGCAACGATAACGGGCAGAACGGCGTAGATAAGGGCGGCGGTAATATTGACGCCTCCTCCAACGCTCACCAGCTCGAAGCCCATAATCAGGCTGTCCAGAATAGCGTGGGTGAACACGGCTGTAATAAATCCATAACGGAGGAAAATAAGACAGAATACCGTTCCGAGAATAACAAGCTCCACGATCCGCGTATAGAACGGGAAGATCGGGTAGCCGACATGTCCAAGCGCCCACATAATCGTTGGAATAAGCGTGGCGATAAACGTATTTTTGAACCATTTCTTGAACAGGGCAATGCCAAACAACCGGAATATCGCTTCTTCGGAGATCGCCGCGCACCAGGCCATCATCGGCATAAGCCACAGCATATCCGTATTGTACGGCGATTGCGTGGCATCGCTGGTTGCCCAGGAGCCGGCAAGAAACTTCATGGCGACCATTATAATCGCTTGAGCGCCAAGGATAATAGCTGCAAAAAGATAGGAAAGGCCAACGCTTCGCCATACATGCTCGCCATAGCCGCGTTCGCGGAAGCCGGGCCATAACGGGCGTTTTTGCGAGCGCCACATCCCGTCACCGGCGACAAGGGCGAAATAAACGGCGAGTCCAACCGGAATCAGCAGCACGACCGTAATGATAACCGTAGCTTTAATCTCGGCATCCGACCGGCTCTGCTCGCCAAAGGTTGCCAATATGCCATCGAGAACGTTCAGATTGTTATATATGTAGAATACGATAAACACCAGGCTGATAAATATCCCGCGCTTAAAGGTCGTATGTCTCCTGTACAGAATCGCGTAAATAAGCGATAAGACAAGGGAGATAAAGCACATGTACACCAGACTGACAACAGACAGCGCGCTGCCCGTCTTCTTCTGGCCTTCCACATAGGCCACGTAGTCTGCCGGAGTTTGGAAGGCTGGCTTGTATCTGGTAATTACCGCTTTATCATTAACAAGGCCGACGCCTATAACAAGCTCAAGCGAAGCGTCGCCAAGCGTATAACCGGTTGGATGAAGGACAGCGTCCCCTTCGTCATTCAAGTACAAACCGTCCAATTCTTCCGGCCGGAATCCTTTTGTCCCGGCAAAAGCTTTCGCGGATGTTTGAACCAGCTCGGCATTGCCTGCGGATTTCGCTCCAAGCCAATGCCAGCCTATAATACTGCCGTTTGTCATGTGGATATAAACATAAGCCTTCGTGCCGTCCTCCAGATCGAGATTGACCTGGAACGTATCGGTCGGGAACTTGGCATCATATTTGTCTTCGAACTCGCGCAGCAGATCTTCCTTGGAGAAATAACCGTTTGCCAAACTGTCTGTCTGGTAAATCGTATGAGCAGATACGGCGCTTTTGCCGAATTGCTCCTTAACGAATCGTTCTGCCGTTGACTCGGCTTTGCTTTTGGCGATGACTTCAGGCGTTGAGCTTGAGAATAGCTGGTCCCCGGCTGCGGGGCCGAACTGGGTAAAGATGAAAATAATTGCGCCTGCAACAGCAGCCCACAGGAACCTTTTCCAATCATGAGGTGCGATGGAAGGGATCATACAAAACCTCCATTTCGAATTCGGACGATGCTTTGTTACAGTAACAATACCATTATTAACCTGAATTATCCAATGAACACGAAAGTAGAGGATGCGAACGGAAAGCGGTGAAATAAGGACTTGCAGCCAGCAAGCGACCATTTGCTTTGTAGCATTGCCTGTTTTTGAACGAATTCCGCTTAATTATGGCTTAGGCTCATTTTGATCGTATCCGTCATTTAGGCGTATAATCGTAAACGTCATATTAATCGAATCGTATCAGCCGAATTTCGTTATTGAAAACGGGGGAACCAAACCGCTGTCCGGAGCAATCCGCCAGCATGGGGTGAATTTCGAGCATTCCGCTTGAATAGGGCTGCCTTTCCAGGCCCGAATCCGTCAGCTAACCTCGTAGGCTGTGTGGAACAGGACTCATTTGCATGGGAGTTCCCGTGCTTTTTTTTATGCCTAAATATGGATGGGTCCCTAATAAAGGAGAGAATTATGCCTAAATATTTCAATATTTTGAGATGGTCGCCTCCAAGGATACTTGTATTTGGCTTTGCCATGATTATCGTTTTTGGAGCCTTGCTGCTGTCAATGCCCTTCGCCTCCAGCGACGGTTCGCGCCTGCCCTTTATAGACGCGCTGTTTACAGCAACCTCGGCGACCTGCGTAACCGGCCTTGTTGTTGTCGATACGGGTACATACTTCTCTACCTTTGGCAAAATCATCATTCTCTCATTAATTCAAATCGGCGGATTAGGCTTTATGACGATGGGTACGCTCATTGCCCTTGTGCTTCGCAAGAGGATTTCGCTTAAGGAAAGGCTGATTCTGCAGGAAGCGATGAATCAGTCGAGTATGGAGGGGATCGTCCGATTAATCCGCAGGGTTATCTTTTACTCTTTGACGATTGAGCTTGTTGGCGCGGTGTTATTCGCTGTTCGATTTGCTTTTGATATGCCGTTTGGACGCGCGGTATGGTACGGGCTCTTTCATGCGATATCCTTCTTCAACAATGCCGGCTTTGATATCTTCGGCAATTTCCGCAGCTTAACGATGTATGTAGGCGATCCGCTTGTTAATATCGTGTCGATGCTGCTTATTATTTTTGGCGGATTAGGCTTTGTGGTCATGGCGGATTTATTGGAGTTCCGGAAAAACAAACGGCTCTCGCTGCACAGCAAGGTTGTACTATCGGCAACCGGCATTCTCATTGCCGTTGGCGCAATCGTTATTTTTATTTTCGAGTTTTCGAACAGTAAGACGCTGGGATCCCTCAATTGGGGCGAGAAAATACTGGCTTCCTTCTTCCAGTCCGTTACGCCAAGAACCGCCGGGGCCAATACGCTCGATTATACCCAGCTTCGGCAGGCGACCGTATTTTTTACCGTTATTCTGATGTTTATCGGCGCTTCTCCCGGCTCTACAGGCGGGGGGATCAAAACAACGACGTTTACGACGATGGTCGGGGCGGTTATCGCCATGATCCGCGGACGGGACGATATCGTTCTTTTCCATTACAGGCTTGGGAAGGATCGGATCTTCAAGGCGCTGACGATTACGATGCTGTCGCTTACGCTGGTCATATTTGTGACAATGCTGCTGTCCACAACGGAAGACCAGCAGTTTCTGCGAATTTTATTCGAGACGACGTCGGCGTTTGGCACCGTTGGCCTCACGACGGGTATTACGCCTGAGCTGACGTTTTTCGGAAAAATCGTCATTGCATTAACGATGTTCGCCGGCAGGCTGGGTCCGCTCACGCTTGCTTATGCGCTAGGACCAAAAACAGAGAAAGAGCTTTACCGGTATCCGGAAGGCAAAATTACGATTGGATAGGGGAATAGGGAGCAAGGATGAAAAACAATCAGTTTGTGATCGTAGGCTTAGGACGGTTTGGATCCAGTCTTGGAAGAGAGCTCATTAAGCTGGGTTATGAGGTGCTGGGAATCGACCGGGATGAGGAAGCCGTCCAGGAGATGAGCAATGTGCTGACCTACACGGTGTCGGCGGATTGCACGGACGAAGAAACGCTGCGATCACTTGGCGTTCGCAATTTCGACTGCGGAGTTGTGGCGATAGGCGATGACATTCAGGCCAGCATACTGACGACTATATTATTGAAGGATTTGGGCGTGAAGCGGGTTGTGGCAAAAGCAATGAGCGAGCTGCATGGACGCGTGCTGGAGAAAATCGGCGTCGATCGCGTTATTTACCCGGAACGGGATATGGGCATCCGGGTTGCCCATCAGCTTGTCTCCCCGAATTTGCTGGATTATATCGAGCTGTCGAAGGAGTACACCATTGCCGAGCTTTCGGTGCCGAAATGCCTGAACGGCAAATCGCTTCAAGATATGAATTTGCGTGCCCGGTTCGGATGCAGCATCGTAGCCATTAACAAGCCTTCCGGTATTATTATTGCTCCTACGGCGGCTGATGTTGTGACGGAAAAGGACGTTATGGTCGTGATCGGAACAAACGACCAGATTGAACAGTTTGAAGAAACCATAATCAGGTGATGATAAGGACAGTGGGCGCTGTTAGCGTTCATTGTCCTTTTTTTGTTGGCTCGCTGGAAGAGGCGGGGAATGGATGGGGCGGGATGGCTCGGCGGGACGGGGTATCTCTTACGGCCGCTGTTGTCATTCCTTTGCTCTGATTAGGATTTACATAGGGGTAGCAAAGGAAGTGACAAAGGCGAACGCTGCGCTCCTCCAGAGATACCCCTTTCCCACCTCGCGCCGCACCCATCCATTCCCCCTGCGAGGGAATGAAAAAGGACAGTGAAGCGCTAAAAAGCGCTACCACTGTCCTCTCCCTAAAGGGAGGGGGAAGAGCGAAAGACCAAGAGCGAACCCTCTTTACTGACCTAGCTCCGCAATCCACCGCCGAACCGCCGGATGAAGATCGGAAGGGTCGTTGTGGATGAGACACGTTGTTCGCTTTGTCTCCTCCAGCTCGCGGATGGGGACAACGACAAGCTCGTTGTCGGCTAGCAACTGCTTGCGCATATAGGAATGCGGAAGCAGGGTTGCCGCGCGGCAGGTGTGAAGCAGGCGGACGATGGCCTCGAAGGAGTCGATCTCCATCCGGACATCCGGCTGCAAATGGTATTTGGCGAATACTTCGTCGGTCAGCTTGCGGTACCAGGTTCCTTTCGAGAACAATATCATCGGCAGCCCGTTTAAATCCTCTATTGAAAGAGGCTCTTCATTCGTAACGGATACGCTGGTTGGGATTACCAGAAGCAGATGGTCGTCAAACAGCGGCACGCAGTGAAGCTGGGAGTCTTCAATCATGGAGGCGATGATGGCAATATCCGCTTTATTGTCGCGGACCAAGGTAACAATCTCGTGGGTTTTGCCGGTTACAGCCTTGATATCGAATTCGGGATGACTGGCGTTTAACGTCTTGATAAAGTCGGGCAGCGTCGTCTGCAGGGTGGTTAGACTGGCTCCGATCGTTATGGAGGTTCGTCCCGCCGCGGTATATTCGGCAACGGAATCCATATAACGACGGTGCAGCTTGCGAAGGTTCACGGCATACTCGTAGGTCAATTGTCCGACGCGGGTCAGCTCAAGCCGTTTGCCGACGCGTTCGAACAGCTTGGCGCCTATCTCCTCTTCGAGCTTTGCTATTTTGCGGGATAACGCCGGTTGTGACAAATTAAGCAGAGCGGCAGCTTTATTCATGCTGGAATGCTCCACAATTGCAGCAAACATATGAAATTCTTCGATCATCTTGGTCTCCCCGATCGCTTATGTGAATTGGTTATAATAAATTATAATAAATATGCAATTCCATTATAAGCTGAAAAGGAGTAGGATTAAAAGGGTGGCATACACGGAACGTTCACAATTTTATACCTACAAAGTGAAGCAAATGCTTGTCGGAGTTCATTCCTAGTGCTTTGCGGGGACCCCGCCGACAAAAAAACGGTAGCGGGAGTGAAACTTTCGTACCTGGTGTCGACTTTTGTTGACGGACTTAAGAGCCGGGGGTACAATGTAGAATGGTTTGTCAACAGTAAAAAATGTCATGGAGCGACCACAGTCTGGAAAGGAGAAGTATTAATGAAAGGAAATTCGTACTACTGGCGCAAGCTTCACTCTTTGCTTGGGGTGATTCCGCTCGGCATGTTTATCATCGTGCACGCGCTGGCCAATTTTCAGGCGTATGAGCGGGGGCCGGAAGGCTTCACTAGAGCGGTTAACTTTATTAACGGCCTGCCTGTCGTAACACTGCTTGAGATCTTCGGTATCTATCTGCCGATTTTGTTCCACGGTGTTTACGGTTTGTACATGGCTTACCAGTCGAACCTCAACTCGGGACGTTTCAAATACGAGCGTAACTGGGCGTTTACGTTGCAGCGTATCACAGGGGTAATTACTTTTATCTTTATTATCTGGCACGTATTTGAGACTCGCGTGCAGGTAGCGCTTGGCAATGTGACGCATGAAGAGCTTGGCTCGACCATGCATAATATCGCAACCAGCCCTGCTTTGTTCATTCTGTACCTCATCGGTATTCTCGCTGCGGTATTCCACTTCAGCAACGGCCTCTGGGCGTTCCTGATCAGCTGGGGGATTACCGTATCTCCGAAAGCTCAACGGGTTTCGGCGAATATCTGCATGATTATCTTTGTGCTTGTATCTGCGCTGTTCATCCTGTCCCTCGTAGCTTTTATGGGTGACGAGTTCAAGGAAACGGCAAGTGCCGCATTGGCATTGACCAATATCGGTTAGTAGTATTTAGACAAGGAGCGAAACGTTATGGCTAAAAATAAAATTATCGTCGTTGGCGGCGGTCTTGCCGGCCTTATGGCAACCGTTAAAGCGGCGGAAGCGGGCGTGCATGTGGATCTGTTCTCCCTCGTGCCGGTGAAACGTTCCCATTCCGTTTGCGCGCAAGGCGGCATTAACGGCGCTGTTAATACAAAAGGTGAAGGCGACTCCCCATGGGAGCATTTTGACGATACCGTATACGGCGGCGACTTCCTCGCGAATCAGCCTCCGGTAAAAGCAATGTGCGAAGCTGCACCTGGCATTATCCACTTGATGGACCGCATGGGCGTTATGTTCAGCCGTACGCCTGAGGGTCTGCTTGACTTCCGCCGCTTCGGCGGTACGCAATATCACCGTACGGCATTCGCCGGCGCAACAACCGGCCAACAGCTGCTGTACGCGCTGGACGAGCAAGTTCGCCGCTGGGAGGCTGCCGGTCTCGTAACGAAATACGAGCATTGGGAATTCCTTGGCGCCGTTCTGGATGACGAAGGCATCTGCCGCGGTGTATCGGCGCAAAGCCTGCGTACGATGGAAGTACATACTTTCATCGGCGACGCCGTTATTCTTGCATCGGGCGGTCCTGGTATCATCTTTGGTAAAACAACGAACTCCGTTATCAATACAGGTACTGCCGCATCTGCTGCATACCAGCAAGGCGTTCATTACGCAAACGGCGAATTTATTCAAATCCATCCGACAGCTATTCCCGGCGACGACAAGCTGCGCTTGATGTCCGAATCGGCACGCGGCGAAGGCGGCCGGATCTGGACGTACAAAGACGGCAAGCCTTGGTACTTCCTTGAAGAGAAATATCCGGCGTACGGCAACCTTGTACCGCGCGATATCGCAACTCGCGAAATCTTCAGCGTCTGCGTTGACGAGAAGCTTGGCATCAACGGCGAGAACATGGTCTATCTTGACCTGTCTCACAAAGATCCAAAAGAGCTTGACGTTAAGCTTGGCGGCATCATCGAGATTTACGAGAAGTTCATGGGCGACGATCCGCGTAAAATTCCGATGAAAATCTTCCCTGCGGTTCACTACTCGATGGGCGGCATGTGGGTTGACTACAACCAAATGACGAACATTCCTGGTCTGTTCGCGGCAGGCGAGTGCGAATACCAATACCACGGCGCAAACCGTCTCGGCGCGAACTCGCTCCTGTCCGCTATCTTTGGCGGTATGGTTGCAGGTCCTAAAGCCGTTGAATATATCAAAGGCCTTAAAAAATCGTCCGAAGACATTTCCTCCTCGGTATTCGACCGCGAGAAGAAACGCCATGAGGACAAATACAATAAGATCCTTGGCATGAACGGTACCGAGAATGCTTATGTAATCCACAAAGAGCTTGGCGAGTGGATGACGAACAACATGACGGTTGTACGCTTCAATGACAAGCTGCAGCAAACGATCGACAAGATCAAAGAGCTGAAGCAGCGTTACCAAAACATCAATATCAACGACTCGCTCAAATGGAACAACTCCAGCGTAGCGTTCACGCGCCAGCTGTGGAACATGCTTGAGCTGTCCGAAGCGATGACGCTGGGCGCTTTGCTCCGTAACGAAAGCCGCGGCGCGCATTACAAGCCGGACTTCCCGGACCGTAATGACGAGGACTTCCTCAAAACAACAAAAGCAACCTGGACGCCTGAAGGCCCGCAAATTTCGTATGAGGATGTTGATACTTCCCTCATTAAACCGCGTAAACGCGACTATACAGCCAACAAGAAGAAAGGAGAATAACAATGGCTCAAACGACAGCAACGAAAACCGTAAAATTCGTGATTACCCGTCAAGACGGTCCGGACTCCGCGCCGTACACCGAAGAGTTTGAGATTCCTTACCGCGCGAACATGAACGTGATCAGCGGCTTGATGGAGATCCAGCGCAATCCGAAAAAAGCGGATGGCGGCAGCACGGCTCCGGTATGCTGGGAATCCAACTGCCTTGAGGAAGTATGCGGCGCGTGCTCGATGGTCATCAACGGCAAGCCTCGTCAGGCCTGCAGCGCGCTGATCGATAAGCTTGAACAGCCGATCCGCCTTGAGCCTATGCGCACCTTCCCTGTCGTGCGTGACCTTGTTATTAACCGCGAGCGCATGTTCAACGCGCTGAAACGGGTTAAAGCATGGATCCCTATCGACGGTACGTATGATCTGGGCCCAGGTCCGCGTCTGGCGGAAGAGAAGCGCCAGTGGGCTTACGAGCTCTCCAAATGCATGACTTGCGGCGTCTGCATGGAAGCCTGCCCGAACGTTAACGATCGTAACAGCTTTATCGGTCCGCAAGCGATCTCCCAGGTTCGCCTCTTCAACGTTCACCCTACGGGTGAAATGAACAAGGCTGAACGCCTTGAGACATTGATGGAGGACGGCGGTATCGAGGGCTGCGGCAACTCGCAAAACTGCGTGCGTTCTTGCCCGAAAGGCATTCCGCTTACGACCTCGATCGCTGCAATCAACCGTGATACGACCAAACAATTGTTCAAAAAATGGCTTGGCTAAGAAGGACGCCCTCCGCAGCAGCGGGGGGCTTTTTCATGCTCATATTTGATAATGATAACTATTATCATTATAGTAAAGCAGTTAATGATGAAAGTCAACTCATGCAAAAAAGCTGTACCAGACGGGATATTAAGTATCCTAGTCCGGTACAGCTTTTTTGTTGTACAGCTTTACATCCATTGCTCGCCCCAGCTTTGAATCGATTCGATTACGGGCTGGAGCTCGCGGCCCTTCGGCGTTAACTCATATTCGATTCGAACAGGCATTTCAGGATAGACAGTTCGTTTCACGATGCTCTGACTCTCTAGTTCCTTCATCCGATCCGTTAACATTTTGTCGCTCATCTCGGGGATCTGCTCTTTAATTTCCTTGAACCGTTTAGGTCCGCCAAGCATGACCCGGATGATAAGCCCTGTCCATTTCTTACCTAAAATGTCGGCCGCAGCTTCATACTTTGGGCACATAGTTGAATAATCCAACGCGATCACCCCTTTTTCTACCTATATTGTAGCATATGTTCTAAGGAAAAGTAAGTTCGTTGGAATAGCCAAATTTGGGTATTTGCTATTTTTTATTTATTTACTTGACTAAAGTAAGTAACATACATTATGATAAGTGCATCAAAGAGAGCGGCCGCTCAACTAACGAGAAAAGATAAAGGGAGAGGTACTATTATGTTAGATACAGGATTATTGATCATTCGGGTTATTATTGGTTTATTGATGATTGGACACGGTGCGCAGAAGCTGTTTGGCTGGTTTGGCGGTTATGGCCTGAAAGGTACGGGCGGATGGCTGGAATCGATCGGAATGAAGCCTGGCGTGTTGATGGCAGCCGGCGCAGGCTTGGCCGAAGTAGCGGGCGGAGTGCTGTTCGGAGCGGGGCTCTGGGTGGAAGTGGGAGCGGCATTGCTGATCCTTACCATGATTGTTGCGATTGCGAAGGTGCATGGCGCTAACGGCCTTTGGGTTACTCAAAACGGTTACGAATACAACCTGGTTCTGATTGCCGTTCTTCTTGGCGTAGCCTTCACGGGCGCTGGCGATTTCTCGATCGACGCATTGCTGAAATAAGGCAAATAAGAAAAAGCACCTCAGGGTCCTGCGCGGGCAGACTCCGGGGTGCTTTTTGCTTTGAAAGGGATAACGGTCAAATCCGGATAATAATAAGCCCGGCGATCGTCAAAATAAAAGCGGCCCATTGGGCACGGTTCAGCTTTTCCTTGTAGACGAGTATGGAGCCGGCTGCGACAACAAGGCTGTTTGTCGCGAAGATAGGCGCAGCCAGATTGGAGGGGCCGGTCGCCAATGCAACGGCATATAGCTGCAGCCCGCCGTATGAGAATATACCGGCTAGAAGCCCCAGCTTCAAACCTGTTCGGATTGCTGCCCGGTCGGTAGCTTTGCGAAGAGGAATCGAGAACCAGATTAGAGATAACGCGTAACCGATAAATAAAATGGGGGCGCTGGACAATCCCAGCTCTTCGGTTACTTTTAATCCGGCATTGCGGAATGTAAAGAACAAGATAGCAGCGGTTACGTACAGGTACCATTGCGGTTGTACGGAAGAGGGAGCAGATTGTTTTTTATACGAAATCAAAACAACGGCAGCAAGCAGCAATACGATCCCCGATGCTTCCGTATAATGCAGCGTCTCACCGTAATATAATGTACCAAGCGCAATGACAAGCACGATATTCATGTTAGTAAGCGGGGACGTTAACGCAGCGGGGCCATAATCCAGCGCCTTCATAAATAGAGCATTGCCAAGAGCAGAGCCTGCCCCGATAATGATTCCGGCCAGCCATATCCGGTAATCGCTTAATTGAGGGATTGTACCTTCTACGGCTGCATGAATGCCAAAGCCTGCCGTTCCCGAGGCGTATAGCCCAAACAACATGACCGAGACATGTCCCTTGCGCATTTGACTTACCTTCATCCACCAGCCTGCCAGTCCAAACAGCATCGCGCTGCCGACTGCGATTGCCAGCCACATTTATTGTCATCTCCTACCTGAATTTGTTACACAATTGAAATAGTTCTGTTACGGTACAAACATATTATTAGGCTATTATAATAAACAAGACCCCCTTTTAATATATCGATTTTGGACCTGTGAGCGCACAGGTCCACTTTTTTTGTCCGAAAACGGAAAAGTTCAAAACAAAAAAAGCTTTGCCGCGAAGGCAAAGCCGGGATCTCTTTTATTACAACGGAACGATGATTTGCTGGCGCTTGCGGTAGAACACCCACTTCGAGAAACCGATTTCCTTCAGCCGCTTGCGAACAAGCTCGAAATTTTCGCCAATTCGGCTTGGCTTATGGGCGTCAGAGCCAAACGTGACATTCACTCCAAAATGAAGCGCTCTCTCGAGAATCGCGTCGGAAGGGTACCACCCGCCGACATCCTTGGTGCCGCCGGAAGTGTTGATCTCAATGGCAACGTCGCATTGGGCGATAACACGAAGGGTTTCGTCAATTACGTCATCGGCCGGAATGTCGGAGAAGGCCGGATAATACCCCTTCATTGCATCGATATGGCCCAATATATCGAACATGCCGCTGCGGGCGGATTGCTGGATAAGCTCGTAATACGTGACTTTTTCGGAAATCTTCTTCTTATCGGACAAACCTTTCCAGCGGTTGCGGTTAAAGATGCTCACTCCGTTCACCTGATGGACCGAACCAATCAAATAGTCAAACGGGACATTGCGGTAGGCATCCCGATAGGTATCGGCATGCTGCGGGAAGAAATCCGACTCCATGCCAAGAAGCACTTCAATACGGTCTTTATATTTTTCCTTGAGGCGAAGAATTTCGTCTACATAGCTCTGGAAATCGCTTCGGGCCATAGCGATGCCGGGGAAAGGCTGGTCCTGCTCGCTTCCGAAATACGGCGAATGGTCGGAAATGCCGATAACTTCAAGGCCTGCGTCAATTGCGGCAACAATGTAATCCTCGATCATGCCGTCGGCGTGGCCGCAACGTTCGTGATGGGTATGCAAATCGAATTTCATGATGAGTTCCTCCTGAAAACGAAATGATTCGTAAGTATGGTTTACTCGCTGCCAAGAAATGATTGCTCAGGCATGCCTTTTAAGTCGCTTAAAAACTGCTGCATGGCTGTATTTAAATATCGGCCGGATTTGTAGACGACAGCCACCGGGTGCTCCGGCTCAAGCTCTGCGACTTTGATGATTTTTAACGAGCCAAGCTTCAACTCATTGGCAATGGACAGTTTGGATACGACGGCAATGCCAAGATTTATTTCAACCATTCGTTTTACTTCTTCGCTGCTCGACAGCTCCATAATAATATTCGGCTGCATATTGTTCTTCTTGAAGATTTGATCCAGGAAGCGGCGGCCCAGCGTGTCGGGCGCAAGCATGATAAAGGGGAAGTCCTTGATCATATCTATCGTAGTATGCGCTACTTGGCTTAATGGATGAGCGGGAGAAGCAACGAGGACAAAGGAATCGTAATAAAGAATGGATGTGTCCATGTTCGGATTTTTTTCCGAGATGTAAGTAATGCCCATATCGACAGAACCGTTCTCTACGCTGGCTAGAACTTGCGAGGACGGCATCGTATGAATCGTCGTTTTGATCAGCGGATACTGGTCCTGGAAGTAAGATAACACCCGGGGCAATATTTGAATGGCCATGGATGAGGTTGTTCCAAGAACAATATGGCCTTGAGGTATCGCATTCAGATCGGACAGCTTCTGCTTTAATTCTTCAACAACCGCAAGTATTCTCTCCGCATGCTCCAGAAAAACTTTTCCGTGGTCGGTCAAGGTAACGGGTTGATTGCGATCGATGAGAACTGTCTTGAACTCGTCCTCCAGCGTCTTGATTTGAGCAGAGACGGCCGGCTGCGTCAAATTCAGCAGCTCGCCTGCTTTGCGGAAGCTCATCGTCTTGGATATGGTGAGGAGCGTTTCAAGCTGGCTAATATTCAATTCAATCCCCCCTCGAACATGATCACTATATATTATAAAGCAAATGGATGATTACAGCAAAAAAGCGGTCAAGCTTCAAAAATTCTTAAGAAGATGCTTCCGAAGCATGATGACCGCAAACGGTGAATGTTAATTTTTTGTATGGCAATTCAATTTAAAAGGAATAAATGGGGGACCGTCGAACTATTGCTGAAGTATGGCCAATACCTAAAACTGGGGGCGTTTGTTCTGGATCATAGAGCATTGCGTGGCTGGAAAATGTACGACTGGGCAAACTCCGCCTTTGCCACTACGATGATGGCAGCGGTGCTGCCGGTTTATTATTCCGATGTCGCAGGCGTTCATCTGGCGGGAAACAGGGCCGAGACCTATTGGGGTTATACGCAAAGCATTGCGATGCTGCTGGTGGCCGTGTTGTCGCCGATACTTGGGGCGATTGCCGATTATACGGGCTCCAAGCTGAGGTTTTTATCCGTATTTATGCTGCTTGGCGTCTTGTCCTGCGTATTTATGGCGTTTGCGGGGGAGGGAGATTGGCTTCTGGCCTCAAGCCTGATGGTGCTGGGCTCCATAGGCTTCTCCGGAGGAAATACCTTTTATGACGCGATGCTGGCGGACGGCGTGCCGCAGGAGTTAAGGGACCGCGTCAGCTCGCAGGGCTATGCCTACGGTTATGCCGGAGGCGGCCTGCTGCTGCTTATTAACGTTATTATGATCGAAGGCTGGGATAAGCTGGGCTTCCCAAGCAAAACGTTTGCTACCCAAATGGTCTTTATTACGGTGGGGATTTGGTGGCTCCTGTTTTCCATTCCGATTCTTCGCTGGGTGAAGGAAACCCGGAAACCAGCCGCGGATCTTGGCAAAGGCGAAGTCATCCGGGCCGGTTTTGCGCGGATTGGAAAGACCTTTTCTGTTATTAAACGATATCCCGAGCTGCTGAAATATATGGCTTCTTTCTGGTTTTTTAACGATGGAATCAATACGGTTATCGTTATGGCAACGATTTACGGAGCGGGCATCGGAATAGAGACAAGCGACCTTATTATCGCGCTGCTTATTACGCAGTTTGTCGGTTGGCCGTGTACCTTCCTGTTCGGCAGGCTTGCCGGACGCTTTGGCTCGAAGCGCATGTTGTATTATTCCTTGTTCATTTATGTCCTGATCGTCGGGCTAGGCTTCTTTATGACCAGCGCTATTCATTTTTACGCGCTTGCTATTATGGTTGGCTTTGTTCAGGGCGGGAGTCAGGCGGTGGCCCGTTCGATCTATGCCAATCTGGTGCCGCCTTCACGGACGGGCGAGTTTTTTGGCTTTTTGGCGCTGTCCAGCAAGTTCTCCTCCTTCGCGGGGCCGTTCGTATTCTCCGTTGTAGGGACGATTACCGGATCGAGCCGGGTAGCGATATTATCTTTGATTGCCTTTTTTATAATCGGAATCGGTTTATTATGGAAGGTTAATTTGGAGAAAGGCGCGAGCGAAGCCGCAGAGGAAGAGATGGCATAAGCAGGCTTCCGAAGCAAATGCTATAATGGGTAGTGATCCAATAAAGAAAGGTGCGATGATGAATGCCAAACATTTATAGTAATTTGACTGAGCTGATCGGCAATACACCATTGCTCGAGCTTACTCATTACAATAAGAGTCAAGAGTCTCTTGCGAAAGTTATTGCAAAGCTGGAGTACTTCAATCCCGCCGGCAGCGTGAAGGACCGGATTGGTTTTGCGATGATCAAGGATGCGGAGGAAAAAGGCAAGCTTGTGCCGGGCTCCGTTATTATTGAACCAACAAGCGGCAATACCGGCATTGCGCTGGCTTTTGCAGCGGCGGCTTTGGGTTACCGGTTAATTATTATTTTGCCGGAGTCGTTCAGTATCGAACGCCGCAAGCTGCTGGAGGCGCTTGGCGCGGAGCTTGTGCTTACGCCGGCATCCGAGGGCATGTCGGGGGCAATCCGCAAAGCGGATGAACTCGCTGCTCAAATTCCAGGCTCGTACATACCGATGCAATTCAGCAATCCCGCGAATCCCGAGATTCATAAGACGACAACCGCCGAAGAAATCTGGCGCGATACGGACGGCCAGGTGGATATCTTTGTTGCCGGCGTAGGTACGGGCGGCACGATTTCCGGAGTAGGCGAACGCTTGAAGGAGCTCAATCCAAACGTGAAGATTGTTGCCGTTGAGCCGTTTAATTCCGCGGTATTATCCGGCGGCGAGAGAGGTCCGCATCTAATCCAAGGGATTGGCGCAGGCTTTGTGCCGGACAACTATAACGCGTCTGTCGTAGACGAGATTATAACGGTCAAAAACGAAGACGCGTACCGCACTTCCCGTATGCTGGCACGCAGCGAAGGCCTTTTGGTCGGCATCTCTTCCGGCGCAGCGGCATTCGCAGCTTCCCAACTGGCGAAGCGTCCCGAGAACAAGAACAAAACGATCGTAGTCTTGCTCCCCGACACGGGCGAACGTTACCTGTCGGCGAATTTGTACGACGAAGCTTAATATGGCGCGAGAGATATTTTCTCTCTAGAGAAGCACAATAAGACCCCGCGAGGGTCTTATTGTGCTATTAGGGGGTTGAAGTGGCAGAGATAAGACCCTGCGAGGGTCTTATCGGCTACGCGAGCAAGGTGAAACTGGCGAAAACGGTCAGTTGGCAATGGGATAAGACCCCACAAGGGTCTTATTGTGTTGTAAGGGGGTTGGAAGTGGCAGTGATAAGACCCTGTCGGGGTCTTATCACGCTTATTGTTAATTCGGGCTCGTGCGCAGCGCCTGAGCCCCTTTCGGCCCTCTCAGCACAGCCGCCCGGGGGTTGCGGGCGGCTGTGCTGGGAGCGGGCGGTCGGTCGGGGAGGGGCGCAGGGGTAAGGGGGAGATCTCCATTGAAGAGCGGAGCGTCCGCCTTTGTCTACACTTTGCAACCTTGGAACATTAAGTTCAGGCAAAGTGTAGACAACAGCGGCTGAAAGGAGATCTCCCCTGTCCCCGTAGCACACCGACCCGACCGACCCGCCGTCCCATCCACAAAAAAGCACACAGCAAAAAGCCGCCCCAACACCAGGGCGGCTCCCCACACTCATAACCAATTTTTCTTCCTAAACACTACCAGCATTCCTACTCCTAGCGCCAGCATGATGCCAAGCAGGATGATGGATCCGCCGCGCATATGCATGCCCGGAATATAGTCGAAGTTCATCCCGTAGATTCCCGTAATAAAGGTCAATGGCATGAAGATCGTGGTCATCGCGGTAAACACGCGCATGATTTCGTTCGCCCGGGCGGAGATGGTCGACTGATAAGCTTCTCGCAAGTTGCCCATGAGCTCTCGGTACGTGTCGAAGGACTCGGCGATTTTTACGGCGTTCTCGTAGATGTCGCTGAAGTACTTTTGCAGCTGGTCATCGATCAGCTTCAAATCCCGCTTGTTCAGCGTGGCGATGAGATCCTTTTGCGGGCCAAGCACTTTCTTCAGCCACAAAATCTCGCCGCGCAGACCGATGATTTCGTTCAGATGCGTTTTTTTCGTATTCATTAATATATCTTCTTCCAGCATTTCGATCCGGTTGTCGATCCGGTCGCCTACCAGGAAGTAATTGTCGACCACGATGTCGACGAGATGGTATAGGAAATAGTCCGGCCGGTTGACTTCCTGCTCCCAGAGAACGGGTTTCAGCGTGCGCAGCTCGTTCAGCTTTTGCTTCGTAATCGTAATAATATAATGACGGCCTAGAAAAATATTCAGCGCGCGGAGGAAAATCTCCTCGTCATCGAACCGGATACTGTTAATAACAATAAAATATTGGTTTTCATAAATTTCGATTTTCGGGCGCTGTTCTTCTTCGCTCAGGCAGTCTTCGACGGCCAGATCATGCATGCCGAACAGCGGCTGCAGGATCGCGAGATCTTCCACGTCGGCATCAATCCAATAGAAGCCTTCCGCAGCCGGAACCAGCGTCTCATTAATGTCTTCGATCAGGGTAAATAACCCGTTGTTTACATGACGAATTTTCATCCGAGCTTCTCCTCTCTTGTGACGAGCTGCCGGATGAACGAGCAAAAGAACGGACTTAAAACGCAAACGCCCGCTTGAGCAACGATAGATCCGGCAGCTGCCGTATTCGGTTGTTGTCAGGCTTAGGTCGATCGCCTTCCATTCCGTTTGCACTCCTTTACCCTTTATTCTTCATGAAAAATCGGCTTTTAATCCTTGTCTAGTATACTCCCGCACACGCTTTACATTCAAGCGGAAAAATAGGCCGACTGACCTTTTGGAAGGCCTTCTACAGCATATGTTAATAACGTCCTTGACGCGAATGGCAGAATCCATTAAAGTTAACATTAGAATTGGATTTCGACAACCGAATAGAACCACTTTCTTATCAAGAGCAGGCGGAGGGACTAGCCCGATGAAGCCCGGCAACCGGCGTAAGCACGGTGCTAATTCTTGCGGAAACTTAAGTTTCTGAGAGATGAGGGAGGCGAGAGCTCTTTTTTTGATGAGCGCACGACCTTTTCTCACGGCAGAAAGGGTCTTTTTTGCGTTGAGAAGGCCGATATTCGAGCAAAGGAGTGAATCGCAATGCCGATTAAAGTACCTGATTCTTTACCAGCCAAAGAAATTTTGAACAATGAGAACATTTTCGTTATGGATGAAAGCACCGCTTTCCATCAAGACATCCGTCCGTTACGGATTGCCATATTGAATTTGATGCCTACCAAGGAAACGACGGAAACGCAGCTTCTTCGCCTGATTGGCAATACGCCGCTGCAGGTGGAGATTGTACTGCTGCATCCGAAGACCCATACATCCAAAAACACGTCGCACGAGCATCTGGAGTCGTTCTACAAAACCTTCGATGACATTAAGGACCAGTATTATGACGGTCTTGTTATTACCGGCGCTCCCGTCGAGCATCTGGACTTCGAGGACGTGAATTACTGGGAAGAGCTGAAGGACATTATGGATTGGAGCAGACGTCAGGTCACTTCGACCTTCCATATCTGTTGGGCCTCGCAGGCAGGCTTGTACCATCATTACGGCGTACCGAAATACGACCTGGACAAAAAGATTTTCGGCGTGTTCCCGCATACAACCGAGAAACAGAACGTGAACCTGCTCCGCGGCTTTGACGAAATGTTCTTTGTGCCGCAGTCCCGCCATACGGAAGTTCGCCGCGAGGATATCGAGAAGATTGGCGATCTGGATATTTTGTCCGAATCCGAAGAATCCGGCGTATATATTGTAGCTTCCAAGGACGGCAGACAAATTTTCGTCAGCGGGCATTCGGAGTACGATCCGCTTTCGCTGAAATACGAATATGACCGCGATAAAGCAAAAGGGCTGGAGATTGATCTTCCTAAGAACTATTTCCCGGGAGATAATCCTGAAAAACTTCCTTATTCGACATGGCGCTCCCATGCGAACTTGCTGTTCTCGAACTGGTTGAACTATTATGTATACCAACAAACGCCTTATGATCTGGGCGCGGGTATCTAAATAATAAATTAGACATGACGAAGACGAAGGAGACGGACGAACTTTATGAAAATTGAAAGTCATCTTGCGCATATCGGTTCTGAGAAGGAGCCTGTTACGGGTGCGATAAGCTTCCCGATATATCAAGCAACGGCGTTCCGCCATCCTAAGCTTGGCCAAAGCACGGGCTTTGATTACGCCCGTACCAAAAGTCCGACGCGTACCGTTCTGGAAGAAGCGGCGGCTCAGCTCGAATCCGGCGACGCAGGGTTTGCCTGTAGCTCCGGTATGGCCGCTCTGACCACGATCTTCGCTTTGTTCAGCCAAGGCGACCATCTGATTGTCTCGCTTGATCTTTACGGCGGCACATACCGTTTGCTCGAAAAAATCATGTCCAGATACGGCGTTACGGCTTCGTATGTAGATACCAATGATCTTGACGGCATGTCGGAGCTGCTTCAGCCGAATACGAAGGCGGTTCTGATCGAGACGCCAACAAACCCGCTTATGATGATTACCGACCTGGAGCGGGTATCCGCATGGGCGAAGTCCAAAGGTCTTCTTACTATTGTAGACAATACGCTGCTTACTCCGTTCTTCCAGCGTCCTATAGAGCTTGGCGCGGATATCGTTGTCCATAGCGCAACCAAATATTTGGGCGGTCACAATGACGTTCTTGCCGGTCTGATCGTAACGAAAGGAAAAGAGCTCTCCGAGCAAATGGCCTTCCTGCATAACTCGCTTGGCGCCGTTCTTGGACCGCAGGACTCCTGGCTTCTGATGCGCGGCATGAAGACGCTGGCGCTTCGCATGGAACGCCATCAGCTCAACGCAACGGCTATTGCGAATTATCTGCTGGAGCATGAGGCGGTTGAGGATGTCTATTATCCAGCGCTGCCTCATCACCCGGGTCATGAAGTGCAGAGCAAGCAATCCTCGGGCAACACCGGCATTTTCTCCTTCCGTCTGAAGGATGCCCGTTACGTAGAGCCGATTCTCCGTCATATTAAGCTGATCGCGTTTGCGGAAAGCCTTGGCGGCGTAGAGTCCCTTATGACTTACCCGGCTGTTCAGACTCACGCGGATATTCCGGTTGAAATCCGTCAAAAGATCGGCGTCGACGACCGTCTCCTTCGTTTCTCGGTAGGAATCGAGCATGCGGATGATTTGATTGCCGATCTGGAGCAGGCTTTGGCTGAGGCAAAACGCGAAATCGAGGGGGCTTAAGCGCCATGAGCGACAGACATAATCCCGAAAAAATCGCCGGACGCCACTTTGCGACAAAGCTGCTTCATTTCGGCGCTGAAATCGATGAACAAACCGGCGCGTCCAGCGCGCCGATTTTCCAAGCTTCAACCTTCCATCAGGCGGATATTCAAAATCCTCCGCATCATGATTACAGCCGTTCGGGCAACCCTACCCGCGAGGCGCTCGAAAACTATATCGCTTTGCTCGAAGGCGGTACCCGAGGTTTTGCTTTCGCTTCCGGCATGGCGGCGATCTCGACGGCGTTTATGCTGCTGTCCGCAGGCGATCATGTCATCGTAACGGAAGACGTGTACGGCGGTACATACCGTTTGCTTACGGCTGTGCTCACCCGTTTCAATATTGAAACCACGTTTGTCGACATGACGGATTTCGACCAAGTAAAAGACGCGATTAAACCAAATACAAAAGCGGTATTTATGGAGACGCCGTCCAACCCGACGCTCAAGATCACGGACATCGCTCGCGTGAGTGGCTGGGCGAAAGAAAACGGCCTCCTGACGATGCTCGACAATACGTTCATGACGCCTTACCATCAGCGTCCGTTCGAGCTTGGCGTTGACATTGTGCTTCATAGCGCTACGAAGTTCCTGAGCGGCCACAGCGACGTGCTCGCTGGACTTGCCGTAACAAACGATGAAGCGCTCGGACGCCGGCTGTATCAGCTTCAGAACGGACTTGGCGCGGTTCTGAGCGCTCACGAGAGCTGGCTTCTGATGCGCGGCATGAAGACGCTGCAAGCCCGCATGGAGCATAGCGAGCGCAGTGCCCGCAGATTGGCTGAATGGCTGAATGATCATCCGGAGGTTACCAGAGTCTACTACCCTGGTCTCGAGGATCATCCGGGCCGCGAGATTCACGAGAAGCAGTCTAAGGGCTACGGAGCTGTCGTGTCCTTCGATGTAGGCAGCGGAGAGCGTGCTGCATCGCTTCTTAGCCGCGTCCAGCTGCCGCTGGTAGCGGTCAGCCTTGGCGCGGTGGAGAGCATTTTATCCTACCCGGCCAAAATGTCGCATGCGGCAATGCCAAGGGAAGTTCGCTACGAGCGGGGAATTACGGACGGTCTGGTCCGTTACTCGGTAGGGCTTGAAGATATCGATGATCTGATTGCCGATCTGGACGCTGCCCTGCGCGGATAATTTTTGTTCAAAATAAGCGAAAAATGCGGCTGTCGTTTGCGACAGGCCGTATTTTTTCGTTTTTCCGTAACATACGAAAGATGACGGACAAGAACGAGATATGATAGGATTAGTTGATAGCTATTAAGAACGGAAAGATAAGGAGGTCTTGCGATGTCTACGTTGGACCAGATTTTGGATAAGGCGCTGCAGGGCGAACGGATTACGTTCGACGAATGCGTAACGCTGCTTGAATCCGATGAAATCGAAAAAATGGGCGAGGTTGCGAATCAGCTGATGCTGAGACGCCATCCTGAACCGATTACGACATTTGTCGTGGGCCGGAACGTCAACTATACAAATATTTGCGATGTTTATTGCCGGTTCTGCGCGTTCTACCGCGCGCCGGGTTCGAATGAGGGCTATGTCCTCTCGAACGAAACGATACTTAATAAAATTCAGGAAACCATCGATGTAGGCGGTACGGAGATTCTGATGCAGGGCGGTACAAACCCGAATCTGCCGTTCTCCTACTACACGGACCTGCTCCGCGAGATCAAGCGCCATTTCCCGGACATTACGATGCATTCCTTCTCGCCTGCAGAGATTCAGAAGATGAAGGAAGTATCGGACGGACTGTCGCTTGACGAGGTGATCCGCCAGCTGCATGAAGCCGGCCTTGATTCGCTGCCGGGCGGCGGCGCCGAGATTCTCGATGACCGTACCCGCCGTAAAATCAGCCGTCTGAAGGGCTCCTGGACGGATTGGATGGACGTCATGAAATCCGCGCACCGTCACGGCATGAATACCACGGCAACGATGGTATACGGCTTTGGCGAGACGGCGGAGGAGCGTGCGCTTCACCTGCTCCGCATTCGCGATGCGCAGGATGAATGCATCGCGAACGGTTACGATTCGAAAGGCTTCCTCGCGTTTATCTGCTGGCCGTTCCAGCCGGATAACACCAACATGAGGAAGGTGGAGAAGTCGAAGCCTGAGGAATACCTGAAGATGGTTGCGGTAAGCCGCATCATGCTCGACAATATCGACAACTTCCAGTCCTCCTGGGTGACGATGGGGCCGGAAATCGGCAAACAGTCGCTCTCGTACGGCTGTAACGACTTCGGCAGCACGATGATCGAAGAAAACGTCGTATCCGCTGCGGGCACCACGCACAAAGTTAACATCGAACTTATTCTTCAGCTTATCCGCGAGTCCGGCAAAATTCCGGCACAACGCGATACGAAATACAATACGCTTAAGATGTACGATGACAACGAGCATGCTTCGAAAGACTTTGTTATGCAGAACTAATAAGATATAAGCATCCCGGACCCGGTTAAAGGGGCTTGGATGCTTTTTTATTTTGGCTTCAGTGTGCGTGCGGCTCCATGCTGAATGCCAGATCATGTTGTGCTAAGATAACGGCTCCAAACTCCTTGCTCGAAAAAAAAGTTTATCTCCATCAGCCAACGGAGTAACGCCATCGTCTACATTGGATTATCTCCAATAAAAATGTACTGGTGATGCCCAGCAGGACCATACGTTGGATTCGCTCCAGTATAATGCGCTAATTAAAGGGATTTGCCCGAAAAAAAGAAAATACGCTGGACTGAATTCAACGTAAACTTGAAATGAGCCTGTAAAGGGGAGAGTTTACTGGAGTAACTCCAACGTAGCTACTTTGAAGGGGGGGCTTGAGCATATTGAGCCACTACTTCCGGTCATTTGTTTCGAATTTAACGGAGCAAAGTTTAACGCTCCGTTAAATATAAATTGCTGCCCGAGGAAAACGGGCAGTTAACAATACCTTCGCCTCACCACAGTGGCGGAGTGAGGCTTGGTTTATGAGCGCTGGGTGGCGGTGTGAGCGGAGCGAAAGTAACGTACTGGAGAAGCGCAGCGTTCGCCTTTGTTTCCCGGATTTCAACCGCAGCGCGTCTTGAATCGAAGAAATCCGGAAACAACAGCGATCGGAAGGACGTTACTTTCGCGCAGTGAAATCCCAGCCTGGTCAGCCCCGAAAAGAAGCCAGCACACACCTCCGCCACTCCCCATCATCTCCCACCACTCCTTTCGTATATACCCAACCCCCCAGCCATATACTTATAAGGGGAATGAAAGGGGTGAGCTCATGGAGCTGTTTACCGTAACGCTGCCTTCGAACATGGAGCAATCGGCTGCCCAATTAGCGGCCTTGATGGCGGAATACACAACCAATGATCTACATATCGCAAACATCGAACGAAACGCTATTGCGTACACGCTGCTATCCGATAAGGAAATTAGCTGCCAAGCGATCCTGCCGTATTTTCAACTGGCTGACCATAGCCAATCGGTGTTTCAAGCGGCTTCCAAAGCGCTTGCCGAATTCATCGTAACCGATATGGAACCAATCATACTGGCGGCCATCATTCGGAGAAAATACAGGAATAATCACGCCATCGATGCGCCAGTCATCGAAAAATATTGCCACGAGCTGCTTCACGGAACCGAATGGGATGGTCTCGGGACGAGATTTCTGGATGCCGACCGGCAGCGGCGCAAATCGAAGGTTGCCGACGAAATCGATCGTTACCTGCAGGAAAATTCGGCTTTGAATCTGGATGGCTTAACTTCCTTCCGGCTTCAGTCTTACCGGACGGAGCTAGCCGAAATTGTAGACTATGCGTTGGATGAATATGTCCTGGATAAACAGTACCAGGAGTTTATTTCGCTGCTGAAATATTTTGTAGGCTTGCAGGAATCCAAAGTGCCGATCGTCCATCTCGTGCATAAAGGAAGCCATGAGTTTGTCCTCTACAACGAAAAATTTCAGCCTTTCGAACCGAAGCCCCACTCGGACAAGTTAGTGGCCGAGATGCTGGAGACCGAGATGAATATCGAAGATATGGTCATCAGCTCGCTGATTGCCGTCTCGCCTAAGCATATTATGATCCACACGAGGCAAGAGGATATGCAGGTCATCCGGACGATCGAAACGATTTTTGACAACCGCGTATCGGTCTGTACCCAATGTCCGGCGTGCAGTCCATGCTTTGAAGGAAACGGAACCATCCAGCCTGACAGCCGCATCTATTGACCAATGAGGGACAAAGCGGTTATAATGCTCATAACAATGCGAAAAGCAATGACAAAGACATGTATTTGCCCCGTAATGTCGGCCCAGAGAGAGGAAACCTGGCTGCAATTTCCTTCATGACATCAGCAAATATACCCCTTTGTAGCTGTGCGGTTGAACGTGAGGCCTTCTGATGAGGCCGCTATTAAGCTGCACCGGATGTCTCCGTTATCAGATCAATACAAGGATTGCCTCGAATACAAGAGAGCAGTCGAAGTAGGGTGGAACCACGGGTAATCAAGCACTCGTCCCTTTGCGGGATGCGTGCTTTTTTTGCATTCATCCCGCCTGCTATGCCAACTTTTTCAGGAGGGAAATCCATGTCTATCAAAGTTACTTTTCCAGACGGCGCGGTTCGCGAATATGCGGCTGGAACAACAATCGAAGAAGTAGCCGGCTCGATCAGCCCGGGT
The DNA here is from genome assembly GCF_037147795.1 of Paenibacillus sp. MMO-177. Lineage (NCBI taxonomy): Bacteria > Bacillati > Bacillota > Bacilli > Caryophanales > Paenibacillaceae > Paenibacillus > Paenibacillus sp. MMO-177. The sequence goes on along the minus strand of NZ_JBBCUR010000001.1, from coordinate 471,575 downwards.
CTGCGTAAAAATGCAATTGCTGGTAAAATCAACGGCAAGGTCGTTGACGTATATTCGCCAATCGAATCCGATGCGGCGATCGAGATCGTTACCGTGGAATCGGCGGACGGCCTCGAAGTGTACCGTCACAGTACGGCCCACCTGATGGCCCAAGCCATCAAACGCCTGTATGGCAACGCAAACGTGAAGCTGGGTATCGGTCCCGTAATCGAGGACGGCTTCTATTACGATATCGATATGGACCAGTCTCTGACTCCGGAGGACTTGACCAAGATCGAAAAGGAAATGCAGCGCATCGTTAACGAGAACCTCGATATTCGCCGGCGTGTTGTAAGCCGCGAAGAGGCGCTTGCGATTTTCACCGAGCTTGACGACAATTTGAAGCTGGAGCTGATTCGCGACCTGCCGGAGGATTCGGTTATCACGATGTATGACCAAGGCGAATTCTTTGATCTTTGCCGCGGACCGCATCTGCCATCCACTGGCCGAATCAAAGCCTTCAAGCTTCTTAGCGTAGCGGGTGCCTACTGGCGCGGCGACTCGAAGAACAAGATGCTGCAGCGTATTTACGGAACTGCTTTCGCGAAGAAAGCCGAACTGGACGAGCATCTGCACTTCCTGGAAGAAGCGAAGAAACGCGACCACCGCAAGCTGGGCAAAGAACTGAAAATGTTCACGTTCTCCCGCGAGGTTGGACAAGGCCTGCCTCTATGGCTGCCAAACGGTGCGAAGGTTCGCCGTACGCTGGAGCGTTATATCGTTGACCTCGAAGAACGTCTTGGCTACGAGCATGTTTATACGCCGGTTCTCGCCAACGTGGAGCTCTATAAAATTTCCGGTCACTGGGAGCATTACAGCGAGGACATGTTCCCGCTGATGGCTCTGGATAACGAAGAGCTTGTTCTTCGCCCGATGAACTGTCCGCATCACATGATGGTCTACAAGAGCGACATGAGAAGCTACCGCGATCTGCCGGTCCGCATTGCCGAAATGGGCACGATGCACCGCTACGAAATGTCCGGCGCATTGACAGGCTTGCACCGCGTGCGCGCGATGACGCTGAATGACGCGCATATCTTCTGCCGTCCGGATCAGATCAAGGAAGAATTCGCACGCGTTGTCAACCTGATCCGCAAAGTCTATGAGGACTTCGGCATCAAGGAATATCGTTTCCGCTTGTCGTACCGCGATCCGCAGGATACCGAGAAGTACTTCCAGAATGACGAGATGTGGGAAATGTCGCAGCGCATGCTGCGTGAAGTAGTCGAAGAACTTGGCCTGCCATTCTTCGAGGCGGAAGGCGAAGCGGCATTCTACGGCCCTAAGCTTGACGTTCAGATCAAGACGGCGCTTGGCAAGGAAGAGACGTTGTCGACCGCACAGCTCGATTTCCTTCTGCCTGACCGCTTCGAGCTTGAATATATCGGCGAGGACGGCAAGAAGCATCGTCCGGTCGTTATCCACCGCGGTATCATCAGCACAATGGAACGGATGACTGCCTTCCTGCTCGAGAACTTCGCGGGCGCATTGCCGCTGTGGCTGTCGCCGGTTCAAGCGAAGGTTATCCCGGTATCCACCGCTTACGAAACTTACGCGCGTGAAGTGGAAGAAAAGCTTCAGCTGGCTGGCATTCGCGTAGAGAGCGATCTGCGCAACGAGAAGCTGGGCTACAAGATCCGCGAAGCACAGCTGGAGAAGCTGCCTTATATGCTTGTTGTAGGGGAAAACGAAGCTCAATCGGGCTCGGTTTCGGTACGCAAGCGCGGCGAAGGCGATATCGGCGCAAAGCCGGTAGCAGAGCTGGTTGAGCTGCTGCAAAAAGAAATCGCAACAAAAACAATCTAAGTCTCATGCATAAAGCTTGGACCGTTTGGGAAATATTCTTCTGAGGAGGAAGCTGCCCAAATGGTCACAAGCTTTTTTACTTGTACAAAAACAATTTCAAGCCTGGCGATAGCCGCCTTGTTGACAGGAGGAGCTGAGGCTTCAAGCCTTGCAGCGGCACCCGCAGCCAAGCATGAGATTCATGAAGCATTGAAGGAGAGCAAGGATGGCAAGAAAGCTCCTGCGGCTGTTGAAGCCATTGCAGAGCAGGCTATATCCACGGTTCAGGTGGTAGCCACCGGTTATACCGCGGGTTATGAGTCGACCGGAAAGCGTCCGGGTCATCCGCAATACGGAATCACCTACTCTGGCGTAAAAGTCAGGAGGGGACAGGTATCGACCGTTGCGGCGGATACAAAGCTTTTTCCGATCGGCACGCTGCTTTATATCCCAGGCTATGGCTACGGCGTAGTGGCGGATACCGGTTCGGCCATTAAAGGCAACAGGCTCGACCTATACTTTGAGACGATAAAAGATGTATATAAGCAGTGGGGCAAGAGAACGGTTGATGTCCATGTGCTTCGCAAGGGCAACGGCAAGCTGTCGCAGTCCTGGCTGAACCAAATTAACCGTGCCGTAGAAGCGGGCAAACCGATCCCGCAGACCTATCTGGAGTCATGATCCCGTGCTGTTCCGTCCTGCATAATAAGCCTTCGCGCAGCCATACTAAGGTTGGACGGGGAGGTGAGTGACTACCATGGCTAAGAACAAAAACAACAAAGCTCAAAACAACAAGTACAATGCTGAATTCGCTGAAGAATTCAACAACCAAAACGCTACAGCTGGTAAAACAGCTAACCAAGCGAATCAAAAAGCACAGAAGTAACTACTTAACCAATCAACAAGAGGAGCCGTCTCCGGTTCCTCTTTTTTTCGATTCCCCCGCATTGAAAGGCGCTTCGCAACAGAAAGATAACCCGATCGACTTGAAAATATTGTTTTTGTCAAATTTTCTAATGTTACATAAATTGAGTTTTCAAGAGCGATTCTTTGTTGTATGATTAGGTATGTAATAAATAATCACGCAATGAAGACAGGTGAGTTGACATGACCGACCCAATTATCCATACGAATCATTCTTCGACCCATCATCGCAAAGCGGCTGAAGTGCTGCCTTTTATTGATGCGTACGTAGCGAAGAAAGAGCAGGAAATCGCAGAAATCGAGCAAATGGTTGAACGTTATGAGAAGCGGCGTCTGAAGGAAGAACGGGCTTACCAGTCTATGTCCACGTTGCGCCGGTTATTGTCCGGCCGGAAGCCGGATCATCATTTGGCCGTTGAGTACATCCATTTCGTTAAAAAACCGATGGAGCAGGTTCGCGCGCTCCGGCTAGAGATCGAGCATGCAAGATCCATTCAGGTATCGTCGCCGACAGATATCGTAACCGTCTCCGGAGACCTGGTTAATGAACTATATCGATAATACTTATACCTATAAATAAACGGCGTTCCCCTTCGGAGGAACGCCGTTATTTTTCTTATGCTATTACTTTCTTGTGATGTGGTCTACATCAATGAAATCATTCTCCTGGCTGTATGCAGGAACGCCGTGAATCCCGACATCGAGGCCAACAAGCTCCTCGTCTTTGGATACGCGCACCGGCATCGCTTTGCGGATCAGCCATAATACGGCCCATGTCAGGCCAAATCCCCAAATGGCAATAACGACAAGCCCAAGGGCCTGGGCGCCAAGCAGATTCCACCCGCCGCCGTACAACAAACCGTAGTAGCCGTTTCCGACGCCTTCGGAAAGCTCCGGAATTGCGCATAATCCAACGGCCAAGGTGCCGATGCTGCCGCTTACGCCATGCACGGCGAAAGCTCCAACCGGGTCGTCGATTTGTTTGCGTTCCATGTATTCCGTAACCAGAACCATCGCAATCCCGCAAATAGAGCCGATCCAAATCGCAGCGCCGTCAGAAACAAAGGCGCAACCGGCTGTAATTCCGACAAGGCCGGCGAGAGAACCGTTAATAACCATTGGCGGGTCCGCTTTCCGATAACGGAACATCGTAAACAAAATGCAGATTGCGCCGCCCGATGCCGCGGACAGCATGGTTGTTACGGCAATGTGGCCAATTGCCGCGTTGGTGGCGCTAAGCGTGCTTCCGGCGTTAAAACCGAACCAGCCGAACCAGAGAATAAAAGCGCCAACCGATGCGAGCGGCAGGTTGGAAGGAGATACGATGTTTACTTTGCCGTCAGGCGAAAACTTGCCGATCCGCGGACCGATAAACAAGGTTGCGGCAAGCGCTGCAAATCCGCCTAGAGCGTGGATGGCTGCCGAACCGGCAAAATCGATCATGCCAAGCTTGCCTAACCAGCCGTTAACCGCCCATATCCAATGTCCGGACAACGGGTAGATCAGACCGGTCATGGCGATCGTAAGCAAAATATAAGCGCGGAAATGAATTCGTTCCGCAACTGCTCCGGATACGATGGAGATAACGGCAATAACAAAGGCGCATTGGAACAGCCAGAAGGTTTCGTGGGAAATATTTAGACTGATGTGAGACAAGTCTCCGTTAAGCATGAAACCGGATGAGCCGAACAAGCCGCCGATGTCTTTGCCATACATGATGGCAAAACCGAAGAAATAAAAGACAAGTGCGCCAAATACAATATCGACAAATACTTTCATAATAATGCTGACCGCATTCTTCTGCCGGACAAAACCGGCTTCAAGCAGGGCAAATCCGCCTTCCATCAGCAAAATCATTGCTGCTGTCAAGACAACCCATATGGTATCCAGCCCTCTCGACAGTTCTGCTACATCCATTGATTCAACTCCCGTTGTTCATAGTCGTTATTGATGTAAGGTTTCTCTGTCTCTATGAATCCGCTCACCATTATAAATAGCCGAAGTAAGTAATGTCAACGTATTAGCGTAATGTTTTGTAACGCAGTCTAACTTTTTTTTACATATTTTTATGGAATGGACTCGAAACGTTGGCAACTGACCTAACAGTTCATTATAGACTCGGTCTCCAGACCGATGCCAAGTTCAATCGGCCGTCCCTTTATCTCCCTTCATTCATTAGCTATACTAAGTAGCAATAAGACATTTTGAAGTACAGGCAGGGAGTTGACTATATTGAATGGAAGCTTTCTAAACCGGCTGTTATCGGGTCTTGTCATCATTTCCCTTGGCGTATTCTTTTTATTGAAACAACTGGGCGTGATTGATTATGACATTAGTATTGGCGAGATTATCTCCAATTATTGGCCGGTCGTGCTGCTCTGGATCGGTCTGCACGGACTGCTCGCGGGCCGTCAGGGGCATGGCTCCGGCTGGTGGGCGGGGATAATGATTATACTCGGCTTTCTGTTCCTGGGCCATAACCTGGAATGGTTCGCCTGGTCGTTCAGCGACATCCTCTCCTATGCTTGGCCGATCATCATCATCCTGGTAGGCATTAGCTTCTTGCGACGTCCGAGGCACCGCCATCATGAACCGCCGCAATATGACGACGAGTGGAAATCGTATAATGCTTATACCGATTACAAAGGAGACGTGCCGTCGGCCCCGCCGCTTCATCCGGATCCGACGAAGCCGGGCAGCATGGACGGAATGGATGAATCCGGCAGTGATGGAGAAGCCTCTGGCTTTGCCGAAAGGAACGAACGCGGTGAGCCGGCCGGGGACTACCGCGAGGAACCGCTGCATCGCATGAGACATCATGATATGAAACAGCAACTGCGCCGCCAGCTTCACGAACAAAAGCGTCATATCCGGGAGCACAAGCAGCAGGTAAAGGAGCATATCCGCGAGCATCGTCAGCGGGCGAAGCACGGCTCTTTTGAATATTGGAACCACGATCCGCATGCGCAATCAAGATCGGGATTTATCGGAGATATTCATATCGGCCAGGATTATTGGGAGCTGAAGCCGCTTAATATATCGCATTTTATCGGCGATACCATCGTGGATTTAACGAAAGCTCAAATACCGTATGGCGAAACGAAGATTTGCATTTCTTCCTTTATAGGCGATGTCAAAGTCTATGTGCCCAACGATTACGAGGTAGGCGTACAGGTCGTGTCGAGCGCTTTTGCGGGCGACGTGAAGATTCTGGGCCAGAAGGAAGGCGGGATGTTCAAGAGCATTAACATCCATTCCCCTTACTATGAGGAAACGGATAAAAAAATCAAACTCGTCGTTAGCACGTTCATCGGCGATGTTCGTGTGACGAAGGTGGGATAGACGGCTATGATCGTTCGATTGTTCCGCGGCGGCAAATGGCAGCTTCTCACGATGTTTGTAGCTTCCTCCGTAACCGCGCTGCTGCTAGGAATCGCCGTGTGGGTGGGGTTAGCTGACGGGGACTATGCACAGACGGAAGTGCGCTATGGCGCAGTGTCCGTCTTTCTGCTTGTCAGCGCAGGCTTCGGGTACTGGACGGGCCAGCATATTCAGAGGCGGATCGATACGCTTCAGCTTGCTCTGAAGCAAGCGGTAAACGGAAATTTCGATGTTCGGATTACGGAATCCGGCGACTCTTCCTTTTCGGAGCTGTACCGCGAATTTAACGATCTTGCCGAACTGATGCAGGAGAGAATGAAGCGTCTTCAGATGACCGGGGAAGAACAGGTGATGTCGCAAGCGGCTTCTAATGAAGCCGCGGTTCAGGAGGAACGCAAACGGCTTGCCCGGGATTTGCATGATACGGTCAGCCAGCAGCTGTTCGCCATGCACATGTGTGCTTCCTCGCTGCCGAAGCTTCAGGAAATCGACCGGGAACGGGCAGCTTCCGTACTGGATCAGCTTATTCAGATGTCTACGCTTGCGCAGAAGCAGATGCGGGTCTTTATCGCGCAGCTTCGGCCGATGGAGCTTGAAGGGCGCACGCTGCTGGAGGCCCTTGATAAATGGTTCCCGGATTATTGCCGGCAGAACGGTCTGCAGGGCGTATTCGACTGGCGGTTGACAGAGCCTCTAACGGAAGCCAAGGAGCATCAGTTGTTCCTTATCGTTCAGGAAGCAATGGCGAATGTCGTGAAGCACTCCGGCGCAAAGAGCTGCTCGCTTAGTCTGACGGAGAATGAGCGGCAAGTTGTGCTTAGTCTGCAGGACGATGGCGCGGGCTTCCGCGCGGATCAGGTAAGGCGAGGATCATATGGATTGTCTACGATGCAGGAACGGGCCCAGCAGCTGGGCGGCCTGGCTGAAATTATAAGCAAGCCGGGCAGCGGCACGCGAGTAAAGGTGACGATACCGAAAATGTGGCGGAGGAATGAAAACGATGAGCGGGACTAATACGTTAAAAGTTATGATTGTGGACGACCATGATATGGTAAGAACGGGGTTGCGCACGTATATAATGCTGGAGCCCAAATTCGAGGTCGTAGCTGAAGCGGGAAGCGGGCAAGCTGCGATCTCGATGCTGGAGGACGGTCTGCCTTCCGGCATACCGGATGTTGTCCTGATGGACTTGATGATGCCGGGCCTGGACGGTATTGAGACAACCCGGCAGCTGATCGCCAAATATCCGAATTTGAAGATCATTATGCTTACAAGCTTCCTGGAAGATGACAAGGTGTACGGAGCCATAGAAGCGGGTGCGGTCAGTTATGTCCTTAAGACCGTGTCGGCGGAGGAACTGATCTATGCGCTTCACGGGGCGGTCAAAGGCATGCCGGTTATGACGGCGGATGTCTCGCAAGCACTGACAAGAGGCCTGCGACAGCGTACGGCCCAATCCGGAGACGAGGAGCTGACGGAGCGGGAGAAGGAAGTGCTTTTGCTTATTGCGGAAGGACGCTCCAACAAAGAGATTGGCGAAGAGCTTCATATCAGCGTAAAAACCGTCAAAACCCATGTCAGCAATCTGCTGATGAAGTGCGAGCTGGAGGACCGGACGCAGCTGGCGGTGCTGGCCCATCGCAAAGGCTGGGTAAAAAACACATAAAGGGCCAAAAGGCGGGACATATTATCCTTTAGCGGTTATATAAGCAAGAGATGCCAAAGGAGAGCTGAACTGTCATGATTCCACTTTCGTCATCGCTGGAAGCCCGTCAGCAAGCATTTACCGATTCCAGAGACTGGCTGGAGCAGCACCAATTCTCGCTCGGCGGCAATTGGGACTATACAAACGGTTCCTTTGACCGGGCGTTGGATGAAGAGAATAAAGTCTGGCTTCGACTGCCTTTTGAAGTGACGAATGGCAGCGTAGTGGATGTTAACGCGGATACGAATGCCATTATTACGTTCGCGCAGCCATACGTGCTGAGGCACGAATACCAAGAGGGTAATGACCCGGAAGCAAGCGCCCGGGTAGTAGGAGCGTTATTCGACCAGTTCCAGGCGCCTTCGGATCCGGATGCACGCGTGGACCAGAAATGGGTCGGCAAGGCGAAGGAAGTTCTTAAAGAGGTCGAAAGACTGTTCCCACAATAGAATATCGCACGCCAAGCTCTCTATTCAGAAATGGGGAGTTTGGTAGAGTCATACGAAAAGTGCATAGAAATAACGTCGTCAGACGTTTTTTTTATGTTCGTTTTAATTCATTTTAAGTTTGTTTTAAGGTAGAATGTGCATGATAGGAATACAGGAATTAAGCGCCGATCAATGAAAGATTCGGTTGCTTTAACGGAATAGATCAAGGAGGAGAACGGAAATGGACGATCAGAACAAAAAATACGACGATTTCTTTCAGAATCGTGCTAACGGTGACGATGACAACAATCCGCGCGAAGAAGACAACACAGCATCAACAGCTGAAGGATCGGAAGCTCCGGGTAAAACTTCCTACTATTATTCATACGGGCCTTTCAAATCTTCCGCGCAAGATGATAACGGAGCGAGCGTACCGTCCCGGTCTAATCCTCAGGATTATTACACGGCAGCATCCGGCGACAGCGAGCCTGAGCTTGAGCAGCCAAAGGTTGAAGTAACACCTCCGGTGCCGATGAGGCCATTTACTTATAACCAGCAATCCGGCAAAAGCGGCTGGCAGAACCGCGAACCGCGAAAGAAAAGCCCGATTAAAGGAATGTTTGTTTCTTTCCTCGCCGGCGTTGTTGTGGTTGGCGGATTGATGGGCGGTCTGATGTACGCCTCGGATACAAACAATTGGTTTACCAGCAACTCGGTATTTTCCTCGAAGCAAGACAGCACAGCTAACGCGGGCTCGGGCTCAACGGCATCCGGCTCGGCAAGCAGCAATGGCGGCGCGTCCGTAGCGGCAGCAAGACCGGATAACATTGCTACGCTTTTCGAGAAAGCGAGCCCTGCGGTTGTGAAGATCGAGACTTACGTGAAGCCTCAAACACGAAGCAACGGCGGCGGTGGCGGGATTTTGGACGATCCGTTCTTCCGGCAGTTCTTCGGTGAGGATGCGCCGGACGCGAATCAGCAGCAGGACAATAACAAGAAAGACGACAGCAATCTGCAGGCGGCGGGAATAGGTACGGGCTTCTTCTTCGAATCCGACGGCTATATTCTGACGAACCAGCACGTGGTTGCGGATTCCGATAAAATCGAAGTTACGGTACAAGGCTACGACAAGCCGTTTACGGCTCAGCTTCTGGGATCCGACTTTAATCTTGACCTTGCCGTACTGAAGATTACAGGCGATAAAGCATTCCCTACACTGCCGCTTGGCAGCTCGGATAAAATCAACATCGGCGATTGGGTCGTTGCGATCGGCAATCCGTATGGCTTTGACCATACCGTAACCGTAGGCGTGCTTAGCGCGAAGGAACGTCCGATCGATATTCAAGATACGGACGGTACGCGCGAGTACAAACACTTGCTCCAAACCGATGCTTCCATTAACCCCGGCAACTCCGGCGGTCCGCTTCTGAATGTGAATGGCGAGGTTGTTGGTATCAACACCGCAGTCAGCTCGCAGGCACAAGGCATTGGCTTTGCGATTCCGACAAGCACTATTCAGGAAGTACTGGATACGCTCAAAAACAACAAGGAAGTGCCAAAAGAGCCGGTTCCGTTCATCGGCGCAGAGCTGGGTGACGTAACGGATGCGATTGCGAAGCAATTGGGCATGGATAAAGCGCAGGGCTCGATTGTCAGCAACGTTTACTACAACTCTCCGGCCTACATTGCCGATCTGAAGCAATTCGACGTCATCGTAGGTATTGACGGCAAATCGTTCAGCGGCACGCAGGCGCTGATTGACGAGATCAAAAAGCGCAAGGTAGGCGATAAAGCCGTTCTGAACATTATCCGCAGAGGCGAGAAAATGGATCTGCAAGTCGTAATTGGCGACAAAAACAAATTTAACGCTCAGTAAGCGATAAAGTAAGCGCAGAGGAAAGTCTCTGCGCTTCTTTTCTAGAAAAGACAAGCTATACAAGGGGGAGAATAGAGAATGAGACAACACATCATGGTTGTGGATGACGACGAGAAAATCACTTCTTTGCTTAGAAGAAGCCTTGCGTTTGAGGGGTACGAGGTGTCTACGGCAAGCAACGGAATGGAAGGCCTGAAGCTTCTCTTAACGGCGGATCCGGACATGCTTATACTTGACGTGATGATGCCGCAGGTAGACGGATGGGAAGTATGCCGCCGCGTGCGGGAGGGTGGAAGCACCGTGCCTATTCTTATGCTGACGGCGAAAGATGATATTTCGGATCGGGTCAAAGGACTGGATGCGGGCGCGGACGATTACTTGATCAAACCTTTTGCGCTGGAGGAGCTTCTGGCCCGAGTCCGTGCTTTGCTGCGCCGTAAGTCGGACAGGATGGACGAGTCCAGCAGCAACAAGATTGTGTTCGAGGATCTGGCATTGGATCTGGATTCCCGCGAAGCGATCCGTTCCGGCAGAAGAATCGAGCTGACCGCGAAGGAGTACGATTTGCTGCTCTTATTTATGCAGAATCCGCGCCGGGTATTGACGAGAGATGCCATTATGGAGAAAATCTGGGGCTATGATTTTAGCGGAGAGTCGAATGTGCTTGAAGTGTACATCGCGATGCTCCGCCAGAAGCTGGAGGAAGGCGGAGCCAAACGGATTATCCAAACCGTGCGCGGAACCGGCTACGTACTGCGGGGAGAGGGTTGATTAGCACATGACGATCAGGCTTCGTCTGACCTTATGGTTTTCCGGAATTCTTGCGGCTACATTGATCGTATTGTGCTTGGCTATTTATTTCTTCGTTAATATGAATACGTTTGCTGATGTCAAAGAGCAGCTTCGTGACCAAGCCAATGACTATAACGTTTATAAATATGAATACGGCTTAAATCAAATGGAGCTCAATTTGCAGAAGAAGTCGCCCTTCGTAGACAAAAATTACTTTGTCCAATTAGTTAATTATACGGAAGGTGTTATCAAGCAATCCGCTGAACTGGGCAGCAACGGATTGAAATTTCCGATTCCAGAAGCAAAGTCGAATCCGAAGAATGGCTACGTGAAAGCTACATTAAAGACCGATAGCGGGGAAATCCTCCCCTTCCTTATTTACCAAAGGGTCATTCCGAATAATACTGAAGAGGGGGAGATCATTGGTCTGCTCCAAGTAGGAACCGTCGTTGCGAGCGAAACCAATTATTTGACGGGACTTCGCGTAATACTCATTGCATCCTCGGTAATTTGTTTGATGATTGCTTTCTCAGTAGGCTTGTTTCTTGCACGGAAAGCCTTGCAGCCAATCGAACGGGTTATCCGCAGCACCGAGCAAATTCAGAGCGGTTCCGATTTAAGCGTGCGGATTCCGATTGAAGGTCCGAAGGATGAGATCGGCCATCTGGTCTATACCCTGAATATTATGCTATCCCGCATCGAAATGGCGTATAACGGACTGGACGAATCCTATAAAGCGCAGCGAAGGTTTGTTTCCGATGCGTCCCATGAGCTGCGTACTCCCCTGACGACGATTCGCGGCAATATCGAATTGCTGCAGCGGATGTGGTCAAAGACGCTTGACCCGGGTGAAGCGGGAGATATTGTACTCGCTCTGGATACCGAGCGCTGGGAGCTGTCAAACGAAGCGATGCAGGATATCTCGGCGGAGGCACGGCGGATGTCCACTCTCGTTAATGACCTTCTTGCTCTGGCAAGAGCGGATGCAGGTTACGAGATGGAGAAAACACCGCAACCCATGCTGCCCATTGTAGAAGAAGTGGGCCGCAGAGCGGGGCTGCTGCCTCGGAATGCGGAATGGCGGATCGGGGATTTGTCGGCGCTCGACGGTTACCGGGTAAACGGGAATGCGGATTATTTGCAGCAGCTGCTCTTCATCTTCATTGAGAATGCGTTCAAATATACGCCAAGCGGCTGGATCGAGATGTCGGCGACACGCCGGGAGAACCAGCTTGGCATTATTATTAAAGACACCGGAATCGGCATGAACCCGAAGGAGGTTCCGCATATCTTCGATCGGTTCTACCGGGCTGACGAATCGCGCGGCAAGACCGTTGGCACAGGGCTTGGCCTGTCCATCGCGAAATGGATTATCGATGAACACCGCGGCTCGATCGAGGTCACAACGATGGAGGAAGAAGGGTCCACGTTTGTCATTTGGCTGCCAATAGACTTTTCCCCCCAGCCTGCTTCGATTATAATAGAAGGAACCGATCGAATCGAAGACTAACCTTCGTTATTCAGAAAGCAGGTGCAACAAGTGGAAATTGTTAAAATATCGCCGCGCGGCTATTGCTATGGCGTAGTGGATGCCATGGTGCTCGCGCTGCAAACCGCCAAAAACCTGGACCTTCCGCGTCCGATTTATATTCTTGGCATGATTGTTCATAATGCGCATGTGACCGAAGCTTTCGAGCAAGAGGGCGTGATCACGCTTGACGGCGAGAACCGTCTGGAGATTCTGGAGCAAGTGGAGGGCGGTACCGTTATCTTTACGGCCCATGGCGTATCCCCCGAGGTCCGCAACCGTGCGCGCGAGAAAGGCCTTACCATTGTGGACGCAACTTGTCCGGATGTAACCAAGACGCATGATTTGATTCGGGAGAAAGTCGCCGAGGACTATCATATTATTTATATTGGCAAAAAAGGCCATCCGGAGCCGGAAGGCGCTATTGGCGTGGCGCCTGACCGCGTTCATCTGATAGAGCGCGTCGAGGATATTTCCAAGCTTAACGTGCCTGAAGGCCGTATTATCATTACGAATCAGACCACGATGTCGCAATGGGATATCCGTCATATTATGAGCAAGCTTCTGGAGGCGTATCCGAAGGCGGAGATTCATAACGAGATCTGCCTAGCTACGCAAGTGCGTCAAGAAGCCGTAGCGGAGCAAGCCGGACAGGCGCAACTGTGTATCGTTGTTGGCGATCCGCGCAGCAATAACTCCAACCGTCTAGCGCAGGTATCCCAGGAAATCGCGGGAGTACCGGCTTACCGTGTGGCGGACGTATCGGAGATCCAGCAGGAGTGGCTCAAAGGCATTGACCGTGTAGCCGTAACCTCCGGCGCGTCGACTCCAACTCCAATTACAAAAGAAGTTATCGCGTATTTGGAGCAATACGACCATAACGACCCTTCCACGTGGGAGATCAAGCGTACCGTCAACAAGAACAAGCTCCTTCCAACCATTCGTACCAAATCGGCTTCCAGCACAGCCGAAGCTTAATAGAAGATAGAGTAAATGCGGTGCTCCATGCACCGCATTTATTTTGTTTTTGGCTAAATGCGCCATTTCCGTGGTTTAGTTGTGCCTTAACGATGCACGGCATCGTTAAGGCAGCCGCTCTGCGCTAAATGGTGGTACTTAACGCTGCCGCGCATCGTTAAGAAGCGTAAAAATCGTGAAAAACCTGCCATTTCCATGGTTTAGCCGTACCTTAACGATGTGCGGCATCGTAAAGGTGGACGTACTGCGCTAGATGGTGGAGCTTAACGATGCCGCGCATCATTAAGAAGTATGAAGGCGTGGAAAATGCGGCCATTTTAGTGGTATAGCTGTGCCTTAACGATGTGCGACATCGTAAAGGGGGCTGCTCTGCCCTAAATGATAGAGCTTAACGATGCCGCGTATCGTTAAGAGTGGAATTAAGCGTCAAACTGAGCAGAGTCCGGCTGTGCTAATATCGCCCGCCAATAATCTGACCATTTTGTTCAGGACCGTAAGGGATGGACTTAGAGGAGGTTTGAAGGTGCGGTCCGGTTCTCCGGACTTTAGGTTGAGTTTTTATTGTTTTTTGTAAATCAAGCGGTTTGCAGCGGAGGAAGTGAATGTTCTGGAGAAGCGGAGCGTTCGCCTTGTGAGATAGATTCCAACCTTGGAATAGTTAATTCAAGGAATCTATCGAGCACAGCGATCGTAAGAATATTCACTTCCGTAGCTGCCAAGCAGCTGATTTAAGAAAATAATAATTGACGAAACCAAAGTCCATCGTGTATATTTGCTTTAACAAGTAAAAGCATAAAAGCCACAAAGCATAAAAGCGTATAAGCGTTGAAGTGAAAAAGGAGAGATGAACATGATCGTTATTACTAGCCCGAATATTGCGGATGAGCGTATCCAAGAAATTGTGAACCATATTGAAAAAGCGGGCGTGCAGGCCCATGTATCGAGAGGAACTGACCGTACGGTTATCGGAATTATCGGCAAGGCCGAGCCGACGCTTGCGGAGCATTTGCGCCAAATGAAAGGCGTAGAGAATGTTATAAAGATTTCGAAGTCCTACAAGCTGGCAAGCCGCGACTTCCATCCGGACGATACCGTAATCGACATTAAAGGAGTAAAGATCGGCGGCGACAACCTTGTTATTATGGGAGGGCCTTGCGCGGTTGAATCGCCTGAGCAGATCGATGAGATCGCACGACTTGTCAAGGCAGCCGGCGGGCAAGTGCTCCGAGGCGGTGCGTTTAAGCCTCGCACGGGTCCTTACAGCTTCCAGGGCGTTGGCGTGGAAGGTTTGGTCATGATGGCGGAAGCGGGCAAGAAGCATGGCCTGCTCACGATTACGGAAGTCATGACACCAGAATATGTTGATGTATGCGCCGAGTATGCCGATATTCTTCAGGTCGGAACGCGCAACATGCAGAACTTCGACTTGCTCCGCAAGCTTGGCACCATTAAGACACCGGTATTGCTGAAACGCGGCTTCAGCGCAACGTATGACGAATTCCTGAATGCGGCGGAGTACATCCTGGCAGGCGGAAATCCGAATGTTATGTTATGCGAGCGCGGAATCCGAACGTTCGAAACTTACACGAGAAACACGCTGGACTTGTCCGCGATTCCGGTTCTGCAAGGGCTTAGCCATCTACCGGTCATTTCGGACCCTAGCCACGGTACAGGCCGCCGCGAATTGGTAGAGCCGATGTCCAAGGCATCCGTTGCGGCAGGGGCGAACGGTCTGATCGTCGAAATGCACACAGATCCGGATAATTCGATGACAGGCGACGGTGTACAATCCTTGTTCCCAGACCAATTCGCTAATTTATTAAAGGATTTAGAAAAGCTGGCTCCAATCGTTGGCAAGCAATTTAACACTCCCAAAGAGCCTGCTGCTGCTTTTGCGGAATGGAAAATTTAATCCAGATTTAAAAAATAAAAAGCCGGGAAGCCTTGATACACAAGGCCTCCCGGCTTTTCTGATCGAATGTAAAGGCTTAATTGTGAACAAATGTTTAAACTTGTAAGTATACCTCACATATGAATAAAAAATACCTTACATAAGTATTGACGATGCCAAACCGTAGTTTTATAATTACCTCATAGTTTAGCACGAAAATTGAACGATAACTGTTCAACACTAAGCAAATGTTCGGAAATGGAGGAAATATCTGATGTCAGTTCAAAATGTTTTGAACACAATTCAAGAAAACAACATCCAGTTTGTAGATTTCCGTTTTGTGGATCTCGCTGGTCGCGCGCACCACATTACTCTTCCTGCTACAGAAGTTGACGCTGATACTTTCGTAAACGGTGTAGCATTCGACGGTTCCTCGATCCCAGGTTTCCGCGGTATCGAAGAGTCCGACATGGTAATGATGCCGGATACTGAAGCAGTATTCGTTGATCCTTTCACAGATCATCCTACACTGAACATTATGTGTAACATTCATACACCGGACGGAGAGCGTTATGAGCGTGACCCACGCAGCATCGCTCAAAAAGCGGAAGAATACCTGCAAACGACTGGTATCGGTACTACTGCATTCTTCGCGCCTGAGTCCGAATTCTTCATCTTCGACGAAGTTCGCTACGAAAGCACAATGAACTCTTCTTCCTTCTATGTTGATTCCGAAGAAGCGGGTTGGAACACAAACCGTAAAGAAGAAGGCGGCAACCTGGGCTTTAAAGTTCCTGTAAAAGGCGGCTACGTGCCAGTTGCTCCAGTTGACCAACAACAAGACATCCGCAGCGAAATGGTTCGCCTGATGCAAGAAGTTGGCCTTCGCGTTGAGCGTCATCACCACGAAGTTGCAACTGCGGGTCAAGCGGAAATCAACTTCCGTTTCAGCACTTTGACTAAAACAGCTGACAACCTCATGCTGTACAAATATATCGTTCACAACACAGCTCGCCAATACGGAAAAGTGGCTACTTTCATGCCAAAACCGCTGTTCGGCGACAACGGTTCCGGTATGCACGTTCACTCCTCGATCTTCGACGGCGACACTCCGCTGTTCTATGAAAAAGGCGCTTACGGCAACCTGAGCCAACTGGCTATGCACTACATCGGCGGTATTCTGCACCACGCTCCAGCTCTGATCGCTTTGACGAACCCTTCGACAAACTCGTTCAAACGTCTGGTTCCTGGTTACGAAGCTCCGGTTAACCTCGTATTCTCGAAAGGTAACCGTTCCGCTGCAGTACGTATTCCAATCGCATCGGTAACGCCAAAAGGCTGCCGTATCGAGTTCCGTACTCCGGACTCCACAGCTAACCCTTACCTGGCATTCGCAGCTATGCTGCTTGCTGGTCTGGACGGCATCAAACGTAAACTGGATCCTGTTGCTCTGGGCTACGGTCCATTCGACAAAAACATTTACGAACTGCCAGAAGAAGAGAAAAAAGAAATCCGCAGCGTACCTGGTACACTCGACGAAGCGCTTGACGCTCTTGAAGCGGATTCCACATTCTTGACTGAAGGTGGCGTATTTACGGAAGAGTTCATCGCTAACTATGTTGCCGTTAAACGCAGCGAAGCAAAAGCGGTATCGATCCGTATTCATCCACACGAGTACAGCCTGTATTTCGGCTGCTAATTCGAAACGCACTTATTCAAGCGGATTCCCTGGCGGGAGTCCGCTTTTCATTTGTCGAATTGTGCAATCGCAAGCGGTTCGTACATAGGTCTTTCGCCTAGTCTTGTGCGGTATAAAGTAATTTCGGTGACGTCGAAGGCTGTCTGACCCTGTAGAAAGGGGCTGGAGAGCTCTTCGAGCTTGCGGGCAGTGCATGGTTCATTAGCTGAATATTTTCGTGCTAAGGTAACGTGAGGACGGTAAGGGCGGCTCTCGGGCGTATACCCAATACCCGAATGAAGCGATTGGCCAAGCGATTGGTGGAGCCTGTGCAGGCCAGCGGGCAGTTGCTTTAAGCCCAGCCATAAGACGGAGGGGCGTTCCTCCCGGCCAAATCCGCCAAGTTTCGACAACTCCAAAGGAAATATGGAGGAGCGGGAAGCGGCTTCCTTCATTGCAGCCTCGATAGCGGGAATAGAGGAGACGGCCATGTCTCCGATAAAGTGAAGCGTAATATGCAGGTCCCGGGGATCAACCCATTTCTGAAACGCGAGCTGATTTTGCCAATCGGGCAAATGGCTAACGATTTGTCCGGTAATGTTTGCTGGAATAGATATTGCGGTGAAAATCCGAATGTTTTCTGCCATATGATTATTCTCCGTTCGACTTTTTGTCACTAACATTATGTAAATGTACTTGAAGACAGCCGTTAAACTTGCTATCATAATCAATATCATGTGAGTTGGTTAACAAAAATAAAAGGTGGGTAACGGAAATGAAACGAGCCTATAATTTCAATGCAGGACCGGCCGCTTTACCGCTTGAGGTGCTGCAGCAGGCGCAAGAGCAATTTGTCGAATATCAGGGCGCGGGAATGTCCATCATGGAAATGTCCCACCGCAGCGCACTTTATGAGCAAGTGAATAATGAATCACAAGCACTCATGCGCGAATTGTTCGGTATTCCGGATAACTATCATGTCCTTTTCCTGCAAGGCGGCGCAAGCCAGCAGTTTGCCATGATTCCCATGAATCTGCTGTCCGCGGGCCGTTCTGGCGCTTATGTCAAGACAGGCGCTTGGGCTGACAAAGCCATTAAGGAAGCGAAGTTGATCGGCGAGACGGTCATTGCCGCTTCATCGGAAAACGACAACTTCATGCGTATGCCTAACGTTAATGATTTTGTTGTGCCGGAGAATGCCGCTTACCTTCATCTGACATCTAATGAAACTATCGGAGGCGTGCAGTTCCAGGAATTCCCGACTAACCTTGGCGAAGTGCCGCTTGTAGCCGATATGTCCAGCGATATTTTGAGCCGTCCTATTGATATTAGCAAATTTGGCCTTATCTATGCCGGCGCGCAAAAAAATCTTGGTCCATCCGGTGTTACTGTTGTTATCGTGCGCGATGACCTGGTTCAAGAAAGCCCGAAAAATATCCCGGCTATCTTCCGCTACGACACGCACGCGAAGAACAAGTCGCTCTACAATACGCCGCCTTCCTTCTCGGTATATATGGTTAACCTGGTTCTGAAATGGATCAAGGGTAACGGCGGGGTTGCTGCGATGGAGCAGCTGAACCGCGACAAAACAAAGCTGATCTACGACGCGATCGACCATAGCAACGGCTTCTACGTTGGATGCGCTCATCCGGACAGCCGATCGCTTATGAACATCACATTCCGTATGCAAAACGAAGAGCTCGAGAAGCTGTTCGTGAAGGAATCGGAGCAAAACGGTTTTGTTGGCCTGAAGGGCCACCGCGATGTTGGCGGTCTGCGCGCTTCGACGTACAACGCGGTTCCGCACGAGAGCTGCAAAGCGCTTGCTGATTTTATGGCTGACTTCCAGCGCCGTAACGGTTAAGAAAGTGAACAAAGACCGCCATTTCCGTAATCGGAAAGGCGGTCTTCATTGTTAGGGGTGTTTATGCGAGTGATGAATCGGCCATATTAGGGGCGTGAAGCTTGTAACCGACATTGCGGACCGTCATAATGTACTCGGGCGTTCTTGCGTTTTGCTCGATTTTATCTCTAAGATGGCTGATATGAACGTCAACGATCCTTGTATCGCCGAGGAAGTGGTAATCCCATACCCCGTGAAGCAGCTGCTGACGGCTTAATACTTTGCCTCTATGCTTGCATAAGAAAAGAAGAAGCTCGAATTCCTTTGGCGTCAGTTCAATGGACCGGCCGTCGATCAGCACTTCGCGTTGTTCGGCGCGTACCGTCAATCTGCCAATATCGAATGTCGTTGATTCCGCTTGACCCGGAAGGGACTGAATACGGCGGAAAATCGCCTGAATGCGGGAGATCAGCTCTTGCGGGCTAAATGGCTTCGTCATATAATCGTCTGCCCCGTTATCGAGCCCGGCGATTTTGTCCGTGACATCCTGCAAGGCGGTCAGCATAACGATGGGCACCGCGTTGCTCTGCTTGCGCAGCTCGCGGCATACTTGAATGCCATCCATCTTCGGAAGCATCAAGTCGAGTACGATCAGGTCAGGACGGAATGGCTTTAACATCTCGAATACGGCTTCGCCATCGCTTACGCAACGGACATCATAACCGGCGAGCTTCAAATTGAATTCGATAAGCATGGAGATGGATGGCTCGTCATCAACGACCAATATTTTCTTTTTCATCGTATCTATTCTCCTTTTGCCTCCTACATGATGTTTTCATTATGAGGGGAGACATTTATGCGGAGATTAAGAGTACGTTAACCTAATGTAAAAATTGCCTCTTTGGCACTGATGCGGGAACGCAGTGTTTCGTGTATAATGACATAGAATGTGAGGTTGGTACAGTTATGGCTTTTCATATTGTTTTGGTTGAACCTGAAATTCCTGCAAATACGGGCAATATTGCACGGACTTGCGCCGCAACAGGAGCGCATCTGCATCTTGTACGCCCCCTTGGTTTCCAGACCGATGACCGCACTCTTAAGCGCGCAGGACTGGATTATTGGCATGCGGTTCATGTGGAGTATCATGATTCCTTCAAGGAGCTGCAGGATGCGAATCCAAACGGAAGATTCTTTTATGCCAGTACAAGAGCTACAAAAGTGTATACGGAGTTTGAATTCCAAGACGGAGATTTCTTCGTATTCGGGAAGGAAACAAAAGGGCTTCCGCAGGAGCTGATTGATGCGAATCTGGAAACTTGCATGCGGATGCCAATGACGGGTGATGTCCGGTCGCTGAATCTTTCCAACTCGGCGGCTATTATTGTGTATGAGGCCCTGCGCCAGAACAAGTTCCCGGGAATGGACTGAATTTACATAATATTAAGGAGTATCCATGCTTGGGGAGGAATTCGAAAAAGGCCATCGAAAGTCTACTGTGCTATGTTTTCATGTTAGCTTGCAAATCCAGTCATAAAGAGGTGAAAAGATGAAACCAGCAGGTGTGGTTAGAAAGGTGGATCAACTCGGGCGAATTGTCCTTCCGAAATCACTTCGTAAACGGTATCAAATGAATGAAGGGGATCCTGTAGAGATTTTGGTGCAAGGTGACCATATTATTTTGGAGCGTTACCGTCCAAGATGCGTGTTCTGCGGATCAATGGAAGATGTGAAGGAATTCAAGGACCGTTATCTATGCGAGCCGTGCATGAATGAAATGGGACAGCTTCACAACCGTTAATTAAATAATTATCCATAATGCACTATTACAAACATACGAAGTAAAAAAAGAAGCTTCTCCTGAGTACAAGGGAAGCTTCTTTTTTTGAATTCTAACAATTTATAAGCTTTACCTTATAAAAATGGCTTAGAATTCACTCGGATGAGACGCGCCTTGCAGCCGTTTCATCGCGGCCTTTTTAAAGGCCTTTGGTCTTGTCGTCGTTGTACGAAGACGTCAAGATGGCAGTCAGGAACAAAATAAAGACTGTCATAACAATAACGAAAGTAATAGACATTTTGTGCACCTCCGATATGCTAGCTTCATTATAACCAAGTATTAGGGAAAAGAAAACGTTTAAGTTTGCGCGAATTCTTTTTATTATGCGACAATAGTGGCAGTACAAATCATGGATTTATGTTGCGGGAGGAGAGGGAAAATATGGAATTTCGATTTGCATCAAGAATGACGCAGGTTAAGTCATCCGTCGTAAGGGATATTCTGAAGCTGACGCAAGGCAACGATATCGTATCCTTTGCCGGCGGCCTGCCGGCGGAAGAGCTTTTTCCCGTACAGGCCGTCAGGGAAGCCGCGGACCGCGCGATCTCGGCGGGTACAAGCGCCTTGCAGTATGGGCTTACCGAAGGTTACTTGCCGCTTCGCGAGCAGCTGTGCGTCCGAATGGCACAGAAGGGAATGAACGTGCAGCCGGAGGAAATGATTGTGACGACAGGCTCCCAGCAGGCGATCAGCCTGCTTGTCCAGGTGTTGACCGAACCGGGAGACACGGTGCTGGTTGAGAGGCCTACCTATTTAGCCTGTCTGCAAGTATTCGAACTGCATGGTTTAAAGGTTGTTGCGGCGGAAAGCGATGAGCATGGCATGATTCCGGAGGATGTGGAGCGTCTGGTCCGACAGCATAAGCCGAAATTTATTTATGCCGTTCCGACCTTTGGCAATCCGACAGGCAATGTCTGGAGCTTGGAGAGAAGGCAGCAGATCCTGCGCATTTGCGCCGGCCATCAAGTGCCTATTATTGAAGATGATCCATACGGCGAACTGAAATACGATGAGAATGAGGCATACCCAACCCTGTTTGCGCTTGACCAGCAGCAGGTTGGAAGCGGCGTTGTAATATACACAAGCACCTTCTCGAAAATCGTAGCTCCCGCACTTCGCACCGGCTGGGCGATCGGCGATACCCGCGTAATCAAAATGCTTGCAAAAGCGAAGCAGGCGGCCGACCTGCAGTCCAGCACGATGGATCAGCAGATCTTAAGCCAGCTGCTCGCGCGGTTCCCGCTAGACGAACATATTCGCATTATTTCGGAATCGTACGGTGGCCGGATGCGGGAGATGCAGAGCCTGCTCAAGGCGCAAGAAATCGAAGGGCTTAATTGGATCGAGCCGAAGGGCGGCATGTTCCTGTGGGTCGAGCTTCCCGAGGGGCTGGATGCCGAAGCGCTGCTGCGGGTTGCGGTCTCGAAGGGCGTAGCTTTTGTGCCGGGCAGCGCCTTCTATGCTTATGATCCAAAACGAAACACCGCCCGGCTTAATTTCACCCATAATAAAGGGGAAAGAACGGTGCTTGGCGTTGCGCGTCTGGCGGAAGCCATTCGCGAATTTACGGCTCGTAGCTAAAAGAAGTCTTCTTTGCGCGGTTCGTCTTCTTCCCTTTGGAGGCTTTAGGGGCTTTCGCTTCAGCTGCTTTTGCCGGTTTCGGCTCGGATGCCTGCGGAAGGGTGAAGGTCTCTTTCCATTCGGCGATTACCTCCGCATATTCCGCCAGGGCCAAGGCTCCGGCTGCCGTTAATCGGTATTGGCCGCGCCCAACCTTCTCGAACCAACTATAATAATTGCTTCGAAGCATCGAAGCGCTTTGCGGGTTGCCCGTCAGCGACGCCAGCTGGCTTGGCGACAGAATGCCGGCCTGCTGCATGGCGTAGGCTGCCCGAAGCGCCTTCTCCCGATAGGCGGTGACGAGCTTGCGGCCGGTGCTGCCGCCTACGTTGTAATCGCCGCTGCGTTCCCGGAATTCCCTGAGGAGCCGGGCCTGGCGGGTTCTTCGGATCCCGCGCTTAGGCATCTCCCCGGGCTCGCAAAGCATTTCGATCAGCGGAGCTTTGGTCTTGAAGAAGGTGACGGTCATGAGGCCAAGACCCAGCATCCGGCACAGTTCCGTGATATCGCTGAAGCGCTGGTTGTGGGCGCCGCTTTTCTTGCGGTTGCGCTCAACGGCCAGTACAACATGATCATTTATGCGTAAACGTTCAATCCCTTGCAGCAGCAAAGCGAGATTGAACGTTTTTTTCATTTCGACAACAACCGCTTCGCTGCCATCCGGTTTCATTGCAACCAAATCGCAGTGGAGAACCTCGCTTTTTACCGTAAAACCTAACTTTTCGTAGTAGGCCTTGATGGGGCTGTACAGCTCCTCTTCCTTGTTAACTGCCATGTTAATTCCCCTCTTTCTCCCATCATTATAGCAAATGCTTGTCGTTATTTGCCGGATTGCCGACTAAAATAGTGGTCAATTTCCTACATAACTAAGCATAGGATTGTAATACTTCAGTAAAAAAGTTGGTCCACACGATCAATGATGTAGAGATAATCCCGGGCGGAATGAAAACTAGCGGATTGCGGAAGCGATGGGAGGAGGCACGGCATGGACATTTTCAAGCGAATATCGGAGTATCAGACAGAGAGTGAGAAGCTTGCGTGGACGGGATCTTTCAGAGAATATATCGAACTGCTTAGAGAGGACCCGACCCCGGCCATGACTGCGCACGCGCGCGTCTATGAGATGATTGAATCTTTTGGGGTAGAGGACGATAACGGAAGGAAACGTTATAAGTTCTTCGAACAGGAAATATTCGGTCTCGACCGCGCCGTAGAGAAGCTGGTGGAGGAATACTTCCACTCGGCGGCCAGAAGGCTGGATGTCCGTAAACGGATCCTGCTCCTAATGGGACCGGTCAGCGGCGGCAAATCAACCATTGTGACGATGCTGAAGAAAGGGCTGGAGCGTTTCTCCAGAACGGAGAAGGGAGCTACTTACGCCATTAAAGGCTGCCCGATGCATGAAGAGCCGCTGCACTTGATCCCGCATGAGCTTCGTCCAGAGATCGAGAAGGAGCTTGGTGTCCGTATTGAAGGCAACTTGTGCCCTTCTTGCCAAATGAGGCTTCGGGTTGAATACGATGGAGATATTGAGAATGTCATTGTTGAACGCGTGCTTGTGTCGGAGGAAAACCGGGTGGGTATCGGTACATTCAGCCCTTCCGATCCGAAGTCGCAGGATATTGCCGACTTGACAGGCAGTATCGACTTCTCGACGATTACGGAGTTTGGCTCGGAATCCGATCCTCGCGCATACCGCTTCGACGGCGAATTGAACAAAGCGAACCGCGGTCTGATGGAATTCCAGGAAATGCTGAAGTGCGACGAGAAGTTTCTGTGGAACCTGCTCTCGCTGACGCAGGAGGGGAATTTCAAGGCGGGCAGGTTTGCGCTTATATCAGCCGACGAGCTGATTATCGCCCATACGAACGAATCCGAGTACAAGTCGTTTATTAGCAATAAGAAAAACGAGGCGCTTCAATCGCGTATGATTGTGATGCCGATTCCATACAACCTTAAAGTATCCGAGGAAGAGAAGATTTACACGAAGCTGATCGGCCAAAGCGATATGAAGCATATTCATATCGCGCCTCATTCCCTGAAATCGGCAGCTATCTTCTCCATACTTACCCGCCTCAAGGAAACGAAGAAGCAAGGCATGGACCTTGTGAAGAAGATGAGAATGTACGACGGAGAAGAGGTCGAAGGATTTAAGGAAGCCGATCTGAAGGAAATGCAGAACGAATATATTGAGGAAGGGATGTCCGGCATTGACCCTCGTTATGTCATTAACCGGATTTCCAGCGCACTCATCAAACAGGATATGCAATGTATCAATGCTCTCGATGTGCTGCGGGCGCTGAAGGACGGCCTTGACCAGCATCCTTCGATTACGAAGGAGGAGCGGGAAAGATACCTGAACTTTATCTCGGTAGCGCGCAAGGAGTACGATAACCTGGCCAAGAAGGAAATTCAGAAGGCATTTGTCTATTCCTTTGAAGAGTCCGCCCGGACCTTGTTTGAGAATTATCTCGATAACATTGAATCCTACTGCAACTGGACCAAAATCAAAGATCCGCTTACCGGCGAAGAGATGGATCCGGATGAGCGCCTGATGCGGTCGATTGAAGAGCAGATCGGCGTATCCGAGAATGCGAAAAAAGCGTTCCGCGAAGAAATTCTGATCCGGATCTCTTCGTACTCGCGGAAAGGGAAGAAGTTCGATTTCACAAGCCATGAACGTCTGCGCGAGGCGGTTGAGAAAAAGCTGTTCGCCGACCTGAAGGATATCGTGAAAATTACGACTTCGACCAAAACGCCGGATGAAAGCCAACTGAAGCGCATTAACGAAGTGACCAAACGGTTGATTGACGAACACGGCTACTGCCCGGTATGCGCAAACGAGCTGCTGCGGTATGTGGGAAGTCTCTTGAATCGTTAATTTCTCAACTAAAAAGCGGCTGTGCGGGGTAATCCCTCGCACAGCCGCTTTTGGTTTTTTAAATAGTTAAATACATACGGAGCATTTTGAATGATTCCGGAGAAAGATTAAGCTTACGAAGCAACTTTCTTCCAGAAAGTTTTTAAGTGGTCGCTTTTGTGAGGGGATTCCAATCCTATTGGAATAGTTCCGAAGGAATCCCCGAGCAATGCGATCGGAAGAACATTCAAATGGGTGGTATGCTGTTTAACTATGCTCTTGTCATGAAGAATACAAGAATACATACAAGCCGGTTCCTTATTTTCCGATATAATCTTTATAGGGCTTTTTGACTTATTAGGGGGAGATCGGATCTATGATTAAAGTCTCGGATGAACGCCGCAAACAGTTGGAATATACCCGTATTACGGAAGAGGACTTGAAACGGCTCGCGGATTGCAAACCTATATTCGAGCAAGTCGTTGAAGAGGTTGTGAACCGCTTCTATGACAACATTGAACAACAACCGCAACTGATGCATATTATCTCGAATGTAAGCACCATCGAACGGCTTAAGCAGACCCAACGCGGTTATTGGCTGTCGCTGGCTTCCGGTGTCATTGACCAGGATTACATCGAGAATCGGATTACGATCGGGCTTGTCCATTCCCGGATCGGATTGACGACCGACTGGTATCTGGGAAGCTATATGACCTATCTGGATATTGCGGCCACTGTGCTGCAGCTTGCGATTCCGGATAAATGGACTTCCGTGCTGCACTCCTTGTCCAAAATGTTTAACCTGGATTCGCAGCTGGTGCTTGAAGCGTACAACCGTGCCGAACAGGCTATGATTCAGGAGCTGGCTGACCAAAGATCGGTTATGCTCACCACGATTACGGAGTCGGTGCAGCAGCTGGCCGGACTGATGACAGAGCTTGACCAAGGCGCTAAATCGATTGCCGAGGCGGCCGTGTCCACTTCCCAGTCGCAAGACCGCTCGCATGATTTGCTTGGAGATCTGCAGGAGGAGCTGGCGGGTATCACGGAGATGGGGCTGTTGATCCGCGGGATTGCAGACCAGACGCATCTTTTGGGACTGAATGCCGCTATTGAAGCGGCACGCGCCGGCGAGATGGGACGAGGCTTTGAGGTTGTGGCGAACGAAGTCCGCAAGCTTGCCGCAAACTCGCGTTCCGCGCTGGAAACCATCCAGACGAATCTGGACGAGATTCACAAGAAGATTCATTTGGTTCAGATGGAATCGGAGAAAACCTCGGTCGAAGCCCGCAATCAGGCGGCAAGATCCCAGGAGCTTGCCGTATTCGTTCATACCGTGGATACCGTTACAAAAGATTTGCGGCAATTGAATACATAACAAGAGAATAGGCATATGATATAAAGCAGGGTTTCTTCGCCAGCGCAGAAGCCCTGCTTTCGTGCTATATAAGTTGACACGAAATCCCAACTCTTGTATGATTAATCTAACAAAAATTTACTTTCATAATAACTTTCAAGACATTCGAGTTAGATAAATTAACATCAAAGGCTTGGGGCCAACTTTGGTAGTCATCAATGAAGGCATCAGGGAAGGTGCTGTACCATCATGGAGGAGGCGGTTGGCATGTCGACGGCCAAACAGTCGCAGTCGCATTATTACGATTCGCAATCATTTTACGATGAAATGTTCGAGAAAGACTTTTCGGTTCGTCCCCACTATGACAATATCCATCGGCTGTTCGCCAGAATGAAGCCGCAGGAATTGACGATGAGGCAGCATGCTCTTAATCAACGCATGATGGAGGAAGGAATCACCTTTACCCTGTACAGTCCAAACCAAAGCGAACCTCTGGAAAGAACCATTCCCTTTGACTACATCCCCCGCGTTATCCCCAAGCATGAATGGGAAGCAGTGGACCGCGGCGTCCGTCAGCGGACCAAAGCGCTTAATATGTTCATCCACGATATCTACCACGCCCAGCGCATTGTGTCCGACGGGATTATCCCAAGACGAATGATTGTATCCAACGTATATTTTCGCCCGGAAATGATGGGGTTAGACGTTCCGGGAGGCGTGTATATCACGTCCTCCGGCATAGATTTAATTAGAGACGAGAAAGGCCGCTATTTTGTCCTCGAGGATAATCTCCGATCGCCTTCCGGTTACTCGTATTTGTTCAAAGGCCGTACCATCATGAGCGAGCTGTTCCATGATTTATACTTGTCCTCTTCCGTTCAAAGCATTGAGCGCAGCCTGAACTATTTCCTACGTTCTTTGCGTTCTCTCGCGCCTAACGGGAAGAAGGATCCGTTGATTGCGCTTCTTACTCCCGGCTCTTACAATTCGGCGTATTATGAGCATACCTTCCTCGCGCAGCAGCTCGGCATTCATTTGGTTGAAGGCCGCGACCTGGTCTATAAAGATCACAAAATTTATTTGCGCGATCTGAGAGGCCTCCGTCAGGTGGACGTCATTTACCGCCGGATAGACGATGATTTTCTTGATCCGCTTGCTTTCCAGCCGGATTCGCTGCTGGGGGTTCCCGGGCTGATGAACGCTTACCGGGCAGGCAATATCGCCATAGCGAATGCGCCGGGTACGGGGGTTGCGGACGATAAGGCAGTGTATGCTTATGTTCCGGATATGATTCGTTATTATCTCGGAGAAGAGCCGATCCTGCACAATGTACCGACGTATTTGTTATCCCGGAAGGCAGAGCGAGACTACGTTCTGGAACATTTGGACCAGCTGGTCGTAAAGGAAACTTCGCTTTCAGGCGGGTACGGCATGCTGATCGGCCCAACGGCTACCCCCAAGGAAATCAAGGAGTTCGCCGAGGAGATCAAAAAAGATCCGAGCCGTTACATCGCGCAGACCACAATGAAGCTGTCGCGTGCGCCGGTTATGGTCGACGGGCAAATGACGCCTCGCCATATCGATCTGAGGGCATTTGCGCTAATGGGGGAAGATTCCGCACATGTTATTCCCGGCGGACTTACCCGAGTTGCTTTGCGGGAAGGCTCGCTGGTTGTTAACTCCTCGCAAGGCGGAGGAGTGAAGGATACATGGGTGTTAAATCGTTAATAGCTTCAATCCAGAAACGGAGGTATCGCTGTGCTTAACCGAAACGCTGAAGCGTTGTTTTGGATCGGCCGCTATATGGAAAGGGCGGAGAACCATGCAAGATTAATTGATGTCCATTATCACCTGCAGGCAGAGGATGAATTAGGCGTTGAAGCTTGCGGTCAAGACGGCGAGAGCAAAGGGGTTCCATGCAAGTGGACCCGGATTGTAGACGCTTTGGGCAGCAGAAGCGCTTACGAGCAGCAATACGGCAATTATACCGAACAAGACGTGCTTCATTACATTACGCTTGACCGGGACAACGCCAACTCGCTGGTCTCTTGCGTGAGCCATGCCCGCGGCAACCTGCGTACTCTGCGCGAGAAGGTTCCAAGCGAGCTGTGGGACACGATTAATTCCTTTTACTTATGGCTGCGCGAGAAACAGCCGGAAGACCTGATGAAGGAATCGCCTCATCTGTTCTATGGGCGGATTAAGGAATGGGCGGCTCTGTTCCAGGGTTTGTGCCAATCGGTTATGCCTCGCGAGAACGAATGGCATTTCATCGAATGCGGGCGTTTCCTCGAGCGGTCGGAGAATACGCTGCGGATTATCAAAGCGGTTGGCAATGCGGCCGTTGGCGATGGCTGGAACAATGCCGGCGCTTACCCGTACTTGCAGGCTGTCCTGAAATCGCTGAGCGGTCATCAGTCATTCCGCCGTTATTATGCCGATGGAATGTCGGTCGAGTCCATCGTGGAATTCGTTATTTTGAACCAATCGTTTCCGCGCTCCGTTCACTTCTCCTTCCATGCTCTCGACGAGCATATGAAGCAGATTGAGCTGTCGGATAATCAACTGCGTACCGCCCATGATCGAATCATCCGCCAGGTAGCGAAGGTGAAGGCGGACTTGGCTTGCCTGGAGCATGACGATATGATCGTCGACCGGAACGGATCGATCGTTGGTCATTTGCTGGAGGCGTGCCAGATGCTGGGGCATTCTTTTGCCAAAACCTTTTTTCGCATGGGGGAGGCAAGCGCATGAAGCTAAATATATCCCACGTGACGCAATACGATTACGAGGAGTCGGCGACGGACAGTGTCAATGAGATCCGGCTGACGCCAAGCACCAATGAACGTCAATCCTGCTATCAGCAGGCTATCTTCATAGAGCCGAATGCCTCGCTCTTCAGCTATGAGGATTTCTTCGGCAACCGGGTGCATTCGTTCTCGGTGAACCCGCCGCATAAGCGCTTGACGATCCGTACGCAGATGACGGTCGTAACGAGACATGCGCCTAGTCCGGAGGAGCAGGCCGCTCTGCTGAACGGCAAGCTTGCCAGAGAGGCGTGGGCATGGCTGGAGACGGAGGAAGCGGCCAACAGGTTCGCGGAGTTTCTGCTGCCGACGAATTATGCGGATGTAACGGCTGACGTGGAGCATTATGCGGATACCGTTAACGCGAAGGAAGGCAAAGATATAAGCGTGCTGAGCTGGCTCATTTCCTTAACCAGCAAGATCAGAACCGAATTTATTTATGACCCGGAAGCTACGACGGTTACAACCAAAGCCAGCGATCTGATCGAGCGCAAACGCGGGGTTTGCCAGGATTTTGCCCATCTCATGATTGCCTGCTGCCGGGTTCGTCAGATTCCCGCCCGTTACGTAAGCGGCTATCATTTTGTCGGGGATCTTCAAGGCGGCAGCGCGGATTTCGAGCAGGCCTCCCATGCCTGGGTAGAGGCTTATGTACCGCAGCTTGGCTGGTGCAGCTTTGATCCGACGAATGAATCGCCGGTTGGCGAGCGGTATGTCAAGCTGGGGCATGGACGCGACTATAAGGATATCGTGCCGGTAAAAGGGGTGTACCGCGGAAGCGGACAACAGAAGCTGATGGTAACGGTAGATGTGCGCAAAATCGAGGATTAATGCAATGACGGATAAGCAATAAGGCTGCTTTCACAGGTTCAGTTCATGCGAACCGAGGAAGCAGCCTTTTATTTTTGCGGTTAACCAAGAAAATAATCGAGCTCGACCTCAACCTCTTCGATGACAACATCCGTGATCCGTTTATCCCGCGTATATCGCCACTGCTCATAATATTCCTCTTTCATATAGACATGAACCATAAATCTTGGCCCTACGTTAAACATAACCCGGTAGCCTATGAACTTATCTTTGGACAACGGTATCACCTCGGAAGTCTTATTGCGCGTTAGTAGGTACTAGAAAAATTATAGTGAAGATAGAGAGAAAATGCTATAAGCGGGTATCCAGCTTTCATGGGCGAGTTTTCCTAAATTTTTTCTCATAATTGGTAATAGAGGAAATGATGTTTGGAGGAATTTTTATCCTGCAAAATGAAGGGAAACAGCCTGATGACGCGGATTCCCGGGCATGGCCAAAGCTAGTCCAGGGCTAGGTTTGAAGGTGTTTTTCATTCCTGTTCACAAACAAAAAACAATGGTAAAAGCTAGAAAATTAAAGGGCTGTAAGACTGGCTCCGTCTATCAATAGTGGTACTTTTTGGTCATTGCGGTGAGAGTTGGCATATATTTTAATAGGGGGTGGGAGGGATGACAAAAACATGAAAAAGCAATTACTAAGCCTCGCTATTATCGGGTCTTTACTAGGGACAGCCGGCATTGCAAACGCAAGTACGGCCTGGACCACGGCAAGCGCAGTAAAGAAATACAAGGAGTACATAAACGCAGATAGCTATGTGAAGGACGAGCTCTATAATGTGGCCGATTTCCGTGCGAAATACGGTAGTCAGTCAAACACTCTCGCTTACCAAATTGTCGAACGCGCGATCTGGTACATGGAAAACGGATATATGGTTTACGGCAGCGGTTCGGATGCTTACGGCAAATACGGCTACGAGGACTGCTCGGGCTTTGTCCGTTTCGTATTTGGCGACTTCGGCTTTAATCTTACAGGAACATCCGCGAATTACAACACGGTTGGCACAAAGGTTGCCGGTGTAGGCAAACAGAAGGTGAACGGCAAGTGGCAGCTGACCGGCATTGAAAACCTGAAGCTTGGCGATATTTTGACCTGGCAGGAAACCGATCATATTATGCATGTTGCGATTTACATGGGAACCAACCGCGATGGTCAGCCGGTTGTAATCGGCACGCGTTCGGACGGCAACCCGACAGCGCTTGGCACGGTTGACGGCTGGGAATATTGGTGGGGCGAGAACTTCAAGGAAGCCCGCCGCGTAGTCCCTGCGGCAGGATTTACTGGTATGGCAGGTAAAACGGTTAAAGCGCCTATCATTCCTGAGTCGTATGTGCTTCCGCCGCAAAAGCCGGTTCCGGCTTGGACAGGCCCATCAACTGGCGGCGATTCTACAACGCCGACACCAACGCCGACGCCAACGCCGGATCCGAAACCGTCGAATCCTTCCAATGAGAAGACTACTTACGTGGTAACGGTAAAGGGCTGGGTTAGCCTGAAAGCGTCTGCGAGCTCGAGCTCGTCCACGGTCGGCAGACTTGAGCTTGGCCAAAAAGCCGAGCTGATCAAGAAAGCCAACAGCTACTGGTATCAAATTAAAGTAAACGGTAAAACCGTTTATATCACAACAAACAGTACGTACACGAAGACAATTACGGAATAGAAGCTGAATCGGGAAGGTCATTCCTTTTTGCGTCGATTCGCGCTATAACTGGTGCTTTGGGAAGGGCTCCATGGACAAGCGCGAAGCAACGAATGGAGGAATGATTGGAGCTCCCGGTCAACATGAAAAGGGTTGTTCCCGGATGCCGATTATGGCAGGGAGCAGCCCTTTTTTAGTTTTATCAGGATTCGTTAGAGTCCGACAGTAATGTCCGTATCCGGTTATCGACAATACTGAGATCCCACGGGTAAAAGTAAACATGGTCGCCGTCATCCGCAATAATGTAGGAATAGGCGATCGGCTCATCCGTATAGAAGACCATGGAATAATAAGCCGGATCTCCGTTCTGGCTGTTCGGCGTATAAGCAGGCTTATATTCGCCGGATTGCAATAGATGAATAAAGTCCGATTGCTCCCGATTCGCAAGCGTCCGGTACGGAGCGGTTTCGCTGCCTTTATACAATTCGATTTTGCTGACCCGGTCAATAGGAAGGTCCTTAAAGCTGGGCTGGTTAAGCGTATTATAATAAGAGTTTTCCACATAGATGCGGTATCCGCCAATTCTGCTCTTGTCTTCCGCAGCAATGATCTCATCGGGTTTATAACCCTTTACCTCATACAGCCGCGTGCCGATAGCGAGAAAAGCCGCATCGCCTTCCTTGGTCCGGTAGTCAGGATTGGAGACAACATCCCCTACCTTAAACTTCACCTTGCCCGCTACGGCATCCGTTACATCGTCTCGATTAACAAGCACGCCGTCATAAAGGCCGGTATAGGTATGACCGTTAAGCTTAACGAAATCCACCCAGTCGATGTCCGCATTTCCATTAATCGATTGGGAATTATCCCTTGTCAGCGCCCAATAGGTTATTGCGCCTAATCCTAGAATAAGCAGCAGGCTTGAGCAGAGGATAACCGCCTTTTTTTGCATGAGACACCACTCTCCTAATAACGAATTAACGGGCAAACGAGCCAAATGGTTGCAACCGCAGTTGTATGGAGGCCTATCCACTTTAGCACAAGTGGCTTTAACCGGCGGAACATACACTGTGATTGGAGGGTGAATTCCATGTATGTGAAAAAGTACAAAAGCCGAAGCATCTACGGAAAGCTTAAGGTATGCCGATATTTGCAGTCTCACAAAAGCCTGAAGAAGCTTGTCCCCCATACCGTATCGTTTAGCCATAAACATATGGCTTCGATGCTGGCGGAGCATTCTGCGGTCTATGTAAAGCCGGATACGGGCTCGCAGGGGATGGGGATTTTTAAAGTTGCGAAAGCGAAAGGCTCCGGTTATACGGTCATGCATATCGTGAAGAAGCAGCAGCTAAGCCGTCATTTGAATTCAGTCAAAGCCGTATATGACCATATCAGCAGGAAGTCGGAGAGAAAGCTGATTATCCAGAAGGGCATCGCGCTCGACCGGGTGAACGGAAGGGCGTACGATATCCGGGTGATGGTACAGCGCAAGCCGGGAGGTTCCTGGACCGTGAACAGCTGTGCGGTGAAGGTTGGGGCTCCGAAGAAGATCGTTACGAATTATTATCAGGGCGGCAAGCTGTATACGATGGAGAGGCTTGGGAAGGAACAACGTCTCTCGCCAACGAGGACGGCGAAGCGAATCTCGCAGCTAAAGTCGAAATCACTAAAAATCGCAAAGCATCTCAGCGGCAAACGCAAAGGCATGCATGAGCTGGGCATCGATTTTGCCTATGACAAGAAGCAGCGCCTCTGGGTTATTGAAGTCAACTCGAATCATCCGCAGTTTTATCCCATCAAACAGCTCGACCCGCAGGCGTACAAGAAGATGAAAGAGTTCGCGAGGAGTTACGGGAGGAAGGACGCTTAATAGGGAAAAGCCGCAGTCCGGTGCCTCACGATAAGGCATGGGAATGCGGCTTTTTTTACTTCATAATTCTACAAAAACTTCCGGCTGGTCTTCTTCCCGTCGCAGCTGAACACGATCTTTTTATCCTCGACGATGGTCTCTAGATGGACGTTTTTGCCCCACAGCTGCACGACATAAGGAAGGGTACGCTCAACATATTTCAGGTCAAGCTCGGTTCCCTCATAGTTATGCTTCAGGAAGAGCTCGCCGACCCGATTGAAGTCGCCGTCGGTGACAACGATGCTCGGGAAGCCGCCGTTTACCTTGGAATAGACAAGCTGCTCGCGGATGTTTTCCCAGGATTTATCGGTAATTTTCCACTCCGGGCCTTTCTTTTCGAAAATATAGAGATCCAGTTCATCGGTCAGATTCTTCGTTAAATAATTGCGCAGGAAGGAGATGTCGGAATCTTCTTCCCGGACCTCGAAAATTTTCTCCCGGCCTTTGCCCGGCACGCGTCCGAACCGCTCCTGCTCTTCCTTCGTCGGTTTATCCCAGCGCTTCTCGATATCTTCAAAGATCTTTAGTCCGAGATAATACGGGTTTAAGCTATGGCGGGAAGGGACAACAACGGAGGAGTTCAGCTTGGCGAACTCGATGGTCTCGTCGCTTGTAAGCGACAACTCGCGGATAATGCGCTGATGCCAATACGAAGCCCAGCCTTCGTTCATGATCTTCGTCTCGATCTGCGGCCAGAAGTAAAGCATCTCGTCGCGCAGCATCGACATGATGTCGCGCTGCCAAGGCTCGAGCTTTGGCGAATATTCCTCGATGAACCAGACCAGATCCTTCTCCGGCTCAGGAGGGAACTGATTGGACGCCGGAGTGGCTGCTCCAGCCGACTCGGCGATCTCCTCAAGTGACCACAAATCTTCGTATTCCGACTTTGCCGTCTGCTTCGTGGAACGCGATTTTTCCTTCGTCAGCAGCTCGATATACCGGGTCTTATCCAGCTGATAAGGCTTAATAATGGTCGGGTCAACGTGCTCCTGAATAGCCAGAACGGCGTCAATAAACTTCTCGACGGCTTCCGTGCCGTAATCCATCTCGTATTGATGAATGCGGTCGGCGGTAGCGGACATGCTCTCCACCATGTTGCGGTTCGTTTGGCTGAAGCGGGCATTGTTCTTGAAGAAATCGCAGTGGGCCAGAACGTGGGCGACAATAAGCTTATTCTGAATCAGCGAGTTGCCCTCGAGCAGGAAGGCATAACACGGATTCGAGTTAATAACAAGCTCGTATATTTTGCTTAGACCGAAGTCGTATTGCATCTTCATCTTGTTGAACGTTTTGCCAAAGCTCCAATGGCTGAAGCGCGTAGGCATCCCGTAAGCGCCAAAGGTATAAATGATGTCCGCAGGACAAATCTCATACCGCATCGGGTAAAAATCAAGTCCAAAACCTGTTGCGATTTCCGTAATTTCATCGATGGCGTATTCCAGTGCACGGATCTCATCCTGATTCATTCCGCTATCCCCCCGTACTTGATAAATACCGTTCATACCATTTGTATGCAGGCTTCGCAGGCCGATATGCCCTGAGCGTTCAAGTAATCTCCTATTTATTTATTCGACAAATTCGTATATGATTTCCCTATTCATGAACGATAGGACTTGGGAGGGCGCAGCAATATGGAGAAGCGGATGAGAACCTTCATGCCGTTTACGTATAAAATGATGATTTCCTACCTGCTGCTTGTCTTGGTTACGGACGCGGTCATCGGCTATTTCTCGTATACGATGCTGGTGCAATCTCGTACGGAAATGGCAGAGACAAACATCAAGACGGCGATGGAGCAGACGGAAAATAACCTGAGCTACCAGCTCGACGAGATTCAGCGGATGTCCGATACGTTGTTCGGCAGCTTATCCTTCCAGCGGGCGCTGCAGAAGAAAGGCGATCCTCTCCAGACGTATCTGACGATGCTGGATGAGATCGTACCCCAGATTCAGGCGCCGCTTCATTTGTACGGCAATCATATCCGGCTCCTTGTCTATACGACAAACGGCTATCTGAACGAGGTTGAAGGAGACAGCATGTACGAGGAGATTAAGGACAGCGACTATTATATTTTGCCGTACAGCGAGATTACGGATAAGTCGTGGTTCAATGCCATTCAGGATTCGGACCGGGATAATATTTGGCTGCAGGTCGACACCGACCGGGCCTTGAACAATATCTCCCACTTTCGGAAGCTGGTCTCTTATACCGATTACAAGACGATTATCGGTTACGTTCGGATTACGACGAGGCTGGATGATTTGCTGGGGGATTTTAAAGCGTTTCCAACCGAGGAAGGGCTCATTCTTCGTCTGGTGGACACTAGCAGCGATACGGTCCTCTATCAACGGGGAGACAATGGGCATACGGACGGGGCAGCTTCTACGGGCGCCATGCCGGAAGAGGACAACGGCACTTATCTTGTCATGCAAAATAAAATTCCGAGCACCAGCTTCGTGATCGAGACGCTTGTTCCGAACAAGTACCTGAGCAAAGACGCGGCCAAGCTTCGCGGCGTTATTTTCTCCGTGTGCCTGATCAGTTTCCTTGTGATGTCGTTTATCGGATTCCTGGTGGCCCGATTGTCCGGGCGAAAAATGAGACGGATCGTCACTTTCCTCCGTTCCTTCCAGGGGGGGAGCTTCCAGAAACGTCTGCGCTTCAGCGGCAATGACGAATTTGTTCATATTGCCGGCGCGTTTAACGATATGGCGGAGAACATTCAAGACCTGATCAAGAAGGTATACGTGGAAGGCATTCAGAAAAAGCAGGCGGAGCTCGAAGCGCTGCAGGCGCAGATTAATCCGCATTTCCTGTACAACACCTTGTCGACGATAGGCAGCCTTGCCAACTTGTCGGAGGCGGAGAAGGTAACGGGAATGGTTGAAGGGCTAGCCAAGTTTTACCGGCTTACGCTGAACGATGGCCAGGTATTTATCCCGCTGGCGAAGGAGCTGGAGCAGGTGGAAGCTTATCTGGACATCCAGCGTATTAAGTATGCAGGAAAGTTTGATGTCCATATCGATATGGAACGGGGACTTGAAGATTGCAGGGTCATTAAGCTGATATTGCAGCCTTTTGTAGAGAATATCTTTAAACACGCCTGGTTTGGCAGCCATATCGCCATTCGGATCAGCGGCAGAGCGGTCGGAAATAAGGTGGAGCTGAAGGTCATTGACACCGGAATCGGAATGAAGCCGGATGTTTTGAAAGCCGTAATGGCGCAGCCGGGACAGTCGGGCGGATACGGCATCCGTAACGTGGATGACCGGATCAAGCTGCGGTACGGCGACGAGTACGGCATTGGGATCGGCAGCGTGTTTGGCGGCGGGACAACCGTACGCATTCTGCTGCCAATCGATCGTCAGGATACCGGGATTGAGGACGAGCAAAGGAGACAGCTGGCATGATTACAGTGTTACTAGTAGATGACGAAGCGATAGATCTGGAATGGATGCGGCGCAGGGTAACGGGCAGCCCCTTGCCCTTGCAGGTGGTAGGTACCGCAAGCAGCGGCTTTGAAGCCCTGAAGCTGATGGAGGATGAGCGGATCGATGTTATTCTGTCCGATATCCGGATGCCTATTATGTCGGGGACGGAGTTCGCGCGGAAGGCGAAAGAACGAAATCCTCATGTGCAGGTTGTTTTTATAAGCGGCCATGAAGACTTTCAATACGCGAAGGAAGCGATTCAGATGAACGCTTCGGGTTACCTGCTCAAGCCAGTCAAAGACCAGGAGCTGCATGACATGCTGGAGACGGTCTATAAGCAGGTCGAGAGCGAGCGGAAGCGGCATTCGATCGTAACGGAGGCCTTGTCGCTGGTGAATAGGGAGCTGATGCTCAAATGGCTGGCCGATGCGGCCGAAGAGCATGAACGCGAGCATATCGCTCCGTTCCTGGGCTCGCTCCTCCAATACGGGGCTGCAGCAGCGGTTATCGAGATCGATGACGTAGAGTGGAAAATTCCCGAGCAGGAGCGGCGCAGCCAGACCCGCAGCATCTCCGCCTTTATCGAGCAGTTCGTCGGCGATCATAACGGAGGTACGGTGCTGGTCAGCCATGATCAGCGGATTGTTATTCTCTCGCCCATTTCCGATGACCGGTTTAACGCGATGCTGGAGGAGCTCGTTGGCGAGGTCAGCCGGCATTTCCCGGTTACGATCACGGCAGGAGCCGGCAGCTCCGCACGGGATACGGAGGAGCTGCGCGAATCGTTCCGGCAGGCTCAGGCGGCCCTTAGCGCGAAATGGCTGCTTGGCAAAAACCGGCTCATCAAGGATGCTTCCGGCACCCCGCGTGAGGACAAGCTGGAGCCGAATGTCGAAGAGAACGTTGAGCGGATGCTAACCGCGATTCTCGATTATGACCTTGTAGCCATAGATGACCAGCTGCTGAAGTTGTTCGGCAAGAACGAAAGCGTATCCCAGAAGCAGTATGCGTACGACTTGATTATCCGGGTTACGTCGAAGCTGCATGCCGATCTGCTGCAGCAAAACGAGAATTTGTACGAGCTGCTGAAGTGGGATGCGCAGAAGGCAGCCGTTCTGTTCCAGTTCGAGACGATAGACGATATCCTGTCCTGGCTGCGCAGAAGATTTTTTGAGCTGTCCGAGCTGCTGTACGTGAAGCGCCAGAAGCAGAAGCGCAAGCTGTTCGACAACATTATGGCGTTTGTGGACGAGAGGCTGGAGCAGAAAATTACGCTGAAGGAAGTAGCGGCGCATTTTGATTTTACGCCTAATTATTTGAGCACCTTGTTCAAGGAAGAGACGGGGACCTTATTCAGCGACTGGCTGAATGAACGGCGAATGGACCGGGTTCGGGAGCTGCTTGCGGATCCCTGCCTGAAGGTGTACGAAATAGCGGAGCGGGTAGGCTACAAGAACATCATTTATTTCAACCGGCAGTTCAAGCAGTTTACCGGCATGACGCCGGGCGAGTACCGGAAGAAGCATAAAATCTAGTCCGTTTGTCCTTCATTCATAAGCCTGCGGCTGTTTTTCCAAGCCTGCGGGCTTTTGTTTTTTTCAATCCGTATAAACTAAACTTTCTGGCCGAAATCGTAGATTAAGTATTACTTTTTGTAGTTTGGCTTAATTTTGGAGGGCTGTCTCGGTTTATATAATTAACTTATAAGACAGAGAGATTATACAGGAGGAGAAAAACGAATGAAGCGACGCGGATTTTGGGGTTACGCCCTTCAGAACAAGACGCTGCTGCTCATGCTGGCGCCGGCGGTATTCTTTTTTATACTGTTCGCTTATATCCCGATGGCCGGCATTGTGCTTGCATTCAAACAATACAACAACACGGGCGGCATATTCGGAAGTCCGTGGAACGGAATCAGCAATTTCCGCTTTTTCTTCGAATCGGGCAATGCCTGGATGGTAACGAGAAATACGGCGCTTTATAACATCGCCTTTATCATCGTCAACAACGTGCTGCAGATTGCGGCGGCGATATTCCTGTTTGAAGCGGTGGGCAAATGGTTCCGCAAGCTCACGCAGACGATGCTGTTCCTGCCATATTTTATCTCGTGGGTTGTCGTAGGCGCGATTGCCTACAACCTGTTCAACTACGACGTGGGTACGCTGAATGTGCTGCTGAAGGCAGTAGGCATGCAGCCGGTTGATATTTACAACACGCCTTCATATTGGCCGGTCATTCTCGTGCTCGTATCCGCTTGGAAAACGATTGGCTACGGCTCGGTCATGTATCTGGCGGCCATTACGGGAATCGACAACGAGATGTACGAAGCGGCTGAGATTGACGGAGCAAACGTGTTCCAACGGATCTGGCGCATTACACTGCCGAATCTGTTCCCAACCGTCATTATTCTGGTGCTGCTTGCAGTCGGCAATATTTTCAGGGGAGACTTCGGCATGTTCTACAACATGGTTGGCAACAACGGACTCTTGTTCTCCTCAACCGATGTTATTGATACCTTCGTATTCCGGTCGCTGACGACCTCGAACGAAATCGGCTTATCGGCTGCCGCAGGCTTCTATCAATCCGTGCTTGGCTTTGCAACGATCTTGCTGGCTAACTATGCGGTACGCAAATACGACAAAGATCATGCATTGTTCTAAGCACATGCTTACGAAGGAGGATTATAGATGAGTGCAATTGCCCAAACGGGGAAAAGCGGGGTTAAACGTCAAGCGGACATTATGCTCTTGCGAGTTATCGGTTATATTTTCATATCGCTCTTGGCCGTCATCTGCTTTGTACCGTTCCTACTAGTAGTCAGCTCTTCCTTTTCGGAAGAAAGCTCCATCGTGGAGAAAGGTTATCAGCTTATACCGGCAGTGTGGTCCACCGATGCTTACAGCATTCTGTTTAAATATCCGGAGCAAATGCTCCGGGCGTATGGGGTCACCATTACGGTGACGGCAATCGGAACGTTGCTCGGCTTGTTCATAACGGCGATGACGGCTTACGTTCTGCAGCGGAAAGATTTCAGATGGCGCAACCAGTTTGCTTTCTTCTTCTTCTTTACGACATTGTTCAGCGGAGGTCTTGTGCCATGGTATATGCTGATCGTTACGTATCTGGATTTGAAAGACAAGTTGATCGTCCTTATTCTCCCGATGCTGCTGAACGTGTTCTATATTATCGTGATGAAGACGTTTATGAGCAGCATTCCGGAGGCGATTACCGAATCGGCCAAGATCGACGGCGCAGGGGACTTCCGCATTTTCGTCCAGCTGATCCTTCCCCTGTCCAAGCCTGTACTTGCCACCATCGGTTTGTTCATCGCTTTGGCCTATTGGAATGACTGGTACAATGCGCTGCTGTTTGTGAGCGACGAGAAGCTTATGCCGCTTCAATATTATCTGTACAAAATGCTTGGCAATATGGACGGCATGCGTAAAGCAATGGTTGCATCGGGAGCGGTCGTTACGACCAACGTCCCGACGGAGAGTTTGAAGATGGCCATGACGATTGTCGCAACCGGGCCTATCCTGCTCGCTTATCCGTTTATTCAACGGTATTTCGTGCAAGGCCTTACGCTTGGCGCAGTAAAAGGTTAGGATGACCTCAGGGCGACCTGGTTATCATATATGACTACCATTATTTAGGGGGATACACATGCGAAACAAAAAAACGGTCATGATGCTGGCAGCAACGGTTGCCTTATCTGCTACGGTTCTTGGAGCATGCGGCAGCAACAATGGTAATAACAACGGAAAGAACGCGGAAGCGACGCAATCGCCTGCTGCAGAATCGCAATCGCCAACGGCATCGGCTAACGGCGGCGCGGTTGACAC
This sequence comes from Paenibacillus sp. MMO-177, assembly GCF_037147795.1. Taxonomy (NCBI): domain Bacteria; kingdom Bacillati; phylum Bacillota; class Bacilli; order Caryophanales; family Paenibacillaceae; genus Paenibacillus; species Paenibacillus sp. MMO-177. The sequence continues at coordinate 430,555 of NZ_JBBCUR010000001.1, read as the reverse complement.
ATCAGAAGAGCTAAAGATCAAAATGCTGCTTGTTGGCGGCAAACCGGTTGATTATGACGCGGTCTTCGGCGAGCTGAACAAGAAGCTGAAAGAAAAAGTTAACGCTACCGTTGATGCCGAGTTCCTCGACTGGGCGGACTGGACGCAGAAATATCCGCTGAAGTTCGCCGCAAACGAAGATTTCGATATTGCCTACACAGCGAACTGGGCTTTCTATAACGACCAAGCGCTTAAAGGCGGCTTCATGGAGCTGACCGACGATATGCTCAGCAAGTTTATGCCGCAAACGATGAAAGCTATGCCTGCGGTTGCTTGGGAGCAGTCGAAGGTGAACGGCAAGCAGTACATGGTGCCGAACAACAACCCGGAAGTAACGGACAAAGCGGTATTGATTCGCGAGGATCTGCGCAAGAAATATAACCTGGAGCCGGTTAACAGCCCTGAGACTTATGCCGCTTACCTGAAGGCGATTGCGGCTAACGAGAAAGGCATCAATGCCTTTAACGCAAAAGGCGCCGACGGCTGGAAATGGCATGAGCTTGATCAAGTCCTGCTCGAGCAGGCGAATGAGTTCAATCTGGTCGACTACAGCATGCCGCTGGCTTACAAGCTGGACGACCCAACAGGCAAAGTATTCAATATTTACGACACGCCGGAATTCAAATCCCTTCTTGCTTATTATAAAGATCTGGCCGACAACGGCGCATGGTCCAAAAATATCGTGTCCAACAAAAACGACGTATGGCAGGATATGAAAGCAGGCAAAACGGCTTCTTACTCCCATAACCTCGGTACGCTTGCAATGAACCTGGCGGAGCTGAAACGCGAGCAGCCGAATGTTGAGCTGGCAATCGCGGATCTGACGCCTGACAAAAAGAAAATCGCCGCAATCTCGACGCAAAACGGCTTTGCGATCCATGCCGGTTCGAAGAAAGCGGAACGTTCGCTGATGGTGCTTGACCTGCTGCAAAACGATAAAGAAATCCATGACCTGTTCATGTACGGCATTGCGGGCACAAACTACGAGCCTGTAGGCGATGACAAGTTTAACGCATTGCCTGGCACGCCGAACTACACCGGCTTCTCCAACTGGGGTTCGAACTCCCCGCTGAACCGCAAAGACGCATCGTACCCTGCTGAAGCAGACGCGATTGCCGCGGAATGGGACAAGAAGGTTTACCACTTCAAGCTTGAGACCTTTGTATTCAACGATGCAAACGTGAAAAATGAAGTGGCTAACGTAGGCAACGTCATGCTTCGTTATGCCATTCCTCTCGAGTATGGCCTGATCAAGGACATCGATAAAGGCCAAGCGGATCTGATCGCGCAGCTGAAAGCAGCTGGTATCGAGAAGGTGCAGAAAGAGCTGCAAAGCCAGATCGACGCGTTTTTAGCGGCTCAATAAGGGGAGACGATTGTCTCTCCGCCTTGGGGAAAAGGATTTGTTAGAGATTGCTGGGGCGTGCAGGAACGGGGTATCCCCTTCGGCCACTGTTGTCTGCAGGAAATTTGAATTTAATCTCCAATGGAGATTTCCCGCAGACAAAGGCGGACGCTAACGCTCCTCAGGGGACACCCCTTTTCCTTTCGCCAACTATTCTCTAGTGAACCATTTTCTCAGCTTTGGAGGAGACAAAAGTCTCCTCCTTTTTAAAACCCAAAAAGGGAGGAAAAAAGATGAAAAAGATAGCTAGAAGAAGCATTCTTTTATTTTTCACATTTACGTTAGCGCTTACATCGCTTCTGGCCGTTGGGCCAATGAAGAAAGCCGAGGCGGCGGAAAGCAATTTGTCCGATCCCGATACGTTTATTAAAGGCGTGGATATTTCGACGCTGCAGGCGCTCGAGGATAAGAATGTGAAGTTTTATGATGGAGGAATCCAGCAGGATCTGCTGACCATCATGAAAAATCACGGCGTCAATTATGTCCGTCTTCGCCTCTGGAATGATCCGGTGCAAGCGGATGGCTACAATGACAAGGCACATGTGATTGCGATGGCGGAGCGGGTGAAGGCGGCAGGAATGAAGCTGCTTCTTGATTTCCATTATTCCGACTTCTGGGCGGATCCCGGACAGCAGGTGAAGCCGGCAGCGTGGAAGGATCTAAGCTTTGCGGATTTGAAGACCGCCGTTTATAGCTATACGGAAGATGTCATGAGCGATCTGGCTGATGCGAATGCTTATCCGGATATGGTGCAGATCGGCAACGAAATTAACAGCGGCATGCTGCTGCCCGACGGGTCGACAAGCAACATGGATAATCTTGCCGGGCTGATCAGCGAAGGCGTTAAAGCGGTGCGAGACACCACGCCAAACGGTCAAACGACGCAAATCATGCTGCATTTGGCGGAAGGCGGCAACAACGGCAAATTCCGCAGCTTTTTTGATGCAATGAAAGCGCGAAATGTAGACTACGATGTTATCGGCATGTCCTATTATCCGTTCTGGCACGGCACGTTCCAGCAGCTGAAATCCAATATGGACGATATCGCCACAAGATACGGCAAGCCGATTGTCGTAGCCGAGACGTCGTATGCCAATACGCTTGAGAATGGCGATGACCATCCCAATACGGTTGGCGAGAACGAGACAAAGCTGGTTGGCTTTGAAGCAACCGTCGCGAATCAGAAGCTTGTCACCGAGACGGTGCTGAATACCGTTGCCCATGTGCAAGGCGGACTTGGCCTTGGCGTATTTTACTGGGAGCCGGCTTGGCTGCCGGGTGTAGGCTGGAAGAAAGGCGAAGGCAATGCGTGGGAAAATCAGGCGATGTTTGATTATGACGGCAACGCGCTTGACTCGCTTAACGCGTTCCAATATGTACCGGGCAGCATCGCAGGCGTAGATCCGATTCTCGTTTACCCGGCGACACCGGTTACGATTGCAACGGGAGACGTCTTGTCGCTGCCGGCAGATACAAAGGTTCTTTATAACGAAGGGACCATTGCAGCCAAACCTGTTGAATGGGAGAGTTATAATCCGGAGCTGTTGAGTACGCCGGGAACGTTTACGGTTCAAGGGAATGTGGCGGGCACAAATCTTCGTACCTCGGTAGAAGTAACGGTGACGGGAAGTCCGAATCTGCTGAAAAACGGCAGCTTTGAGAGCGGTACGTTGTCGGATTGGACGGTTTCCGGCGATACGGGTGCCGTAAAAATCGAGCATAATGCGGGTAATGCAAAAGCCGGCGAATATGCATTGAATTACTGGTCGGGCTCGGCTTTTGCTTATCAGGTATCGCAGACGGTAACGGGTCTTGCGAACGGAACGTATGAGCTTCGCGGATATGCTTCCGGCGGGGAATATGCGGATCAGACGATCTCTCTGACGGCTGAGACCAGCGGCCAGACTCATAGTACTCCGGTAACGAATGCCGGATACAACGTCTGGAAGCAATATAAGATTGAGGACATTCAAGTTACGGACGGCCAAGTAAAGGTCGGTATTCACGTAAACGGGCCGGCAGGAGCATGGGGGTATTTCGACAAGCTTGAGCTGGTAAAGGTCGAGGCGGCAGAGGTTAACGTTGTGCAAAACCCTGGCTTCGAAAGCGGCGCTCTTGCGCCATGGACGGTTACGGGGGAGAGCGGAGCGGTAAAGGTTGAGCATAACGCGGCTAATGCCAAATCCGGCGAATATGCGTTGAACTATTGGTTAGGAACGGCATTTAAGTATACGGTTACGCAGTCATTCGAGAATCTTGAGAGCGGCATTTACGAGCTTCGCGCATCGGCGTCCGGCGGCGTATATGTCGAGCAGAAGATAAGCTTGTTCGCCAAATCCGGCGGGAAGACGTTCAGCACTGAGGTTGTAAATACCGGGTGGAATGACTGGCATTCTTACAAGGTTGGCACTATCGAAGTACGGGACGGCAAAGCCTCGATTGGATTTGATGTGGATGCTCCGGCGGGAGCATGGGGCTATATGGACGATATTGCGCTGGTGAGAGTAGGAGATCTTCCTTCCGGCGGCGATCAAAACGGCAGCGACGGATCAGGCAACGGCAATAGCGGGGGATCAAGCGATAACCATAACGGCATTGCTGCCATTACTTCTTCCCAATTGGCTGCTGACGGCAAGGGCGGTTACACGGTAGCTTTGCCGACGGGAACAACGCAGGCTGTTTTGCCTTCCGGTTTGTATGATCAATTGAAGAAAGGGCCGGTGACCTTGTCTGCGGGGGACATGTCCCTGACTATTCCTTCCGCGGTCTTGACCGAGCTGCTTGGCAAGCTGAAGACGGAAGCGGGCAGCAGGATTACTGTGAGCTTCGTACCCGTTACAGGGGAGGCTGCGGATAAAATGCTTGGCAGCACCGGCGCGGATGTCCGAGCGCTTGGCACCGTTTATAACTTCGGGTTGTCGGTAACGGATGCAGCCGGCAATGCCGAGAAGCTGTCCAAGTTCGGCAGTCCGCTGACTCTTCGCATGAAGGCATCGCAAAGCGGAAACGCGGAATTGACGGGTATCTATTATATCGCTGAGGACGGATCTATCCATTATGTTGGAGGGCAATTCGCAAATGGCGTATGGCAGGCAGATGTTGCGCATTTCAGCAGCTACGCTTTGCTTGAAGTAAAAAAATCCTATACGGATGTGCCTGTCGCGCATTGGGCGGCACTAGCAATCGAATCCCTTTCGGCGAAGCAGATTATTAATGGAACAACTGCCGCAAGCTTTGAACCGGAGCGCGCGATCAGCCGTGCCGAGTTCACTGCCATCCTTGTTCGCGCATTAAAGCTTGCCGGAACAGGCGTTCAAGCCTCGCGCTTCAGCGATGTGCCGGCAGACGCTTGGTATGCCGAAGCTGTGTCCGCGGCCTATGAAGCGGGTCTTGTGAAAGGCCGTTCGGCGGAGCAGTTTGTGCCAAACGGCTCGATTACCCGCCAGGAAATGGCCGTTATGCTGGCCAAAGCCTATGAAATTGCCCATAAAGCAGCTTCTGCATCCTCTATTGCCGGCAAAGAGCTTCCGTTCCTGGACAAATCGTCGATTGCGGATTGGGCGATGCCTTCTGTACAATGGGCTTATGAGCATGGGCTGTTAAAAGGACGGAGCGGCGACCGGTTTGCCCCGGCAGCTTCGATGACGCGCGCGGAGGCAGCTGAAGTCGTCTATCGCTTGCTTAAATAGAATCAGGAGTTTTTATTACGTGATGCATCTAGATGAACTGGTATTTATTTTTATGATTGTCCTGCTTGCTGGCTTTGTGCAGGGATTAACGAGCTTTGGCTTCGCTCTAATATCCATGCCGCTGCTGGTGAAGCTGATACCGATGCAGCAGGCCGTCCCTGTCGTTGTTGCGTTAAGTCTCTTCACCAACGTTGCCGTGCTGTACAGCAGCCGCAAGCATATCCGGATCAAGCAGATTTGGCCGCTTTTGGCCGCAAGCCTGCTGGCAGCGCCGCTTGGAACCTACGCGCTGCTGTATGTTCCGGCAAATGCGCTGAAGCTGGGGGCGGGTCTGCTTGTCGCCGTCGTATCCATCCTGATGCTGAGCGGCAAAAGCTTTCCGCTTGGCAGGCTGGCTTATGTGCCCGTAGGTGCAGTAAGCGGCTTTCTGAACGGAAGCATCTCGATGAGCGGGCCTCCGGTGGCGCTATTTTTGACCAACCAGGGCCTCGACAAGATGACTTTCCGCGCGAACATTACGGCTTATGCCTTAATCCTGAATATCATTACGATTGGGACGTATGCGTACGAAGGACTGCTTAACGAGACTGCTATGAAGACGGTAGGATGGGCGGTTCCGGCGCTTATTATCGGGGTTGTTATCGGAATCAAGGCGGTTGGACGGCTGAATGACAAGCTGTTCAAAACAATCGCGCTTTGGCTGATCCTCATTACCGGGATATGGACTGCGCTCGGCGGACTCATCGGTTAGCCCCAAAACAAAAAACCTTGAAGGTGTAGCGCCTAGGTACGGCGCTCCTGCCTTCAAGGTTTTTTTCTTGACTGTTTCATGTGATACATGGCTAGGTCTGCGTCCGTAATCAGCTGTTTGAGACTGGAGTACCGGCCTTGATTGGAGCTCACTCCAATACTAGCCGAAATTCTTACGGGCTGGCCTTGAACAAGAAACGGATCCAGGAAAGCGGCGTTGATCTTGTCATATACCGTACGAACGCCGTTATCCTCGCTTAAGTTCTGGAAGCAGATAATAAACTCATCGCCTCCGTACCTGACGATCCGGTCGCTGTGCCGGATTTGCTGCTTCAAGCGGTTTACCATTTCAACCAGCAGCAGGTCGCCAAACTCATGACCGAATTGGTCGTTAATCTGCTTGAAATCATTCAGATCGATAAACATAACCCCTAGAGGTACCTCTGCATTCCGCTGAAACAGCTCGTCGAGAAACCTTCGATTGTAAACGCCGGTCAAACTATCGGTTACTGTAGCCAATTCCAAATCTATCGTGTATCCAAGCAAGGCGGCCATGGAATTCAGAATCGACTGCTCCTCTTCGCTGGGTGACAAAGGAGTGCGGTCAACCAGATAAAGAGCGCCATGAACGACGCAATCGCTTGTTGATATCGGAACGATATAGTGGGAACGTTGTCCAATAATTGCGCTGATGTCGGATTGAAAAGTCATTCCGCTTTGCACGAGGGTATCTTTGCGGTTATAAGCACTTGCGATCCGGTGGTTTGTTCCTTCCCGGACCGTGATAAAGAGAGTATCGACATGAAACAAGGGGGTCAAAAGTTGTAGAACATGTCCGGCTGCATCGTCGAATGAGCGAATTTTGCTGGGCATTATGTAGTTCATCTCCTGCAAGAATGGCGAACCATATCGAAAATTACCTTCTGATTCCAGTTTAGTCGAAACCGGCTTCAGACTCAATATTGAACTTCTTAATAATGGGTATTTTGAGGTTGAACTGTTTTGTAATTAATAAAATTGTTAATCCAAATATCTTAGAATTTGTTGTTGAATTATTTCAAAGAGTCGTGTTTAATATAAGTATTGTTTCTAATTTATACATTTATCACGAGGTGATTCTCTTATGACGAACCGTGCAAAGATGATCGTTGACAAAGATTTTATCGTAGGTGAGGTAGATAAACGAATTTACGGCTCTTTTATTGAGCATTTGGGACGCGCGGTATACGGCGGTATTTACGAGCCTGATCATCCGTCCGCGGACGAGCAGGGCTTCCGTTCGGACGTGCTTGAGCTTGTGAAAGGATTAGACGTACCTATCGTCCGTTATCCAGGAGGCAATTTTGTATCCGGTTACAACTGGGAGGACGGCGTTGGTCCGGTTGCGGACCGCCCTAGACGGCTTGAGCTGGCATGGCGAACAATCGAGCCTAACCTGGTTGGCTTTAATGAGTTTATCGACTGGTGCAAAAAAGCAAACACCGAGGCAATGATGGCTGTCAACCTCGGTACCCGCGGACCGGAAGATGCCCGCAATCTGATCGAGTATTCCAATCATGCTTCGGGCTCGTATTGGTCGGATCTTCGCATTAAGCATGGTTACAAGGATCCGCATAATATCAAAACGTGGTGCCTGGGCAACGAGATGGACGGCCCTTGGCAGATCGGCGCAAAGACTGCCGTGGAATACGGCCGCATTGCCAATGAAACGGCCAAGATCATGCGCTGGGTGGATCCAACGATTGAGCTTGTGGCCTGCGGCAGCTCGGGCCTTGGCATGCCAACCTTCCCGGATTGGGAAGCAACCGTGCTTGATCTGACTTACGATAACGTTGATTACATTTCGCTGCATCAGTATTATGGAAATAGAGACAAGGATACGAAGAACTTCCTGGCTCAATCGTTAGGAATGGATTCCTTTATTCAGACGGTTATTTCCACGGCCGACTATGTGAAAGCGAAGAAACGCAGCAAGAAAAACATTAACCTGAGCTTCGATGAATGGAATGTATGGTTCCACTCCAACGAGAGCGACCGCAAGATCGAGCCGTGGTCCATCGCGCCGCCGCAGCTGGAGGATATTTATACGCATGAGGATGCGCTTGTGGTTGGCTGTATGCTGATCAGCCTGCTGAAACGCGCTGACCGGGTGAAAATGGCATGTCTTGCCCAGCTTGTTAACGTCATTGCGCCGATTATGACCGAGAATGGCGGAGCTGCATGGAAGCAATCCATCTATTATCCGTATATGCATGCAAGCCTGTTTGGCCGCGGCACCGTATTGGTTCCTTTGCTCAAATCGGATAAATACGACTCCAAGGATTATACCGATGTTCCTTATGTCGAAGCGGTAGCTGTGCACAATGAGGAACTTGGAGAAGTAACCGTATTTGCGGTTAACCGTGACTTGGATAATGCGAGAACGTTTGACATCGATCTTCGCAGCTTTGGCTCCTTCCGCGTGATCGAGCATATTGTCCTTGAGAATGATGACCTGCAGGCCGTTAATACGGCGGCAAATCCGGATAACGTGAAGCCGCATGCGAACGGAAATGCAAAGCTTGAACAAAACGGCACGATTGAAGCTTCTCTTAGCAAAGCTTCCTGGAACGTCATTCGAATCAAACTTCAGTAACAGGATGTGAAACATGTTAATCAAAGCGGATACCGATCAAGCCTGGCTTCCGCTTTATGAAGCGCTGGCTAGTCCTGTGCGATTAAATATTCTGGATCTTCTCGCCGGTGCAGCTGAGCCGATGAATGTCAAAGATCTGGCAGCCGCGCTTGGGCTGAGCAGCGCCATCGTTACGATGCATGTCCGCAAACTCGAGCAGGCGGGAATTATTCAGACAAAGATGGTCAGAAAACAGGGTGGCACGCATAAAATTTGCGAAATCGCGGCATCTCGCATCCAGATTGATTTGCCGCAGCCCGGCTTCACTCCGAAGAAAACCCACGAGATCAGTATACCGGTCGGCCATTATACCGAATTTGAGGTGTATCCGACCTGCGGTATTGCAACAACGGAAAAGGTCATTGGCCAATTCGACGACCCGAGGTATTTCCTCGAGCCTGAACGGATGAATGCCGGCATTCTATGGTTCGGCAAAGGATACGTGGAGTATCGGATTCCGAATTATTTGCTGCCGGGCCAGCAGCCTGAGGATCTTGAGATTGTGCTGGAGATCAGCTCCGAGGCACCGGGCTACAATGAAAATTGGCCATCGGATATCGTATTTACCCTCAACGGCGTCCGGATTGGCATGTGGACCAGTCCCGGCGATTACGGAGCAGTCAAAGGGAAATACACACCAACTTGGTGGCAGGACTTCGTTAATCAGTACGGTCTGCTCAAGATCATCCGCGTCCAGAAAAACGGTACCTTCATTGATGGCCAGAAAATTTCGGATATCGGAATCGATCAGATTGGCCTAAACCGCAATCAGTGGGTATTCCGCCTTGCCGTCGAAGACAATGCCGCCCATGTCGGCGGCCTGACGTTGTTCGGCAAAGGCTTCGGCAACTACAATCAGGATATGATTTTCCGTGTCCATTATCTGGAGTAGAGTGGTGGGCTCGCATGGTGATGTCACTACGAAAGTAAATGTTCTTCCGATCGCTGTGCTTTTCCGGTTCCGTGAACGAGTATTAGCGGTGGGAACCGGAAAAGCAAGGCGAACGCTCCGCTTCTCCAGAACATTTACTTCCTCCGCTCCAAAGTCGCTCGCCCCTGTGGGGTGGGCCGTAAAGGACTGCTGATGACCCAGCAGTCCTTTCTTTATTAGTAGTTGCTGGCTGGTCAGCCAAGCAACAACCCTTCATTTGTACTGTAAAAGTACAGGTTGTTTTGCGCTAACCGGCGCAAAATAACCATCTTGATGCAAAAATGCAGGATAATCTGTCCCATTATGCCCGTGAGGCATAATTTGGCTGGATTTACCTGCATTTTTGCATTTTGTTGAGCTAACGATCCGCCAAGCCGATCGTTTAAATGTACTTTTGCCTTTCGCCCAGCGGCGCAAAGGCAATCTCTTTAAAGCAAGCGTTCCTGGGCTGTCAGCCAGGAACGATAAGCGGCAGCAAAAAGGGCTGAACCCATGGGCTTTTAGCCTGGGGTTCAGCCCTTTTTTTGATTGCGTGGCGAGCCGGGAAGGCGCGGAGGAAGTGAATGTTCTTGAAAAGCGTTAGCGCTCGCCTTGGCTTTCGGGTTCCTACCTTGAAACCTCTTGTTGAGGGAACCCGAAAGGCACAGCGATTGAAAGAATATTCACTTACGCAGCGACGGCCATCAGCGAGCCACACCGCGTCAGCCATAAAAAATGAGCTGTACCCAAGGGTACAGCCCAATTTTTTAGCCCTCCAAAAGGAGAGTTTCTGGATCTTCCAGCATTTCCTTAACTTTTACAAGGAAGCGAACGGCTTCCGCGCCGTCAACAATACGGTGATCGTAAGTGAGGGCGATGTACATCATCGGACGGTTCTCCGAACGTTCTGCGTCGATTGCTACCGGACGAAGCTGGATTTTGTGCATACCCAGAATGCCGACTTGCGGAGCGTTCAGGATTGGAGTCGACAAGAGCGATCCGAAAGTACCGCCGTTAGTGATTGTGAAAGTACCGCCTTGCAGCTCTTCCAGCGACAGCGAGTTGTCGCGTGCTTTTTTAGCCAGGGATACGATCGATTTCTCGATCTCTGCGAAGCTCAGGCGATCCGCGTCGCGCACGACCGGAACAACCAGACCTTCTTTCGCCGATACCGCGATACCGATATCGTAGTATTGTTTAGCGATAATATCGCCGTTGTTGATTTCCGCGTTAAGAAGAGGGAACTCTTTCAGGGCGCCAACAACCGCTTTTGTGAAGAAGGACATGAAGCCAAGACCAACTTCGTGTTTGTCCAGGAACGATTGCTTGCGGCGTTTACGAACGTCCATGATCGCTGTCATATCTACTTCGTTGAACGTAGTCAGCATAGCTGCCGTATGTTGTGCTTCAACGAGGCGGTTAGCGATTGTCGCGCGGCGGCGGGACATTTTCGTACGAGTGTAAGGCTTGTTCGATGTGAATTCCGGTTGAGCAGCTTTTGCAGCCGGTGCCGGAGCTGCTGCAGGTGCAGGAGCAGCAGGGCGAAGTTCAACGCGTCCAAGCGTCGATTGCGCTTCGCTGATGTCGATGCCTTTTTCTCTAGCAAGCTTGCGGGCTGCAGGAGAAGCGTTCAGGTGGCTGTCAGCCGCAGGCGCCGGAGCAACGGCTACCGCTGTTGCAGGAGCAGCTGCTGCAGGAGCCGGAGCGGCTGCCGGTGCAGGGGCTGCTTCAGCTGCCGGAGCAGCCGGTGCCGGAGCGGCAGCGCCGCTGCCAGCTCCGATTGTGCCGATAACTTCACCGATCTCAACGGTGTCGCCTTCGTTTTTCGTAATTTCTTGCAGAACGCCGTCTTGCTCAGCGCTGATCTCGATGTTTACTTTGTCTGTTTCAAGCTCAAGAAGCACGTCGCCTTGTTTAACGGCGTCTCCTACTTTAACGACCCATTTGGAGATTGTGCCCTCCGTAATTGATTCACCCATTGCCGGTACGATAATTTGTTGCACGTGAGCTTACCTCCCTGTGTTATATGTCAACGACGGACTGTATTTTAAAGTTTGCAATAAAATGTGCTGCTGCTCGAAGCTGTGTACTTGCTGGAAGCCGCTTGCCGTACTCGAGCGCTCCGGACGGCCGATGTAGCTTACGCTTGCAGCGGCTGGCGCGATTTTGCGCAGACGAGGCTCCGTATAGAACCACGAACCCATGTTTTGCGGCTCTTCTTGTACCCAGACGATTTCCTTCAGATTCGGCAGGCGTTCGATAATGGCTGCGATTTCTTTCTCAGGGAACGGATACAGCTGCTCAACGCGTACGACATGCAGCCAATCCAGCTCTTGATCGCCGTTTTTCTCGATCGCTTCTTCAATATCAATGGCCATTTTGCCAGTCGCAAGAACGAGACGTTCTACGCGGTCCGGCTTCGCGCCAAGACCTTTTTGCTCGATAACCGGTTTGAACGAACCGCTGCTCAGCTCGGAAATTTCCGCGGCTACGCGAGGGTTACGGATCAAGCTCTTCGGTGCCATGATGATCAGCGGACGAGCGGCATCGCTTTCCGTGATCGAAGCTTGGCGGCGAAGCAGGTGGAAGTAGTTCGCTGCGCTGGACAGGTTAACAACCGTCCAGTTCTCTTCGGCAGACAACTGCAGGAAGCGTTCCAGACGAGCGCTGGAGTGCTCCGGACCTTGACCTTCGTAACCGTGCGGAAGCATCATGATCAGGCTCGATTTTTGCTGCCATTTAGCGCGGCCGGCCGAAATGAACTGATCGATCAATACTTGCGCAACGTTCGTGAAGTCACCGTACTGCGCTTCCCAGATAACCATGGTCTCCGGAGCGTGTACGTTGTAGCCGTATTCGAAGCCAAGGACAGCTGCTTCGGAGAGCGGGCTGTTATGAATCGCAAACGATGCTTTCGCTTCAGGCAGGTGATGAAGCGGGCAGAACGTGTCGCCAGTCTCGGCATCGTGCAGCACCAGGTTGCGGTGCGCGAACGTTGCGCGTTCTACGTCCTGGCCGCTGAGGCGGATCGGCTTGCCTTCTGCCAGGATGGATGCGAACGCAAGTGTTTCGGCATGGCCCCAGTCCATTTTCTCGCCGTCGTTTACAGCCGTTGCGCGACGTTCCAAAATACGCTGCAGCTTCGGATAAACCGTGAAGTTCTCCGGCCATTTCAACAGGTTTGCATTGATCTCGCGAAGAGTTTCAACCGAGATAGGAGCTACCGCATCGCCAGTTGCCAAATCATTTGGCAGGCCTTGCGTCTGATGAACAGGCTCTTGGCCCTCGCGGCTCTTCATTTCCTCGTAAGCTGCTTTCAGACGGCCGATAACTTCTTGCTTCAGGCCTTCCGCTTCTTGCTCGGTAATCGCGCCTTCCGCAATCAGTTTGTCCGTAAAGATACGGCTGACTGTCGGATGAGCTTTTACCTTTTTATAAATGGTAGGTTGTGTAGTTTCCGGATCGTCCGTTTCGTTGTGACCGTATTTACGGTAGCCGATCAGGTCGATCAGGAAGTCCTTTTTGAACTTCGTACGATATTCGCTTGCCATGCGAGCCGCTGCGATTACCGCATCCGGATCATCGGCATTGACGTGTACGATCGGAATTTCGTAGCCCTTCGCAACGTCGCTTGCGTAATGCGTCGAACGGGAATCATGGCTCTCCGTAGTGAAGCCGATTTTGTTGTTGACGATAATATGAAGCGTACCGCCATGCGCGTAGCCGTTAAGCTGCGACAGGTTCATGGTTTCAGCTACGATGCCTTCGCCTGGGAAAGCGGCGTCGCCGTGCATAATGATCGCTGCGGCGAGATCCGGGTTCTGCTTCGGATAGCCAGGTGCCGTGCGGTCATCCTGTGCCGCGCGCGTGAAGCCTTCGACAACAGGGTTGACGAACTCCAAGTGGCTTGGGTTGTTCGCAAGCGTAATGCGGGTCTTAACCGTTTCGCCCGTACCGATCGAGCGGTTCGCGCCAAGGTGATATTTCACGTCGCCGGTCCAGCCGTAGTTGATGCCGATAGAACCTTCGGACGGGCTCATTTTTTTGTTGGACGCATGATGGAACTCGGAGAAAATCTTGCTGTAAGGCTTGCCAAGCACATGCGCCAGAATGTTCAGGCGGCCGCGGTGAGCCATACCCATCAGAATATGTTTAACGCCGTCGTTGGACAGCTCATGAACCATCTCGTCGACGAGGGCCACGAGAACGTCGTTGCCTTCAACCGAGAAGCGTTTTTGACCGACGAATGTACGCTGCAGGAAATCCTCGAACTGTTCAGCCTCGAACAGCTTCGTCAGTACCTTCTTGCGTTCTTCCGTGCTCAGCTTGGTTGACGGATTTTCTTTCTCTACGCGTTGCTTCAGCCATGCGCGTTCTTCTTCGTTATGAACGTGGCTGAACTCGTAAGCGATTGTTCCGGTGTAAGCCTTGCGAAGCTTCTCGATAGCGTCCCAGCCGTTCTTAACATCGGCAGGCGCTTTCGTCCAGACAAGCTCTGCCGGAAGGGCAGCCAGATCGGCCTCAGTAAGACCGTATGTTTCAAGTTCCAGCATGTTGGTGCTTACTTTCGGACTGATACCGAGCGGGTCGATATCCGCAGCTAAATGGCCGAAAGCGCGTATGTTCCATACAAGCTTACCAGCCGCTACTAGGTTTTGGAGGACTTTGGCATCGATTGCCGCGCCGCCGGAAGCTTGCGCGGTAACGATTGGTGCTGCCGTTTGGCCTGCGTATTGAGGCGGTTCGCCATATTGCTCGAACAGCTCGCGATACTCGGCTACGACGGATTCAGGGTTTTGTTTAAACAGTTCGTATTGTTCTTGGACGTAACCAAGGTTGGGCCCGTAATAAGAAGCCCAGGGATCTTGCTTGTGCAAATTGCCAGATGACATCGACAGATACCTCCGTCTAGGATTTTGAAGTTCAAGGGACGGAAATTAGAACTTACTTATACATCCATTATAGTATAAACAGGCCTTAAAACTTAAATAACGAATATGTATCATTATTATCTTGAATATAGATTGATTCGGCTTGGCGAGCGGCATTTTTCATTCTTATTATGCTCATATCGGCATTATCCAACACCTAAGCAGGGAAGAAAGCCGGCGGTTCCTTTTAAAGCGCATTCATATTCGAGAACGTTCCTTTTGCCTTGCTAGTCAAACGAATAGAAATTTACCCCGCAAGCCGCTAAAAATATCCCTATTTCGCGCCGTTCAAGTCCTATAATGGAAGGGGATGGACATATTGATCAGCGGGAGTGAGGAATCGTGAACGTATCAATTGGAGGCTATTCGTTTAACAACACGTACCTGGAAGGAAAAATGGATGTGTTCGGCTATTTGGAAACGGTCAAATACCGCTACAAGCTGGATGTTGCCGATCTTTGGAACGGCTTCTTTATAGACCGCGGCACGGGGCCGATCTATCAGCTTGCCGAGGAAGGCTATATCCGCAAAATCCGCGAGGCATTGGACGAAAAGGAAATGTCGTTGGTCAACCTCGCCGTTGACGGCGCTCATCTGTGGGATCCGGATCCTGAGGTACGGAAACGCCTGCGTGATAACGCGCTTGCGCATTTGCGAGCAGCGGTTATTCTTGGCGCGAAGACCGTCCGGATTGATACCGGCGGCAGCTATCATGACGTGGAGACGATGACGGAGGAGCAATTCGATTATACGGTCCGGACTTACCGGGAATATGCGCAATTCGCGTCGGATAACGGTTTCCTTCTCGGCCCGGAGAATCACATGGGCGCATCGCTGCTGCCTCGCGAAATGAAACGGATCGCCGAAGCGGTCGACCACCCGGCCTTTGGCTTTCTTGTCCATCTTGGACGGTGGAGGGCCGACCCTGAAGAGGGCGACAAGCTGGTTGCGCCGTGGGCCTACCATACCCATTTCGATGAAAAAACCGCCGTATCCGGCGATGCTTTGAATACGATTGCAACGTTAAAGGATGCGGGTTATAAGGGCTATTGGGGAATTGAATATAACGCGCCGAAGCGGCAGTATCTGGAGACCGAAAGGCTGCTTGGCATAGTGAAAAAGCTGCTTGCGGACGAAGCTGACTTAAGGAGTGAAGGGTAATGGAGACGGTTAAAATCGGGATCATTGGCGTCGGTCAAATCGGCAAGCAGCATATCGAAAAGTACCGCCAGGTCGCGGACGCCCAGATTATTGCGGTATGCGACGTAAACGAAGCGGAAGCCAGAAGGGTAGCCGAGCAATACGGAATCCCGCATGTGTACTCCGATTATCGCGAGCTGATTGAGCGCGAGGATATCGTGGCGGTTGATGTCTGCCTGCACAATAACTTTCATGCTCCCGTCACGATTGCAGCTCTTCAGGCCGGCAAGCATGTGTATTGCGAGAAGCCGATTGCAGGTACATACGAAGACGGAAGAAGAATGCTGGAGGCGGCGGAGGAAACTGGCAAGCTGCTTCATATTCAGCTCTTCACGCTGTACGGCAAGGATACGAAAGCTGCTAAGACGCTTATTGACGGCGGCAAGCTGGGAAGGCTGTACCATGCGCGTTCCACCGGCTTCCGCCGCAGAAACCGTCCATACGTAGACGGTTACGGAACGCCGTTTTTCACCCGCAAAGAAACGGCTGCCGGAGGCGCTTTGCTCGATATGGGCGTATACCATGTGGCTCAGCTGCTCTACCTGCTTGGCAACCCGGAAGTAGAACGCATCTCGGGCAAGGTATATCAGGAAATGGCGATGCTGGAGGAACGCAAAACCAGCAGCGGGTTTAACGTGGAGGAGCTGGCGACCGGCTTTGTCCGGTTCAAAGGGGGCTTAACGCTTGATCTGATCGAAGCTTGGTCCGTTCATATGGGAGGCTTCGAAGGAAGCAGCATTCTTGGCTCGGAGGGCGGCCTCAGATTGCCTAACGGTCTGCCGGGCGAAGCCTCCCAGCGGTTCAGCTATCATAGCACGGTATGCGATATCGATATGGACAGCACGATTGACCTAGACATGATGGATTTGCGCTGGCACCGGCTTCGCGGGAACGAGGATGCGTACGATTCATCGCAGCATCACTGGATTGCGGCGCTGCAGGGACGGGTTCCGCTGCTGCCGACAGCCGACATTGCCCTGCGTACGATGCTGATCAGCGAAGGCATTTACTTATCGGAAGAGCTCGGCCGGGAAGTGACCGCTGAGGAAGTGATCGCCCGGTCAAGCTCAACGGCTATTCCCGTCTAGGCTGCAAAGAAAGCGGTGATGGACAACATGAGTGAGATAGAAGGAAGGATAGAAAGAAGAAGCTTTCACTTTATAAAGGCTTTCAACTTTTTCAGTTACGGAACGATAGCGGTCTATAGCACGTTTTTTGCGCTCTATTTGCAGTCAATCGGAATTAATCCGCTGAGAATCGGGGCGCTTATGGCAGGCGGCCCTATCGTATCGCTTATTGCTAATCCGTTATGGGGTTATTTGAGTGACCGGACCCGCAATATCCGGCTCATTCTAATTCTGATGCTGGCCGGCAATCTTGTTGCGATGCAGCTCGTATTTTTAAGCGATTCCTACACGTTTATATTTGGCTGCATGCTGCTGTTTTTCTTTTTCCAGATGCCGCTATTCTCGCAGAGCAACAGCCTTATCCTGAACAGTATCGAAGGGACTCGCCATAAGTTCGGGGCGTTCCGGTTATGGGGTTCCTGCGGCTGGGCGATACTTGCTTTGGTTACGGGACCGATTCTCGGGCAGATTGGCATCAGCCGGTTATGGCTGGTTTATACGATTATGATGCTGATCGCGATCGGATTCGCTTTTACCCTGCCAAGAGGCTCCTCCCCAAAGACGGCGCAAGGCGTAAATTACCGGCAGATGCTGGGCAACAGGGTGTTTCTTGTGTTTCTCGCTATCGGGCTTCTGATCTCGATTCCGAACTCGATGAACACAACGTTTATCGGATTGTATATGACGGAGCTTGGCGGGCATACGGATCTTGTGGGCTGGTCGGCTTTTCTGTCCTCCGTTTTCGAAATTCCGGTATTCCTGCTCTTTGACCGGTACTTGTCCAAGCATGCCCGGACGATGGTCAGCTGCCTGATTCTCGTCAGTCTGCTGTATGCGCTTCGCTGGTTCCTGATGGCGGGAGCGGACGGCGCGGAGCAGATTATTTTTATTCAGGCGCTGCATTGTCTGACGTTTGGGGCGTTCTATTATATCGGCACGCAGCTGACGGCGCTTCTCGTTCCCAGCGAGCTGCGGGCATCGGGGCAGGCGGTCTATGCGTTGACGTGGGGCGGTTTATCGGGGATTGCCTCCGGATTTCTTGGCGGTTATCTGTTCCAGCAAATCGGGCCTAAGTCCATCTATTGGACCGGGACGGGGATGGCGTTAATCGGGCTGGTAGGGTTCACGTTGTTGTATGCGTATATGAAGTTGACGGCGGCGAAAAAGTCGGAGCAGGAAATCAGCTTCTAGCAACATTTTCCGCATGACCTTCGTCCGTAACTTTGAACAGTTGTTCAATATGACAGCCTAGAGGATGAAGGAGGACATACCGTTATGAAAAAACGGATCGCTGCCGCGGCTATCTCCGCCGCCGTCTTGTTCGGAGCGCTATCCGGGCAGGCGCTTGCCGCCGATCATTCCGGTTTTACGGACATTGCCGGCACAAGCAGCCGCGCGCAAATTGAAGCTCTGCAGGAGCTTGGCATTGTAAAAGGGGTATCCTCTTCGGAGTTCCATCCGGAAGAAAACCTTACTGGAGCGCAAGGCATTGAGCTGATCGTCCGGACGATGCAGTTAAGCCTGGCCGCTATTGATTTTAAGCGGGCTCCTACGGCGGAAGGCTTTTTCACCCATGTGAAAAACGATGCCTGGTACGCGGACAGCTTCGTCATCGCACACTATAACGGTCTGGATCTGCCGGCCGACATCGACCCGAACAAGCCGCTCACGAGAGAGCAGTTCGCGCATTATCTGGTTCAGGCTCTTGAGAAAACCGGCCAATATCCGCTGATCAAGATGTATATCAACATTCAGGATGAGAAGGATATTACGGTAGATTATCAGGGAACGATCCAGCGTGCGCTGCTGTACAAGATCGTTGCGCTTGACGCGGACGGCAATTTCCACCCGCAGCAAATCGTAACCCGTGCGGAAGCGGCTGCTATTCTTTTTGCGGCTCATGAATTTGTAGAGACGCATAAGGATAACGGCGGCGAAGCCGGGGCTCCTGAAGAACCGGCGGCTTCGGCGCCGGCGACAGCGTTGGAGTAAAAAAGGCAGAGGCTGTCCATCCGACAAGAAGTCGGAGGACAGCCTCTTTCTTTTATCGCGCCGCAGCGAGGAATTTCATAGTATAATAGGAGCATCATGTGTCCCATAACGACGGCATCTGTTTTGCGCAATCGTTGTGGGCAGCTGGAGAGAGGAACACGAATGACGCAAATTAAAGATCTTCGCAATCAGGACGATTTTACCGGCTTCTATTTGCTTAAGGAGCTGGAAGTCAAGCAGACGAACGCAACAACGCCCAAGGATTATTTTGATATCGTACTTGCCGACGGCACCGGACAGCTGGGGGCCAAGTTCTGGGATGTCTCTTCGCAGGACAAAGAAACCTTTTTCCCGATGGGACTCGTTAAGGTTCAGGGGATTGTCCATTTGTACCGCGAGAAGCTTCAGATCAAAATTTCGCGCATGCGCCCGGCCGGCGAGGCAGACGGCATCACTCTGACAGACTTTATCCGTTCGGCGCCGGTTGCTTCAAATGAACTTATCGATACGATTTATAAAGCGAAAGACAGTATTCAAGATTCGGAAATTAAGGCGATTGTCACTTATTGCGTGACGAAGGTGGAGGAAAAGCTGACGCATTACCCGGCAGCCAAGACGCATCATCATGCGTATTTTGCCGGACTTGCTTACCATATGGCCAGAATGCTGGAGATCGGGGAATTTCTGTGCAAGCAGCGGCCGTTCCTGAATGCCGATCTGCTTAAAGCCGGCATTATTCTTCATGATATCGCCAAGCCCGAGGAGATGATCGCGCAGCTCGGCATCGTATCCGACTACAGCCTTTCGGGCAAGCTGATGGGACATATTTCGCTGGCATCGACATGGATTACGGAAGCGGCCATCCGCTGCAATATTAAATTGGATTCGGAAAAAGTACTGGGATTGCAGCATATGGTGCTGTCCCATCATAATCTGGGAGAGTGGGGAAGTCCCGTTCAGCCGCAAACGGCGGAAGCCGTGGCGCTGCATCATATCGATGCGATGGACGCCAAGCTTCAAATGGTCGAGGACGCCCTTGAGACAACTCCGGCAAGCGAGCCATGGACGCCGGTTGTCCGCGGACTGGAGAATAAACCGATCTATCGGATGAAGCTGTAATTATAAAGGGTAATGGGGTGAAAGACGGGTGCTAGAACACCCGGCACTACCGATGACCGATAACTTGCAAACGACTCAATATAAGCAATGCGTGCATTGCCTGGAGCAAAAGCCGGTAACGGACTTTCTCCGCCGTACGGGCAGACGTTCAGGACCGGCTTCGCGGCGCGGTTCCTGCCGCAGCTGCCGGAAGACAAGAAGCCGGATTACCGCGCCTGTTATAGTAGCTGCCGCTAATCAAGAAGGGGCGGCTCAGGCTGCTTCGCCACCGGTTGTGCCCGCGGCGGTTGCCGCCTTGCCGGACAGCCAGGCTGAGTCTGTTGCTGTGCCGGCTGTAGCTTCAGCGCCTGCAGCAGCAACTGTTCCTGCCGCAGCACCGAAGCGGCCTAGACCGTCCAAAGCTTCGGCGCGGACTGCCGGAGCCGGCGGGAAATACCGTCCCCGTCCGCTGCCGGCTAACTATTCGCCGACGGATGCAACTCTGCTTCGGACGACCCGTAAGGGGACAGTCTGGATGCGAGGCAAGACCGATAAAGGACGGCGCTGGCATCAGGAGATCGAGCTGGAGCTCGCGGTAACGCTCGTGAAGGAGCGGGCGGCCGTCATCGTGAACCGGACAACGATCCGGCGTTTGTTCAGCAACAAGGATTTCCGGAGCTACATCCTGACAAGAGACAATTACACCTGCCATTTCTGCGGACAATACGGCGATACGATCGACCATATGCTGCCGCGGGCAAAGGGCGGCCATACCACGCCGGATAATTGCGTATGCGCCTGCAATGAGTGTAATCAGTCCAAAGCGGATAAGGATATTGATGAATTTATGCGGGAGCTTTAAAAGAGCGGGGTGTACGGACCCGAGTCTGGGACTCGGGGCTTCGTACACCCTATATTTTTTGCTTAAGGTCCCTGAGGGACCTTAAGATCGCGGGAAGGTAAACCAACAGTGCTGTATTGTCCGACTCTCGGAGAGTTAAGGTCCCTGAGGGACCTTAAACCAGCAAAGTTACTGAAATTCCGAGTACTTAAGGTCCCTGAGGGACCTTAAGATCGCGGGAAGGTAAACCAATAGTGCTGAATTGATCGGCTCTCGGAGAGTTAAGGTCCCTGAGGGACCTTAAACCCGCAGAGTTGCAGAAATTTCGATTGCTTAAGGCCCTTTAGGGACCTTAAGATCGCGGGAAGGTAAACCAACAGTGCTGAATTGTTCGGCTTTCGGAGAGTTAAGGTCCCTGAGGGACCTTAAACCAGCAGAGTTACTGAAATTCCGAGTACTTAAGGTCCCTGAGGGGCTTTATGAGTCCGGGGAAACGGGGAAAGAATTAGAGATGTAAAGGAAATAAGACCCTGACAGGGTCTTAATGGACAGTCGTCACCGTAATAAACGAAGGATAAGCCCCTCGCAGGGTCTTATCCCACCTGAATATATGGAAAACCACCGAAAAAAACGTGTTACAGCTGAAATAAGACCCTGACAGGGTCTTATTTCTCAGGGCAGCAGTCGTAATCGTGAGATAAGACCCTCATAGGGTCTTATCTCAAATGCCGGCAGCAGTTTACGGGGAGATGAAGATGGACGACCAGCAACTAACCGGACTAGAACAAACTCCAATCCAATTCGCGCGAAAGGGTCTCAAGCAGATGGACGCCCGCGATGCTGTTGCCTTTGGAATTAAGAGCCGGACCAATTACCCCGATGCCAAGCCTTCCCGGCACCATCGTTAGGATTCCGCCGGATACGCCGCTTTTTGCGGGAAGCCCTACCTGGATGGCGAATTCGCCGGATGCATTGTACATCCCGCATGTAATCATAAAGGTCTTCGCGATCTGCACATACCGGCGGGGGATGAGGGAAGCACCTGTTACCGGATCGGTACCGTTGTTTGCGAGTACAAGGGCCATTCGGGCTAAGTCGGTGCAAGTAACCTGAACCGAGCAATGACGGAAGTAGACATCCAGTATGTCCTCGACTTGTCCCTCCAGCACGCCGTTATCCTTCAGCAGATAGGCCATTGAACGGTTCAGATTGGCGGTATCCGATTCCGATTTGTATACGTCCATGTCGTACGTTAACGTGTCATTTCCAGCAAGGGCTTGGAAAAAGGAGAGAATGCGCGCGGACTTCTCAGCCGAATCCCGGCCGTGAATCAAGGAAGAAATGGCGATTGCGCCGGCGTTAATAAGCGGGTTGAACGGGATGCCGGGACGGACAAGCTCCAGCTTCAGCATGGAGTTGAAGTTGTCGCCTGTTGGTTCCATGCCGACCTTTTGGAAGACGGCTTCTTCCCCGTTATCCATCAGGGCGAGAATAAGCGTAAACACCTTAGAAATACTCTGCATCGTAAAAGCCAAGCTGCAGTCGCCTGCCGAAAGAGCCTGCCCGCTCGTATCGATCATATGGATGCCAAGCGCATGCTGCGGAGCCTTGGCCAGCTCCGGAATATAGGAAGCTGTCTTGCCGTAGGCGGAACGGACTTTGCTCGCCTCTACCCAAAGGGGGAGCTGGCGGTTTAATAATTTGATTTCTTGTGTTGTAAACGACATTGCAGGTTCCTCCATTCCAAACCGGACGGATCTTCTATTTTTTTATATTATATTTCATATTCCAAATTGCGAACAGTGCGAGCGAATCTATAGATTGATTTATGAATAGGACTCGCTTAGACTTGGGTCTTACAGGCGGCTGACTGCCAGATTTGGCAGAGAGAGAGAATAAGGCCAGCCGGACAGAAACGGGAGGAATGGATAGTGAGAAGTAAATTAATCGGGCTCGTCATGCTCGCACTCCTTGCGGCGATTGTCGCGGGATGCGGTCAAAATAATAAGGCAGACAAGCAGGACAATCAGGCAACAAACGAAGGAAAAGCCGGACAGGAAGTAAACCTGAAGGTAGCGGTTCTAATCCCTCCGATGAGCGAAATTCTGGAGCTGGTGAAGCCGCTTTTGAAGCAGGACGGCATTAATTTGGAGATTGTAACGCTGTCGGATAACGTACAGCCTAACACGGCTCTTCAACATAAAGAGGTAGACGCGAACTTCTTCCAGCACGTTCCGTATATGAACGATTTCAACGCGACCAACAAGGCGAACCTGGTACCGGTTAAAGCGATCTACAATGCGGTATACGGCGGCTACTCGAAAAAGTATAAAAAAATCGAGGATCTTCCGGATGGCGCAACCATCGCGATTGCCAACGATCCGTCCAATATCGGACGCTCGCTTGTCATGATGGAGAACAACGGCCTGCTCAAGCTGAAAGAGGGAGTTGGCATTAAAGCTACGCAAGCCGATATCGTAGACAATCCGCATAAGTATAAATTTAAAGAAGTGGATCTGCTTATGCTGGCCCGCGTTATAGATGACGTAGACATGGTGCTCATGACGCCGGCTTACGCGAAGCCGCTTGGTCTCACGCCTAAGAAGGACGCTTTGATCAAAGAAGGCAGCGAATCCGACTTCGTTATTACTTTGGTTGCGCGCGAGGACAACGTAAACTCCCCGGCGATTCAGAAGCTGGCAGAGCGGATGACCGGCCCAGAGGTGAAAAAATTCCTCGAGGACAATTACAGCGACATTGCGCTTCCGGCGTTTTAATGGAAATGACGCACAAACTGCTTTTCGGTTTGTGCGTCATTTTTTTGTAAAGCTCGAAACTATCACTATTTGAAGAGCGTCTCTAAAAAGGGAATAACAAAATAGCGGGAGCGTGCAGAAATGAAGGGGAAAAGACATGGCGGCGATCAAGAAGCTCAAATGAAAAACAGACGGCGATCTTGAATTTGCCGTCTGTTTTTTGTCATTATCCGACTCTTTTCAAAAACTCCACGATCGTCAGCAGCCCTTTGTCGAAGTTCTCGAGGTTGAAGTGCTCGTTAGGAGCATGGAGATTCTCATCCGGCAGGCCAAAGCCCATCATAATAACGGGCGCGGACAGCTGGCGGGAGAAGGTCTCCACAATAGGGATGGAACCGCCGTCTTTGGTGAACAACGCGCGTGTGCCGTAAACCGCTTCATAAGCATCTGCTGCCGTTTGCAGAAGCGGGTTGGACGGATCCATATCGAAGGCGCGCGCTTTTTCGCCCGGCTTCACGGATAAGGTAACTCCTTGCTGTACGTTCGCATGAAGATGCGCGATGATGGCATCCAGAATGCGCTGCGGATCTTGTTGGCCGACAAGGCGGCAGGTAATCTTCGCATGTGCTTCCTTCGGAATAACGGTCTTGGTGCCTTCGCCTTGGAAGCCGCCCCAAACGCCGTTCAGCTCAAGCGTTGGACGGGCGCCGGTGCGCTCTACAAACGTATAGCCTTCTTCTCCGTACAAAGTGCTGAGTCCAAGCGTTTTTTTCAGCTGTTCTTCGTTGAATTTCTGTTTCTCGAACTCTTCATGCATAGCTGCCGTCAGCTCGGGAACCCCTTCGTAGAAGCCTTCGACTGTAATGCGTCCTTGCTTGTCATGCAGAGAAGCAAGCAGTTCGACCATGGCATGAAGCGCATTTGGAACGCCGCCGCCGTATGTACCCGAGTGCAGGTCCGTGTTCGATGCGTTAATGGTCAGCTCAAGCGAGCAAAGACCGCGCAGTCCCGTGGAGATGGCCGGTTTGCCTTTTTCGATAAGGGAAGTATCCGAGATCAGCACGGCGTCGGTTGCGAGCAGCTCTTGCTTCTCGTTCAAGAAAGTTAGCAGGCTAGGGCTTGAAATCTCCTCTTCGCCTTCAATGCAGAACTTCACGTTAACCGGGAGCTGCTGCTCCTGCTTCAGCAAGGCTTCAACGGCTTTGATATGCAGGAACACCTGTCCTTTATCGTCCGTTGCCCCGCGCGCATACAGCTTGCCGTCACGTTCCGTTGGTTCAAACGGCGGCGTCTCCCACAGATTAAGCGGATCGACCGGCTGCACGTCGTAATGGCCGTAGATAAGGAACGTTGGTTTGCCCGGCGCATGAAGATGATCGGCGTAAACAATCGGATGTCCGGCCGTCTGATGAATCTTTACGTTCTCAAGGCCGGCTGCCGCCAGCTTGCCTGCCACCCACTCGGCCGCTTTGATCATGTCCTGCTTATGCTCAGACAGCGCCGAAATGCTTGGGATTTTCAAAAACTCTTTAAGCTCCTCCAGCTGCTGCTCTCTACGTTCCGAAAAATACGATTCATAACTCATACGTTTTATGTACCTCCCAAAAAGAATGATCACACAAAGAGTCAGGATTAGACTGTTCGTGATGATTCTTACTTCGTAAGCATAAGTAACTGCATAAGAAGTCTAATTCAAGTATACGCTTCCGGGCAGTCAAAAAAAAGGCAGCCCCGCCCAAAGGGCGAAAGCTGCAGTTACACGTTATTTATGAAGCATGTGGAATACTTGCTCCACGTCTTTATCGCCGCGGCCGGACAGATTGATAATGATGATTTCGTCCTTGCTCATCGTTGGAGCGAGCTTTTTCGCGTGGGCAACCGCATGGGCGCTTTCAAGCGCAGGGATAATGCCCTCCGTGCGGGACAGCTCCTGGAACGCGGCAAGCACTTCCTCGTTGCTTACCGTAACGTATTCCGCGCGGCCGCTTACCTTTAGATGGCTGTGCTCCGGTCCGATACCCGGATAATCAAGGCCTGCCGCGATAGAGTACGTTTTTCTTGGATTGCCTTCTTCATCAAGCAGCACGAGGCATTTGAAGCCGTGGATGATGCCGGGAACGCCTTCGGTCAAGGTTGGCGCTTGATCCGGTTCAACGCCGATCAGGCGGACGGATGGCTCGTCAATGTAGTGGGCGAAAGCGCCAATCGCATTGCTGCCGCCGCCTGCGCAGGCGATAACGGCATCCGGAAGACGGCCTTCCTTGGCCAGAATCTGACGCTTCGATTCTTCGCTGATGATCGATTGGAAGTGTTTGACCATCGTTGGGAATGGATGCGGGCCTACGGCCGAACCCAGGAGGTAGAACGTGTTTTTATAGTTGGCAACCAGATCGTTCAGCGCTTCGTCAACGGCATCCTTCAGGCGGCCTTGACCTTTGTCTACCGGTACAACGGTAGCGCCAAGCAGCTCCATCCGGAATACGTTCAGCGCCTGACGGCGCGTATCCTCCGCACCCATATAGATGACGCAGTCCATATTAAACATCGCGCAAGCGGTTGCCGTCGCAACGCCATGCTGACCGGCACCGGTCTCGGCAATGACGCGTTTGGCGCCCATCCGTTTGGCGAGCAGGATCTGGCCAACCACGTTATTGATTTTGTGAGCGCCGGTATGGTTCAAGTCCTCGCGCTTCAGATAGATTTTTGCGCCGCCCCAGGCGTTTGTCAGCTGCTCGGCGTAGGTCAGCGGATTTTCGCGGCCGACATACTCCTTCAGGTAATAGTCCAGTTCTGCCTTAAATTCCGGATCGTCCTTGAATTTGTTGAATTGCGCGCTCAGATAGTCCAATACTTCCTTCAGCTCAGGCGGGACAAAGCTGCCGCCGAATTCTCCAAAATACCCTTCAGCCACTTGTTCTTGACTCATCTCCGAAAGCGCCTCCAATACTAGAGTTAATCTACCAATTCAAACAATATCGTAGCATAAAATAGGTCAAAATTCTTGTTAAAAATAGGAAGTTGATAGATTCGAATGTTCAATCACTGTTCACATTTTTTTACAAATATAAGTTGCGCTAAAGAGTAATTGTGATTACTATATAAAGTAAGGAGGTGCCAAAAAATGGAGGAGGAATTACAGCTTAACGTTCCGCTATTACGCCGCCTGGTCCCCAATCTTACTTCGGCGGCACGGACAGCCGGACTTCGGGCAGCCACCGTCTCCAATCTCTGTACGGGGAAGATCCCCGTCGGCCGCGCGGAGGTCCGCACTTTGGTTGCTTTAGCCACATTGGCAGGATGCAGTCTTGATGAACTCATTATTAGAGGGAGCGGGATGAGGATGATCGAAACCGGAATTAAAGCGTTGGATTTGCTCGCACCGGTGGTGCGGGGAGGAACGGTTGGTTTTGTAGCCCGGCCCAATATGGGGCAGCTTGTGTTGTTGGCCGAGTTTATGCACCGGATGAACAAACGGGGATATACGACGATTTTTTGGGATCCGGGTACCGATGCTCCGGGCATTAGCCATGTCAAAGAACAATCCGAATATGTACTTGCAACAAGAGAGGACCTATACAAGCAGATCGTTATGCTTCGCGAAGAGAAGGATATATTGCTGGGCGTTGACCGCAGCGCCGTATTAAGCGGGGAGCTTTTCTCGCTCAAGGAGAGCTTGAAGGAAGCGGGAGCAAGGCCAATTACGGTCGCATTGGTGGATATGGCTTATGCCGTTGCCGATGATTCGGCTGCCGAAGCTTACGGACCGCTCGATACGTTATGGCGGTTTGATTCGGATTTGATTAGCCGCGGTATTTATCCTGCCATCGATCCGATCACCTCTACCTCGACTATTTCTGAAGGCAATTATTTGGATGCCGCGCATCTTGCGTTGCAGCAACGCGCGCGCAAGCTGCTTCGGCGTTATAGAGAGCTGCGCTTGATCGTCACCACGCAAGGAATGGATAAAATAACGGATTCCGATTCGCAGCTGTATAAACGGGGGGAGAGACTGGAGTCTTATCTGGCCCAGCCGTTTTTTGTCTCGGAGCCTTATACGAATAAGGCCGGCGAATGGCTGTCCCTGTACGAAACGTTGGAGGACGTGAAGCGGATCCTGGACGGCGAGCTGGATGAGACGGAGGCATCCGAATTGTTTTTCAAAGGGAAGCTTGAGGAGAGGGTGCTGAGAAGATGAGTCTTTCCGGTTTGAATCCTATTCTGATGACGATTCCCGAAAGCTTCGAAAGTGCCCGGCTGCTTATCCGTGCTCCTTTGTTCGGGGATGGGGCGGCAGTTAATGAGGCAGTAATTGAAAGTATCGAAGAACTGCGTCCGTGGATGCCTTGGGCGAACAACATTCCTACGATAGAAGAATCCGAGATCCATATTAGAAATTCTCGGCTCAAGTTCCTGGACCGGACGGATTTGCAACTGCTTCTCTTCCATAAAGAGACGGGACAACTAATCGGCAGCAGCGGGCTTCACCGGATGGATTGGCAGGCACGCAGTTTCGAGACCGGTTATTGGGTGAGAACATCTTATGCAGGGCAAGGCTACATCTCGGAAGCGGTGGAGGCGATTACGAACTTTGCCATCCATCAATTAGAGGCTAACCGGATCGAGATTAGGTGTGATTCACGCAATAAGAAGAGCGCTGCAGTAGCAGAGAGGTCAGGGTTTACGCTTGAAGGAATTTTACGCAGCGAAAAGTGCGCAACCGACGGTTCGCTTCGCGATACGATGATTTTCGCAAAGGTTCGTGGCGTGGAGTATTAAGTAAAGTGTTTATACAGAAACAAGGCGGACATAGTTCAGCCGAAGCAGCCGCGAGGCTGCTTTTTTTGCGTCTGCTGAATCAATGAATTGCGGCCATGGGCCTATGAAGCAAATGGTATAATCTTCTAGAATAATGAGAGTCTGGAGAGGAGTGGACTGACAATGAAATTTCGGAGAATGGCTTATTTGTTCGTATGCGGCAGCTTGTTAATCTCGGGAGCTTTCACGGTAAATAGTAAGAACGCCTTTGCCGCTGAGACGGCCTCGCTAGAATCAGCTGTCAATAATGCTCCAATCGCAATAGCGGCAAGTGAAACGATGATGGAAGATACTGCATTGGAAGGCCGCGTGACGGGTTCTGACCCGGATGGCGATCCCTTAACGTTTGCATTGGCAAGAGGTCCGGCACACGGATCTGTTGAATTTAACTCGAACGGTACTTACACGTACAAACCGGCACCGGATTACAGCGGAAGCGACATTTTTTATTTCAAAGCCGATGACGGTACGGCAAAATCTACTGCAGCGACGGTTACGATTACAATAACCAATGTTAATGATGCGCCGTGGATAAATCCTAAGACTTTGACTACGCTTGAAGATATAAGCATAATCTCGAAGTTAATCGGATTTGATAAGGATGCGGGAGACCATTTGACTTATTTCATACCGGCAGCCCCCCTTAATGGCGCTCTATCTATTAACAGTTCCACAGGCGAATTCGTTTATTCGCCAAATCCAGGATATAGCGGTACGGATAGCTTTACTGTCATCGTTTATGATGGAGAGGCGTATTCTGCGCCTGCAGATATTACGATTACGATAACGGCATTAAACGATGCGCCGGCAGCAAAACCTGCAGAGGCGGCAGTAGATCAGGAGACTGTGCTCAAAGGCGTGCTAAGTGGAACGGATCCTGACGGAGATGACCTTACGTTTATTCCAATCTCAGAGCCGGCGCACGGCCTTCTATCCATAAATGCGTCAACAGGCGCTTTTACCTACACGCCTGAAGCTGACTATATCGGCAAGGACAGCTTCACATACGCGGTAAGCGATGGAACCATTACCTCGGCGCCCGCAACGGTAACGATCACGGTTAATCCCGCAAATCATGCGCCAACGGCAATTGATGCAAGCGGAGTAACCAAGAAAGGCAAAGCATTAAAAGGTACGTTAAGCGGAACGGATAAGGACGCCGGAACAACGCTGTCTTTTGCCATAGCTACAAAACCCGAACATGGCGAGGTTAAGATTGACGCGTCAACAGGGGCTTACAAGTACAAGCCGGCAGCCGGTTTTACCGGTACGGACAGCTTTACCTTCACGGTTAATGATGGGACGCTGACATCAGCGACAGCGACAGTCAGCATTACGGTAGAGCCAAAGAATACAAAAGATTATGGTAAAGAGGGAAAGAATAAATAATGCATTAAAAAGAAAGCGGTGGTCTAATGATAGACCGCCGCTGTTTTTATTTTGCCCGAGTAGGCTTTGACGGCTTCCTCTAATAATTCTTGATTCGATAAATTACCCGGGAAATTGACATATGAAAGGAAAAGAAATGATCTATTAATGCGGAAAATAACTGTTTTTCCTTGGATATTTACGGTAAAGTAAACAGATAGAAATGATGCAAGGAGTTGAACAAAATGGAGCATTACCGCTGGACCCAACCATAAATCGGGTGGTTGTACGTGGCAGCCACCAATTCATCAGATGAGGGTGGTCATTTATTATGGCAAATAAACAATACGAGATCATTAAGCGTCTCCCGACGGTGCAGGAGCATAAAGCTTTATGGGAAGCTGTAGGTTGGGGGAACATTCATATAGGTACGTCTGAGCAATCGATTGCTGGCTCGCTTTATGGCGTAGTTGTCGAGTGTGAAGGTGAGGTTGTCGGCATGGGGCGGGTCGTTGGCGATGGGGCCATGTACTTCTACATCCAGGACGTGGCGATAGCACCCGAGCACCAAAAACAGGGTCTAGGAAAGCTTATCGTAGAACGGCTGTTAGACTATATCAAAGAACGCCGCCATGAGAAAGGGCTTGCTTTTGTTGGACTGTTTGCCTCCCATGGCAACGATAAATTTTACGAGCAGTTTGGATTTAAAGATCACTCTCCGGGGATGACCGGAATGTTTACGGTGTTTGAATAGTTAATAGGAGTAAGGAAGATGACTCTTTGTGGGTCGTCTTTTTTTTGCGATGAAGAAGTGAACCCTTCTCCAATTTTATCGTATATAGAACAGTGCATGGAATAATTCACATTGGAGGAAGGAATACAATGCAATTCGTCTTATTAGCTGTAGGAGCTTTGTACTTATTTTTTCCGAAGTTGGCTTGGAAGTGGGGAAGGTTTAATTATAACAACGAAAGCAACGCTCAGAATAAGGATCTCGAGAAAATAACTCCATCGTGGAAGACAATCATATACCTGCGGGTGGTTGGAAGTTTATTAATTGCAGCTGCAGGCATGATTTTTTTTTCAATTAATAACTAGTGCTCATCTTTTTGTATAATATACCCATATAGGATGTACTTCATTTGATAGCTCCTGGAGGGAAGCGGTTGAGTACTAAAGTCATGAAGCGGATAAAGTACAAGTTTCTTTTCAAAAGAGCAGTTGAAGGTGAACTTTTTTACCTAGCTTTTATGCTAGTTGCCTATTTGTTGTTACATAGAGAGTTCGACTACTACGACTGTTTTGCCGGCGCGGTAATAGGAATCATTTTTGGAAATATGAATTGGATAGATAAACAGAAACGAGTTCATGCCGAGGTTGTAAGATCAAACTCAGGAAATGTTCAATGTCCTTGCTGCGGATATTTTACGATCTGCAGTGATGATGAAGTCATCGTAGAAATTTGCGATGTTTGTTTTTGGCAATATGATCTTGTAGCACATGAAAGGCCCCATATTAGCATTGGGGCAAACAAGCTCTCACTAAATGAAGCTATTAAAAATTATAAAAAGCATGGCGTATGCAAAGTGAAGAAGAAGCATTTGGTTAGAGAGCCAATCGCAGAGGAATTACCCGAGAATAATGTGGTGAGTGAATGAGGGATCATTATGTCAGAGAAAGGCGAGTATTATTGTAAGTTATTAAATCAAACAGTTGAATTAGGGGTATGCCTGGATATTAATTTTGAGAGAGAAAGATTGTTCAAGGCGGATACTCTAATCAAATTAAATATTGAGATGGATAAGGCACATTCGGTATGTTCGACTTGTCCCTATTGTCCGATTGGGGAAGCTGTTGCAAGGCAAGGAAGGATTAAGAGATGGATACAGCAATTGTTTTAGCTTTAACACAAGACCGGCATAATTTTAGTGTATATACGAAGGAGTGCTTGGACAATGTTTGAGGTTGGGGCTTTGAGAGAGTGGATGCTTACAAATGATGTCGAATCGAAATTGTATTCAGCATTTTGGAGAAGCTTTGAACACTACAAAGTAGAGGAATCTGCTGAGTTCGGTGAAGTTTTTCCTAATTATGACTCAACTTATCTTGAGTTTAAGATTGATTCAGTATCAATAAAGTTTAGTAATAACTATCCTGATTTTGATTACAACCATGTCGTTGCAACGCTTAATATGGAGTACTCTGATAATGTAGTCGGGTATTATAAACTCTTCTTTAACTTTGATGGCACAGTGGATGATGATATATTCGTTATTTATTGATTGGATTGAAATAAAGGTGCATTGATTAGGAAATGTATGAGACTCCTAGAATGGATAAAGAATAATAGTTACGATTCTAATGTTTACATATCTAATTAAGAATATGTAAAATCCATAAGGCTTGATGAACTTAGAATGTTAGATGAACAAGGTTTGAGATCACTAAAATCGATTCTGAAGAACAAAACCATTTCCCAAAAAAACCGGCCGTCCCCTGGACGACCGGTTTTCTTTTACCCCACAACGCCTTCCCGCTTGCGGAAGAACGACTTCAGGGCGTTATACACTTCGCCCTTCTCGCGAATGACGTAGTACATGAAGTGCTGCATATTAATATGCTTATACGCGGACATTAGCGTACTTGAGCGGTTGTACTGGTTCACTTCGCCGTAGCCGAACAGGTTGGAGCGTTTGAGCAGCTCGCCGATCAGCTTGACGCAGCGTTCGTTGTCGCTGGTCAGGTTGTCGCCGTCGGAGAAGTGGAACGGGTAGATGTTGTACACGCTTGGCGAGAACCGGCTGTCGATGATCTCGAGTGCCTTGATATAGGCTGACGAGCAGATTGTACCGCCGCTTTCGCCGCGGGTGAAGAACTCTTCTTCGGTCACTTCCTTCGCTTCGGTGTGATGGGCGATGAATACGATTTCGACTTTCTCGTATTGATGCCGCAGGAAGCGGGTCATCCAGAAGAAGAATGAACGGGCTACGTATTTCTCGAAGGAGCCCATGGAACCCGAAGTATCCATCATCGCAAGGATAACCGCATTGGATTGCGGACGCACAATCTCTTCCCAGGTCTTGTAGCGCAGATCATCCGGCGAGATGCCGTGGATGCCCGGCGTACCGGAGGTAGCGTTGCGCCGCAGATTCTCCATGATCGTCCGCTTCTTGTCGATGTTCGACATGATTCCTTTTTTCCGGATATCGTTGAACCGGATTTCCTTCGTCTCGAGCTGATCCTTATCCTTCTGGCGAAGGAACGGCAGCTCTAATTCCTCAAACAGCATGCTCTCCAGCTCAGCTAAGCTGATCTCCGCTTCAATAACATCCTCGCCGGGCTGATCGCCGGCGCCTTCGCCCTTGCCTGGACCTTTGGCCGCTTGCGGATCGACGCCTAACACGTCGCCGACCTGGCTGTCACCGTCTCCTTGACCTACATGTTTATTTTTATTGTAGTTATACACAAATCGGAATTCGTCAAGGCTCCGAATCGGCACTTTGATTACTTGCTTGCCGTCAGACATGACAATGCTTTCTTCAGACACGAGGTCGGGCAAATTTTGCTTAATGGCTTCCCGAACCTTCTGCTGGTGCCTGGCTTGATCCTGGTAGCCTTTACGATGCAGCGACCAATCCTCCTGAGATACAACAAACAGTCTATCTTCTGCTGAACCCATTTCGGAGCACCTCCTTGCACAGTTTTTTGGGTTTGTTATTCAATATATTCAAGTCCTCCCCGGATATGTGAAGCAAAAGTTGCCCGATTCTAGCAAACTTCCAAATAATCCGCCAAAATGTAACAAGTCCAACCCCTTAATAATGGGGAGAAATCGGCTCGCTTTATCGGTTATAATGTACTTTACATATGTAAGTAACGCTTATGCTTACGAAGTAAGAATTGACGCCAAGAGCATGCGCCAATTCTTTTGAGGAGGTATCAGATCATGTCCAACTACTGCAAGCTGCTGATCGTGGACGACGAAGCTTTGATCCGTCAAGGGATCAAGCATTATATGAACTGGGAGCAGGAAGGCTTCCAGATCGTTGGCGAAGCTTCAAACGGGAAAGAAGCGCTTGAGATGATCGCGGAGCTGCAGCCTCATATCGTGCTGACGGATCTTGTCATGCCGATTATGGACGGCGAAGAGCTGACCCGGCAGATCAAGCTGCAATACCCGGATATTGAAGTTATTGTCCTTAGCAGCTTTGGAGATTTCGATTACGTACGCTCCACCTTTCAAAGCGGCGTACGCGACTATATATTAAAGCCCAAGCTGGATACCGGCCACATGCTGAACGTGCTGAAAGCCGTTGCTCATAAAATTCCGTCCCTGCAAGGGGACGAGCAGTCCACGAATCAAGGGCCATCGGTCGATTCGGTGCTGGAGAAGCTGTTATCCGGTTATGAGATGGATGCCAAACAGGTTGAGGCGGAGCTGGGAGACCATTTTCCTCATAGCGCCTTCTGCCTTCTTGGCGTCGACATGCGCGGAATGACGGTAACGAAGGATCAGGTCAATGCCATCCGGCAAACGATGCAAGGCGAGCTGGACAAACAGGCGGTTCATGCCGACCAGTTAGTCTACCATGTGCTAAAAGCGGAATCGCCTATGATTCTGCTGCTTCTTAATCTGGATTACACGATGCTAAGCCTGCTGCCTTATTGGGGCAGAACGATGGCGAGTTCGATCAATCAGCTGGAGCTGGATGTAGCCGTCGTCGTAAGCGAGCCTTTCTCCGCGATTACGGAATTGGAGCAATCCTATAAGGCTAGTCTGCTGAAAATGATGGATTACGCCTTTTACTTCCCGGACAAGCATCTGTTGTTATTCCATGAATTCCCGGAATCGGTACAAGCGGCAGAGCCGTTTAATCTCAACAGCTTTACGGAATCGTTCAAGCGCGAACGCTTTGATACGGCGTTTGACTATTTGCTGGATCATCTGGAAGCGTTCAAAACAAACTATACGACGGATGTGTTTGAGTTCAAGTCGTTTCTGAGCAATGTTATTTTTAACATTACCGTGCTGCTGGGCAATATGAATTACGGCACGCAGCTGCTGGAGACAAAGAAATATTATTACTTCAAAGCTATTGAAGAGTCGCGAAATGCGAATGCGGCGGCAGAGCTGCTGAAAGCTTTTATAGGGGAAGCAAAGCTATGCATTGCCGAGAAAACCGAGCAGTCCGGCAATGCCAACATGAAGCGGCTGCTTGATTATATTCACGAGCATTATGCCGAATCGCTTAATTTGACGGAGATGGCGAAGCATTTTCATTTTAACCCGTCCTATTTGTCGAGCTATTTCTCTACCCATCATAACGAGGGCTTTGTCGATTATTTGCACAGGGTAAGACTGGAGAAAGCATCGGAGCTGCTGCGGGCAGGGGAAGCTTCGATCTCGGAGATCAGCGGGATGGTCGGCTATTCGGATCACAGCTATTTCTGCAAAGTGTTCAAGAAGCATACCGGACTGTCGCCAAGCCGTTATCGCCAACAAAACCTGAGATGAGTGAGTGATAGCTTTGAGTAAAGTACTCGACAGATTTAAATATAACGGCCTTTTCGTGAAAATGTTCATCATTATGGTCGTGAGCATTGTGGCCGTTTCGATTACCGCGACCTGGACAACGATGAACGTGTCCAGCCGCGTATTTATGGAGACCTTCAGTATTACCAATTCGAAAATTATCACGCAGATCCGAAACGGTATGGACTCGTTTAATTATTCCATTGTGCTGACGGCGAACAAAATCTCGCAAAGCGGAACGATCAAGCAGTTTCTGACCGAAGCCAGCGGCGATTCGAGCACGATGGTCGGAAGTTATTTCCAAATGGGGCAGCAAATGAACAAGATCCGCTCCAGCGTGGACGCTTATGAGGTCGGCATTACGGTGACAGGGGTGAACGGACGTCGTTATTCGACGGACCGTTCCTATTGGCCTGTACCGGATGATGCTCTTGCGAACCATCCCATAACGAAACGTTCCCTTGCGGAGCCACGCAGGCTGATGTATTCCTATGACGATGCCGAAACTTCCGGTACTCCGGGTATTGCTCCTACGATTGTAGCTTCCAAAGCCTTGGTCGACCGAAGCGGAACGGTTTATGGCATGGTTTACTTTGCCGTTCGCGAGCCGTATTTCGCCCGGTTTTATGACAGCAATACAAGTCTAGGCAATGATGTGGCGGTAATTGACAGCCGGGGAACCATTGTATCCTCCAACCGCAATGACTGGATCGGGCAGCGTTCGCCGGATCTTCTTCAGTATGCGAAAGAAATTGACGAGAAGAAGCTGGATTACATGAATGCCCACATTATGGGCAAAGACCATCTGCTGTTATCCGAGTATATTGCCGGATTAGACTTGTACATGGTGAACGTCATTGATAAGAAGCAGGTCCTGGGACAATTGACGGATACAAGACAGATTGCGCTTATCGTCATGGCGACTGTAGCCGCGGCGGTTATTATCGTGTTCCTTATTTCCAGGCGCCTGACCAAATCGCTGACCCGGCTGGTTAAGCAGATTTCCACCATTTCGAAGTATGAGTTCGACCGCCATGTGAAGGTGGACGGCAGTTACGAGACGCGCCAGCTTGGCATTGCCTTTAATGCCATGATTGACGAGCTGAATGAATATGTAGACAAGCTGGTGGAGACGCAGAAGCAGCAGCGTAATGCGGAGCTGGAAGCGCTGCAGCAGCAGATTAATCCTCATTTTCTATACAATACGCTCGCTTCCGTGAAGTTTATGGTCCAGCAGGGCAATAAGGAAAAAGCGGCCGAAACGATTAATGCGCTGATCTCGCTTCTACAGAATGCCATCGGCAATGTCAGCGAGATGATTACGGTACAGCAAGAGCTCGACAATATGAAAAATTACGTGTTCATCAATCAGGTTCGTTACGGCGAGCGAATCCGCGTTAGTTACTTTATCTCCCCGGATTGCCTGAATCACCGGATTCCGAAGCTGATGATTCAGCCATTTATCGAGAACGCCTTTTTCCATGCTTTTAATGTAAAGTCCGAAGGCTATATTTACATTATGGTTGCGCAGGAAGGCTCTTCGCTTGTCTGTGAGGTGGTGGATAACGGCGACGGCATGAATATCAATGGAGGCATTCCGAAGCAGGTCAGCAAGCGCCAGTTGTTCAGCGGAATTGGTGTACGCAATGTAAATGACCGGATCAAATTATTATTTGGTGAAGAGTATGGTGTGACGATTACAAGTGAGATCGGGGAAGGAACCCGGGTAAAAATTCGCATTCCGTCGCTTCAATCTAATAATGATCCAAATTTCTAAAGATTGTCCTAGTGCGAATAGACCACTTTCAAGCAACTCATAATAATATGACAATTCGTTGTAAAGATCGTTCTAACGAGCGCCATGATGGGAATGCTATCATGGATTTGTAAGCCGGAAAACGCTTACAACCACACATACAGATATGGAGGTCTTGAAAGTGAAGAAATTAGTCACTGTACTTGCTCTTAGCGCAGTCGCTCTGTCGGCGTGTTCTTCCAACACGAATAACAACACAAACACCGCGAACAACGGCGCGGCAAACGGCGGAAAAGCTGCAAGCAAAATTACGGTTTGGGCTTGGGATCCTAACTTTAACATCAAAGCGATGAACCTTGCGAAAGACGCTTATGCGGCAACTAACAAGGATTTGACCGTTGATATTGTAGAAAACGCTCAGAACGATATCGTTCAAAAGCTGAATACGGGCATGAGCTCCGGCACGACGAAAGGTCTGCCAAACATTGTACTTATCGAGGACTACCGCGCGCAAAGCTTCCTTCAAGCATACCCGGACATGTTCTACGACCTGAGCAGCGTGATCAACCCTAAAGACTTTGCTGATTACAAGCTTGGACCTACAAGCGTTGACGGCAAATATTACGGCGTTCCGTTTGACTCCGGCGTTGCCGGTCTTTATGTAAGAACGGATTATCTCGAAAAAGCCGGCTACACCATTAATGATCTTCAAGACATTACTTGGGACCAATACATCGATATTGGCAAAAAAGTTAAAGCGGCTACGGGCAAAGACTGGATCTCCCTTGATCCGAACGACCTCGGCATCATCCGCATGATGATTCAATCCGCGGGTTCATGGTACTTGAACGAAGACGGCAAAACGCCTAACATTGCGAACAACGAAGCCATGAAAGAAGCGTTTGAAGTATACAAAAAAATGATGGATGCCAACATCGTGAAAATCCACTCCGACTGGAGCCAATTCGTAGCGAACTATAACAATGGTGATGCTGCATCGGTACCTACAGGCAACTGGTTCACGCCTTCCATCACGGCGGAAGCTTCGCAATCCGGCAAATGGGCGATTGCTCCAATGCCTAAGCTTGCGAAAACGCCTAACTCCGTGCATGCAACTAACCTTGGCGGCAGCTCGTGGTACGTTCTGAACGTTCCTGGCAAAGAGCAAGCAGCAGAATTCCTTAAAGCAACATTGGGCTCGAACGTTGACCTGTACCAAAAACTCGTTACGGACGTTGGCGCAATCGGTACTTACAAACCGGCTACAACCGGCGCAGCTTATACAGCCGCTAACGAATTCTTCGGCGGGCAAAAAATCGTACAGGACTTTGCGAAATGGACGAACGAAATTCCAAGCGTAAACTACGGTATGCACACTTACGCAATCGAGGACATTCTGGTTGTTGAAATGCAGAACTACCTGAACGGCAAGAAGATTGACGATGTATTGAAAGACGCGCAAGCACAAGCAGACTCGTCTGTAAAATAAAGAGAGAAATTGACCTTGGAACATGGTCCTCCGCGTTCCGCCGCCATCTCTTAAGGGCGTGCCCTGCGGGGCATGCTCCAAGGTCTTTATTATGAATGCTCAAGATAGGAAGGAGCTGGCTGCCGCTGTGAGTAAAGCAAAAGCAATGAATATTAAGGCGAGAGGCAATGCGATCGGCTGGTCGTTTATAGCGATAGCTGTCATCATGATTTGCGCCTTTTATTTCTACCCGATGATTAAGGCACTGATGTTATCGTTCCAGACCGGAACCGGCACGAACTTGCATTACGTTGGTGGAGACAACTATGCAAGGCTGTTCAAAGACCAGACTTTTATTACCGCACTGAAAAACACGTTTATTTTCCTGATTATCCAAGTACCGATCATGATCGTGCTGGCCATGTTTATCTCGGTATTGCTTAATGATAGCAAGCTGAAGCTTAAAGGATTTTTCCGTACGGCGATTTTTCTGCCGGCTGTAACATCGCTTGTTGCTTATTCCGTTATTTTCAAATACCTGTTTGGCAATGACGGCTTGATTAACTCTTTGCTGACGAATCTGCATCTGATCAGCGCCCCAATTCAATGGATTACTGACCCGTTCTGGGCTAAAATTACGATTATTATCGCCATCACATGGCGTTGGACCGGATATAACATGATTTTCTATCTGTCTGCCTTGCAAAATATCGACAACTCGATTTACGAAGCAGCACGGATTGACGGTGCTTCGGCCTTCCGCCAATTCAGCCAGATTACGGTTCCGCTGCTGAAGCCAATCATTTTGTTCACTTCGATCACGTCGACGATTGGTACCTTGCAATTGTTTGATGAAGTTATGAACATTACGAAGGGCGGACCTGGTAACTCGACCATGACGCTGTCGCAGTATATTTACAACCTTTCGTTCAAATATACGCCAGACTTCGGTTATGCCGCGACCGTCTCGTACGGCGTTGTAATTCTTATTGTAATCTTCTCGATTCTTCAGTTTAAACTGGCAGGTGATAAAAATGGCTAAACGGATTTTCACCTATATATTCCTGAGCATTGCGGCCATTGTATCGATCTTCCCATTTATATGGATGATCATAAGCGCGACAAACAAATCGGTTGACGTAACGAAAGGTACTTTGATGCCCGGCTCAAGTCTGGGTGCGAACTGGCACAAAATTTTGGATCAGGTTGATCTTGGGCAAGCCATGCTTAACTCCGCGAAAATCTCGATCTCGACAACGATTCTTGCCCTGCTGATTGCTTCGCTTGCGGGCTATGGCTTTGAGATTTTCCGCAGTAAAGCGAAGGACGTTGTTTTTAACATCCTGTTGCTTTCGATGATGATTCCATTTGCTGCTTTGATGGTTCCGCTGTACCGGATGTTTGGTACCATTACGCAGAATATCCCGGCAATCGGGATCAATACGATGACAGCTGTCGTACTCCCAACGGTAACGACAGCGTTCCTTATTTTCTTTTTCCGTCAAAGTACGAAGATGTTTCCGAAGGAAATGCTTGAAGCAGGTCGAATAGATGGATTAAACGAACTTGGCGTTTTCTTCCGCATCTACGTTCCAACCATGAAAACGACTTATGCGGCTGCTGCCATCATTACGTTTATGTCCAGCTGGAATAACTACTTGTGGCCGCTCGTTGTGCTGCAATCCCCCGAGAAACGGACGATTCCGCTCCTGATCTCGAATCTGGGGTCCAGCTACTCGCCGGATTACGGCGTGAACATGCTTGTTATTCTGATTGCGACGCTGCCAACGGCCATTGTCTTCTTCCTGATGCAAAAGCATTTTGTAGCGGGAATGACAGGATCGGTAAAATAAGCTCGCAAGTAATGAATCATCACGATAGCCCGTATAACGGGCTATTGTGGTGATAATTCATTAGGCTGACGCTTTCGAAGTATGAATCATCACGATAGCCCGTATAACGGGCTATTGTGGTGATAATTCATTAGGCTGATGCTTTCGAAGTATGAATCATCACGATTGCCCGTATAACGGGCTATTGTGGTGATAATTCATTTTAGGGAGGAAATTAATAGAATGAAAGCAACAAGGGCAGACATCAATTGGCTCAGCGATCCGACCGTTTACCGCGTAAACCGTCTGGACGCGCACTCCGATCATCGGTATTACCGGGCAATGGAGGATGCGGAGCGCAAAGCGCCAATGGCGATGCGCCAGGATTTGAACGGCGGTTGGAAATTCAGCTATGCCGTAAATGCGGCCAGCCGAATCGAAAACTTTTATAAACAAGACTTTGATTGCAGCGGCTGGGATGACATTCAAGTGCCGGGGCATATTCAAATGCAGGGCTATGGCCAGCTGCAATATGTAAATACGATGTACCCTTGGGACGGTCTGGACGCCGTTCGTCCTCCGGCTATTCCGGTGACAAGCAATCCGGTGGGCAGCTATGTGAAGCATTTCCGCAAGCCGGAAGCCATGAACGGACCTGTCTACATTTCGTTCCAAGGCGTAGAATCGGCCTTTTATGTATGGCTGAACGGCGAGTTCGTGGGCTATGCGGAAGACAGCTTTACGCCATCGGAGTTTGATCTGACACCGTTTATCCGGGAAGGCGACAACAAGCTTGCGGTGGAAGTGTACCAGCGCAGCTCCGGCGCTTGGCTCGAAGATCAGGACTTCTGGCGTTTCTCGGGAATTTTCCGCGACGTGTATCTGTACACGGTTCCGGAAATCCATGTTAGAGATATGTTTGTCCATGCGGACCTCGATGACAGCTACAAGCAAGGTGCGCTGAAGGTTGATCTGGAATTATTGGAGCAAGCCGGCAATGCAGGCGCTTCTGTAAAGCTTGAGCTGAAGGATTCGGAAGGCGTTGTTATAGCCGCAGGCGAGGGGGCTTTTGCGGACGGCAAGCTGTCGGTAACGGTTGACGCGGGCGAAGTAAAGCCGTGGAGCGCGGAATCCCCGTATTTGTACAGCGTATGCTTATCCGTCTTGAATGCACAGGGCCAGCTGGTTGAAGCGATCGTGCAAAAAGCCGGCTTCCGCCGCTTCGAAATAATCGATAAAGTGATGCACCTGAATGGCAAGCGTATCGTATTCAAAGGCGTTAACCGCCATGAATTCAACGTACGCCGCGGCCGCGCCATTACGGCTGAAGACATGATCTGGGATATTAAGACGATCAAAGCGAATAATATGAACGCCGTTCGCACTTCGCAT
The DNA here is from genome assembly GCF_037147795.1 of Paenibacillus sp. MMO-177. Classification (NCBI taxonomy): domain Bacteria; kingdom Bacillati; phylum Bacillota; class Bacilli; order Caryophanales; family Paenibacillaceae; genus Paenibacillus; species Paenibacillus sp. MMO-177. The sequence continues at coordinate 388,979 of NZ_JBBCUR010000001.1, read as the reverse complement.
TATCCGAACCAGACGTTGTGGTACGAGCTATGCGACGAATACGGCATTTATCTGATTGACGAGATGAACCTGGAATCCCATGGCTCGTGGCAGAAGATGGGCGCGGTTGAACCTTCCTGGAACGTACCGGGCAATCTGCCGGAATGGCAGGGGTCCGTGCTCGATCGTGCCGAGTCGATGCTCGAGCGGGACAAGAACCATCCTTCGATTCTTATCTGGTCTTGCGGTAACGAATCGTACGCGGGCGAAGTCATTCTGAACGCGACGAAATATTTCCATGCGAAGGATCCTAGCCGCCTTGTCCATTATGAAGGTGTGTTCCATAACCGGAAGTATGACGCGACAAGCGACATGGAAAGCCGGATGTACGCCAAGCCCGCGGACATTATCGAATATCTGGAGTCCAATCCGTCCAAGCCGTACATCAGCTGCGAATACATGCATGCAATGGGCAACTCGGTTGGCGGCATGCATAAATACACGGAGCTTGAGCAAAAGTACCCGATGTACCAAGGCGGCTTCATTTGGGACTACATGGATCAATCCATTATGACCAAGGACCGTTATGGCAAAGAGTTCTTCGCTTACGGTGGCGACTTTAACGACCGTCCGACGGACTACAGCTTCTGCGGCAACGGCATCGTATTCGCAGACCGCCGCGTAACGCCTAAGATGCAGGAAGTGAAGTTCCTGTACCAGAACGTGAAGCTTGTTCCTTCGCGTACGGGCGTTAAAGTGATTAACGAGAACTTGTTCGTTAATACAAGCGAGTGGGATTTGACGGTCCGAGTATACCGCGATGGCGTAGAAGTATTTGGCTGGAACGGCGAAACGGCCGTTGAACCGGGAAGCGAAGACGTTGTGCCGCTCTCGCTGCCAGCGGAAGTAACGAAGATTGCCGGTGAATATGCCGTTCATGCCGCACTTGTGCTCAAGCAAGATGAGCTGTGGGCAGAAGCCGGCCATGAAATAGCCTTTGGCGAGTACGTATTCGAAGTTGCTGCAGAAGAAGCAATGCCTGCAGGCTCGATTCGCGTTGTAGAAGGCGATGTTAACATTGGCGTAATGGGCGATGGCTTCACGATTCAGTTCTCCAAAGGCGTTGGCTCGCTGGCATCGATCCGTTACGGCAGCCGCGAGTTTATCGCAGCGCCGCCAGTGCCGCAGTTCTGGCGCGCGCAGACGGATAACGACAAAGGTTATGCGCATGGCTATGATGCCGGTCTGTGGTATGCGGCAAGTCTTGCCCGCAAATGCCTCAAGGTTGAGCTGGACGTTGCAGCATCGGGCGACCGCGCAACGGTTGCGTTCGAATACGGCTTCAGCATTAGCGCCGACCTGCGCGTACGCACGACCTATACGGTGTTTGCAGACGGAAGCATTGAAGTTAAGACGGATTACAAAGGTGCGGCCGGACTTCCGAATGTGCCGATTGTTGGCCTGACGTTCAAGCTGTCTGCGGACTATGATCAGACGGAGTGGTATGCGATGGGGCCGGAAGAGAACTATATCGACCGCGCTTTTGGCGCGCGTCTTGGTACGTTCAGCCGTGCGGTGAAGGATCTGCCAACTCCGTACCTGGTACCGCAAGAGACGGGCAACCGTACCGGCGTACGCCAAGTGCGTATCACAGACAGCCAAGGCTATGGCCTGCAGCTGAACGCAGCTCCATCGGCACCGGTAGAATGCAACGTGTCGCCTTGGACCGCGTTTGAGCTGGAAAATGCCGCTCATTGGTATGAGCTGCCGCAGCCGCACTACACGGTTGTAACGGTCGCGGGACGCCAAATGGGCGTAGGCGGCGACGACAGCTGGGGCGCTCCGGTTCATCCGGAATACCAGATCCCGGCGGATCAGGACCTGAGCTTTACGTTTACGATTTCAGCGGTTGACCGCTCTACGAAATAGAAGGTTGCCGGATAGAGGCTGTCCCTGAGGGACGGCCTCTATTTTTTTATGGGGGTTACACGTCTAATTGAAAGGCTGAAACTAGTCTATCAGTAAGTCCAGAATGGTGCGTTCACGCTTGAAAGGCTGAAATCAGCCTAAAAAATTGCGTAACCGCACCTGCTCCCAGAGCTCGAATCGAGTCCGTGCCAACCAACCTCTTCCTAGCCCGCCACACTGCACGAAATGCAGCATAATGAGGCTCTAAAGCCCAGTAACTTGTTTTACGTTGTCCGTTATGCAGGATATTGCGGTGAATGAGTACCGGAACGGACCATTGAGGCCCGATTTACTGCAATCCGTGCAATGTATTCCTCAAGGGAGAGTGTTTTACGTCCCTTATCCTGCAAAGTGTACAACGTAGCGCAAACAGAAGGAGTCGGTTAATGGCCAAGGCGATCCAGAATATTTCAACCTGCCCCCTATAAAGCGCGTTTCATCTACATTAGCCAATACCATCCCTAGATTACGGTAGCTAGCATGCAAGTATAGTAACTCGATCCTTACATCATCTAACCTCTATCAAACCGCCTCTATACATAACGTCCAACGTTCACGCTATTTTATAAAACAGTTTGTATAATGTAATCCAAATGGCGTGTTATATAATATTACATAACAACACAAGCGGCGCGTTAAAGGATGACATTATCAATCTTCATTATGAGCGAGGGGGTTGGGAATTTGTCGCAAGAGAGTCAGAAGGAAATTGAGATACGGATCGAAGAGGTGTCGATGGCGTTTGGCCGGAAGGGCAGCGAGGTGTCGGCTCTCTCGCAAATCAGCTTTGATATCCACCGGAGCGAATTCGTTTCCCTATTAGGGCCTTCGGGCTGCGGTAAATCAACATTGCTCCGGCTAATCGCGGACCTGCTGCAGCCGACAAGCGGAAGGATAACGATCGGGGAAGAGGAGCCCCGCGAAGTCCGGTTAAAACGAAGATTCGGGATTGTTTTTCAAAGCCCTACCTTATTCGAATGGCGCACGGTGAAGGATAATGTCGAGCTTCCGATGGAAGTGCTTGGCCTTAAAAAGTCTGAATATTCAATCATATCAAGGCGTCTGATCGACATGGTTGGCTTAACAACATTCAAAGATCATTATCCCTGGCAGCTAAGCGGAGGCATGCAGCAACGAGTTGCGATTGCCAGAGCTTTGGCGCTTGACCCGCCGATTCTGCTGATGGATGAGCCGTTCTCCGCTTTGGATGAATTTACGAAGGAGAAGCTTCAGCTTGACCTGCTCGACATTCAGAAGCAGACCAACAAAACGATCGTATTTGTTACTCACAGCATTCCGGAAGCGGTGTTTCTGTCGGATCGGGTTATCGTCATGTCGGCACATCCCGGGCGGGTCCATGCGATCTTGGACATCGAACGGGAGGAAGGAAGCTTCGAGCATATCCGCAATTCTCGCCTTTTCCATGAGATGACGGCCAAGGTGAGGGCCTGCCTTGCAGAAGATAAGAATTGCATTCGCAATTCTTAAGTTAATGCTTACGAAGTAAGAATTGCATTCGCAATTCTTAAGTTGATGCTTACGAAGTAAGAATTGCATTCGCAATTCTTTTTAAGGAGCGTGATTCTCTTGATAAGCGGATGGCTTAGAAAAAGCGGCCAGGGCGGGATTCTCGCCTTGTGGGTGGCGGGAGCTCTGGTGCTATGGGAAGGGGCGGCCTGGTACATAGCCGATATTGCTCATGTACTGGCTCCGGCCTCCAAGCTCCCTTATCTTCACCTTGTCATTGAAGCTCTCATTAAGCACTGGTCTACGTTAGCCGAGCAAGGGGCGATTACCTTCGGGAACTCGATACTGGGCTTCCTGATTGGAACGGGCGTAGGGGCTGCGCTAGCTATTATCATGAGCTTGTCCAGAGCAATCGAGCTAACTCTATCTCCCTATATGATCGCTTCGCAAATGGTCCCGATTATCGGGCTGGCTCCAATTCTGTACGGCATTATCCATGATCCTGCGATGTCGAGGGTGCTGATGGCGGGATATGTAACCTTTTTCCCGGTAGCCATTCATATGCTGCGCGGCCTTCAGAGCATCAAGCCGGAGCAGGAGGAATTGATGCGTTCGTACGCAGCCTCCAGATGGACGACGTACACCAAGCTGCGGCTGAAGGCATCGCTTCCCGGGCTTTTTGCCGGACTTAAGCTGTCCGCCCCTCTCGCGATTACGGCTTCCATTATCGTTGAGCTGATGGGCGCGCCAAACGGCATTGGAGTTTTAATGCTCAGCTCTCTCTACTATGGCAGCTCGCAAGTGTATATGTTCTGGTCCACGATTCTAATCAGCGTGGTCATCGGGTTGATCTGGTTCCTGCTCGTTACGCTGGCTGAACGGTTATGGACTCCATGGCAGCCGGAATTTCGTTCGCAAGGGGGAAGGGAAGGATGAAGGAGATGACCGCCGTCAATACGGAGAAGTCTCCTGTCCCGGACGCGTTGCCACGATTAGTAGCAGACCATACAACAAGACTTAACTCCAAAGTAAACAGCCTATCTCCAAGCCCCTTACGAAAACAATCCAGAAGCACGTTCTGGCTGCCTATCGGATTTGGCCTCCTCTTTCTGGTCATCTGGCAGCTAAAAGGGTTCCATAAGCTGTTTCACCTGGAGCTTTATCAATTGCCGATCCCGTCAGCAATTGGAAAGGCTATTCAGACAAACGGCGATCTCCTCTGGAACTATTCCCTCTATACGGGCGCGGAGATGATCGGCGGCTGCCTGATTGGCTCGGCCATTGGCCTACTCGCAGCCATTGCAGCGTCCTTAATTCCGCAAGCCGCTAAAGGCGCAATCACCTTAATGGCTGGCTTAAACGCCATCCCAATCGTTGCGCTCGCGCCGGTTATGAACAACTGGTTTGGCGACGGCGTCGCTTCCAAGATCGCGATTGTCGCCATCATGACGATGGCTACAATGGCGGTAGGCGCCTATAAGGGGCTGCGTTCCGTCGAGCCCGCTTATCTGGAGCTGATGCATGCCTACGCGGCAGGAAGGCTCGTTATCTTTTTCAAACTTCGGTTCAAACTTGCTCTGCCGGCTATTTTTACAGCGCTTAAGATCAACATGGCAACCGGCCTCATAGGAGCGATAGTTGGCGAGTTTTTTATCTCTTCCAGAGGGCTGGGCTTTCTGCTATCCGATCAGATCAAGCTGGGCAACATGCCCATTGCCTGGTCCTGCATTGTTATCGCCGCCGTGCTTGGCATCGCGCTTTATTATCTCATTCAACTGATCGAGAGAATCGCGATTCCGTGGCATGTCGCCCGGCGCAAGCTGCAATAACTTCTTACGCATCAGGGGATGTCTTCATCTTACAAATAGATAACGATAGGGAGAGGATGGGGTAGATGAGAAAGAGAAACCGGGTCATTAAGGCCGTAACCTCGCTGACGATGGCAATGGCGCTTATTATGGTCGCAGCCTGCGGCAATAACAGTCCATCGGAGTCTTCGGCGAACGAGGGCAAATCAAGCGAACCTTTAAAGAAGGTAAAAATCCAGTTGAAATGGGTGCCTCAAGCCCAGTTCGCGGGAATTTTCGTCGCCAAGGAAAAAGGCTTCTACGAGCAGGAAGGGCTGGATGTCGAGATTGTGCCGGGCGGGCCGGATGTCGTTATAGAGCAGCAGGTTGTGAACGGTGCGGCGGATATCGGCGTAACAAGCTTCGACAGCCTGTTGGTGAACCGGGACAACGGATTGCCGCTTGTCTCTGTGGCGCAGATTTTGCAGAAGAGCTCGTACCGCTTTGTTGCGGGCAAAGCTTCCGGGATTGATACGCCGGCGAAGATGAAAGGCAAGAAGGTAGGCATGTGGACGGGAAGCCAGCAGTTTCAAGTGCTTGCTTTTATGGAGAAGAACGGCCTTGATCCGAAGAAGGATGTCGAGCTGGTGAAGCAGGGCTTTACGATGGACCAGTTCTTCAACAAGCAGCTGGATGTAGCGATCTCTACCATCTACAACGAGTACCATGTCGTGCTGGAGAGCGGCGTGAAGCCGGAGGATTTGTATGTGTACGACTTTGAGGATGCGGGCGTTGGGATGCTTGAGGATACGCTGGTGGTGAAGGAGGATTGGCTGAAAAATAACCGGGATACCGCGGTTAAGGCCATCCGCGCCACGATGAAGGGCTGGAACTACGCAATTGCCAACCAGAAGGAAGCGGTTGATATCGTAATGAAAGCCGTCACAGAAGGCAGCACAACGAAGGAGCATCAGACCACCATGCTGATGGAAATGGCGAAGCTTGTGAAGCCGGAAGGTTTCACGGATGCCCAGGTAGGCTCTTTCGTGGATGATGCCGTGCAGCGGACGGTAGATATTTCGCTCAAATACGGATTAATCAAGGCTGCGCCGGATTTAAGTAAAGCCATAGACAAGACGATTCTGGCGGATGCGGAAAAAAGCTAGAAAGGATGGAGAAGCTTAAGGTCCCTAAGGGACCTTAAACTCGAGAAAACTGAGGCCGGCAGGGTGGTTAAGGTCCCTAAGGGACCTTAACGCAGCAGAAGCGGCGGCGTGAAGCCCCGAAAGTGGCGGATGTGAAGGACTTAAGGTCCCCAAGGGACCTTAAGCTCGAGAAAACTGAGGCCGGCAGTGTGGTTAAGGTCCCTAAGGGACCTTAACGCGCAGAAGTGGCCGCGTAAAGCCCCGAAAGTGGCGGATGTGAAGGACTTAAGGTCCCTAAAGGACCTTAAACTCGAGAAAACTGAGGCCGGCAGGGTGGTTAAGGTCCCTAAGGGACCTTAACGCGGCAGAAGCGGCGGCGTGAAGCCCCGAAAGTGGCGGATGTGAAGGACTTAAGGTCCCTAAAGGACCTTAAGCTCGAAATAACTGAGGCTGGCAGGGTGGTTAAGGTCCCTAAGGGACCTTAACGCGGTGGAAGCGGCAGCGTGAATCGCCGAGAGAGGCAGTGGATGCGGCTGCGATTAGGAGATGCAAGGGTGATTTCGTTCAAACGGCTGCCCTCGCCTGAGGGCAGCAATCCGACTAACCGTATAAATTCGAATATCGTACATACTTATATGTCATCGGAGACAAGGCGGGAGGGAACGGGACATGAGTGTGGAGCTGCAAGCAACGATTAATGCGGAACGGCTGAACCGACATATCGAGGAGCTGGCGCAGATCGGAAGGATTGGGGAGACCGGCGTATGCCGGCTGGCTTTGTCGAAGGAAGACAGAGCGGGCGTAGAGCAGGTGAAGAGCTGGATGGAAGAAGCGGGAATGAGCGCAAGAATAGATCCTTTCGGCAATCTGATTGGCGTATTCAGAGGAAAAAATCCAGAGCTTCCGGTGCTGATGCTTGGCTCCCATGTCGATTCCCAGCCTTACGGCGGACGTTATGACGGGGCTATTGGCGTTCTTGGAGCAATTGAGGCTGTACAGACGATGGCTGAAAAAGGCATAACGCCGGAGATGGATATTGAGGTGGTCGCCTTTTGCGATGAAGAGGGCTGCCGCTTCAACAAAGGATTATTTGGCGTCCGCGGCATGACGGGCAAGCTTGAGGAAGGGGAGCTTGACCGGACAGACAAGAATGGCGTAACTCGCAGGGAAGCCTTAATTGAATTTGGCTGCGACCCGGCAGAGTTTGAAGGATATACGTTTGAGGCGGGGAGGATCGGCGCGTTCTTGGAGCTTCATATTGAACAGGGGCCGGTGCTCGAATCGCTTGATTCGCCGATCGGCATCGTAACCGGTATTTCCGGACCGCTCTGGTGGACGGTTGAGCTGAACGGCTTTGCCGGGCATGCGGGCTCGGTGCCCATGCCGATGAGACGGGACGCGCTGGTTGGCGCGGCCAAGGTAATCGTCGCCCTTAACGACCTCGCCCGTCTGGAGGAAGGGGCGTCGACGGTGGGGACGGTAGGCTCGCTGTCGGTGTTCCCGGACTCCCGCAACATCATCCCGGAGAAGGTGACGTTTACGGTTGACCTCCGGGATATCGTTCTCTCCCGCCGGAACGAGAGGGAGCAGCAGCTGCTTGATACCATCCAGGACATCTGCGATGAGCATGGCCTGCAGTATCTGATCCGGGAGGATACGAACAGCGAGCCGAGATATTGCGCGGAATGGATGAAGGACGTCTTGCGGAAGGAAGCGTCGGGCATGGGAATGAAGCTGCCCGAGCTGATGAGCGGACCGTTTCACGATTCGCTGACGATGTCTTACGTGACGGATTACAGCATGATTTTTGTCCGGTGCAAGGACGGCATCAGCCATAACCCCAAGGAGTATTCGTCTCCGGAGGATATCGCCCTGGGAGCGGAGCTGCTGTACCGGTCGGCGGTACGTATCGCAAAGCGGAATCGGGAGGAGAAGCGATGAGTAAGGTAACGATTGGATTAATCCAGGCATCCCATGACGTACATGGCGATGAACCGGTAGAGGCGCACAAAAAGGCGGCGATCGAGAAGCATATCCGGCTGGTCCGCGAAGCGGCAGCCAAGGGAGCGCAAATCATCTCGCTGCAGGAGGTTTTCTACGGACCGTATTTCTGCGCGGAGCAGGTCACCAAATGGTATGACGCCGCCGAGGAAATTCCGAACGGTCCTACCACAAAGCTGTTCCGGGAGCTTGCCCGGGAGCTAGGTGTCGTTATTATTCTTCCGATTTACGAGCGCGACGGCATTGCGAGCTATTATAACACCGCAGCGGTGATTGACGCGGACGGTGCTTATCTCGGCAAATACCGCAAGCATCATATTCCGCATGTAGCGGCAGGCGACGGGGGCTGCGGCTTCTGGGAGAAGTATTATTTTAAGCCGGGCAATCTGGGTTATCCGGTATTTGATACGGCTTACGCGAAGGTTGGCGTATACATCTGCTATGACCGGCATTTCCCGGAAGGGGCGCGTGCGCTTGGGCTGAACGGGGCGGAGATTGTCTTTAATCCGTCCGCGACGGTAGCGGGTACCTCGGAATACCTGTGGAAGCTGGAGCAGCCGGCTCATGCGGTGGCGAACGGCTATTACGTGGCGGCTATCAATCGGGTTGGGTACGAGGCACCTTGGAATATGGGAGAGTTTTACGGTCAGTCGTATTTGGCCGACCCCCGCGGCTCGATTGTAGCTATCGGCAGCCGGGATCAGGATGAGATTGTTATTGGCGTGATGGACAAAGAGCTGATCCGCGAGGTGCGAAATATTTGGCAGTTTTATCGGGACCGCAGGCCGGAAACGTACGACAGCATCATAAACCTATAATAAGCGCTGAGGGAAAGGGGGATGACGGATGGCTGCAACGTTTATATCCGCGGAATCTTTGCGGCGCAATTTTGCCGAGGTGAAAGCCGGAATGAAGCCCAAGGAGGCGGTCGAGGAGTCGAACCGCTGCCTGTATTGCTATGATGCCCCGTGTATCAAGGCTTGTCCGACAGGCATCAACATTCCGTCCTTTATCAAAAAGATCGCCACCGGCAACATGAAAGGCTCCGCCCGCGCCATTATGGAGGCGAATCCGGTTGGCGCAAGCTGCTCGCGGGTATGTCCGACGGAGGAGCTATGCGAAGGGGCTTGCGTGCTTAACCATTCGTCCAAGCCGATTATGATCGGAGATCTGCAGCGTTACGCAACGGATTGGGCAATCCGCAACGAGCAGGTCTTGTTCAAGGCGGGAAGCAGCAACGGGAAAAAAGCAGCGGTTATCGGCGGCGGCCCGGCAGGCTTGTCGGCGGCAAGGGAGCTGGCCCGATTCGGCTTTGCGGTCACGGTGTTCGAAGCGAAGGAGCAGGCAGGCGGCCTTGATACGTATGGCATTGTCTCGTTCCGGCTGCCGCAGGAAATCTCGCTGTGGGAAGTCGAGCAGGTCAGGCAGCTTGGCGTCGAGATCCGCACGGGCGTAAAGGTTGGAATCGATATAAGCGTTGAAGAAATTAAGCAGCAGTACGATGCGATTGTTCTGGCCATCGGCATGTCCAAGGTGCCGAAGCTCGGCATCGAGGGCGAAGGACTCCGAGGCGTCTTTGACGCGATCGAGTTCGTAGAATCAACGAAATCGTCCATTCGGACGGATATTGCGGGCAAAAAGGTTGCCGTTATCGGTGCCGGCAATACCGCCATTGACGCGGCGACCTGTTCGGTTCGGCTTGGAGCGGACGAGGTGACGATTGTCTACCGCCGGACTTCCGCAGAGATGACGGCCTACGATTTCGAGTTCGACTTTGCGAAGCAGGACGGCGTTATATTCAAATGGCTGACCGCGCCAAAGCGGATCATTGGAGATTCAGCCGGTAATGTAACGGCGCTCGAATGCACGTTAATGAAGCTTGAAGAGAACGAAGGGCAGGTCCGGCCGGTGCCGGTGGAAGGGTCGGAGTTTTTTATGGACGTTGATGCGGTTGTTCTTGCCATTGGTCAAACGCGCCATATCGGCCTGGTCGAGCAGCTTGGTCTCACGCATAAACGGGGAACCGTAGCGATTGATCCGGTTACGTTCCAAACTTCCGATCCGCAGGTGTACGCGGCTGGCGATGTTATTTTTGGCGACGGGCAAGGGGAAGCGATGGTTGTATCGGCGGCGCAGCAGGGCAAGAAAGCCGCGTATGCCATCTATCGGCAGCTGGTGAAGGAGCAGGAGGAGACGGCGTAATTATTTTTTAGGAGGGGAACGCGATGGCTGATTTGCGTATCAATCTGGCGGGCATATCCTCGCCGAATCCGTTCTGGTTAGCGTCGGCGCCGCCAACGAATACGGGGTATCAGGTTCAGCGGGCTTTCGAGGCGGGTTGGGGCGGAGCGGTATGGAAGACGCTTGGCGATCCGATTATCAATACCTCGTCGCGGTTTGCGGCCGTGCATTTTAACGGGCAGCGCGTGGCGGGCTTTAACAATATCGAGCTCATTACGGATCGGCCTCTCGAGGTGAATCTGAAGGAGATTTACGAGACGAAGAAACGGTTTCCGAATCATGCCGTTGTGGTGTCCCTTATGGTGGAGCCGAAGCGGGAGAAGTGGCATGAGATTGTAAAAAAAGTCGAGGCCGTAGGCGTCGACGGACTGGAGCTGAACTTCGGCTGTCCGCATGGCATGGCGGAGCGCGGCATGGGCTCGGCCTCCGGCCAGCAGCCGGATCTTGTTGAAGCGCAAACGATGTGGGCGAAGGAAGCGGCGAGAACGCCGGTCATCGTGAAGCTGACGCCTAACATTACGGATATTACGGCTACCGCGAAAGCGGCCGTTCGCGGCGGTGCGGATGCGATTTCGCTCATCAATACGATCAACTCGCTGGCGGGCGTGGATCTCGATACCTGGAACACGATCCCGCATGTTGGCGGCAAAGGCGCTCACGGCGGGTATTGCGGTCCGGCGGTGAAGCCCATCGCGCTGAACATGGTGGCGGAATGCGCGCGCAACGCTCAGGTTGGTGTGCCGATCTCCGGAATTGGAGGCGTCTCCAATTGGCGCGATGCGGTCGAATTTATGCTGATGGGAGCTACCGGCGTGCAGGTATGCACAGCGGCCATGCATCACGGCTTTAGCATCGTGGAGGATATGATCGACGGGCTGAGCAACTATCTGGATGACAAAGGCTTATCTTCCGTTACCGAGTTGATTGGTAAATCCGTTCCCCGTTACTCGGATTGGGGCGATCTTGATTTAAATTATCAGGTCGTTGCCCGGATTCACGAGGAGAATTGCATTGTCTGCAACAAATGCCATATCGCCTGCGAGGATACGTCGCATCAATGCATTGAACGCCTGACAACGGACGACGGCCGTGCTTACCTGAAGGTGCGGGAGGAGGATTGCGTCGGCTGCAACCTTTGTTCGATCGTTTGCCCGGTGGAAGGCGCGATCTCCATGGTCGAGATTCCATCCGGCGAGCTGCCGATGTCTTGGAATGAGCGCCAGAAGGCGGTAGCTGCAGTCGGCGATGCCAATCAAGCGCCAGGCGGCGCGAGCAAGGAGGCGGTATAAGCGATGGCTGCGAAAATCATACGAAACGGCACGATAGTAACCGCCGCGGATACGTATCAGGCGGATGTTTTGATTGAGGACGGCGTAATCAGGCAGATTGGCCTTGGTCTTTCGGCAGAGGGTGCAGAGATTGTTGATGCTGCCGGGAAATACGTTTTTCCTGGCGGGGTCGATCCGCATACCCATCTGGATATGCCGTTTGGGGGGACGGTGACGGCCGATGATTTCGAGACGGGGACAAGAGCAGCGGCATTTGGCGGGACCACAACGATTATCGATTTTTGCCTGACGGACAAGGGAAAGCCGCTAAGCGAGTCGCTTCGGAAATGGCATGCCAAAGCAGCCGGCAAAGCCGTTATCGACTACAGCTTCCATCTGATGATCAGCGAGATCAATGACGCCGTGCTGGCGGAGCTGCCTTCCATCGTGAAGGATGAAGGGATTACTTCGTTTAAGGTGTTTATGGCGTACAAAAACGTGTTCCAAGCCGATGACGGCACGTTGTACCGGACCATGCTGTCGGCCAAGGAGCTTGGCGCCATGGTCATGGTGCATGCCGAGAACGGCGATGTCATCGAGTTTCTGGTGGAGAAGGCGCTTGCCGAAGGGAATACCGACCCGATCTACCATGCGCTCACCCGGCCGTCCGCTATCGAAGGCGAAGCAACGGCACGCGCGGCGGCGCTTGCCGAGCTGACGGGGGCAAGGCTGTTTGTCGTGCACGTCACCTGCGCGGAGGCGGTCAAGGCGATCCGCGAGGCAAGAACCCGCGGGGTTGACGTGTGGGGCGAGACCTGCCCGCAATATTTGGTGCTCGATCAGTCGTATCTTGCGCTGCCGGATTTCGAAGGGGCCAAGTATGTCTGGTCTCCGCCGCTCCGCGAGAAAAGCCACCAAGAGGTGCTCTGGAATGCGCTTATTACGGGCTCCCTGCAAACGCTAGGCTCCGATCAGTGCTCCTTCAATTTCAAAGGGCAAAAGGATTTGGGGAAGGGCGATTTCAGCAAAATTCCAAACGGAGGTCCGGTCATTGAGGATCGTTTCTCGATCCTGTATTCGGAGGGAGTCGCGAAAGGCAGGCTGACGCTTAATCAATTCGTGGATATTGTCGCCACCCGTAACGCCAAGCTGTTTGGCTTATTCCCGCGCAAAGGGACGATTGCCGTTGGCAGCGACGCGGATATCGTTATTTTTGACCCAACCGCAGAGAGAACGTTATCGGCGGAGACTCATCATATGAACGTCGATTACAACCCGTTTGAAGGGCTTCGCGTGAGCGGCGTGCCGGAAAGCGTATTGTCGCGAGGCGAGTTTGTCATTCGGAATCAAGCTTTTGTAGGGGAAGCGGGGACGGGGCAGTTCCTGAAGCGCGAGACGTATAAGCAGACAAATGCAGGTGCCAAGGAACAGGTTGAACAGCTGTAAGCAGGGATAAGAGTGCAAGCGGGAAGACCATTCAACGGAGGTGCTTACTTATGTCCGCTTACCAGGAGTTTATGGAAGAGAAACAAAAGCTGGATGCTTATATCGGCAGGCAGTTCAGAATTCATAGCGTAGTGGAGAATTTGAGCGGTGCAACCATCGAGCTTGTTCATCCCGGCGGGGAGAGCGCGGTGCTGCAGCTGCTCTCCGCGGATGCCCGGAAATATATGTCCAATCTGGTGGTGAAGCAGCTGGCTTCCTCCGGCTGGAATGATGCGGGGTAACTACTGAATCGCTCCATACGTGTATTCGTATGCATTTAATGCGAGCTCAATGGCCAGCCTTTTGTCTGCAACGAGGTAGTCGTCGCCTAAGAGCGATGCTATTTTCTCGAGCCGATGATAAAGCGTCTGCCTAACGATAAACAGCTCTTTTGCAGTATCCTGTTTAGAGCCGGACAGAGAGAGGAATACCTTCAGCGTCTTGAGCAGCTGCCCGTTTTTCTCCTGATCGTACCGCGCCAGCGGGCCGATATATTCCTCGATGAGGGCGGGCAGCATTCCGGTTTTTTTGAGACCGGAGATGATCCGGTACGTGTGCAGATCACTGAAAAACGGCGAGCTGAGCGGTCCGATATCCGTCTGGATGGCAACCGTCTCTTGTGCGGACTCGTAGCCTTCCTTGGCGCGGGACAGATCGGTTATATATTTGCCGATGCCCATCGTTCCCGCGAATAAGGCGGTATCCGGGTTATGTTCGGTTCTTCTCAGGCGGTCAATGGCGCGGAGGAGGCGGTCCTTCCACTTGAGCTGCTTCATCTGATCGATAAGGACAAAGACGATATGATCATGAAAAATAGCGGGGAGAAGGAAGTAGCCTTCGCCTTCAAAGATGGCGCGGGCGACCATGTTTTTCTGAATAAGCAGCTCTTCGCCTTCCTTCCACTCCGCCAGCTTCAGGTTCAAGCGGAATACGCAAACGGTTAAGCCGTACAGCTTGGCGGAGGGCTTGATCGAGCAGATATACTCCCGGACTTCCTTCTCGGCATGCTTGCCGCACAGCCAATCCGTCACCCACATTTCATCCTTGTAGCGCCGTCGCTCCTCCATATATTTGGTGCGCATCATTTCTTGAGCGATAGCGGTAGCGCAGCGGTCGAGCGCCAGAACCTGAAATTCGCTCAGCTCCTGCTCCGACTGCAGCAGCAAATCGGCAAACAGATGGTCTAGGGCAAGAATCGGACGGTGCGCGAGACCGCGCTTCAGGTCAGGGGTGGCGAACATTTCTCCGTAAATCCATTGCTCGTAGAAGCTGTCTGCTTTGGCTTTGGGCATATGCGGAACAAACTGGGCTTCGGCATTAAGCGGGAAAAAAGCGACTTGGGTGCCGGTCGTGTGGTGGAGAAGCTTAAGCAGCGGCATAATGCCTTTGCCTGAGAGCAGCAGCTGGTTTAGCTTGGTGGAAAGGGCTTCGAGCTCATAAACCATGCGGTGATGCTGGTGGATGAAGTAGGCGTGAAGATCTTGGGTGATGTCGATATAACGAACCTCCTCGTGGAAAAAAAGGAGAGGAAAGTTCTCGCGTTTAGCCAGCTCGATCATGGCATCGGATGGCTTTTTGGTGTAGGTGCCCAGCTCGATACAGAGGCCGGAGGCTCCGGAATCGATAAGCTGCCGGAGGAACGATAGGCTTAGCTCCTCGTCGTCGTGCCAGCCTATGCCGGTGGACAGAATCAGCTCATTGCCGCTTAGAAGCTTGCCAATCTGGGTAACTTCCATAATGTGGACCCATCGTACGGTGCGATTCAGCGCTTCTTCGCTTGCGATCGTCTCAGCCTTCTGAAACAGCGGGCGCTGCAGGATGTCTCTAACGGTTAGCTGCATCAACGTTTCAACCATGGACATTCACCGCCCTAGCGTGAAATATTGGGGAATCGGAATCTAGTTTTTTCCCACCACAATAGAATTTATAAGTTTCGATAACAATTGAAAACTGAAATTCTATTTGGCGATAAAACCTACCTTTAGACGCGGTCGTTCATCTTTGATAGGCCTCGATATTGGTTTTCCCACCACAATAGAATTTATAAGTTTCGATAACAATTGAAAACTGAAATTCTATTTGGCGATAAAACCTACCTTTAGACGCGGTCACTCATCGTCGATAGGCCTCGATATTGGTTTTATCACATTATACAAGAGGATAGAATTGGCAGGCAACGTAACGCATTGTGGCAGGCGGATAGGAGAAAGGGAGGGAGCGTATATATGGAGATTGGCGTTCCGAAAGAGAGAAAAAGCTCGGAGCATCGCGTTGCTCTAACGCCCGGCGGCGTTTATGAGCTCGTGAAGCATGGACACCGCGTGTTTGTGGAGACGGAGGCGGGGGCGGCTTCCGGATTCCCGGATGAACAGTATCTTGCGGCCGGAGCCATAGTTGTAGCGGATGCGGACGATGCTTGGTCAAGAGATATGGTCGTGAAGGTGAAGGAGCCGCTGAAGGAAGAGTACCGGCATTTCCGTGAAGGACTGGTGCTGTTTACGTATTTGCATCTGGCTGCGGAGCGGGAGCTGACAGAGGCTTTGGTACGGCAAAAGGTGACGGCGATCGCTTACGAGACTGTTCAACTGGCAAGCGGCCAGCTGCCACTTCTTACTCCGATGAGCGATATTGCCGGACGGATGGCGGCACAGGTCGGAGCGCAATTTCTGGAGAAGGCCTATGGGGGAAGAGGTATTCTGCTCGGCGGCGTTCCCGGCGTGAAAAAAGGCCGCGTCGCCATTATCGGCGGCGGCGTAGTTGGGACGGGTGCTGCGCAAATCGCGCTTGGACTTGGCGCCGACGTATCTATTATAGACCGCGATGCCGATAGGCTGCGGATGCTGGAGGACCGGTTCGGCGGCAGGGTGCAGACGCTCGCCTCGCATTCCCGGCAAATCGCCGAGGCAGTCGCCGAATCGGATCTTGTCATTGGAGCAGTGCTGATACCCGGCGCACGTGCGCCAAAGCTTGTGACGGAGGACATGGTCCGTGCCATGCCGGCAGGCTCGGTTATCGTAGACGTCGCCATTGACCAGGGCGGCAGCGTGGAGACGATCGACCGGATTACGACGCATGCCCAGCCGGTATTCGAGCGATTTGGCGTCCTTCATTACGCCGTCGCCAATATGCCGGGCGCCGTGCTTTATACGGCAACGGCGGCACTAACAAACGCCACGCTGCCGTACATGCTGGCGCTGGCCGACCGCGGCGTCCGCGCTGCGCTTGCCGGCAGCGAGCCAATCCGGCGCGGCGTAAACGCCATGGACGGCTTCGTCACTCATGAAGCCGTCGCCGCCGCGCATCAGATGAACTATACCAATGTGCGCGATCTGTTAAGCTCTTCGATCGCATGAGAGAACCCCCCGCAAGGCTGGACGCCAGCCTGCGGGGGTTCTTTTTTGTTTAAGAGAGCTGTGCCACTTGCGTGGCTTCCGGCTGCGGAAGGGACTTTAAGATTTCGCGAATAGCCCTGAATCGCCGCATGTATTGCGATTTCACGAGGTTAAGGTCCCTAAGGGGCCTTAACCCGCCTCGCATGAGCAGGAAGAAAGCCCTTAAGGTCCCTAAGGGACCTTAAGGATCCGCGAATAGCCCTGAATCGCCGCATGAATGGCTGATTTCACGAGGTTAAGGTCCCTAAGGGGCCTTAACCCGCCTCGCATGGGCAGGAAGAAAGCCCGTAAGGTCCCTAAGGGACCTTACGGATCCGCGAATAGCCCGGCATCGCCATATGACCGAGCATTCCAGCGGCCTACTTCCGAATCTCTTCCGAGGGCAGCAATCGCCATCCTCCAGCATGATTTAGGAACGATGCCAGCGGGCGGGCATCGGGGGAACTCTTTTCTACTATTTTCCTCAATCTCAATAATTTCTTTAATTACCCATTACGTTCTTCAAACACTCCAAAACTATAATCGCTAAGTATGTCAGCATTCGACAGATAGAGAGAGAAGAAGGAAGCCAAGCAATAGGGAGAAAGGAGACACACGTGAAATTACACAAAAAAGCCGGGGTTGTACTGGCTGCTTTATGGCTGTTTTTGACCGTAATGGGCGGAACGGCCGAGGCGCATTTCAGCTCGACGGGGTTCTCGGATATTACCGTTAAGGACAAGAGCCTGGAGTACAACTTGTTCTTGCTGGAGAGGGAACTGCTCGAAGCTATGCCGCAGCTTGACGGCAACGGTGACGGCAGGCTTTCCGAAGACGAGTTGTCCAGCGAAAATGATACGCTCACTGCGCTTGTTCATGACAGGCTTATCGTCACGGGCAATAACAAGGTTGGCATGGGAGTTGTTCTCGCAGCCAAACAGACGGAAAAAGCAAAAGTGCCGATGATCGAGATCGACATCAACTATGATTTTGCCGAGCCTGTCGACCGGTACATGGTTCAATATAACTTTTACGATGGAACGAATCCCGACCACCGCAGCTATGCAACCATCCGGATGGGGAAGCAGTCCATCGTACAGGTCATTAACAGCTCGAACAACATTTTGCAGATGGAAGGCTACCATGGAACGGATGCGGCAAGCTCCGATGCGGACACTGCTCAAGGTACGGGCGACATGAAGCCGGTAACCGCATCATCCTCATGGACAAGCACACTGAAAGATTACGTGACGATGGGGATGGAGCATATCTGGTCGGGCGCCGATCATATGTTGTTCCTCTGCGGGTTAATCCTGGCCTCGGGTACAAGCGGCTGGACGATGCTGAAGCTGGTCTCGGCTTTTACGGTTGGACACAGCATCACGCTGGTCCTGTCCGCGATGGATCTGGCATCGTTATCACCGCTTATCGTGGAGCCTCTTATTGCGCTGAGTATCGTGTTTGTAGCTTTTGAGACGATGTTCCGCAAAAGATTCCCGCAGCTGCAAGGCAAGCAGATTGCCGTCACGGTGACGTTCGGGATGGTGCATGGCTTTGGCTTTGCGGAGATTTTGCACGGAACGATGTCGGGCAACATTGCCCTGCCGCTTTTTTCCTTTAACCTTGGCGTTGAGATTGGCCAGCTCGTTGTACTGGCGATCGTTATTCCAATTCTATGGGTGATTCGGAAGCTGATCACAAACAGACGTCAGAGCGCGTGGACGTATGTCACCTCCTCTATCGTTGGACTGATGGGGCTTTACTGGCTGATCGAACGCCTCATTTCTGACTTCACGATGTAACAAGCGCTACATACTAATCAGAAGGAAGTGTTTCCTATTATGTTGAGCAAGAGATACAAGAAATGGATCTCTAGCGTTCTACTGGCAAGCATGTTGATGAGCATGCTGTCTTCTATTGGTATCGCTGCTGCTGCAGAAGAGAATACCGTACCGGAGCTGTTTGTCTCCGAGATTCATCCCGACGTAGCGGGAACGGATGATTACGAGTTTTTCGAAGTATACAATAACTCGAACAAAACGATTCGTTTGAACGATTATACATTCCTGTACCGTTATCCGGACCCTACAACTTCTCCGGATTTGACGTTCAGCTTTGGCGAGAAAACATTGGATCCAGAGCAGGTCATGGTGTTCTGGTACAATCCGAAAAACTTTGTCCTCGCCGATTTTAACGCCAAATACGGCGTAGGCTTGACGGACAGACAGATCGTCCAGATTACGGGTTTCAGTGGCTTCTCTAATACGGCTGACCGTGGGGTTGTCATTAAAAACAGCCAAGGAACGGAAATTTCGAGTTCCAGCTATACAGCCGCTACCGATGTTGGCGCCGGCCTTGGCGACCATTATATGCTGCCGGCAGCGGGTGGCGTGCAAACCGACAAATTTGCGGTGAAGT
The DNA here is from genome assembly GCF_037147795.1 of Paenibacillus sp. MMO-177. Taxonomy (NCBI): domain Bacteria; kingdom Bacillati; phylum Bacillota; class Bacilli; order Caryophanales; family Paenibacillaceae; genus Paenibacillus; species Paenibacillus sp. MMO-177. The sequence goes on along the minus strand of NZ_JBBCUR010000001.1, from coordinate 369,849 downwards.
CTGCTCCAACTCCGGGTACGCTGGCACAAGGACAAATTCCGACAGTTCATTACCAATTCCCTGAGGGCCCGGTTAATCAGGCGCCGGTTATCACCCATTCTCCTGTCACAGCGGGAAGCAGTGAACAAGACCTGACCATTACGGCGCAAATTACGGATGCCGATGACACGGCTACGGCGGCGGTCTTTTATAAGAACTCGTCCGACGCTGCGTTTACTTCGGTCCCGATGACCAATACGGGAGGTTCAGATTTTTCCGCGGTTATTCCAAAGGCTTCTCTTACGGGAACCGAGCTGCAGTACTACATTGAAGCAGCGGACGCGGTTAACCATGTAAAATCGTCCACTTATACGGTTGCAATCGAGCAGCATAACTTCGATTACTCGAAAGTGCCTCCTATGCTTATTACGGAGCTTGTACCGGACAGCACAAACGTGACGGGGGTCAGCTCGGATGCTTATGAATTCGTCGAGCTGTACAACAATACGACACGTGCGATCTCGCTGAGCGAATACAAGCTGATCTATCGTTACACAAACTCCGCGACACCGGACGCTGTATGGGAACTGCCAAGCACGGCTGTAATCCCGCCGCTCGGCAATGTGGTGCTCTGGGTAATGAACGGCGCTACCAAAGATCTGAAAGTAGATGATTTTAACGCCAACTATCAGACCACTCTTGTAGAGAATACGAATCTGTTCCGCATCGATGGCGGCGGCGGCATGGCCAACGGCGGCCAGCGCAAAATCGTAATCGCGTCGAAGACTGGCAAGGAAATTGCCGAAGCGTTCTACGAGAACGATGCGCAGACGGTAGCGGACAAAGGGATTTTCTATCAATATCCGGTTGACGGCACAAACCAGATGAAGATGTTCAGCGCAGGCGTCACCGCCGCAACTCCAGGCACGGTAGAAGCGGCGTTGCTTCCGGAGCATCCGGCTCCGTCTGTTAATCAACTGCCTGTTATCGAGCATACGGCACCTGCTTCAGGCAGCATTGATAACGATCTGACGGTACAAGCAACCATTGCGGACCCGGACAGCGACGCCGTAACAGCATCGTTGTTCTACAAAGTAGGCGATGCAGCGGACTACGCTTCCTTGCCGATGTCGGCGGGAGAGAACAATGTGTTCTCGGCGAACATTCCGAAGGAAGCTTTTACGGATTCCCAGCTGCAATACTATATTCAAGCCAACGATGGCATCGATACGGTGAAATCGAACGCCTACACGGTAACGATTGAGCTCGGCAACGTCGATTACTCGAAGCTTTCGCCCCTGATGGTGACGGAGATTGTTCCGGACTCCACCAATGTAGGAACAGCGGACGGCTACGAGTTTATCGAGATTTACAACAATACGGACAAAACCGTAAACTTTAAAAACTACAAGATTCAATACCGCTATACCGCTTCCGGCCCGGATGCGGATGTGGTCTGGCCGACGGATTCGGAGGACCTGCTTATTCCGTCGAAAAAGACGCTGGTATTCTGGGTCATCAACAGCCAGAACAAGCAAAAAACCGTTGCCGACTTCAACGCCAACTACGGCACGAACCTGGTAGAAGGCACGGATATCGTAAAAATCTACAGCGATGGCATGGCAAACGGCGGCGGCCGCGGCATTGTTATTGCAACGAATACGAAGACCGAAATTTCGGCCGTTTATTACGATACGGATGCGGAGACTGTCGCAAACAAAGGGATTTTCTACAAATATTCGCCCACCGGCAGCACGCAGATGATCAAATACAGCGCGGGTACGGAAGCGGCAACGCCTGGCTCCGTAGCTCCGGTTCAAGTCCCGCAGATTACCGTTAAGACTCCGGTCGATACAACAAGCCCTACTTATAAGGATCTGACGAATACACCGGAGATCGACAAATCCAAAAATCTTTCGATCGTTGCGGAAGCGCATGACGAGAACGATGTTAAATCCGTAGCTTTTTATTATAAGAGCAACCTGGATACTCAATACACGAAACGTTATTTGGCAGAAAGCTTTGCCGATACGCTGTATCATTACACGATCTACTCGCCCGAACTGATCGGCCGAGATTACATCGAGTATTATTACGTCATTTCCGACGGCCAGAACGAAGTGACTTCGGAGAAGTACCGCGTTAACGTGACCGGCAATACGGATCATTCGGATCTGCGCCTTAACGTGAAGGACGGAGATTTCCTTGCCGGAACAAAGGTGCTGAAAGCAACGGCGGAGAATGCGCCGGCTTCCGAGCTTCATCTGTCCATTGACCAGAACGAAGCAACGGAAGGAACGTACAGCGCGGTTGAGCAGGACGCGTACTTCGCTTTCGAAGCGAATGGCGTTAACTACTACTTCAAGAACGGCGTTACGATGGGAGACGAAATTCTGTCGATCTTCCTGGACCCGATTAATACGTATACAACGCTGACGGTACCCATCGCGGCGGAACGCCTGAAGGGCGGAAGCAATATTATCTCCATCCGTGCTGGTACCAAGGCATCCCCGTTTGATGACCGGCCGGAAGAGAACAAGGATGATTTTACCGTTCGTAACGTAAGGCTTGTATTTGCGGACGGTACGGAAATTTTCGACGAACGTTACAAAAACCGGGATACTGTTATCTCGATGGGCGACAGTGCCGGTAAATTCCCGGTTATGGACTTCAACTTTGTCATTCCGGATGAGCTGCTTGCATCGAAGGCTTATGCGCTTGATACAACCAAGCTGACCGACGGCGATCATACCGTAAAAGTGAGTCACTCCCAGTACGGAGAGAAAGCTGCGGTTGTGAAAGTGGATAATACGGCGCCAACGATTGCAACGACTCTTCAAGAAGGAAAAGAGTACCGCGGTGCATTCACCATTAACGCTACCGCTAATGATGCGTTGTCCGGCGTGGATAAAGTGCAGGCGTGGCTGGACGAGACGCCTATCACAATCCCGTATGCAACGGCCTCCAAAGATTTGGCAGGCGGAGAGCATGTATTCAAGGTTCAGGCAACCGATAAAGTCGGCAACGTGGCTGTGAAAGAGGTTACCTTCTCCGTACCGGATGAGAATCCGCTTAAGCCGGAGCTGGTATCTCCTGCTAATGGCGTTTCCGGTACCGGCAGCAACCCGGTTCTGGCTGTAAAGGTAAAGGATCCTACAAATGACAAGATGGATGTTTCCTTTTACCGCGGCTTTAAGTATGACGGGGCTAATAAAGACGGCTTCCAAGGCTTCCGCAACGCGGCGGATGTCGAGCCTCCGAAGGAAATAGCTCCTGCCGGCGAACAAGCGATGAGCGCGGAAGATTATGCGTTGATCAGCGCCGCCGACGGCAAATATCTGACCGATGATTCCACGGAGCAATTCCCTTATCAGCGGTTCCAGGTTCAGCTTGATCCTTCCGTGAAGGATACGGACCAGATCGAACTGAGCTGGAAAGGCAAATCGCTGGAAGGCCGGAAGGTCAGCATGTATGTATGGAGCCCGTCCAAACAGCAATGGATTAGCGTCGATTACAAAGTAGCGGGCTCGACAGACTTTGCGCTTGGCGCATGGGTTACGGCCGGGGAATATGCGGACAATCATACGCTTCAAGTGATGGTGCAGGACGAGCTGCCGGTTTCGCAGGAAAACTATGATTTCTCGTTTGCCTGGATGTCCGATACGCAGTATTACTCGGAGAGCTATCCGCACATTTACGAGGATATGGTGAATTGGATTGCCGACAACAAAGAGAAGAATAAGATCAAATACGTGATCCATACCGGCGATATTGTCGACGATGCGGATCAAGAATTCCAATGGAAGCGTGCTTCCGCCGACATGAAGGTGCTGGAAGACGCAAACATCCCTTACGGCGTCCTAGCCGGTAACCATGACGTTGACCATCAGGTTGGCGCGTATGATTACTACTGGAATTATTTTGGGGAAAAACGGTTCAAGGAGCAGCCGACTTACGGCGGTTCCCTGGATAACAACCGCGGTCACTATGACCTTGTATCCTCGAATGGCAATGATTTTATTATGGTATACATGGGGTGGGGTATCCGCGATTCGGATATCGATTGGATGAACGAGGTGCTGGCAAAATATCCGGACCGCAAAGCGATTCTGAACTTCCATGAATTCCTGCTTGTATCCGGCAACCGGGCTCCGATTGCGGATAAGATTTTTGAAGAAGTGGTGCAAAAGAACAAAAACGTATTTGCCGTCCTTTCCGGCCATTATCATGACTCCAAACTGCTTGTAAGCGAGCTCGATGACAATGGTGACGGCAAGACAGATCGCAAGGTGTATCAAATGCTGTCCGACTACCAAGGCGGTCCGGAAGGCGGTCAAGGCTATATCAAGCTGCTGCAGTTCGATATCGCGAATAGCAAGATGTATGTAAAAACGTATTCGCCGTATATGGACGACTATAACTTCTACGATCCAAGCGATACGACTAAACAAGAAGAATTCACGCTTGATGTGGATTTAAAGCCGCAGGTAAAAGAGGTTTCGACCGACTACATGGGCGTTAACGTCTACTCCGATCAGCCGATCGGCAAGGTAGATCAGGTAGCAAGCGGAGAGCAGGCGTCCGTGAAATGGAGCGGTTTGAAGGCGAATACCAAATACCAATGGTATGCGGCAGCCGAAGATGCTTTCTCCGGCAAGACGTTGTCCGACATTTGGAGCTTTAACACAGGCTCCAATAGCGATACCGGTACAACCCCGCCTGTAGAGGTACCAAGCGGCGGATCCGGTAACGGTGGGAAGAAGCCGGAGCAAACAAACAATGGAGTCAGCATTGACGGCACAACAGCCGGTCAAACGTTAACCGTATCGGCTAAGTCGTTGAACGAAGCGATCAAAATGATTGCGGGACAAAAAGGCCAGACGGTAACCATTAAAGCAGATTCCAAGCAAGCCGTAAGCGCGGAACTGCCGGCACGAGTGCTGATGGACGCGCTTAAGCAAGCTCCAAATCTGACGATTTCGGTTATCATGGGCAACGCAAGCTATGACCTGCCGATTCGCGCCCTTAACCTGCCAGCGACAATTGGCACGGACGCGACGATCGTAATCAAGATTAATCAAGCGGACAGCACATTGTCGGGCACGATGAAGGACAAGGCAGCTAAAGCCGGCGTTAAGCTGATTGGTACTCCGGTTGAGTTTAGAGTCATCCTTCAAGCAAACGGCAATACAAAAGAAATTCATGATTACGGCAAGACGTACGTATCCCGTACGCTCGACATCAATCAGACTTTGGATGCTTCGCATTCCACAGCCGTGATGTATAACGAGGCGACCGGCGCGTTTACATTCGTACCGGCAACCTTTAAGAAAGTAAACGGGCATACGATTGTAACCATTCAACGCAACGGCAACAGTATTTATGGAGTGTTGCAGCTGAGCAAGACCTTCAGCGACCTTAGCAAGCATTGGGCGAAAACGGATATCGAGCTGATGGCCTCCAAGCTGATTGTCAAAGGCACCAGCAACACGATGTTTGCTCCTAACGCCGTTGTTACCCGTGCAGAATTCGCGGCTATGGTCGTCCGTGCGCTTGGTATCTCCGAAGATCAAGCTGCAGCATCCTTCAAGGATGTAAGCAGCAAGAACTGGTTCTCGGGCGCGGTAGGCGCAGCGGTAAAAGCAGGTATTGTAAAAGGCTACGATGGCAATAGCTTAAAGCCTAATGCATCGATTACCCGCGAAGAGATGGCGGTTATGATCTCTCGTGCGCTCGCCTTTGCAGGCAAACAGCCAGCCGGCGCTGCCTCGCAGCTGAATGCCTTCAAGGATAAAGCTTCTATTGAAGCTTGGGCGAAGCAGGCAGTAGCGCAAGCGGTTGAAGCGAAGATTATCGAAGGAAAGACGGGCGGTAATTTTGCTCCGGACAGCAAAGCGACCCGCGCGGAAGCAACCGTTATGCTGAAGCGACTGCTCGAGTACGCAGATTTTATTTAAATTCCAAAGGTGTATGAAAAATAGGTCAGCCAGACTTTTCTGGCTGGCTTATTTTTTTACCTATTGGGTGACCGGGCAATATGAGGAAGCGGACGGATAGGCGATAAGTATGATATACTTTTCTAACCTAACGATTGTTGAAGGGAAGACGGTTCCGTGAATAATTCGGTTCAAATCAAAGCGTTGAAACACGGTGATCTCCTGCATTACGAATGGAACACCGACCTGCTGGAGGAAGGGGACGGCTATGTGTTTGTCCTTGGCCGTTACGGCAGGAAGCTTCAGCATCATACGAAGAAATCCGTATTTACCGTAAACAACTGGTCGATCGAGTTTTTCTCGAGCAAGCATTGGTTTACCGTCAGCGCGGCGGTTGTAGACGGCCAAATTAATGAATATTATTGCAACATTAACCAGCCTGCCTTGATTAACGGCGGCGAAATATCCTTTGTTGATTATGATCTGGATCTTGTCCAGCGCGGCGGCGAGTGGATGGTTATAGATGAGGACGAATTTGCCGAAAATGCGATTAAGTTCGGGTATCCGGAGCAGCTAATCAAGCAGGTCAGAGAAGAGCTGGCCGGACTGCAGACGCGTGTCGCCGAGCGCCAGTTTCCTTTTGACGGAACCATTGAACGGTTGATGGCCAGAATTCCGGACGAACAAGCAAAAGTTACAAATCCGACTGTATAAGAAGGAATTTAGCGCGGGATGTAGAAGTAATCAAGAAATTATTCCACTACTACTATGGACGTTAAGGATGAAGAACGATGCTTAAGGATAAAATTTTGAACAGACAGGCGGGCATTATTACCTACGGCATGACTCCGCCCAAATCAAGCCATACCCCGGAGAAGCTGGCGGAAATATCGCAAAAGCAATACGAGCGTCTGAAAAACCTGGATATTGACGGGCTTATCCTGTACGACGTTCAGGATGAAGCGGACCGGACGGATGAGGAGAGACCTTTCCCGTACCTTGAAGCTCTGGATCCAACCTTGTACAGCAAGAACTACCTGAACTACTGGAAGGTTCCTAAAATTATTTACCGCGTGGTTGGCAACAACTCGGAAGAAAGCTTCGCGGAATGGCTGAAGCAGGATGCCGAAGAGGACCGCTTCTCGGTCTTTGTTGGTACTTCCTCGAGCAAGCAGCAGACAACGATGAAGCTGCCGGAAGCCTACGAGCTCAGCAAAAAGCTGAACGACCGGTTAACGCTCGGCGGCGTCGTTATTCCGGAGCGCCATATGAAGAAGAACGACGAGCATCTCCGCATCAGGGATAAGGTAGACGGCGGATGCAAGTTCTTTATTTCGCAGGCTACCTTTAACGTGGAAGCCTCAAAGAATATGCTGTCCGATTACTACTATTATTGCCAAGAGCAAGGGATTGAGACCGTGCCGATTCTGTTCAACTTAGCGCCATGCGGTTCGCAGAAAACGCTCGAGTTCATGAAGTGGCTGGGCATCAGCATTCCGAAGTGGCTGGAGAACGACCTGATTAAGTCCACCGATATTTTGGACAAGTCGGTTGCGCTGTCGCTGAAAATTTTCGAAGAGCTGTTTGAATTCGGCATCGAGAAAGGCATCCCGATCGGCTGCAGTATCGAAAGCGTATCGACGCGCAAAGTGGAGATTGAAGCTTCGGTGCAGCTGGTGAAGGACATTAAAAGTATGATTGACCGTAAGCTTGGCGTTCACGCCGTTATCTAAACAAAAGGCCGTTGTTTAAGCCGGAGCTTGCTAGGAGCTCGGCATGAACAGCGGCTTTTTTATAGCTAGTTCATCGATTTCCATATTTCTGGTTGCGACTCCTATCGCTACCTCATACAAACAAATGGACTTTGGCACAGCCCGCCCCCAATTCCTGTTTCACTCCTTATACTTGAATTGAGTTCTCGATAACAACGTTCACTAATTTGAGATTAACCGGATTAGCCAGTGTATCGCCAACCGGGCATTTACTCTCTAAGAACTTAACAAATTCCTCAACTTTCGCTTTTGGAGAATCGGTTTTAATGCGGAATGTATAACGGATATCGGAATAACCTGGACGGATTTCAGATCTGTTAAAAAATCCATCGAGATCAATGTCACCTTCAACTTCCACTTGAAAATCATCAAGCTTGATACCAAACTTAGGCGCGTACACTCTTGCCACGATAGACTGACATGCCCCTAATGAGGCAAGAAGCACTTCTACTGGATTCATCCCAGTGTCCGTTCCCCCTAAACTTTGGGGTTCGTCGATGATTATCTCGAAATTCCTGGAGCTGGTTTTGACTTTCACTCCTTCTTGTAAATGTGCAGTTGCTTTAAATGTTTGAACAGCGGACATGTTTGCACTCTCCTTTGGTTACTTTAATTCTTTCATAACTAAAAATGAGATCGCCTTACGCAACATATCTTCTCAGTAACTATAATACCAACTATACCACTTTGGATTATAAGTTTTATTCCACTATATGTCAATGTATATCCTTCTATTCGTAGACGAATCTTTCGGGCCAGAACGCTGCCTTTCGATTGAATGAAAGTAAAAAGCCCGCCCCCAATTCCTTTTAAAGGATTGGGGGCGGTGCTCTTTTAAAAAATATAAGTAAGTATTTCACTCGCGAAATGTAGGCTGCTCCTCCTAAGGATGGTGCAGCCTTTTAGGCTCAGGAATTCAGAAACGCCTCGCGCTGGCGAAGCTCGATCCGGCGGATTTTGCCGGAGTTGGTTTTGGGCAGCTCGCTTATGAATTCGATTTTACGCGGATATTTGTATGGCGCCGTTACGGATTTGACGTGATCCTGCAGCTCTTTGACCAGTTCCGGTGAGCCGGGGACGCCGTCCCTCAGAACGATAAACGCCTTTACGACGTGGCCGCGAATTTCATCCGGACTTGCAACAGCCGCGCATTCCTTGACGGATGGATGGCGGAGCAATGCTTCCTCGACCTCAAACGGTCCAATCGTATAGCCGGAGCTGATAATAATATCGTCCCCGCGGCCTTCGAACCACAGATAACCTTCCTCGTCCTTGCTTGCGCGGTCGCCGGTAATGAAGTAGGAACCAACGATGTTGGCCCCTTTGCGTTCAGGATCCTTGAAATACGATTTGAACAGGGCAGGCATGTCGGTATGAACGGCAATGCTGCCGACCTCTCCCATCGGCTGCGGACGGCCTTCGTCATCAATAATCTCGACAAGACCCGGAACGATAGACTTGCCCATGGAGCCAATCTTAATAGGGGAATCCTTCAGATTGCCGATCAAGAGTGTATTTTCCGTCTGGCCGTAGCCGTCGCGGATGATGAAATGGAACAGCTCCTCGAACTGCTTGATCACGGCCTGGTTAAGCGGCTCGCCGGCCGATACCGCGCTGCGGATCGACGACAGGTCGTAACCGGATAAGCCATCCGTCTTCGCCATAATGCGGTATTCGGTTGGCGTGCAGCACATCACCTGAACCTGGTTTTCCTGAATGATCCGCAAATAACGCTCTGCGCTGAAAGAACCGTTATAGATCAAGCCGGTTGCGCCGCTGCCCAGCACGGATAAGAACGGCGTCCAAATCCATTTCTGCCAGCCCGGCGCAGCGGTTGCCCAGACCAGATCGGAGCTTTGGATGCCAAGCCATGCAGCGGTGATGCGCAGATGCGCGTAGCCCCAGCCGTGGCTGTGAACGACGCCTTTTGGATTGCCGGTTGTCCCCGACGTATAAGCAAGAATCGCCATATCATCGCGGTGGGTAGCCTCGGCTTCGCGTTCCTCCGGCTGTCCTTCCATTAGGGAGCTTAAGGTCATCCAGCCATCGGTTTGTCCGCTGCTTGCGTCAATCCGGAACTTCAATGCCGGCAACTCTTCCGTAATGTTGTCTACTTCAGCAGTGTCTTCGGCCCATGCGATAACCGCACGCGCTTCGGAATGCTGGAGGCGGTAGGACAGATCCTTGGCCCGGAGCATTTCGGAGGATGGAATAATGACAAGACCAAGCTTCAAGCAGGCCACGTAGATCATATACGCCTCGATGGTTCTTGGAACCATGACGAGGACGCGATCGCCTTTTGCCAGGCCAAGCTCGTTCAAGCCGCCCGCCAGCCGGTTTACCTGCTTCAGCAGCTCGTTATATGTAATTTGCGTGGTATGGCCCTGATCGTCCAGCAAACGGAGAGCAAGCTTGTCCGACTTGTGACGCTCAATCTCAGAGCTGATGTTATAGTGTTCGGGTGCGATCCATTGATCGAAATTCATTTGGGCCTGCTCCTTTGTCGATGCATGATTCATGCTGATTAGCGACAGTATAGCATAGGTTGCGAACATGAAAAAGATGACTTCCGACAAGCGGAAGCCATCTTTTTTCCAGCCTTTTAGCCTTGTTCGTCTTGCAGTTCTTCTTTGAAGCCTTCAACGCTTTCTCTCCGGCGCTCGTTCTTTTCTTCGAGCTGGTTTTGTTCCGTGCTGCTGATTTCGGAGCCGAACTCGTTCAAATATTGTTCAGTCTCTTGGATGTTCTGCTGCGTGTTAGCGATATGCTGCTGCAGATGCTCTGCATTGTCCGCACGATTGTCTGGCTTTGCCATTGGTATACCTCTCCTTTATTCGCGTTGGTCGTCGGGCACCGGCTTGGCACCCAAAAGCTATTGTGACCCAAAGGCTGGATTTTTTATGCAAAAATAAACTAAAGTTAATTGTCTAAAGATTGGTTTTTCTGTTTAATGATATAAGAGGGCTTGTTTTGCCTGCTTAAATCCAATCCAGGTGTAAATCGTCAACTAATATATAACTATTTAAAATAGGCGGGTGGATCTCGATGTCGGAAATTAAGGTTGAATGTCCAAATTGCGGGCACAAAAATCAGGTTGAAGCTCTGAAGCTAAGGCAGGCCAAATGCGAAGCTTGCCACGAAAGCCTTATTCAGGAAGACGTCCTTCCGGCAGATCTGTCGGATGAGGAGATTGCAAGCAGCGTGGAGTCGCTTCCTGCGGAGAGGCAGGAGGAAGAGGTCGATACCGACTCTTGGGCCGCAAAGATTGGCGATTACGAGGAGCAAGTGAAATACGTAAACAAAGGCTTCTGGTCCAAGGTGAGAAAATACGCGGGCAAGGTGCCATTTTCGCATGAAGCAGTGGCGATGTACTATTGCGCAATGGACCCCAATACTCCGGTAAAAGTAAAAGTAACCGCCATCAGCGCGCTGGCCTATTGGATTCTGCCGATCGACCTTGTGCCGGATATTTTCCCGGTTATCGGCTATGGGGATGATGCCACCGCGATCTTTGTCGCATATAAGGCCATCAGCTCGCATATTACGGACGAGCATCGGGATAAGGCAGCAGCCTTTTTCGCGAAATAAGAGTTAACCATTTGCAAATACCTCGCTTATGCTTAGCGGGGGTATTCACATCGAAAGATGAGTTAGTCGGGAGAAGGCTAGGGGGGAAATGGCAACTTGAATATGACGGAAGAGAGATGCAGGAGAGAAGTTATAGAGGCCGGTCGGAGGGAAGTGTTAGCTTACATCCACTCCGATGCGGGTGGTTGGGAAGAGGCCAAAACCGCACAGCAGATCCGGCAGGTGTATGATCAGCATCGTCCGCTGCATTACGATCTTTATCTGGATCTGAGCAAAGGGGAATGGCTTGCGAGGGGTCAGGCTATGGAGCTGTCTGAGGGTGATGTCTGCGTGTTATTCCGGATGATTACCGAAGGCTTGTCCTGTACCTCGGAGATGATCTTTACGGCCAGGTACAAGCGGGAGCTTGAGCCCGGCAACAAGAAGGATAGAGGCCGGCTTGACAGCTACTATCGAAGATTGAAGGAACGCTTGAAGCTGTACGGCATTACAACCGAGCATTATACGGTGAAGCCGGGAACCAGGTATTTTGTTATTTATCCGGAGCAATGGGGCGGGGAGACCGCGAAGCGTTGACCTTCCTTGCCCGCAGGTATATGCTGACCTTAGAGGCTATACCGGTTGCAAAGGTGGGGAAGCATGAATACGAACAGCTTTTACGATGCAAAGTGGAGAGACGGGGAGTTCCGGCCCAAGATCATGGCGTATTACTACAAGCAGTGGGAGGATTTCCATATGGGCTTCCATCAGCATGACTGGACGGAGTTCATGTACGTTATTTCCGGGAACTGCACGGTCGAGACAAATAAGGACGTTATTGCGATGCGCAAAGGTGATCTTATTATGCTGGATGCCGGTGTGCCGCATCGACTGATCGTCGAGAGCGGGAGTCCGTGCCGGATGCTGAATGTAGAGTTTGGGTTCCAGCCCTGCGACGGCATCTACCCGTCCATGAATCAAATGGCCAATCATAATCCGATGTTCTCCAAGCTGCTGGAGCAGCGGCTCGATACCATTGTGCTGAGAGACTATGAAGATATTCAGGTGAACCTGCGGAATCTCGTGTTTGAGCTGGATCTAGGCGGCGAAGGCAAGGAGCAGGGACGCGAGATGATGACCAATCTTCTGATGTCCCAGCTGCTCGTTCGTGTTGGAAGGCTGGTAGCCGTTGAGGCGAAAAATAGCACGGAGCGCCAGATCCATCATTACGTGCGGCAAGCAACGGAATACATTCATCAATATTACGATACGGCGATCCAAGCCAAGGATATTGCGGCTGCCGTTAATCTGCATCCCGTCTATCTCCAGCGTATTTTCAAATCGAATATGAACAAGACCATCAATGAATATTTGGTGGACTTGCGTATGGATAAAGCCAAAATGCTGCTCGCCCGGACGGATGTACCCATCATCGAGGTGGCGGATCATATCGGGCTGAACAGCCGCCAATATTTCAGCATGCTGTTCAAGAAAATGACGGGCATATCGCCCGCCGAATACCGCAAATCCAAGAATACGATCTCCAGCTGGACCGATTATGAAGTTGAAATAGTTGACAACATCTAACGCAAGCTGTTGCGAATGTGGAAACGCCTTCTTTTTCCGCCTGCTAGAATAAGGGTATTAAGCGACAACACCCTTATAGGCGAAGAGGAGGCGTTTTTTATGAGTTTTAAGGTGGCATTCGTAGGTGCGGGAAGTATTGGGTTCACACGCGGCTTGATGAGGGACTTGCTCGCCGTGCCGGAATTTGAGGATATTCAGGTTGCTTTTACAGACATTAACGAACATAATCTCGACATGGTAACCCAGCTCGTGCAAAGAGACATCAACGAAAATGGCTTGTCCATTGAGATCCAGGCCACAACCAACCGCAGAGAGGCGCTTAAGGATGCGCGTTACGTGTTTTGCGTGGTGCGGATCGGCGGTCTGGAGGCGTTCCAATATGATATCGACATTCCGTTAAAATACGGCATCGACCAATGCGTCGGAGACACCTTGTGTGCAGGGGGGATCATGTACGGCCAGCGCGGCATTGCCGAGATGCTGAACATCTGCAAGGACATCCGCGAGGTGGCAGAACCAAATGCGCTGCTACTCAACTACGCGAACCCGATGGCGATGCTGACTTGGGCTTGCAACAAGTACGGCGGTGTACGTACCATCGGCCTCTGCCATGGCGTGCAAGGCGGACATCACCAAATCGCGCGTGCGCTTGGCCGGGAGAAGAAGGACGTCGACATCATCTGCGCGGGCATTAACCATCAGACTTGGTATATTTCGGTTAAGACGGATGGCGTAGATCGTACGGGGGATCTCTTGGAGGCATTCGAATCGGTGCCGGAATTCGCTCAGACCGAGAAGGTCCGCATCGACATGCTGCGCCGCTTCGGTTACTATTCCACCGAATCCAACGGTCACTTGAGCGAATACGTGCCATGGTATCGCAAACGTCCGGATGAGATCAAGGACTGGATTGACCTTGGCGTATGGATCAACGGCGAGACCGGCGGCTACCTCCGCGTCTGCACTGAGGGCCGCAACTGGTTCGAGACCGACTTCCCGAACTGGATGAAGGCAGAGCCGTTCAAGTACACGGCTGAGAACCGCGGTGAAGAGCATGGATCTTATATTATAGAGGGCCTCGAGACAGGCCGAGTGTACCGCGGCCACTTCAATGTCGTAAATAACGGTGTGATCACCAACCTGCCGGACGATGCCATCATCGAGGCACCAGGTTATGTCGACCGCAACGGCATCAACATGCCGGTTGTTGGCGACCTGCCGCTCGGCCCGGCAGCCGTCTGCAATGTCAGCATCTCCGTCCAACGCATGGCCGTAGAAGCCGCCGTCCACGGCGACGACAAGCTGCTCCGCCAAGCGATGATGATGGACCCGCTCACCGGCGCAGTGTGCAATCCGAAGGAAATCTGGCAGATGGCCGACGAGATGCTGGTTGCTCAGGCGAAGTGGCTTCCGCAGTACACGGAAGCTATTGCTGCAGCGGAGGAGCGGTTGGCAAAAGGAGATTTGCTGCCAACGCGGGAGAATTATCAAGGCGCTGCGCGCCTAAAGACGAAGTCGGTCGAGGAGCTCAGCCAGGATAAGGAAGCTGCGACTCGCAACGCGATCGAGTCGGATAAGGCGAAGGAGCGGCCTGCGGCCGGGGTTTAAGTTATAAGAGGTTTTTGACTGGCTATGTCGAATTATAAAAATGAATTTAAGTGAATAGTCTAAAAGAATCATATATAAGATATTGCATGGGCTATGAGTACTGTCAAATGCTAAACATTAGCATCAGATTAGAACGTTTGTTCCTGTTTGGGTCTATTATTTATTCTTTTTTTGGTGTATAATCACTCCTGGAGAGTACTCTCCAGGAGTGATTTTTTGTTGGGTTTAGGAAGGGGTTAGGCTTATGGCATATGCGAGGCATCAAAGTTTTTATTTGAGAGATAAATGGTTTAGTAAAGGATTAAGGGCAGTAAGTCAAAATCCTAGATTTTTTTTTAATGAATATGCTTTTGAAACTATTGGATTAGGTAAGAACATGTTAGAGTCGTTAAAGTATTGGCTTGTTGCCTTTAACGTTCTTGAAGAAAAAACGGAAGATGGACAAAAAGTACATACTTTATCCGATTTGGGTAGAATTTTATATGATAATGATCGACTCTTACAAAGAAATGAGACATTATCGATACTTCATTATAATTTAGTTAGAAATACTAATGATCAAGCTACTGTTTTTGATTGGTACTTTAACAAATATAAAGAGACTTCTGTAAGCAAACCTGAGCTATTAAATTCTTTTATTACTTGGGTAAGCCAAAACGAAACAAAGGCCATCTCGGACAAGTCCTTAAAGCGGGACATTGATTGTTTAATACAATTTTACACAAAGGCTCCTGACGAGAATGATCCGGAGGATGTTATTTTCTGTCCATTTTCCAAACTTACTTTAATGAAAAGTGAGTCTTCTGGGGAAGGATTTGACATCATAAAAAAATTGGTGCCTGAGATTAATAAGATAGGTGTTATCCCACTTTATTACGTATTGCTGACGTATCGAACCATAAACGATGCAGATTTAATAAGTGTTGATGAGATTCTGCATGGTGATTATCTTTGGGGTAAAACATACAACCTCTCTCGGAATAAGATAATCGAGGTTTTGAATATTCTTACAAATCACGATCAGTTCCCAATAGAGTATGTTAGAACTAATAACTTAGATTATATTAAAGTACCGAAGATCTCCCCGACTGAATTTTTGAAGAGTGAGCTTTTGAAAGGATGACTGCATCGAGATGGCTTTTAAGTCGAGTGTAAACATTAAATTTGATATAGGTAATGCTGAATTTATAAAACGTTATATTCCTACCCCTTCCCACGCTGAAGCGATGAGAGGGATAATTGAGGGAATTACCGAAGAGAATGCGAATCACTCACATATTATTATTGGGCCGTATGGTACTGGAAAATCATTGTTGGCAAATGTAATCGGGAGCGTTGTTTCAAAGCTAGTCGATTCTACTGAAGTAATCAATTTAGTTAATAAGTTTGAACAAGTGGATGACCAAATCGCTATTAAAATAAAAGGCGCAAGTAATTTATCTACAACTTTTTTGCCGATATTACTAAGCGGTAACGAGGGTAGGTTTAGACAATCGATTTTATCTAGTATATTAAAAAAGCTCAATGATCAGGGTATCGATGTAGTGTTACCGGGACTAGCAACAAAAATTATTGACTCGATTAAAGTATGGGAAAATACTTTCCCCGAGACCTTTAGAAAATTTAACTTACAATTAGAGCGGGATGGAAAACATCTCACAAAATGGATTGCGGAAGTAAAGAAACAAAACGAAGCTGAGATAAGATACTTTTCAGAAATATACCCGCTTTTAACAGCGGGTGCTTCATTCGAAATTGACTTTGACCATAGTTTTTTATCGCAGATGGAATATTTAGATAATATTCTACAAGAAAATAATCTTGGTATCTTTATTGTATATGATGAATTTGCAAGGTTTTTACAAGGGTTAGGTGCCTCAAAATTTAACGAGGCTATGCAAGATATTCAAGATCTTGCGGAACTCGCAAATAGATCAAAATCAATACATTTTTTATTAATTACCCATAAAAGTTTGCGTCATTATTTCAACAACTCAAATGAAGAATTTGCAAAAGAGTTTCAACGCATTGAAAAGCGCTTTAGTCATTATTTAGTTAAAAGTGATCAAGCGACCTTTCTTAGGATTGCCGAGATCATAATAACTGAAAATATTGAACAAAAACCGCAGATATCGATTTCGGACTTTACTAATACGCAAAGCCAGATGAGAAAATACCCTCTTTTTCCTAGTATTAATCAAACTGAACGTGATGAGTTAGTAATAAAGGGGATGTATCCGCTTCATCCAGTTTCGTTATTTCTGCTACCGAACTTAACTCGTGTGTTTGGGCAAAATGAAAGAACGTTGTTTACTTTCTTAGAAAGTCAAGAAACGAGTGGTTTAATCAACCACATCAATAAAACCAATGACTATTATCTAGCGCACCAGTTATTTGATTTCTTCTTTCCTGATTCCAATGATATTAGTAACGAAGAGATCTCTGAACATATTCTCCTATATAAAAAAGCAATGGCACGATTACCAGAGGATCTTACTAACAGACATGCAGCAACTAATTTAGTAAAGATCATTACCCTATGGAATTTGTGCGCGTTACAAAGTGACCAGAAGTTAACAACGGACTTTTTGCAGTTCGCGACACAGATTGGTGGGGATGAGCTTTTAAGTATCTTGTCTATACTAAGCAAAAACAAAGTTGTTAGATTTAATAGAGTTAATGATTTCTGGGAGTTATTCGCTGGAAACTCGATTGATTTACATGAGAAATTAGAACAAGAAAAGCAAATAGTCAAGCTTAGTAATGCAAAAGAAATAGAGGTTTTACAAAATAATCTTACTAGGAAGTTTTATTTCCCGGATCGGTACAATGATGACAAGGGTATGACTAGGTTTGCTGCTGTTAAAGTAGTTTATGGTAAAGACTTGCTTGAAGGTGTAGAAGATAATAAAGGTGAATTCTCTGATCTTATACTGTATTTTGTGTTGCCAGAGGATACAGTAACCAAGGTAGCTTTAGATCCTGTATTAAGAAGTCTAAGCGAACAATATAAAGACAAATTGTTTTTCTTACATCCCGAACCTGCTGAAGAGATAATTACGGAAGTTTATAATTACCTTGGCTTAGATTTACTGAAAAAGAATAAGTCATTATTAGCAGAAGACAAAGGGATTAAGGAAGAATTAGAGATTCTAATTAATGAGACAAAATATAAAATCTCAAACTACTTATATGAAATAACAGCTTTTAATGAAAATCAATTGTGGTACACTGATGGCCGTACTTCTTCAATTAAGTCAGAATTTCAGTTGGCAGAGGTACTATCTGAAAAATGTTATTCGATATATCCTAATACACCGATCGTATTAAATGACTCTTTTAATAGAAATAGTATTTCCGGTGCACAACGAAACGCTGCAATTTTGCTTATTGATAAAATACTTGAGGAACCCCAATCCGATCATTTTGGTATTACTGGGAATGGACCTGAATATGCATTATTTGCTTCTATATTTAAAAATAACGACAGGTTTGACTATAATATTAATAACCTAGCGTACTCAGATATAAAAAACGAATCCTTTACTGCACTTAGGTCTATGTTGATGGAGAAGTTGGAGGAAAACTCCACTGGTAATTTGGAAGAGCTAGTCGATATATTTATTAGACCGCCATTTGGTATTCGAAAACCGTTGATTCCAATTCTTTTTGTGGCTTTACTCAGGGATCGGTGGAACGAGTTTATGTTGTATCGAAACGAAATGTTTGTTCCAGGAGTCAATGGAGCTAAGCTTTTTGAAATAATTGTCGATGTTGGCTCTGAAAACTATCAGTACGTTTACGAGAATATTAGCGAAGATTATATAGAATTCTTTAATAAAATGGAGTTGTATTACCAAGATTCTTTAGAGTTGCGTCTTAGTAATCATTCCAGACTGATTTACATGTGCGGTACACTTCTTAAATGGCTAAGGTCACTACCGAGAATCGTCCAAACCTCAGAGTATATTGATGATGAGTTTAGACAATTTAGAGAGTGTATCAAAAGATCTGAAATTGACCCGCAGAAATCTATTACCCAACTTTTTAACCTTTATCATAATGATCCTGAAAAAATGTTGGTAGTTAAACAATACGGTGAGAGTTTCACTACAAACTTAAAAAAGAATTTGACCGATAAAGTATTTGAAACAATGGGGGTTCCTAGTAGTGAGGAACTAAATGATTGGGTTAAACAACAAAAGTTAAATGGTAGTTTTAGCAATAATAAGATGATTGTAAAAATGTTATCATCGTTTAATGTCGATTATGATGGTTCGTGGATTGATCACTTTGCTGAGGGGTATATAGGTGTTAAAATAAACGATTGGTCTGATACTACCTATGACTTGTTTATCACTCAATTAAAACATGATTATAAGCAAGTCGCGGCAACGAAAGAGGAAGTTTTGCTAGACACAGAGAATTTAGTTACTATTCAAATGAACAATAGTAGAAAAACAATAAATAAAGTCGATTTATCAGTGAAATCGACAACCGTATATGCAAATCTAGAAAGAATGATTAATACTGCGGGAAGAAATGTGCCACGGCAAGAGCTAGAATATCTAATCTATAAATTATTCGAAGATTATGTGGTAAAAGCGGAGTGATATTATGGAGAGACAAGAAAAGAAAGTAGTACATGTGGCGATGTTTAGCGGCGGTGCTGGAAGTGCATATGTTGCTAACCATATGGTGCAAACGTATGGTAAAGAGAACTGTATTTTATTTTTTACGAACACGTTATGGGAAGATGAAGATAACTATAGATTCATGGATGAGGTATCTAGGCACATTGGTGTGGAAATTACTGAGAGACTTGATGGGAGAACACCAGAAGAGGTTTTCTACGACGAACGATTCCTTGGAAATGCTCGACTGGCTAAATGTTCTGAAGAACTCAAGGTTAGACAAACGATTATATTTTTAGAAGATGAGCTAAGAAATCAAAAGAATCTAGAACCTATTCTTTATTTTGGGATTGGCCCACACGAGAAACACCGTGCGGACAATCTGAAGGAATTTTATTCACACTTTACTTTAGAACCAATTGAGACTCGATTTCCTTTAATTGATTTATTTAGAGAAGATCTTGATGCTAAAGGAATAATTCGAGACGAATGGGGAATTGAGTTACCTCGGATGTACAATATTGCAGAACACCTGGCTAATAACGGTAACAATAATGCAAAAATAGCGTTAAAATATGGTATTAAAGGCTTCTCCCATGCCAACTGTGCCGGTAGATGTGTCCGCGGTGGTTATCAGCATTATGCCTTACTTTATGCGATATGGCCGGAGAGATATCGGGAACAAGAAGAGATGGAGGAACGTTTCAGGGCCACTTTACTTAAGGATGTCTCCATTCTTAAGAAAAATGGTGGTTCCTATACGATGAGACAATTTAGAGAAGTAATGGAGAAAGAAGGTTTTGAAAAATTCTTATTTAAAGCTGATGCAGATATACCATGTGTGTGCTCGTTTGCATAAATATAGTTTATATGTTAGTCCCAAAAATTCGTCGAAGCAATTTCGACGAATTTTTTATTTTATTAAGTAATAAAAAATTTAGTTAGATAATACTTAATCTAATTAAAGTATATAGGGGAATTCGATAATTTCAGAAATAAGGTATAGGGAATAAGTGAAATATTTGGGTGCGATACCAGCAGCCATTTCGATATGAGGCTTGGTCAAGCTCGATCAGGTAAAGGAACTCAATTTGCGTTAGTAAAGGTAAAGGATAGATTAGAAGACTTCTTTTTAATGGATTACACTATTTTTAATGTTGAAGGGACTGAATTTATTTCTAGCATTAACGTTGATCAACTAAAAGCATGTACATTATTACCTTCATTAACAGAAAAGTCATTAGTAAATCTAGGTTTTTCTTCTGGTTTAATAAGTTTTGCTCTAGGTTTTGATGTAGTAAAACCTATCTTCCCACCTGCAAATTATAATTCAACATTTACCTTCAATTTAAGCCTCATAGTCTTATTGATGAACAATTTGAACATATTTAGAGGTCAAGTTGAAATTGACGCTATGTTTATTGAGAAGCGAGATAACAGAGATACATTATTTGTAATAGAAGTCAAGAGTGATTCTAGTCATAAATCATTGGCAAAGCATAAGTTGCTTTATCCTGTACTTGGAGTTGCGAAAAATGTCCCTAATCACACACCTACAGTTCCAGTTTATGTAAAAGTTTTAGGTATTCACTTTCATATTGTTGAATGTAGTGTACCTGACCCGAGAGTTGAGGTCGTGGCTATAACGGTAAAGAACTCATTTAATTCTTAACTTGGACTCAATTAAAAATCTTTTTAAGTAGTAAGTTTTTTGCTAGACAGGATATATTATGTAAGATGTCGAATGTAACAATCGAACCATATCTTAATAAGGCGGTAGTTCAAAATGACTATAATTCAATCTGAATGGATTAGTTTCCTTCGACAATATGGGCCTATTCCTAGAAACGACAACATGTATGATGAAGCAATCCATAGGATTATTAAAAAGAAGAAAATTGAGCCAATTACCATAGAATCAATATATTTAAAAGAACTTATAGATAATTTTCTTTCAAGCAATCCTAAATCGGTTATTCTTACCGGGACTGCTGGGGATGGAAAAACCTACAATTGTAGAGAGATTTGGTTAGCTTTAAATGGCTCACTTTCTGTATGGCAAAATGATGATAAGATTAAAGAATTGCAATTATCAAATTCTAAGAGATTATTTGTTATAAAGGATCTGAGTGAGCTTAAGGACGAGGAAAGAAGTATTCTAGAGCAGTTTGTTAGCTCTGTTCTTAGCCCAAATGATAATAATGTCTTTTTAATTGCAGCAAACGATGGCCAACTGATTGAGGCTTGGAAACATTTAAGGCCGGATCCTAATATTGAGACAGTTAAGCAGTGTATAGAGGACTTACTGGTTTCTGAGATAAAAGAGAAAAATGGGTTTCACTTAAAGCTGTACAATCTAAGTCAAATTAGTGCTGCAATACTTTTTCCTCAAATTGTAGATGTTGTTATAAAACATTCGGGTTGGAACAATTGTAACAACTGTTCATTGTATGGAGAAGATCAGACAGAAAAAAAATGTCCTATATGGGAAAATCGCAAAAGACTTGAGGGTAAACATGACAATAGGTTATTGAGTTCAAGGGTAACCGATCTTTTAGAATTATCTGAGTTAAACGGAGTTCATCTCCCAATAAGACAATTACTTCTTTTGGTTTCCAACATGCTTCTCGGACATCCGGAAGCTAAAGATAGACTAATGACATGTACAGATGCAGCAAAGATAGTGGAAGAAAATAAAACATCGCAAGCAAGTATCTATCGTAATGTCTTAGGTGAGAATCTTACAGAAAGACGTCGTGAATCAACAGATGTATTTGCTACTCTAGGCAAGTTTGGAATAGGGTATGAGACAAGCAATACTATTGATAATATTTTGATTTTTGGGGAAGATGATCCTGAACTAAATCCATATTACCAAGAGCTTTTGTTAAATGATACATATTACGGTGCTGATCAAACATACCGTGCACATCAAAAGGACTATTTAGAGGGCGTGACAGATAGTTCCGAAGTCTTTTTGATTTCACTCCGATCACAACGACAAAGATTGTTTTTTGTAATTCCTAAAGATAAAGAGGAAGAACTTAAACTATGGCAACTTACTACTTTTCAATACGCTGGAGAATATCTATCTGATGTATATAGAGCTGCAACAAATAATGGCAAAGTAGCTTCTCAGATTACTTCTAGAATAGCCCAGGGCTTAAATCGTATTTTTACAGGGTTATTAGCAAAGAACAACGACGAGCTAATATTAGCTACATCAGGCAGTCACTCACAAGCAAAAGTTAGTAGGATTTTTGAGGAAAGTATTTCTGTTCCTAAAAAGCGCGGAGAAAGCATGCAGATCAAATTGAATGCTAATGCGAAGCTTATAGTTGAAGTTAAACTCTCACCATCTGTTTCTGCAGTTGAACTGATTTTACAATTAGTTCGATATGAGTTTTTATCAAGAGTAGCAGAAGGCGCACTTCCAGGAAGTTTTTCACGGGAATGTTATGAGGATATTTTAGGGTTTAAAAGTAAACTCCTCAAACAATTAGAAATTAGACGCAAAATAGATGAAGAGGATTCGGATGATGAAAGTGAATTATCATTTAGGATTATCCGTTTAACTCCTGATGGTTTGATAGACGACAGAACAGTAGAGGTAAACTACAATGAATAACAGACTACCACGTCCAAATAAAATAGATTCTGATATGTGGGTAGATGAGGCCATTTGGGGCCATCGTTTATATGACGAGCAGACTCCATGGCTTTGTTTTATGGAATTTCTAACTGTACTTCAAGCGGAATACATTGCAGGAAGAGCGTTTCTTGAAGTTGAGCCCAATAAATTAGCTTATTTACCTCAATCAAGATTATATTTGCGAAATATCTTGTTTAATAATCCTCAATTATCATTGATAGCTAACAGATATAAATACGATGACAAAGAAGCGTGGACACAATGGTATGAGGTCATGTCTAAGGGACAAGCTGGCATAGTAAATGCTGATTTTACCTACTTAGAAAAGCGATTCCCCAAGTTTGAAGATTTTGTATCAGTTGTTCAATTTCTTCGGGAGACAACTATAGAAGGGGATAACAATAAACGGTGGAGTTCGCAATTTATTTTTCCATATGGTCCTAGTTGTCTATATGAAGATTTAAATGTTAAAGAAAATAAAGCTCCTACAAATGACAGAAGGTTCTTTGGTAGAACGGGAGAGTTATTGTATTTGATGCTGACTAGAAGTGGTGAAGGTTCTAGAATTCTTTCAAGCTTACAGAAAAGCGTCTTAAATCCTTTAAATAAATTTAATCGTCTAGTAGCTGCTTTAGAGCCAAAAGGAACAGTAAATGCTTCTTCTTTGAAACCCGGGGGATATCTGCCGTACTTAAATTTGCCAGAATATCAAACACTTGCAGAGGACTGGTTAAGTTTATTAGAGAGTAATATTCCAAATTATGATGCAATACCTCATCTTGTTAATATAACGGGGTTACACATGATAATGTATAGTTTGAATCGTGCAAAATCTGTACTCGATGATAATTCAAAATTAACTTTTGTTCTAGAAATTGTATCACCTAAGAAGACAATTATTAGGGAGCTTTCTTCTGATTCATTTACATTGCACAATAATATGTCAAGAAGGGCTATAGAAGCCTATATTAGACAAGTTACCCAAACAGATGCATGGAATCAAGTGACAGATATTACTGAAGCCATATCATTGTTAAAAAAAGAATATGAATGGCCGAAAGAGAATGAAATAGACTCTGCGAATTCACCAGAAGACTTAATAAATAAATTCGTAGCTGCCGCAATAAATAGACATAAACAACACGTTGATAAATTTCATGGTGTTTGGGGGAAAGAGATCGGACTTTCTTCTAGAAGAGGGTCCCGGAGACTTAGATACGCTCCACAAGATATGTTATTAAAATCCTTAGTATTATGTGTAGTACCAAAAAGAATGGAGTATCATGATTTTTTGGATAAGTTATATGAGAAATATGGATTCATCATTGGTGATAAACAGGCTCTCGAACTGACGGAAACTGGAAGGGCTGATTTAGAGGCCTTTTCAGAGAATGCGCGAAGGTTAGAGCAGCGATTAGCTAGTATGGGATTATTACGTAGACTATCAGATGCTTGTGCTTACGTTGAAAATCCCTTCGGAACGCAGGAGGAAATAAATTCATGAACCAACTAGAATTAATCGGGAAAGTTGCAACGGAGTACTTACGTCGACAGTTACAGAATACTCACTCTGAGGAAGGAATTGCACGTTTTTTATTAGATAGACTCACTGGCGACCAAGTATCCAATATATGCAAAACGATTAGCCAAGACGTTTTACTATCGTCAATAATTGCTATAAAAGTCCCTAGAAAATTAGTTGAGGGATCGGGATTATCAGATGTTATGGTTACGGATGAGAAGACCACATATTGGAGAAATGCTTCTTGTGATAAACCTGCTATATTGTTAGCTAATACCAATGATGATCAAGGACAATCATTAAGAGATATAGCTAGAGTTGGTGCGGGTGATTTGAAAAGTCATCCTGATCTTTGGGTTCAAGTGGCTGGAAAAGACTTACCTTTAAGTGAAGATCAGCAAAAACATTGGGCTCAAGCATTAAAAGGTCTTCAAGAAGCGAATGAATGTAGTCTTGAAGAGTTCAGCGAATATGTTGTAAAAGTACGTGGAGTCATTGCTGAAGAAAGTATCCCTGTCGTAAGAGCTCTAGGATGGGGATTGCCTGCTCTTCGAATTCCACGTGACTCTTTTTATTTTGATACTATCCCGGAGAATGCTTTGGGTCATGCAAGTCGTTGGAAAAAGATGTTTGTGGATGCCTACACTAAAAGAGCATGTTATTTATACAAGCAACATCCAAATCGGCAAATTATTGAGAATAGTGATATTAGTGCATCTTATGATAAAGTAAAAAGCCAAATTGATCCATCCGTTCAACCTATTATGGAGTTGTTTATTGAATCGGATATTAATTGGTCAAATGCGGCTGAGAGTCTTTCAGAATTAGAGTGGGAGTCAGATAAAGTTAATCTATTATTCATTGAGTTAAAGCCAATGAAAATAAATTTAGCTGAAAAAACTCGCCAACTTTATGAAGACGAGTTTCCGGATACTCTCACTGTTGAAGAAGTCACTTATTTAGACAATCTTAATGAACTGTTTAAAAAACGGAAAGCTAAAGAAGCCACTGAGGAAGACAAAGAGTTTTACGATAAACACAGACAAAATTTAGAGACTGATAAGGCTCTAAAAGCTGAATGGGATCGATTTGTATATGGTAAAGCAATTGAATGTACTGATTTCTTGGTCGGACTGTTAGAGGCAACAGAGAGATTATTTGCTCAATGTGATAGTTATCATGGGGAAAAAACACTGAAAATACGTACTCAAAAAACGAATAGTAAAAAGTCCTGGTTGGATTTAAATGAAGATATTGCTTTGCACTTCTGCAACGCATATAGAGGTCTTGAAAAATTGACGAATTGGCAAGTGAGTTGGGACACGTATCATTTGTTTAAATATGATCAATTAGTGCTAGAAGCAAAGCAGAAGAATAGTTACAAAAAGAATACTTCAACAGCTAAAGCAGCTGTTCAAATTGCATTTTATATTGAGTTAACCTACCAAGATTTGCAAGGGGCAAAGCAAAAAAATGAAGTAAAACTTATTTGGCAAGGTAATCCTCTAGAGATTGGTTTGGAACTCTATGATGATCTGAGAAGATTAGCGGAGCATCCTTTTTCCTATTCAACCGTTTCACAGAATCCTGTTAGTAAAAAGGGGAAACTTCAAGGATTATCTCTGAGCGATGTGGGAACAATACAAGCTGTTTTTGGTCAGGATAGGGGCTCCCTAGTAGGAGTTTATGCTAAAACAACTGATTTAGAGAAGCTGATCCTGAAAAGCTTAAAGAAATCATTTGAGGAGGATAGGCTCTCACAGAGAGATTACGATGCTTTAAAAGAAGTCTGGTCAGAATTTGCTAATAAATATAGACAATCAATTAATGATTGGTTGATTGATGGTATTAGTTCTGATTCCATGATTGAACAAAGTGAGTTTTATGATAAATTCTTGCGCACCCTACAAGAGCATGCTTTAGGGGACATGAACAGGATTAATATCATGCAGCCTGTTATGAGTATTGGTAACGTAAGGGTTGATGGTGATAAGAAAAAACCTATGACCATTATTGCGCCGTGGCATCCAATGCGTATGGCAGCAAAGTCTGTGAAAGCTAGACAAGTCATGGGATTAATTAATTATATATTGTCTACTAATCAAATAGACTTTGGTGATCAAAGATTATTCTTTACTGACCTTAAAGAGGAAATTATCAGTCCTTATTATCCAGAAGTATCGGTCGGTTATAAGGGCCAAGAACCAGTTCTTCTTTCAGTAACAGATGCAAGAAACGATTACACTTTAATGGAATACCCAATTCGTGAGGATGAAGATACACAGACGAATGAAGATCCAAAAGAAGCAAGCAGTAAGCTGCTGAGTCTTGTCGAGCGTTATTTAGATCTTCAGCCCCATGAGAAGACCAATTTAAGTTTAGTGTTGTACAACTGTGACTCCACTAGACTGCCTGAGACAATTGTTGGATCATTAGCTACAATGCATGAGGCAGAGGATGAGGTTCGCTGTCAAGTAATCTTAAGACATCGTGACACGAATAAGTTAAACGAATTGTATATGAAAATGATAGAAAATGCAGATAGTGATGCAGATTCGTTTGTAGCTAGTGAGGTAACTCGTGATTTCATGGCTCGTTTGCGTGTTGGTGTTATGGCGCATGAAGCTACCTCCTTAGATCCAAAAGAGGGTAAGCTAGCTGATATCGTATTCCTTCAAGATGTGATTTCTAGACAAGCAAATCTTGAATGGGATGAGGTACAAGTGAGACGTATTCCTGAGATACTTAGTCATTACCCTCCTCGGTGGGCGAAAAGACGTTCTACTGCTAAGGATGAGCTCAAATCGACCGTATACCTAACTTGTCCAAGCCAACCTTCAGTTGGATGGTCATATCTTTCGACCGTTTACTCTGTAGTGAAAGGTAAGGATGTTGCTCCAGGATCATTCTACTTACCTGCTAGACAAATCTCATTCCAGAATGAGAAAGTTAAAGCTATTTTTGATGAAGCACACAAACTTGGTGAATGGGTCGTCAATTACGATGAACTATTAGAACGCCGACAATTGAAAAATCTGGGAGTACAAGTTATAAAATATCAACATAATAAGTCCCATGGTTCTAACGTTGTTGTCTCTTCCAAATCACAATTGAACCTACTTAAGGTACTTGTCAAAAAACGATTAGATGCTTTGAACCTAGGATTAACAGATGTTGAGCTTGTAAATCTTAGTGATCGTTTTATAGAAGACGCCAATGAAATCTCAGGGGATATTGTACTCCGTGCTGCAAAGCGTGGTGTATTTGCTGGAGAGTTAATTGGGGTTGTTTTAAGTAAAGCAATTCTTCAATATGAGATGGGAACAGACCAAAATGCAGGTTGGTTTTTCCTAGACGATTATGCAACATGGCTTGGACAAAAAGAAGAACAGATTGCGGATATATTAGCTATCGCACCAAGATTGGTTAATGATAAACCACAGTTACAAGTATTCGTGTCTGAGGCGAAATATGTCGATGCAAAAGGTGTATCTGAAGCGAAAAAGAATTCCTCAAAGCAGTTGCGTGATACTGTTTCAAGAATGGATAATGCACTCTTTGGCAATCCAGGAAGACTTGACCGAGATCTATGGTTGTCTAGGTTAAGCGATATGTTAAATGACGGTATTGAATTGACGCCGGGTTCTCCGCTCTCTGTAGATGAGTTAAGAGAGGCAATTCGAAATGGTGATATTCCTATTGATATTAAGGGATACTCCCATGTGTTCTTGTCTACGTTGCCTGATATTGGTCTGGATAGCGAAAGAAATCCTGTTACAAATGCGAAAAAATGTTATCAAGAGGTATTTACTAGGGATTTAGTACGAGAGTTAGTATTAGCCTATCACAAGGAAGAATCTATCATCTCAATTCGTGAGAAATTGGATATTAGTAAGCCGTGGGAAGTATCAGAGGCTCAGATACCTGCTCCGAGAATTAATTATGTTGCGGCAAGTAACAATGGAGATACTTCCAATCGAGGAATTGTCCCTGAAAACCTAGAAGATATCGATAAGGAAGATGGTTCTGATACAACGACATCCGATTCGGATGAAAGTAATAAGAAGAATGCTAATCCAGTAGAAAAAACAAACGAAGAACCAACAAACGAAGAACTAACAAACGAAGAACCAACAAACGAAGAACCAACAAACGAAGAACCAACAAACGAAGAACCAACAAACGAAGAACCAACAAACGAAGAACCAACAAATGCAGTTGAAGTATCAATTATTGAAAGTAATAATGTTATTTCATGGGCTAGTACTGGTTTAGCTAATTGGATTGAACAAAATGCTCAATCAGCCGATGAAAATACTGAGGATCAGACCTGGGTTAACGAAACTGTAAACAAATTAAGACTTGCCTTAATTGGTTATAATTTACAAGCAAAAGTGATTGATCATCGATTAACGCCAAACGCAGTAATTATCAAGTTAAAAGGTTCAGATCAATTGAAAATTGATGATATTGAAAAGAGAAGATCAACTCTTCTTACAACTCATGCTTTAGATGTAATAAACATCTTGGCGCAGCCTGGTGAGATCGTTGTTTCTTTAGCTCGTCCCAATAGACAAAGTATCTCTTTGGCTGATGTTTGGAAAGTAAGAAAAATTCAGGCTAATGCTTCTGGCCTTAATATGAGTTTCGTCATTGGCGTTAAGGAAATTGATGGAGAACTTCTTTATTTAAATCTTGGTGGAGAGTTTGAAGGCGGAGCTCAACATGCTCCACATACACTTATTGCTGGTGCAACGGGAAGTGGTAAGTCAGTGTTGCTGCAAAACCTGATTTTGGATATTTGTGTAACTAATAAAAAAGAACTTGCGCATATTTATTTAATTGACCCTAAGTATGGTGTAGATTATATGCATCTTGCTGATCTTCCTCATCTTGTTGAAGGTATTGTCGATGATCAGAATAAAGCTACACATATACTAGAAGATCTTGTCATAGAGATGAATGACAGGTATCAGAAGTTTAAAGAAATAAGAGTAAATAACTTGAAAGATTACAATGCGAAAGTATTGGATGACGAAAAGTTACCTCTTATTTTCCTAATTCACGATGAGTTTGCCGAATGGATGCTAATCGATGAATATAAAAGTGCTGTTTCTTCTATTGTTCAACGGTTAGGGGTAAAAGCACGTGCCGCGGGTATACATTTGATTTTTGCAGCTCAACGCCCTGATGCTAATGTATTACCGGTTCAATTAAGGGATAATTTAGGGAATCGGTTAATATTGAGAGTTGAGAGTATCGGGACTTCTGAGATTTCCCTAGGGGAAAAAGGAGCTGAAAAGCTGTTAGGAAAGGGACATCTTGCCGCGAGACTTCAAGGTGAGGCAGGGTTAATTTATGGTCAGGTGCCGTTTTTATCTGGCGATAGTTTGAATTTACTTACACAGTTAATTAACGGTGCTTAATCTAAAGTTAATAACGATAGAGGCTTGGTTGGTGACCAGGCCTTTATCGTTAATTATAGCTGGAGGAAAATAGACAATGAAACTGAGAGATTTATTCGAAAAAAATGATGATGGAAAGTTAGTGCTTCCTGATTTTCAACGTGATTTTGAATGGGCTCGAGAAAAGCAAAAAAGTCTTTTGTCTTCTTTTGTAACTCAGCTACCTATTGGGAGTCTCTTAATTTTAGAGGGTAAAAAAGAGGATTTTGCTGCAAAAAAGTTATGTTTTCCGACGGCACTTAACTATGAAGGAAGAAATAATGAATGTCTATATTTATTAGATGGTCAACAAAGAATTTCTAGCTTAAAAACTATTTTTTCAGATTATTATAAAGATAAAAAAACATGGTTAGATACTTGGGAAAAGATGTATTCCGATTTAAATAATAGATGGTTTATTAGAGTAGAACCTAAGAATAATGAAACAGATATTTTTGGTTGGAAAAAATTGAGGTTTAATGGTTTCAAGTTTGAACCTGTCGAGGTAATAGAGTTTTTAGAATGTAAAAGAATTTACAAAACAAAAACTAATGAATGGTTTAATCCTGGTTACTCCCCAAAAGACCATGATAATAATACGTTAAAAGGAAATAGATTAAAGGTTGATATTGCTAAGAGAGCAGCAGAGGCAAGTTTAATACCACTTTATTCGGTATTCAACAAAAATAATGATGAGGAAAAACCACTTCATGAATATGTTATCGAACAGATTAAAAATAAAAGAATAGAAGAACTAAAGGCAGCTGTTATAGATGGCGAGTTAGAAATTACTGATTTACTAGAATCAGTTGATCCCATGATTTCTGATTATTTATCTAACGAAGATAAAGTTAGGGATGCTTGGTCAACTTTAGGCGCAAAATGGACTGAAAAAGTTAGTAAATATTTAAATGAATTAATGGATCAAGAAATTCCAATCATTCAGCTTCCATCCGATGAAATCAGCCGCGCTATTTCTATATTCGAAAATATTAACGAGGGAGGTACTGATTTAAATACTTTTGATTTAATTGTGGCAAAGGCTGCTAGATCAGGATACAGTGAAGAAGGTTCATTGTCACAAAGGATTATAAAAATATTGGAAAATGAGATCAATCTTAATGAATCATTATGTAATGATATATTAGGAGATAAACCTTGCAAATTTAAAGCAATAAATATGAAAACGATTGTAGATAACAAAATTTCGAAAAGCTTCAAGGAAATGTATCTAAATCTTTTATCGATACTCTCTCATTTTGAATATGGGATGGTTGATGGATTAAAAGTAGATTATATTAAAAGAAATAAGATCTTAAGTTTACAATACGAACAAATCAACGAAAATACACCAACAGTATTAAAAGCATTGATTAGGGCGTTAGCTTTCCTTAATACTAGATTAGGTATAACAGAAATTAATAAATTATCATACGAACTAATGATTCTACCGATAGCATATTTATTAGTTGATGATGATATATGGCAATGTAAAAATAAGCTTAGTAGAATAGAATATTGGTATTGGGCCTCTTTATTTGGCGGAGCATATCGCGAAGCCCAAAATTCACAAAGTATAAAAGATATCAAGAACCTTTATTTGTGGGTTAAAAAGGATGGAGAGAATAATTTTAAATATTTGTATAATAAAGTACTAAATGAAGAGGGTTATTCCAATAAAGATATTCTATTACATAAAGATGAAAATAATGAAGTGCGTGCAAGCGTGAGTTTAGGCATGCTTCAATACATTCTTAGTAATCAGCCTAAAGATTTTCTACCAGTAATTGAAGAAGAATTAAGACTCAATGCATGGGACATATCTACTGGTAAATTAGTTAGAAGAAATGATGAATCTATTCAGTTAGAACTACATGATCATCACATTATACCTCTTGGAGATGCTTCTAATATCGAAGAATCAACAAAAAAGATTAGGTCTGATAGAAGACATTTATTAAATAGTCCTTTAAACAGAACATTTATAAGCTCAGTATCTAATTTAAAGATACGAGATAAATCTCCTGATAGATATTTGCAATATATAAAAGAATCTTCGAGGTGGGGACACTGTTTGCCGGAGGACCAAACTTTTAACATATCTAATAATTATGAAGAGTTTTTAGAACATCGATATTCTGAATTAAAAAAACAAATTAAAATGGAATTAGAAAAGTTAGAAGGATAAATTTAAAGAATGCGGCGTGGGAGAATGAAATCCTATGTCGCATTTTATTGTTATTGTTTTAAATGTATTAGGAAGGTAAGAGTGCATGATCAGGGAAACGAAAATACTTACATACTAGTTAAATCCAAGGGGGATAACCCTTTAATTTGATCCTTATTATGAAAGCGTTTTCCTTCTATAATCTTGTTCAGAAGGAGGTGGCTGCCGAGCTTAGCAGAGAGGGTCAGACACAATAACAATCTACTTCATAGAGAATCAGCGCGCAGAGATGATTCAAGTTAAGTCGTAGGTAAATGTTGTGACAAGCCATAACAAAATCCCAGGAGGTAGATTATGTTTAAGTTGAAAAAGAAGGTTATGACAGCAGACTGGCAGCATCCATGAGTATCGGTTTATTCGCGGCAACGGCAAATGCGGCAACAGACTACTGGCAGAACTGGACGGATGGCGGCGGAACGGTGAACGCGGTTAACGGTTCCGGCGGCAACTATAGCGTGAATTGGTCGAATTCCGGCAACTTCGTAGTAGGTAAAGGCTGGAATACCGGCTCTGCTTCCCGTGTTATTAACTACAACGCAGGCGTATGGGCGCCAAGTGGCAACGGTTATCTGTCTCTCTACGGTTGGACTAGAAATTCCCTGATCGAATACTACGTGGTAGACAGCTGGGGAACATATAGACCTACGGGTACGTACAAAGGTACGGTAAATAGCGACGGCGGCACTTACGACATCTACACCACACAGCGCGTCAACGCGCCTTCCATTGATGGAACAGCAACTTTCACGCAGTACTGGAGCGTCCGCCAATCGAAGAGAGCGACCGGCAGCAACGTCGCCATCACCTTCAGCAACCATGTTAACGCCTGGGCAAGCAAAGGCATGAACCTGGGCAGCAGCTGGTCCTATCAGATCCTCGCGACGGAAGGCTATCAAAGCAGCGGCAGCTCGAACGTAACGGTGTGGTAATCTGATAAGTTACTAAGAGGGCCTGCTTGCTTTTTACCATATGAAAAACAGAGCAAAGGCCGGCCGGTCTCCCTGACGGCGGCCTTCTCTATTTCGAATGCTCAAAGGAGAATAACCGATGAGAAAGCTTTTAACCTGCTCTCTATTAGCAGCATTAGTCTTGGTTAGTGCTTGCTCGGAAGAGTCGCAGCCGGACAAGAATGCGCAGAAAAAGTCTGCTCAAGACGCAGCCGTAGTTCAGCCTGTCAAGTCGGAGGATAATAAGGATGATAGCTTCGTGCTGGTGAAAGGTGGAGCTTTTGCCAATACGAAATCCAGCTACCATGGGAAAGACATGAAGCTTCCGGACTTCTATATCGGCAAATACGAGGTCACGCAGGAAGAGTGGGTTAACGTGATGGGAAGCAATCCCTCCCAGTTCAGCGGCGCCAAGCTGCCGGTCGAGATGGTCAGCTGGTACGACGTGATTGAATACTGCAATGCGAGAAGTGCAAAGGAAGGCCTTAATCCTTATTACAGCGTAGATAAGAGCACGAAGGATCCGAATAACAAGAGCGAGCATGATCAGCTCAAATGGACGGTTACGATCAACGAGGGAGCCAACGGTTACCGGCTGCCGACGGAGGCGGAATGGGAATATGCCGCAAGCGGTGGACAGATGAGCAAGAGCTACACCTATAGCGGAAGCGACGATGTGAACGAAGTCGCCTGGTATTGGAGAAACGCCGGGGACAAGTATTTAATGGGAGACTGGACCTGGCCCGCGATAGAGAACAACCACGATACGACCAAAACGATCGGCCTCAAGAAGCCTAATGAATTAGGCTTATACGATATGACGGGAAATGTACGGGAATGGTGCTGGGACTGGTACGTGGGGCAGGATGTACCGCAGGGCGCGATGCGGGTCGTCAAAGGCGGCGGTTGGATTGGCGATATCGGCAGCGCCGAATCGGCCTTCCGGGGCAAGTTCGAGCCTAACGGCTTTGGGCCGGATCAAGGCTTCCGATTGGTGCGCGGGGAGTAGCCTGAATAAATTCATAATTAATCATCAACCCCTTCAGTCATGTAGGGGTTTTATTTGTTATAGCAGTATTTCCTATTTATAAGCTGTACCTCTCCTATGCTAAAATAATGGTATTAACGCTCATAAACCGGAGGGTATATGAAGGATCTGCAAAGAGAACTTGAGCTTGCTCTGAGCGAAATTAGCCGTTTGAAGCAAGAAAATATACTACTGAAGCAAAAGATCGAGGAGATGACAGAAGATACCTTCTCGATCTTTAGATTAAGCCCGCCACCTACTAAAAATGCCGAGGATTCTGTCAATCTTCCGAAGATAGAGTCTCTGAAGGGAAAAGTTCATAATTTCTCTTCGCCAGATGAGAAGATTTCCTTATTCCGCAGTTTATTTAGAGGACGAGAAGATGTATACCCGGTTAGATGGGAAAGCAAAGCAGGAAAATCAGGTTACTCACCTACTTGCAAGAACGAGTGGTCATTTGTATGCAAAAAACCTCAAATTAAATGTTCAGATTGTTCGCACAAAGAATATCTTGCGATAACAGATGAAACGATATCTCAACATCTCGATGCAAAATATAATCGTACGATCGGCATATATCCGATGCTTCAAGATGAAACGTGTTACTTTCTAGCCATAGATTTTGATAAAAACGATTGGATGAAGGATGCCTCTGCAGTAATGTCGACTTGTATGATTTATCAAGTGCCGGCAGCTTTGGAACGATCACGTTCAGGGAACGGTGGTCATATATGGATTTTCTTTAATGAGGCAATTGAGGCTAGTTTAGCCCGGAAGTTCGGCAGTGCTCTACTTACCAAAACAATGGAAAGCAGGTATGAACTGAGTCTGAACTCCTATGACCGATTGTTTCCTAACCAAGATACGATGCCAAAAGGGGGATTTGGCAACTTAATAGCTTTACCTATGCAAGGCGGCCCCCGAAAAGAAGGAAACAGCGTTTTTGTAGATGCGGATTTTATGCCTTATGAGGATCAATGGAGTTTCTTGTCTTCATTGAAGAAATTATCCCAATCTGAGATTGATCAAAAAGTACATGAACTAATTGGGTATTCGAATCTGATAAACGCTGGGAATTGGAATGCTGAAATGGACGAGGATAGGCCGTGGGAAAAAAAGCTTCTCGAAGAGGAATTACTAGAAGATTGTGTCTTGCCGTCAAAGGTTGAAATCACATTATCCAATATGATCTATATTGCGAAGGATGGCCTGCCTGCATTTGTTCTCAATCAGCTTCGCCGTCTAGCTTCTTTCCAAAATCCTGATTTCTATAAGACACAAGCTATGCGTCTATCAACCTTCGGCAAACCGAGAGTAATTAGCTGTGCGGAAGATTTTCCTAAGCATATTGCTTTGCCCAGAGGTTGTTTTCACTTGGTAAAGCATTTATTACAGAAATATAATGCTGATCTGAACATTACTGATGAAAGAAACGGTGGTATAGAGGTAGAAGTGAGTTTTACAGGAAAACTGACTATGCTTCAGGACACAGCAGCCAGATCGATCCTTGCTCATGATAACGGGATATTGTCGGCAACAACTGCTTTTGGGAAAACGGTGGTTGCAGCCTCCATTATCGCTTCCAGGAAAGTAAACACGTTAGTGCTGGTTCATAGACGTGAACTGATGGACCAGTGGAAGGAAAGATTATGTACATTTTTAAATTTGACTTCGAAAGATATTGGGGCCATTGGAGGCGGCAAGGAAAATAGAACCGGCAAGATTGATATTGCCGTTGTTCAAAGCCTGAACAATAAAGGTCAAATCAAAGATTACTTGACGGAGTATGGACAAATTATTGTTGATGAATGCCATCATGTGTCTGCATTTAGTTTCGAACAAGTATTAAAGAAAGCGAATGCCAAATATGTAGTTGGATTGACCGCTACCCCAACCCGGCAAGATGGCCAACAACCAATCGTACTTATGCAATGTGGCCCTATACGTACTAAGATTGATGCAAAATCACAGGCGTTCGCAAGAGGGTTTGAGCATAAAGTCATTCCTAGATATACGCTGTTCAAATTACCAACCACTATTGCAAATCCGCCGATACAGAGCATTTATGAGTGGTTGGTGGAAGACGAAAAGAGAAATGAAATGATTTTTGACGATCTTCTAAAATGTCTGGATCAGGGGAGATCACCAATATTGCTTGCTGAGCGAACGGCTCATGTTGAATATTTTGAAAAGAGATTGAAAAACTTTGCGAAAAATGTAATTGTCCTGCGCGGCGGTATGGGAAAAAGGCAACGTGAAGCATTACGGCAACAAATTGCAAGCATACCCGCAACAGAAGAGAGAGTATTTATAGCCACAGGCAAATTAATTGGCGAAGGTTTTGATGATGCCAGACTAGATACTTTATTTCTAGTCCACCCCATTTCCTGGAAAGGAAGCTTGCAGCAATATGCTGGGAGATTGCATCGGTCGTACGATAATAAGCATGAAGTACAGATTTATGATTATGTCGATTTACAGGTTCCCCTTCTTATGG
The DNA here is from genome assembly GCF_037147795.1 of Paenibacillus sp. MMO-177. NCBI lineage: Bacteria > Bacillati > Bacillota > Bacilli > Caryophanales > Paenibacillaceae > Paenibacillus > Paenibacillus sp. MMO-177. Next base: position 333,450 of record NZ_JBBCUR010000001.1, on the reverse strand, counting down.
GAATGTACAAGAAGAGGATAAAAGGATACCGTGCAATGGGATATAAAGGAAGGAGTTATAAAATCATGAAAGGTTGTCTACATTCAGCATGAATAAGATCACACTCCCCCAACTCAAAAAACAATTAAAGTCCTACAAGCAGGAAGAATTAATCTCCATCATCTTAGACTGCTACAAATCTAGTGCGGATGTTAAAAACTATATTCATATGCTGCTGGAGCCTGAAGGCACGGAAGAGCAGCTGTATGAAGAGACGAAGAAAAAGATTCGCAACCAGTTTTATCCTGATCGCGGTCAACCTAAGCTGAAGCTGGCAGAAGCAAAAAAAGCCATTACGGAGTTTGGCAAACTAAGCAGCAATGAAGCAAGGCTCCTTGATCTGATGATTTACTATGTAGAACTAGGCGTAGAGTTCACTAACGATTACGGTGATATGTACGATTCCTATTATTCGAGCATGGTGTCGATGTTTCGGAATGTAATGGATCGAATAAACACGATGAGTACCTACACATTATTCCAAGACAGGCTGAAATTGATCTTACACAATACGCAACATATTGGTTGGGGATTCGGTGATGCTTTGGCGGACATTTTTTATACTGTTGCGTTGGACTTCGAGGATGAACTGAAAGACGAAGAGGAAGAGGATTAATCTAGTCTCTCTCGTGCTATACTAGAAATAAAACGGTAAGGAGGGGTACTTTGAATTTTTCTAAAATAGATGCGTTAAAGCAAGAACTGGATAATTTGAGACCCTTGCCATCCGCTGCGGTTCGCAACCTGGAAGAGGTTTTCCGTGTTGAATGGACTTATAACTCTAATGCCATTGAAGGCAACACGCTTTCTCTATTAGAAACGAAATTGGTACTTGAAGAAGGCTTGACGATTGGCGGTAAAAAGCTTCGCGAGCATTTTGAAGTTGTAAACCATTCAGAAGCAATTGATTTCGTAAAAGATATCGTAGATAGAAAGTTGGAATTAACGGAATACGTGATTAAATCCATTCATCAGCTCGTACTTAAGAATATTGACGATGACAATGCCGGTAGGTATCGGATGATTAACGTAATGATATCCGGTTCTCAGCATAAGCCTCCGCATTTTTCAGTGGTAGCAGAACAGATGGAAGGACTAGTGAAATGGTATGAAGCCAACAAAGATTTGTTACACCCCGTTCAACTAGCTGCTGAATTTCATTTCAGGTTTGTCTATATCCACCCCTTCTCGGATGGCAATGGGCGTACAGCAAGGCTGTTAATGAACCTAATACTAATGAAATATGGTTTTCCGACCGCCATTGTAAAAGCAGCAAATGATGCCCGCATCAAATACTATGAGACTTTAGAGCTAGCGAGTATGGAAAATAATCTAGAGCCATTCGTTAAACTCATAGCTGAGTGCGTGGAAGAGAGCTTGAATAAGTATATTGGAGCAGTGAAGTAGGACGATGAAAGTTCTGATAGACAATCACACAGTAGACGTGAACGTCCTCTATGGCGTGAGGAAGAAGCTGTATCTCCAGATGGATTCGATGGGGCATATTACGGTAAAGGCCCCTAACGATACAAGCGATGAAGTGATCCGGCAAGCCGTGAAGCAGCATGAAAAAGAAATCCTGAACAGGCTTCAGGTCATTGCGAAAGCGCAAGCTGCAGCGCCTAAGACAAGGGAGTACGAGGACGAAGGAAGATTCCTTCACCTCGGTAAATATTATAATCTCCATGAATTAATCGAGACAGAAGGCTTAACGGAAGAGGAGCTGAGGCTGAATCTCCGCAAGTTTTATTTTGCCAGCTGCAAGAAGGTTGTAGCAGAGCGGATTAAGCCTTACCAGGAAAGGCTGAAAGTAAAGCCTAAGTCGATTGACATTGTCGAATCGGCGACCAAGTGGGGAAGCTGCAGCTCCAGCAAAAAGCTGACTTTCAACTACCGCCTCGCGATGGCGCCGGTTGAAGTGATCGATTATGTCATTGTCCATGAGCTCTGCCATCTTACGCATATGAACCATGACCGTTCCTTCTGGCGTCTGGTCGGAAGCATCATGCCCGATTACAAGGACAAGGAAGCGTATTTGGCCCGTTACGGGCAGGCGATGACGCTGTAGTTGCCAGTTTTTATCTATAGACATGATTGTCGAGATGTAACAGTATAATAGTGGAGCGATCTGTTTAAAAAAGAGAGAGGAACAAAACGGTTCCCACAGCCTAAAAGCTGCAGGATCTCGTTTGTATCTCTCTCTTTTTTTATGTCGAATTTAGCATTTAGTGCTATTAAAATCTATTGACATCATTTGGGATAACCCTGAAACGGCATTCAAAAAGCCATTGAGCTGGATTACGTGCAGTCCGATGAGCAGGAACGGATTGTTTTGAAATAAGGGAAAAGGAAATGACCGCTTATCTTGCGTATGGCATAACCGGAACCACGCTATGAACAGCCGAACGGCGTCGCCTCTGCCTCTCCGCCGGAGCGTGCTTTGTTGTTCACGCGATTGAAGGGGGTTGTCCATCATCTGCTTGCGACAGAGAGCTTTGGGGATGTGGTGCTGCGTGCCGCCAACAAAGGCAGCGATTTAGATATCTGGGGAAGCGACTGGATTTCAATACGGAGAACGGTTTTGAGGCAGGAACCCATTAAACTGGGAGATGCACTTCTAGCCTTGCGAGAAAGCGAGAGGCTGTAGGCGATAGATAGTGACATGGTAAAGGGGCTGCTCATAGATCATCTTGGATGATTATTGGGGGGCTTCTTTTCATTTGAAAAGGTCAGCTGCTTGCAGCAGGTAGTTGGGGGAACTTTCAGCAGAATGGATTTCCTCCAGTAAAATTTGCTCTATTTTGTTGCTGCGTCTCTCTACGTTGGATTCGGTCCACTAAATTTATGATTTTTGAGGTTATTTAGGCGGATGTCAGCCCATTTTGCTGTACGCAATCCAACGTACGTATGAGAACCCCGGTAGAACGGACCTTTATACTGTAGTGAATCCAACGTGTGCCGCGTTGTTTCGCCGTAAACAGTGAAGGTGGAGGGTTTGTCGATGTGCGACATCGTCAAGCTGCCGGCAGCAGCCCGATTCTAGCAGCTTAACGATACGCCATATCGTTAGGGAGTCACACCAGGCGGGAAAAAGGGCGAAAACGGCCATTTCCGACGGCCTTAACGATGTGCGACATCGTCAAGCAGCCGGCAGCAGCCCGATTGTAGCAGCTTAACGATACGCCATATCGTTAGGGAGTCACACCAGGAGGGAAAAAGGGCGAAACCGGCCATTTTCGCCGAGCTTAACGATGTGTGACATCGTCAAGCTACCGACAACACCCCGATTCTAGCAGCTTAACGATACGCCATATCGTTAGGGAGTCACACCAGGCGGGAAAAAGGGCGAAACCGGCCATTTTCACTGGCCTTAACGATATGCGACATCGTCAAGCTGCCGGCAGCAGCTCGACTCCAGCCGCTTAACGATACGCCGTATCGTTAAGCGGCCACGCTAAGCGGGACAGTGAGGAGCCAGAGACTGGCCCCAACTAAAAAGGAGCAACCGCCGGTTGCTCCTTTTAACTCTTCAAGCTTACTTCGACTTTTTCCAATACACGCCTGTAATATCGATTGTCACGAGCGGGTCCGTGATGTTATGGGCAGCGCGGAAATCATGTACGGCAGCGGCGCAATAGCCGATGGAATAGTCGTCGATGATGACGTAGCCGCCGACGGATACTTTCGGATAGAGGTTGTTCAGCGCATCCATGGTGGAGGAATACATGTCGCCATCGAGGCGGGCAATGGCAATCTTCTCCGTTGGCGCCGTAGGCAGCGTGTCCTTGAACCAGCCCTTTAGGAAGACAACGCTGTCGTCCAGCAAGTCGTATTTCTTAAAATTCCCCTGCACTTCCGGCAAGGAAACACGCAAAAAGTCCTGCTCGTGGAATTTGGAGGTTGCATCGATCGGATACTGCGGGTCCGGCTTTGGCAATCCTTCGAAGGAATCGGCCACAAGTACCTTGCGGTTCCGTACACCATGCGCCTTCAGGAAGCCCGCCATAAAGATACATGCACCGCCGCGCCATACGCCCGTTTCAATAAAGTCTCCCTGAACGTTGTTGGCGATGACGTCGTTCATCAGCATATGAAGATTGTTCATCCGGATCCGGCCGATCATGCTATGTGCAATAAGGGGCCAATCGAGGCCTTGAAGACGGTTCTCCTTCGTGGCACCTGGCTCATGCTCAAGCCAGATTTCGAATAGAATCGTTTTCTTCAATAATTCCAAATACATCTCTACTGCTAGATTGCGCATAATCACAGTCCTTTTCATTCTAAGTGTTAAGGTATGAATATGAACCAAGCCGGCAAATGGCTTGTGTGTACGACCACCGGAGCGAAAAACCTGTACATCGCCCGTTTTGCTCATTGACATAAAATTTAATATAGCATTATAATATATCCATTATAACAAATGCATATATGATAAAGGAGTTGTTCTCATGAGCGCAAGCGCAATTCGTCCTCCTGCAGTCCCTCTCGTAACGGTAGATCCTTATTTCAGTGTATGGTCCCAAGCGGACCGCCTTACGGATGACTTTACCCGCCATTGGACGGGACAACGGCATGCCATGACCGGCCTGATCCGAATTGACGGAATGGTTCAACGATTTGCCGGGCTGGTAGAGCCTAATGCCGAGCGGTATTACACGGAACCGCAGGCGATGGAGCAGAAGAGCGTAGCCGTATCTCCGCTCAGCACGGTCTATGCGTTCCAATCGGCAGGAATCGAATTGACGGTCCGCTTTACGTCTCCGCTGCTTCTGAATGATCTGGACGTGCTGTCGAGACCGGCTTCCTACGTGGCCTTCGAAGTACGCTCGACAGACGGCGGGGAGCATGACGTACAGATCTACTTCGACGTTACCGGCGAATGGTGCGTGGATCAATCGAAGCAAGCCGTGATCAGCAAGAAGCAGGAAACGGACAGCCTGATCTCGCTGCAGATCGCTCATGAGACCCAGGAGCCCGTGAACCGTTCCGGCGACGATCACCGCATAGACTGGGGTTACTTCTACCTGAACGCGGAGAAATCCGATCAAGTGAGCGGCTACATAGCGCCTGCGCATATCCGCAAAAACTTTGTTCGCAACGAGAAATTGGCCGAATCTCCGGCACAGACGGAAGCACAGGTTGTTGCGGACGTACAGCCGGTGATGGCGCTTGTCTACAACATCGGCAGCGTAGGCGCCGTAACGGAAAAACGCTTGGCCGTGCTCGCTTACGACGACGTCATTGCGATTGAATATTTCGGCGAGAAGCTGCAGGCTTATTGGAAACGAAACGGACAAAGCACGCAGGAAATGATCGAGGCCGCATTCTCGGAATACGAGAGCCTGCTCGAACGATGCGCTGCATTCGATAAACAAATCATTGCCGAAGGCGAACAATCCGGCGGAAGCCGTTATGCGGATCTTCTGGCGTTATCCTATCGCCAGGCTATAGCCGCGCATAAGCTTGTCCTTGATACGGAAGGCGAAATTCTGTTCCTGTCAAAGGAATGCTACAGCAACGGCTGTATGGCTACCGTTGACGTCAGCTACCCGTCAGTACCCATGTTCCTCCTATATGCTCCTGAGCTCGTTGAAGGAATGATCCGTCCGATTCTGAAATATGCGGAGAGCGAGGCTTGGACCTTCGAATTCGCGCCGCATGATATCGGCCAATACCCGATCGGCAACGGCCAGGTATATAGCGAGAACCAGCGCGAAGGACAAATGCCGGTTGAGGAATGCGGCAACATGCTTTGCATGGCGGCATCCGTCGCTCTCGCCGGCGGCAACCGCGATTACCTGTTCAGCCATATCGATATTCTTGGCGAGTGGGCGGAATACTTGACCGAATTCGGCCTCGATCCGGAGAATCAGCTGTGCACGGATGACTTTGCCGGCCACCTTGCGCGCAACGCGAACCTGTCCGTGAAGGCGGTTATGGGCGTAGCAAGCTATTCGATCCTGAAGAAGCTGCAGGGCGACCAAGAAACGGCAGACCGTTACATGGCTAAAGCCAAGGAAATGGCCGTGCAATGGGAGCAGCTTGCGGCGGATGGCGACCATACGAAGCTGGCTTTTGGCTCGGAAGGCACGTGGAGCCTCAAGTACAATCTGATCTGGGATGTGCTGTTCGGCACGGAGCTGTTCTCCAAAGAGATGATCAACAATGAAATCAGCTGGTATAAGAAAATGAAAAACGATTACGGCACGCCGCTCGACAACCGTGCCAACTATACGAAGAACGACTGGCTCGTCTGGTCGGCCACGCTGTCGGATAACCAAAGCGATTTCGAAGAGCTGGTAAGCCCGATCTGGGATATGCTGAACGAGACGGAAGACCGCGTACAGTTCTCCGACTGGACGGATACGGTTACCGCCCGCCAAATCGGCTTCCAGCACCGGACGGTCGTCGGCGGCATCTTCATGAAGGTGCTGAAGGACAAAGGCATTATGAAGGCCTTCCAAGCGGTTTCTTCCGTCAACGGAGGAAAGTGAATTTAAGATCCTGTGACGGGCAGGGGCGCATGCGATGTGCGCCCTTGTTTTTGCTCTAATAAAGAAAATAGACATTTGTTTAAATAACTGCTTTGTTAACAAACCCCGATCATGGTATATTTGTTATAACCAATGAATTGCGGTCCGGATAGGAGGAATAGCGTGAGTCAAGATAGAGAGCCTCTGTATATCAAAATACAGAATCATTTCAAAGATCTGATCATCTCCAGGGAGCTCGTAGAGGACGATAAAATCCCGACGGAAAAAGATCTGATGGACGAATTCGACGTCAGTCGGATTACCGTTGTCAATGCACTTGCGGAACTAGCGAAAGACGGATGGATCTACCGGATTCCGGGAAGAGGCAGCTTCGTCAAAGGCATTCCGGAGAAGCAGATGGCGGTCAGCCCTGTAACCGAGGTGCGCGGAGAGCAGGCGGGACCCAAGGTGAAGATTGGTCTGGTGTTTCCCGTGCTTGGCGACTATTTCGCCATTCGTTTAATAGCGGGGATAACGGACGGCCTTAAGGCCAAAGGTTATTCGCTTGTTATCATGCTGACCAACAACTCCAAGGAGAAAGAGAAGGAAGTTATCCGGGAGATGAAGAACACCGTTGACGGGCTTATTATTTTCCCGGTCGACGCCGAGGTCTATAACGAAGAGATTATCGCGCTCAAAATGCAGAACTACCCGTTTGTCCTGATTGACCGGTACCTGCCGGGCGTGGAGACAAACGTTGTTGCTTCGGACAGCGCGCTTGCCACGATGCTTGCGGTTGATCATCTGTGGGAGCTGGGACACCGCAATATCGCGATCTGCTCCGACTCGCCGCTTATGACGGTATCGGTAGACGAACGGATTCAAGGCTACCAGGAAGCGATGAAACAGAAGGAAGCGTTGATTAATCCGTCGCTCATTCTGAATGATATTCATATTAACGGCGGCGGCATGAGTCCCGAGCATCCGTTCTACCGCTTCGTGAAAAATCAGATGGCGACCGCCTATATCGCGCTCAACTGCTCGCTTGGCGTTCAGATCTTATCGATTGCCAAGGAGGTTGGCCTTCGCGTTCCGGAGGATATCTCCATCGTGACGTTTGATAACCCGACGCCGCTGCTCGAGGAGTTTAGCCTGCTGACCCATATCGACCAGTCGGAATATCAAATGGGAGCTGAAGCCGTTCAGCTGCTGCTTCAAGTCATCGAGAATAAAGGCAAGCAGCCGATCAAGTTCGAGAAGAAAATCCTGAAGCCTACCTTAATTGAACGCAAAACAACGGCAAAAGCGAAAGCATAAGCGCCATACAGGCAAAATATACGAGAAAACCCGATTCCCTTGCACTTCGAGGGCGTCGGGTTTTCTTTTTTTATTTGACTAATTTAATATAACAAATATAATTAATTGTATAGGGATTTTATAGCATTTGAGGTTGTCTATAACAAGCAAGGAGGAAGATGATTATGAACGATAGGAAAGTTGCGGAAACCGCATCTTTGCATCTGCCGGTCCAAAGCGTATCAACAAAGTCCTCTCTCAAAAAGTTTGCGGTCAGACACAAAGATGCATTAATCGCGACGGCCATCTTGAGTCCAATGATTCTTTGGTGGCTTGTCTTGTCGGGGTTCCCGACGCTATTTGGTTTTTTCCTTGGATTTTTTGATTGGATCGGCATTGCGGCCCATCCGAAGTTTGTCTGGTTTGACAACTACGTTCGATTTTTCCACGATCCGCTATACTACGAAGCCTTATGGAGATCGATCTGGCTTGGGGGACTTGTTACCGCAATTACCCTGATTGCCGGCTTTGGAGCAGCTCTGCTCATGAATATGCCGCTGTTTGGCAAAGGGATCTACCGGTCCATCTGGTACATTCCGGCGGTTACGTCAACGGTTGCGACAACGCAAATTTTTAATCTCCTCCTCGATACCAACAACGGCGTTATTAATAACTTTCTGAAATCGATCGGCAAGGAACCCATCGTGTGGCAATATTCCGTCTTCTGGGGCGTGTTCTGGATCGTGGTCTACTCCGTATGGAAGGGCGTGGGGGGCGCGGCGCTGATCTGGCTGGCTGGTCTGCAGTCCGTTGACGTCTCCTTGTACGAAGCGGCGGAGATTGACGGAGCGGGACGCTGGGGCAAGCTTTGGAACGTGACGCTGCCGGGTTTGAAGCCGATTGCAACCTACATTGTCATTACAAGCTTGATTGGCGCCATTCAAATCTATGAGCAGGTACTGTTCATGACGGGCGGCGGTCCTTACGGGAAAACGGAAGTGCTTGTATTCCGCATCTACCGCGACGCGTTCTGGGACTTCAACCTTGGCATGGCGGGAGCCTCCTCGCTTATTATGGCGGTTATCGTCTTTGCGGTCACCATCGCTTATTACCGCTGGTCGACGAATTCGGACAGAAGCACAACGATCAAGATCAAAGGGGTTAAAGGAGGTCCTAAAGCATGAAAGATTCCTTATCCAAAAAGCTGGCGTTTCAACTAAAGCCGGGCAATCTGCTTGCCCATCTTGTTCTGCTTGGCATCGGACTTGTCCTGTTATATCCATTGGTCTTTATGATCCTGGCCGGCTTCTTCACCAAAGATGAGTTTACAAGCTCCATTATCGGGTTGTTACCGATTGCCAAAGCGCCAACCCTTCAGAACTTTTTAGTTCTGTTCTACGGCTCTGCCGATGCGGGCATACAGAAATATTTCATTAATTCCGGTTACCGCACGATTTACAACACCTTCTGGGCGCTTCTGACTTCTTTGCTGGCCGGGTACGTGTTCGCAAGGCTCCGTTTCAAAGGGAAAGACCAGCTTTTTCTTGTCCTGCTGGGTACGCAAATGATTCCGGGAACCATTGCCCTCATTCCGACTTATCTGGAATTTGCGCGGTTTCCGTTTGCGGGAGGCAACCATATTTTTACGGGAGGCTCCGGCATTCTCGACACGTGGTGGGTATACTTCATCGGCGGACCAAGCTTGAATATTATGGGGGCATTCCTCGTTAAGCAGTCCATTGAGAAAATTCCGTTCGAGCTCGATGAAGCGGCTAAGGTGGACGGTGCGGGGACTATGCGCATAATCTTTCAAATCATGCTGCCGCTGCAGCTGCCGATTATGGCGTTTATTGCGATCACAACGGCGCTTGGGACATGGAATGACTTTGCGACGCCGTTCTTCTATACCTCTTCGGATAAGCTGCAGACGCTGCCGGCCGCGATAACAAGGCTGTCCTCGGCCGCCGTAAGTCCGGGGGCGATTCCGAACTGGCCGCTTATTATTACGCTTGGTCTAGGCATGACGGTTCCCGCGCTTCTTATTTTCTTCTTCTTCCAGAAGTACATTGTGCAGGGTCTCGCCAATACCGGTATTAAAGGATAAAAATATTTGTTATAACATATTGAATATAACAAATAGTCATGATATATTAATCCCAAGAAGTCAGTTATCCTAATTTTGGAGGGGTTCAATGTGAAAAGGACAAAGATCACATCCTTGCTTGTAACTGCACTATTAACGGTCTCATTATCAGCTTGCGGCGGCAACAATAACGGCAATAATTCGGCAGCTACCAACTCGCCGCAAAATTCGGCAACGCCGGCGGAATCCGCATCTGCTTCACCGTCTCCATCGGAAAGCACGGACACATCTGCGGGCAATCCAGTAACGATTACGGTTCTGAATGAAGGGGCCGTAGGGATCGGGGTTGGCAAGCTGGACGATCTGTTCGCGCCGAAAGAGAAGGAATTGAAAGGCAAAGGCATTGATGTTACTTATACGCCGGGCAATCCGGTAGCGGCATTCCCGCTTCATTACCAGAAAATTATCGCAGGCAAATTGCACGAGAAGAACATCAGCGTGAAAACCGAAGACTGGGGCTGGGGCGAGCCGCTGATCCAGAAAGAGACGGCAGGCTTCCTCGCTAAAAACGTTCCAGACATTATCGTAGGCGAAACGCAAATGCCTGGCTTCGCGCAGCAAGGGCTTCTTGAACCGTTCCCGGACGATATGGCTGCGGATATCCGCGCTAACGTATCGCCTGCGGCATGGAAGCCAATGGAATACGACGGCAAAATCTATGGTCTTGCTTCCCAGCCTGGCGTAAGCAGCCTGTATTGGAATAAGAAGCTGGTGAAAGAAGCCGGCATCGACCCGGAGAAGCCGGTTACTTCCTGGCAAGAGCTGGCTGACAATGCGAAGAAAGTAACGGAAGCGGGCAAAGGCAAATTTTATGGCGGCGGCGTTTACGCTGGTCCTAACTTCGGGGGATACCTGCGCTACGGTGCTCTGATCGGAATTAACGGCGGTTCTTATGCCGATGCGAACGGTCAACCGACCTTCAACTCCGATGCAAACGTAGAGACGATAAATTTCCTCCGCGAGCTGAATGCGGCTCATCCGGCGGGACTGATGGTCAACAATACGGAAGGCACGTATTTCGATGCATGGAACAAAGGCCAGATTGCTTATTTAATCGATGGACCTTGGCAAGTACAGCAATGCAAAGACAACAAGCTGGAATGCGGCATGTCGCCTATTCCTCTGTCGCCTAACGGCAGCGCGGCAAACGTAACGATTGGCGCGGCTTTCCACTCGGTACCGAAAGACGCGAAGAACAAAGACGCGGCATTCGAATATATCAAAGCCATGTACAGCAAGGAAATCCAGCAGCTGATTGCGGACTCCAACGTTCGTTCTCCGATTCTGAAGGAAGTTGCGGAGTCTCCTGATTATCAACAAAAGCATCCGGAAATGTACCTGCATTACCAAGCGATGAACGGTAACGTCCAAGGTCTTCCTACCTTTGCGAAAGACAACTCCAAGGTATGGCAAGTATGGGGCGACGCAGTGGTGAAATCGCTTATGACCAAAGGCGACGTAAAAGCCATCCTGGATGACGCCCAAAAGAAAGCAGAACAAATTACCAAATAAAAATCAAAAAAGAGGACTTTCTTAACACGTCCTGTACGATCGGAAGTATTGATAACGTGGCTGAGCTCTAGGAGGAGAAGGAGTATGCTCTGGAGGAGCGTAAGCGTTCGCCTTTGCCTGAGGGAATAAATCCTATTGACATTGTTCAGAATTCACTCAGGCAACAGCGGCCGGAAGAGGATACCCTTTTCCCCTAGTGCTCATAGCCAGTTAATCCACTCCTTCCGGCCACAGGACTGTTAATCAGTCCTCTTTTTTTCACAGGAGTGACTTTATGCCATACGAAACGAAACGAATCAAGCTGCAGAAAGCGAAGGACCTCCTTCCTCGCATACGCGAAGCGATCTACCAACCTGTCTCCGCGCTGAAAGTAACCGCCTGGGTAACCAAGGAGCCGGTACCTTACGCGGAGCGGATCTCCGGCGAGCTTGTTGAGCTTACGCCTGGCACGAAATGGGGCAACCTGTGGGACTGCGCCTGGTTCCGGTTTGAAGGAATTGTGCCTGAGGCTCTTGGCGGGAAAAAGGCCGTATTGTTAATCGACGTCAACGGTGAGTTGTGCCTCGTCGATAAGGAAGGCTCGCCGATCCAGGGGTTGACCAACATCAATTCCGAATTCGATTTCAGCCTTGGCCTGCCGGGCAAGCGCGTTGTTGATCTTGGTTATGAAGCCGCAGGCCAGCAGATTGATCTGTGGGCGGATGCCGGCTGTAATGACCTGTTTGGCAGATATCGCAGCGGCACCTTGAAGGAAGCCGATATCGCAATCTGTTACGAGGAAATCCGGCAGCTGTATTACGATTACGAGGTGCTTCTCGAGCTCGCCGAGCATACGCCGGAGAACGGTGCCAGAAGAGAACGCCTGATTCAAAGCCTCTATGACGCGGCGCATAAGCTGCAAGTGATTAATGAAGAGACGGCTCAGCAGGCGAGAGAAATTTTGGCCAAGGAGCTTGCCAAAAAAGGCGGCGATCCCGTTCTGACGGTCAGCGCGATCGGCCATGCGCATATCGACCTTGCATGGTTATGGCCCATCCGTGAGACGATCCGGAAGGGGGCGCGCACTTTCTCTACCGTCCTTACGAACATGGAGAAATACCCGGATTACGTATTTGGCGCAAGCCAGCCGCAGCTCTATCAATGGATGAAAGAGTATTATCCGAAGCTGTATGACCGGATCAAGCAGCGTATTGAAGAAGGACGCTGGGAAGTACAAGGCGCGATGTGGGTAGAGCCGGACACGAATATTTCCGGAGGCGAAGCATTGGTTCGTCAGATCCTGTACGGCAAACGGTTCTTCCAGCAGGAATTCGGCCAGGAGATGAAGGTGCTGTGGCTGCCGGACGTATTTGGCTATGCGGCTAGCTTGCCTCAGCTGCTCAGAAAGTCGGGCGTCGATTATATGATGACCCAGAAACTGTCGTGGAACGTGTACAACACGCATCCGCATCACAGCTTTGAATGGGAGGGTATTGACGGAAGCAAGGTACTGGCGCATCTTCCGCCGGAGGATACGTACAACAGCCCGGGCGCGCCTAGATCGCTCGCCAAGATTGAGAACAGCTATCTCGACCGTAACGTATCCGAGCATGCCTTGATGCTGTTCGGGATCGGTGACGGCGGCGGGGGACCGGGCGAGGAGCATCTGGAACGGCTGTCGCGCGAACATAATCTTCTTGGACTGCCGCCGGTTGTTCAAGAGTCTTCCTTGTCTTTCTTCCATAGGCTTGAGGAAGAGAGAGCGCGCTTCCAGACGTACCGCGGAGAGCTGTACCTGGAGAAGCATCAAGGTACGCTGACCTCGCAGGCCAGGAACAAATGGTATAACCGCAAAATGGAGAAATCGCTCCGCGAGCTTGAATTTGCGGCTTCCCTATTGCTCGCAATGGGAGAGAAGGCGTACCCGTCCGAGGAGCTTGAAGCGATCTGGAAGGAAACGCTGCTCTATCAGTTCCATGATATTTTGCCAGGCTCTTCGATCACTCGCGTCTTTGAAGAATCGCTCGAGCGATATGCCGCAATGCACAGCCGTACGCAGGAGCTTATTGAGCAAACCTATTCAAAAGTTGCGGAGCTCGCGGGAGCCCATGAAGGCCAGGCCGTTGTCTTTAACTCTTTGCCATGGGAACGCGAGGAAGTTGTAGAGCATAAGGGCAGCCGTTATGCCGTGAAAGTGCCGGCAATGGGCTTTGCGTCTCTTGCGGAGGCAGAGCTTCGCCAGGAGCAGACGGAACAATCCGGGCTTCTCGCAGGCGAGCAGCTTCTCGAGAACAAGAATCTGCGAATTAGCTTCGGACAGGACGGAAGTATCGAGTCGATGTACGACAAAGCAGCAGGCCGGGAAGCGATTATGCCGGGCCAGAAGGCCAACGTGCTGACCGTGTATCACGACAGAGGCGATGCCTGGGATTTCCCTCGGGATTACCGGGAGACGGTGGCAGGCTGCATGAAGCTTGAAGAAAGCTCCTTCTCGGTTGAGCAAGGCCAAGCGATGCTGGTGCAGCATTACCGGTTCGGCGAATCCACGCTGGTACAGCGGATTGTGCTGGATGAAGAAGCAACAACCGTAAGATTTGAATCCAAGGCGGATTGGAAGGAATCGGAGAAGATGCTTCGCGTCTCCTTCCCGGTTCAGGTCATGTCCGACCATGTGAATTGCGAGATTCAATTTGGCTATTTGAAGCGTCCGACAACAAGGAACTCGATGATCGAATTTGTCCGCGATGAAATATGCGCGCATCAATATATCGACCTGTCGCAGCCGGACTACGGCGTAGCTCTGCTCAGCGACAGCAAATACGGCTACAGCGCGGAACGGAACGTGCTCGACATCAATCTGCTTCGCAGCCCAAGCTATCCGGATCCGGTTGCAGACCGCGCGGAACATCAATTCGTCTATGCGGTTTATCCGCACCGCGGAGATTTTATCCAGGCGGAGGTATACCGCAAAGGGTATGAACTGAATACGCAGCTGACGGTTGCCGAGCCTTCTCGGGCTTCCTCGGCCGCAGGACGTACGGCTTCCTTTGCCTCTCTGGTTCAGGTGAATCATCCGCATGTCATGATCGAAGCGGTGAAGAAAGCCGAGGACTCGGATGATCTCATTATCCGTCTGTACGAAGCATCCGGAACGTTTGCCGAAACTTCAATTGGTTTCGGAATTCCGGTCTCGCTCGTGGAGGAAGTGGATCTAATGGAAAACATTATCGGAGAGGCTGGAGCGAAGCTGTCGTTCCAACCATTCGAGATCAAGTCGCTTCGCGTGAAGCTCTAGCAACGGTTAGGCAATCAGGGGGGAAGGCGTAACAGCTCCCTCCTGTTTTATTTTCGGCCAATAAGCGAATGGATAGAGGAGGATGTTGCAGTCATGATCAGAAAGAAACGGCAGGAAGAGTTAACGGGCTTTCAGGAAGGTGGACCCTACCATCCGTCCTATGATTTGCAGACAGACTTCGTTATGGTCTATGGCATCCACGGGGATGTTCAGGAACGGATCCGGACATGGAAGGAAAAAGGCTATGTGGTTCATCTCATGACGGGCGTATCCTGGGGCGGTTATCAGGACTATCTGAACGGCAATGTCGACGGCCGGCCGCATTGGGACGAGGCGCAGAAAAACCGAAAATACGAAAATATCATTCACGGCACCTCCGTGGATATCCCTTATATGGTTCCTACCGTCGCCTACGCCGATTTTCTGACCGAACGGATCCGGATCGCCGTAGACGCCGGCGTAGAGGCGATTCACCTGGAGGAGCCGGAGTTCTGGGTGGAGGGCGGTTATTCGGATGCGTTCAAGCGCGAATGGGAGATCTATTACCGCGAGCCTTGGCAGGCTCCGCATGCTTCGGTAGATGCGCAGTACCGCGCTTCGAAGCTGAAGGCTTATCTGTATACCCGCACGCTTGACCGGATTTGCAGTACCCTCAAGGAATATGCGATGCAGAAGTACGGTCGCCGGATTCGCTTTTATGTGCCGACGCATAGCCTTATCAACTATACGCAGTGGCGCATCGTCAGCCCGGAATCGAAGCTGCTTGAGCTGCCGGGAGTAGACGGTTATATCGCGCAGGTATGGACGGGTACAGCGCAAACGCCAAATGTGTACAACGGCGTCCGCAAGGAGCGTACGTTTGAGACGGCTTATCTGGAATACGGCATCATGCAGGAGCTTGTCCGCGGCACCGACCGAAGAATGTGGTTCCTGCATGATCCGATTGCCGACGATCCGAAGCATACGTGGAAGGACTACCGAAGCAATTATATCCGCACGCTGGTCGCGTCCCTGCTGCATCCGCATGTGAGCCGTTACGAGGTATGCCCATGGCCGAGAAGGATCTATCAGGGGCAATACCCAAGAGAAGGCGGGAACGGCAAGGAGAGGATTCCGGCTGCTTACGCAACGGAGCTGCAGACGGTGTTAAACGTGCTTGGCACTATGGATGGGCTCGATGTGGAATGGCTGACGGACAGCCTGCAGGTGGGTCTGCTGCTCGCCGATTCGGCGATGTATCAGCGTAATCATCCGGATTGGAGCGAAGAAGCTACGTCCTTCAAATACGACGGCACGGAGGTTGCGTCGGCGCTGGGCAGCGAGTTTATGGAGCTGCTGGACTGGTCGCCGTTTTATGGCCTTGCTCTGCCGCTCCTCAAGCATGGCGCAGCCGTCCGTCCGGTTCAGCTCGACAATGCGGGAAGATTCCCGGGGTATCTGGACGATTACCGCGTCCTGGTGCTCAGCTATGAATATATGAAGCCGGAATCGTCCGGTCTGCATAATGCTCTGGCGGAATGGGTGAAGGAAGGCGGCACGCTGATCTATGTCGGAGACGGCAGCGACGACTTCCACGCCGTCCGCGAATGGTGGAATCAAGGCAGCAAGAAATTCAATTCGCCAATGGAGCATTTATTCGCAAGCCTTGGCCTGGAGGCTTTGCTGGCACCGGGCGAATATACCGTGGGCAAGGGCTGCTTGGCTTACCTGCCTCTGCATCCGTCGCAATGCGCTACCCTGCCGGAAGCGGGCGAGCAGCTGAGACAGACGGTGGCTTCCGCCATCACAAAAGCAGAGAACTCTCTTCGCTGGGAGAAAAAGAACGGCATGGCGCTGCGCAGAGGCCCTTACCTTATTGCAGCCGTGCTGGATGAGTCCATTAGCGACGAGCCATATAAAATCTACGGCAAGCTGGTCGATCTGCTGGATGCCAACCTTCCCGTTGTGGATGAGGTTACGGTTAACGCAGGCGAGCAAGCGCTGCTCTATGACCTGAGCAAAGCGGGGGGCGGCGTACAGCTGATCGCGGCTGCATCCCGTATCGACCGTATAGATGAGAACGTCGACGGCTTTGGCTTTACAGCGTATGGACCGGAGGGAATTCAGGCAGCCGCCAGATTCCAATGCCCGCGCAAGCCAAAAACCGTGGCATTTAGCTCAGCAGGAACATCGATTCGGATGCCGCTGGAGTTCATGTGGGACGAAGGCAGCTCGACGGTGCTTTTCCGCTACGAGAATGATCCGGCCGGCGTGTCGGTAAAGGCTTTATGGTAAGCGGCTATTTTTAGACAAGGGGGAGGAAGACCAAGTGAAGGGCAAAGGTAAAATCATTAGCATTTCTCTGGCCGTTATCCTCGTTGCAGCCGTATCCTCGTATCTGGCATGGCCGGAGAAGAAGGAAGGGGTCAGCTGGCCGAGCAAGCAGGCTTTGCCGACGTTTCAGGCCCCAGCCGAAACACTTGATCTCATCTATACGACGGACAGTTATTACTATCAGGCCGAGAACGAAGCGTTTGGGCATGACACGGGCAAAGCGGAAGGAGACGGTTGGGTCGCGGAAGCGGGAAACGATGCTGCGGACAAGGCGATGTTGGACGTAACGGGACGCAAGGAAATACCGGCGGGAGAAATAAAGGCCGCGTTTAATATGCAGATCGACAATTTTGCCGATGAGGACGGCGTTGTCGCTACGCTTGAGATTCGGGACCAGACGGCGAATGCCGTACTTGCCTCGATGGAAGTCCGCAACTGGGATTTCCGGCTGCCGAATGCGTCGCAAAGCTTTGAGCTTTCGTTTAACGCGCCGGGAGAAGGGCATGAGCTGGAGTTCAAAGTGCTTTGGACCGGTAAATCTACGCTGAAGCTGTTTGATGTTGGCGTGTTCTGGCCGCTCCGCAAAGACGAGAACCTATTGTTCACCTCTTTGAAAGGCGTCGTGAATCAGACGAAGCCTCGCATTTATTCGTATACGGACAATGTCCGGGGCTCTACCGGTACCGCCCTGCTGGATGACTTGGGGCTGAAATATGCCGAGGTGAAGGATAACTGGGAGCTGCTGAACAAATACCGGTCCGAGCTGAAGGGGCTCATCGTCTACGATGATCAGCAGCCGGATACGATTAATCTGGCAACTACGATTGCAGGATTGAAAAACGCGATTATTGCGCCGCCATCCCTCGTGGATAAGCTGACAGGCGCGCCGTATAATCTGCCAATCATTGAGGACCTGCGCGGCAAATTTAGCTCCAAGCTGGAGGTCTACGGTTATTTGTATGACCACTATTGGAAGCAGACGACGCATAAAGCGATTGTTGGCCTGGACCCGGGCATCCAATCCTATCTTCGCGACTATGCAATGGGAATGGACGCCGCGGTGGTCTGGCTGAATCCGGCGGATGAGAGCGAGTCGGCGCTGCTGGATAAGTTCCTGCAGGATATGCCTTACGGCACGGGGCTCTATCTCGGCTGGTGGCCGGATGAAGGGATGGGCGTCAAGAAGACGTCGGATTACGGACTGGCGACGGTGGCCAGCGACTTCTCCTCGAACCTTAGCGTGCTCAGCGGTACTTCGCGGTCGATAACGATGCCGAAGGCGCCGGAGAAGCCGAAGCTCGAGAATAAAGTGTATGTCTCGTTTATTTTGAGTGACGGCGACAACCTGCAGTATATGGAGCATGCCTTCTGGAACGTGTGGAATACACCGAACCGGGGAGAGGTGCCGCTTGGCTGGACCATATCGCCGCTGATGGTCGATACGATGCCGGGACTGCTAAATTACTTGTACAAGAATGCTACGCCTAATGATGCATTTGTTTCCGGTCCGTCCGGCGTGGGTTACACGTACCCGAACTTCTGGGAGAAGGAAGACGGTCTCGACCGTTTTATCGAGCGTACGAACGATTACATGAAGCAGGCGGGACTAAACGTTCTGACGGTATGGAACTACGTAAAGGGCGAGATTAAGCCGGAGGTAGCTGAGAAGCTCGCCAAGCATGCCCCTTCGCTGCTTGGATTTACCTCGCAGTTCGGTACCGGCGCGATCGGAGTCTACGGCAACTCGATGCCAGGGCAGGAATTAAACGTTGCCTACGGCAGCGCGGAGAGCGACCTGACGAACGGGATAGCCGACGGTATCAAGAAATGGGACGGCAAGTCGCCTGCCTTTGTCTCTATACAGGCCAACCCTTGGCAAGTCAGCTATCAGAACTTCGTCAACGCGGTGAATCTATACAAGGATAATGCGGACGTTGTCTTCGTCCGTCCCGATGTCTACTTCGAGCTAATGAGGGAGAGCAAGGGTCTGCCGGTGACGCCTTAAATAGAGCGGGAAAGACAGTCAAGCATCTGCAGGGTTAGATGCTTGACTGTTTTTTTCATAAGCAGATTAGGAAGGAAGCTTGATGAATTAGTGGAATATATAGGTAGATTAATTGGCAAGGAGGCTAGTAGTTTGAAGTTAATCATGGTGGAAGGGATTCCGGGCTCAGGCAAATCGTCAACAGCCCGATTTATAGCCCTGCAATTGGAGAGGAATGGGTATCCTGTTGAGCTGTACCACGAATCCACCGTTCCGCATCCGATCTTGCTGGATGAAGATCTTTACGATTTAGACCGATGGTTGGCCGCTTACCGTTCGAAGTGGAACAGCTTTCTGGCTGCCAACGCTGCCAAGGAATCCGTAATTGTTATGGAATCCGTATTGTTCCAAGCCCCGATCATTCAAATGCTTCATATGGATATAGATTCCACTGTCATTATTCGTTTTATCGAGGAACTAATGGTAACACTCTCTCGTTTCGATTGCGGTTTTGTTTATTTATATCAAAAGGATCCAAGCGTTGGAATAAATAGAATGCTGACGGATAGAGGCGGTGAATCGTGGCTTCGAAATACGTACGATAAATTTAAACACTTGCCATACTATAAGAATCGAAACCATACAGGAAAAGAATTACATTTGCAGTTTTTGCATGAATATTCGCAGATCGCACAACAAATTTTTAATAAGATGAAGTTGAAATCTATGGGAGTCGACAACACGAATTGGGACTGGGATCAAGATTATCGTACCATTATGGATTTCCTGGGCTGTACGATTTATCCCGATCCTGAGCTCAGTAAAGAGGAATTAGAGAAATTCTCGGGTTCATACCAAAATGATGAATTAGGAATAACCTTCCACATTCAATTAAGAGGCGAGGACTTATACATTTTCGACCATTACAAGCTTAAGCCGAGAGGGGAAAATACTTTTTATCTAAGTAATATCAGCATGTCCCTAGCGTTTATCGGTCTAGATGAAGTAATGGTTTACGAAAAGGACATCGTTGGTAACCGTAATGACTTGGGGACCGTGTTTGTCCGGATAACGTAGAATGGGGGAGAGTAAAATGGAATTGTTCGATACCAATAAAATCGTCGGCCAAACGGCCTCGGCCGGTTTTCAGATTGGGGTCCGCAGGACGCTGCCAATTTCCCCTGAAAAAGCTTGGGCCTTTCTCACTTCAGCCGAGGGCTTGAAGTTATGGATCGGCAACGTTAAGGGTATATCGATTGAAGCGGGAGAGGCGTTTCAAAGTGCGGAAGGGATATCCGGGGAACTGAGAATTGTGAAGCCTCAGCAGCAGCTGCGCCTGAAGTGGTCCAAACCCGGCTGGGAGAAGCCTTCGACCTTGCAAATCCGGTTAATCTCCAGCCATCCGGAGAAAACAACGGTCAGCTTCCATCAGGAAAACCTGGATCATGCGGCTACTCGCGAGCAGATGAAGCTGCATTGGGAAGCTGTGCTGAACGAGATGCTGCGGAAAACAAAAGTGAACTAAATGCTATTATCCCCAAAAATAACAGGGCCATGACGATCGTTCGTCATGGCCCTGTTATGGCTGACGCGCGTTGCTCCTGTATATCCAGCATCGGCGGCCGTCCATACATCCGGGCATATTCGCGGCTGAACTGGGACGGGCTTTCGTAACCAACGCGGAAAGCGGCTTCCGAAGCATGCACCGTTTCGGTCAGCATTAAGCGTCTCGCTTCCTGCAGGCGCAGCGTTTTCTGGTATTGCAGCGGGCTCATCGAGGTTACGCGCTTGAAATGTTTGTGAAAGGCGGAAGTGCTGAGGCTTGCTTCCTTAGCCAGCTGTTCGATGACAAGCGGCTCGGCATATTGCCGGTTAATCATCCGAATCGCTTGCGCAATGTTATGCGAATGGCTGCCAATCATGGCAAAGGAGCGGATAAGCGCGCCATGCTCGCTTTGAAGCACGCGGTACAGGATCTCGCGGACAATAAGCGGAGCGAGAACCGGAATGTCCTCCGGCGTATCCAGCAGCTGAACGAGCCTGACGGCGGCTTCGAGCAAGCCCGGAGACGTGCGGTTCATCGTTATGCCGGGAGAAGCTTCCGCGGGAACGGCAGAGGCAATGCTGCTTTCTTTTACAATATCGAGAATGACATCGGGATCGAAGCTTAACTTCAAGCTTAAATACGGAACCTCGGGCGAAGCCTCTACGATTTTGCTTATAATCGGCAGTTCCGCAGCAATGACAACAAAAGTCATCGGGTCGTACCGGTAAGTCGCGTCGGCTAAAGCAGCCGTCTTCGCGCCTTGCGCAACAAGGCAAAGGGATGGCTTATATACGGAATCAAGCGGCTCCGACAAATGCGTGGCATGCATCAAGGATAGATTGGGAACAGGTGTAGGAAACGTTCCGCTAGATGGAGCATGGCGCAGAATCAAGTCCGTTAATTGCCGTAAAGCCTGCTCCAATCGCAAAGTATCGTCCATAGCTTGTGAATTCCTTTCCGAGAAGGTGGGTTATTTTTATTTTAAAATAGAAGTGTATAAGTTTCACTATACTATGCTTATATTTCTTTCGCGAAACGAATGCTGCCCCTCCATAGGACGGCGCAGCCGTTCACGCTTGACGGGACAAAAGAGAAATAGGCAAGGAATGAACGGTTCTGTTCTAACGGCTTTCCCCTCGTATTCCCTATAATCAATGTTGTAGCCACTCCATTAAAATATCAGAAACATAAAGGAGAGAATGAATCATGAGTTTACAAGGAAAAGTCGCAATCGTCACCGGTGCTTCGAGAGGAATCGGACGTCAAATCGCCATTCAGCTGGGCGAGGCGGGCGCGAAAGTCGTTGTCAATTATTCCTCCAACCAGGAGAAAGCGAATGAGGTTGTTCAATTAATCAAGCAAGCGGGCGGCGAAGCTGCTGCCATCCGCGGTGACATCGGCAAGGTCAGCGAAGTGGAAGGGCTGTTCACGGAGACGCTTGAGCGGTTCGGACGCGTAGATATTCTCGCGAACAATGCAGGGATTATGGAGACGGCGCCAATCGGCCATGTAACGGAGGAAATGTTCGACCGGCATTTCATGATTAATGTAAAAGGGACGTATTTCGCCTGCCAGCAAGCGATGAGGCATATGGCTAGCGGCGGTACGATTATTAATTTCTCGACCTCCGTATCCGGCGCGATGCTTCCGGCTTACAGCGTTTACGCCGCAACCAAAGGGGCCGTCGAACAGTTAACCCGTCAGCTCGCCAAGGAGTTTGGTCCAAAGGATATTATCATCAACTGTATCGCACCAGGGCAGGTGTCAACCGAGCTGTTCCTGAACGGGAAATCCGAGGAGCTTGTGGATTCTTTCCGCCGGATGAACGCGTTTGGACGCCTTGGGGAGCCGGATGATATCGCCAATGCCGTCGAGCTGCTCGTCAGCGATAAAGCCCGCTGGATTACCGGACAGACGCTTCGCGTGAACGGCGGATTCAACTAATAAAAAAATCGCCAGCACCTGCATGAATCGGGAGGCTGGCGATTTTTTATTTGCGGTTATGGCACAGGAGAAGAGCTCAGGGCTACGTTGGATCCTGACGCTCTCAAATCTCCACCCGTACTCCCGCCGCCCGGAATGCGGCAGCCGTATCTTCCGGGAGGCCTTTATCGGTTAGGAGAGCCGTCAATTCGGATAACCTCGCAAACGTACGGAGCGCGCTATGGCCAAACTTATGATGATCGGCAACGCCGTAGCATTCGCGGGCGGTCGTCATCAGCGCCTGCTTGAAATCGATCAAATCGCCGGTATAGACGGACAAGCCGTGCTCGAGATGAACGCCGGTAGCGGAAATAAATGCTTTATTAATGTTCAGGTTGCGGACATAAGCGACCGCTTCCGGACCCGCAAGAACATTGCGGACGCGGTACCCGCCGGGGACGACGAGACGGACGTTTTCTTTTCCCGCCAGCTCGCTGATGATATACACATCGTTTGTGATTACGGTTACCGGAAAATCGTTCAGCCGCCTTGCGATCTCAAGGGTCGTGCTGCCGCCGTCCAGCGCAATGATGTCATTGCCGGAGATGAACCGCATCGCCGTGTCTGCAATGTCGGTTTTCTCATCGGCATGCTTCGCGATCGGCTCCTTCACCGGCAGAATGCCGAATTGGTCGCTGTTTGCCAGCACGGCGCCGCCATGAACCCGTTTTACCAGGCCTTGCTCCTCCAGCTTCGTCAGATCCTCCCGGATCGTCTTGCCCGTTACGCTCAGCCGCTCGCTAAGCTCTGCAACCGTTACTTCCTTCTGCGTCAGCAGAACCTCCATAATACTCTCGTATCGGCGTAAATGGTTCATTTCATGTTCATCCGTTCTTATAGGTATTGTTATTATTGTACGCTTGCCCTCTCGTCTCGTCCATAGTCATGGGAAGTTTGAAAGGGTTCATATGTAATTTTATTAATGATTATTTCTATTAAATGAACTAAAATAAACGTAAATGAACTTTTTGCAGAGATTGAGAGGAGTAAACCGATGAACGGACAACAGCAGCGCCAAATAGAGATTATCCGGGCCGTAGCTTTATCAGCACAAAGCTTGCCTATGCTTGCCAGCGGATTATGGTTCCATCACGATATTCGGGATAACTTCTATTATGCTTCTTATTTATTTGCGGCAGCGGTGGATGAAGAGATTCAATCCTTATTGGACAATCCCGCCGATTCGAAAAAGAAAGCGGAAGGCGTGCTTGCACGGGTGCTTCAGCTCCAGCAGCAGGATCCGGCTGAGCCGCTTTATGGCCATTTTCCGCTGAATTTGAATCCTTCGCCCGAGGCGGCGAAAGCCCATGAGCTCCCGGTTGAGCTGATGGGCAGCTTGATGGTTTATTTCAATACCCGGTATAAACAAAATATGAGTGCGGAGTTGAAGAAGAGCTTCGAGCATGCGCTCCATCATATTTATGCAGGAGGCTTCTACAGAAAGCCGCTGCAGCTATTTAACCATCATGAGGCCAAATATACCGCGGCCAAGCTCATATTCGGACAGCGCTATGGGGACCATGAGCTGCTTGAAGACGGTATCGCTTCCCTGAAGCGTACAATGGAGCGGGTAACGGTCCAAGGGATGCCGGAGTATGGGGCTTTGCCGTGGTTCTGGCATTGGGTTCAGGCGTTTACTTGCGCGTGGGAGCTGACGGATGAGCCGACGTTAAAGCAGCAGCTTTCCGATCTGCTGGATTACCTGTGGCGGGAGAGAGCGTTGTTTTACATGAAGGGTGCCTGGGTTGGTGCCCATTCCCGGGGCTGGCCGCATGATGCGCCGGCTGATCGCAACGTCTTGCATGATTATGTGCAATTTGGGGATTTTCCTCGGGGGGATCTTATACCTCGTACAGAGTATGCGGGCTTTCTCTGCTATCCAGCGCCGGAGGATGCTCTACAGAGAGCTCTGAAGCGGGACCGGCCCGAGGTGGTCACCAAACAAATCATCAAGATTGATACCGGGGAAGAGATTCCGCTTCATTCCTATGCGTATGTGACGAAGGACTATTCGACCGGCGGCATTTGGGAGCGGGTAAAAGAGTTTGATAACGAGCAGATCCGGTGGATGGTGTCGTTCCCGGTTACGGGAGAGACTGGCGTAAATCAGCTTTACTTCTTCCATCCGGGGGATGGCTGGAGGGAAGGGGATCCAAGGCATCAGAGCGAGTATGCGGAGGTGTTGTATGACAGGAACCGGATTCTAACGTTGTTCCCTGTCCCGGAGGATGCCGAGCAGCAAGAGATTATCGGCGTTCTTCCGAAAGGTAGCTGGATAGCGCAAGAAGCCGGCTTGTTTGGCCTGGTGCAAAATTGCTTTGTATCCATTCTGCTCCATGGGCAATATACCTTCGAGGAGCTTGAGGAATACAATTTGGTTCGTCTGCAAGGAGAGCCTGCTGCGGTAGCCGTAGAAGTACTGGGGAGAGAAGAAGCGGAAAAGCTTGCAATCGACAGCTTGCCTTCGTTCGCAGAGCGGATGAGCGGGGTGGACTTCGCTTTGCAGCAAGCCTCCCGGCTTGGCGGCAAGCTAATTTACACAGGCATCAGCCATCAGGATCTGCTTGAGCTGATTGTCGCTAGCCCGGGTCAATCGGTCGCGAGAGTGAACAGGGAAGAGATTCCTCGCCTAGGCCATCAAGGTTAGCTTAAGGTCCCTGAGGGGCCTTAACGGCAATTAGAGGGGCGCGAAATAGCAACTTAAGGCCCTTCAGGGACCTTAAGAAGCGCCGAGACACCCCGAATAGGCATGAATGAGTTGAAGCGAGTCAGGTTAAGGTCCCTGAGGGACTTTAACCTCAATTGAAGGTGCGCGAAACAGCCCCTTAAGGTCCTTCAGGGACCTTAAGACTCCCCGTAAAGCTGCAAGGCGCTAGTAGCTGGCCTACCCAGCGGTAGCACTCCTCGAGCTGTTCATCAGATACTTTTTCCGAGCGGTGCTCAAACATGATTTTGACATCCGCATTCTCGCCGGAGATAATCCGTAAATATCGTTCAATGGGAGCCCAGCCATCGCTTGGCTGCTGACCGGGAAGGACGGGAACCCGGCTTTGCGTTAGTTGTCCTTCAACAATCTGCACATTGGACAAATGAACGGTTGCGGCAAATCTGGCGTATCGGCGGAGAATGGATTCGGCATCGAAATACGGATCGATCCGATCCTGGATGTACAATCTTGCGGTATCGAGACACAGCTTAATGCTGCTATATTCCTCCAGCTTGCGCTGCAAATAATCGTCGTCATAGACGTAGCGGTTCAGGGCATCAAATTCCAAGACAGGCGTAAATCCATGCTTAGTGCCCATAAGAGACAACCATTCGAACAAAACATTGCTGTACTTCTGAAATTCGTCAACGGCATATGCGCTTTCGAATTCGTATTCCATCCGGTTGTCGAACCTCCAGCTGCTCCAATCCGCGCGGTCATCAAGAATAACGGGCTTAGGATAATGGAAAAGCACATAGTCCGGCTGCATGCTTGAATGGATGTAAGCAAGCTCTTGCTCCGCTATGGAGTAAGCGTCCAATCTAACGGTATCATCCTTGGCGATAAACAGCGCGTCCCTAAGCGGAGAAATCCCCGCCCGCAGCGGAAAATGAATCCCGATCCGAAAGCCTGCAGCATGAGATTCCCGAATCAGACTCTCCATATCTTGCTCGCTCTGAAATAGACAAGCTTCAATGCCGTAAAAATCTTTTTTATAATCACGGCTATATTTGTTGTAGTCGAATTGTCCATACTGTCCGATAAGAAAACGCTGATTCATGAGTGTGACGGCTCCTTATCTGCCGAAACCCAATATAAGAAGGAGAAGCGACAAAAGCATTTCCAGAAACGAAGGTTTGTATGACATTTTGGAACATCCTTTCGTTTGTTTCTGGAATTATTCTCCACACGACAGTCCGAATCCTTTTGTAAAGTTAAAATGGCCGACCTGAAGGTCAGCCATATAACGATTATTTATGTGCCGCGAGTTCGGCAAGTCGCTCCATAACCCGCTGGTTGTATAATCCGCCATGGTAACAGACGATGGCCTGAATATCGAAATCCAGCAGTCTGGCGACGGAAGCTTGGGCGGTCTGCGGATCTAATGTGGTAGCGGGATCGGCTCCATATAATTCGCCATCTCTCACCGTAAGGGCATCCCCGGCAATTAGAGTACGGGAGGGCTCGTGATAAAGACTGATATGTCCCGGCGTGTGGCCTGGGGTATCGATTACGGTAATTCCTCCCCCTAGCGGAAGAAGCTTGCCGCCAATGACTTCCCGGTCAACGTTTGCCTTAGGAGGATTCAGCATCATCCGTTTTAAACCGTTGCGGAACGATTCGGGTACGGAATCCGGCATCCTGTCGATGCTGGCAATAGCCTCGTCCGTGAAACGGATAAGCCTTTTATCGCCTTGGATGTACGGTTTCTCGAGCGGATGTGCAGACACTTCGATTCCGCCTCGGGAGGTTAATTCCGGCAAATTCCCGATATGATCGATATCCTGATGGGTAAGAATAATATGAGTAAGCTTGTCTGGGCTGCCTCCCGCAGCTTCAATCGCAGCTTGGAGCTGCGGAAGCTGGACGGGATAACCGGTATCCAGCAAAATTTGATGCTGATCGTCCCGGATAAGAACCGGATAAACGGTATCTATTGTGCCCATCACGGGGGCGCTTATGGGAAGTATAGAAAGTTGGGCTTGCATAAAGGTCACACTCCTCGTAAAAAATGAAGGGGACCCGGCCGAGGTCATGTGACTATATTACAGATTCCTGGGAATAGTGTAAATAGGAAAATTTATTATTATACCACATAAAAATATTTTTGTCAATACTCTTATTCTGGTTTAGGCAGATGGATTTGGTGACGTTATACGGTTGGAGAGATACATTGGAGTGGATACAGTAAAACTAACCTTTTTGGAGCAGCAGCATGCGCTACATTGGGTGTCATACAGTATAATTTTTTAAATTAGCGATTTGAAAGCCAAACCGGTGATTTTTACTGGATAGAGTCCAGTGTAGCAACGGTTTTGATCCAAATCTTCTGATTTCGTTGGAGTGGATCCAACGTAGGCAATTTGCAGACGCTCGCTCTGAGAGGCTACTTGACTTTTCTTTTTGTTGTAACTATAATCGTTACAACGACCAGCGATTCTGAGGCGGCCAGCGAAGGCTGTTTCGAGTCGAGCCCTCTATTCGTGTCGAGGGCGAACTTCTATCCTAGTTGTAACTACGATTGTCACAACAGTATGGCTTTGTGTTTTCGGTCTTGTTCTCGGTCTTGTTCTCGGTCTTGTTCTCGGTCTTGTACTCGTCTTGTGCACTGTCTTGTGTTCTGTCTTGTACTCGTCTTGTGCACTTAAACGGCGGGCGGAGTGTTGTTTCGAGTTGAGTGCGACTTTGTACGTTTGTTCCAACCATTGAAAATTTAATTCGAGGAACAGACTACATGGAGCAATCAACCGAAACAACCGGAGCCTCAACCGTAGCGTCCTTGACTTCTCTCCTAGTTGTAACTACAATTGTTACAACAATAGTGGCTTTGTGTTTTCGGTCTTGTGCCGGGTCTTGTGTTCTGTCTTGTGCACTTGTGCTCTTAAACCGGCCAGCGGAGTGTTGTTTCGAGTTGAGTGCGACTTTGTACGTTTGTTCCAACCTTTGAAAATTTAATTCGAGGAACAAACTACATGGAGCAATCAACCGAAACAACCGTAGCGTCCTTGACTTCTACCCCAGTTGTAACTACAATTGTCACAACAATAATGGCTTAGTGCTTGGTTTTGTCTCTGCTTTGTGCTTGGTTTTGTCTCGGCTTTATGCTTGGTTTAGTGCTCGGTCTTGTGCTCTTAAACCAGCCAGCGGAGTGTTGTTTCGAGTTGAGTGCGACTTTGTACGTTTGTTCCAACCTTTGAAAATTTAATCCGAGGAACAAACTACATGGAGCAATCAACCGAAACAACCGTAGCCCAATCAACCGAAACAACACGTAGCCTCAACCGACACTATCGCAGCATTAGGGGGAATAAACATGAAAATCAGCAGCCGCTTCTCCATAGCGGTCCATATTTTATCGCTGCTGGAGATTTCCAAGGACGCTCACAACACTTCCGAATGGATTGCCGGCAGCGTGAACACAAACCCGGTTATTATCCGCCGGCTGCTAGGACAACTGAAGAAGGCGGGTCTCGTTCAGGTCCGGGCCGGCACGGGCGGTGCATATCTGACCAAGGAAATGAGCGAAATAACCTTGCTGGATATTTTCCGGGCGGTAGACGTCGTCGAGGAGGGACAGCTTTTCCATATCCATGAAGGGCCTAATCCCGACTGTCCGGTTGGAGCAAGCATACAGGTCGTGCTGGAGCTAGTGCTGAAGAAGTCGCAGGATGCCATGGAGAGCGTACTCGCGCAGATTACCCTGGAGGAACTGGTCGCAGATCTGATAAGAACGAATCAAAACAAATAAGTGCATTCTATTTAGGAGGTTATTCATATGAAAATTGCAGTTGTAGGCGCTACAGGCAAAGCAGGTCAATTTATAGTAAAAGAGGCGTTAAGCCGCGGACATGAAGTAACGGCGGTTGTACGGAACCGTGCCAAGGTAACGGAGGAAGGCGTTCAAGTGATCGAGAAGGAAGTTTTCGATCTGACAACAGCCGACCTGCAAGGCTTTGACGTCGTCGTGAACGCTTTTGGCGCACCGCTTGGCCAAGAGCATCTTCACGTAACAGCCGGCAAAGCTCTAATCGATGCCTTGTCCGGAACGGATACTCGCCTGATCGTAATTGGCGGGGCAGGCAGCTTGTACGTGGACGAAGCCAAAACCGTTCAACTCTTTAACACGCCTGATTTCCCTGAGATGTTCCTTGCTACGGCGAAGAACCAAGGGCAAAACCTCGAGGATCTGAAGCAATCGACAGGTCTGAAATGGACCTTTGTCAGCCCGTCCGCTTTCTTTGATCCGGAAGGCAAGCGTACCGGCTCCTATATACAAGGCAAAGACCATCTGCTTGTGAATTCGAAAGGCCATAGCTATGTCAGCTACGCGGACTTTGCGATCGCCATTGTGGATGAAGCCGAGAATGCCGCTCACGTCAACGAACGTTTTACCGTGGCTTCCGAAAAGTAAGCAAAAAGAAGAGGCTGCACCCGTGAGGGTGCAGCCTCTTTTGTTCACCACAAAAGAAAATATAAGATTCATACTTTGAATCACATTTTCTGATTGGCGACTATAAACGCGGTCGCTCATCGTCGAGAGGCCTCGATAGAGTTTTTCTCACAGCAGGGCACCGCGTTTTTTTAGATGACGGTATAACGCGATGGACATGACCGAGCACAACAGGGCGCATGCCCCGATGAACACATAGCCCGCTTGCAGGCCGGCAATGAGACCCGCCTTCGGATGAGCCTCTTCCGCAAAGCCGTCCTTGAACAGCTCGATAATAAGCCCGATCAAATAGTTCCCCGCAACCGTCGCAATCCCCATTAATGTCACCGTAAACGTAATGGCCGTATCGCTTTCCTTCGAATAACGCTTGGCAATCAGGGCCATCACCGTCGGATAGATCGGCGCAATGCCGATGCCGGCTGCCGCAAACAGGAAGGCTCCGGGCTCGCCAAGAATAACAGCCGCAATCGAGCAAAGACCCGAGAAGGCCGACAGCACGATGAGCGACATCGTATAGCCGATTTTATCGGTGACCGGACCTAGAACAAGTCTCGCAAAGGTAAAACAGAGGAAGAAGGCGGACAGCATCGCCGCGGCCGTATCGCTGCTCCAGTCGTAAGCTTTCTCCAGAAAGTTGACGAGCCAGCTTCCGATCGACATTTCGGAGACAACGCCGAGGGAGAGGACGCCCACCAGCAGCCATGCCGTTTTATCCCGTACGTATTCCCGCAGCGACAGACGCTCGCCATGCTTCTCTTCCTGCTTGGGCGCTTTGGCGAAGATGGTAGGAATCATCGGCAGCAAAGTCAGAGACAGCATCAGGCAGTACATTCCCCTCCAGCCAAGCTCGGAGCTTGCTCCAAACAGGTGAATCCCCATTAGATTAGCGGCCAGGAGCGGGGCGACAATCGAGCTGAGCCCGTAGAAGAAATGGGCCAGATTCATCATCGTGCCGGTATTCCGGGTGAAGATCTGCGCGGCCAGAATCGCAAGGGCGATCTCTAGCAGTCCGTTCCCGATATACATAAAGAAGTAGGACAATACCATCGTTGAATAGCTCACGGAGAAATACAGGCAGAAGCCGGATACGACCATCGAGCCAAAGGCGATAAGGGTCGTCAGCTTGATGCCGATTTTTTTCACCAGCCAGCCCGTAAAGCTGCAAGCGATCAGATAGCCGAGGGAATTAAGGGCGAGCAGCATGCCGATCTGCGCTTCGTTCAGCGAGAAGTCGGCCTGCATGCGCGGAATCGCGGGACCTTTAATATTTTCCGAGAAGCCAAATATGAGAAAGCCGCCAAATACAACGGCCAAGAGCAGCGTATAGTTGCTGAACAAGGACCGTTTTGACCGTGCTTCTAGTTCGGTTTGCATGTTATCCTCCAGTTTTTCGTTTATTTGAATCTATGAAGTCCGTCTACTAATGTACCATTGATAGGGCCTTGGGGAAATATTTTCAGGAAGGAAATCGGGAGAAAAAAGCGAATATATGTACGGTTACGGGTATCGAATATGAAAAGATACATAAGTAGCGGAAGGGAATGTTCATAGAGTGAAATTTTTTCATACTGCAGACTGGCATTTAGGCAAGCTTGTGCAGGGTGTATATATGACGGAGGACCAGCGGTATGTGCTGGAGCAATTTGTAAGCGCAGTGGAACTGGAACGGCCGGATGCCGTTATTATCGCAGGCGATTTGTATGACAGGGCTATCCCGCCGACGGAAGCGGTGGATCTGCTGGACGAGCTGCTGGAGAGGATCGTTGTTGGGCTGGATACGCCGGTGCTTGCGATCTCGGGCAACCATGACAGTCCGGACCGGATTGACTTCGGAACGGCAATGATGGAAAGCCGCGGGCTTCATATCGCCGGAAGACTAAGAACGGAACATAAGCCGGTTGTGCTGAAGGACGCGTTTGGCGAGGTGCATGTGCATCTGGTGCCTTATGCCGACCCTGCCCAAGTACGGATTACTTTTGAAGACGAGAGTATCCGAACCCATGATGAGGCTATGCGCGCGATTACGGGACGGATTGCTTCGCAAATGGACCCGGCTGCGAGGCATATCGTTGTTGGACATGCTTTCGTCACGGCAACGGGTGCGGCGGAGCCTAATACAAGCGACTCGGAACGCCCGCTTTCGATTGGCGGAGCCGAGCATGTGCGGGCGGATTATTTTGCTCCGTTCCATTATACCGCTCTGGGGCATCTGCATCAGGCGCATTTTGTCGGAAGCGAAAAAATCCGTTACGCGGGTTCCCCGCTCAAATATTCGATTTCCGAGGAGCATCACAATAAAGGCTACCTTGTTGTGGAGATGGACGCGGACGGTAACGTTGCGATTGAGAAAAGAGAGCTGAAGCCGCTCCGCGATATGCGTCGGATTGCCGGTCCGATCGAAGAGATCGAGACCCATCCGGTGAACGAGGATTATGTCTTCGTTACGCTGCTGAACGACAACCCCGTTCTGTTCCCGATGGAGAAGGTCCGGACGGTTTACCCTAATGCCCTCCATGTAGAACGCAGGGTTACGACCGTTCGCGGCAATGGCGAGAACGGCGATGTCCCGGAGATGGCGGTGCGGAGAAGCGAAGCCGATCCGGTAAGCTTATTCGAATCCTTTTATCTCGAAGTGAAGGGTGTAGCGCTGGATGAGCCGAAAAAACGGCTGTTCGCCGATACGTATGGCGGATTACTGCGAGAGGAGGGCGAAGTACGATGAGACCTCTCAAAATTACGATGACGGCCTTTGGTCCGTACCGCGATGCGGAGACCGTGGATTTCAGCGAGCTTGGGGAGCATCGCCTGTTTGTTATTTCGGGCAGTACCGGTGCCGGCAAAACAACGATTTTTGACGCGATCTGCTTTGCATTATACGGAACCGCAAGCGGCGAGGACCGTTCGGAGCCCCGCATGCTGCGGAGCCATTTCGCCGATGACGAGAAGCATACGGCCGTTGAGCTGGATTTTGCCGTGGGGCGCCGGATGTACCGGGTATTCCGTCAGCTTCCTCACCGGAAGGGCACGAACAAAAGCGAGACGGGCGGCAAAGCGGAGCTGTACGAGCTGACGGGCGGCGAAGCCGTTCCGGCGGTGGACCGGTTTATGGTCGGCGACGTCAACGCCAAGCTGGAGACGATTATTGGCCTGACGAAAGAGCAGTTCAACCAGATCGTGATGCTGCCGCAGGGCGAATTCCGCAAGCTGCTCACTTCGGACACGGACAATAAAGAAGAGATTTTGCGCCGGATTTTCCGGACGGAGCTGTACCAGCGGCTCGAGACGCGCTTTCAGCAGCAGAACCGGGAGCTTGGCGACCAGCTGAAGGAAGCGAAGATCCGCGTGGAGCATTTCATGAAGCAGGCGGCGGATAACTTGCCGCGCAGGGAAGACAGCCAGCTTGCGAAGACGCTGGAACAGGAGCTGTACAATGCGGCGCAGCTGTCGGAAGCGCTGGAGCAGGAGATCGGCTACTACCGCCAGCTGATGGCGGAAGGCGAATCGGGCAAGCGCGAGCTGCAGCGGCAGCTCGGCGAGCAGGAAGAGGCGCTGCAGGGCGAGCTGGCGCTGCACGCGCGGTTCGCGGAGCTGGCAAGCGAGCGGGCGAAGCTGGAGCGGCTCGCTGCGCAAAGCGGCGAGCATGCGGAGCGGGAGCGCCGGCTGCTGCTTGCGGAGCGCGCGGCGCAGCTGGCGCCGTACGCGGAGCAGGCGGTCCGCGCGGAGCGGGATGCCGCGGCGAAGCAGCAGGCCCGCGATATGCGGCGCCAGGCGGCGGAGGCCGCGAAGGAGGCGCTCGCGGCAGCCGAGGAGCGGCATCGCCGCGAGGAGGAGCGCGGCGCGGAGCGGCAGGCGGCGGAGCACGAGCTGCACCGCCTTGCGGAGCTGGCGCCGGCGGTGCAGACGCTGGAGGCGCAGCGCGTAGCGGTCGGGCAGCTTGCGGCCGCGGAGAAAAGCGGCGCGGAGAAGCTGGCGTCGGCGGAGGCGCTGATCGCCGAAGCGAGGGAAGCCAAGCTGACGCTGGCCGCGCAGCTTAAACAGATTGAAGGCGCGGTCGAGGCGCTCCCGGGCGTCGTTGAGCAAAGAAATCAGGTCCTTCAGACTGGCAAATATATTTCCAAGTTAATTGAACTGGAGAAAGAACTGGCCTCCCATGCATCCATGATTGAGGAGCGGGCTTTATTGCTTGCTCAAATCCGCGAGGAGCATGACCGGCTGGAGCGCAATTGGATTGAAGGGCAAGCGAGCCTCTTGGCCGCCCATCTTCATGACGGTCAGCCTTGTCCGGTCTGCGGCAGTCGGGAGCATCCGGGCAAAGCGGATGCGGCGGAAGCCGTGCCGTCCAGGGAGCAGCTCCAGCAGGCGAAGGAGCAGCTGTCCCGTTACGAACGCGAGCTGAACGAAGCGAAGCTCCAGGCCGCGGCGACGCGTTCGAGCTGGGAAGGAAGCGCGGCGGAGCTTGCGGAATACGGGGCGGAAGCTTCCGGGCTTGCCGAGCAGCAAGCCGAGCTTCGGAAACGCTGGAAGCAGCTGAATGAAGAAGCGGAACGGCTTGGCGCGCAGGTCGAGCAAAGCAAGCAGCTGAAGCAGCGGGCAGAAGAGATCGAGCAGAAGCTGGAGCAGCTTCTCGGGGCGAAGGACAAGCTGCAGGCGGAGCAGCAGCGGATTGCGGTCGAGCGCGGTGCCAAGCAGTCGGCGCTCGAGAAGGAGCTTGAGCGTATTCCGGAGGAGCTCCGCTCTCCGAAAGAGATGGAGCTGAGGCTGAGACAGCAGCGCAGCTTAGCGGAGTCTCTTGCCGCAGCTTGGAAGGAAGCGCAGGATGGATTGCTGCGGATGCGCGCGAAGTTTGCCGAGGAGCAGGCTCATGCGGAGCAGACCGAGCAGCAGCTTGTTGAAGCCCGGGACAATGCGGCGCTCGCTGCCGCACGGTTTGAGGAAGAGCTTGCGAAGGCGGAGTTTAGCTCCGCGGAAGTTTTCCGCGAGGCACATCTGCCGGATCAAGAGAGACGAGCGCTGAAGGAGCGGCTCGAGGCGTACAAGACGGCCCTTGCAGCCGCTGGGAAGCGAATTGAAGAGCTGGAGCAGGAGTTAGCTGGCAAGGAGCAGGCAGACATTGAAGCGCTGAAGTCCGCTATTGCCGAGCTGAAAGAGCGGATTGAGGCAGCAGCGAACGCGCTGCAGATTGCTTCCCGGTTCGCAGAGGATGCCAACAAGCTAAGGACGGCTATTGATCAGGCTTCGGCCAAAGTGAAGGAGCTGGAAGCGAAGCTTGAGCAGGTGCTGGATCTGTACCAGATGCTTAAAGGCGACAACGCACTCAAAATTTCATTCGAACGTTATATTCTTATTGAATACCTGGAACAGATTCTGCATGCCGCAAACGTCCGGCTTCGCCATTTATCCGGCGGCCAGTTCGTTCTGCAGCGCAGCGACCGGCTTGAGACGCGGGGCAAGCAAAGCGGACTTGGCCTTGATGTCTACGATGCCTATACCGGCCAGAACCGGGATGTGAAGACGATGTCGGGCGGCGAGAAGTTTAATGCTTCGCTTTGCCTGGCGCTTGGCATGACCGATGTCATCCAATCGTACCAAGGCGGCGTCTCCATCGAGATGATGTTTATCGATGAAGGCTTTGGCTCGCTGGATGAGGATTCGCTTAACAAAGCGATCGAGGCGCTGGTGGATCTGCAGCGTTCAGGCCGGATGATTGGCGTCATCTCCCACGTGCAGGAGCTTAAAGCAGCCTTTCCGGCTACGCTCGAAGTATATAAGACGAAGGAAGGCTACAGCCGAACTTCCATTTCCGTAAGGTGAGAAGGCTCTTGCAAGCCGATGTAAAATAATGGGTTGACACAATTATTGATCAAGCCGTATAGTGGAAGAACATATGCGGCAACGCGATTACTATTCGAACGGGAAGCACCCTTCGAACCAGCCTTAGGGCATGGTTTGAAGGGTGCTTTTTGCGTTTCCGGCTGCCGCTATGAATATTCCACAAGGAGGAGTTACACGCATGACATTTCGAATGCCGGCCGCGGCCTTGCTGTTAGCGCTGCTGCTGTCAGCCGTCCTTCCGGCGGCCGTAGCGGAGGCGGCGGTTCATTCCTTGTCCGCAACGGCGCAGAAGCAGTTCGACAAGACCAAAGCAGGCCTGCCTTCAGCAGATTCGGCGAAGCTCCAGTCGCTGTATCAAAGCTTTGTCCAGCAGCAGACGATGATTGGAGACAAGGATACGCGGATCAAGACCGCTGCCAAAACAAACGATGACAAGGAGTCGGAGCTACGGCAGAAAATCCGGCTTATCGACAAGGCAAAGCTGGATACGCTGGACAAGAAGGTTGCGCAATTAAAGAATTATTATCAGCCTTTGTTTAATCAATACGAGGCTGCCCAAGCGGAGCTGAAAGCGGCGCGGAAGTTCGGCATCAAGGAGCTGACTGCGGCGGTTCAGTTGAAGGTAGACCTGCTGGAGATTTCGGTGAAAAGCGCCAAAGAGGAGATTCGCGCCGCGCAAAACGCGTTAAGCTCGGCCAAAACATCGGCAAGCGACAAGATGAAGCGCCTGCGCTCCCAGCTTGATGCCATAACCGAGGAGGAGAAGAAAATCTCTGTAGCGAAGTCCGCGATCAGCCAGCTGAACAAGCAAAAATCGGCGGAATGGAGCGACTTGTTGTATGCGCTTCGAAGCTATGACGGCAAAACCGCAATTCGTTCTCTTACGACGCTGACCACCGTCGTGAAGCAAATTTCGGATCAACAGGCGAAGATAGAAGGCTATGAGAAGAAGATTGCCGATATTAACAAGACAGTAGCCGCCCAGTTGAGCTAAGGCGAATACAAGAAGAGGCTGTTCCCCGGGGAACAGCCTCTTGTTCATTTGTTGCTAAATTGTCGATTGCGCGGCAGCGGAGACAAGGCCTATAATGACAAGGCCGGCTGTTCCAAGCACGATCAGGCCGTTCAGCACGATGCCGATAACGGCAAATACTTTGCGGCGGTTTTTCTGCACGGCGCCGACAATGCCGAGAATCAGGCCAATAATAGCAATGCCGATCGATGCGATTATACATAGTCCGGCGATCATAATCGGTACCAAGTCGGACGGAAGCGTGCCCTCGTTCTCCATATTTTCGACTTCGTTGAGAAACCCCTGAGCATCGCCTGTTACATTGCTGACAAACACGGTAGCGCTGATCACGCATCCAACGACAAGTAATAACGTAACGAGTGCCAATATGAAAGAAGCGATTCCAAGCCCCGATTGCTTCATCGGTCCGTTCTCTCTATCCGGAGAAAAAGGATAAGAGGGCCTAGATGCGTATGGATTATCATAAGGCTGCTCGGGATTTACGGATGAGCCGGTTTGCGGATCTGGCTGCGAAGGATTGCGCGGTTCTTCCAAGAATAATCGACTCCTTTGTAATAAGTGGATTTACTTGTAAGATTATACACAAACGAGAAAGGGATGAAAACAAGATGTTTAATAAATATTTCGCTTATGGCGCGATTGGCGCCGCAT
The DNA here is from genome assembly GCF_037147795.1 of Paenibacillus sp. MMO-177. Lineage (NCBI taxonomy): Bacteria > Bacillati > Bacillota > Bacilli > Caryophanales > Paenibacillaceae > Paenibacillus > Paenibacillus sp. MMO-177. Next base: position 296,214 of record NZ_JBBCUR010000001.1, on the reverse strand, counting down.
TAGCCGTAGCTTTGGGGGCCTTTGGCGCGCATGGCCTCAAGGATACTTTGTCCGACGATATGCTGGAGGTTTATGAAACCGGCGTCCGCTATCATATGTATCACGCCCTCGGCTTAATGCTGGTGGCTTTGCTGGCTGACCGGATTGGCGACGTCAAGCTTGTGAGAGTCGGAGCGCGCCTATTAATTGCCGGAATCATTCTGTTCAGCGGCAGCCTGTATGTCCTTGCATTAAGCGATGTTAAAATATTGGGCGCCATCACCCCTCTAGGCGGCGTTGCCTTCCTCGCCGGCTGGGGCTGCGTAGCGGCCGCGGCGCTGCGCGCCGGAAAAAAAGGATAGTTCTATGCATTGAAAAAGACCGTTTCTATTATAGGAACGGTCTTTTTTATTGATGCCGAAGTTTGGATGAATGAAATGGATTATAGGACTATAATGCTACAATATGTATATCGTAAATGGCGAAATACCTTGTAATTCGACATAAAACGCCTTATTTCTACAAGAATTATTTATTGTTTTAGTAAATATTTCTATACCGCAAAGACCATTTCGTTTATAATGAAGCTAACCTTGCTTGACCCTGACAAGAGGAAGGAAGTTGGTGCGTGACGAAACGGATGGACGGTTCGCCTAATAGACGGTATCGGGCTTCGCAGCCCCAAGTCATGCTGCGGACAGCCGCTCTTACGATAGCCATTGTCGCTGCGCTATTCTGCGCAGCAGCCTTGTATAGGAATGCCGGCCCCGTGTTGGAATGGACTTCGTCAATGATTGCCGTATTGGCGACCGCAATAGCGGCAATCTTGTTTGCCAGGAACGGGCAAATGATCGGATTCCGGAATTTCCATACGCCGATCGTAGAGACACTGCTTCAGTCGGAAGCGGTTCCCTTGGCGATTTTGGACCGGGATGGCGTCATCATGGAGATGAACGTGGCTTCCAGCAATACGCTGGGCTACACACGCCAGGACCTGCTTGGCAAGCCGCTTGCTCCGCTGCTGGAGCCGGGCAGCCGGAACAGCCTGCAGGAGATGCTGGATCATGCGCTGCAAGGAAAATCGGAGCAGCGCAATATTAATATTACGCATCGTTCGGGCTTTCCGCTTGAGCTTCAGATCATCAGTTCTCCAATGCTGAAGGAGGATGAGGTAATCGGAACCGTCATCGTCAGCCAGGATTTGAGCGACCGGAAGCGGAATATCGAGCGGATCCGTTACATGGCTTATTACGACGATATGACGGGTCTTCCGAACCGTACCTTGTTTCATATCCGGATGAACGAAAGCCTTGCATTTGCCAGAGAGCATGACGGGATGATTGGTCTCTGCTATTTGGATCTGGACCGATTTAAGCTGGTTAACGCCTCGTTTGGCCGCGAGTTTGGCGATATGCTGCTCCTGCAGGTTGCGGAACGTCTGACTAGAGCGGTCGGAGACCGGGGAATCGTAGCCCGGATGGAAGGCGATGAGTTCGCTTTGCTGTTCCACGATATCGAATCGGAAGGTCAGCTGATCGAATTTGCCCGCGGCTTGCTGCACGCCATTGATGAGCCGTTTGAGCTGAAGGGTTTCCCGCTGCATATTACCTCCAGTCTTGGAGCGGTGACCAGCCTGGTTAAAGAGGATGACGGCTACTCACTTCTGAAGAAAGCCGATATTGCCCTGGTCAAGGTGAAGGAGAGCGGAAAGAACGACTGCATGCTCTATTCAGAGAGCTGGAGTAACTCTTCCTTCGAGCGGCTGACGCTTCAGCACGAGATGTACCGCGCCATACAGCGCAAAGAATTTATTCTGCTCTACCAGCCGCAATACGATCTGGTGTCGGGCATGATGGTAGGCGTCGAAGCGCTGGTCCGCTGGAGACATCCGGTGAAAGGAATGATAACGCCGGGTGAATTTATTCCGATCGCGGAAGAGAGCGGAATGATCGTCCAGATTGGCGACTGGGTGCTAGAGGAAGCCTGCCGTCAGAACAAAGCGTGGCAGGATGCCGGCCTTCCGCCGATGCCCGTATCGGTGAATCTCTCGATTAGGCAATTCGTGCAGCAGGATCTGGCAAGCAAAGTCGCTTCGGTACTGGAGAAGACCGGGCTGAAGCCGGAATATCTCGATCTGGAAATTACCGAATCGATGACGATGGATACCGGCCACGTATCCCGTTGCCTGCTCGAGCTTACGGATATGGGAGTTGGCATTAGCGTAGACGATTTCGGAACGGGCTACAGCTCCTTCCATTACCTAAAGAACTTCCCGATAGACCGTCTGAAGATCGACCGTTCCTTCGTAAGGGATATTCAACAGGACCCTAGCGATGCGGAAATTGTCGCGGCCATTATCGCAATGGCGCATAATCTGAACATTCAGGTGATTGCCGAAGGCGTCGAGAACGAAGAGCAGATGGAGTTCTTGAGGAAACATAACTGCGATGAAATGCAGGGCTATTTCTGGAGTCCCCCGGTGTCAAGCACCGACATCGAGCAAATGCTTGGAGCGGCCTATATTCAATAATTCTTGCAAAGAACAAAGAAGCTGTCCTTTCGTCAAATACGAGAGGGCAGCTTCTTTTCTTTAATCTTGGAAATCCTCGATCTCATTAAGCCTGAACGTATAGACCTGCTTCTCGTCCACGTGATAGACCGTAATCAGGTTACCGTCTTCGTCTATATTCAGAATGCGGCAAGGAATGCTCAGCTTGATTCCAAGTCCTTTGTTAACAATGAGGCGGATCAATTTATTGCTCTTCATAAAAGCCCGGACGGAATCGAGTCCATTACTGGCTGCTGGTGAAGGAGCGGCGGAAGCAGCAGGAGGTACAGGCGTCGAAGCAGCGTGAGCAGTTGACTTCACAGCCTTTGGTACAGGAATCGGCTGTCTGTCGGGCAATTCCGTCTTTCGCTGATCGATAAGCTGTCCGAGCTGAATTCCGTTAAGTATGCGATAGTCCGCATAAGCGCCTTGGTTAAGCGATTTCAAAAGCTTCTCCAAAGCTTCGGCGTTGCTGTCCCCTTCAACGAGCAATTCAACCTGGAATACGTATGAGTTTGTGCGGGCCGATTGTGTTGGTTTCATAGTTCCTCCGGACTAAGAATTAATCATTTCTTTATAAATATATCATCAAAAAGGTTGGACACATAGTCCTAAAAATGAGCAAGTACACTAACACTGCTTTGCGGCAGCTGCATATAATGTTGTTGCGGTTCGAACTGACCTGTCATGGCCTGTAGTAAAGGAGGTGTCCAAAATGATGAGAATGGTTCCAATACCGCTTGGGGACGGTATTACCGCGCTTGGCGTTGAGGTGAAGCTGCCGAAGACAACTCTGCTCTCCATCTCCACGGATAGAGGATATATCATGTGCGGAGCGCTTGATGTGGGGCTGCTTAACGATCGGCTGAAAGATAGAGAAATCATCGCGGGTAGAGCAGTTGGCGTAAGAACATTGGAGGAACTGCTTGCGGCGCCTCTTGAATCCGTTACAACTACTGCGGAATCGCTTGGCATCACTGTCGGGATGAATGGCGCAGATGCGCTCCGCTTAATGATATAGCACTCGAGTGCCAAACGAAGAGGCAGCCTCCGCCCAAGGGAGACTGCCTCTAATTGCGTTATTGCTCGAACAGCTTTTTAAGATTGACGTCAAATGGCGCTTCGATAATGCCCTTTTCCGTAATAATGGCCGTTACGTATTCGTTAGGCGTAATATCGAAAGCCGGGTTGTAGACCTTCACGCCTTGCGGAGCGGTACGTTTCCCGAAGCCTTCCGTAATCTCTTCCGCATTGCGTTCTTCGATCGGAATTTCCGCCCCGGTAGGGGTATTTAGATCGATGGTCGAAAGCGGGCAGGCTACATAGAACGGAATGCCATGAGCTTTCGCCAGTACCGCAACGCTGTACGTGCCGATCTTGTTCGCCACGTCGCCGTTCGCCGCAACGCGGTCCGTACCTACGATGACGGCGTTTACCCAGCCCTTGGACATGACATGACCGGCCATGTTGTCGCAAATGAGAGTGACGTCAACGCCTGCTTGCTGCAGCTCGAAAGCCGTGAGGCGCGCGCCTTGCAGAACCGGACGGGTCTCGTCGGCAAATACGCGGATGTTCATGCCGCGTTCCTTGGCCAGATAGAAAGGCGCAAGCGCGGTACCGTATTTCGCCGTGGCAAGTCCGCCTGCGTTGCAATGCGTGAGCACGCCGATATCGTCCTGGAACAGGGACAATGCATGCTCGCCGATCAAGCGGTTTGTTTCTTCGTCTTCGCTTTGAATGGCAATGGCTTCATCCAGCAGCGCCCGCTTCAAAGCTTCAAGCGAGTGGCCTTCGGAAGCAAGAGCTTCAGCGCGGGCTTTCATCCGGTCCAGCGCCCAGAACAGATTGACGGCGGTAGGGCGGGAAGTAGCCAGATACTCCGCCGCTTTGCGTACGTCAGCGAGCCATTGCTCCGCGGAACCCGCATCGCGGCTTCCGAGCACCACGCCATAAGCGGCGGAAATCCCGATAGCCGGCGCTCCTCTAACCTTCAGATGGCGAATGGCTTCCCATACGTCTTCCTGCGTGACAAGCGGCAAATAAACGATTTCTTCCGGCAGCAGCCGTTGGTCAAGCAGATCCAGCTTATCGTCATGCCAGATGACGGATTGCAGGCCCGCGTAGTTTTCTGTAGTCATCTTGTAAATCCTCTCTTGATTCAGTATGGCTGTTACTGCTTGGCTTCGGCAGTCAGAACAACATCAATGGCTTGTTCAATGGATACCGCACGGCGGTTCAGATGAATGAGGGAAGTACCGATTTCCAGGGCAAGACGCTGCGCGCGCTCGCGTGCTGCCGCATCCGGAATGGTATCGATATCGGCAACATGAGCCAGGCCAACGATGCGGCGCACAACCTTGCAGCCGGCATAACCGATCGCATCCTGAAGCAGACGGCTCATGTACAGATCCTGATAGCCCGGCGTTTCGTTAGCTATACGGTCCACGCCATGCTCGTTCCACAAAGCGCGGAACTTCCGGTCGAACTTCGTCCACGTATCGCGGATCGTCTCGAGCAGATAGCCACGGAAATCGGCAAGCTCTTTCTCATCGGCAATCCAGTGGCCTTGTCCCGCATAGTTCAGCAGGAGGTTAGCGATGACAGCGCCGATATCGAAGCCGATAGGGCCGTAATAAGCAAATTCCGGGTCAATTACTTTGGTTGATTCCGGCGTAGCGAAGACGCTTCCGGTATGCAGATCGCCGTGCAGCAAGGCTTGCGCGCTTGTCAGGAACTTCTCGCGAAGCAGGGCAACTTCAAGATGAAGAGCTTTATCCTCGCGGAGCGCTGCCGCGGCATCCTCAATGGCTGGTTCAATATTATTGTTGGAAGATACCGTATACGGATCGTCGAAAATAAGGTCTTCCGTTATTTTGCACAAATCCGGATTGATGAACTCTTTGACGCGCTGCTTTTTGTCCTGCTGGTTCATGCCGAGATCCGAAGTAAAGAACAGCGTATTCGCCATGAAGGTCGAAATATCTTCCGCGAATTTCGGATAACGGATGCCTTTGATAAGACCTTGGCGCATAATCAAATGGTCGCTAAGATCCTCCATGACCGTAAGCGCCAGCTCGGCGTCATACCGGTAAACAACGGGGACAAGGCCGGGAGCAAGCTTGTTCTGCAGAATCAGGGATTCGCTTTCGATGCGGGCGCGGTCAAGGGACAGCGGCCAGGATTCGCCGACTACCTTCGCATAAGGGAGCGCCTGCTTCATAATAAGACTTTTGCCGCTTGCAGGATCGGTAATATGGAAGACGAGGTTCAAGTTTCCGTCGCCGATTTCACGGCAGTTCAGCTTAGCACCTGCAGGGAAAAAGCCTTCGATGCCACCTGCGATTTCAATCGCTTCTTGTTCGGTTAATGCATGATAAGCAGACATGGTTCGTCCACCTCCGGTTTCGTATTTGAAAAGGCGTCTTAATGCCTAGTAAACTCCTCAACATAGTATAGCGGATATTATTTCGCCTTGGAATACCTCCAAATGATATAATGTTACATGATTAAGGACAAGCGGGCAATGCGTGGAAGCTCTATAAAGCAAGTATCATTACATTTTATCGAAGGGGGTCCGTTAATGTCGAACAACAAGCGGGAGACGGTCGCGCTCAAGGAATGGGCCGTGACGGTAAAAGCGCTGCAAGAAGGGCATCTTATCCTTGTTATGCGAAAAGGCGGGATTGTCGAGGAGACGCGGGATTTTCAGCTGGTAAGCAAAGGCTTCTATTTAATGCCGGCATACGAGCACCAGAAGGAGCATTTGCTGAAGGAGGCTTATCAAGGGCAGATCCAAGGTACGATGCAGGGCTGGTCGCCTGACATGCCGTCAATGAAATTGAACGCCTACGCGGAAGCGGTGGAGGATATCGAGATTACGGACCAGGAGACCTTGGACCGGATCCGGGATTTCCACATTTGGACGGATACGTTCGCCGAGGAGCGGCTCAAATGGAAGCGTACGAAGCCGCTGCATTTGTTGTTGCTGAGAGTGTACCGCCTGGAGGAACCGGTAGAGCTGCCGATGCAGCCTGCTTATAACGGATGCAAATCTTGGGTACAACTGGATGAGGGGATGCCGCAGCCGGCTATGACCCCGGTAATGCCGGATGAACAATTCAGTGAGCAGGTTAAATTAATCAAACAAGCATTAATAGGAAGAGATATATCAGAGAGCTTCTAAATCCAGCCATTGGACGTTCCTGCATTGATTAATAACAAAACTTATAATAAAATAATTATTGAGAATCAATGAGAATCACTCTATAATATTCCCATTTGGAAAGCTTTTATAGGGATGAGCCTAAAAACCGATTACCAACCTTGGAGGGATAAGTATATTATGGCAACGCATTTTGTCATCGATGGCCTGAAAGCAGAGATCGAAGGAAAAGAGATTTTGAAAGGCATTAACCTTGAAATCAAGGGCGGGGAAATCCATGCGATCATGGGTCCTAACGGTACGGGTAAAAGTACTCTTGCATCCGCGCTGATGGGTCACCCGAAATACGAAGTAACGGAAGGTTCCGCTACGATTGACGGCGAAGACCTGCTCGAGATGAGCGTTGACGAGAGAGCACGCGCAGGCCTGTTCCTCGCTATGCAATATCCTAGCGAGATTCCCGGCGTAACCAACTCCGACTTCCTGCGCAGCGCAATCAACGCGCGCCGTGAAGAAGGCAGCGAAATTTCGCTTATTAAATTCATCCGCCAAATGGAAAAGAAAATGAAGGAGCTTGAGATGAACCCCGAGTTCGCTCACCGTTACCTGAACGAAGGCTTCTCCGGCGGCGAGAAAAAACGGAACGAAATTCTTCAAATGGCGATGCTTGAGCCGAAAATCGTTGTTCTTGACGAAATCGACTCCGGCCTTGACATTGACGCTCTGAAAATCGTATCCAACGGCGTGAACGCAATGCGTTCCGAAGACCGCGGATTCCTTATCATTACTCACTACCAACGTTTGCTGAACTACATCACGCCTGACTTCGTACACGTTATGATGCAAGGACGCATCGTGAAATCCGGTGGCCCGGAACTTGCTGAGCGTCTTGAAAACGAAGGCTATGATTGGGTTAAAGAAGAGCTCGGCATTGTTGACGAAACAGTAGGCCAAGCTTAATCGGCGGAGAAGGGAGCATAACGGGATGAGTACACAATTAACGACTCCGACGGACCGTCAATCGGCCGAAGCGCTTGCACGCAGCAAAGGCGAACCGCAATGGCTCGTCGATCTTCGCGGTGAAGCGGCTGAGCTGGCTGGCACATTGGAATGGCCGAAGCCGGAGAAAATGCGCATCGACCGCTGGAATCTGACAGCTGTCGGCGCTTATGAGCAGGGGAAAGCGGTAGGTTCGGTTGCCGAGCTGCCGGAAGTAGTCCGCGAGCTGGTCGCTGAAGGTACGGAGAATATCGTCGTTCAGCACAACTCGAGCGCGGTTCTGAAGCAATTGTCCGCAGAGCTTGCCGCTAAAGGCGTTATCTTCACAGATCTCGAGACGGCATGCAAAGAGCATGCGGATCTCGTTAAACCATATTTGTTCCAAGCGGTATCCGCTGGCGAGAACAAGCTGACCGCCATGCACGCAGCACTATGGAACGGCGGCGTATTCGTATACGTGCCTAAGAATGTCGAAGTTGAGCTTCCGCTCCAAGCGGTGCTGTTCAACAACAAAGCGGACGCTGCATTTGCTCCGCACATTCTTATCGTTGCGGAAAGTAACAGCTCGGTTACTTACGTGGATTATGTCGTATCCGAACCAGGTTCGATTGATTCGCCATTCGTTCATCATTCGGTTGTTGAGGTATTCGTGAAGCCAGGCGCGCATGTTCGTTTCGGTTCCATTCACCATATGGCCGAGAATGGCGTTGATATGACGCTCCGCCGCTCCGTTATCGAGAATGACGGGCAAATGGAGTGGGTTGTCGGCGACTTGAACGACGGCTACACGGTATCCGATACGGTATCCTTGCTGAAAGGCAATGGCTCGAACTCCGATGCGAAAGTCATCAGCATCGGCGGCAACGAGATGAAGATGAGCCTTACGACGCAAGCGACGCACTTCGGCCGCAGCTCGGAGTCCAACATGGTAACCCGCGCGGTTATGAGAGACAACGCTACGGCTATCATCAACGGCATCACGAAGATTGAGAAGGGCGCTACGAAAGCTAACGGCGTGCAAACGGAAAAAGTTCTTATGCTCAGCCCGAAAGCGCGCGGTGACGCCAATCCGATCCTTCTGATCGATGAGGACGATGTTAAAGCGGGCCACGCGGCAAGCGTAGGCCAGGTTAACCCGGAGCAGGTCTATTACCTGATGTCCCGCGGAATCAGCAAGCAAGACGCTGAACGTTTGATTATTTACGGATTCTTGGCGCCTGTCGTATCGGAGATTCCGATTGATGCGGTACGCGAGCAGCTTCAGCGTTTGCTCGAAAGGAAGCTTGAAGGATGAATATAGAAGCGGTAAGGGAGCAATTCCCGATACTGCATCAGCAGGTAAACGGGCATCCGCTCGTTTACCTCGACAGCGCGGCGTCTTCCCAGAAGCCGCGTTCCGTCATTGATGCGGTTAGTCGTTATTACGAACTGGATCACTCCAATGTGCACCGCGGCGTCCATACGCTTGGTTCCCGGGCGACGGATGCTTATGAAGGCGCACGGGAGAAGGTAGCCAAGTTTCTCAATGCGAAGTCGGCGGAAGAAATCGTGTTCACGCGCGGTACAACGACTGCGCTTAACCTAGTCGCATCGAGCTATGCCCGCACCGTTTGCAAGGAAGGCGACGAGATCGTCATTACGCCGATGGAGCATCATGCCAACCTTATTCCGTGGCAGCAGGCAGCGAAAGCGACGGGAGCTACGCTCAAGTATATTCCTCTTCAGCCGGACGGCACGATTTCGTTGGCGGACGTGGAACAGGCGGTTACGCCAAATACTAAAGTCGTTGCGATGACTCACGTATCGAACGTGCTTGGCGTTGTTAATCCTATCAAGGAAGTTACGGCTATCGCGCACAAGAACGGTGCGGTAATGGTCGTTGACGGAGCGCAAAGCACGCCGCATATGAAGGTTGACGTACAGGATTTAGATTGCGATTTCTACGCTTTCTCTGGTCATAAAATGTGCGGGCCTACCGGTATCGGCGCGTTGTACGGCAAGAAGGAGCTCTTGTCGAACATGGAGCCGATCGAATACGGCGGCGAGATGATCGACTTTGTTGATTTGTATGAATCAACTTGGAAGGAATCCCCGTATCGCTTCGAAGGCGGTACGCCGATTATTGCGGGAGCCGTAGGACTTGGCGCCGCGATTGACTTCCTGGAGCAGATCGGACTTGACGAGATCGATAAGCATGAGAAGAAGCTGGCTGCCTACGCCTACGATAAACTGTCCACGATTGAAGACGTTACGATTTACGGGCCAAAAACGAACCGCGTTGGTCTTGTCACGTTCAATCTGGGCGACATCCATCCTCATGACGTATCGACCGTGCTTGATTCTTACGGCATTGCGATTCGCGCAGGCCATCATTGCGCCCAGCCGCTGATGCGCTGGCTGAATGTATCGGCTACGGCGAGAGCAAGCTTTTATCTATACAATAACGAGGAAGAGATCGACCGCTTGGTGGACGGCCTCATCCGGACAAAGGAGTTCTTCGGTCATGCAATTGGATGATTTATATCGCCGAGTCATCATGGATCATTATAAAAATCCACGCAACCGCGGAACATTGGATACTGATGCCGTCACCATCAACTTGAACAACCCGACTTGCGGCGACCGCATCTCGCTTCAGCTTCAAGTAGAGGACGGCAAAGTAATCGATGCGAAATTCAGCGGAGAAGGCTGCTCCATCAGCTTAAGCTCCGCGTCAATGATGACGGAAGCTGTTAAAGGGAAAACTTACGATGAAGCTCTGGAGCTTGCCGAACGGTTCTCCGGATTGATGAAAGGCGAAGATGTGGAGTTCGAAGAGAACGAAGATATCGAAGCCTTGTCCGGAGTCAACAAGTTCCCTGCACGGATCAAATGCGCAACACTGGCGTGGAACGCTTTGCGCAAAGGCATCGAGCAGAAGCACGTATAGAACGAATCGAATACTTGAAGGAGTGTGAATACCATGCCAGGAACAATGCCTGAAATGGAAGATTATAAGTATGGTTTCCGTGACGAGCATAAAGCGGTCTTCCAATCCGGTAAAGGGTTGACGGAGGAAATCGTACGCACGATTTCCGAAATGAAAGGCGAGCCGCAGTGGATGCTCGAGTTCCGCCTGAAATCGCTGGAGCAATTCAACAAAATGCCGATGCCTAACTGGGGCGGCGATATGGCTGATCTTGATTTCAGCGATATTCAATACTATGTTAAGCCATCCGAGAAGCAAGGCAAGACATGGGAAGAAGTACCGCAAGAGATCAAAGAAACCTTCGATAAGCTGGGTATTCCCGAGGCGGAGCAAAAGTTCCTTGCCGGCGTATCCGCGCAGTACGAATCCGAGGTTGTCTACCACAGCATGCAAGAAGAGCTGGAGAAGCAAGGCGTTATCTTCACCGACATGGATACCGCGCTTCGCGAATATCCGGACCTTGTAAAAGAATACTTCAGCACGATCATCCCTCGTACGGACAACAAATTTGCCGCTCTGAACAGCGCAGTATGGTCCGGCGGCAGCTTTATCTATGTTCCGAAAGGCGTAAAATGCGAAGTTCCGCTGCAAGCTTACTTCCGCATCAACTCCGAGAACATGGGTCAATTCGAGCGTACGCTTATCATTGCGGACGAAGACAGCTTCGTACACTACGTAGAAGGCTGTACGGCTCCAATCTACAGCACCAACTCGCTGCATAGCGCGGTTGTAGAGATTCTTGTTAAGAAGAACGCTCGCTGCCGTTACACAACGATCCAGAACTGGGCGCCAAACATCTACAACCTCGTTACGAAACGCGCGGTTGCGGAAGAGAATGCGACTATGGAATGGGTTGACGGCAACATCGGCTCCAAGCTGACGATGAAATACCCTGCGGTTATCCTGAAGGGCCGCGGCGCAAAAGGCATGGTACTCTCTATCGCCGTTGCGGGCAAAGGCCAGCATCAGGATGCAGGCGCGAAAATGCTTCACCTGGCTCCTGACACAACTTCGACGATCGTATCGAAGTCGATCAGTAAGCATGGCGGTAAAGTAACTTACCGCGGTCTCGCATCGTTCGGGCGCAACTCCGAAGGTTCGAAATCCAACATTAAATGCGATACGCTCATTCTCGATAACGAATCGACATCCGATACGATTCCTTACAACGAGATCATGAACGACAACATTACGCTCGAGCACGAAGCAACCGTATCGAAGGTATCCGAGGATCAGCTGTTCTACCTGATGAGCCGCGGATTGTCCGAAGCGGAAGCGACGCAAATGATCGTAATGGGCTTCATTGAGCCGTTCACGAAAGAGCTCCCGATGGAATACGCGGTTGAGATGAACCGTCTCATCAAATTCGAGATGGAAGGCTCGATCGGTTAATAAATGTTTTGGATACGTGTCCGAGAATCTCGGGCACGTATTTTTATTTTGGAGGAGAGGACTTGGGTGGAAATATGCAAAAAATGAAAACGCCCGTCCAACCTGGACGGGCGTTTCTACGGACAGTTATTCCATTAAAAAATAATTTCCTTGATCTCGTATTCACGGTCAACGGTAAGATCGATAAACCGTTCGCCCGTCTGAACAAGCGGTCGGAAAAATTCGGTTGGATGGGTCATGACGATAGTACCAACTTCACCGGATTCGAGGACGGCTTTTTTGCCGATAAAGTTAGGAATCATATGCTTGATAAACGTATGGGTCGTATGCGCATCCAGCTCGTTAAAGCTCATCTTGTACAATTCCTTTAATACATAGAACAAGTCGCGCTTTTTCTTGTAGACGCGTTCGGAGATCATCGCGCTGTAAATATCGACGACGGCAATAAGCTTGGACACCGGGTGAATCTCATCGCCCCGCAGGCCATGCGGATAACCGCTGCCGTCAATGCGTTCATGATGCTGAAGAGCGCTGAGCGCCATCATTTCCGAATTGTCCTCAAACGATTGTTGAATAATATCATAGCCGTAAAGCGTATGCTTCTTTACTTCTTCGAATTCCACGTCGGTCAATTTGGCGGGCTTGTTCAGGATGCCGGAAGGAATTCTGCTCTTGCCGATATCATGGAGATAGCCGGCTTTCGAAATTTCAAGCGCTTCCAATTCGGTATACCCAAGCCATGAAGCCAAGTAGTAAGATAACATGCCCACTTGCACGGAATGCTGATACGTATAATCATCAGCGGTATTTAACAGAAGCAGCATGGAGACAACATCGCGCTCCATTTGAAAATTTTTAAGAAGAGGCTGGAAGGCCGTTGCGACCTCGTCCTGTTTTACGAGCTCGCCCTCGGTTGCTTTCTGGAACAAATCCTGGAAGCCTTTGACGGCATTCTCGTAATCGGGCCTAACGTTGGGCAGCCATTTGGGATTTACGGTAGTCTCAAGCGTGCGATGAACAGGTGGCTCTGTAGTCCGTCGGTCCTCAATGTCAACATAGTCAACTTGATGCTGAAACAGCTTCGCAATATCCTTCTGCGCCAGGATGGTACCCTTGGACAGAACGTGAAGGCCGTATCCGTTAAAGGTGTCCTTTAGCAGGATATCCCCCTCTTTTAAATCTGAAATATGCAGCCTCATCGTTGCACCTCTATAGTAAATTATGTACGGTATATATGAAATAATAGTAACAATGAATGAATGTAATGGCAATAAGAGGGATGCGAAAACATGACTATTGTCCTATACATTTAGCACCACTCCAAAGTTGCCAACCATTAATTGGGCAGAGGTTCAATCGGATTCCACGGGCTTCCCTGTTGATGCCCTTTCCATTCGGAACCGTCTTCCCATATTTCCTTTTTCCAGATGGGAACGATCTGTTTCAATCTCTCGATGGCGTAACGGCTTGCTTCATAGCAGGCATCCCTGTGGGGGGAAGAAACCGCGATAACGACACTGGTCTCCGCGAGACCAACAACGCCGATCCGATGGGAAATCGCCGTTAGCGTGCCCGGCCAGCGCTCATCAAGCTCCGCTCCGATCTGTTCCATCGTACGTACGGCCATTGGCGCATAGGCTTCGTATTCCAGGCGTACCGTGCGCTGTCCATGGGTCCATTCGCGGGTCGTCCCCACAAAAGCCATCGCTGCGCCATGCGCGGGAACAATAACTTTAGCGATCACTTCATCCGAAGTGATCGGATGCTTCGTAATGACGTAGCGTCCGCACGCAGAGGAGCTTTCCGCTGGGTCTGCTTCATTCTCCTCCGGCTCTCCGCCGGAGACGGGAGGCAGGACCGCAAGCTCGTCGGATGCTTGAATAACGGTATCGTCGGAAGCATAGGTCTGATTACAAGCAACAAACGAAATGCGCACAAGCTCTGACTGCTCCGGAAAACGGCCGGCGAGCTCCTGCTTGAGTGCCGCTACCGTCATGAAAGGAGTGTCTGTCTCTATTTGAATGACCGGGCTGCCGAAACGGTCCGAAAGCCCGGCGAATAATTGGATTTTCCAAGTGAATGCCATGTCACATAACCTCTCATCGATTAAGGGTAAACTCCGTATTAGCATACCATAATCATGCGAAAAATGTTATTCTAGTAAAAGAGAAAAGGAGTGAGAGGCATGCCCCCATTGTTGGACCGTTTCGGGAGAGAACACGATTATTTGCGTATTTCGGTTACGGATAGATGCAATTTGCGTTGTTTGTACTGCATGCCTGAGGAAGGTATGGAATTCGCCGACGCCAGCCATCTGCTCAGCTATGATCATATCGTCGAGGTCGTTCAGACCGCAGCGGAGCTTGGCATTACCAAGCTTCGGATTACGGGCGGCGAACCGCTGGTCCGCCCGGGCCTGGATGGTCTGATCCGCAGGCTGAAGGCGATACCGGGCATCGAGGATATCGCATTAACGACTAATGGCATGCTTCTAGGCAAATATGCCGAGGCTTTAAAGGCTGCGGGATTAAACCGCGTGAACATCAGCCTGGATACGCTTGATCCAACGAGGTTCAAGTTTATTGCCCGCCGCGGCGAGCTGAAACGGGTGATTGAGGGGATTGAGGCAGCCGGCAGGGCTGGCCTAGCTCCAATTAAACTGAATTGCGTACTGCTCAAAGGGATAAACGAGGATGAAATCGCTTCGTTCCTGAAGCTGGCTTACGAGCAGCCGATGCATGTCCGATTTATTGAATATATGCCGATTGGCCATGCGGACGATAATTGGCGAAAGTCTTATTTGCCGCTGTCGCATGTGCTGGATACGGCAGAACGCGAAGGATATACGATTACAAGACGTTCCAACTTAAAAGGAAACGGCCCGTCCGACGATTGGCAGATGGAAGGCGGCAAAGGTTCGTTTGGCCTTATTCATCCGGTCAGCGATCATTTCTGCAAGAGCTGCAACCGGCTTCGCCTGACGGCGGACGGTTCGATGAAGCCATGCCTCTATTGGGTGGATGAGCTGAACGTGAAAGCGGCGCTTGGCGATCCGGAAGCGATGCGCGATATTTTCTATAAAGCGATGGATCTGAAGCCTGAAAATCATGAAATGGCGGCTAAGCTGGCAGATGAAGCGTTATCCCATACGCCAACCGACCGCCGGATGTCTCAAATTGGCGGGTAACGAACCGGAGGAGGCAGGCATGACATTCTCAAACCGATCAATCCTAATTTTACACAGCAACGATATTCATAGCCGTCTCGAGAATGCAGCAAGAATGATGACCTATATAGAGGAGCAGCGTGCTGCCTACGGCAACGACCGTGTTCTCTGCCTGGATATCGGCGATCATATGGACCGCATCCGGCTGGAAACTGAGGGCAGCGACGGCTTAGTAAATGTCGAGCTGCTGAATGCGGCCGGTTATGATGCGGTGACGCTTGGCAATAACGAAGGCCTTACGTATTCGAAGGATACTCTTGAGCGCGTATACCGCGAGGCCAAGTTTACGCTCCTTGGCGCAAATATGCGCGAGCTTGATACCGGAAAGCTGCCGGAATGGCTTCTGCCCAGCACGGTTATGGAGAAGAATGGCATCCGTATTGGTCTGATCGCCGCTACGGCCCGTTATACGGACTTTTACGAGCTGCTTGGCTGGGATCTGACCGATCCGCTTGAAGCCATTGCAGAAGAAGTGAAGAGGCTTAGAGAACAAGTAGACGTGATTGCGGTAATGTCGCATCTCGGAATTAACGTGGATAAGCAGATGGCGGAAAAAATACCCGGCATTGATCTGATCATGGGCGGGCATACGCATCATTTGCTTGAAGAGCCGCTTGTTATCGGCGGCACCTCGATCTGCGCCGCCGGGAAGTACGGCGACCAGATTGGACGCGTCGAGCTCGAGCTTGACGAGAGCGCGAAGCGCCCTTTTATTCGCGCAGCATGCGTGCCGATGGCCGCCTATGCGGAGCATCCCGCAGCCGCCGCGATAATCGGCGGCTACCGCGAGGCGGGCGAGCGGCGCCTCAGCCGGGTTATCGCCCGGCTGGATGCGCCGCTGCCCGCCCTCCCCGAGCGGGAATCGCCGCTCGGGAACCTGCTGGCCGCCGGCCTGCGCCGCCATGCCGATGCCGAGATTGGCATCGTGAACACGGGGCAGCTGCTAGGCGGCCTGCAGCAGGGCGACGTGACGGAGGGGCAGCTGCATGCCCTCTGTCCGTCGCCGATCAATCCGTGCCGCATGCTGCTTAGCGGCGCGAATATCCGGGCAGCGCTGGAAGAGGCGCTGCTGCCTTCCTTCACGGGCATGCCGATCAAGGGCTACGGCTTCCGCGGCGAGGTGCTTGGGACGCTTGCGATTGACGGCATGGAAGTCGAATATGATCCATCGCGTCCGGAGCTGCATCGAATCGTGTCGATTCATGTTAACGGCGAGCCGCTCTCCGATGAACGGGAATACGTGGTTGGCTGCATCGATATGTTTACGTTCCATATCGGCTATTTATCGCTGGGACTGGCGACGGAGGTGTCCTACTATCTGCCTGAATTTATCCGGGATCTTCTGGCAGAAGAGCTGCGGGAGGGGCATGGAATTAGGGCTTGTCACCAAGAAAGATGGAGAATATTGTCGAATTTTTAGTATAAAATGGTTGCCAAGCGTGAATTTATACCTTACATTAACAATACGGCTAGTTTTGACCGAATATAAGTGTATAAGTTCTTCAATTAGTTAGTTTTGTTAAGGGGAAGGATCAGGAACATGCGCTTGGTACCCATATCGCAATGCCAGCCTGGCATGAGACTTGCCAAAAAGATTTTCTCGGGAGACGGATTAGTCCTCTTGGGAGAAGACATGGAATTAACGAGTCGCCATATTTTCCGTTTGGAACAATATGGTATTCATTATGTATTTATTAAGGATCCGAGGACGGATGATATCTTAGTTCCGGAAATTATAAGCGAGAATACGATCAGTCTCGCATTAAAAGAGATCAAGACGAATTTCCGCGCGATGATGGAATTGCCGAAGCAAAAGAAAGGCGCTCCATACCCGTACATCGCACAGCCTTTTAAACAGATCATGAATATGATTATTGATGATTTGTCCAATCATAAGGACGCCATGATAATGCTGATGAACATGGGAATTGTCGACGAATATCTTTATCAGCATTCGCTGAATGTCTGCGTATACACGACGTTGCTTGGCTCTGCCTACGGTTATACGAGAGATGAATTAACGAAGCTCGGAATGGGAGCATTGCTTCATGACATCGGAAAGACGCAAATCCCGATTGACGTGCTGAAAAAGCCGGGCTCTTTGACCGATCATGAATTCCGGATGATGCGCAATCACGCCAAAATCGGATTCGAGCTCCTGAAGGATGAGCCTAATATGCCGCTAATTGTCGCGCATTGCGCTTTCCAGCATCATGAACGGGTTGACGGCAGCGGTTACCCCCGCGGGATCAAAGGGGATGAAATCCATGATTTCGCCAAGTGGATCGGCTTGGTTGATTCCTATGACGCGATGACAACAAACCGCGTATACCGTGCGCCTATGCTGCCGCATCAAGCGATTGAGCTGTTGTATGCCGGGACGGGTACATTGTACGAACAGCATATGGTTCAGCTTTTTAGAGACAAGGTGGCTATCTATCCGATCGGGATAACGGTCAAGATTCATACGGGAGAGACCGGCGTTGTTGTTGATTTCAATCATGCGTACCCGCATCGGCCCATTATTCGGCTGCTGTATAACGAAGCGGGGGAAGAGCTGTCTGCGCCTTACGAAATCGATTTATCGAAACAGCTGAGCACAATGATTATCAGCGTAAACGGCCAACAGTCGAATGTTGGACTGGCCTCGGGTATTTAATAGGAGAAAAGGAGGCTGATTGGCCTCTTTTTTCGTTTTTTATGCCTATTTTCATTTGCTTCATTCCCCTTCGAACATTACAATGGTATAAGCTATACCCAATTTAACCATGTAAGTCAGGTGCTGATATTGATGAACACGATAGATTATGCTTTGAAAAACAATACCCTCACGCCGTTATCCCCCCTTAATGATCCTTGGGACCCAATCCGATCCTTGCAGCAATATGGACGCCATACCTTGACCAGCGTCGAGATGACGGTATCCAACCTGTGCAATATGCGCTGCGAGCATTGCGCCGTAGGCGATACGCTTGTGATGTCGGAGCCGGCTAAGCTTCCGCTCGAGCTGATGATCAAGCGTCTGGATGAAGTAAAACATTTGGAGACCATAAGCATTACGGGCGGAGAGCCGTCTTTCTCGGACCGTACCGTGAAGGAATACATGGTTCCGCTGCTGCAATATGCGAGAAGCCGCGGCATCCGTTCGCAGATCAACTCGAATGTCACGCTGCCGTACAGCCGTTATGAGCAGCTCGCTCCTTATCTGGATGTTATGCATATTTCGTTTAACTACACGAATGCGGACGACTTCCACCAGATTGGCTTCGCAAAGGCCGGCCATGCGGTATCCCGCGAAGCGGCTGCCAAGCTGTACGACCGGATGATTGATAATGCCAAGCGTTTAAGTGATGCAGGTGTTCTTGTATCCGCCGAATCGATGATCAACTACCGCACCCATCATCAGATTGAAGAGATTCACCGGCTTATTGTCGAGATGGGCTGCCAGCGACATGAGGTGCATCCGATGTATCCTAGCTCGTTCGCGAAGGATCTCCCGGTCCTGTCGAAGGAAGATATGCAAAGGGCCGTCAGCAGACTGCTCGATGCAAGAGACAGGAACGTGTGGATGCTGTTCGGGACCCTGCCGTTCTACCAGTGCAGCGACAATCCGGAGGAACGGAAGCTCTTGTCGAGACTGGCTTCGGAGCCGAATGTGACGGTGCGCAACGATCCGGACGGCCGCAACCGGCTGAACGTGAATCTGTTTACCGGCGAGGTATTCGTAACGGACTTCTCCGACGTGCCGGCATTCGGCAACATTAACGATGAACAGCTCGATCAATTGTTTGACCGCTGGCTTGACCATAAGCTCGCGAGAAGCGTGAACTGCCATTGTCCGGCGGCGGCCTGCTGCGGTCCAAACCTGCTTGTTAAAGACATGTATTACCCTGAGGTGGACTTCCACCGGAAGAAAGCCATTCTTTAAGCTTCCGCGCGGAAAAGGGGACATTACTTTCGTAATTGGGCGTATGCTGATAGTGGACGAAGCTCATAAGAAAGTCATTGCCCCGCTTACATAACGGCTCGTAACTTTTCCAGAGGAAAGGAGGGTATCGTTAAAGTGTCGATAAAAACGTTAGTCATGGTTGCGTTTGGGCTATTCCTGTTGTATCTGCTGTTTACGGTTGGGGCGCCGTTCCTGCTTGCGCTGGTTGTCGCTATATTTCTGGAACCGCTGACCCAGTTTCTTATCCGCCGGCTTAAGACCAATCGTCTCATCGCCTCTACGATTTCAAGCAGCTTGTTTACCGTAATCTTAATCGGCTTGATGGCGCTGCTGGGGGTTAAGGTAGTCGCGGAGCTTATCGCCTTCGCGCAGAAAGTACCTAACTATGTTGAGGACGCAAGTACATACGTAACCGATCTGGTC
The DNA here is from genome assembly GCF_037147795.1 of Paenibacillus sp. MMO-177. Taxonomy (NCBI): domain Bacteria; kingdom Bacillati; phylum Bacillota; class Bacilli; order Caryophanales; family Paenibacillaceae; genus Paenibacillus; species Paenibacillus sp. MMO-177. The sequence continues at coordinate 276,568 of NZ_JBBCUR010000001.1, read as the reverse complement.
GAGAATGCAAGATCGCTTTATGCGAACTTCTCTCCGGATACCGTAAGCCAAATCGAGAATTGGCTGACCGATATGAGCAAGTCGCTCACTGGCATGGTAGGCTCATTATCGTCCTCGGTTATTTCTTTTGCTTCAGGTATTCCGAGCATGTTCATTTTCTTTATCGTCTTCCTGGTTGCCGTCTACATGTTTGGCTTCAGCCTCAATACGATGAAAGATACGTTCTTAACCCTGTTCGAGGAGAAATCGAGGCCTCAAGTAAATGAAGTATTGGATAATTTGAAAAAGTCGATTTTTGGCTTCCTACGTTCGCAAATTATTCTAAGCGCTCTTACTTATGTCCTCTCGTTAATCGGTCTGATCATCCTGGATATCAAATATCCGCTTGCGATTGCCCTTCTTATCGTCATCGTGGATATTATGCCAATCCTGGGCACAGGCACGGTGCTTGTCCCGTGGGGAACTTACCTGGTGATCACCGGCGACTTGTATGCCGGAATTGGACTTTACATCCTATTCTTGTTCATGACGGTATTCCGCCGTATTGTAGAGCCTAAGATTCTGGGCGATTCGGTAGGTATAGGCTCCTTGTCCGCTTTGATCAGCTTGTACGTTGGGTTTAAGCTGGTGGGCGTAATCGGGGTATTCCTTGGACCGCTCGTTGTTATCATCTACATGGCAATCCGCAAAGCAGGCTTGTTCAAAATTAATATTAAGCTGTAAGGGATCCGGCAGATTTGCCGGATTTTTTTATTTGGATAGTACGCCAAAAGACAAAGGTAAAGGGTTATAACACAAGAAGAGGGCGAAGAATTTCTCTACGCCCTGCTTTTACCAATTTAATAGATGGTTCGTATGTGGAGATTATTCTCGGTGTGAAGCGTCGCCACTATCTTCAGCAGCATCACCAGCTTTATTGCCCAATGCAGCACCGACGATACCGCCTATAACCGTTCCTACAGGTCCTAAAGCAGAACCTGCAACAGCGCCAACAACACCACCGCCCACTGTTCCTGCTGCTTTTCCAACTCCAGCTGTATCGTTGTGGTCAGAATCGTGTCGATCGCGGTCATTGTGATTAGTCATCTATCACACCTCCTATGATTTTAGGAATGAAGCTACACTGTAACAACATTCTTACGTATCTTTCCCCAACCTGGTTGAAAAATTCTAAAATGTAAAACAGTCCGGAAAGATGGAACGCTTTAGACTATTTCGGATTATCTACTCTCCAGCGAAGCTCAGCAATGACCGGATAATGATCCGACGCGACGGAAGATTGGATCCTCGCTGAGACGTGTTCTGTCGGCATGTTTACAAAGATATGGTCAACCTCTCCGCCATTCTGGGCGGTAGGGAGCTTGTTTTGCAACACGATTTTTTGCCAATGAGAATTCAAACGTTCCATCAAAGGATCGTCCATCTCCATATTAAAGTCCCCGGCTATGATCGCAGGCTTTCTTAGTTTGGTTAAAGCATCCAAAAGAATCGGAATCTGCTTTAGCCGCTCCTTTGTATGCACCCCCAAATGGGTATTAAGTACGCTGACGATTTCCTCTCCTATTTGCAGTCTCGCCGTTAGGATGCTCCTTCGCTCTTTGGATCCGCCAATGTACTGAATATCTTTAGAAATAATCGGATAGCGGCTTAGAATGGCATTACCATATTGGACGATGAGGAGGTTCACACTGGGGGAGAAGCAGAAATACATCCCAAGCTGTTTAGCCAGCCAGTTCAATTGATCTTTAAAACCACTTCGAGGTAAAAACCGGTCAACACCCTGCAAGGCAACAACATCCGCACGCGCTTTCGTAATTTGATCTGCTATGCGGCGCAAACTGGTTTTCCCATCCATGCCTTTTCCGTGTCTTATATTATATGTCATCACTCTTAAATAGCTGTTGTCGTACATCAAGTTCACCTCTCTCTGCTTATTTTTGCAAAACAACCGGCTCACACGGCTAAAATTATGATACCTGTGGTCGAATTTGACGATATTAATATGTGCTCATGTTTGTTGAACTTTAAACATTAAATTATAAGATATCCGGCAGATTCTGCCGGATTTTTTATTATTGTAATAATGGGGAAAAGCCCTGTTGGCATACAGTGTTTAGGAGATGTCTAAATGTCAGGGAGGGATATCCGGATGACCACCGAGAGCAATAACCGCGTGGAGAGCAATGCCAATTTGGCTGCTCAAGCTGTAAACGCTCCTAATGCAGCGAATGCGGCAAACGCCGCAAACGCATCTAATGCAGCAATAAATGCTGCCAACGCTGAAAATGTTGCGGCTGCAGCCAATAATGCCCCTGTCGCAAACATGGCGGCTGTGGAGAACGTGGCAATGGGGATGGAGAATAAGGGATATAAGACCGCGAATAATACGAACCCGCTTAATCAGGTCCATGTGTATGAGCCTTTTATTGGTCCATGTGATCCATGTCCGCCGATGAAACTAAAAACCTACGTATTACCGCCAAACCTGTTTATCCCGTATCAGCCGCAAGGGCTGCCTCAGTTCCCTATTCATGAAGCGCTAAGACGGGGGACGCTCTGGCCGGCTTTGTACAGCTCCTATCAATCCAAGTTTTACTTGTAAGTTTATCCTTACGAAGTAAGAATTGCTTCACTTGCTTACGAAGTAAGAATTATCACAAATGGCCTTGAGAATGGCCAAATGTGTGACAATTCTTTGGTTTATCCTTACGAAGTAAGAATTGCTTCGCTTGCTTACGAAGTAAGAATTATCACAAATGGCCATGAGAATGGCCAAATGTGTGACAATTCTTTTTAGGAGGTTGATTTTCTTGAGCATTGTTCTGGACGAACAATACTACAGCAAGCTGGAAGAGCTTCAGGCGATAAGTTTTGCCTTGGTAGAATTAACCTTATATTTGGATACCCATCCACATGACGCGCAGGCGATCCAGCAGTTTAATCAGCTTGCGATGCAACAACATCAATGCAGGCAGGTGTTTGAAAGCCTCTACGGGCCTATGCTTCAATTCGGGAACAGCTTCTCGAATTATCCTTGGCAGTGGTCTCAAAGCCCATGGCCGTGGCAAGTGTAAAACCGGAGTATGCCTGTATTTCCACTTGAGAAAGGGGACGTGTCTAAAGGATGTGGTTATATGAGAAGAAGCTGCAATACCCCGTAAAGGTAAGCAAATGTGATCCTAGGATGGCCAGATACTTAATCGAGCAATACGGCGGGGCGGATGGCGAATTATCTGCGGCGCTGCGTTATTTAAATCAACGGTATTCGATTCCGGATAAAGTGATAGGATTATTAACGGATATAGGAACGGAAGAATTCGCCCATTTGGAAATGATTGCTACAATGGTCTATAAATTGACAAAAGATGCAACTCCTAGGCAATTGGATGAGGCGGGGCTAGGAGAGAACTTTGTCAACCATGATAATGGAATGATGTATGTGAATGCTTCGGGTGTTCCGTGGACTGCAGCTTATATCCAAGCTAAAGGAGATCCAATCGCTGATCTGTATGAGGATATTGCCGCTGAGGAGAAGGCACGTGCAACCTACCAATGGCTAATCGATATGACCGATGATGTGGATTTACAGGATGGGTTAAAGTTTCTTCGTGAGCGAGAAATCGTGCATTCATTGAGGTTCAGGGAAGCGGTTGAGATGATTAAGTCTGATTGGGGCACGAAAAAAGTATTTAAGGTGTAAGGTAGGAATTCATATCGCCGAGCAATAGTTAGACAGCAGCCGATTCATTATCGGCTGCTGTTTTTATTGAAACAAGAGGGAAATTTGATAATCTGTTAAACACAAAGTAGTTTTAGTATCTCATGCCAGTTGTATGTCAGCTAACTAAAGGTAGTTATTTTATATATTTGGCTTAATTGGATAAATTTAATAAAAATATCATTTACAGAAAATTACTAATAATTTACAATACGAGAGTTGAGGGGAAACTTCCAAAAAATATGAAGGAGTGTCATGACTTTGGGGAAAATTATGTTTCGAAGAGGGCTAGCAATATTACTAGCCCTGGTAATGTTTTTTAGTTTGGATTTATCAGCTTTTGCAGAAGAAAACAACTCTGCTAATCAGACAGAATCTTATCTAATCGGTTTGAAGAGCTCATCGAATCCAGAAAAGTTTGTAGCAAAGAAAAAATCTGTAGGTAAAAAAGTGAAAAAAGGGAAGAGATCAAATACACTGTCCATGAATTTGACGTCTGCGGAAGTTCAAGATCTTCAAAAAGACGCGGATGTTGCGTTTGTCGAATCTGATTCCATCGTAAATATTGAATCGATAGATCGTGCTGAAAAAAATCATGACTTCGCGAGGAAAGTTAAGAAGAACCAGGAAACAATTCCGTGGGGGATTCATGCGGTTGGTGCAGACTTAACCAAAAATAAAGCGAGTGGAAAAGGAGTTAAAGTAGCTGTACTTGATACGGGAATATCGCTACATTCCGATTTACAGATCGCAGGAGGGGTATCATTTGTTGATGGAATCTCCAGCTACTCCGATGATAATGGTCACGGAACTCATGTAGCAGGAACGATTGCTGCTCTACAGAATAAAGATGGTGTTGTAGGAGTTGCCGATAAAGCCGAGATCTACTCCGTTAAAGTACTTAACGAATCGGGATCCGGAAGTTACAGTCAAGTTATCCAAGGCATCGAGTGGGCAATAGAAAACAAGATGAACGTGATTTCGATGAGCTTCGGCGGTGCCCAATTCAGTCAAGCATTGAAAAATGCAATTCAAGCTGCCGATCAAGCAGGTATTATTATCGTCGCTGCTGCCGGAAACTCAGGAAAAGGTGAAGAGACAGAGTTGTATCCTGCACTCTTCTCCGAAGCGATTTCAGTAGGGGCTGTAACAAAATCGAATCAAATTGCGAGTTTTTCTAGCACCGGTAATGAAGTTGATATAGTAGCACCGGGGTCGGAAATTGTAAGTACGTTAAATGATGGTACATATGGAGTGATGTCTGGCACCTCTATGGCAGTTCCTCACGTGACAGGGGCGGTGGCTGCCTTATTATCTGCTAATAAGAAATGGAATAGTGTTCAGGTTAAAGATACGTTATTTAATACGGCTACGCCTTTAGGTGATCCACACGAGTATGGACATGGAATGATTAACTTAGCCAGGGCTTTGGGAATTATCAACAGTCCCATCCCACCTCTTGAGGATAGCGTCCCCAATGAACCAACGACTCCTCAGGAGCCTGAGCCAACTCCCACTCCTCCAAGCAACTTAGAAGGTTTCGATATTTTAAAAGCAGATGAATCCATTCTGCAGGCATTTAATATGCTAGCCTTTTTAAGTGATCAGGCCAATGCGAATAACAACTTGGATTTAGCTAAGAGAATTGAAAATAAAAAGAATGATTTCATCAAGATCAGTACAGAGCTGCATAGTATGCCTGCACAGATTCAAGATATTTCTAAAGACAGTGTAGGGAGTTATACGGCCTCGCAGCAATCGTTCTTCAATGATAAAAGCGTAGATTTTAATAAGTTAATTGATCAAATGAATTTAGCTATCTCCGAATTCAAAAAACAATTCCCTAATTTATCAGATGAGATAGGTGTTCAAGCGTACGATTTGGTTGGAAACAACCAACATATATATCCTGGTGGCTCAGCTACCGTCTCGCTGAAACTCTCGAGTTCAAAGCCCACAGTTACTATAGGTGTGTTTGATCCAAGCGGTACCAAAATCACCGGAACGGTTTTATCAAATGTATCAGCTAATGTACCGGTAAGTTATAATTGGACTTCTTCGTCCTCTGCCGTTACCGGAACTTATCAAATCAAATACTACTATGACACCACCAACCCTGCTGACTTATTCTATGTATACGTAGATCCTAGACCAGCACCTTCGGCTCCATCGGGGTTATCCACCTCAGCTACTAATAATAGCATCACCCTGTTTTGGTCCGCATCTTCAGGGGCAACTTCTTACTCTGTCAGTCTAAACGGTAGCACGCAGGGGAGTACGACCGGTACTTCTTATACATTTAATAATCTTACGAGCGGCGCTACTTATACAGTTGGGGTAGCAGCAGTTAATTCGAGTGGATCGAGTGCCTTTTCGACAACAAGTCGCGCTACTCTTCCGAATGCGCCGGGTGCACCTGCCGGTTTATCTGCAAGCCCGGACACTAATGCGATTACCTTAACTTGGAACGGAGTGAGTGGAGCTACTTCTTATCGTGTGTACTTAAACGGCTCTAACATTACATCTGTTAGTACGACGAACTATACATTCAGCGGACTCACCCAAGGAACTTCCTATACTTTAGGGGTAGCTGCAGTAAATACGAGTGGTACAAGTGCGATATCCACCATAAATGCTTCAACCACGATACCGGGTGCACCAGTGGCTCCGACAGGACTCGCTGCGACTTCTACGACCTCAAGTATTACATTAACTTGGAATGCCGTATCCGGTGCAACTTCATATTCTTTGAGACTAAACGGAACCAATGTTACGACCACAACACTTACATCATATACGTATACCGGATTAACGGCGAACACAACATATACGCTAGGTGTCGCTGCAACTAATGCTATTGGAACGAGTGCTTATTCCACTTACAGCAAGGCGACACAATCGGTAACGATTCCGGCATTAACTCTGAACACTCCTATAGATGTCGATTTACCATCAGGTATAAGTCAGGTTTATACATTTACACCGAGTGTTACAACTCTGTATCAAATATATACAGGCCCTTTTGGCGGTACTGGAGCAAATAACGATACCATTCTTGAGATTTATTCTGATGCGGGGCTCACGTCTCTACTATCATCCAACGACGATTCGAACGGAACTAATTTTTCTACGATTAAAGTAAATCTTAATGCGGGCACAACTTATTATGTAAAACTGAAAGGTTTCTCTTCGACCGCAGTTCATGCAAGAATAAATGCTATTATTGCACCACCGGATCCGATCGTAATAAACCTAAACAGCTCAGTAAACGTGGACGCCGTTGCTAATCTGTACAAGCTATACAAATTTACTCCGAGTACGTCTGGAAGCTATAAAATCGCTACAGGCTATTATGGTGGTTCTGCTTCTTCAGGTACAAACGATACACTATTGTACGCTTATTCGGATGCAGCATTATTGACTCAAATTGGTTATAACGACGACAGTAACGGAACAACTTTCTCGGAACTTAAACTTAATTTAACGGCTGGAGTTTCTTATTACATTAAAGTGGCAGGTTTTGGTGGTGGTGCCGTTCATGCCAATTTGACAGTCACGGCGAATACGTCCATCGAATTCACAGATATAATAAATAAAGTGAATTATGAAATGAACAATGTTGCCGGTCAAATTTCATACTTTAAATTTACAACTCCTTCTACAGTAGGAGCAGGTAACTATCGTTTCTATACATCCCCTTATCAAGGAACGGGTGCTAATAACGATACGATAATCGAAATCTATTCCAATCAAGCTTTAACAACACTCATTGCTAGTAACGATGACGTATCTGAGAATCCTTACGGGGGTAATTTCTCGAAAGTAGAGCTCTCTCTATCTGCAAATACAACATATTACATCAAAGTAAGACCTTATAGTAGCACCGGTACTGTCCTTGCCCGTTTCACGGTCGAAGACGACTTTGATTCAACTCCTTCACTTGCAGTTCCTGCTACATGGGAGCAAATTTATTCGCAAGATCTTTCTTCTCGATATGATACCGATTATTACAAAGTTGTTGTTACAGAACCTACATCCGTCCATTTAAACGTAACGGTAAATACAATTACTTTATTGGACAGCAGTAGCAATGTAGTTGGCATTTTTACCCCTGATAACGTAGATTCCTTTGATATCTCTGCAGGAACATACTATGCGAAGGTAGCTTATAACGAAGATTATACAAGCAACATATTATCTGCAGCAGATGAAGCAACAACACTTGGTCTAGGCTATGAATTATCGCATAAACAGGCTACCGTTAGCTACGGTTCAGCAGGCATTGCTTCACAAGCGCTTCAAAGTTTTATTGACCCTTCTAAAGCGGATCTCTCGGACTATGCAACTATTACTTGGGGTTACTCTAGTGACCATAATGGAACACTTGTCCAAGTCATAGACCAGCAAAATTATGTCATTTATGAGGAGACATTGGGCTTCCGAGCAGGCAGTTGTACTCCTTACGGTGCACCTGATTATGTCAAGGTATCTCCATGTAAACATTCATTTGTATGGAATGGGAAAGTAAACAAAAATGTTTCCAGAGCTATTCCTGTTTATAATGTTTACAATGGTGATTTGGAGTATTATTATGCTAAGAATGGCAAGTATAGCGTCAAAATCAAGCCAACCGACCAGTATTCTCAGCATGCATCAGTCCAAAAAGTTACCGTTATTAATCAAGCAACAACATTAACAGGACTCATTCCAGCACCACCGATTAAAACGCAAAAAAAATCTGGTTTGGTAAACGTGACGGCAAGCAACAAAGATAAGTGCCTTGAATGCCGCAATTACTTCTACAAATATATCTGGAGCAAAACATCATCAACCCCTCAAGAAACACAATATGTCGGTTGGTCAGGATCCATTTATGGTCTAAATGGGCTTGAACGTTTTTGGAAAGGTGCAGAACTATTTGTCTACGATCCGAATAAGTCCGTGCTCGATAATGTTCTTAATCTTTCATCTATTGCAGGCATGTTCGTACCGGTATTTGATGCGGCAAATTCAGTTGTATATCTGATGAAAGGAGATGAAGTCAACGCCAGTATTTCGGCCATATCCGCCATTCCTTTCTATGGGGATGGAATAGCAGGAGTTAAACTTATACGTCGACTTCACTACTTATCGGGTTGTATTAACTGTTTTACTGCCGGTACGAAAGTAACAACGCCAGACGGCGAAGTATCTATAGAGAACATTAAAGTCGGGGATCTTGTACTTTCCAAGGATCCAATCACAGAAGTTACAGCGTATAAATCAGTTGAACAAGTGTTCCAGAAGGATATCGATGAGTCCTGGAAAATTACTGTCGGTGGAGAAATCATCACGACAACGTCAGAGCATCCATTCTGGATAGTAGACAAAGGTTGGGTATTAGCCAAGGATCTGACCATAGGAGATCAGTTCGAAACTTATGACGGCAGCAAAATATTCGTAGAAAAGATTGAAAATATACAAGAACACAATGTTGTTTATAACTTTGCCGTTCAAGACTTCCACACCTACTATGTCACCAATCTTAAAATTCTGACTCATAATGCTGCTTGCTTAACGGCTGCAGACTATATTGCCAAAAATGTTTCCCAATACACTTCCCGATTAACGTCGGGTACATCCGGAAATATTTTGGCTAAGGAGCTGGAGGCTGCAAGTATTTCCGCACCGAGCATCCCTGGAGTCGATAAGTGGGCGGCGCATCATATTATTGCAAAAACAGTTAACAACAATCCAAACATACAGAAAGCTCAAACTATATTGTCAAACCACGGTATTGATATCAACTCCGCAGCTAATGGCGTTTGGTTACCGATGCGTAAAGGGGAGTCGGCAATTGACATTGACGGGACTTTCGTTTCTACCCATAATGGCTATCACGTAGGCGACTATTTCAAATATGTGGCAGATACGCTTGAACCTGTCAAGAACAACAAGCAGGATGTTCTACATGCAATTGAATCAATCAGACAAGATCTTCTGACTGGTAAAATTCGATTAGGTAACATTGAGTAATAAAATTTATAATTTATAACACATCCTCTCTGTGCGATAATAGTTTTATCATGCAGAGAGTCTATAATTAGTGAGGGATGAGACTATGAAAGTATGGGAGCTTGACAGTGGAAGTAAAGTTCAAATTACAACTAAAGATTTCGAGGCCGATTTCAATGTTTTTTTTGATTCGCAGTTTTTGGGAAGCCCGGTTGAGAAGTGGAAAGAAATTGAGATGCATATTTACAAAGGTAAGGGTGTAGCATGCGATTCTTTATCCTTTGTCTCGGGTAAATTGATATGGAGCAAGAAAGCTATTGATCTCCTTCAGCCGGCTATTTACGGACGCGCAGAAGTTTTGCCCTTGCAGCTCGAGGACTTCCCTGTCGCTGCGGTTAATGTCACTAATATTGTGGATGCAATTAACCACGAGCAATCAGTTGAAAAGACATTATCCAGCGGAACGTTCATTGGCTATGAATCTTATGCTTTCCACCCGGAGCGCCTGCAAGGTGAGTTTATTTTTAAAATTCCGCAGCAGCTCAGCACGAAAGTTTTCGTCACGGATGCATTTAAATCGCTCGTAGAAAGCCATCGCTTAAAAGGTTTTGTATTCCATGAAGTATTTTCATCCGAGCACATGAACACGCCACAACAACCAGCTGTATCTGAATCTACGCCTCAGTCAGGCGAGTACACTTATGAAGAAGCAATGAAGATTGTGGAAGAAGGCGAGTGGGCAGTTGTTAGCGGAGATTATAAATGGCAGAAAAACGCTAACGGAAAGATTGTATTAGGGGATAAGCTTCCGGATGGATCATATGCTTGGTCCGTGCCAGTTTATACTCCTATTCCGATGTTAGAGATGAAATGGAAGCTGTCGTCTCGATCCATCCAACAATAATATATATAAGGACATATTGCCGAGCGTTTGACCTTTCTTTGGTCGGACGCTTTTTTAATGGAAATCCTCATATCAGGCATATTTTCTCACTAAATTCATTTTTAGGTAACCATTCCAGTGTTATGGAAGCATAAGCTTGGCATGATAGTTCTGAACATAATTTTTAAAGTAAAGGGAAGTATTTATCACCTACAACTATAGTGTACGGAAGAATTCGCTCATTTGGAAATGATTTCTACAATGGTCTATAAATTAACAAAAGATGCAACTCCTAGGCAGTTGGATGAGGCGGGGCTAGGAGAGAACTTTGTCAACCATGATAATGGTATGATGTATGTGAATGCTTCGGGTGTTCCGTGGACTGCAGCTTATATCCAAGCTAAAGGAGATCCAATAGCTGATCTGTATGAGGATATTGCCGCTGAGGAGAAGGCACGTGCAACCTACCAATGGTTAATCGATATGACCGATGATGTTGATTTACAGGATGGCTTAAAGTTCCTACGTGAACGTGAGATTATCCATTCCCTGCGGTTTAGGGAAGCGGTGGAGATGATCAAGTCCGACTGGGGCACTAAGAAAGTTTTTAAGGTTTAAGGTTGGAATTAACTGAGAAATAGCTTGAAAGCAGCCGATATCGGCTGCTTTTTTGTTACGAACGGGCATGATGGTTCAATACAACACGACAGTAGCCATCAATAAGTACAACTTACCAGAGGTCTGTATTTTAGCTGTTTAGCTGTCTAGATTAGAAGGCTAAGCTTTTGACAAATACACATATACAAAGATACAGTCAAATGGCTATTTTATTCAGTAAAAGGAAAGGGCAGTTGATGAGAAATCAACTGCCCATTATTAAGAGCAAACTATTGGACAATAATCGTCCCAACCATATTGTCGTGTCCTTGTCCGCACTGGATACTACAATGAAATTCATAGGTCCCAGCTTTATCTAACTTAATTGTTGCTGTTTCGCCGTCCTTAATACTAACTCCAAGATCATCACTCTGAAACCCATGTACACCTTTTTCGTTATGTAAGGTGACTTTTAATGTATCGCCTACATTAGCTTTGATTTCGGGTTCGCTGAACGACCAGTCTACTGCATTCACAGTGATTTCCTTCGTAGCTCCTCCGCTAGTCGCCGGTGCTTGAGATGATTCAGGGGAGTTCTGATTATTGGTGTTGTTGTTCGACTTGGAGCATGCGCTAAGGGCGATTATGGTAATTAGCACAAAAATCCATAGCGTTACAGATTTTAATTTCACGAGCACGATTCCTCCTAGAAGTTATTCGTCACAATTATGTCCGTTATTTCTCAGAAATATTCTAGATCATTTTGTCGCTTAGGAACTGCAATTTACCGCATAATCGCTCTTGTCCTCTACATAAGATCCAAGTAAAGGAATTAATATGCCTGCTCTACGTTAGCTCTTGTTCAGGGTCCGCTTCATAAAGCATCTCAAGAGGAGGGTATACGATGGCTAAAATGAAATCGCAAGTAAAAGGCGTATTGATGGGGATCTCGGTGACCGGAGGCTGGCTACTGGCAGATCTTATGCTTCCAGAGCCATGGGGAGACTTTGTATTATATGCGGCGATGGCAGTAGTGAATGTTGGGATCGGCTGGAGGCTAGGGAAGTTCTATAACACACAGAATGAAAAGGAAAAGGTTGTCGAATTAGATACCAAGAACGCACCAACCTACGAATTACGATCTGAGAAGGGCAGCAGCTAATTCTCCTAACACCTCAAAAGTAGTTATTACAAAAGAAGGTCTCTCCATATTTGGAGGGACCTTCTTTCTGTTGGTTCCTTTACATAATTTACGTCAATTAGGAAATACCATATTTAAAGAAGATTGCGTGAAACTGGATATTCCTAAGAATCACGAAATCACACATTCACAACTTGGAGGTTACAACCGTGAAAAATATGAATGCCATGAGCGGAGCGGCGTTGGCATTATTGCTTGTTCTAACCGCTTGTTCCGGAAACAACAACAATAACAATAACAACACTACTCCCTCGGAATCACCTTCCGAAACCAGCGCGCACGGTAAATCCTTTGAAAATTGGGGGTCCTATGGCTATACACTTGCCAACAACCGCCATGTTCCGTTCAAGGAAATCACCGCCGACAATGTCAAGGATCTTGGCGTCATCTGGTCTGCTGACCTGAAGACGCTTGACCCAGATGTCAAAAACGGAAATCAATCGTATCCGGTCGTAATCGATGGTGTTATCTACATAACAACAGCAGGTAACCAGGTGTTCGCGTTAGATGCATTGACAGGGAATACCATTTGGCATTGGAAACCGTCAGCTGAGCAAGCAGCAGGTTTCTCGAAAGCAGGAATCATCGCAAATCGCGGTGTAGCCGTAGGCGAGGGTAAAGTATTTATGCTTGCGGTTGATAATTCTCTCGTCTCTTTGGATCAGAAGACCGGTAAGCTGGTGAAAATGACCAAGCTTTCAGATTATATTGACGGGGTTACTATCGAGAACGGGTACTATGAGACAACAGCTCCCCAATACTACAAGGGCAATATCTATATCGGCAGCAGCGGTAGCGATAACGGCATTCGAGGTTTCGTAGCTGCATTCAAGGCAAGCGATTTGACGCCGGCATGGGATTCGCCATTTTGGACTGTACCGCCGAAGGGCCAGGATTGGCTAGCGAACAGCAAGTTTCAAGGAGGAGGAGCGGTGTGGAATCCCGTTGCGATCGATGAAGAAACCGATATGATGTACTTCGCGACGGGAAATCCGGCTCCGGATTTCTATGGTGCTAACCGCCCAGGAGATAATCCGAACACCGACTCGGTCGTGGCAGTTAATGCGTTAACCGGAAAGCTTATCTGGGCCAAACAGGAAGTAAGTCATGACATGTGGGATTACGACGCTGCTGCTTCTCCGATGATTATCAACGCCACGGTAAAGGGTGCGAAGAAGAAACTGGTTGTACAAGGGGGCAAATCCGGCTTATGGTTCGCCTGGGATGCCGCTACGGGAGATCCGATTTGGAATGGTATTCCTTTTGCCAAGATCGATAAAAAAGAAGTAACGCCAGAAGGCACGATCAGTTATCCTGGTGTGCTCGGCGGGGAAAATTATGCACCTGAATCCTACGATCCAGCGACGAATTACGTCTTGATACCGGGCATTGAAGAGCCCTCACTATACAAATCAGCGAAGTCCGAAGCAGAAGCCGGGACTCCGGATTTTCCTGGTGCGGCGGCGTTCGGCACCACATATGAAGCCGTACCTAACGTTAAAGGATATGGAACGGTTACAGCTATCAACGTGGATACCGGCAAGCAAGCTTATCAAATTAAAACAACGGATCAACAGCGTGGAGGCTTAACGAGCACAGATTCGGGAATTGCATTCTTCGGCGAGCTGGACGGTAAGATCAATGCACTCGATATTAAGGCGGGTAAAGTGATTTGGACGTTCCAAACTTCCGGGGATAACGTGCAGGCTGCTCCATCTATCTTCACAGTTGATAACAAAGAATATATTGCCTTTACCACCGGCGGAACGAAGCCGAAAGTTCATGTATTTGGGCTTGGAGGCGATAAGACGCAAGGTCAGGCTGGCAAAGCCGAAACAGGCGGGGGGCATTCCGCTCAATAACCGAGATTAAACTTTGGCGGTCAAGTCAGGAAGCGTAGCTCCTTGGCTTGACCGCCTCCTCATAGGAGACTACATATATGAAAAAAGTTACCAAAGCATTTTTGTGCATGCTCATGGCCGCCGTAACGTTGAGCTTGATAGATTCACGTCCGGAAGCGTACGCGAATGCAAATGACCGTCAAGCTCGAATTGAGCTTGATCAGAATGCATTTGTCGTCAAGGCATGGAGGAGCGACGGCTCACACTTAACCGCAGTCAAGGGAAAGCTGACTTTGGGTGAGCGTCCAGTCGTGAATGCCCTCCTGCAAACCGGTACCCGAGGAAGAAACATACGTACCAGCCAGGACGGCTCTTTCGAGCTGCTATTGGACCTTAGCCTGATCGCCAACACGCTCATTCGTATTACTTCACTTCAGGGGGCAACGGTCGATGACAAGCCTATCGGGAGCAAAGAAGAGGAATCCATCTTGTCAGCGTCTACCGTGATCAATGTTTACCATCCGATTGAAGTAATGAATGTGGAACCATCGGATAATGAACCAAACAAGGTCAAAGTATACGCTCGGATCTTGAGCGAGACCGGGGACAAGATTTCATTCTTCCAGGCAGACAAGTATCGGATTTCGGGTCAAGTGGGGGATGCCGACGGCAATCCAATTAAGGATGCAGTCGTATGGATTGATCGGGAGAGAGGTGAAGGCTTTGCCAAATCTACTCCTACTAATACGCAAGGGAAATACGAGATGTATTACTGGCCAGAGGACGAGGGAACCAACCTTACCGTAATGCTCGGCACCCGGCGATATGTACTGCCTGATGGCAAGGTGTTTATCCTTCCTCGGAATACAAGTGTGGATATTAGCATTCGTCTCCCTAGGGAAGGCTCGGTGATTGATGACAAGCCACCTATGCTTGTCTGCACGACCACGAAGGGAGCGACGTATTCCGGCCTGCTTGCCGGAATTGACGTGCCCCCCGGGACTCCTTATTCCTTGACGATACCCGACCAGCAAGGACGGTTCGTTTTGACGGTGCCTAAGGATGTATGGGATAAGCATCCGTACTTTTTCGAGACTAGACTGACAAAATTCGTTGGGCAGGAGAAGATCCTAAAGGCCGGGGACGAGCTGCCAATCGATTTCGTACATCCGAACCAAACAGACCCGAGAGTGAATGCCACAGTATCCTGAGTGAATAGTTAATCGTCCGGCAAATGTTCCATATAGAATCGGTACCAGTTGCCGTATACGAAGAGCTCTACATCTTCCTCCCGATAATGTTTCAATAGTAGATTAACTAGCTGTTCGTAGTGTCCCGCGTGCTCTAATCCGACGATCCATTCCTGAATTCCGTCAAAATCGGAACCGAAGCCGATATTGTGCTTCCCGCCCAACGCGCATACGTGGTCGATGTGAAGCAGGATTTGATCTATCGAAACCGTTTGTTCTGAGCTCACGAATGGGGGAACAAATGTGATTCCCATAACGCCTCCTGTTAGTACGAGAGAGCCAATCTGATCATCCGACAGATTCCTAAGACGAGGGCTAATCGCACATGCATTAGAGTGGGAAGCGATAACGGGAGCGCGGGATGCTTCGATAAGTTCCCAAAAGCCTTTCTCCGAAAGATGAGAGACATCCATTATCAACCCTAAACGGTTGCATTCTTTAATCAACTCCATCCCCGCCGCAGTAAATCCGCCTTTTCTTGGTTCCAGCACGCCGTCCGCTGCCCAGTTGGCACGGTTCCAGGTTATGCCGACAGTCCTTACGCCGAGATGGTAAAGAATACGGAGATAAGCGAAGTTCCCATGAAGTGCATCTACTCCTTCGAGAGACAGTAGCGCTCCGACTCGATCTCCACTCAAGCAGTGTTGCAGCTCTGACTTCGTACGTATAAACTGCATTTGCGGAAGGGTTAGAATACGTTCGTGGAACAAGTCGATGCTTTCCAAGACATACTTAAATTCTCCAGACCATCGCTGGGGCAAATACACGGCAAAATTTTGAACACCGATGCCTGATGAGAGCATTCTTTCAAGTGTAACGTCCAGACCTGCCTGGCCACTGACAAAATCAAGCTCAGGATTCTCTAGCAGTTTGCTGAGAACGTCACAGTGCGCATCAAATATTTTCAACTATCGATCACCTGCCGCGGTAAGCATAGTTAGGAATGTCATATTCGCCGTTTTCGATTGATTCGACTCGATCCATAATCACTCTACGATGAGGAGACAGGATACATACAGGATCCGTTGCCTGCGCGTCGCCAGTTAACAAAAAGGCCTGGCATCGGCACCCTCCGTAATCCAGTTCACGTCGATCGCAGCTCCTGCAAGGTTCCGCCATCCAATCATAGCCTCGATAAGCGTTAAAAGAGGGCGATTCCTTCCATATCCAAGCCAATTCCCGTTCCTTCACATTCTCGAAAGTTAAGCTTTGAATCTCCGATGCGACCGTGCAGGGCAGAACCCGTCCGTTCGGAGCAACCGTTAAAGAAAGTTTAGCCCATCCGCCCATACAGGGCTTTGGGAAATCCTCGTAATAATCGGGTAAGATCCATAAAAGTTCTATTTGTTGACCATATCGTTCGTTTGCCTGAATATAAACTCTTTCAGCTTTCTTGAGCTGCTCGCTTCGCGGTAGCAATTGATGAATATTTCGCAAAGCCCAGCCGTAATATTGGGCATTTGCTAATTCAAGCCGCTGTGCACCCCATGCCACACAAAGCTCAATAATCTCTTCGATCTGATGAAGATTACTACTATGAAGGACAACGTTCATATTTAGGGTAAGACCGCTTTCTCGAATCCACTGTGCAGCCTGACGTTTCAGTTCGTAAGCCTTGAAACCGGCGATCGAATCGGCAAGCTCCTCCGTTGCAGCCTGCAGACTTAACTGGATGCTGTCGATTCCAGCCTCCGATAGCTCCCGGATTCGCTCTTTCGTCAATCCAACACCACTTGTGATGAGATTTACAAATAGACCTAAATCCCTGGCGTGGCGGATGAGCAGTTCCAAATCCGAGCGCAACAGCGGTTCACCGCCCGTGAAATGAACCTGTACGACCCCAAGCTCGCTAGCCTGATCCAATACGCTTAGCCATTCGTTAGTGGACAGCTCGCTTTCTCTCTTCTGAAGTTCAACGGGATTAGAGCAGTAGGGGCAGTGAAGGGGGCAGCGATGTGTGAGTTCCGCGGTCAAGGCATAAGGAAAGCTCACCGACATAGCTCTAACCATCCTTTCTCGTCAGCCACGGCGAAAAATTCGACTATATCATCCTGAAGACCCGATTGACCATACTTCGCTTCAAGTTCCTCGATGATTTGCTCGATTGTGCGCTGCCCATCGCAGAGCCGGAGAATCGCTCCCGCCGCCTCGTTAAGCTCGACGATCCTCTCCGGCTGCAGCAATAGCTCCATTTGACGGACTTTATCGTATTTTAGGCGACCGGGACTACGCAGCCGTGGACGATCCGACAGCGCCCATATGCTCATAGACGGTTATCTCCGTCAGGATATGCCAAGCTTAACGCGTCAAGAAGCGCCCAGAGGACATTACATTTAAAGCGCAAAGCGCTAATCGCTTGTTCTTGCTCACTGCGATCCCTGCATTCACGCAAAACGATCTTGAGTCCATGATCCGCATCACGTGGAGCTTGGTGAAGCCTTGCCTGAAAATAAGCTAGCCCCTCAGATCGAATCCAGGGATACAACTGCTCAAAAACACCAATACGCTTAGAGACGAGAGTTGGAGCGAACAGTTCTGTCAAAGAGGATGCAACCGCTATGGGCCATGGTTCCAGCCGGCAAAAGTTCACATATGCGTCGACTGCAAACCGGACAGCAGGCAGCACATGGCGCTCATTCAGCATTTCTTCTCGGGGTATACCCGCGGCTTCACCTAGACGAATCCAAGCCTCAATACCACCTTCACCGTTTTCCCGACCGTCATGGTCGATAATCCGCTGAATCCATTCGCGGCGGTCTTCTCTGGAGGGCAGCTTGGACAGGATCAGCGCATCTTTAATCGGAATATTTTTCTGATAGTAAAACCGATTGGCAATCCAAGCCCGGAGTTGAATGGGGGATAGCTTTCCTTCATGCATAGCTACATGGTAGGGGTGCTTATCATGATAGTGTTCCTCTCCAATCTGGCGCAAACGCGCCACAAATTGTTCGTCCGACAACAAATACGATTCCAACATCAAACCTCCATCTCCATTCCATCAAACCCGACTTCAATACCAAGCGCTGTTAACCTTCGTCGTTCTGGCGAAGCTTCGACCAGCATCGGATTCGTGTTATTAATGTGAATATAGATCTTGTGACGCGCGGATAAAAGTGCAAGCTGCTTAGAGCTTCCGTTAGTTCCGGCAACTGGCAGATGCCCCATATCGGATGCATCCAGTTCTGATATCCCTAATGTGCGAAGTTCGTCACCCTGCCAGAAGGTACCGTCTAGAAAAAGACAATCGGCATCTTCCAAATGGTGCTCCAGCGTTTGTGACCATGTCTCGATTCCTGGCGCGTATACGGCGACGCCTCCAGTCGCATGATCCGTTATACGATAGCCGATCACCCAAGCTTCACGTTCTTGATGTTCCGGATGGGGAGAACGTTTAGCACCGATGAATCGAGGGGGCTTGTCGCTCAAAAAAAACGGACATACGGTTAATTTTCCCCCAAAAAGTGGGAAAGATTCCTCCGGTATTGTTTCTACCCATTGATAGCTTGCGAACGGCTCAACTATTCGACGGACCGGAAAGTCCTCTTCAAGTGCGAAGAGTACAGGGCGGGGAGCATATACCTTAATAGAAGCCCCTTGTCTGAGCTGGAGCAACCCGGTCGTATGATCCAGTTCCGAATCGGTAAGAAGAACTGCTTGGATCGGGGAATCACGTAAGGAAGGGCCAGGGTGAAGGCAGGCGTGTGCTTCCAGTTGATTACAAATATCCGGGCTTGCGTTCAGCAGTACCCAATGAATACCATCTGGGCTTATAGCCAATGAATCATTTCTTCGTGCTTTTACGTATGGATCGCCGGATCTTACTCTTATGCAGTTTGGACATGCGCAATTCCATTGCGGATATCCTCCTCCTGCAGCGGAACCTAGTACTTTAATGATCATAACTATTCTCCTCTCTATAGAAGAGATGCCGGATTTCTCCGGCATAACAAGTTATTTCCGCAAAGCATAAGCCGTCACTTCAGCACAAATCTCAATAATTTTAAATTCGGGCTTAACCCACATGTTCGTACCTCCTTTCGATGGATAGCGGCAGGCAAGGCAACATGATTCATTGTATGTAAACATCGGGATGTCCAAGAATCAAAAAAATAACGATACAAATTTCCCCCTGCGGTTGCCAGAGCGAAATCTGTATCGTTATTTCACTTATTTCACTTATTTCACTACCTTATTATTTGTTGCGCTCTGGATTTCGGCTTCGAATTCCGAAAAGCCCTAACAGTCCCAGTAATCCGAGCCAACCCCAACCTGTATTTTTCCTGGTCGTAGTTACTGCGGTTGCATGATATCTGTCGCCTGATTGTGTATTTATTTGATTTGGTGAGCCGATAGCGTTCGCATTAATATACCTGAACTGGCTGCCAGTGCCTGTTCCGTAGACGCTGACATCATGATTGGACCTTGCATTCGTTCTTAAAGGATCCGAATGTCCAGGCTCGTAGCTCTTTGCGGACATTTCATCATGTGTGCCGTGCGACTCGATTCCCATTCCACTTCCCAGCCCGCCGTTTCCTCCGTTTGCAGTCCTCGAATAGGCATCAGCAGTCACAGGAGAGGCAAGTAACAGAGTGATTAGCGCCATACTTATTCCGGATAAGGTTTTATTTATCATTGTACAACACCAGCCTTTATAGGACGTTTTTTAGTAACTTTTTGTTAGATTCTCACGACGATGGCGATTTTATTCAATGCTTGTACTACAAGGTTACTGATATGTATATATTGGCTAAAAAGAAAGCAAGAAGGAGCATGATCATGGAATCGTTTTTCGCTTGGGTCATAACATTCTCGCTTGGCTTCGATGCTTTAATCATTTCCTCGTCATTGGGACTTAGAAATAAGCCAACTAACAAGATGAAAATCGCGCTTTTTTTCGCTATGGCTGAATCCCTTATGCCGATTGCCGGTATGATTATAGGAGAAGCCTTCGGACAATATTTTAAGGGCACACTATCTGCAATAGGTGCGTTAATCTTGATTGTATTGGCGATCTATTTTCTTATGTTCGACAAAGACGAGGATCAAAGTCAAAGTAAGGCATTCGACCAGCCGCTAGCCAACTGGACCTTAATAGCGGTGGCAATCGGCATCGGTCTAGATGAATTAACTGTTGGTTTTACCGCCGGATTGATACAATTACCGATTGTGCTCACTATAATAATGATTGCTATCCAATCCTTTGCATTTACCATAATTGGCGTTACTTTCGGAGCCAGACTAAAGCGCTACCTTGGTGAATGGGCAGAAAAGGCACCGGGCGTTTTACTGGGACTCGTAGGCGTTTGGATGTTAATCGATAACATTGTAGGCATGGCGCGGGATCTCTGAATTACTATTAAGAAAGTGATTATACTCTTACCTCCTTGTTTCAAACAACAAGATTTTAATTAACTACATCTATAGTGTACCGAAGAATTCGCTCATCTCGAGATGATAGCGACGATGGTCTATAAGCTGATGAAGGACGCAACGCCGAGGCAGCTGGAAGAAGCGGGGCTTGGACAGCATTATGTCAATCACGACAGCGCCTTGTATTATGCTAATGCATCCGGGGTTCCTTGGACGGCATCCTATATTACAGCAAAAGGGGATCCAATCGCAGACCTGTATGAGGATATTGCCGCCGAAGAGAAGGCACGTGCAACTTACCAATGGCTCATCGATATGACGGATGATGTGGATTTGCAGGATAGCTTGAAGTTCCTACGTGAACGTGAGATCATCCGTTCCGTAAGTAAGTTTAGCGTGATAGAGGATATAAACAATTGTATAAAGGACAATGCAAACCTTGCATTGTCCTTTTTGGCATGAGTCATCAAACTGCTATACGTAGTAACCTGAACGTTAGAGGGCATTGAGAGAGATTCTTATAATAAAGTCAAAAGATAAAGAAACAGGTGACTAGAGACTATGCTAAAAAAACTGAAACGTTATTCAAGTTATTGGCAGCTTTACGTTATGGTGCTTCCTGCCGCTATTATTCTACTAATGAATAATTATGTACCGATGTTTGGTTTGCTAATTGCTTTCAAAAATGTGAATTACACGGACGGCATATTCGGCAGTCCTTGGGCTGGGTTAGATAATTTCAAATTTTTGTTTGCAACAAATGACTCCTGGATTATCACTCGCAACACGATATTGTATAACGCCGTTTTTATTCTATTGAACATTACATTACCAGTAATTCTTGCCATCCTGCTAAATGAGTTAAGGAGTAAACTCTTGCCGAAACTTTATCAAAGCGCAATGTTCTTCCCATTCTTTCTATCTATGGTCGTTGTCAGTTATCTCGTATTCGCGTTTCTGAGTCCAAAGAATGGTTTTATGAACAGTACGGTTCTTCCTGCCTTGGGTATAGATTCAAAAGATTGGTACTCCGATTCCCAATATTGGCCGATTATCTTGCCGATCGTCAATGTATGGAAAAATATCGGTTATTATACGATATTTTTTGCCGCTGCTATGGTTGGATTTAATCAAGAATATTATGAAGCGGCCGTCATTGACGGCGCAGGCAAATGGCAGCAAGCTTTTCGAATTACGCTCCCTCAGCTGTACCCGTTAATTATTGTGCTCACGCTTCTTCAAATTGGCCGTATATTTTATGCGGATTTTGGCTTATTCTATCAAGTTCCGCTTGATGCAGGTGCTCTTTACAATACGACAAACGTCATTGATACCTATGTGTATCGTACTTTCATAAAAATGGGGGATACGGGTATGTCTTCGGCAGCCGGGCTTTATCAATCTATTATCGGTTTTGTAGTCGTATTTGCTTCCAATTATATCGTTCGGAAGACTAACAAGGAAAATGCGCTGTTCTAGGAGGAGTTATACATGCTGTTTCGTAGCAAAAGAAGTTTCAACGACATTGGTCTAACTGCCGATTTAATCATTAATCTCATTTTTATAGGCATTGCCGTGTTGTGTATCATACCGTTATTACTTGTCATATCTGTATCGTTTACGGATGAGAATACATTGATCAACGAAGGCTATCATTTCTTTCCGACACAGTGGAGCACGGCTGCCTATGATTATTTGTTTCAAGATATGAGCCAAATTTTGCGATCCTACGGTAACTCCTTTCTAGTAACAGGAGTGGGAACGCTAATAGGCCTTGTTATCATGGCACTTTATGCTTACCCCATCGCAAGAACGGATTTTCCGCATCAGAAATTCTTCTCCTTATTCATGTTTCTGACGATGCTGTTTAATGGAGGCCTCGTTCCGTGGTATATGGTATACGTGAAGTTTCTGCATCTTAAAGACAGCTATTGGGCGCTTATTTTGCCCATGCTGGTAGGGCCGTTTTTTGTCCTTATTTTAAGAACCTTCTTTAAGGGTTTGCCTATAGAATTAATTGAATCGGCCAAGATTGACGGGGCAAGCGAATTTAGAATTTTTAGATCCGTTATTCTTCCCCTATCCACGCCGGTACTTGCTACCGTTGCTTTGTTCTCAACCTTGGGGTACTGGAATGATTGGTTTATGAGTCTTGTTTTCATTACAGATGATAGCAAAGTCTCGCTTCAATACCTAATGTACAAAACGATGCTAAACATTCAGTATTTAAGCGCAAATACTCAAGCTGCTCAAGGGATTGCCTCAGGGGGCACTCATATCGAGCTGCCGAGCGAGTCTGCCCGCATGGCGATGTGTATTGTCGGTATCGGACCCATTATATTCGCTTATCCTTTTTTTCAGCGTTATTTTGTAAAAGGCCTTACGGTTGGTGCCGTTAAAGGTTAGGCATAGCTATACCCGGAAAACCGGATAGCATAGAGGAATAAAAAGTCTTACACTTAAAAGGGAGGCAAAAGCAATGAAAAAGTTATCATTCGCATTACTATCGGTTACGGTTTGCATGTCGCTGGCGCTTGGCGCTTGCGGTAACAACGAAGACAAAAAGACTGAAGAAGGAAACAAACCGACGGGAACTTCCGACACGGCGACTGCCACAAACAGCGGGGGAGACGACCAAGCAAGCCATTTGAAGCCGTATAAATTGACGCTGTTCTACCCAGGCAGCCCGCAACCGGATGAAGCAAAAGTAGAAGAGAAGATGAATGAGATCCTGACGAAAAAAATCAACGCAACCATCGATATTCAAACGATTGACTGGGGTGCTTGGAATGACAAAATGAATCTCATGTTTGCTACGGGAGAGCCGGCAGATGTTATCTTCACGGCCAGTTGGAACGGTCATGCCCAAAATGCCAAGAAAGGCGCATTTCTCGAGTTGGATGAATTATTGAACAAATATGGCAAAGACATTCTAGCCACTGAGAATCCGAAGTTTCTGGAAGGCGCGCGAATTGACGGCAAGCTTTATGCCATACCAACCAATAAAGAAATCGGAACAAGCCGCGGCGTGGTCGTACGCAAAGACATTGCAGAGAAATACAACATGGATTTCTCCAATGTAAAAACCATTTCGGATTTGGAACCATTCCTGAAAACGGTGCAAGAAAAAGAGGTAGGCATGACTCCGTTGTTTGAGTCTCAAACCGCTACCCTTCCTACTTTCTCTAGCGTGCGTGACTCTCTTGGCGATGCGACTATCCCTGGTGTCATCTCGGCAATTGGCACAAGCACCAAAATCTACAATTATTACGAGACACCTGAAGCCCTGGATGCCTATAAAGTAATGAGGTCCTTCTTTACTAAAGGGTTTATTAACAAAGACGCTGCAACCAGCAAACAAACGGCATCCGATGTGGCTAAAGCAGGAAAAGTATTTATGTGGCCAGAAGCACTCAAGCCGGGTAAAGACAAAGAACTGGAAGCTACAGTCGGTTACCCACTCCAACAGATCGAGCTGACCCCGGCCTATATTACTACGGGAGAAACGACCAATTCCATGCTGGGTATTTCTAAAACTTCCAAAGATCCTGAGCGTGCCATGATGTTTATTAATCTTCTTCATTCTGATAAAGAGCTTCTAAATTTATTAGACTTCGGCATTGAAGGCGTACATTACGAAAAAGTAAGCGACAACGTCATCAAGCTGCCTGCAGGTGTTGATCCAAGTAAACGTACGTACAATCCTGGTTCGGCATGGATGTTTGGCGACCAATTCCTAAATTATCTGTGGGATAATGAGGACCCGACAAAATGGGATAAGTTTAAGGAATTTAACAGCAACGCCATTGCATCTCCTGGACTTGGCTTTGTTTTTGACTTTGAACCGGTCAAATCAGAGGTAGCGGTACAGAATAACATCGGTCCGGAATTCCTCTCCGCACTTGAGGTTGGAGCGGTAGATCCGGAGGAAGTGCTTCCGAAATTCATTGCGAAGATGAAAGCCGGCGGTCTCGACAAGATCATTGCGGAAAAGCAAAAACAATTCGATGCATTTCTTGCAGCGAAAAAATAACACATCAAAACAAGAGCTGTACAGGTGATCCTGTACAGCTTCTTTGTGTAGTAACTACTTTTTTAAATAACCATTCCGATATTCCTGTGGAGTTTGTCCAATCACCTTTTTAAACATCTTCGCGAAATGGGAGAAGTGGGTATAGCCAACGGAGGAAGCGGCATTGCTTATCTTTATTTCAGGCTCTTGAAGAAGTTGCTTCGCCTTTTCCATTCGAACTTTGACAATAAAGTCGCTAAGCGAGATTCCTTTTTCTTTCTTAAATAGTCTTGAAAGGTAAGCAGGGTTTAAATGAACATGCTCGGCAATCTGTTCTCGCGATAATTCATTGTCAAGATGTTCATAAATATAGTCGGAGGCCGCTTCAATCACGCTGGATTGGTAATTGGGCTGTTCTTCGTTCCACTCAAAAAAACGTTCCGCTACTTGAATCGCCCATTCACGGGCATGCGGAATCGAGCGCAAGGCTGACTGTAAATTACAATCAAGGTCAAATGGAAGACTAGATATGCCTTTATTTATCCCGACTTGGTAAAATAAATTCAAATAACTTCCGTAAAAGGCTTGCAAGGATTGTGGAGTTGCAGATTCTTCCAACATGCCGTCAAACCATAAATGAATACGTTCAATTAAGTCATTCTTTTTGCGGGTTTCCACTAGGGTTTGCCATTCCGTATAAGGCGGGAGCGTGAGTCGGCTTTCCGAATGATTTTCCTTGTGATCTCTGTAATAAAGAACCGTTTGGTGTTTAGTTAAATTATTTTTCTCCATAAGTATCAATTCGCGGAACATGGCAGATACGGAAGGGATGGGGACTGCTTCTCCGATATAGCAAGAGAGATTGACCCTGAAATACGTTCTGCATTGCTGAATATATTTGGTACATCTCTCCGTCATCTCACTTGTAAAGAGAGAGGAACAGTCCTCGAGGCGCTCGAAAAATAGAAGAGCGACATTAGAACCATGACGCTCTTGTAAAATTTGACCCGGATAAGTTCCCAATAATAGCTCATCGGCAGCGTTTCGCAAAGCATATTCCAAAATCTCTTCATCGCGAGTCGTCAAAGCTGCCTGCCATTGTTCAACGCTAATAAGAATGGGAAGCACATGCATATCCTCCGTAACCGGGATATGATAAAGCTCCGCAGCAGCCTGGAGCTTATCTTGGGCGACAGAAGAGCGCTCATTGATTAAATCCTGCCAGAATCGCTCTCGTAATATCGGCAGCTGTTGGTTCCATTGTTTCTGGTAAGTATCGTAATCGGCTGTGTATTGCTTTACTTTTTTCATTTCGTTAATTTTCATTAAAGCGTTTGTAACTAAACCTTTTAATTCGCTGAAGTCGAGAGGTTTCAAGAGGTAATGCAGACTGCCATGTTTAATGGCTTTCTGGGCGTAATCAAAATTGGCATGACCTGTAGTAATAATGGTAGCGAGATCGGGGTAATGTTGATGAACGAATTCAAGCAGATGCAATCCGCTTTTTCCGGGCATTTCAATATCCGTGATGAGAATATCAATAGAATGATTAGTCAGCAGTTCAACGGCTTCATCGTAATCGTAGGCTTCATAAATAGAGGATATCGGCAAGCCGCTCCAATCAATTCCGGAGGCAATAGCTTTTACGGCAATCATCTCATCGTCGACGATCAACAAGGTGTACATAAGGAAGCCTCCCGTTCAAATAAATTTATCTCGAGAAAAGATGTTCTACTACTATAAAGAACATCTTTGTTCATGTATAGCAGTTAGATGACTACTTCTAGCAGTCTGGTGATTCGGTACTGAAAGGGATGGTCACAATAATGTTTAGCCCGCCATTCTCGGCGTGCTGAAAATTACAAAAGACTTGATCCTCACCATAATAAAGTTTCAAACGCCGCAGCGCATTCCAGATGCCAAGATGTTTGTTATCCGATTGGGATTGCTGGGCGACAAGCTGAAGATTCTTTAATTGCTCCTCGCTTACCCCGGCTCCATTATCTTCGATTACTAATTTAACTTGGTTAATTTCTTCATTGGCAAGTGGATTCATCCTTTCGGCATGCAATCGTATAGTAAACGGATTAATCTTTCTGCGGAAGCCATGAATAATAGCATTTTCAATAAATGGTTGCACCGTTAGCGGAGGAATATGAAGCAGTTCCAATTCTTGTGCAAGTTGGACGTCAAAAAGCAGAGCTGAAGGATATCGGTATTTCTGTATCGCAAGATAATTGCGGATATGTTCAATTTCCTCCCTCAAAGTAATGACCTGTCTAGAACTTGTTGTTACAAATCGAAAATAAGCAGCAAGAAGGCGGGTCATTTCCTGAACAGAATGAAAATCGTGCAACTGGGCCATGCCGTTTATGATGTTCAGGCTGTTGGCGTAAAAGTGTGGGTTGATTTGCATTTGCAGCTGCTTCATTTCTGCCTGCTGCACGCGCAATTTTTCCTCATAAATAAATAGTTTAAGACTTTTAATTTCTTCTGCCATATTGTTGAAAGTGGACGTCATGTATTGAAATTCGGTGGAAGCGGGGAGCTCAAGACGCAAATCAAAATTTCCATGAGACAATCGTCTCATTCCGCCGATAATTTGTTGCATGGGCCGGATAAGAATCCGCTGCATAAAGACGAGATACAGAATAATGATAACCACGATTGCGGCTGGAATGAGCAAAATGACCTCTTGAAAAAAAGACAGCTTTTGCACGATATCGCTGGACGGAATAAGAATGACGTATCGCAGATCCATAGAAGCAGATGATTTCATGATAAACAGATGCTGCTCATGATCTATTGTCACGGTACGTTCGATGGGGCTTGTATCAATTGGATTTGAATTTATGGTTTGTCTAATCCACTCCAATTGCTCATCCGTTAAGCCTTCGTTTACAAGCGGAGTCCCATTCTTATCTAAAATAACCGAATTTCTTATATTAAGAGATTCAAGCAGATTGTTCAAATTAAACCATGCGCCAAGCTGCAGGGTAGAGCTTGCATTATAAATGCGGATAAGATAGTGGCTTCCATTAAGCGTGTAATAAGTTGTATCGAGAAGCCCGCGCTGCAATACCGGCTGAAGCTTGCTTCTCTCCGCCATCAGCTGGTTGGCAGCTTCGAGTTTTGCCTGGTAATCCGATTGATTGGAGGAAATAACGGCTTCTTTGTTTTTCAAAGAGTAAAGCATAAGGGTATCGATACCGGTCATATTGCTCTGGTTGGCATTAAACTTATTGCTGACTCTCACTTTTGTCAGCGTATAGTTTGTTTGGTCAGCCAAAGAAAGATCCATGCTGTTCACGTCAAGCTCTTGCTGCTGAACATTAATTAAATATCTTTCAGCCGCCGTCATTATATCGTCCGTTTGTTTGACGAAATTGGCCAATGTGGTTTCATGGGCTTGAATGGCCTGCTTTTCAACGATGTTTTTCGCGTAGTTGTTATTATAAAAAAGTAAAAAAACAAGCGGCATGATCACCAGCAAAAACAATAGAATAAATTTTATGCGGATAGACCTAAACCATTCATTATTTTGTAATAGTATTTTCATGTGTAAGCCCTTTCTTTGGATAAGTAACCCCATTATGAAATTGATTATGACTGTTGTCCAGCAATTTGTGAGAGAAGCGGAACATACGCAAATTTCGGTCATGAGAATGTTATAGTTGGTTATTTTACTGATAGAGCAAGTGGGATCGGGACGATATACTCTTCGTAAATCTGATACAGAAGAGAGGATGATTCAGAGAACCAGATCACGGGATAGATAGCAAGAATACTTTTGAAAGCGGTTCCTAAATTCGGAATGAATTCATGGAGGGTTAAAAATGTTGAAACATGCTAAAATTCTAGCTCAGCGATGCAAGCCAGCCCTAATGGCATTTCTATGTCTGATCGTCTGCTTGTCCATGTTCCCTGTCGAGGCTCCGCCGATCGCTGCAGCGGCATCAAGTAATGTTCTGGCAAACGGCGATTTTGAGGAGGGGACCGCCAACTGGGCGGCTTCGGGCGGCAATAACTTTCAGGTAGTTGATGACGCAAGTATTGCGCATGGCGGTTCCAAAGCATTAAAAATTGATGGTGCCATAGGCGCTTACGAGAGATATGAGCAGCAAGTTCCTGTCGAAGATAACGTTGATTATATTTTGTCCGGCTATATTAAATCAAACGCGGGTGATGGAGCGGTTGAGATCTTTTTCCCCTGGGATAACAGCAGCGCAAAATGGATTCAGGTTACTCAAACGGACTCATGGGAAGCATTCTCCGTTACGATTAGTCCAAAGACGAACAAATATTTATCTATAAAGCATGTTTCAGATAGCGTAGTATATCTCGATGATCTTTCGCTCGTGAAGAAAGAGGCGGGTCCTGTCAAAACGATTGTATCGTTCACGGATGCCTCTGTAACAACGCAAAAGGACATTGTTCCTCAGCTGCCGTCAACCATTAACGTTACTTATAGCGATCAATCCACAGGTTTAGAGACGGTTGTATGGGATTCGATCGACCCAGACCAATACGCCAATACGGGAACCTTCCAGGTTGAAGGACATGTAGCAGGCACTGCGTTGACCGTGAAATGCACGGTAACCGTATCGCTGCCTTCCGAAGGTAAGGAATATTTTATGTCATCAACAGGCAGCGATCAGAATGATGGCAGCTTGAACAGTCCGTTTGCGACCGTTGCCCATTTTGTGTCCCTTGCAAAGCCGGGTGACACCTTGTACATCCGTGGCGGTTTCTATGAGCAAAGCACGGATATTACTTGTTCGGGAACGGAAAACGCCTGGATTACGATTCGAAATTATCCGAATGAAGTTCCGATTTTTGACGGTTCGGATTATTGGCATACGGGAAGCAGTTCCAAGACAAGAATAGCCGCTTTCTTTGGAAATGCCGGCTCCAACTATATAGTCATTCAAGGCTTGGTTATGCAAAATTACATCATGTCAGCCGTTACAATCGGTTACCGCGAGAAAGATTCCAATGGACAGTATATCGGAGCTCCGGCGACGCATTATAAAATCCGTTATAACCTTGTAGACCGCATTGGCCAGAATGGTATTTCTTCCGGATCCGGCGCTTCGGACATCACGTATGAGAATAATATTGTAGGCCGAACAGGTTACGATACGACCTTTGGCTCATGGTCAAGCGGATTAAATTTCCTTGATCTGAACGGGAGCGAGAACTATGTTCGCAATAATGTCTCTTATCAAAATATTGATGTTTCCGCAAGGCATACCGACGGTAACGGAATGATTCTGGATACTAGCGGTCCTCATACGTCGGTTGTCGTCGAGAATAATCTATTCTTTATGAATGGCGGTGTGGGTCTTGCATGGACGGATGCCAGCAATGCGATAATCCGTAATAACACGCTTTATGAGAATGGCCAAGACCCGGATTATGTCAATGGCCCCACAGGCATGGCGTTTTGGGAGGCACATCACAACATTGACCTATCAAACAATATTGTTTATCAGAGAAATAAAAACGGATTAAAGACAAATATTCCTTTTGATGAGGACAGCGAAATCATCGCAAACAATATTTCCGGCCAGCCTGGCGCGCATAATCCGAAGTTTAAAGACCCGGCAAACGCAGATTTTACAC
The DNA here is from genome assembly GCF_037147795.1 of Paenibacillus sp. MMO-177. Lineage (NCBI taxonomy): Bacteria > Bacillati > Bacillota > Bacilli > Caryophanales > Paenibacillaceae > Paenibacillus > Paenibacillus sp. MMO-177. The sequence continues at coordinate 246,077 of NZ_JBBCUR010000001.1, read as the reverse complement.
TAGCAGACGATTCACCAGACATAGATCGAGGCTACAGCAGCAAGGGACCTCAGGATACTGTTGTGTTTGACCATAGAGCTTTAAAAAAACAAACGACTGGCCAACCGGTAGATTGGTTTACATTCGCACCGGATATGGATTATATCATCGGCAAAGGTGGGCTTGAGCACATTTTTACGCCGGCAGAGCGCGAAGCTGAAAACGGAAGGGTTGACTTGGGAGCCTTCTCAACTTCATATACCAATTCCAATCCGGATGCCGTTATCCCGGATGAGGAGCTTCCTCCAGAACCTCCGAAGGCTGTTGAACTGTTGTCCAATCAGGGATTCGAGACCGGAATTGCCGGTTGGAGCGCTCTGGAAAGCAGCATTAGCAGCATAAACAGTATTCAAGCCTGCCAAAGCGGCTATCAGTGTCTTCAAATTTCGGGTCGTACCGCATTCTGGAACGGCATATACCAGTCAATTACATCTAAAGTGAAAAACGATAAGACCTATAATGTAAGCGGGTACGTTAAATTGCCTGATCAAGCAGCCGCAACGGGCAAGCAAATTGCGCTCTATGTCAAGATTGTCATGGACAGCGATCCGGTAAACGGGCAAGGCACGAAAGACGGCAATACGTACATGATAGGGAAAGTAACGCCGTCAGCAACCGGATGGCAGCAAATTGCAGGTACGATTTCCACGCCGTCTTCGGGAAAAATTGAAGAATTTCAGCTCCTTGTGCAAGGCGCGCCTGACTGGAACGGCGACCCTGATGCATACAACGATACAACGCCTATTCTTGTCGATAACTTGTCCATTAAGGAACAGTTGGGCAAGACGAATCTATTAACGAATGCGGCAAAGGGAAAACCGGATGCTATTGACGCGAAGGCCGATCGCGCGTGGGATTTTCTTAATGAGACAAAGTTATCCGATTCCGCCAGTTTTAAGACGCTATGGGACGAAGGAAATCTTTATCTGTTGATGTATGTAAAAGACTCGACAATCGATAGCCGCGATCATGTAGATATCTTTATTAATGGAGATTACGACAAGCAGTCTTCTTATGAAGGCGATAATGACCGTATGCTTCGTGTATCAAGATCCGGTGTGACCAGTGGGGGCAGCTTTAATGCCGTTGTGAAGGAAATACCTGGAGGGTATATCGTAGAAAGCAAAATTCCGTTTCCGGCCAAGACGTTGTCCAAATCGCAATTGATAGGGTTCGATATAAAATTGACGAACAATGATCAAGAAGTCGCATGGAACAATACCGACCTTAATCAAGCCGATGATAAGCAGACCCTGGGTAAGCTCCAATTGGTTGAGCAGAATGAGAATAAGGCTTATGTACCGAAAGGCACGCCAAAGCTTGAACTTCAAAGCGGCATTGATCCTTTGTGGAGCAAAGGGGCCGAACTGAGAACAGAGATCAAGACAGGAGAAAGCCAGAAAAAAGGAACATTCCGTTTGTTATGGGATGATCAATACTTGTATGTCCTTGCTCATGTCACCGGCAGTACGTCCCTTAATAAGGATAATGTTAATGTTTACGAACAAGACTCCATTGAATTTTTCAAGGACGAGAATAATCAGAAGACGCCGTTGTATCAAAATGATGATGGCCAATTCAGAATCAATTATGCCAATGAACAAAGTATTAACAGCAAAAAGGCAGAAGAATTAGTCTCCTATGCAAAGGCCGACGGAACCGAGTATTGGATTTCAGCGAAGATGAAATGGACGCTTGGCCATTCGGTGGACGACGTGCTAGGACTAGACTTGCAAATCAATGATACAAATGGCACTTCCGGAAGAACCGGAACGCTAAATTGGTCTGACGGAACAGGTCAAGGCTGGCAGAGTACGGAAGGATACGGTTCTATTAAACTAGCAGCAGCTCCAGATCCTACAGATAATCCTCCTGATACTCCTGCAACCGGAAATACGGTTATTGATTATACTCCGCGGATTACCGTAAAGGCAGGCACCGTCAGCATAATTCCTGAAGAGTCCGTTTCATCGCCGGACATTACATTAAGCGATACGGTCCTTCAAACCGCCATTCAGACAGCTTTAACTAACAACAATTCTTTAGTCATTAAGCTCGAAGCGATTGGAGCACTCAATCAGGTTCGGTTCCACTTGCCGGCAGTATCCATGTTAGAAGCACAGAAGAAGGGGATACAGTCCATTATATTCCAAACTCCATTCTTGACCATGACGATGAAAACAGACGCTATAAAGGAATTGGAAGCAAACAAGGAAAGTTTTCTTGTAGAACTGCATAATGGAAAGACCGAAACGGTCAATGGACCAAACAGACAGCAACCGGTCATGGTCTATGATGTTTCTCTATTTGTAGACGGTCAGCCGATTCATACGTTCAAGACCGATAAGTCCGTCAGCCTTCAGATTCCTTATGTCTTAAAGGCTGGAGAAAAAGCTTATGGAGTCGTGGCTGCTTACGTTAGTGACAACCACGGTTTAGATATTATAAGCAGCTCGTCGTATGAAACATCGACAGGCATGGTTTATTTCATTCCGGCTCATTTCAGCCGATTTACGATCTTATCGTCAAAGGATAAATTCAATGATCTTGCAACCGTTCCTTGGGCTGCTGAAAGCATTGAAGGGTTGGCTGCTCGCGGCATGCTAGCCGGTACGGGCAATAAGCAATTTTCACCTGGGTTGGCGGTTACTCGAGCGGAATTTGTGTCCATGCTTGCCGCATTTTTTTCGGAAACCGCTCCTGCATCGAATAGTTTTACAGATGTGACACCAGGTGCCTGGTACTCCCGTTCGATTTCCGCCGCAGCAGGTTTAGGCTTGGTCGAAGGATATAAGGACGGCAGTTTTGGTCCAAACCGCTTTATTACGAGACAAGAAATGGCTGTTATGACACGGCGCGCGATTCAAATTCTTCAGCTGAATCTTCCGGAAAGACCGGTTAGTTCTTTCAAGGATGACAAGAAGATTGCTGAATATGCAAAAGACAGCGTAATTCAATTGCGGGCCGCAGGTTTGCTGAATGGCGACCAAGCCGGAAAGTTTAATCCGTCTCAAAAGGCTACTAGGGCTGAATCCGCAGTTCTATTGTATAAATTGTTCATGCAGCTTCAAAAGCAATCCTGATTGATACACGGCCTGCCATTTGAGCAGGCCGCTTTTTATGCATATGAAAAACGTATAAGTTGCAGTCATGAAAGTGCTTACAATGGTAACCGCAGTGTTAGAAGTACAAAGATCTCCCGTCTATTATAAAGGTAGAAGCGTCCACCGGTAGATAAGGGCGTTAGAGGGGAGGAAGAGAAACGATAACGACTTACAAAAGGCTACCTTTACTTAAATAACAGGAGGATGATTGGTTTGAAGCATTTAAGAAAAACAATGACGGTTCTTGCAGCATTGTTATTCGCGGTAAGCATGGCTGTTCCGTTACCCAAGGCACATGCAGCATCAAACTATTATGTTGCCCCAAATGGCAACTATTCAAATGACGGTTCGATCAATTCGCCATGGCCGACAATTGCCAAAGCAATGGAAGCGGTGCAGCCTGGCGATACGATCTATGTGCGAGGGGGGACATACACGGGTGAAACTTACTTAACGAAGTCCGGAAGTGCCAATGCGTATATTACGATTCGAAATTATCCCGGCGAGATACCGATCCTTGATGGCAATGGAACCTCTGGTGTTGCCTTTTATTACGGTGAAGGGCAGCAAGGAACGGGAAATGGCAGTTATATTAATATTGAAGGTTTTATTATTAGAAACTATTGGCGATCTGCGATCAATATAGGAGCAGCGAGCCAGATTATTTACCAGGAGGATGGCAGAGACATCTCGCCTTACCAAACGGTATCTCACCTGAATATTCGTAATAATGTCATTGACCGATGCGGTCAAAACGGTATTTCTATTTTTAATGCAAGCGACGTCCTCGTTGAGAATAACCTTGTCGGACGTACAGGGTGGGACCCGAATACGGGTTCCTGGTCAAGCGGCATTAATTTCTGGGGAATGTACGGTACCAATAATGTGATACGAAACAATGTTTCCTATCATAATGTAGACGTCTCGAACTACCATACGGACGGAAACGGCATTATTGTGGATCTTTCATTCCATAAAGGCGGAGCTAAAATCGAAAACAATCTGCTTTTCGAAAATGGCGGTCTCGGCATAGCGATTACAGACAGCGCTTATTCCCGTATTTTTAATAATACCCTTTCCAACAATGGCAAAGAGCCTACTTATATCCAAGTAAACTCGGGACTTGTTTTTGCCGGGCAGGATTCAACGGACCAGGTAAACGTACGTAACAACATTGTCCATCAAAGCACCATTGGAGCAAACGGAGCCATGTTCTATACCTTTTCCAGTGGATATACGAATAGCGTTTTCTCCAATAATAATGTTTCCGGTCAGGCGGGTTCGAGCGGTCCTCAATTCGTTAATACGAACAACGCGGATTACACTCTCGGACCATCCTCCAGCAGTATAGATGCTGGAACGTCAACGGATACACCGGGTGATGCGCTCGTTTTCGACCAAGAAGCGCTCATGCAGACAACGGCTAACCAACCAATCTCCTGGTACCGCTGGGCACCGGACTGGAACTACATTGCAAGCAAAGGTGAAATTAAAAATTTGTTCGGGTCCGCTGCAAGGCCGCAAGGTTCCGCCAAAGATTTAGGTGCTTTTGAACGCGCTGGCGGGACAACGCCAAACTCTGGGACCATAACTTTAAAGGCGAAGGCAAACGGTTTATATGTACGTGCGCATGTAGATCAGAATTTCGCGCCGTTATTAGCCGTTGCCTCTAACGCCCAAGCTTGGGAGACCTTTGATCGAATAGACAACGGGGATGGAACCGTATCTTTCAAGGCAACAAACGGAAAATACGTGCAAGCCAATGCGAGCTGGACAGATGCTCCGCTGCAAGCCATTTCGGATCAAATACAACAATGGGAGAAATTCCAGGAGGTTGTGAATTCGGATGGTTCCAAATCTTATAAGGCATTAGCCACAAATCTATACGTTTCATGTAATCCGAATGCCAATAACGCTGGACTGTACGCTAATCAGTCCTCCATTGGCACGTGGGAAAAATTTGATTAACGAAAAGTTCGAAGCCGTCACCCATGTGGCGGCTTTTTGATTTGCAGAATTAGTCATTAGACTGTTATGGAAGGTTTTCAAACTGTTAGAGGCTGTTTATGGAGGCGGATATACTTAATCATACAGAAATTAAGAAATGAAGGAGTGGAGATGTTGTCAATCCGAGTAGGCATCATCGGATGCGGATCTATTGCGCAATTTCGCCATGCGCCTGAATATGCCGGACATGAAGACGTGCAGCTTGCGGCTGTCTACGATCGTAATCCTGAACGCTCCGCAAGAATGGCTGAAAAATACGGAAGTAACATAAAAGAATCAGCGGAGGACCTGCTCCAAGATCCCTGCATTGATGCCGTGAGCATTTGCACGTCCAATGAAACGCATCATGACCTTTCTATTGCAGCACTCCGCGCAGGCAAGCACGTTCTCTGCGAGAAGCCCATAAGCGTGACGATAGAAGAGGCGGAAGCGATGAAAGAAGCCGCATTGCAAGCAAATCGTATTTTAATGATCGCGCATAATCAACGTTTTAACGAGTCGCACCAAATGGCGAGGACGCTGCTCCGGAAAGGGGCCATTGGGAGAGTGTTATCCATTCGCGTGACATTTGGACATAGCGGTCCGGAAAACTGGGCTTATGTTAAAAGCACAAAATCCTGGTTCTTCGACAAGACAAGGTCCGTATTTGGCGCCGCAGGTGACCTAGGCATACATAAATTCGATCTTGTACGATTTTTGCTTGATGACGACTTGTCTGAAATTGCTGCACTTGATGGGACGCTTCATAAATCCGATGAGAATGGTTCGCCGGTAGCCGTAAACGACAATATGGTCTGCGTCTTTCGGACGAGGAGAGGCGTGCTGGGTACGATGGCCTTAAGCTGGACCTATTACGGCGAAGAAGATAATAGCACTATCATCTACGGAGAAAATGGAATTATGAAAATTCTGGAAGATCCTCTTCATCCGCTTATTGTTGTCCATGCGGATGGCAGCGTGGAAAGGTATCAATCTGCCGGCATGCAAACCAATGATAGTCAGTCCGACAGCGGAGTTATCCGGAAATTTGTTGCGGCAATCCTGCAGAACGAATCTTCACCCGTGGACTGTAATGACGGAATAGCTTCCCTGCGCATGCTGCAAGCGGCAGCCCAATCCGCCAGAGAAGGACGTTTGATTCATATATAAAGGGAGGAACGCGCATGTTAATGAATTCTTCAGGCATCTCTGCCTATAACTATTCTGGATATTGCCCGTCAGCAACAGGCTTGCGTCTATTTGTTAATGGAAACCGGGAGTTTTTGTTCCATGCTACCGTGGCTTGCTTTGCATCGTTTTCCATGGAGGGCAGAGCGGAGATCGAAATCGAGACGGATTTTCCGATTGAGAGGATATCTATCAGACCGTTAAGCCGGGAAATAGACTATCAACAGAAAGAAAGGTCCGTATCTTTTGTAATTGAAGAGCCAATGAACTTATTCGTGGAAATTAACGATCAAAAATATCCCTTGTTTATATTTGCTAATCCGATTATGAAAAGTGCGCCCTCCGAGAATGATCAGGATGTGATTTATTTCAAGGCGGGGCTGATTCATGAAGTAGGCACGCTGAGACTGAAGAGCAATCAGACTCTTTATATAGAGGGAGGAGCCGTTGTTCGCGGGGTCATTCGGGCTACGGATGCCGAGAACATCCGAATTTGCGGTTATGGAATACTGGATGGGTCGCTTGAGCCGGCCGATGGTCCGGACCGCCGTCATTTCGTTGTGCTGGAGGGCTGCAGGAATGTAACCATTGAAGGAATTATATTAATAGAGCCTCCCAACTGGATGATTGTCCTGGGCGATTGCGAGGATGTTCAAATTCGTAACATTAAGGAGATTGGTCATTGCGTATCCTCTGACGGCATCGATATTGTGGGTTCCAGAAAAGTTCTTGTGGAAGGCGTGTTTCTGCGCAATAATGACGATTGCATTGCGGTAAAAGCCTTGAATAACCCCGAGCCAAGAAACGCGAAACGAACCTGGGCCAATGATGTACGGGACGTGATCATCAGAAACAGCGTTATGTATTCAGCCGAAGAGAACGGCGGGAATTGTCTAGAGATCGGATTTGAGTTGAGAACCGGCCTTGTGGAAAATATCGTGTTTGAGAATATTGATGTCATTGCCGTACATGGATTTGGCTCTGTATTCAGCATCCATAACGGGGACCGCGCCTTAGTTAGAAATGTTCGCTATGAGAATATCAGAATCGAGCATTTTTACGATAAACTGATCGATATTAGAGTGGTTGATTCGCCTAAGTGGAATGAGGATAAGGTTAAAGGAAGTATTCAGGACATCCATTTTAAAAATATTCAGGCTATCGAGCAGCCGTTCAACAGCGGTTACACCTGCTCACTCATCGGCGGAACAGCCTCTTCGACGGTCGATCATATTTTAATAGAGGATTTCTACTTGAACGATAAAAAAATCAACAATGAAGACGATTTATGGCTGCACACCAAGCATGCCAATCATATTCGATTCAAATAAAGGAGTATGGAGAATGGTTACCTATATCGAATTTCCGGAATGCAACCGCGTAACGATTGGTCAAGAGACGTTCAATGATTCACCGTTAGGCGCAAAGGAAGTCATCATCCGCAATGAAGCATCCATCATCAGTGCCGGCACGGAATTAGCAAGGCTAAAAGGCATTGAGCCGGGAACCGAGTTTCCGGTGCGGCCAGGTTACGGTTCGATTGGAATCATTGAAGCAAAAGGCAGCGAAGTCACGGATTTCGAAATTGGTGACCGGGTATTTTACGCCGGCAAGCATGCCTCGAGAGAAAGATTCGTTCACGATCAGGGGCATCAATGGGGGCATCTTTTCAAAGTGCCATCTGAACTGGATCCCGTTGAAGCGGCTCTTGGTTGCATGGTGGAGATTGCCATGACAGCCCCCAACATGACCAACCTGCGCCTTGGAGATACCGTTGTAGTATATGGACTTGGCATTGTAGGCGTGCTTGCCGCGCTCATGTATCAGTTGAAGGGAGCCAGAGTCATTGGCGTAGATCCTCTTCAAGAAAGATGCGAATGGGCTAGATCGCTTGGAATTAAGGAAGTCGTGGATGTCAATCCTTCTTCGCAAGTGGAGAAAGTTCTTCAATTAACCGGCGGAGAAGGGGCTCCATTTACGGTTGATGCCGTAGGACATGTTCGCGTCATTGAGAATTGCGTAAAAACGACGTCGCCAATGGGAGAAATCATTCTGCTAGGCTCTCCTCGCGTGCATGTAGAGGGAGATTTGAATGCGATCATGTGGGACGTGCATCTTCATGGAAAGTCGATTCGCGGTGCGCATATGTATCGTTATCCGGTTCGGCCTCAACGTGGCGTCAGCATGGATGTGGAATGGGTGTTTTCGACCGCCTTCCAGCTTATTCTCGAAAAAAAGCTGGATGCATCGCGTTTCATCAGCCATGTCATCAGCCCGGATCAGGCACCCGAGATTTATCATGATCTTCTGTTACACCCTAACGAATATAAAGCGGTTGTGATGGATTGGAGATCTTGCGAATGAAACTGGAACTTCATAATTTCGCCGAACAAATAGAGCATGAAGGAAAAAGGGTATGGAGCAGAGTCCCGAATGCCGTGCGTTTGGAGCTGAATGCTTTGGCGCAGCAAACCTCCTTTTGCATGAGTGGCTCCGAAATTAGGTTTCGCATGCAAAGTGACGAGGTTATGATAAGAGTTAAGCTGGCGTACGAGCTGCAACCCGGGGCAGCTCTTGCGGAAGTCTTTCACGGCTCTTTCCCCGAGCCGGAGCCTTACGTGTTCATTGGGGTTAGTCCCGAGCTGCGTATCCGAAAGCCGGAAAAGCTATCATTAATGAGAGCTATAGCCGAACAAGAAGGCGCATGCTTTAATCCGGAACTGGTTCGAATTCTGCTACCGATAAACGCCAATATTGCCGATATAGAGCTTGTTGAAGGCGCAATTGCAGCCCCTCTGCCGGAGGACAAGCCTTCGTTGCGCTGGCTTGCTTACGGCTCATCTATCACGCATGGAGCATCGGCCGGCCTTCCAAGTTCCACCTATGTCATGAAAACGGCCAACAGCTTGGGAGCCGATTTGATTAATTTAGGGTTCCCGGGCAGCGCGCTCTTAGATGCTACAGCTGCCGCTTATATAGCTGGCCGGACTGATTGGGATTTTGCAACGTTGGAACTTGGAATCAATGTAAAATGGGATGTTGCTCTTAACAAGCCGGTTCCTGTTTCCGTGTTTGAGGACAAACTGAAACGATTTCTGCCGCAGATTGCCAGTACACACAAGGACAAATGGATTTTCTGTATAGACATGTTTGCCATGCAAGGAGATTTCGACGGAGATCCGTTAGTTAATCCCTATCGGGAAGCAGTTAAAAAACAAGTCAAGCTGTTAAATTTGCCAAGGCTTATCCACTTAAATGGGTTAGAGCTGTTATCGCAAGGAGCAGGTCTGACTTCCGATCTTATCCATCCATCCAATTTTGGCATGGAGAAAATATCTCTGAGACTCGCTGAGGTTATGCAGACTCATATGAGTCAGTCGGCAGGTTAGTATATGGCGGTGTCAGCATGATCAAGGTAATACTGCGTGGGGATGATTTCGGAGGCAGCCGCTCAGCAAATGAAGCAATTGCCGAGGTATGCAAAGCAGGGATGGTCAAAAATGTAAGCGTTATGGCTCCGGGACTGTATGTTGAGGAAGGAGCTGAATTACTTGCTAGTCATAAAGAGATTTGTTTTGGCATGCATATTACGATGAATGCTGAATGGGATAAGGTGAAATGGAGGCCTGTTCTTCCCTTGAGTCAGGTGCCCAGTCTTATAGACCAACATGGGTACTTTCTGCCGCATCCTTCTTTAATGAGCCAGGTGAATCTTGACGAAGCTATAGCAGAGACGATTATGCAATATGAGCGGCTATGCCGGCTAGGATTTCGCATCTCCTATGTAGATGAGCACATGTTTTTTGGACAATTCATTGATGGTTATCATGCATGGCTAGATGTTTGGTGCAAGGAAAGGGAATTAATGAATACGATCCACTATCACCAGCCACTTCCTAATAATTATATACCTTATGAAGACAATGATGATTGTGTAAAATTGCATACCCAATATTTAGATAACCATATAATGGGGCTTCAATCAAATTCAGCAGGATCGTATACAGTTATATTACATCCAGGTCATAATAATGAAGAGATGCGCCAATTCGGCAACGCAGAAACTGATGGAATTAGAATAGCAGAAGAACGGGATGCCGAAAGACGAATGCTGCTTGATCCCATTTTGATGGATTTTTACAAAAGACACAATATTGCTTCTGTTCGGTATGATGAGCTTGGGCTTGAGTAGAGGAGATGAATAAGGCAACATTCTTCAAAAGTAGAAGAATGTTGCCTTATTTCGATGATGGTTCTTGTTTATATTTGTGTTCGAATCGTCTGTAATAGGCCATCTTGAGTTATGCGTTGTAGAAGTTTAACTAATTGATCAAGTGGAATTTTTTCTCCTTGCTGAAGCCAACTGCCTGTTACTCCTATCATGGCTGAGAGCGCATATTCAAGCACAATCTCTAATTCCATATTCAATTTAATACCGGTATTAGCCAGCTGTTGTACGATCATGTTGCGGTAGCTGGTTTTTATTTTACTTTGAAACGAGGGGTCCCCGTGGTCCCCTAGAAGAACAGCTAAATATTTGCGATGTGTGACGAGTTTATTCATCATGTGATCGAGCGGGATTGGAGCGTCGGTAAGTAAACTGACAGGTGTAAATTGCTGCATATCCGCTATCAGTTCATCCTCTATTTGCGATAGAAGGTCGTATACGTCCTTAAAATACTCATAGAAAGTACCGCGGTTGTACCCGGCACGTGAGGTTATTTCTCTAATCGTAATCTTTTCTATTCGTTTAATGGTGTACAGCTCCCAGAACGCTTCCATTAAATTCTGTCTTGTTTGTACCATTGTGTTAGAAGAAGTTGGCATAGTTATTACCTCTATTCTGTAAACGAATAATTCCGACATATGTGACGAAGTTGTCGGTTGAACATGTTGCCGGAAGATCTTAGACTAAAATCATACGACATGTTGTTGGAATTTTCAATTGAGGAGTGTGTTTGTGAAGTGTTCATTGTATCCGTTAATAATATAACTAAGAAATACGCAGCGAACAAAGGCGTTTTTGATTTATCTTTTACTATTGGGGAAGGGGAGGTTTTTGGTTTTCTAGGTCCTAATGGGGCGGGCAAGACGACAACAATTCGCCATCTGCTAGGCTTTATTCGACCGGATAGCGGGAGCGCTACTATACTGGGCCAAGATTGCTGGCGTGAAACCAAGAGCATTCAGCGGCAACTCGGCTATTTGCCAGCAGAAATTGCACTTCCCAGCCATATGACCGGCACCGAGCTAATCCAGCATGCTTCGCGCATGCGCGGCTTATCAAGCAGCGGTAAAGCTCAGGCGCTAATAGATCGATTCGAACTCGACCCGTCTATCCCGGTGAAGCGTATGTCAAAGGGGATGAAGCAGAAGGTCAGCATCATTTGCGCTTTCATGCATGATCCTCAGGTCATTGTGCTTGATGAACCGACAACTGGACTCGATCCGCTTATGCAGGCCGCTTTCGTCTCGTTAATTAAGGAGGAGAAGGCGCAGGGCAAGAGCATTCTGATGTCTTCCCATCTATTTGAGGAAGTTGAAGGTACGTGCGATCGCATTGGCATTATCAAGCAGGGACGCCTCGTCTCGATTGCTCATGCTAACGAGTTCATTCGCATGAACCGGACAGTCTACGTCCTGACTTTTGGTAATGCCAGTGATTATGAATCGTTCCAACAAGGACCGTTTGCAATAACTTCTTCCGACGATAACCGGCTGCAGCTAACCATAGAAATGGAAGAAGGTCGTATTAACAGTCTGATTCAAGCGCTAGCTTCCCATGAATTAGTTTCTCTGCGTGAATCACAAGCCTCGCTAGAATCGCATTTTATGGCATTTTATCATTAAAGGAGGCTCATTCTTAATGTTTAACCTAGAGCTGTTCAAATATCTTGCGAAGTCCCATTTCAAGTCATTCGCAATCATTACCGTTTCTCTTCTCGTTCTCATATCCATCATTATGACGGTCTTTGATCCGTCAACCATTGCGGATATTGCGGCTGCCAGCAAGGATGCTCCCGTCAATCCACTAGGAGATATCACGACATTAATCGCATTTGTCGCAAATCAATATTTCGGAAACTTTGTTATTATCTTAGGTATTATCTATTCTGTCATAACGGCGAACAAGCTTGTGGCCGAACAAGTGGACAAAGGCAGCATGGCTTATCACCTGTCCATGCCGGTTACCCGGGTAGAAATGACGGCAACAAGCGCATTGTATTTGTTTTCATCGTTGGCTGCCATGTTCCTTCTAATATTCGGGGTTGGATGGAGCGTTGCGGAATTCGTACAGCCTGGAGAGCTGCCAGTTGGTATTTTCTTTACCCTCACATGGGGGGCGTTTCTGCTGCATGCAGCCATCGCAAGCGTTGTATTCCTTGCTTCCTGCTTGTTTAATCGCTCTAGTCGAGCACTAGCGCTTGGGGCAGGGTTAGCTGTTTTTTTCTTTGCAGCCGATCTTCTTTCGAGTTTGAGCAGCAGTCTGGAATGGATGCATAATCTGACGATTATTACGCTGCTGGACATAGATGCCATTATTTCCGGGGGAAGTTATGGAATTCAATTGTTCGTTCTGGCCGCTGTATCGTGCAGCCTTACCTTGATTGGAATCACCATTTTTAAACGTAAGGACTTGCCGATCTAATGCCGTAATAGTTAAACATGATAGGGAATTGGATGGATTTAAGCAGATTTTGGTCCCTCCTCTTTTACAGAATAAGGATGAGGTATAAAGTCAAAAACAACAATACAAACGGCGCCGAAGATATTGCGGCGCTGTTTGTTATTGCACATATGCAGATTCGCATCATCCTTGCTGTCAATGAATAAATTCATTCCTGTTATCGTGAATATATTGCCTAATGGTTATTGGTTTACGGCCGATCAACCTTTCCAAATCAGTAGTAACTTTTTTCGCAAAACCGATTTTTGCGGTAAAATAAATCCCTGTCATTACATTGATTTGATCGGAGGGCAGCCCTTGGTTACGCCAATAATTCTTAAACTCAGCAGAAGTAGGATTATCATAACGTATAGGAGTTCCCCAGATTTCAGTCATAAGCGCGGCAACTTGTTCATAGGACAAAGCTTCGCTTCCGGTGAGATCATATGCCTTGTTCTCGTGTCCTTGGCCAGTTAGAGCTTGAACGGCAACCGCTGCAATATCCCGTATATCTATAAAACTGGTCTTGCCATTGCCGGCAGGCACAAAGATCCTGCACTCATCACGAATTTCTTTCAAGTGCGTGGTGTTCAAATTCTGCATAAAAAAGCTTGGCCTTAGAAAGGTATAGGGAATCGCGGCTTTTAAGCACGACGGCAGCTTATCATGATATGATGAGCTGCCGTTTTCTCAACTAATGGAACCGATAATCGCCTCATCGGAAAGGAACTAATCGGGGAAGACTGATCCGGGGTTATTAGTCTAGAGAACCTCATTATTGGATGTTCAGCTGTAAAAGAGATAGATTTAACAGCGAGAGACGATAGTCACACAAAAACGCAGCCGGCGTATTGCGCCGGCTGCATTTTTGTGTGACTAAAGGGATAGCGTCGAAAGTGAGCTGAACCTTGAAAAGGAAAAAAGCGCGTCTAACCGGGGACAGTGTAATAAAAGAGAAGTTCACCGCAATTATATGCAGGACTGGATAAATTAGGTAGTGGTTGTGGATACTACAATTAATCTGCTCTCAAAATAAAACTTCGACTCCGGGTTTTAAGAATTTTTCAATAATCTTTTGCTACGATTCGCTTTGAATACCACTATCAAGGAGGAATTCCATTGTTGAATGAAATGATGAATCACGCGCATCCTATTCTTGTCCATTTTCCAATTGTTTTGATTACGATCGGTGTTCTATATGATTTCATTGTGTCTATTCGGCGAGGTTCTCTTCCTTTAAAACAAGGGCTTTGGCTTTGGATTGCGGCTGCTTTATCCGCATGGCTTTCCGTGGCGACGGGTCCTGAAGAGGACGCCAGAGGCAACACGATCTTCTTGGAAACTCACAGTACGTTAGCTGATATCACCGCGTGGATCGTTAGTATCATGGTGTTAGGCAGATTGATATGGCTGTTTCGCGGGAAACAATCCTTCGTTAAGCAGACGCTCGTTATTTATCTTACGGTTGCAATCATCTCATGCGGTTTAGTTTTAGGTACGGGTTATTACGGCGGAAAAATGGTTTACGATGACGGCATTGGCGTAAAAGTAAATGGTGAAATGGTAAATCCTCCAAATGGGAATCGTAATAAATAAACAATAACTTTACGGCGTCGGGATCATAGGAAAAGCGCAAGGAGGCATTCAATTGAACCAACCGGACCAAAACAAGCATATCGAAAAACACTTTACTGCAACAGCTTTAATAAGGGACATCGTAATTGGCATGTCGGATGGACTGACGGTTCCTTTTGCACTTGCGGCCGGTCTTTCCGGATCCGTGACGGGTACGAAAATTGTTGTTATTGCGGGCCTAGCAGAGATAGCGGCCGGGTCTATAGCAATGGGGTTGGGCGGGTATCTAGCCGCGCGTACGGAACAGGAGCATTATGAGAACGAACTAGAGCGGGAGCGTCGGGAAATCGTCGAACTTCCGGAGTTTGAAAAAGAAGAAGTAGCCGAGGTATTGCGGGAATGGGGGCTGCAGGAAGATACCGTTAAATCGGCTGTCGATCAAATCAGCAACGATCCGAATCGATGGGTTTCCTTCATGATGAAGCACGAGCTGGGACTTGAAGAACCTGAGCCAAAAAGAGCCCGCAATAGTTCGATAACCATCGGATTATCCTATATCGTAGGCGGTTTCATTCCTTTATTTCCGTATATGTTGATTCATCGAGATGCCGCGGCATTAATGGTTTCCGTGGCAGCGACTTTAACTGCATTGTTTGTGTTTGGATACGTGAAGGGGAAATTTACGGGTTCTAAACCGTTAAAAAGCGCTACCCAAACCATGTTAGTCGGAGGCATGGCTGCGGCCACTGCCTTTGCGATAGCAAAGATCATTTCCTGACGATTATTTGCCGGATGCGGCTGCATGAATATTCGCCTATCGATATATCAGTCTATCAACCATCGCCATGTGTAAACATACAATACGGTAGTCATGCTCGATGGAGGGTAAATATGAAGCTGTTGATTATTGCGCCCGAACAAATTCCTGTGCCACCGCCAGTGGGCGGGTCGGTTGAACATTGTATATATCAAATTGCCAAGAGGTTTAGTTCGAATCACCAGATCACGATTGTAAGTCTAAAAAGGAAGCAAATGGCGCGTAAATCGGTAATGGGGAATGTAACGATTCTACGAGTGGACGGAGGTTCGAAACAAACTTACCTTCGAAATGCGCTTGAACGCGTGAAAGGTAATCGTTATGACCTCATCCAAATTGATAATCGGCCAAGTTTTGTTAACAGGGTGAAGAGGGAATTCCCCGATACGCCGATTTCAGTATTTTTGCATTCGATGACGTTTGTTTCTCCCCCGATGACGACAAGCAAGAAGGCGGAAGCAGATTTAAAAAGAGCGAACTTAATTGTAGGAAATAGTAAATCCTTAAAACAGATGTTAAGCAGAGCTTTCCCCGCCTGTAACAACAAAATAAAATATGTTCATCTTGGAGTAGACCTTAATCATTACTTTCCGAATTCTAAAGGTGAGCCGAAATCGTTTCACGTCCTATTTGCAGGAAGACTGATCCCGCGCAAAGGTATTCCGGTCCTTATGAAAGCTGTGAAGATCGCTCGTAAATCAGTACCGATACGCTTAGCGATTGCAGGCGGGACGGGTAAAGCCTCCTATAAAGCTTATTTAAAGCGGAAAGCAAATTCACTTGGCATTCCGGTTTCATTCAAAGGTTATCTTTCGCGCGGACAAATGCCCGGCTTTTACCGGACGGGGAGCTGCTTTGTTTGTCCCTCTCAAAAGCATGAGGCGTTTGGTTTGGTTAATATTGAGGCAATGGCTTCCGGCTTGCCTGTTATAGCCTCGCGTAATGGCGGGATACCTGAAATTGTAAAAGACGGACGAAACGGTCTGCTTGTCAATAACTATCGTAATCCGGAGGCATTTGCAAAACAGATTGTTAAATTAGCATCGCAGCCGATTTTCAGGCGCAAGCTTGCCACTCAAGCCAGACGGGATGCCATGCATCATTTCAGTTGGGGACAAACGGCTAAGAAACTGTCATCGATATATGAGTCATACCTAAGCAAGAAGTTATAACAGGTATCACTTACAAGTCAGGTAAGGCAATATCATATGCCATCTAAGAGGGACTGTAGTCTGCAGTCCCTCTTTCTTGGTTCTAACCTAGTTGCTGCGAACCATTGAACCACACGGATTTGATCGACAAGGTATCCGAAATAGTAGCGGTCGGATCACCGTTTATGAGAATAAGATCAGCGCGCGCCCCTTCGGTAATCCGGCCCCGATCATGAAGACCAAAGCAACGGGCAGGTTTGGCAGTTGCCGATTGAAGAGCTTCGATCGGAGTGAACCCTGCCTTCACCAGCAGCTGCATTTCGTGGTGGACACTGGCCCCATGAGCAAGGCCGCCGAGGTTCGGAACCGGAACAGGCGCGACATCCGTCCCTACAAGAATATCAACTCCGGCGCGGTGAAGATCCATCACATTCTGAAAGCTGTTTTCCATATTGCCTTGTGGGAACGTATTGAAGCTTGAGTTCAAAATATCGATCCAATCCGAGCTTAATTTGGAATGAACCCGCGGATCATTCGCCAATTCCGATGCCGGATTTCCGATAATCGATGAATTCAACACCAAGCACGGTATAACAAAAGCTCCTGAATCCGCTATGGATTGAACTAATTCGGGCGTGTACTCGGGTCTATCGATAAACAAGTGGCCCAAACCGTCGACACCAAAATCGATGGCTGCTTTCGATGAAAGAGCCGTCAGGACGTGGGCGATGACCAACTTATCGAGCTTGTGGGCTTCCGTCACGGCTGTCTTAAGAATCTCATCGCTCAGAACAGGTAAGCCAGGCGCACCCATGACCGTACCTTCTTCAATCATGATCTTAATATAGTCGGCACCATTCTCCACTTGGGTATGCACATGTTTGATCGCTTCTTCAACCGTCGTCACTTGAGGTATTTCTTCGTGATCGTGAGCGTATGCGGCCAACATGGCTTCCCTGTCTTCCTCCGATAACTTCTCTAGTTCCTTTAATACAAATTCCGGTATTTCGTCGTCATCCGGCAGTAATTCATCCGGGTGTCCGCCAGGAGCGGTAATCGCTGTGCCGGCAGAACGGACGTCCGCGATGTCATCCGTATTTTTCAACTGAATTTCGCGGCCTCTTTTCGTAAAATCGCCGTTCATTTCGAGTTCTGTCGTAACGCCGAATTTTAAGGCATCCCGTAATCCGCCGATTGAAGTATGGACATGTGAATCGATCAGACCAGGTATTAGTGTCGCATTTTCTCCATCGATAATCGTTGCATCGGCTGGAATGTCTCCGCCCACTGAAATAATGGATTCCCCTTTAATGACGACATGTCTGGGGGCAATTATTTGATTTCCGTCAAAGATTCGAACATTTGTAATCGCCGTAATTTGTTCTAACGCAGCATGTTGATTTGCTTTCTCCATTTTATGATTCCTCCTAAAGTGTTTGCCATTCAACATTTCGGAGTATAACTGTTAGGAATCTAACTGTCAATAAACTAATATTTATTTGACAAGCCTATAGGATCACTGTATATTTTAACTACTTACAATTAGATCTCTAACAATTTCGAAAGGGACGATGGACGATCATGCATTCCCGCAAAGATACGCCTTTTATGGATTTGTTTCAGATTATCGGTCTTAAGCTAAAGAAAAGAGCGGACGAGAGTATAAAAGAGCTCGGATTAAGTTCCCAACAAGGAAAAGTAATCGATTATATATATGAGAACCAAGATAATCAAATTATTCAAAAGGATCTTGCAGATCGGTTTCATTTACGCGGGGCAAGCATTACGAGCATGCTTCAAGGACTGGAGCAAAAAGGGTTCATCGAGCGCAAAATCCCGGCCAATAATGAACGGCAAAAAAATATATATGTATTGCCGAAAGCAGTTGAATTGATTGAAGGCTTTAATGAATCATTCCAAAAGGTGGAGGATGAAATCGTTCAAGCCCTTAATGACGAGGAGAAGCAAATCTTAAAGAAATTGCTGATCAGAATTAATGAACGCATATAACCGGTACAAATCTCTCGCCATTTAAACCTTGGAAACATTAAAGGCTATGGCCTTCCGGGTCATGTGTACAGGTCGTATTCCCCTTCTGTGAATATAATAAGCTGTAATCCAAAACTGGAAGGGGATAATTATATAGTGAACCGCAACTATTACATGGGCAATGTAGGTAGTATGAATGAAGCTAGCTTTTGTCCCGATTGTCCAACGCAGACCATCTATGATCCTCCAATTACCGTATACGAGGACTACTACCATCCACAGCTTGTGAATGTCATCCAAAATATTGAAACGATAAAGCAACATCATTGTTGTCCTGTCTATCAGCATTATTACACGCATACGGAGAAAAACGTTATGGTTTCGGGCGTAAAGAGCGGGAAGCAAGTTAAAGCATCCTCCAAGAAACGTTCGAAAAAATAGAATCCAAAAAAAAATGAGCAGACCGCCTGGGCGGCACTGCTCATTTTTTTTCATTGAACGAAAGAGGTGAACGGGATAAACGTTTACCTTTATTGCGCGGTCAAAATTTGCGGACCTTCAGCCGTAATGGCAATCGTATGCTCGTATTGGGCGGCGAGCTTATTGTCCATCGTCCGTGCGGTCCAGCCATCCGGATCGATTGTCAAATAGTAGGTGCCTTCGGTGATCATCGGCTCAATCGTGAACACCATGCCTTCCTTGATACGGAGGCCTTTTCCAGGCTTGCCGACATGCATATAAGTCGGCTCCTCGTGCAGGTCCCGGCCTATGCCGTGGGCGAGCAGGTCGCGCACGACGCCGAAACCGTGTGATTCTGCATGCCGCTGAATCGCGCTCGTCACGTCGCCGAGCCGATTGCCGGGCAGCGCCTGCTCGATGCCCAGATCAAGACATTCCTTCGTGACGCGCATCAACTTCTCCGCCGTCTGGGAGATCTGCCCGACTGCGTAACTCCAGGCCGAGTCGCCGAGCCAGCCATCGAGCTCAGCAACCGTGTCGATTGTTACGATATCCCCTTCCTCAAGCGGCTTATTGCTAGGGAAGCCATGCGCGATCACATCGTTGGCGGATGCACAGGTCGCATATGGATAGCCCTTATAGCCTTTCTGGTATGGCTTTGCGCCGTGCTTCAACATAATCTCTTCGAATAAACGGTCAATCTCGTTAGTGGTAATCCCCGGTTTGATAAGCGGGGCGATTGTACGATGGCATTCAGCCACAACTTGGCATGCCTTGCGGATAGCCTCGATTTCATGCTTGTTTTTTAAAATGACCATGTTAGGATCAGGACTCCTTCGTAATAGCTTGCACAGCGAGTTTGGCGATTCGATCGACGTCCAGGTCGGAATTGCCCGCATAGTAGTGCATCCCGCAGCAACCGACCAGAACGGCAAGCATATGGTCAACGCTGTCGTCTTTGCACTGGGCGATCGATTGGAGCGGAACGTACAGCCGTTCCATAAATTTTATTTTGGCGTGTTGTCGATCCCTTTCAGGCAAGCCCGCATAATGTTCCGCCGCCATTTTGTAGACGAGATATGCGCGGGCGTCCGACTGCCATAGCCGGAGCAGCGCTTTACAATACTCCAACAACCGACCGTTATCCGAGAGGTCGCCGATGTTTATCCCATTTGCGATTACTTGCTCGCATCGCTCGAAGCCGCTTCCTAACACGTCTTCAATCAATAAATGCCGGTTCGGGTAATAATGGTATACGGTGCCGTAACCAAGCCCTGCCTCGCGGGCTACGTCGCGAATATCAAAGGTGCCGCCCGTGCGAAAATAAGAGCGCGCGGCGACGTCCAGGATCTGTTCCCTGCGCTGTATGCGTATGAGCTCATTTTGTTCTTTGGTACGAGGGCACATCGCATGTTAACCTCCTTATATAGACCTGCAAATTTGTCGATATAAAAATTGTAACGCATGAGGCGGAGAAATGCAAAAGATTATACCGGAGCCTGACTCGCAAATAATTAAAGACCAAAACTTTAAATGTTGTATAATCATGAAATCAATGTAATAACGATCATGGAAACTAGAAAGAGGGGAAAAAGAACAATGAGTCAAGACGAACTTTTCATGAAAGAAGCAATTAGACTATCTCAGCTTGCTGTTCAGCATGGCAACGAACCGTTTGGTGCCGTGCTCGTGAAAGATGGTGAAATTGTATTTAGTAACGAGAACCAGATTTATTCCGCAACTGATCCAACGTTCCATGCGGAATCGGGTTTGCTGCGGAGATTCTGCGCAGAAACACATATTACTGATTTACAAGAATACACGTTATATTCAAGCTGCGAACCTTGTTTTATGTGCTCCGGCGCGATGGTTTGGACTAAGCTTGGGAGACTCGTTTATGCTGCAAGCGACATTGATCTATGTAAGCTATTAGGCGAGCAGGGAAGTCATGCTTCTCGAATTGTATTTGAGAACTCGCACTATCAACCTAAAGTGACGGAAGGCATATTGCGGGAAGAAAGCCTAAAGATATTGTCCAACTATTTCCCTCATAACAAAAAAGGCTAATTCCTTTTGTCATCTACGCATAAAGAATTAAATTATCGGAATAATAAAGCCGGCAGGTACAAAGATGTCTAAACAAAGGAGTATGAAATGGAGAATAAAGATAAAGAGGCAGTGCATTCCGAGGGTCAAAACGGAATAAACGGGTTTGAATCTACGATCGTTCTGGACGGTGAAGCAACTGCAAAAACTCCGGAAGAGCCAAGTCTAGCGGAACGGGCAAAAAAGGTAATGGAGAACATAGGAACCGAGATAAACGGTATATGAACTAGGTTAGACCAATATTATTTTTATGCAACCGATTAGGCATGAGCCAGGTATTGTACCGGGCTTGTGCCTTTTTTGCAATTCTTCCGTTTTTGATTGTATATGGACGTTTCCGAAATACGGACTTAAAAACAACACTACCTATCGAAAGCTTATATTGGCTGCCAAGAACCAAAACATGCATGTAATCTGAGGAGGAACATTTTGAAGAAGAAAATTTCCTATATGTTAATCGGTGCGCTAAGCACAGTCATACTTTCCTACGGTGTTGTTGCCTACGCGGATTATGATTCTTCCGCAACAAAAGAGGACAAACCGGCAGCAAGTGATTCATACGTTGTCCCGTCAAAGACGGCTGAGGCTGAGGTTAAGGCTGCGACAGCTCAACCAAGCGCCAGTGAGGCTCCAATTCAGCTTGAACAGCTGAAAGCATTGGATTTGAAAATGGAAGGCAATAACGTGAAAATTAGGATCGAGCTCGAAAAGGAAGAATCGAAGACCGAATCCAAGGTAGAAATTAAAATTGGCGAGGATCAGAAGAAATATCTGACAGGCAGTGAAGCGACTCAATTTATCCAGCAGCTTCTTGCAGCACTCAAGCTGCAAGCAAACATGGATAAGCAGCAAGTAATGGATGCGTTGTTTAAGCATTTCGCTGTTGAGCCGGCTAAAGTCGAACTGAATATCGATATCAAAATGAAGGATCGTCCAGCTGAACTGAAATTTAAGGAAGAAAAAGACGACGATGACGACAATGACGACAATGACGATGCGAAGGTTCAAGCCGTACAATCAGCGGTTCAAACCGTACCATCAACCGTTCAAACGGTTCAAGATAATGAGAAGGCACAGCTTGCAACTAATGATCAGCTTGCGAAGCAAGAGCAGAAAAAAACTCTGATTGCGCAGAAAAAAGCGTTGCAGCAAGCTTGGCAGAAGGCTCATAAAGAGGAGCAGGCAAAGAAGAAACAGCAAAAGCAATTGGTTCGCAGCGATCGGGACCACGCTCAGAATAAAAGCCAAAAAGACGACGAAGATGATGATGATCAAGGCGAGGACCACGGCGATGACGGCCATCATGGTGGACATCATGAACATGAAGAGCATAATAAAGAGGACTAATACAAACTCAAATAAAAAAGACCCCAATGTTGGGGCTTTTTTTATTTTTACTTCCATACATTTATAGGCTTCACGTTTTTGCTATTTCCAAGAGCCGGCAATCCATAGAAGTCTTCGATTGTACGCAGCATACTATAGTGATTTGTTTTCATTGTATAGACTTGAGGTTTAATTTTTTGGCCAACCATAGTAGTGGGGATTTTATTCTTGGCGCTCCTATCGTCCTCGTCCCAGGTCAGAATAAAGAGGCTATTATGTTTTTTTGCCCATTCGATATAGCCCGCCATGTTATTTTTTAGCCAATCGTCCGCTTCTTTAATTGTTCCGTCATGAATGTCGTGCTGTAGATTCGGAACAACAAAGGAAACAGTCGGAAGTTTGCCATAGTCTTGTGGGAAAGAGGTAAACGGCATATTTGCTTTTGCGGAAACGTTAGTGAAATCAGCCCAAGGGTTATGCTTTCGGGCATATAAGGTTTTAAGATCGTAGGGTCCGGTAAATCCTACGCTAGGTAATCCTTCGGAATAACCGCCAAAAGTGTAGCCGTGTTTTACAAGCTCATTAGCTAAATTATCCGTTTTAAAAGTATGCGATGGTTTATCATCGGTTACACCTTGATTCGAACCGGAGAAAAGATCAATATAGTTCGGCTGGCTAGGATGTTCAATCGCATAATGATTCGTTAGATTGGCCCCGGTTTTTACAAGCTGATTAATGTAAGGAGCATTTTTATTTCCGATAATCTCCTTGTAGGAGTGGTTCTCTTCGACAACAATGACGATATGATTTGGCGCTAGACTCGTTTGCGTGGTTGAGCTGGAGGCATGAACCGTTTTAAAGCTTTCTTCTAAAAATGGACTCACTGCGGAACACATTAAAACAAGCATAACGCTAACCATTCCTATTTTCTTGATCTTCATGCTACGCCCTCTCTTTTTGTCCTCGATTTTCTGCGAATTTTACTATCATAACTTGTATTATCCCAAAATGATGCACCGAATGATCGAATTAATATTTTTTTAAGATTTGAGAGGCGGACTATTGTCCGGCTCTTTATTTTTTGTTCGGGTTATTTCGATATTAATATCCAGTTAATAAAAAATTTATTATTTTACGCTAATCTACAGAAGCAAAAATAATCGATATTTCCTTGATATCAATTGAAAGGGGTATGAAAATGGCTGCTTCGGCAAGAGATCATAATCAGTTATTAAGCAAGGTTCCGCAAGTAACGATTTTCTTCTGGTTAATTAAAGTATTATGTACCACAGTGGGGGAAACCTTCTCGGATTTTTTAAGCGTTAATGTAGGCTTGGGTTTGCCAGCGACTACCTTAGTGATGGGGATCGCTTTTGCAGTAGTGCTCTTTATTCAGTTTAAAACATCGAAATACAACCCGTTTATTTATTGGCTTACCGTTGTACTCATTAGTGTATTCGGCACACTAGTAACCGATAATATGACGGACGGATGGGGAGTGCCGCTTGAACAAAGCACGATCATCTTCACTCTTTTGTTAGCCTTAACTTTTCTATCCTGGTACGCCAGTGAAAAAACGTTATCCATCCATTCGATCTATACGTTCAAAAGAGAAGTATTCTATTGGCTGACGATTCTTTTTACTTTCGCCTTAGGCACGGCGGTGGGAGATCTTTATTCGGAACAGCTCGGTCTTGGATATTTAAAAACAGGCATCATCGTGCTTGTGATCATTGCATCTGTTTTTATCGCATGGAAATTAAAGCTGAATGAAATTTTAGCCTTTTGGATTGCGTATATTTTGACCAGGCCGCTTGGGGCTTCATTAGGAGATTATTTGTCCCAAACGAAGAAGAATGGCGGCTTGGAGCTCGGCGCTACGGTAACAAGCGTCATTTTTCTCATCGCTATATTGGCGGTTATCCTTTTATTGGCCGTAACAAAGCTCGATTTAATTCCGAGATCCGAGGAAGTTAAGACGGGTGGTCAACAGACGGGTATCAAAAAGGTGTGGATGCAGTCCGTTTCGACAATCGTTGTCTTGTTAGCTGTAGGAATTGGCGGATACAGCTGGTGCAGCAATCATCTTGTACCGCAGGTTGATTCTTCGCAAACAACCTTGAGCGGACAACTGGACGATTTCATACAAATTGAAAGCGGCATTCAGAATAGCATCACCGGCAATGACTGGAAAGCGGCAAAGTCCGGAGCCGATGATCTGGAACATAATTGGGATAAGTCGGAGCCTAAGCTGAGAAAAATAGATCGAAAAACATGGACGCAAATTGATGGTACGATTGACAATGTTCTTGCGGCCGTCCGCAGTAAAAACCCGGATGCCGGGAAGTGTAGTACCGTTCTTACAGATTCATTAAATGTATTAAACTCTTCGAATCAATAAGCCATACGGCCTGAGGGATCTAGCATTCCTTGGGCTTTTTCTTGTTCGCAAACTTAATGAGTGCACGAATAAGAAATATTAATTAAGAAACTGTTAATAAGGCTTTCACAGGGGTTTTAGATTTATTCATTATATTTGATCTAAAAAAAGGAGCCAGAGATATGACACCCAATTCAAAAATTCTGATTGTCTATGCCTCGTTTGGTGATGGCCATATCAAGGCAGCAAAAGCGTTGTTAGAGTCATTTATTGCTTTAGGGTATACCCATATAAAACTGATGGACTTGTTAGAAGTTGCGCATCCCCGTATAAATTTTGCTTCAAAGTGGCTCTACTTGAAGAGCAGCAGCTATGCGCCTAAAGGATATGGATGGTTTTATACGTTAACCAACAGCACCAAGCCAAGTCGAGTTTCCAATCATATTTATCATTCCTTCGGCAAGAAAAAAATGCTGGAAGAATGGGAATCGGAAAAACCTGAAGTAATCATTCATACCTTTCCTTATCTGACAGCAGACGAACTGAAATTTGAGGTTGGTCATGGTATTCCAACTTTGACTGTCATAACGGACTACGTTTTGCATGGTCGCTGGCTGCATGAGAATACAAGTCGTTACTGCGTGGCGAGCGATTCGATAAAAGCTCAAATGATGGAAGCTGGCATTCCTGAATATAAGATTTCCGTTACAGGAATCCCGGTGCATTCGAAGTTTTTTGAGGCTGCGGATAGAGCTTCTGTTTGCGATAAATGGGGATTTGAGGCCGAACGTTCTCGGGTGCTTCTTATGGCAGGGGCATACGGCGTACAGCGATCTTTGAAATTAATGATCAATACGGTTATAGAAGAAACGGCGAGTGACCTTATTGTGGTTTGCGGAAAAAACAAAAAGTTAAGAAGAAGGCTGGAGAGGGAGTATTTTAGCGAGAAACGAATCACGGTTATCGGTTATACGAACAAAATTCATGAGTTGATGACCATTTCCGACTGTTTGATTTCGAAAGCAGGTGGAATTACTTTAACTGAAGCGTTAGTTAAACATTTACCAACCATTGTTTTTCAGCCAATACCTGGACAAGAGGAAGGAAATGCGCAATTTTTATCCACAGAAGGTGTATTGGGTATTGCAAGTGATAAAGATACTTTAGCAAGAGAGCTAAAGAACGCGTTAAGTCTTGATGGGGATAGGATGTTTAAACGAATAGCTGCATCGGTAGGCTTAAAACAATCCTCCATGCGTATTGTAGAGGAAGCTTTGAAGCTAACCGGCTTGGTTGAAAAGGGATCGGAATGGATGGTCAACGAAAGAAAGGCAGCGCAAATACATGCATAAATCCGGTTATTCCCTTATCTCATCGGCATTATTGCTTTTGTTTACGGAATTTCTCAGGGGAGCCTATCTGGTCGCTTTTCTTCCCAATCTGGTCGATGAAAGGTTAAAGATTTCGATTTCCGTGGTAGGAATAGCTGTCTCCATTCATTATTTGCTGGATAGTTTATGCAAAATCTATATCGGGTACATGATTGATCGTTATGGCTCCCGAGTTGTTCTGCATGCTGGTTTTTCTCTTGCTTCAATCGGTATGCTTCTGATTGTTCTCGCAAATTCTGAGCTGCAGATTTTTTTATCTTCCGCGCTGCTTGGAATAGGATTATCGCCGGTTTGGCTAATTTGCATGAAGCAAATAAATGGCGAGAGCAGGGCCAAGCAGGCTGGATTCATTTACGTATTCTGGATGGCGGGGCTGGGATTAGGACCTGTATTATGTAACGTGGCTCTAGACCTGGGATGGAATTATAGCGTTTTAGCGCTTATTACTGCGTTAGTTCTGGGATGGTTATCCGGTGCTTTCAATCACCTGCATACGAGGACCGAGAGAAGGTTAATTTCTTCCCAATCTATAGTCCCTCATCTCAGACATGTAATGGTATACATCAGAATGAATCCTTATATTCTGCCGGCGATTATACTACAGACTACCGGCGCGGGCATGGTTGTTCCCTTTTTGAATATTTTTGCTGCAAACCGTCTTTCCCTATCCCATTCAGAGCTTTCCATTGTTATGGTACTGGGAGCGGCCAGTGTGGTTCTCTTGTTAGTGCCAATGGGAAAATGGTTTGATGCATCCGGAAGTCGTTGGTTCTTAATCGGTGGATTTGGATTGTTTGCCCTATCGCTTGTTGCGCTGACAGGAGTCAACTCCTTTTACATGACGACGGTTGTTGTCATAATCATGGGTTCTTCCTATGCGATGCTGCTGCCTGCTTGGAATGCGCTAATGTCCAGACATGTGCCTATGGATGCTTCGGGTACGGGATGGGGAGTCCTTTCTACCATTGAAGGCCTCGGTGTAGTCGTTGGACCGCTAATAGGCAGTTTTTTGTATGTATACGGAAATTTAAACACGCCGTTTTTAGCTAGTGCCTCATTGTTTGGAGTGATCAGTATTATGTATGGCTTTATGCCTTCGCGGGTGTTCGGATATACTTCTCAAAACGCATGAATGAATAAGATATACCGGACTATAAGGAGAATCGTCCATGTCCATACGTCTAAAATTATTACTTTCGTATTTTATTATGTTAGTTGTCCCCTTGATCACGCTAGTTGTTACTTCGATTCTGCTCGTTATTATTTTTAAAGGTGATTTGCATAATATTCGAATGGTTTATGAAACAAAGATAGAAGGATTTGAAGAGGAGGATTACCATCGCATTATTAAGCAGTCCATCGAACAAAATCCTGATTTACTGCTCGACCGGAAATATGTGAACCAATTGTCTTCTCAGCTTTCTTCTCGACAGACCTATTTATACGTGCGGACAGATGAACATATGGTTTATGTTTCGGACGAAATTCGAACGAAAGATAATCTTTTGTCTGAACTAACGCCCATTCATAACAATGAACATAGATTGGTATCCCGTACAAGATCATACGGAAACAATGATTATTATCATTATGTAGGTTATGCATTCCATAACAAGGATAAAGCGATTGATTTATACATGATCACTAAAGTGGATCCCATCGTTTATTTTTCGAAGAAATATGCCCCTTATCTTCTTGCTACGGCAATTGTAGTGTTGGTTTTAACGAATGTATTACTGACTTTATATATGTCGAGACATATTATCAGACCGATTATGTCACTGCGAAGCTCGGCACTCTCCTTTACCGCAGGGAATCTCAACGACCCTGTCATTGTTCACGGCAAGGATGAAATTGGACAATTAGGAGCGGTCTTCGAGAAATTAAGAACACAGTTATTACAATCATTTAGCATACAAGAACAATTCGAAAATAACCGAAAGGAATTAATAGTTAATATATCTCACGACTTAAAAACTCCGATCACTTCCATTAGAGGGTATGTGGATGGATTAATTGAAGGGGTTGCCTTTTCATTGGAAAAAACGGAAAGATACCTTCGGACAATCTCCACAAAAGCAGCCGAAATGGACCGGTTAATCGATGAGTTGTTTTTATATTCAAAGCTTGATCTTAATCGAATGCCTTTTGTATTTGAAACCGTAAATGTGAAGGCCTTTTTGGGAGACTGGATGGAGGAGCTGGCATTTGAACTGGAAAAAGAGGGGGTCACCCTTCTCTTCACTATTCAAATCATGGATTCCATTGAAATGAATGTAGATCGAAAATCCTTTCGCAGAGTATTAGAGAATATCATACAGAACAGCTTGAAATATTTGAACAAAGCAGAGAAAATCATTCGCTTAGATGCGTTTATCAGCCGTTCGAATTTGAACTTGACGATAGAGGACAATGGAAGCGGAATTCCTGAATCGGCCTTGCCCTACATTTTTGATCGTTTTTACCGAGCCGATCCTTCTCGTAATTCTGAAAAAAAAGGGAACGGATTAGGCTTGGCGATCGCCAAACGAATTGTTCTTGAGCACAGCGGAAGTATTTCCGCTGAGAGCACGGAAGGTGTAGGAACGAAGATGGTGATAACGATCCCGATTTCTCTTCATAATAATTAATAAAAATTTAATCCGGTATTCACTGCTCGTTGAGAATTGAAATTTAAAATGAAAATCGGAGTTTATAAGAAAAAAGCCAAGGAGACCGGTATGTATATGTATCAAGCAAACTTAAAAGCCAGAACGGCAGAAATGTTAGCGAAAGTACCTGAAATCACGTTATACTTCTGGATAACAAAGCTCCTTACTACAGCTTTGGGAGAAGTAGCTTCGGATTATTTATTTGAAAAATTAAATCCGATATTCTCATTGCCCATAAGCGTAGCCGTTTTTATTGCAGCCATGTTTCTTCAATTCAAGGCACAAAAGTATATCGCCAGTCTGTATTGGCTTGTTGTCATCATGGTCAGCATATTCGGAACAACGGCTGCTGATGTTATTCGCGTAGGGCTCGGAATACCGTATATGGCTTCAACCTTCTTTTTTGTTATTATGTTGGCCGCGGTACTTCTAACCTGGTATGTCAAAGAGAAAAGCTTATCCATACACAGCATCAATACCCGGAGGAGAGAAGTTTTTTATTGGTTGACCGTTCTAACCACATTCGCCTTGGGTACTTCTGCAGGGGACCTAACAGCTTCCAGCCTGCATTTAGGATATTTGGCTTCCGGAATTATGTTCTTCGCTTTATTGCTTATACCCGCAGTATGTTATTGGCTGTTTAATATGAAGGAAGTCATGGCTTTCTGGTTTGCCTATATCTTAACTCGTCCCGTTGGCGCTTCGTTTGCCGATTGGTTCTCCGCAGCGCATGCCAATGGAGGAGTGGGATACAGCAAAGGAGCTGTAAGCTTGGTATTGTTTATTGCCATAGTTATTCTGGTCGTCTTTCGAGGCGGTGCTGCCGCGAAGATGCAGGAGAGTCCGCAAGCGGCAGCCAATCATTAATCATTGAATGAATTAACACGACAGTAGCCGATTATTTATCGGCTGCTGTTTTTTTGTTACTTAGAGTTATTGTGAGAAATTAATAGAAGTGGGTTAAGATAATTGGAACAATATAGTAAAATGGTCGGTGAAGCGAGAAACATTAAAGGAGGTAACAAAGCAATTATGGGCAACGACTTTTATCGAAAACTAGGAGCTGCTTTTATAATCTCCGCTGGAGTAATTTATACATTTGAACGTGTGGGCTCCTTGCTGGCCCGCAGCCGCGAGATTGTAGCAATGTATGAAGTAAAGATGTACGATGCCATACCGAAAACGCATATCGCAGGCTTCTTCGATAATATTTTTGTGCCTGTGCTTACGTTTATTGGATTAATACTTTTCGTATATGGGTTCCCGAAAAAAATTAGGAGGAATCTATAATTACCTTGTCATGCGACCTCCTCAAATAGGCTTTTTCTCGATTCGAAAAATCACTTCCGGAACAACAAGAATGCATAGAATTGCCCCGTAAAGTCCAGTCGTATAGCTTGTTACATAGGTAATGCCGATCATTCCGTGCAACACGGAGGTGAATAGATGAATCAGCAAATTTGTAAAGCAGAACGCGTAGCTCCGAATCATCCAACGGCGATGCTGAGAAATCCGTTTTTTCCGGATGTGCACAATCGCTGTTGTTGTGACAGCCAGCCAAATCAGATTAAGCAGATTGAAGCCCATGCTGCTTATTTTTCCTCCTGTGGCATAGGGAGCCATGTAGCCGGAGGTCAGGACTACCAGCAAAACGGACGATACGTAAACGTAGCCGTTCAAGCGATGTAACCGGGGGGACTTCTTATAACTGGCGGCCCAGAAATTGAGAAGCCCCGACGCCAGCCGGCCAGGTCAACCGTTTCGTGCGGTCTTTCTCCTTCTCGTCCTGCTGCTCAATAGTCTGGTCCTCGACCGGAATCGGATCAACGGTGCGTTCACTGGCAAACTTGTCGAACAGACTCTCTTTCTCCGTTGGAACGCCCTCCGGATTATCACGCTTGCCCTGCTGTTTGCGCCGGCGGTCGGCGCTACGTTCGAATGGATTCATCGCAATCACCTCCCATCGTTTATGTTTATTTACCCGGTTTCCCATCGTTCTCAAACTTGTATAGATATCCATCTCTCGATTATACCTCTACTAATCGTTCATATTTTTATAGTGTCTATAATGACGAATTATGTTACTTTTATAAGTAATTTCCATTAGTGAATTGGAGGCAGAACAATGAATTTTGAATGGATGAACGAGAGCGAAATTACGGAAACAAATGGCAGAATAGAAATTCAGGCAACAGAGAAGAGCGACTTTTTCATTAACCATGGAGCAGTAGCAGATGAAGGAATTACGCCGGAATCACTATGTAATGCGCCGTTTTACTATACGCATATATCCGGGGATTTCGTTATGCGAGTGAAGGTATCGCATGATTTTAAAGATACATACGATTCCGCTTCCATCATGGTTATGAAGGATTTGACGCATTGGGCAAAGGCTTGCTTTGAATTAACTGATTTTGATACTCACGCGGTGGTTAGCGTGGTTACGAAGGAAGAATCAGATGATGCTAACGGCTGCAATATTGACGATAACACGGTATGGCTCCAGGTGTGCAGAAGCGGGAATTCCTTTGCCTTCCACTATTCTACGGATGGCGAAAATTTTTATATGATGAGATTTTTCGCCTTGCCTGCGGATGAGACCGTCAAAGTGGGTTTATTGGCACAAGCGCCGTTAGGAAACGGCGGCAAGAGAATTTACGAGAATCTGACCATTGAAAAAACAACAGTCAAAAATATTCGCATGGGTAAATAAGGTTTGAAACACGACAGCAGCCGGGAAATGCCGGCCGCTGTTTTTTTGTCCCTTTTGCCTTGCCGCAATAAATATACCTTCGGTAAAAATAGTTTGTCCCGGTTTACAAAGTTCGCTTATTGAAAAAACGTTTCTCTAGACCCACTCAAACTTTGGCTGGTACGATTGATAAAGTCATTGAGTAGCCGAAGGGAGTTTTTGGAGAAGCATGGAGCAGCAACAACGTTATGAAAATCTTAAACTAGGCGAACGCGGAGCTATTGTTAGTATTGTTGCCTACATCTGTTTATCTGCGCTTAAATTGATTATAGGAAATATCTCGGGATCGGAAGCTTTAAAAGCGGACGGGCTAAACAATGCAACGGATATCGTAGCCTCTATAGCGGTGCTTATTGGTTTAAAACTAGCTCAGAAGCCGGCAGATAAGGATCATCCGTACGGCCACTGGAAATCGGAGACTATCGCCTCCTTAATCGCTTCTTTTATTATGATGGCGGTTGGTATTGAGGTATTAATAAATGCGGTTTCATCCGTATTTAGAGGCAGCGAGCAATCCCCGGACTTCATTGCTGTGTGGACGGGATTATTTTGTGCGGCGGTTATGTACGTTGTTTATCGTTACAACATCAATCTGGCTAGAAAAATTAAAAGCCAAGCGGTCATGGCTGCTGCCAAGGATAATATCTCTGATGCTTTGGTGAGTATAGGCGCAGTGATTGGCATTGTGGGTTCTCAGTTTAATTTGCCTTGGCTCGATCCCGTAACAGCTGTAGCCGTTGGTCTCCTTATTTGCAAAACGGCATGGGATATTTTCCGTGAAGCCTCCCATCACTTATCGGACGGTTTCGATGAGGCAGCTCTGCAAGACTTTAGAGAAAAGGCAAAGCAGGTTGAGGGAGTGGAGGATGTAAAGGATCTGAAGGCAAGGAACTATGGGAGTAACGCTGTGATTGATGTCGTTTTGTCGATCGATAAGAGCCTCGATTTTCATAAAGCGCATGATGTAGCGACAGAGGTAGAAAATGAGTTGAAAAAAACTTCGGATGTACTTGAAGTCCACGTGCATTATGAGCCAGCGAAATAATGATGAATCGACAGCCGGAAAATATGAACTGCATGCTCAAAAGGCTAGATACAATCTTATTATTTGAGATGCAGTTCATAATCAAGCTCAACTTATCTGATGGTACCCATGGAGATGATTTTAACGCGAACGTCGAAATCAACCTCCGCATGCGAGAAGGCTTCTCCCCACGCGTCCTCAAAGGGTTTGAAATGTTGATATTGGTATGCGCGCGCATATATGCCAAACCCAACAGGATCAATTCGATTACGCTGGAATTTATGGATTAATTCCTCCAACTGATCCTTCAGCTGCTGCGATAATTGTCTCTCAAGGGCATTTGCCTGTTGTTGGATATCGTACTTGAACAGCTGCTCCGTCAAAGCCGCCGACACCTTCATTTGAACCCGGAAGCGAAACCGATTATCCGAATAAGAAGATTTGATCTTCGTCTCGATTTTCCGAATCCCAAAGCTTGCCTTGTCCAATTCGAAGACGTCCGCATTTGGCTCCCCCGGAATGGCGAAGGAGAGAGAAACCCCTTTTGTTGCCTTTTTCTTGAGTAGGTTTAGCAGCACGCTCTCTTGATAGCCAAGCGAGGCTGCATATTTTCCCTTATGCGTTAATAAGGCCGTTCCAATTAAACGAAAGCTTTTCTGCTTGGAGTCATAATCTACCTCGCTCAAACTTGGTGTAAGCCCTTCTTCGTAAATTTGCCGGTGCATGTCCTGAGCGGTAGTTAGGACCGTTGTTCCCCGTTTGCTCTTGGAATCGACCATTCCGCGAAGTAGAACTGGCAAGGGGGGCTGCCCTTTCGGTTTAACGGCAAACATTTCTTCCACGGGGCCGTCAAAGGCGACCATTCGGTCGAGAACGGTATTTCGCGCATCCCGGAAAATAACGTCCAAAATTTTAAACCAGTCCTCATGCTGAAGCAGCTTTCGTCCAACGACGTAAACCTGATAATTTCTTCCTTCCAGGGCACCCGAGGTGTAAGCATCTTGTATGCTCCTTGATTCGCGGAGGCTGGATACGGGAATATTGTACTGCTGCACGTCATTGCTCTTATCCCCGAATACCGGGTTGGAGACGTAAAATCGGAGCTTATTATTCTCATCCAGATCAATGCCGGCGGCTAGCGGTACGGCTGCTTCTTCGAGATCAACCTTATCTCCGCACCCGGGAAGAATCAGAACAAACAGGAGAAGAATCATCGTTATTCTCATCGTTTTTCTCATCCTGGCTGACCCTCTTGCCGCAGACGTTCCTGGATTACGAGGTAAATCCAAATCATTATCGGAAGTATATATTCGACAACGATTCCGAATTTGGTCAAATGATGCTCCAGCCAATCGCTTTGGTTAAATGTCGGGATGAAGAAGTAGGTTCCGATGCCGATAAGGATAAGCAGACCAATCAGGTAGCTTCTCTCTCCAGCTCCGTTTCTCGCCCATTTCAGGCAATAGGCCGTAAAGTAAAGGCAGGGTATCCAAATCAGGGAGTAGATCCCGATGTAGAGGGAAATAAAAATGACCTCGATCCGTTCCACAAACTTGAATTGAATCGTTTTAAGTACGGTAATGACGGGTTGATTAATTTCCACCATCTCGTTCGGGCTGAAGTAGACGAAGCAGACGAGCGTAATAAGCAAATTGGTAGCCATCGTAATCGTATTGGCAAGCAGGATCCCAGCTCCGGCATACTTCTTGTTCGTCAAGTGGGGATACAGGAAGTAAGCGACGATAAAGCCTAAATAGGCAAAAAGAACGCCCGGAACAGCTGACAGG
Organism: Paenibacillus sp. MMO-177; assembly: GCF_037147795.1. Taxonomy (NCBI): domain Bacteria; kingdom Bacillati; phylum Bacillota; class Bacilli; order Caryophanales; family Paenibacillaceae; genus Paenibacillus; species Paenibacillus sp. MMO-177. The sequence continues at coordinate 211,685 of NZ_JBBCUR010000001.1, read as the reverse complement.
ATCGGCCCCCATCCTTCCTTTGCTATAGGAATAAGATTTAACCATCGCCCTTGCTTCATTGGCAGTAAATAAATCAAAGGAAGCCAGAATAAAAAATAAAAAATCACCTCGGCAAATCGTCCGAGCAGCTTGGGTCCTTCTTTCGCGACGATGTAAGTCGGAATAAACAACAGCAGCAGAACGACGAAGGGAGACGTATTCTGCAATAACCATACGCGGATGATCAGCAGAGTTCGGAGTAGTCCGATATAAGCCATCGACCCAAGATATACCGCCATAATTAGCGCAAAGAGAACGGCTATCCACCGGCCGAGCCTCCGCCGAAGCAAATCCAGAATGGTGCCCTCTGAACTGCGCTGCATAGTCTTAAAGACGAGCAGGCTTGGAATGATTGTAATCAGCCAACCGATTATTATCGTGATCCAGCCGTCCGTTCCCGCGGAACGGGATACATCCCTCGGCGTTGACAGTACGGCAATGCTGATTTGAACGCCTGCAATGATAAATACGAATTGAAGAAACGACAAGGAGTTCTTCTCTAATCGGTTCATCTGCTCTTGTCCTCTCTCTAATGTCCGGTGTCGCCTTGCCTTTTGTCCTGCTGCGCGTTTGAACTGGTTGGACGCTTCTTCATCAGCCAGAGCGGCAGCCTTACCATCGTATCCTTCCAATCTCTGAATCGTACGGGGCCAAACGGCGTGCTGTAAGGAACGCCAAGAGATTGAAGGGAGAGAAGGTGAGCGATCAATGTCAATAGTCCAACAACGATTCCAACGAAGCCGAACAAGGAAGCGAACAACATCATCGCGAATCGGACAAGCCGAACCGCGGCACCCATATCGTAATTGGGCAGGATGAAGGAAGATATGGCGGTAAAAGCAACAACAACGACCATGATATTACTGATCAAGCCAGCTTGTACGATAGCTTGGCCAATGACGATACCTCCCACGATACCGACCGTTTGACCGACTGGCGCGGGTAGACGGACGCCTGCTTCACGCAGCATCTCCAGAGTCAGTTCCATGAAGACGGCTTCCAAATAAGGAGGGAAGGGAACCTTGGCTCTTGACTGGCCGATCGTCGACAGCAACTTCATCGGAATGACCTCGAAATGAAACGATACGACCGCTATGTAGATTGCGGGCAACAGAATGGCGGCAAAGAAGGCAAGCAGCCGCAAAAACCGAATAAATGTAGCGATGGTCCAGCGAGTACTGTAGTCATCCACGCTTTGGAAGAAGGAGATGAAATTCGCCGGACCAACAAGTACGCTTGGCGATCGATCCACCACTACGACGAATTTTCCTTGAAGAATCTGGGACGAAGCGGCGTCAGGGCGTTCCGTCAATATAAATTGAGGAAAAGGCGACAGAGGAGTATCTTCGATTAGCTCCGCCAATTCCCCCGTATTGATGACGGCATCTACGTCCAGCTTGCGAATTCGATCTTCCAGCAAGCCTAGTGTTTCAACATTTGCTACGTCGGCCAGGTACATGATCGAAAGTCTCGTCTGGCTTCTGGCCCCAATGGTATATTCTTTAATCTTAAGCTCTCTATTCTGGATATAGCGTCGAATCATTGCGATATTGGCGCTTCCCGTCTCTACGAAGCCTTGATGGGCGCCTTTTAGCGACGTCTCCAGCTGGGGATCCTCAATTGCCCGCTGCGGCCAGCCTTGCGTACCGCAGCCGTATGCGATGCTTTCCCCGTCTACAAACAGCATGCTGTATCCGGCGAATAACATGCGCTCGACCTGCCGCCAATCGGTAAGCCTATGGAATTCGCCGATGGTTGCCGGGAAATCATTTTCTTCGCTTAACACCGTAGTCCCTTGTTTAAGCGGGCGAAGAATGTCGCGGTTTATTGCGTTTTTATCCGACAATCCTTCGAGATAAACGAGTAGAGCCTGACGATTGTTAGCCTTCAGGATGAAAGGCCTGTGGATCAGGTCGGGGGTATTCGAGAATATTTGCTTCAGTTTCTCATGATTAAGTCTAAGATCGGCTTCCAACGAATCGGACTCAGCAGGTTGGATGCGGGATTTCGGGCCGCGATACTTCCGAAATCCTCTCGTTAGAGATTTCCCGTACATAATGCCACCGTCTCTTCCGTAATTTCCCTTATTGTTTCCGCTGCGTGAGGGCATATGCATCCTGAAATGATATATTAAGGAAAAGCCGGATTTTAACCTGTACCGGAGTCGCTTCCAAAAATTTTATCGAAAAAATGAACTTCTTAAGCCCAAGCATGCTCTTATCTATGAAAGGGGAGAGAACATGAGGGTAAGACGATTAGTCAGACAAGCCCAGAATGGCAATAAAGAAGCTTTATTGCAGCTAATCATGGCCGACCAAGACGCGTATTATCGCCTTGCCTATACTTACATGGGGAACGAGCACGATGCGATGGATGCGATGGAGGATATGATAGTCACTTTATATGAAAAGATTGATCAGCTCCAAAAGAGAGAAGCCTTTTACAGCTGGAGCAAAACGATTCTGGTAAATCGCTGCAGGGCCATGCTTCGCAAGAACGGGAAGTTCGCGCCGCTAGAGGATGAGCAGGAAGCAGGGGGCTATGGGTTCACGGAAGAAAATCCGTATCGCAGCACGGAAGCCGAGATGGATATGCAGACGCTGCTTTCCCATCTGAATGCCCATCAGCGGGAAGCGATAGAACTTCGTTATGTCCATGACTTTCCTTATCAGACGATTGCCGATATGACAGGGGTACCGCTGGGAACAATCAAATCAAGAATTTCGCAGGGCAAAGAGAAATTGAAGATGATTATCGGAGGTGATCGTTATGAATGCGATTGAGGATAAAATCCATAGGCACAAACAAAATTTGAATCAGATCCAGGCTCCGGCTGAATTGGAGGATCGGTTGCGGCAGGCTCTTCACCGGATTCCCGACAAAAAGCGCAGGAATAACAGGGCTCTCATGTGGAGCATATCGGCAGCAGCGGCTCTGCTGATCATTGTGTCCACGTATCAATACCCCGCGTTTGCATACATTGGAGGTAAGCTGCTTAACAGGGTAGAGCTAAGCTCGCTTAGCTTCTCCGAAGTAGCGGAGCAGGGTTACGGACAAACGGTTAACAAGAGCAAAACGTTTAAGGATGGCTCCGTCATTACGATTAACGGAGTTATTGCTGACGATAACGCCTTCCTTATGTATTACACCATCAAGCTTCCGGAAGGCTTAACCTTTAATAATGATGAATTTATCCGTTACGGCGTAACCAAATTAAAAGGATTTTTGACGAATGCCAAAATGACGGAAGGCTCCGTTGATTACAGCAAGGATAAGGCGCAGTTCCAGGGCGTTTATAAATTTGAGCCCGTAAATCCGTTTTCCCGAACTTTAACAGCGAACTTCAGTGAGCGGCTGGATAGCGGCGAGCAGGAAATACATCCGATCTCCTTCAAATTTGACGCCAATAAGGCGATGAAAAGCATCATTAACGAGCAAATCGGAAGAGCAGTGCCTGTTGATGAAGGAACGATTCATTATGACTCCGTCATAGCTTCTCCGACTTCAACGGTCATCAGAGGGCATTACGAACTGAATAATAATGGAGGGCACCCGATGTTCCCGGGGAAAACAAAGCTTTTTGTCAATGGTACGGAGGTTAAATCCTTTGGCTACCGGTCTGGCGGGTTGGATGGGAAAAACACCCCTACTTTCGAGTTTAGTTATGATGTGCTCCCAACGGATAAGATTGAATCGCTGGAAATTGTACTCGATACATTCAGCGGTTACCGGAAGATAACGGAGCCGATTCCGCTAACGTCGCCTTCCGACCATTCCATCAAAATCAACAACGAGAAGTTATGGATTCGAAGCGTGACGAAAACCGAAAGCGGCTATGATATCGTCATAGCTAGAAAAGAATTTACCATTTTGGACTCCGCCAATTTATTTGTGCAAGCCGGCGGCAAAAAAGTCCCAATCGCTTCGATATCCGCCTCGCGTCCTTGGGATTTGGGGAACGGAAATGTTTTAAGAGAGCAGACTTACTCTGTCCAGACGCAGGACAAACCGGAGTTTCTAGGGTTAGGGGGATTCCATTACATTAAGGAGTATAATACAAAGATAGCCATTCCTATTGCCCAGCATTAAGGCCGTATTCGAGAAGGGAGAGGGAAGATTTGACTTCGTTTTTTGCAAGGTACGTGGAAGAAGAATTTATTCCCTACTCCGCTTCACACATCTTTATGCTTGCCGCATTGGTTGTGCTGGCGCTCCTTCTGTATGGCTTCCGAGCGCAAATTAGGAGCAATACTCCCTTAAAAACCATCATCCGGTACAGCATCATCCTAGGTCTTCTCGCACCTCAAATTCTTCTTTATTATTGGTACGCCATCGTGGGACTTTGGAGCATTAAATATACGCTTCCGCTTGAGCTATGCAGCATATCGCAAATACTTGCGATAATTATGTTGTTTACGCGAAGCAAACTGCTGTATCAGATTGTATTTTTCGCCGGTATCGGCGGTGCGATGCAAGCGATGCTGACGCCGGATTTGGATTATCCGTATCCGTATTTCCGGTTTTTTCACTTCTTTATCGTTCATATCGCCATTATCCTTGCCCCCCTTTATATGACGTGGATCGGGAACTTCCGGCCGACTTGGAAATCCGTCTGGATCACGATGATTTTTCTGAACATTCTTCTCGTTGTAGTCGGAGGTACGGATTACTTGCTGGGTGCCAACTATATGTTCCTTAGGGAAAAGCCTGAAGGCGCGTCTCTATTAGATTTATTGGGGCCGTATCCGTATTATTTGGTAGCGGAAGAAGGTATTGCCCTTGTCTTATTCAGCCTGATGTATCTGCCGTTTATTCCATGGAGAAGACGTCAGGAATAACTTGAATGCAGTTGTTCATCGGATAGAAGAAACCACCGAATACCGAAAAATCCGGCATGATGGTTCTTTATTCCTCTCCTCTCCAATGTCATTATCTATATACGACGAGGAGGAATAGAAATGAACCGCCAAATTCCATTTCAACAAGTGGATGTGTTTACGGATATCCGATTTAAGGGAAACCCCGTTGCCGTAGTTATGGATGGGGATGGATTGTCATCGGAAGAGATGCAGGCTATCGCAAACTGGACGAACCTGTCTGAGACCACTTTTATTTGCACACCTACGAATCCGATAGCCGATTATAGGCTGCGTATTTTTTCCCCGAACAGCGAGCTTCCTTTTGCGGGACATCCTACTATCGGATCGGCCTTTGCCGTGCTAAAAAGCGGCTGCAAACCAATGACGGAGGGACGCTTGGTGCAGGAATGCGGGAGCGGGCTGGTTCCCATAGCTATTGATGAACATAAGCTGTTCCTCACCTTGCCAGAGCCTCATGTACAGAGCGTACAAGCATCTGACTTAGCGGGGCTTTCAAAGGACTTGGGAATTCCAACGCATAGCATACAAGCAAGCGCGAAAATTGATGTTGGGCCCGTCTGGATTACGCTTCAGCTTTCGGATGCAAATGAGGTGCGATGCTTGCGTCCTGACATGGCGAGACTGGCAACCCTTATTCCTTCAGGGGTAACAGGCGTAACCGTATTTGGGCTCGAGACCGAAGGGGCCAATGCCGATCTTGAGGTGAGGTCGTTTGCCCCTAACGAAGGCATTAATGAAGATCCTGTGTGCGGCAGCGGTAACGGGTGCGTGGCAACGCTAGTTAGAAATCTTGAACTGTTAAACGTTCAGAACTATGTTGCGGCTCAGGGCAGCTGCGTAGGTCGAGACGGAAGAGTAGAAGTTCAATTCAAGGATACCGGAGAAATATTAATCGGTGGCTACGCCGTTACCTGTATCGAAGGCGTGATAAATATTTAGTATTACGAAAAATGAACAAGAACCCTTTAGTCCAGTCGCTAAAGGGTTCTCTTATTTAGTCTTCCTTAGGTATAAAATCAAATATTTCTCCTGATTCAAACGAATCGATCAAACGGTGCAGCCAGCGGTAGTACTTAAGAGCTTCATTTATCTTCTGCTCATCGACTGAAGTGATTTCCTGCAAGGTGCTGTTATCGGGATCCGATGCCTGAAGCGCGTGAATCTCTTTTAATGACTTTTGCAGAGAGGCCATATTGCTTTCCACGGCTTTCCGCCATTTTATCGAGAAGAAGTCCGTAAAGTTCTGGTACCAGTCGGGAACAACCTCGTAAAAGTCTTTCCTCGAGCCTTTGCCCCATACCTTATCGATCATCTTCAAATCCATTAACGTCCGCATGCCGGTGCTCATGGATGTTTTGCTCATTCCCATCTGCTGGCTCATTTGATCCAGGGTAATGGGGTCGTTCTGAAAATACATATAACCATAAAGATGACCAATTGATAATGTTATGCCGTAAAGATCCATGTTTTTTCCGATCGAGTCAATCACACGCTGGCGGGATACGTGCAGCGACCGTGATTGCTCGGGCGTTAAGCCGCCTATATTTTCGTCCATAATTGCCTCCTGGGTCACCTTGTCACACTTCATTTGTTATTGTAAGCCGATCTGAAATTAAATGTAAAGCTTTCATTTCCACAAGCATTATGGAGGAAATGGAAGGGATCAGGAGCATTAGCATCGTACAGTTTAAACTGTACGTAAATTACGTACGGATATTAACGTTGACTAATTATGGTCAAAAGGCCTAAACTGTCGTCAGACCAAAAAAAGTGAGCTCATGCTTACGAAGCAATAGGGAGGGAGATTATGTCCATCATCGAAGCCAAACAACTGACTAAAATATTCGGGAGTCACCCGGAGCAAGCGATGCAGTTCCTCAAGCAGGGATGGACGAAAGAACGAATTCTAAAAGAAACAAGAATGACAGTAGGGGTAAACCAGGCTAGCTTCTCGATTGAGGCAGGCCAGATCTTTGTCATCATGGGTTTATCCGGAAGCGGCAAGTCTACCTTAATCCGCTTGTTGAATCGATTGATTGAGCCTACATCCGGTCAACTCTTGTTTGAAGGGCGGGATATCGTTCAGATGAGCGCCAAAGAGCTCAGACAATTCCGTCGCAAAAAAATGGGAATGGTCTTTCAGAAGTTTGCTCTGTTTCCTCACCGGACGGTTCTGCAAAACGTAGAATACGGCCTTGAGATTCAAGGAATCGAGAAGCAGGCGCGCAAGGAGATGGCTGAGCAAGCTTTACAGCTAGTAGGCCTGAGCGGATGGGAGAACAGCTATCCGGATCAATTAAGCGGAGGCATGCAGCAGCGTGTCGGCTTGGCCAGAGGGCTGGCCAACGACCCGGACATTCTGCTTATGGACGAAGCGTTTAGCGCGCTTGATCCGCTGATCCGCAAAGACATGCAGGATGAATTATTGCAGCTGCAGTCCACCATGAAGAAGACGATTATTTTCATTACCCACGATCTTGACGAGGCTTTGCGCATCGGGGACAAGATTGCGTTAATGAAAGACGGCGTTATCGTACAGATTGGTACACCTGACGAGATATTAATAAAGCCGGCTACCCCGTACGTTGAAAAATTTATAGAGGATGTAGATCTCTCCAAAGTATTGACCGCTGCTCATGTCATGCGGAAGCCTGCAACGATTACTTTGGAACGCGGGCCGCGTGTTGCGCTTCAGCTTATGAAGGAGCAAGGGGTATCGAGTCTGTATGTGACCGATAAAGGGAAGAAGCTTCTTGGCGTCATCACGGCAGAGCTTGCTTCCGCGGCACTGAAAGAGAATTTGTCGCTAGGAGATATTCTGATCAAGGAAGTGCCTTCTATAGACTCGGCAACACCGATTAATGAATTGTTTGAACCTATGGCAGCGTCGAGCATTCCGCTCGCGGTAACGGATGACACCAACCGGCTGCTTGGCATCGTCATTCGCGGAGCCGTGTTTGCCGCACTTGCCGGGAACGCCATACCAGAGGCAGGTGGTGCAAAGTGAATAATATTCCGAAACTTCCGTTAGGCAACTGGATTGAATCATTGGAAAGCTGGTTAGAAAATCATTTTACCCCTTTGTTTGACTTCATCCGCCTGATTATAGGCTCCATCGTTGATTTTCTGCATAATGTTCTTCTCTTCAGTCCTTCAATCCTTATGATTCTGATTATTACGGCGTTAGCCTGGTTCCTCGGAAAATGGAAGGTTGCCGCATTTGCGCTTATCGGGCTGCTCTTGATTGACAATCTAGGCTATTGGGAGCATGCCATGGAGACTTTATCGATCGTCCTTACCGCATCGCTGCTCTCCATTATTATTGGCGTGCCAACCGGCATTTTGTGCGCGAGAAGTTCATTCTTGCAAGGTATTATAACTCCTTTGCTTGATTTAATGCAGACGATGCCCGCATTTGTCTACTTGCTGCCGGCCGTATCGTTCTTTTCCCTGGGGGTTGTGCCCGGCGTCATCGCATCGATTATTTTTGCGGTACCGCCAACGATTCGCCTGACGAATCTCGGTATCCGGCAGGTGCCCGCAGAGCTGGTGGAAGCAGCCGATGCATTTGGATCAACGCCTAACCAGAAGCTGTTCAAGCTGCAGCTGCCCATGGCGCTTCCTACCATGATGGCGGGAATTAATCAGACGATTATGCTGTCGCTGTCCATGGTTGTTATTTCTTCCATGATCGGGGCGCAGGGACTAGGGGCCGACGTATACCGCGCGGTTACCCAGACGAAAACCGGAATCGGCTTTGAAGCGGGGATTTCCATTGTCGTATTGGCCATTTTACTTGACCGGATGTCTAACCATATCGTGAAAAAAAATAAACGCTAGAGGTGAAGCATGTTGAAGAAAAAATGGGGCTTGGTATTAACGGCGGCAATCGTACTGGTAGCGGCGCTAGCAGGCTGCTCACAAAAAACGGACTCTAAAAAAATTAAACTGGCATACGTGGCTTGGGATTCGGAGATTGCAAGCACAAATGTCGTCAAATATGTGTTGGAATCAAAATTGGGCTATTCCGTTGAAATGCTGCAAGTCGATGCAGGCCCAATGTGGGCGGGAGTTGCGGACGGCAGTGCCGATGCCATGGTAGCGGCTTGGCTTCCAACCACGCATGCCTCGTATCTGGAGAAATACGGGAGCAGCGTAGAGGATCTTGGTCCAAACCTCGAAGGAACAAAAACAGGGCTTGTTATTCCATCCTATATGAAGGAAAACTCGATAGAAGATCTGAATAACGACGCAACCGGCAAATCGGTTGATTACCAAATCATCGGGATTGAGCCTGGAGCCGGCATTATGCAATCGACTGAAAAAGCGCTGAAGGATTATGGTCTTGACGGTAAATGGAAGCTGATCGAAAGCTCCTCGGCCGCTATGGCGACCGAGCTGCAGAAGGCTTACGAAGCGAAGAAGCCGATTATCGTGACGGGTTGGACGCCGCATTGGATGTTTGCCAACATGGATCTGAAATATTTGGAGGATCCAAAAGGTGTGTACGGCGGTGAAGAAAGCATCCATACCATTGCCAGTAAAGATCTGAAATCGGATAAGTCCGATGCTTATACGCTGCTGGACCAGTTTAACTGGACGGCGGACGATATGGCAGAGGTCATGGTTGCGATCCAGGAAGGGCAGTCCCCGGAAGAAGCGGCGAAAGCCTGGGCCGACAGCCATTCGGAACAGGTCGACAAGTGGCTGGAAGGCACGAAGTAATCTTGGCTGCAAGGTTGCGGCATGATTCCCTATCCATTATGATAATGGCAGACTTCAAAGGGGGAAAATGTCATGGCGATCCAATTTGACCGGCCGGAAGCGGTAATCTTTGATATGGACGGCACCTTGTTTGAAACAGCAACCTTGCTGGAAACGGTACACGAGCGGTTGTTCCGTACCTTGCGCGAGGAAGGACTTTACGACCGTACTCCTCCGCTCGATGATTTGCTTGGCTGCCTCGGCATGCTGCTCGAGGATATCTGGCGGAAGCTGATGCCGGGCAGCTCGGAAGCCGCGCGTCTTCGCGCCGATGAACTTATGGTGCAGTATGAGCTGGAGGAGCTGGAAGCGGGAAGAGGAAGATTGTACCCTCAAACCGCGGAAACGCTGAAGAGCCTGAAGGAGCAGGGTATAAAGCTGTTTGTGGCAAGCAACGGGCTGGAGGCTTACGTCAAAGAAGTGGCGCGTTTCCAAGGCATTGCGGAGCTGTTCGACGGCTTGTACAGCGCAGGCGAATTCCAGACGGCTAGCAAGGTTGACCTCGTCGCCAGGCTGCTCAGCGACCATCAGGTCAAGACCGCCTGGATGGTTGGCGACCGTTCCTCGGATGTGGAAGCGGCAAAAGGCAACGGCCTTGTCGCAATCGGCTGCGCGTATGCCGGATACGGACGCGACTCCGAGCTGGCAGATGCAGACGTATGCATTCAGGCTATGCCGGAGCTGTTAAGCTTACTAAAATAACGAATAAGATGGCGTCACAGAGGATTCGTACTGTGACGCCATTTTTCCGTTCATTGCCGTTTATAAATTGTTTATAGGTTGTTTGCGGAGTTGTTACACCTTTCTGTTATGCTTTAATGGGCACCATTCCTAAAATCGCGTTTAGGTGATGCCGAAATAGCTTACACTTAGCAAAAATAATACAGAGCGCGGTGATGTATATTGTCCTTGCGATTCAGATTGTTGCTTTCGTTTACCTCGGTCGTTATTGTATCGGTTATACTTTTTGTTCTGTCTTCCTATTTGCTGTCCGTTGCCGTAACGGGAGATGTGCGCAGCTTCAATAACTTTTACAAAATCCATTATTCGCTTCATCCGCTCTCCGAAGAAGAAGAGAGTCTCTTTCTTGATCTGAAGTATTTGGCGAAAAACGATCCGGAACAGTTGAAAAATACGAAACTGCTGGAGAAGTACAATACCGATCTGAAGATGCAAAAAGCGGCGCTTGTCGTCCGGGTAAACGATTCGATTCTGTACGCGGCGCCTTCGCTTAGCGGCGTTGATTTCCCGTCAATCCTGCCTGATTACGATATGGGAAACAACGTCATCCGCAATACGCTTAACGCCGGGAGCCGTTTTTTCTCCTATTCCAAATTCGATTTTTATTTCTCGCCGGAATCGAAGGAGAAAGGCAGTATCTTCGTCATTCATGAGAGAAGTCCGTTTGCCCAGGTCATCCGCAGAATGCTTCCGATTCTGATCGGATTGTTTGCGGTTATCTTATTGCTTACCGGCTTTCTGCTGTACCGTTATGTCACCCGGAAAATCATTAAACCGCTGGACCAGCTAAGGCGTTCCGCCGAGCATATCAAGGATGGGGATTTAACGTTTGAGCTTAAAGCGGCTTCGAAGGATGAGGTTGGGCAACTTGTCCAAACCTTTGACCAAATGCGCCAAAGGCTATACGAATCGATTCAGCTGCAGCTCCATTACGAGGAGAACCGCAAGCAGCTGATCTCGAACATCTCGCATGATTTGCGAACGCCAATTACAACGATTAAGGGTTATGCCGAAGGGATCCGGGACGGCGTCACCAACACGGAAGAGAAGCTGAACAAATACGTATCGGCGATTTACACCCGCGCTTCGGACATGGAGCGGCTTGTGAACGAGCTTCTGTATTTCTCCAAGCTGGATTTGAAGAAGGAGCCGTTTTCGTTCCAAAAGCTGGAGCTAAGCCCGTTCCTCTACAATACGGCGGACGATATGTCGATTGAATTCCATAATCAGCATGTGGACGTTAGCTGGGAGAATATTCCGGAAGAGCCGCTGTTCGTGCTTGCGGACCGCGAAAAGCTGAAGCGGGTTCTGATCAATCTGTTTGATAATTGCCTCAAGTATATGAATCAGCCGCCAAAGCGCATTGCGATTGCGGTTAATCAAGAAACGGAAGATGTGGTTATAACAATTACGGATAATGGTCCCGGCATTCCCGAGGAAGCCATTCCTCATATTTTTGAACGCTTCTACAGGGCGGAGCCTTCGCGCAATCAGACGGTCGCCGGAGGGAGCGGGCTTGGCCTTGCCATTGCCCAGCAAATTATAGAAGGACATGGCGGCAAGATCAGGGCAAGCAGCAAGCTTGGCCGGGGGACAAGCATTTCCTTTACGCTCAAACGAGCGCGATAACGATAACAGGCGGTGACGGCATGACGCGCATATTAATTGTGGAAGACGATCCCTATATCGCGGAGCTGCAGAAGGACTATTTTGCGCTGCACGGGTATGAAGCGGAGATTTGCCATGACGGGCAGGACGGACTGAAGCAGGCGTTAAGCGGGGATTACGATTTGATCATACTGGATATTCAGCTTCCGGGCATGAACGGGTTCGAGATTTGCAAGACGATCCGGGAACGGCTGGATGTGCCGATTCTTATTGTGTCCGCCAAAAACGAAGAGCTGGATAAGATCCGCGGCTTTGGCTTTGGCGCGGATGATTTTGTGACAAAGCCCTTCAGTCCTAACGAGCTGGTAGCAAGAGCCAAGGCCCATCTGGCACGATACGAACGGTTCAAGAGCGGGCAGAAGAGTAATCCGGACGACAGCCTGCGCATCCGCGAGCTGACGATTCATCCATCCTCCCATCGCGTATTTGTGCATGATCAGGAGGTATTTCTTACGGCGAAGGAATTTGAAGTTCTCGTCTTTATGGCCACGAATCCGAACCGGGTATTCAGCAAGGATCAGCTGTTCGAGAAGATTTGGGGGCTGAATTCGAACGGGGATATTGCGACGGTGACCGTTCATATATCGCGAATCCGGGAGAAGCTTGAGGCCGACCCTTCCAATCCCCAATTTATCGAGACCGTTTGGGGAGCGGGATACCGTTTTACGGTTTAACGTCATTTTGTAAAAAGTTATCTAACAATTTATAAATTGTTTAGACTTTCTTTTCGGCGAATTTAGAGCGGCGGCCTAAGATAGATTCAGAACAGGCAATCACTTTAAACGGGGAAGGAAAGATGAGTTATGAAGAAGATCCAGCAAAAGGCGGCTATCGCGGCTTTAACGGTTTTAATAGGAGGAGGAGCGCTTCTGCCCGTCCAGGCAAAGGCGGCTGCTGCAGGTCCGGTCGCTAGCGCTTCGGCTTACTTTGATCAATCGGTAGAGCAAGTCATCCAGCAGCTCGTTAGTCAAAAGGTGCTGCAAGGCTATGAAGACGGAACGATGCGCGCGGAGAAAAAGATAACGAATGCCGAGCTTATCAAGATGATTGTGCTTGCGCTTGATCTGGAGACGGTTTCCGATTCCAAGGCTACTAATAATAAGTGGTATACCGCTTATGTTGACGCGGCCGTAGCTGCCGGACTGCTCGAAAGCGCGCAAGGCTTCCAGCCTAATCAGCCGGCATCCAGCGCGGATGCTGCCCAGTATATTGCCAAAGCGCTGCAGCGGGATGCGAAATCGGTCCAATACTGGATGTCGGGCATGAAGATTGACGGCAAGCAATTGAACCGGGGCGATGCGGCGAAGCTTCTCGTCCTGTCGGAACAAGCGATCCGTTCCTCTAATGCGGAGATCGTATCCATCAAGGCCCTTAACAAAATCACATTCGAGGTGACCTTCACGGCTCCCCTTACCATCGCGGACGAAACAACGGATCAGGCCAATGCCAATTTCACCTTTAGCGACGGCATTAAGCTGGTTAACCAGCCTCGCCTGAAGACCGGAGCTATCGCGACTTATATTATTCCCGTGCAGACGATGAAGCCGGGCACAACGTATTCCTTGAACTATAAAGGCAAGCAGGACTTTACGGTTGCGGCAAGCAATGAGTTGATCCAGCTTCAGAATGCACGCCAGGTTGCTTCCGATACGTTTGAAATCGAGTCGTTCCGTACCGGCGGCGTTATTGATTACGGTTATCTCATTTCCGCTTATGCCGGCGGCCGCGGCGCCGATGCCGTTGTATTGGACGAGAACAATAAGCTTAACGGCCGGCAGATGCAAATTATTTCGTTGCTTGCGACAAGACAAGCTGTACTCACATCCGAGACCGGAGAGCAGATGACGGTCAATTATGTAGGCTTTACGCAATCGACGGACGGCAAGCAAGAGCCTAAATTCCGTCTGCCGGCGGGCAAGACTTTGCAGCCGGGCGTAAAATATTCGGTCACTTCGGACTGGTTCGCCGTGAGGAACTGCACGTTTACCGCGCAGAGCATTGCGCCACTTGAGATTGGAGCTGTCGACAAGGTAAGCGACACAACGTTGAACGTTACGCTGACGGCGGATCCCGGCGACGAGTTGTTTGCTTACCGTTCCATTGAGCTTAAAGGCTCTGACGGGACAACCTTGACGGCGCAATACAAAGTGCAGACCCGTAAAGGCGCCGTTGGCGTATTTGAGCTTCAGAATAACGGCAAGCTTGGAGCCGGCGTTCAATATGAGGTTGCTCCTGTGGGCAGCTGGGCAACGGCGAACAACGTGAAGGTAAGCTCGAATTAATGGATGGTTACATCCGAATATCAAAAGGGCTATCCCAACGTCATTTTAGTGACGGCGGGATAGCCCCTTTTGTCGTATCTTGTGACCATTCGAAACGCAGCGTTGGCTTGCCGGTAGGTCCGGTCGACATGGACACCGCCTTCATGCCGAGGCCGAAGAAGAGAGTCAGGCTGGGCACGTTGTCGAGCGCAACCTGACAGGTTAATTTCCCCAGCTTTTTCATAATGGCCTCCATCAACGCGTTCCCCATCCCAAGGCCGCGAGCCTCGGGGTGGGTTACAACGATGCAGCCCTTTTCTCCTGCTTCCTCCGCATAGCCAAGTCCCACTATTCGGCTGCCAAGCCGCGCAACCGCAATAACGGTCCCGCTCTCCTCCTGCGAGAGCAGCTCGGGCTGCAGACGGCGAAGCGAATGGATGGCTGCAACCGTCAGCCGCTTCTCCCCGAAACGGACGGCAAAATCAATCAATCTCTTGCGTTCTTTCGCCCATTGTTCGGGGGTAAGCAGCTGCAGTTCCATTTATCTCATCGCCTCCTGCTTTATTCGTTCATTTCTCATTCTGGCCAGATAGGTGCTGTATTGAAATATCCGTTCAAGCGACTTCTGCCGGATATGCGGCTCGTCAAACTTCATCGGCTTCGAGTTGGCTTCGAAAAACCAGATATGGCCTTGACTGTCAATGCCCAGATCCATGGACATTTCGCCAAGCATAAAGCCGGAGCCTTTTTCAATCTGTCTGGCGATCATAATCGAGGTTTTCTTGGCTTTAATCAGAATCCTTCTTGCCTGGTCGGCGTTGAAGGAGCTTTTCAGCAGCTTTTCGGGATCTTCGATGGAACCGCCTCTTGGGACATGGGTCGTAATGCTGGAGGAGCCGGCAACCCTTGCGCCAATGCCGGTCAAATCCCATTTGCCGCGCTCGTTTTTTTGCACGAGAGCCCTGAGGTCGAATCGGCGGTCATTAAAGGAAGCAAGCTGAATGCCTTGCTGGGCGATATAAGGCTCGCTGCCGCATTCCTTCTTGATGCGGTTCCACAGCTTTTGAAAGTCCGCGCAGCTGAAGGTGGAGCTTTTTTTGTTCTCCTGCACCTTAAGCAGATACGGAAGCGGTTTGTCAGGCTGTACTCGCACGGTCATAATCCCTTTGCCGGCTTTGCCGCTCTCCGGCTTCAGGTAGAGGAAGGGATGCTTCTGCAGCATTCTTTCCAGTCTTGCCGCGGTCAGCAGCTTGCGTGTTGCCGGTATAAAAGGTTTGGTTAACTTGCTGCCGCGCAGCCATTCGAATAAATACCATTTATTGAAGAAGGAAGGATTGAACAATTTGATTCGCGGATCCCTCATGCAAGCGGCAATTTTGTTCCGGACGGCAGGCAGCATCTCGTCCTCGCGCTGCGGAATCCGGTTATAGATAATATCCGGGAAAGGCAGCAAGCGCTGCTGCCATGTATCCTTCTGTTCGATATAGACGAATCCCCGCAGGCTGGAACGGTTAAAGACCAGATTTTTTACGGTGAGCACATAGACAAGAAATCCTTTGTCTTGACCCATTCGGATAATGTCGGCAAAGTTATTCCGGTTGCCCCGGAAAAACTGTTCGTCATTCTCAATCGTCAGTATGGCGAGTACCAGGCGTCCAGCCGGCCGATCATACACCTCTTCTTTCTTCGATGCTTTAAGATCCATTAGCTGTTCCCTCCTTGAAACTTGCTGAGGTACAAGCAATGATCGATGATGCAATCTATAGACGCACGGCCTTCCGCCTCAAGGGAAGGGTGCTTGAAGATGGAGCGTCCCGGCTTTGCGTTGGCTTCAAACATCCAGATATCGTTATCTTTGTCGATGCCGATATCGAGGCCCAGCTCGCCGAGCCGGTGCGGATAATTGCGTTCAATCGCCTCAGCCATCTTGATGGAGACCTTTTTCGCGTTCTCCAGAATCTCTTTTCCTCTTGCGCCAAACGCGCGGTTCAGCGCCTGCTCCGGCGTCATCAGCGAGCCGCCGTTTTTTACATGGGTTGTTACGCTGCCTTTGCCGGCTTTCTTCGCGCCGATGCCTGCAGGTACCCATTCGTTCTGTCCGTTCTTATGCATGTGGAAGCGGAAATCGAGCGGGCAGCCGTCAATCTCCACCAGCCTGATGCCCTGCTGCGCGACGTAGCTGCTAAGAGTGGCCCCATGCCGCGACTGCAGCATTTTATACAGGCTGTTGAAGGAGGAGAAGCGCAGCAGAACGTTTTTTCCGTTCTTCCGGTAGCGGGCGAAGTAGCCGCGCTTCGGATGGTAGGTTAATCGGTAGATCCCGACGCCAAGACTGCCTGCTGTCGGTTTGAAATAGACAAAATGATGCTTCTCAAGCAGCTGCTTCAGCTTCTCGCCCGTTGGAGCGGAAACCGACTCCGGCAAATGCTGCAGAGCTTCGGGATCGTTATCCAGCAGCTTATATACATCCGATTTGTTAAAGAAGCCCCAATTGAAGAAAGGAATCTTCTTCCGGAGAAGCCTTTCGCGAAGCGAACCGATATAATTGGACGTCTCCGCTTTGCGGCTCCGGAGCCGGTTATAGACGACATCCGGAAGCGGAACGGTCTTGCGGTACCAGCCTCCTTGCGAGTTGAGAAAGTGGCCGAGTACCGTCTCCTGCTGCCAGTTGATGTCCTGCGGGGTGAAACCGAACAGGAAGGCTTTCCGGTCGCCCGCACGGATAATCTGCTTGATAAAGCTGGTTCTCATGCCAAACGGCTGGCCACCCGATTCGGAATAGCCCGAATCGCTCAATACGCCGATAAGCGGTCCGATCTGCACCTCGTTTTCGCTGTTTTTGTGGACGAAGATGTTGCCGGTTTTGGGTACCCGAATGTATTGTCTGACCCCGGCGGACAAATAAAGATGATTGCCTTGGCGCCTGACAGGCCTGACGGCAGTTGTGATCACTTCTTTGCCAAGCTTCAGGTGAACGGTTTTTTTGCCGGACAGCTTCAGCTCCTTGAGAAGCGTGTTGGATAAATAAATGACTTTATCCGATTGTTGCGAGAAATGGACGTTACAAGTTGTCAAGCTCATGGGTGAACCTCCTGAACGTTATCAGACCGGATTCTCCTGTCTACCTGACAGTTCTGGATCCGACCTGTTGCGGAGTCATTTATGATCAAAGGTTTGTTAAGCCGCTGCGTGAGCAGACGGGCATATCGGAGCGGCAGCTCAACGGACAGCCGCTCTGCCTGGCCGTCGCCGGCTTGCCGGAAAGAGGAACGCCCCGGCTTGGCATTTGCCTCCAGCAGCCATATCCGTCCGTCCGGCTCTATTCCGAAATCTATGCCCAGCTCGGCTAATCGTCCGTAGTTGTTTTCCAGCTTCTCTGCTGCCCGCAGGCTGGCATCTATTATTTTATTCATGATCCGTTCTGCTTTTTCTTCTCCAAACAGACGGGACAAATACTCTTTAGGCCGGCATGCTTTTCCGCCGCCGTGAAGGTTTGACGTGACGGTTCCGGACTGTCCGGTACGGATCGCCGCGCCGGTTACGCCCCAGCATCCCTTGCCGTTTTTTTGCGCAAGCACCCGAAGGTCGAACGGATTGCCGTCCGGGTCTGTAAGCTGCAGATAGGGCTGTGCGATATAAGTCGCCTGCCCCATGAATCGCCCGATCCATTGTGCCAATGAGGAATAGTGGTCAAACCGGCGGCGAAAGGGGATATTTTTACGGTTTCTCCCTTCCGCAGTCCACTCGCGGGCCAAAAGGGATTGCTTCAAATGAATGGCTCCTTTTCCCTGCATGCCCGCGGATGGCTTCAGAAACAGCTCTTCTTGACAGCTCTTTAGCAGGTGCAAAAGAGTATCCTCGCGTTCGAGCAGGGTCGTCTGCGGAAGCAGCGCTGCCAGACGGGAGTCCTGGCGGAGCGTGCCGTATACTTCCCATTTGCCGGGCAGGCTTCCGTTTAATGTCGGAACGGGCTTCCGTTCCCGGATGGCGCTTAATGCCGCCTTGCATAACATGCGTTCTTCGGCCGTCCGGTAGAAGCAGCGGTCATAGATAATATCCGGCAGCGGACAGGGCTCCTTCACCCAGCTTCCATTGCGAAGCCGGAAGGCTGCCAGCTGTCCGGTTTTTTCCTCGTATTCTGCGGGGGAGAAGACATACAGATCAATGGCGAGCCGGCCGGCCGCTTCGCTGAGCATTCGCGCAAATGCAGGCTCCGGCAGCTTAATGCTGCGGCCTTTGCCCGAAGTACCGTTCTCCGGCTCAACACCGGTGTCTATAGAAGCGACATACAGTCCTACACTCGCAAGCGCAGCCTTCATAATGCCCTCCGGTTAGAATCCCGACAGGAAGCGGGAGTATTGAATGACATTTCGGACCGATGGTCGGATCTTGTTGTCGTTTTCCTGATTGAGAGGCGTATTGTCGCTCTTCGAAGGCTTGGAGTTTACCTCCAGCAGCCAAACGCGACCGCTCGTGTCCAGCGCCAAATCGATTCCCAGTTCGCCGAAATGCGCCGGAATATGCTTATCGATTCCTTCGGCAATCATCAGGGCTGCCGTACGAAGACGTTTGGAGGCCCCTTCCTTGCCGGCAAAAATATTGGAGCGTGCGACAGCATCGTTAACGGTGCTGAGCGTTCCGCCGCGTGCGAGATTGGAGACGAAATGCTGGCTGCTCGCGGTTCGTGCCACAACGGAAGTGAGCGTCCATTTGCCTGATGCGTTCTTCTGGACCACAGCGCGGAAGTCGACCGGCCGCTTCTGAATCTCGATCAGATTGAGTCCTTGCTGGGTTTGATATTTTATGGTTTTCATCTTGGTTGAAATGCTCGAGAACAGCTTCTCAAGGCTCGGGTATACCTGTCGTCTTGTTCCCGTGCCGGTTGTGAAATGCGCTTGATAGCTGTCTCCCTCGAGCCTGGTCACTCGGATAATGCCTTTGCCGAGACTGCCTTTGGAAGGCTTGAGGAATACATTGCTGTAACGGGAGCACATCGATTTCAGCGTAGTATAGTTGCGGAGAATATGCGATTCCGGCAGGTAGCGCCGGACGCTTTCGTCCTTTTTAAGCGCATCGAAGACTTCCAATTTGTCCAGGAACTTTTCGTTAAACAGGCTGGCATGATGGGTGCTCTTTATCTCATTAAAAAACTGCTGTACAACAGACCGGCTTTCCAGCTTGCGGGACGTCAGGCGGTTGTTCACGACATCCGGCAGAGGAAGCTTTGCCCGTTTCCAGCCGTTCGCAAAGGTCCACCCTTCGATTTGCTTGTCGCTGCTTCCCTGGATATGGTTCGGAGTGAAAAAGTAAACATGCGCTCCTTGATTCGCGCAGCCGTCGACCAATTCCTTGCAGAACATCGTAATCGTGCCAAACGGTTTGTCGGGCGCGCTCGGATAATCACGGCTGATCAGAACGCCGATGAGAGGCCCAAGCCTGAGCGTGGAAGATGAGGAATCGTAGGTCAGGCGAAGGGTGGTGCTGCCAAGAATGCCCATCTGTCTGGCAAGCGACTGGTTGATACGCATTCCGTCGTACTTCGGTACCGGGATCACCTTCACCGTTTTCCGGAATGTCCCGAACCTCAATACGATCGACACGCTGTTAGAAATATGCCATTGCTTCAGGTAGGCTTCACCGAGCATAATCGTATCTTCCGGAAGCATGCCGGAGCTGACAAGCTGAACGGCTACTTTCGATTTGTGCATTGTGTAAATCTCCTTCCAAGCAGGAGGATGACGAAAAGCGGATAAAGGCCCATAGGTGTTTTACACGGAATTACTTCATCATATGAGGACATCTACCCCTTGGTGATTGGCCAAAGAAATTAGTGGGGTGTCATATTAGGCGGTTTGTCTTCATAGGATAGTGGTGCGGACAAGCAAAAGCTAAGGAAGCGGGAGTTGAGATGAATGAGGGGAAAAGCCCGGCATATGATTTATCTGGCAGTTGCTTTGGCGATGCTGTTCTACGGAGTGCCTAAACTGGATCTTACGGGTCCATGGAATGCTGTGACGATATTCGGGGTAGTGTGGACGTTGTTTGCGCTGCTCGTCATTGCCGCTCACTTAAATGCGCTCCTCTGGATGAACGAGCAGAAGAAGAAGGAACTGGACCGCATCAAGCGGGTGAAGAGAAATGCCTGGGAGCGCAGGCTGCAGCAGGCGGTGGACAGGGGTTCGAACCGAAGTGCAAGAGGTTAAGGTATACGCAAAGCCCGTGCCCCCGCAAGGGGGCTTTTTATCTTTTAAACACGGTTTTTCCGGATTGAAACGCGAAGCGCCAAGGGTCGGCGTTAGCCGTTTCGCCTTGATTACAGCGCTCTCTTTGAGAGGATGGCGTGCGCATTCGCGCGTTTAATCGATAGCTTTGAACTGAACAAGCTGCTTGACGAATTTGTATACGGCCTCTTGTTCCTTGGCGGTTAGACCTTGAAGCTGAGAAGCGATTTTCTCCGCATAGGTGCTTTCCTCGTGAGGTGTGCCGGGGATATGGACCAGCTGCTCAAGCGGGCATTGGAGAGCATGGGCAATTTTGCTTAAAACATCGACCGTTGGACTCTTCTCGCCGCGTTCCACTTGACCCATATAAGAGCCGTTAATTTCGGCCCGCAAAGCCAGCTGCTCCTGGCTGAAGCCTTTTTGTTTGCGTATTGCCCGTATATTCTCACCGATATTTCGGCTGATTTCGTTCACATTCGTCACCTCAGCCTTAAGATAGAGCTTTCCTATCCCGGCAACAACGTCTTATAGTCCTTATTAAAAATAGTGCCTATAGTCATTGGCCAAAGGTTATGCTTTTTATTATAATTGTGTAAAAAGGTTCTACCTATTAACATCATTTCCTTAACAGGAACTTTTTAACAAGGAGCAACGCTTATGGTTGATGAGTTTGAGTTTTTTCGAAACGTACAAGCTTACTATCAGCATATGCGGTTTCAGGTGCAGTTCACGTACCGCATTTTACATAAGACCAATAAATCGGCGAAAGCGCACGGCAGCTTTAACTGCAGGGTGAATCCGCGCACGCAGCAGGTGGAATATCAGATGAGCCTGCAGTCGGAGCCGATCGCAAGGCCATTCAGCGAGAAGGGATCGTTTTTATTTTCCAGCCAATATCCGGAAATCCCTCCTCAATCCGTCGTTATTGAGAATTATCCGATTCTGAAGCAGAAGTATCCCGTACCTATCAATTATGATTGGTACTCCTTTATATTTAAAGGAACGCAAGAAGCATTTACGGTGCAGTCCCTTCAGCAGGTGTTCGACAAATATCGTTGTACCGGGGCAGAGGGTGAAGAGGTGGATGCAGGACTAAAGGTCGCAGCCGTCTCTATCGACTGGTATAATGGAATGAAACGAACGAAGGTTTAATTGGGGGAGGGCGGTGCCGGTGGCATCCGTTTCCGGAATGGATACAAGCACGAAACGCGAACAAATTTTGCAATATATAGAGACGCTGGATATTGGCGAGAAGATCTCGGTTAGAGCGATCGCGAAGGCGCTTGGCGTCAGCGAGGGAACCGCTTATAAGGCGATTAAGGAAGCGGAAGCTTCAGGACTTGTAAGCACGAAGGAAAGAATCGGGACGGTCCGCATTGACCGGAGAAGACGCGAGGCGCTGGATCAGCTGACCTTCGGCGAGGTGGCGGAGATCGTCGAGGGGCATATATTTGGCGGCATGTCGGGATTGGACAAGTCGCTGCACAAATTTGTTATCGGCGCCATGGAGCTGGATGCGATGCTTCGCTACATAGATGAAGGCAGCCTGCTTATTGTTGGCAACCGGGTTGGCGCGCATCGACTGGCCCTTGAGCAAGGAGCGGGCGTTCTGATTACAGGGGGATTCGAGCCAAGCGAGGAAGTGAAGGCGCTGGCCGACGAGAACGGACTGCCTATTATTTCATCGCGGCACGATACGTTTACCGTTGCCTCGATGATTAACCGGGCGATGTATGACCGGCTGATCAAACGAAAAATTATGCTCATCGAAGATTTGATGACGTTCAGCAGACCGGCAGACGTGCTGCGTTCCGGCAATACGCTGCTCGACTTTCATAAGCTGAGCCGCGAGACCGGCAATTACCGGTTTCCGGTTATTGATGACCGCGGAAGAGTTGTTGGCATGATGACTTCGAAGGACGCAACCGGTTCATCGGATGATAGTTCGATCGACAAGCTGATGACCCGGCATCCGATCACGGCCGCGCCTAATATTGCGGTGACTTCGGCGGCGCATACGATGGCGGCGGAAGGGATTGACCTGCTGCCGATTGTGGACCGTCACCGGAAGCTCCTAGGTGTCGTAACCCGCCAGCAGCTGCTTGACGCGCTCCGTTTTGCCGGCAAGCAGCAGGAGATCGGAGAGACCTTTGACGATCTGATCTGGTCCGGCTTTGATGCGGAGGAAGCGGATGGCGTGCCGATCTACAAAGGGGCCATTACGCCTCAGATGTCCGGTTCCCTTGGCATGGTGTCCGAAGGAATATTGGTCACCTTGATGACCTTGGCCGGACGGCAGATGATCCGGGACGCAGGCAAACGGGACTATCTGATTGACGGGATGACCGCCTTTTTTGTTAAGCCGGTCCAGATTGACAGCCAGATTACGATCGTCCCCCGCGCGCTCGAGATGAGCCGCAAAGCGACCAAGCTCGAGATCGAGCTTATCGATCAGACGGGATTGGCGGCGAAGGCCATGATGACGGCGCAGATGATTGATTCGTATTAGGTAGTTAGGGGAGTGCGAGGGATTACGGGAATGTATCTCCTTCCGCTGCTGTTGTGATCGTGAAATTTTGAATTAACTCGCATTGCGAGATTTCACGATTCACAAAGGCAGGCGCTCCGCTCTTCAGGAGACACATTCCCTCCACCCCTCTCACTTCCCCGTGTTCCTTCATACGAATCAATCATCTTTATAGGGAGAGTTAAAGGGCTGCCTTTTGTTTGGCAGCCCTTTTAATGTTTTTAGTCACTTATCTGGACTTTTCGTTCAAGTTCAAATACGTTGCACGAAATGCACGATAATGGCGCGAACCTGCTCTGTTATCCGAAATATCCTGCACGGAATGCAGCATATTCGAGAGAAGTAGCCGTCATTTGCTCAGTGGGGCACAATATCCTGCATTCCATGCATTATACCGCTTCGGCTGCCCACCCAAATGGCTGATAAACTACATTTCGTGCAATCTATTTTCAACTGATATAGCTAAAGGGAAGAGCGGCAAGTTAATCGTAGTCCCATGCGCCGGCTTTCGTCCTGCGTTCGCTTTTGCGGGAAGAGGAACCGGCTGCTTTTTTTGCCTTTTTCGCAAGGCTGTTTTCTTTCCGCGCAAGATGGGAGAGCTCTTTGGCCGTCTTCCTGTAGTTGTGAAGTCGTTTCGCTTCTAGCGTTCCGTCTTCAATGGCTTGAAGAACCGCGCAGCCAGGGTCGGACTCATGGCGGCAATCCCGGTAACGGCATCCGGCAGCCAGAGCTTCGATATCGGAGAAAGCCTGCTCCAATCCGTCAAACGCATCCCACAGCTGAAGCTCGCGCATGCCCGGTGTATCCATGACAAGCGTTCCGTTCGGCAGAAGGAACAGCTCCCGATGCGTTGTCGTGTGGCGGCCGCGAGAATCGTTTTCGCGGATGCCCTGAGTCTCCATGATATTGTCATCCGCCAGCCAATTCAGGAGAGTAGACTTGCCGACACCGGACGAGCCTGTAACGGCAATGGTTTTGCCTGGCTGCAAATAAGGGAGAAGCTGCTCTTTGCCTTGGTTTTGCAGGGCGCTGATCAGGTGCACCGGTACGCCGGGGGCGGCGCTCTCCATCTGTGCCGCGAAAGCCTCCGGATCGTCGCACAGATCGGCTTTGGTCAGCAGAATAACCGGTGAAGCGCCGCTTTCCCATGCGGCAATCAGGTAACGCTCCATTTTGCGAACGTTAAAATCCTGATTCAGTGCGTTTGTAATAAACAAATAATCCATATTGGCGCCAACGACCTGATCATCCACCGTACTTCCGGCTGCTTTGCGGATCATTGCGCTTTGGCGCGGCAGAAGGTGATGGATAACCGAGCGTGTCTCGCCAGGCAGCTTTTCGGCCATAACCCAGTCGCCAACGGCGGGAAAATCGCTTTTCAGCGCCGCATTAAATTCGTATTTGCCGGTAACGGTAGCCGTATGCTCGCCGCCTGGCGTCATGATCTGATAAGAATGGGAATGCTGGGCGATCACGCGCGCGGGTGCCAGCTGTCGCGCGTTTGCCGGCATTTGCTCCATTTTATTGTACCAATCGGCATTCCAGCCGTAGGCCAAATGTTGTTGATGGTGCTGCAAAGTATCGGTATTTTTCAAATCGAATGCTCCTCGTTAATCGTTTTATTGGACTTTCGAACAACAAAAAAACCGCAGGGATTCCCCTGCGGAAGGCACAAAAAAAACCGCAAGGACTTCTCGGTCCCGCGGCGCGTCTCTAAAGGCTAGAAGGCGTTCCGAATAGGCCGAGATACATGAACAGCGCAAACAATCGATAGGTTCATCATTTTACATCAGCCTCCTGTAGTAAGATGTCCTTAGTATATGCAAAAGAAGACCATATTCTCTAGGCCAACTTTGAGTAAAAGAAAACTTTCCGAGCTATTATGCTGTTAAAGCTGGATATTGACTTGGTGGGCGATGGTTCGGGAGCTTCTTCGGTTGCGGCTACTCGTTGCAAGAGGGCTTTTACAGGTGGGCGGATTTGTTGGCGGAAAAACTCATTAATAGTGAATTTTTTCGCCGACAAGTCTTCACGTAAGACTTCACTAATTATGAGGCTGGCCTCACTATCGCTCCCAACATGACCAAATCAGCGAAATATGCCGCGAAAAGCCTCATTAAATAACGGCCAACAATAAATATTGGCTACCAAAAAAAAGCCAACCCGCGAAATGCCAGGTCGGCTCAATATGCTGCCCCAAAGGACGGGCGGCAGTAGACTTTTGTGAAAATGAGAGCACGGAGTGGGCGAATGTTTCTGAGAAGCGTAGCGCTCGCCTTTGGTTGCCGGATTCCTACCTTGTCCTACGTCTAATGAGAGGAATTCGGAACCAACCGCGATCGAAGAAATATTCGCCCCACGCAGTGCCATCCATTTTCATAACGCGCATTACTGCTGCATCGTCCGAAAAATACTATGGTTACGCAGCCCCGCAAACAAATTGAAAAATCCGATAACGAGGAAAATCGCCCCGATCACGATACGCGCCGTCGAAGTGCCGGAGAGGAACAATTGAACGCCGGCTATAAACATAAGCATAAAGCCCATGCTGATGTTCATCCGCGAAGCATGAAGGCCGCGCGCGCGCATGTCCGTCGAGCGGCGGGATTTAAAGCTGAAAAAGACGGTAAGCGCCAATGTGATCATAATGCCAGGCGCGAACACCCATTGCAGGAGTGAATCCATGTTTGCTACAGCTCCTTTTGTAGTCTCGATGGCGTTATTGTAGCATGAATTCACCCAAAACCGGAAATAAATGCGTTTAAGAAGGCGGTCTCGCGTACAATCTGACTTTGACCCATACCTGCAGCTTATTATCCGCAACCAGGATCGTCGTGATGTCGATAGAATAGTCTTTTTCAAGGACATTGGTATAAATCTTGTTGCTTAATAGTCTCCGGGCAAGCTGGGCGTCCGAATCGATTTCGTAAATGCTCTGCCCGAGGAACACGGAGAGATCCGCTTTGATCCTCTTGATTAGCTCCGCTTCCGTTACTTTATCAAGCTTGGGGCGGTCGGTGTTTTGTCCGGCCTCCTCTTCGATTCGCGGCAGGACGCTCTTGATGACGGTATGCTGATTTTTGAACTTCGTTAAGCTTTTTATATCGGTTTCGTATTGCTCCAGCTTAACCTCCAGATCGCTCTTCAGATTCACTAGCGCCTCGAATTGGGCGTGGTACATGGAATTGTAGATGATTGCGCCAAGCAGCATGCCGAGCAGCAGCACGCCAAGCATCTGCACCCCTTTGACATACCGCTCAAACTGAGGTACGCGCATGCATCAAGCCGCCCCCTTGCAAATGAGCTTGACCAACTCTGTTCCCATATGGGCGCCTAGAAAGGCTATGGCAATATAAGCAATCTGAAGGACGGCCGGCGACAAATGCCCTTCTACGATATTACTTTCGATAACGCGCATCGGATCGATAGATCCTCCGACAGCCGCGACAATCGCCCATATTTTAAGATTCGCGGCAGTACTCAGCATCATGGAAGTAGGCGGCAGCAGCAGAAAAACCGAGCCGATTCCAGCCAGCATGGATCCTCCGACAACAACGCCAAAGGCGATAAAAAAATCAAGCCCGGCCTTTGATAAAATGACGTTCACAACGTACACCTGCCTTTTAGCGCATAGTTCAGCCTGTCCGGCTGCCTCACTACCATTCTATGGGCGGTATGCGGTCTATTATGATAAAATAGAAGGAATAAGAACCGAAAGAGGGTGCCAGCGGATGAACAACATAGATTCCTCGTTTGTGCATTTGCACGTGCATAGCGAATACAGCTTGCTTGACGGAGCAGCCCGGATCCGCGACTTGGCGGCAAGGGCTGCCGGGCTAGGGATGAAGGCGCTTGCCCTTACCGATCACGGTGTCATGTACGGAGCTATTCCTTTTTATAGAGCATGCCTGGCGCAGGGCATCAAGCCGATTATTGGCTGCGAGATGTATTTTACGGCGGGATCCCGTTTCGAGAAGGGAACGCGCAAGGACAATCCGATCTATCATTTAATTCTTCTAGCCAAGAACGAGGCCGGTTATCGCAATCTGATGAAGCTGGTCTCGATTGGCCATCTGGAAGGCTTTCACTATAAGCCGCGGATCGACCCGGAAGCGCTGGAGGCTCATTCTGAAGGACTGGTCTGCCTGAGCTCCTGTCTGCATGGGGAAATCTCGCAGCATCTGCTTCACGACCGCCGGGAGGAGGCGCTGGCTGCCGCTTTGCGGTATAAGCGGATTTTCGGAGACGATTTCTATCTGGAGCTGCAGGATCACGGCATGCTGGATCAGAAAAAAGTAGCGGCCGCCATGATTGAATTGGCCCGGGAAACAGGCATCAAGCTTACGGCTACCAACGATGTTCATTATTTGACGCCGGAGGATGCGGCCGTGCAGGATGTTCTGATTTGCATCGGAACGGGCAAGTCGGTGGACGATACGGACCGGATGAAGATGGGGACGGATCAGCTGTATATGAAAAGCGGGGAAGAGATGGAGCTCTTGTTCCGCCACGTGCCGGAAGCGATTCGCCATACAGCCGAAATTGCGGACAAATGCTCGCTGGAGCTGACGTTTGGGCGGGCAGCGCTGCCGGTCTTCCGTCCGGTGCCGGACGGCATGGCTTCGTCGGCTTATTTGGCCGAGCTTTGCAGAAGCGGATTAGCCGCCCGTTATGCGGGGCTTCCGCAATGGACGGAGGATCCGGCTTTCCGGGAACGGGCGGAGGCAAGGCTTGCCTACGAGCTGTCCGTTATCGAAAATATGGGCTTCAGCGACTATTTTCTGATCGTCTGGGATTTTGTCCGCTTTGCCCATGAACAGGGCATCCGGACCGGTCCGGGACGGGGCTCGTCGGCGGGAAGCCTGGTTGCATACGTGCTTCGCATTACCGACGTGGATCCGCTGAAGTATAAGCTGCTCTTCGAGCGGTTCTTGAATCCGGAACGGATTACGATGCCCGATATTGATATCGACTTTAATGACGAACGGCGCGATGAGGTCATCGCTTACGTCTCGGCCAAATACGGCGACGAGCATGTGGCGCAGATCATTACCTTTGGTACAATGGCCGCCAAAGCCGCTGTCAGGGACGTTGGGCGCGCGATGAATGTGCCGTTCGCGGAGGTGGACCGGGCGGCGAAGATGATTCCGAATCAGCTCCACATTACGCTCGAGGAAGCACTTAAGGTGAGCGAGGGTCTTCGCGAAGCCTGCCAGCGGCAGCCAAGGACCGATGCCATGATCAAGATGGCGCTGAAGGTGGAGGGCATGCCGCGCCACGCCTCTACCCATGCGGCCGGTGTCGTGATCTCAGGCGGACCGTTAACGGATTACGTCCCGCTGCAGGCGGGAAGCGAGCGAACGGCGCTTACGCAATATTCGATGGAGCATCTCGAGGCGGTAGGTCTTTTGAAAATGGACTTCCTCGGCCTGAGAACGTTATCCATCGTGGAGCGTTCGCTTGCTTGGGTGAAAGGATTGTACGGCAAGGAGATTGATTTCCGCAAAGTGCCGGATAATGATCCGGCCACCTACGCGATGCTTGGCCGGGGCGAGACGATGGGCATTTTCCAGCTGGAGTCGTCCGGAGTCAGACGCGTTCTGAAGGAGATGAAGCCTAGCGAATTTGAAGACATCGTATCGGTGCTGGCTTTGTACCGTCCCGGTCCGATGGAATTTATTCCGAATTACATTCAGGGCAAGCATGGGCTTGCGCCCGTCAAATATCCGCATCCCTCCCTCGAGCCGATTCTATCGGATACGTACGGCATTATCGTCTACCAGGAGCAGATCATGCAGATTGCGTCTGCTATGGCCGGCTTCTCGCTTGGCGAGGCGGATTTGCTGCGGCGCGCCGTATCGAAGAAGAAGCGGGAGGTGCTGGACGAGCAGCGCGCGCATTTCGTAAAAGGCAGCGTAAGCGAAGGCTATACCAGCCAAGATGCCAATCTGGTCTACGATATGATCGTCCGGTTTGCCGATTACGGCTTCCCGCGCGCCCATGCCGCAGCTTACGGCGTGCTTGCCTTCCAGACGGCATGGCTAAAGGCGCATTATCCGATTCCTTTTATGGCGTCGATGCTTGCGTCCGTAACGGGCAACCAGCGGAAAACGGCCGAATACGTGGACGAATGCAGGAGGATGGGCATCGAGGTGCTGCCTCCGGATGTGAACGAAAGCGGCGTTACGTTTACGCCGGTCGAAGGCGCCGTCCGGTTTGGACTTGCCGCGGTCAAAAATGTCGGGACGCAGGCCATTGAAGCTTTAGAGAAGGAGCGCCGCGAGCGGCCGTTCGACAGTCTTCTTGACCTGTGCCGGCGCGTCGACCTGCGCGTCGTCAACAAACGGGTGCTGGAGTCGCTTATCCAGGCCGGCGCAATGGAATCGCTGCCCGGCCACCGCGCGCAGCAGCTTGCCGTGCTCGAAGAGACCGTAGAAGCCGCGCTGAAATGGCGCAAGGAACGCGAGGAGCTGCAGATCGAGCTGTTTGGCTTCGACGAAGTGCAGAACTGGGATGTCGAGCTGCCGGATGTCAGGCCTTATTCGATGGGCGAGCAGCTGGAGCTGGAAAGGGAGCTGCTTGGTCTGTACTTGTCCGGCCACCCGCTGGACGCGGTGGAGGAACAGCTTGAACCGCTTGGCCTTGACCGTCTTGTAGAGCTTGGGGAAGCAGCGGAAGGGGCATCTGCCGTTATCGGAGCAAGAGTAGTTTCGCTTAAACCGTTTACGAATAAAAAAGGAAATGCAATGGGCTTTATTGAAGTAGAGGACAGGGTTATGCGCGCTGAGGGAGTTGTTTTCCCGGCTGTATGGAAGCGCTGCGGGGATCGTCTCGTGAAAGGCGGGCTTGCCATTATCCACGCAACCGTCCAGCATCAGGACGAAGACTTTAAGCTGATCATCGAGGATGTTGTTCCGATTCACGAAGGGACAGCGACGGCGGAGCAGCTGAACGAGCATGTCAGGCGGATGCGGAAGCATGCGAGCTCCCGCGCTGCAAGGGTGCCGGGAGGCGGCTATCAGCCGCAAGCGCAGCCTTCGCCGCAAGGGCAAGCTTCTACAGTTCGGCAGGCTTCAGCCGCACAGGCGGCATCTGCCGCCCGGAAGCCGCAGCCTGCCAGGCCGGCGGAGCCTTCCGACCGCGGTACCCACCATGCTGAAAGGAAGCGTCAGCGAGTCTATATCAAGATTATCGCTTCGCGCGAGCATCCCGACGTGCTGGAGCAGTTGAAGAAGCTGCTCGCCGACCATCACGGCCAGCTGGATACGGTGCTGTTCTATGAACGGGAGCAGCGTTCGCTTGCTCTAAGCGAAACGTACCGCACCAAGCCTTCTCCGCAATTATTCAGCGCCATTGAGCAGCTTCTGGGGCAAGGAGCCGTAATTGTCAGATAATTTATGCACAACTCTATCACCTCCCGCATACATTTAATGTTACAAGTGGGATTAAGCGGCTGCTGCCGCTGCTTTTTCCCGGCTTACGTTGCATGAAAACGTACAAGCATATGCGGGAGGGATGGACATGACGTCCGGAATCGAAAAGTGGTTGCAAAAGCGTGGAGTAACAGTGGATGATATTGCAGAAATTGTATATACCTTGCAGCGTCCTTACAATGCGGATTTGACCGTGGCCGAATGCGAAGAGAGCGTAAGAGCCGTTTTGGAAAAGCGCGAGGTGCAGTATGTGCTGTATACTGGAATCGCTCTAGACGAGCTCGCCGAACGCCGTTTGCTGCCGGAGCCGCTGCAGGCCATCATGGAAACCGACGAGTCTCTGTATGGCGTAGACGAGACTTTAGCACTAGGAATAACGAATGTTTATGGGATGATTGGCTTGACGAGTTTCGGATATTTGGATAAAGTAAAGCCCGGCATTATTCGTCAGCTGAATCTGAAAGGCGAGAAAATTCACGTGTTTCTCGACGATCTTGTCGCAGGACTGGCGGCGGCGGCATCAGCAAGGATCGCGCATCAGGACCCAAAAGCCATCCGATACCATTTGCCCGATTCGCCATGACTGTGGTATCATTATGACATCATATGGCCTTTAACGGGATTGACTTGTTAGAAGATGCGAACTTTGCTGCGGGCAAAGTTTTCAGGAGGTACCATAATGTGGACGGTCATTTACATCGCTCCAACCGCTAGAATCGCGGACAACATCAAGAAGCGGCTTACGGAAGAAGGCTTTCTCGTAAAAGTCCGTCCAGTTAATCTGTCTAAACAGCAATATGAGATTTTGGTTCCTTCGGGTGAATTGGAGGAAGTACAGGAAGTATTCAACTCCATTATGCAGCCGTAAAACCTTACACTATTGCGCCTTGAGAGGTGTCACACATTGCAAATTAAGGACTTATTTTCAAAGAAGAAGTATGCGACCATCCCTTCTGAGCGGCCTAAACGCGACATACCGGAAGGTCTAATGAATAAGTGCTCCAAATGCGGCACCATTCAGTACAGCAAAGAATTGGATAAGAACTTGAAGGTATGCTCGTCATGCGGGCATCATTACCGTCTGAGCGCTTGGGAACGGATTGGAATGACGCTCGATGACGGGCGTTTGTATGAATACGATGCGAATATGGAATCTGTCGATCCGCTTGAATTCCCCGGGTACAAAGGGAAGCTCGAGCAGCAGCGGCAGAAGAATCCGAATCTGCGGGAAGCCGTTGTAACGGGCGAAGGCACCATTAACGGCCATCCGGTTGTTGTTGCGGTCATGAGCTTTGACTTTTTCAGCGGAAGCATGGGATCTGTCGTTGGCGAGAAAATAACAAGAGCAATCGAAGCGGCGCATGAGAAGAAGCTGCCCCTTCTTATCTTCTCGACATCGGGCGGCGCCCGCATGCAGGAAAGTATACTCAGCTTAATGCAAATGGCGAAGACAAGCGCCGCTCTTTCCATGTTTCAAGGGGCTGGAGGCTTGTTCATTTCGGTGTTTACGGATCCGACGATGGGCGGGGTTTCCGCCAGCTTTGCGAGTCTTGGCGACTACAATTTGGCCGAGCCCGGCGCGCTTGTCGGCTTTGCGGGCCGCATCGTAATCGAGCAGACGATCCGCCAAAAGCTGCCGGACAACTTCCAGACAGCAGAGTTCAACATGCAGCATGGACAGCTTGACCTGGTTGTTCACCGCAAGGATATGAAGACAACGCTTGGCAAGCTGCTGGATATGCATACCGTAAGGGAGGGATTATCCCATGGCGGCTGAACAGATGCTTCCGTTCGAGAAGCCGATCAGCGATTTGCGGGAGAAAATCGCAACGCTGAAGACGCTGGCTGAGAGCAACGGCATGGACTTTTCCGAAGAGATTGCGCGTCTTGAAGAGAAGTGCAAGCAGATGGAAGAGGAATTGTATAACGAAATGACTCCGGCGCAGAAGATGCATATCGCGCGTCTTCACCAGCGTCCGACTTCGCTTGATTTCATTCAGGCGGTCTTCACCGACTTTATTGAGCTGCATGGCGACCGTTTGTTTGCCGATGATCTTGCGATTGTCGGCGGTTTGGCCAAGCTGAACGGCCTGCCGGTAACGGTTATCGGCCATCAGCGCGGCAAGGATACGAAGGATAATATTGCCCGTTTCTTCGGAAGTCCTCACCCGGAAGGATTCCGGAAAGCGCTGCGTCTTATGCAGCAAGCTAACAAATTTAAACGCCCGATCATTACTTTTATCGATACAAAGGGCGCTTATCCAGGCAACACGGCCGAGGAGCGTGGCCAATCGGAAGCGATTGCCCGCAACTTAAGAGAGATGGCCGGATTTGGCGTGCCAATCGTCTGCATCGTGATCGGTGAAGGCGGCAGCGGCGGGGCGCTTGCCCTGGGCGTAGGCAACCGGGTATTGATGCTGGAGAATGCAATTTACTCTGCGATTTCCCCTAACGGCGCGGCCTCCATTCTGTGGAAGGACGCTTCCAAAGCGGATATTGCGGCTGAAGCGATGAAAATTACGGCGAAAGATTTGCTCGAGTTCGAAGTGATCGAGGACATCATAGAAGAGCCGCAAGGCGGCGCGCATCGCGATTTGGCGTTCACGGCGGAACGGCTGAAGGAGAAATTGTGGAAGCATTTGGTGGAACTTCTGCCTATGACACCCGAGCAACTCATTGAAGACCGTTACCATAAATTCCGCAAGATTGGCGAATTCCAAGTAGCGGAAGCTGCGGCGCAGGAAGCTGCGCAAGCCTCGCAAGAGGCGCAAGCTCCCGAAATGACGGAATCGGCAAAGGTATAAAATCGTTAAAAATGTAGTACAAGCCGCGGCTCAACCATTTGATTATTGACTATAATGACTATAGCAGGCACTAAACGGAGGATACTTAAACATGCGCAAAGCGAAAATTGTATGTACGATCGGCCCTTCCAGCGAATCGCTGGAAAACACAACGAAACTGATTAAAGCGGGTATGAACGTTGCCCGTCTGAACTTCTCCCACGGCGATTTTGAAGAGCATGGCAACCGTATCAAAAACATCAAAATCGCAAACAAAGAGCTGGGTACTTCGGTAGCTATCCTGCTCGACACGAAAGGACCTGAGATTCGTCTTGGCAAACTGAAGGAAGAGCCAATCGAACTCGTGGCTGGCGAGCGCGTAGCGCTGACTACGGAAGAAATTCTGGGCGACATTAACCGCGTGCCTATTACTTACAACAACCTGCCAAACGACGTTACCGTTGGTTCGACTATTCTGATCGACGACGGCTTGATCGGCCTGACGGTTGAAGAAGTACAAGGCACTGAGATTATTTGCCGCATCAACAACAGCGGTCAAATCAAGAGCAAAAAGGGCGTAAACGTTCCAGGCGTAGCGATCTCCCTGCCAGGCATCACGGAAAAAGACGCTAACGATATCGTCTTCGGCATCGAGCAAGGCATCGACTTCATCGCGGCTTCGTTTGTTCGTAAAGCAAGCGACGTGCTTGAAATCCGCGAGCTGCTTGAACGCCACAATGCCAGCCACATCCAAATCATCTCCAAAATCGAGAACCAGCAAGGCGTGGACAACCTCGACGAGATTCTTGAAGTATCCGACGGCCTGATGGTAGCCCGCGGCGACCTGGGCGTTGAGATCCCGGCTGAAGAAGTACCGTTGGTACAAAAAATGATGATCGAAAAATGCAACCGCGCAGGCAAGCCGGTTATTACAGCTACTCAAATGCTGGATTCGATGCAGCGCAACCCGCGTCCTACCCGCGCGGAAGCAAGCGACGTAGCTAACGCGATCTTTGACGGCACTGACGCTATCATGCTCTCCGGCGAAACAGCCGCAGGCAAATACCCGCTTGAAGCGGTAATGACGATGTCCCGCATTGCGGAGCGCGCGGAAGCGGCTTTGGAATATCGCGAGATTTTCACAAAGCAAGCTAACGCTCAACAAACATCCGTAACGGAAGCGATCAGCCAAGCGGTTGCCGTATCCGCGCTTGACCTGAACGCAGCGGCTATCGTGACTTCGACGCAAAGCGGCTTCACGGCACGCATGGTATCCAAATACCGTCCGAAAGCGCCAATCATCGCTGTAACGAACGACGAGAAGGTTATGCGCCGTCTTGCTCTGATCTGGGGCGTTAAGCCGGTTCTTGGCGAATCCGCTGAAACAACGGACGCGATGTTCGAGAATGCCGTTGCAGGCGCTAGAAGCACTGGCCTGATCAGCCTTGGCGACACCATCGTTATTACCGCAGGCGTTCCGGTTGGCCGCGCAGGTACAACAAACCTGATCAAGATCCACCATGTCGGCGAGCTTCTGGCACAAGGCCAAGGCATCGGCAGCCAAACCGCTACAGGCCGCATCGTTGTTGCACGCACGCCTGAAGAAGCGAACGCACGCGTAACTTCCGGTTCGATCCTGGTTACGGTATCGACGGATAAAGAATATATGCCTGCTTTCGAAAAAGCGGCAGCTGTTATCACGGAGCAAGGCGGTATTACAAGCCATGCAGCGGTATGCGGCATTAACCTGGGTATTCCGGTTATTCTCGGCATCTCGAATGCAACGGAATTGCTGATGGACGGTACGGAAGTAACGGTCTACGGCGAGACTGGCGTTGTATACTCCGGACAAGCTAAAGTGCTGTAATAGCTAATTTCATATTTCTCTCAAGCAGAGAAGAACAGAAGCGAGGGTGAGCCATTCACCGTCGCTTTTGTTTCACATATAAGCAATTCCTTGTTTACGAATTGCAAACAAATTTAATTTTTTTGGCACTAAGTTCGTAATAATATAGGGGGTAGCTTCAGCATGGCGTCACAACAATGGTTTCTGCATCCTCTGCGCGTTCGTTATCAGGAAACGGATCAAATGGGGGTTGTTTTTCATGGCAATTACATAACCTGGTTTGAAATTGGCCGAACGGAGCTGATCCGTTCAGCGGGGTATGATTACAAAACCATCGAGCAGCAAGGCCTGCTCCTTCCTGTGGTGGATCTTGAGTGCCGGTATGAGCTTCCGGCCCGGTATGATGATACGGTACTGATCTGTACGCGTGTAGCGGATTTTTCGCCTGTGCGTCTTTCCTTTGAATCCGAAATCCGCAAAGTAAGTCTGGATCAATTCCATCCCGCTATTGTTAATCATTATGAGGATCTTCCGGGTGAACGGCTGGTAGCCGGCGGAACGAAGCATGTCTGGGTAAACGAAAAATGGCGGCCGGCAAGACTAGATAAGGGCCTGCCGGAATTATATGCTTTGCTCCAGTCGATGGCATAGTGCTTCTCAATATCTTATTCTTTGCTTACGCTGTAAGCGGAGCATTAACCTGATCTTTACAAATCGTTAATATTCCTATAATAGTCATCAGTCATAATAGGGGCATAATTGGGGAGGCGTGAGGAATGACAAGACAATTGTCCCACTATGTGAACCGGGATTTGAGCTGGATTGAGTTTAATCGCAGAGTGCTCCAGGAAGCACAGGAATCGAATAATCCTCTGCTTGAACGCGCCAAATTTTTATCCATTGTATCCAGTAATCTGGATGAATTTATGAGTGTTAGGGTAGCCGGCATTCAGGACCAGATCCGCGCGGGCTATACGAAGATGGATTTTACGGGTTATACGCCCGCAGGGCTCTGGAAAAGGCTGATCAAACGGACGACTCAGATGGTCTATGATCAATACAAAACATACCGGGAGGTGTTCCGCTGCCTCGGTCGGGAAGGCATCATCATTACATCCGTTGACGAACTGAATGCAAGCCAGTCCAAAGCGGTGGCGCAATATTTCCAGGAAATTGTTTTCCCCGTGTTAACGCCGATGGCCGTTGATCAGAGCCGCCCGTTCCCGCTTGTACATACGAAGGAGCTGTACTTGGCGGTGTTATTGCAGCGGGAGGATTCGGACAAGGACGATGAGCCGTTGTTTGCGATTGTCCAGGTTCCTTCCATCCTGCAGCGTTTCGTACCGGTTCCGGGCCGGACAAACAGCAAGAAGATGGAGTTTGTGCTGCTGGAGGATCTTATTCAAAATCATATTACTACCTTGTTTAACGGCTACATTCCGTTTGCCGTGCATGCGTTCCGCATTACGCGCAATGCCGATCTTACGTTAAACGAAGACGGGGCGGAAGACCTTCTCGAGGAGATTGAGAAGGAGCTGCGCAGGAGACGCTGGGGCATCCCGGTGCGGCTGGAAGTTGCAAGAGGCATGCATCCGATGGCGCTTGAGATTTTGAAGGAAGAGCTGGAGATTGAAGATAACCTGATTGAAATCGACGGTCCTCTTGACCTCAGCTTCCTGATGAAATTCGTTAACTCGCTGCCCGGCTACGATAACCTTCGCTACAGCCGTCTTGAGCCGGTATACCCTCATGAATTCGACGAGACGGATGATATGTTCGAAGTGATCCGCCAGCGCGATGTGCTAATGTATCACCCGTACGAATCGTTTGAAGCGGTAAATGATTTTATTGATCTGGCAGCGGAAGATCCTGACGTACTCGCCATCAAGATGACTTTATACCGTGTCAGCGGCCAATCCGCGCTTGTCCAGGCTTTGTCCAAGGCAGCGGAAGCCGGCAAGCAGGTAACGGTGGTGGTGGAGCTTAAAGCCAGGTTTGACGAGGAACGGAATATCGCCTGGGCACGCCAGCTGGAGAAATCGGGCTGCCATGTCGTGTACGGCCTAGTCGGCCTGAAGACGCATGCCAAGATTTGTCTTGTTGTCCGAAGGGAAATGGGCACGCTGCGCCGTTATGTCCATGTCGGAACAGGCAATTATAACGACAGTACGGCAACCTTATATACGGATATCGGATTATTTACTTCCCATCCGATTATCGGCAGCGATGCTTCGGCCTTGTTTAACGAAGTGACCGGCTATTCTTCGCCGTATGAATGGAAGGCATTTGGCGTCGCTCCCACAGACTTGAAGGAGAAGCTGTTTCGGCTCATTGACCGTGAGATTGCGAACGCCGAGCAGGGCAAAGGAGCGCATGTTATTGCGAAGATGAACTCCTTGTCCAATCAGGAAATGATCGACAAGCTGTACGATGCTTCGCAAGCCGGAGTGAAAATTGACCTGATCGTCCGCGGAGTATGCTGCTTGAGACCGGGCGTAGCCGGACGCAGCGATAATATTCGCGTAATCAGTATCGTGGACCGGTTCCTGGAGCATGCGAGGGTGATGTACTTCTATAACGGCGGGGAAGAAGAGGTCTACTTGTCGAGCGCGGACTGGATGACGCGGAATCTGACGCGCCGGATCGAACTGATGTGTCCGGTATTTGACGATAACCTTCGCAAAACCTTGATCAATATGCTGCAGCTTAATTTGGACGATAACGTGAAAGCCCGCGAGCTGCAGGCAAACGGCACCTACGTTCACGTGAAGAACGATATGATGCCGTTCCGTAGCCAATTTGAAGCCAGATCGATTCCACAGTGGAAAAATTACGTGTAGTCGGGCAGGGCGAGTACGGGAGTTAGTCCCCATAGCTTTTTGAAATCGGAGGACAGCTCTTCGACTTCCCGGGCTTCCACAGCTAATGTTCCCTCTGAACGCACCGGATTAAGCAGAAGCTGGCTGCCGGATTGGACCGCTTCCAAACGGCCGATTGCTTGCGTCTCGCTGCGGTCAAGCGCTGCCGCGAGCTGAAGCAGAATGCCAAGCTTATGAATGGTATCGAAATCGGATTCGCTCAGCAGCTCCTTGTACTCAAGAAGCTGCTGGCGGGTCCGGTTTTTGCTTTTATAAGAGGCTATAGCCGCAATCATAAGAATTTCCCTATGGGCAAGCCCGTTCAGATGGGAGTTCACAATAAGATAGAACGTATGTTTCGTAAATTCATAATAATCAATGGAAGCGCCGATTCGGAACAAGGTCGAGGCCGCATCAAGCAGCACCTTCGCCCGATTGGGAAACAGATGAACAGGTCTTAGCACATCGTAGAGCTGAAGCGCCAGGCGGTTTACCTGCATGACATGCTGTTTGGGCGCAGCCGGATGCAAAGCGCTTACGTTTTGCAGGCTGAACGCGAGCACGTCCTGATGAAGGGAGCGCCCGGGGAAACGGGTCGCATGGAACAGACCGTCGCGAAGACCGGAGCCGCAGATTCGGTAATGGCTGGTCTTCAGCAGGCGGAACAAGGCGCGCAGCACCGCAATGCCGGGCACGATGACGTCTACGCGGTCCTTGGACAGACCCGGGAATTTCTTGCGCTTGTCTAGCGGCGTCTGGAACAGCTCCTGGAAAAGGGCATCCGCTTCGGGTCCCGTCATCGGATAGTTATGGGTTTGGGTAAAAGGGTACTTCGTCACGGCCTGATGGATTTTGCCCATTGCGCGTGCGGTTCCGCCTACTCCGATCAGGGGCAGAGAGGGAGATTTCGTCAGCCAAGGCTCGTTTTTGACGGCTTCGGCGACCAGCGCCTCAATGCTTTTTAGACCTTCTTCGTTCAACATCCCTTTCAACGCGTACTTCCGGTTCAGGCTGACGCAGCCAAACGGGAAGGAGACCGATTGGACGAGCTGGCGGCCTCGGAAAAGAGACACCTCCGTGCTTCCTCCGCCGATATCTACAAGAAATCCGTCCTGTACATCCATGGCGTTAATCATGCCGAGAAAGCCGAAGGAAGCCTCTTCTTCGCCGCTTAGCATTTCTATGGTAAGGCCTGTTTCGGTTTTAATCGTTTCCAAAATCTCCGCTTGGTTTGCCGCATTGCGGATAGCGGCTGTAGCTACCGCGCGAATATGGCCGGTCCGGTTATGAGCGCAGATCATCGTGAAATGGTTTAACGTGCCGAGCAGCTCGGTAATGGCGTCCGTCGCCAGAATGCCGTTGTCATCAACCCGCTCTGCGAGGCGGGCAGGACGCTTGCCTCCGTCAATGACACGATGCGCACCGTTTGCGGTCCGCTCATAGACGACAAGGCGGACTGAGTTCGAGCCGATATCAATGATGCCGATTCGTTGTTCTGTCATCGCTGTTCCTCCGTGCTAGTTATTTCTTCTATTCTATCACATTGAAATATGATTACGGAAAGCGAGTATTTTTGCGCGGAATAGGGAAAAATGCGTCTGGAGCAATTCGTTCGAAATTTGTGGAAGAAAGGGAATGAAAAAAAACTTTATAGCGCTGATAAAGCATTTCTATGTCCGGTTTTGTTCACTTCGCTGATAAAATCATTTATGATTAATAGCGACGAGAGGTTTACTATTTTTGGCGAATAACTTTTCAAGTTAGAGGAGAGAGAACGATGACAGCAACTAAAGGTCTTGAAGGAATTGTGGCCGCTTCTTCGTCGATCAGCTCCATTATCGATGGAGTCTTGACATATCGCGGTATTAATATTGATGATCTTGCAGAAAATGCGACATTTGAAGAGGTTGCCTACCTGCTGTGGTACGGTAAGCTGCCGAATCGTTCAGAGCTCGACGGCTTGCAGCAAAAGCTGGATCAATACGCGGCTATCCCTGCTCAAGTAATCGAACAAATTAAATTGTATCCGCAAGGCACCAACTCGATGGCAGCGCTTCGCACAGCGGTATCGAGCCTTGCTTTGTACGACGAATCCGCAAACGACATGTCCCCAGAGGCGAATCAGCTGAAAGCGATTAAGCTGCAAGCCCAGCTTCCGGCAGTCGTAGCCGCTTTCGCGCGTATCCGCGACGGCAAAGAGCCTGTTGCTCCTAAGAAAGGCGTATCGATCGCCTACAACTTCCTCTACATGCTGACTGGCGAAGAGCCGGCTGAAGTAGCGGTTAAAGCGCTGGATCAAGCACTCGTACTGCATGCCGACCACGAGCTTAACGCTTCGACATTTGCAGCCCGCGTAACCGTTGCGACATTGTCGGATATCTATTCCGGCGTAACCTCCGCAATCGGCGCTTTGAAAGGCCCTCTGCATGGCGGCGCTAACGAAGCGGTAATGGTGATGCTCGAAGAAATCGGTTCGATGGAGAACGTTGAAAGCTACATCAACAACGCGCTTGCGAACAAACAAAAAATCATGGGCTTTGGCCACCGCGTATACAAAGACGGCGACCCGCGCGCGAAGCACCTGCAAAAAATGTCCCGCGAGCTGGGCAAATTGACAGGCAACATGGAACTGTACGAGATGTCCATCAAGATCGAAGACATGGTTACCGGCCAAAAAGGTCTGAAACCAAATGTTGATTTCTACTCGGCATCGGTTTACACTACATTGGGTATTCCTCGCGACCTGTTCACGCCGATCTTTGCAATCAGCCGCGTTTCGGGATGGAGCGCGCATATCCTTGAGCAATACGAAAACAACCGTCTGATTCGCCCTCGCGCTGATTATGTCGGCCCGGTTAACGCGAAATATATTCCAATCGAGCAGCGCTAATTACAAGGCGCGGCTTACATACCTTAAGGAGGATTTATTCTAATGGCACAATTCGAGAAATACGCCCTTCCAACAGAAGGCGAGCAAATTACAATTGATAACGGTACTCTCCAAGTACCTAACAACCCAATCATTCCTTTCATCGAAGGCGACGGCACGGGCCGCGACATCTGGCGCGCATCGAAACGCGTTCTTGACGCAGCTGTAGAGAAAGCATACGGCGGCAGCAAAAAAATCGCTTGGTACGAAGTATTCGCAGGCGAAAAAGCATTCAACGAATTCGGCGAATGGCTGCCAGCTGACACGCTGACTGCAATCCGCGAATACATCGTTGCAATCAAAGGTCCTTTGACAACTCCAATCGGCGGCGGTATCCGTTCCCTGAACGTAGCGCTTCGCCAAGAGCTTGACCTGTACACTTGCCTTCGTCCTGTTCGTTACTTCGCTGGCGTACCATCCCCGGTTAAACGTCCTGAGCTGGTTGATATGGTTATCTTCCGCGAGAACACGGAAGACATCTATGCTGGTATCGAGTACCAAGAAGGCTCCGAGCAAGTGAAGAAAGTGATCGCGTTCCTGCAAAACGAAATGGGCGTTAACAAAATCCGTTTCCCTGAAACTTCCGGTATCGGCATTAAGCCAGTATCCAAAGAGGGCTCCCAACGTCTTGCTCGCGCTGCGATCGAATACGCGATCAAGCATGGCAAGAAATCCGTTACTCTGGTTCACAAAGGCAACATCATGAAATATACAGAAGGCGCGTTCAAGAACTGGGGCTACGAAGTGGCTGAGCAAGAGTTCGCGGACAAAACTTTCACTTGGGGTCAATATGACCGCATCAAAGAAGCAGAAGGCACAGACGCTGCTAACAAAGCACAAGCGGAAGCGGAAGCTGCTGGCAAAATCGTCGTAAAAGACGCCATTGCCGACATCGCTCTGCAACAAGTTCTGACTCGTCCTACTGACTTCGACGTAATCGCTACATTGAACCTGAACGGCGACTACTTGTCCGACGCTCTGGCTGCTCAAGTTGGCGGTATCGGTATCGCTCCAGGCGCTAACATCAACTACCTGACTGGCCATGCGATCTTCGAAGCAACTCATGGTACAGCTCCTAAATACGCAGACAAAGACGTAGTTAACCCAGGTTCCGTTATTCTGTCCGGCGTTATGATGCTTGAGCATCTGGGCTGGCAAGAAGCGGCTGACCTTATTTACAAAGGTATGGAAACTTCGATCAACAACAAAACCGTTACTTATGACTTCGCACGCCTGATGGAAGGCGCTACTGAAGTGAAATGCTCGGCATTTGCTGACGAAGTAATTAAAAACATGTAGTTTACACAAAGCGG
Organism: Paenibacillus sp. MMO-177; assembly: GCF_037147795.1. Taxonomy (NCBI): domain Bacteria; kingdom Bacillati; phylum Bacillota; class Bacilli; order Caryophanales; family Paenibacillaceae; genus Paenibacillus; species Paenibacillus sp. MMO-177. The sequence continues at coordinate 169,422 of NZ_JBBCUR010000001.1, read as the reverse complement.
GGGCATTTTTGCCCCCTCTTTTTTTGCCATAAAACCAGCCTTTTACGCTTATCTTCTATCTTATTTGGATGACTTTTGGCAATAATGCAGATGTTAATACAAGTATAGGAGGGTTACATTAATGGCTATTAAACGCAGAAAAATTACAGTTGTAGGCGCAGGCTTTACAGGCGCAACCACGGCTCTGATGGCCGCTCAGAAGGAACTTGGCGATATTGTGCTGGTCGATATTCCGCAACTTGAGAATCCGACAAAAGGCAAAGCGCTTGATATGCTGGAATCCACGCCCGTTCAAGGCCTGGATGCCAACATTACGGGTACATCCAATTACGACGACACGAAGGACTCCGACGTTGTTATTATCACGGCCGGCGTTGCCCGCAAGCCCGGCATGAGCCGCGATGACCTGGTTAACACCAATGCCGGAATCGTCCGCTCGGTATGCGAAAGCGTAAAGGCGACAAGTCCAAATGCTTATGTCATTATCCTCTCTAACCCGGTAGACGCCATGACTTACGTGGCTTACCAGACGCTTGGTTTTCCTAAAAACCGCGTGATCGGCCAATCCGGCGTTCTGGATACCGCCCGTTACTGCACCTTTATCGCGCAGGAGCTGAACGTCTCCGTAGAGGATGTACGCGGATTTGTGCTTGGCGGACACGGTGACGATATGGTACCTCTCGTTCGTTACTCGAATGTCGGCGGTATTCCGATCGAGAAGCTGATCCCGGCTGACCGCATTGAAGCGATTGTACAGCGTTCCCGAGTGGGCGGCGGCGAGATTGTTAACCTGCTCGGCAACGGTTCGGCCTACTATGCGCCTGCGGCATCGCTCGTTCAAATGACGGAGGCGATCCTGAAGGATAAGAAACGCATTCTGCCGGTTATCGCCCTGCTGGAGGGCGAGTACGGCTATAACAATCTGTTTATGGGCGTGCCTACGATTATCGGCGGAGACGGTATCGAGAAGGTTATCGAGCTTGAACTGACCGCGGAGGAAAAAGCGGCTCTGGACAAATCGGCCGAATCCGTTCAAAATGTAATTAAAGTAGTGACGGGCTAACCGATAGGCCACACACTCATAAAGTTTCGTTTGGGAGGACCCTGACACATTGCTGCCAGGGTCCTTATTGTGATTACGGAAGGGGGAATCGACGTGCTACAGCAGGCACGGAGCGAGCTGAAAAGGGTCTACGGGTACGATACGTTTCGTCCAGGCCAAGAGGATATTATCGAAGGGATATTGGAGGGACGCGATACACTTGCCATACTGCCAACGGGCGGAGGGAAGTCGATCTGTTATCAGATTCCGTCCTTGCTAATGCCAGGGACTTCTATCGTTATTTCACCACTTATATCGCTTATGAAGGATCAGGTTGACGCTTTAAACCGGCTTGGCGTGCCGGCGGCGTTTCTGAACAGCTCCCTTGGAGCGGAGGAATACCGGACCGTCCTGCGAAATGCGCTTAGAGGCGAATACAAGATGCTGTATGTAGCTCCGGAGCGGCTGGATGCGCCTATGTTTACCACCTTGTCCGAGCAGCTCCATATCCCGATGATTGCTATCGACGAAGCCCACTGCGTGTCGCAGTGGGGACATGATTTCCGCCCAAGCTACCGGCAGCTGGCAGGCTGGATCGGCAAGATGCCTAATCGTCCGCTTGTTGCGGCTTTTACGGCTACAGCGACGCAGGAGGTCGCCGCAGACATTACGGCGATGCTTGGTTTGCGTGAACCGAATGTGTTTGTGACCGGCTTTGCAAGGCCCAACCTGTCTCTCTCGGTTGTAAGCGGAGGGGACAAGAAAAACTTCCTGCAGCAGTTTTTGCGAGAGCGGGAGGATCAATCCGGCATTATCTATACGGCTACGAGGAAAGAAGCGGAGCAGGTGCAGGAGCTGTTGGTTCGAAAAGGGATTGCGGCGGGTAAATATCATGGCGGGCTGTCCGATACGGAGCGGGCGGAGACGCAGGAGCGCTTCCGGTTTGACGAGCTCCGCATTATGGTAGCAACCAACGCTTTCGGCATGGGGATCGACAAGCCCAACGTCCGTTACGTGATTCACTGGCAGATGCCGGGCGATATCGAGTCCTACTATCAGGAAGCGGGACGTGCCGGCCGGGACGGCGAGGAGAGCGAATGCGTGCTGCTGTTCGAACCGCAGGATGTCCAGGTACAGCGTTTCCTGATTGAACAAGGCATGGGCGATGAATACCGGAAATCGGTCCAGCTGTCCAAGCTTCATAACATGATGAACTACAGCCGCACGCAGCGCTGCCTTCAGCAATACATCGTTGATTATTTCGGCGAAAAGGGCGTTGAGCCTTGCGGAAAATGCAGCAACTGCCTGGATAAAAGCGAGCTGGTTGACCGGACGGCCGAAGCCCAGAAAGCCTTATCCTGCGTAGGCCGGATGAAAGGGCGGTTTGGCGTTACGATGGCGGCCAAGGTGCTCAAAGGCTCGAGGGATAAACGTCTGCTCGAGTTCGGTCTAGACCGACTGACCACTTACGGGCTCTTCAGCAATTGGCCGGAGAAGGAGATTGCCGATTGGCTGTATTGGCTGGTAGCGGAAGGGTATCTCCGGATGAGCGAAGGGCAGTATCCGACCGTATCGCTTACGGCAAGCGCACTGCCTATACTGGAGGGCAAAGAGACCGTGATGCAGCGTCTGCGTACCAGCGTTCGCCGAAGCGCCTCGGGAGACGGCGGAGCAGCTTCTTCGCCTCTGTTCGACGCTCTCAAGCAATGGCGCAAGGAAGCGGCGGCAAGAGAGAATGTGCCTCCGTTTATGCTGTTCTTTGATGCGACGCTGAAAGAGCTGGCCGATGTCCGGCCCGTTACGGAAGAGCAGCTGATGCAGACAAAAGGGATTGGCGCAGCCAAGGCAAGCAAATATGGTGAGGAAGTGCTGGCGATCATCCAGGCGCATGCCGGAAGCGAGGGTGGTGCCGGTATCGCTAACATCAGTGCCGCGCCAAGCCGGCAGCCGGCAGCGCGTCCTCCGGCATCCTCGGAGGAAACGCCAAGCCATGTTCAGACGCTGGAGCGGTTTAATGCCGGTCTGGAGACGGCAGCCATTGCGGAGGAGCGTGGACTAAGCCGGGTAACGATAGAAGGCCATCTGATCCGCTGTGCGGAAGAAGGGCATGAGCTCGATTGGAGCCGTATTATTCCGGAGCAGTACGAGGACCGAATTGTGCAGGTCATCGGGGAGCTGGGCTGGGACAAGCTAAGGCCACTTAAAGATGCTCTGCCGGAGGAAGTCGACTATTTCGCCATCCATGGAGTAATCGCCAAACACGGCTTTAAGACGAAATCTTGAACATTGCCGAAAATGCCGGGGAAATGCCGTATTCCTTGAGGCGCGGCTTTGTGTTTCAGACAGGCATTTAGTATACTTATTGGTAGATTACGCATATGCAGGAGGGTATTTCATGAATGATGTGTTTTTCTTTTTACACTTGCTAGGGGCAGTCGGAATGGGCTTCTATATCGTTCTTCCGATCATGATCGGCAAAGCGACAAAGCTTGCAGGCCTTGGACAAGGCGGATTGGCCGACGGCCTTGTATCGGCAAACCGGATTGTGCAATATGCGCTTATTATTCAGCTGCTGACGGGCGGCTACTTGATGTCGCAGGCGGATTATTCCGTTGCCTGGATGATCATTGTTACCATCCTGTTCCTTGCCATCGCAGCGATCTCCGGCATTATGTCGAAGCCGCTTAAGCGTATCGTGTCTTCGATTCAGGACGGACAAAGCGCGACTGGCCATATCGCGAAAGCACGCACGTTCAGCTTGATCGTATTGGTTCTTTACGTGGTGGTCATTTATTTCATGGCTTTCCCTATGTACAAGCAATAAACGCTTACGAAGTAAGAATTACTACAATAGTCATTATCATGACTATCTGTGTAGTAATTCTTTAAGTTAACGCTTACGAAGTAAGAATTACTACAATAGTCATTATAATGACTATTTGTGTAGTAATTCTTTAAGTTAATGCTTACGAAGTAAGAATTACTACAATAGTCATTATCATGACTATTTGTGTAGTAATTCTTTTTAGGAGGAGAAATCGTGCAACAGTCATCACCAGACGTAGTAACCTTTGGGGAATCGATGGCATTGTTTATGCCGCAAGAGCATAAAGCCCTGGAACGGGCAACAACGCTGGAGCAAGGCTTCGGCGGCGCGGAAAGCAACGTGGCAATCGGACTTGCAAGACTAGGCTGCTCCGTAGGCTGGTTTGGGGCGCTTGGAAATGATCCTTTCGCACGCATGATTGTGAAAACGCTTCGCGGAGAAGGCGTTGATGTATCGCGCGTTAAATTCAGCGACGAGGCTCCGACCGGCATGATGTTCCGCGAGCAGGTGGCGGGCCGCCTTGCCGTTCATTACTACCGCAAGCATTCCGCGGCGAGCCGGATGACTCCAGAGGAGCTGGATGCCGATTATATCCGCGGAGCCAAGCTGCTGCATATTACGGGCATTACAACGGCTCTCAGCGAGAGCGCCAAGCAAACGGTGCATCGCGCTGTAGAGATTGCCAAAGAGGCCGGTATCAAGATTTGCTTCGACCCGAACCTTCGTCTCAAGCTTTGGTCGATTGAAGAAGCGCGAGAAGTGCTGCTCCCGCTTGCAGAAGCAGCGGACTACTTCCTGCCGGGCTGGGATGAGCTGAAGCTTCTATACCAGACGGAAGACTTTGAAGAAGTGAAGGCTAAGCTGAAGCAGCTTAACGCTGTTACGGTTATCAAAGGACTTGGCGACACAACGGTTGTCCTCGATAATGGAGAGGAAGCAAGCGTTCCGTTCTATCCTGCGGAGAAGGTAGTCGATACGGTCGGAGCAGGGGACGGCTTCTGCGCGGGCTTCCTGGCCGGCCTGATGAAAGGCATGACGCCGGTGGAAGCGGTTGGCCTTGCCAGCATCAACGGATCGCTTGTCGTGCAAATGCGCGGTGACTGGGAGGCTCTTCCGGAATGGAGCGCCGTTGAACAGCGCATGTCCTCTAAAGCCTGGGTGGAGCGATAACAATGGTTGATTCGAACGTTTCCGGATCCAAGGGGCAGCGCCGCCGCGAAGCGATATTGCAGCTGCTCAAGCAGCAAGGACGCATTACGATTCAAGAGCTGGTGGAACGCTTTGATTGCTCGGAGGCGACGGCAAGACGCGATCTGGAGCAAATGGAAGTGGCCTATCCGATCATTCGAACCATCGGCGGTGCGATGTATGACGGCATGAATACGGTCCGCGACACGGCGTTTGCAGAACGGGAAGGGCTGTCGTATCTGGAGAAGGAGCGTATCGCTGCCAAAGCAGCATCGCTTATTGAAGAGGGCGATGTTATCGGCTTATCGGGCGGAACAACGAATTATCTGATTGCCAAGCTGCTTAAGCTGAGAAGCGGGATTACCGTTGTTACCAACGCCGTGAATATCGCGATGGAGCTTGCGGGCAGCAGCGTCCAGGTTGTCGTAACCGGAGGAATTATGCGGCATAACAGCTTTGAGCTATGCGGTCCGCTTGGCGAAGGTATGGTCGCGCATCTGAATATCGGCAAAATGTTTATCGGCGTGGACGGCATATCCGCTGCCGGCGGCATTACGACTTATTCCGAACAGGAAGCCCAGATTGCAAAGGCTCTCATCAAGCGTTCCCATACCACGTATGCGGTATTTGATCAGACTAAGGTAGGCAAAACCTCGTTGTTCTCGATCGCTGCGCTTCCCGAGCTGCAGGCTTTTATTACCGATGTTCCCTTAACGGGAGATCTTGCGGATAGAGCGGGACAGTATCAAATTGTTGTCCATGTGGCGACTGAGCAGGAATAACAAAGAGCGGTTGAAGGGAAAACATTCCCTTTCAACCGCTCTTTTATTATTGCTCTGCCGAATATACCTGTCTGCCTTTTACCCAGGTCGATCGCACTTTGCCGAAATCGGGTTCGGCAAGGACCAGGTCTGCTTGTTTGCCAACCGAGATGGAACCGGTCCGCTCGAACAAGCCAAGCTGTCTTGCCGGGTTGGCGCTGGCATAACGGCTGATCTCATTGACGGACAGCCCGGAGTTGTCCAGCATATAACGGAAAGCGTTTATCATCGTCAAGCTGCTGCCGGCCAGATTGCCTTCCTGCAGCCTCGCTACGCCATCCTGCACGATAACGGGCAATCCTCCAAGGTCGTATAAGCCATCCGGTCTTCCGGCTGCGGAGATCGCATCGGTAATAAGAATAAGCTTATCTTCCGGCTTGGAGGAAGCAAGCAGCCTGATCGCTCCCGGATGAACGTGATGGCCGTCAGCGATAAGCTCCGCGTAAATCCGGTCATCGGTCAGCACGGCGCCTACGGTACCCGGCTCGCGATGATGAAGCGGGCGCATCGCGTTATAAGTATGAACGGCATGCGTCAGTCCGGCTTCCGCCGCTTGCGTCATCACTTCAAAGGTTGCGTCGGTATGGCCGCAGGCGACAACCACGTTATGATCGGACAGCCATTTGATTGCATCGATGGCGCCTTCATTCTCGGGAGCGAGCGTCAGAAGCTTGAGAATGCCCGGATAACGCGCCGTCCAATCCTCCAGCCAGTCGAGACGCGGCGGCGACAGGAATGCCGGATTTTGGGCTCCAATCCACTTGAGGCTGATAAAAGGTCCTTCCAGATGGACGCCAAGCAGCGGAGCGTACGGCATCTCTTTTTTCATATAAGCGCTGGTTGCTTGGAATACCGCTTCAATCGCTTCTTGCGAGGCCGTTACGGTTGTAGCCAGCATCCCGGTCGTGCCTTGGGAAGCATGGAATTTCGTAATCGTGTCATAGCTTTCTTCATTGGCATCCATGAAATCTCCGCCGAATCCGCCGTGTACGTGGACATCGATAAAGCCCGGAAGCAGCCAAGCGCCTTGTCCGTCCAGAACTTGATCATAGCGCGTTGTCTCTAGCTTGCCTTCATTAACGCTAGCAATAATGCCGTCCTTGATGCTTACACTTCCTTCGGCTACCCGGTCTTCCAGAACGATTCGTACATTATGAATGAGCAGCGATTCGCCGCCTTGTTGTGTCATTACCCCAACATCCTTCCCGCCTCGCGGTCAAGCAGCACGGTTACGCGCGGATGCGTCTGCAGCAAGGATGCCGGCACCTCCGTCGTAATCGGTCCGGTCAATGCTTGCTTGACAATTTCCGCTTTATCCGCGCCGCGCACCACGAGAACAATCGAATTTGCTTTCAAGATCGAACCAACGCCCATCGTAATCGCGTATTCCGGAACTTCGTCCATGCTGGCGAAAAATCTTGCATTCGCTACCCGCGTTTCTTCCTTCAGCTTCACAACATGCGTTTCTCCCGATAAAGCATGATCCGGCTCGTTAAAGCCGATATGGCCGTTATGGCCGATTCCGAGAAGCTGCACATCAATCTGCCGTTCCAGCAGCATGCGGTCATACTGCGCGCATTCCGCATCAAGATCCTCCGCCATACCGTTTGGAAGAAAAGTCTGCGTATCCGGAATATCGATATGGGCGAATAAATGCTTGTTCATGTAATAAGCGTAGCTTTGATCGTTATAAGGCTTCAGCCCGACATATTCGTCAAGGTTAAACGTCGTAACATCGGCGAAGGATACGTCGCCTTTACGGTATTTCTCTACCATTTTGGCATAAATGCCTACGGGTGTCGATCCTGTTGCGAGTCCTAGTACCGCGTTTGGCTTCGATTTAACGATATCGATAAATAGCTCGGCCGCAAAGGCGTCAAGCTCTAATTGCGTGTCAAAAATCCGTACGTCCATGGAAGATGCCCCCTCAATCTCATTTGATTCTATTCTAAATTATATTATTCATTTTAACAACAAAATTGATTGTAAATTTCATTTTAATGATTGTAAACGTCAAAAATGAAGTCGTGTCTTGTCCTATCCTTGCTCCGCTCCCGATCGCTGAGTTATGATGAACAAAAGTATTCTCGCAAAGCTTAAAGCTTATGCTTAAATGCCTGTGGCCATTTAGGCATACGGCGGAGGTTGGCTATACAAATAGGAGGATTGCCCTATATGACAGTAGAGCAAATATCGGGGGCAAGCGCTTCCACATCGAAACGCAAAAGCGAGCATATCCGCATTTGCCTGCAGGAGAACGTAGCGGGCGAAGGGATTGAGACGGGATTTGACCATTTTCGTTTCCGTCATAATGCCCTTCCCGAAATCGCGTTTGACGATATCAGGCTGGATACGGAATGGCTTGGGCGCCGCATGCGAACGCCCATGCTGGTCAGTTCGATGACTGGAGGCACAAACGAAGCAGGAGCGATTAACCGGCGCCTGGCCGAAGCGGCGGAAACAAGAGGCTGGGCGATTGGCCTGGGATCAATGAGGGCCGCAATCGAACAAGAGGAATTGGCGGCTTCCTTTTATATAAGAGATATCGCGCCTTCCGTACCCGTGATCGCCAATCTGGGCGCCGTCCAGCTCAATTACGGTTATGGCGTCGATGCCTGCCGCAGGGCGGTGGAAATCGCGGAGGCCGATGCGCTTGTCCTTCATCTGAACAGCATGCAGGAAGTGTTTCAGCCTGAGGGGGATACGAACTTCCGCTCGTTGCTGCCCCGGATTGAGGAGGTGTGCCGCGCTTTATCCGTGCCTGTGGGAGTTAAGGAAGTAGGCTGGGGAATTGACGCCGATACCGCTGCGGCTCTTGCTTCGGCAGGCGCAGCCTTTATAGATGTAGCGGGAGCGGGCGGAACGTCTTGGAGCCAGGTGGAAAAATACCGCCAGAATGATCCGATGCGCAGGCTCGCGGCCGATGCATTCGCCGGCTGGGGAATTCCGACCGCCGAGAGCATCCGGGAAGTAAAAAACCGGCTGCCGAATACGACGGTAATTGCAAGCGGCGGTCTTCAGCATGGCGTAGACGCAGCGAAATCGATTGCGCTTGGTGCCGACATTGCGGGCTTTGGACGGGCTCTTCTTCCGCGAGCGGCAAACGGGGAGACGCGGGTATCGGTCGAGCAGCTTATAGAGCAGTTCGAGCGTATTGAATTTGAACTGCGCGCAGCCATGTTCGGAATCGGCGCCGCGTCGATTACCGATCTTCAGCGTACAACCCGGCTTATTCCAGCGCGGTAAGCAATTAAGTACGGGAAGTTAGGCGAATACTAGACTGTCGGTTGGGTATACGATGGTTGAATGGCGTATAGGGAGGGCACAGCATCCATGACGGTGGAGACAAAGGTGTGGGATGGCGGATGGATTCAAGTGAAAATTCCGCTTCCTTTTTCATTAAAATGGGTTAACAGCTATTTGATTCCCGAGGAAGGCGGGGCATATACCGTTATTGATCCCGGTCTGCATACGGATGACGCGCTTGCGGCCTGGGAGGAGGTATTCCTTAACCATGGTTTAAGCATGGAGCAAATCAAACGCATTGTGCTTACGCACCAGCATCCGGACCATTACGGTCTTGCCGGGTATTTCCAAGAGAGGACGGGCGCGCCCGTGTATATATCGGAACGTTCCCACGGATATACGCGTCGTTTGTGGGGAGAGAGCAGTACGTACGCGGAGGAGCTCCGCGCGCATTTCGCCATCCACGGGATGCCGGATGAGCTGACGCTCGACATTAAGAACAATCTGGACGGATTTGTCCGCCAAGTATCGCCGCAGCCTGAAGTGACTTACCTGAAAGCGGGCGGAACGATTCGGCTTGGCGGAACGGAATGGCAAATGATTGATGCCCCGGGACATGCTTTCGGGCAGCTGTGCTTCTACGAGCCCAATAAGGAAATCATGATATGCGGAGATCAAGTATTGCCCCATATCACGCCAAATATTGCGTTTAATCCGGGTGAGGAAGAGGATCCGCTCGGCTGTTTCCTAAACAGTCTGGACGAGTTGTTAGGCTATAAGGTGAAGCTGGCTTTCCCCGGCCATCGGGAGCCGTTTGACGATTTTATCAACCGAATCTTTGAAATAAAAGAGCATCATAAACGTCGGCTGAGTAAAATGTGGGATATGCTTAGGGAGCCAAGCAGTGCTTTTGAAGTATGCGAGCATCAATTTGGCGGTCATTTGAGGACGAATCCCCATAATTTGCGCTTTGCCATGTCGGAGACGATTGCCCATCTCCATTATTTGGAGAAGCGGGGGAAGGTGATTCGGACAGGTACGCCGGATACGGTCATGTTCCGGACTGCCGAATAAAGGAATAGGAGAAGGCTTCACGGTTGTGAGGCCTTTTTATTTTAACTTCTGGCCGCTCTTAAATAGGCTTTGAGCTGATTCGTTTGTTCAGCCATGCAATATGTCTCTCATTCTCCTCTTTCATCCTGCCTGTTCACTCCTCTCGCATTTTGCTTTTACTATTAAACTATTCCAAATTATAGAAAAGGTTCAGATAGGAGCCGGATCATAGAAAAAGCTGTCCCGCAAATGCAGGACAGCTTTTTCGCCAGTTTCTATTCCTTTAATCTTTCCGCTTCTTCTTCGCGTCCGGCTTGCTTGCGGTGAGCCAGACGGCTTGCGGCTGCAGCGGCAATTGCTCCAACGATATCATCCAGGAAAGTATGGATTTGACCGTCGTTCTTGTCATTCAGCTTTTTCAGAATACCCGGCTTCAACTTGTCGATATAGCCAAAATTGGTAAACCCGATGCTGCCGTATACATTAACGATGGAAAGAGCCAATATTTCATCGCATCCGTACAGGCCTTCGTCATTTCGGACCATCTCTTGCAGCGGAGCCATCAGCTTTCCTTCTTCTGCCAGAAGATCAAGCTGGATGCCGGTTAATACGGCATTCTGCACTTCTCTTTTGGACAGAACGGCTTCCACGTTGCTGATGCACTCGTCCAGCGTCAGTTCGGGATAATAATCCTTCTGAAGAAAATGCACGAGCTGTGCAATGGATGTTTTGGATACGCCGCGTTTATCGAGCCATTGGTTAGTGGCTTCCGCGACCTCGCGGCTGTTTAAGCTGTAAGTGACTTGTTTGAACAATTTTGTTTACCCCCTCAGATTTTGTGGACAAAACTGGTCTAAAAAAGGGAAGGGCTCGTATACATAGTACTACAAATCAACAAATGTACAAAGTCGCCGAGCAGGCAATAACTTATTTGGGAGGAAAGGTCAATGACTCAAACAAGATGGATTCGCCGTGCAGCAATTTGCGGTGTGCTGGTATTTCCCATCCTTGCATCGGGATGCGGCTTGATTTCTCAGAATACAAAAGGAGAGATCGACCCGCCGCAGCAAACCGCGTCAACGGGTAATGTAGACGGCACCAAAACCGGACAGGCTGTTATGCCAGGACAAGATGATGATTCCAGCCTTACCGTGTATCTGGAGGACCGCAACGGTTACCTCGCACCGGTATCGCTGAAAGCATCGCTTACGCAGAATGCGGTAGAGGAAGCCGGCAAGAAGGCGCTCGAAATTATGGTCGACGGCGGAAGCTACGCGAATCAGCTGCCGGAAGATTTCCGTGCGGTACTGCCAAAAGGCACGGAAGTGAAGTCGCTTCACATTGATCAAAAAACACAACTCGCTACGGTTGAATTTGGCGGAACGTTTACGGATTATCCTGCAAAGGACGAGCGTACAATCGTTGAAGCCATTACTTGGACACTGACGGCTATGGGAGCAAAAGGCGTTGAGCTGTGGTATGACGGCGCCAAGCTGCCGGAAATGCCGCAGGGCGGATTCCCGCTTGACGAGCCGCTTACGCGTTCTGTAGGGATCAACCTTGAGGCTGCTGACGGAGTCAACTATTTGAACTCTACGCCTGTGACTCTTTACTTCTCGTCGCAAACCACCAATGACGAACAATATTATGTACCGGTTACACGTTTGATAAACCGTTCCGACGAGTCGTCTGCGCAAGCAGCCATGGAGCAGCTTATTACGGGTCCGTTGAACGCTAAAAATCTGACAGCGGTTCTGACTAACGATGTGGAAGTCAACAGCATCAAGCAAAAGGACGATACGGTAACGGTCGATCTGAAGGATCAGGCGTTTGAAACAGGTCTCCCTGCTCCGGCCGAGATGCTTGAAGCCATCGTCTTGTCGATTACGGAGAACACCGGCGCTACCCAAGTCCAAATCACGCTGAACGGCCAGAAGGTAACCGACGAAAATAATGTGGATTACAGCAAGCCGGTAAGCCGTCCGCATCACGTCAATGCGATTAAAAGCTAAGAAAGCATTAAAAAGAAAAGCAGTCCCGTATTGGTCGCTAAGACCGGTCGGGACTGTTTTTTTTCGAAAAGATGCTTTTCGCATGCCGCTTTGGTAAAATAGGAAAGATTGCATAGCAGTACATAAGCGAAAGCGAATGATTCAGGAGGAACAAAAGAATGCGGACAGACGGTCGGCAACCGAACCAGCTTCGGCCCGTTACGATAACGACAGGCGTTAATAAATATGCGGAAGGCTCCGTTCTGATTGAGGTTGGCGAGACAAAGGTTATTTGCACCGCCAGCGTTGAGGAGCGGGTACCGCCTTTCATGAAAGGACAAGGCAAGGGCTGGATTACGGCCGAATATTCGATGCTGCCGCGCGCCACCCATTCCCGCAACCATCGGGAGTCGGCAAAAGGCAAGCTGTCGGGCCGTACGATGGAAATTCAGCGTCTGATCGGACGCGCGCTGCGCTCCATTGTTGATCTGCAGGCGCTGGGCGAACGGACGATTACCCTTGACTGCGATGTTATCCAGGCGGACGGGGGCACGCGCACAACGTCGATTACGGGCGCTTTTGTGGCGCTGTGCCTCGCCGTTAACAAGCTGTCGAAAACAACGCCGTTTGCTAAATATCCGATTACCGCTTTTCTCGCTTCGGTCAGCGTTGGCGTTATTCAGGAACGCGAGCTGCTGGATCTGAACTACGAAGAGGATTCCAAAGCGAAGGTCGACATGAATGTGGTCATGACCGGAGAAGGCAAATTCGTCGAGCTGCAAGGTACGGGGGAAGACTCGCCTTTCTCGCGCGAAGAGCTGAACAAGCTGCTGGAGCTTGCAGAAGGCGGGATCGAGGAATTGATCGAGAAACAGCGTGCGGTATTAGGAGAGATAGCGGACCGGATCGGAGGGTAACGAAGTGGCACAGCCTATTTTGATCGCGACAAAAAATGAGGGCAAGGTGAAGGAATTCGCCCATGCCTTCGCGAAGCTTGGCCGGACGGTTGTCAGCCTGAACGAATATCCGGATTTCCCGGATATCGTGGAAGACGGCGATACGTTCTCCGCCAATGCCCGGATTAAAGCGAAAGCGGCAGGGGATGCTTTCAACGTGCCGGTGCTCGCCGACGATTCCGGCTTGCGGGTAAAGGCGCTGGGCGGTGCTCCGGGCGTTTATTCGGCCCGTTATTCGGGTCAAGGCGCCACGGATGCTTCGAATAACGCCAAGCTGCTGGAAGAGCTGAGGCACCTGGATGCGCCGGACGCAGCCGCCCCTCTTGCGGATGGCACCCGGCTGCTAAGCCCCGCGCAGTTCGTCTGCGTACTTGCTTTATACGATCCGGCAACGGGAGAGTTTGTCGAGACGGAAGGCACGGTGGACGGTTATATTGCCGAGCGCCCTCGTGGCGAAGGCGGATTCGGCTACGATCCGCTATTCTGGCTTCCGCAGCTTAACCGCTCGATGGCGGAGCTGTCCAAGGAAGAGAAGCAGGCGATCAGCCATCGCGGCAATGCACTCGCTAAGCTGATCGAAAAGCTTTCCAACTAAATAATGCTTACACACAAAACGTCACCGGATTAATCCGGTGACGTTTTTTCTCTTTTTTAGGTTTGGTGAGCGGAGCGATCGAATGATTCTGGAGGAGTGTAACGTTCGCCTTTGTTCTCCCGATTCCAACCTTCTCCTATACGTTCGAGGAATCGGGGAACAACAGCGACCGGAAGAACATTCGAATGCGCAGCGATTATCACTCACTTCACGCTAACTCCATACTCCTTCAGCCAAGTATTAACCTGATACAAATAAGCAAACAGCTGCGGTCCGGACATCAGCTGGCCAAACCACGGTATATTCGACTTCGCCGAATCCGATTCCGCCAGTTCTCTGATCTTGCTCACGTTAATGAGCGGAAGCAGCGGAGAGGAAGGATCGTTTAATATATCTAGCACAAGGCCCTTAACGGCCGAAAGGTAATTCGGATTATGCGTTTTTGGATAAGGGCTTTTTTTGCGCGTAAGCACGTCGTCGGGCAGCACGCCGCGTAAAGCCCGTCGAAGGATACCCTTCTCGCGGTCGCCGGCCGTTTTGATTTCCCACGGGATATTCCAGACATACTGCACAAGCCGATGATCGCAGAACGGTACCCGAACCTCCAGTCCGGCAGCCATGCTCATCCGGTCCTTGCGGTCGAGCAGGGTCGGCATGAAACGGGTAATGTTCAGGTAAGACATTTTGCGCATTTTGCGCACCGTCTCGGATTCCCCTTCCAGGTAAGGCACTTCGGCAATAGCTTGCGCATAACGGTCGTTAATATAATCAATCGGCTTGATCCATGCTGCAACATCCGGCGCAAGAAGTTCGGCCCGCATGGACGAGGCTAGGGACCACGGGAACGTATTGGCGCTTAGCGCTTCCTCGCGGTGGAACCAAGGATAACCGCCGAAGATCTCATCCGCCGCTTCACCGGAGATCGCTACGGTAGCGCCCTTTTTAATCTCGCGGCAGAACAGCAGGAGGGAGGCGTCTACGTCTGCCATGCCCGGCAAATCTCGTGCCAGCGTTGCATCGCGAAGCGCGCCAACCAGCTCCGGCGTATCGAACTGGATCGGATGATGAATCGTATCCAGATGGGAAACCATGCGCTCGATCCATGGAGCGTCGCTGTTAGGCTGGAAGGCATGCGCTTTGAAATGCTTGTCGTTATCTCGGTAGTCGACGGAATAAGTGTTTACATTGCCCTGGCCTGTTTGCTCGTAGTAACGCACGGCCAGCGCCGTTAATGCGCTGGAGTCGAGGCCTCCGGAGAGTAGAGTCCCAACCGGCACGTCCGATACAAGCTGGCGTTCGGTTGTATCCTTCAAGAGCTCGCGGACATGCTCGGCGGTCGCCTCCACATCTTCTTCATGAGGGATGGTCTCAAGACCCCAATACTTTGTCTTGCGGACGCCGGAGCGATTGACGGTCATGCATTGACCCGGCAGCAGCTCCGTTATATCTTTATAAACCCCTTGGCCCGGCGTGCGGGCCGGACCGATAATAAAGATTTCCGCTAAGCCTTCAGCCCCTACCTCCGCTTTGACAGCCGGATGGGCCAGAATGGCTTTTGGCTCGGAGCCGAAAATAAAAAGTCCATCCGCAAAGCTGATGAACAACGGTTTTACTCCTAGTCGGTCGCGGGCCAGAAACATCTCCTGTTCGGTAACATCCCAAATCGCAAAGGCAAAGATGCCGTTGAAACGCTCGACGCAGGCTTTGCCCCATTCCATATAAGACACCAGAAGCACTTCCGTATCGCAGTGGGTCGTAAAGGTTCTGCCGCGGTCCTCCAGTTCTTTCCTCAATTCAAGCGCGTTGTAAAGCTCGCCGTTGTAGACAACGACATATGTGTCATCGCCCGAGCGCCGAATCATCGGCTGAGCGCCATTCTCGGGATCAATAACGCTAAGCCTGCGGTGGCCAAGCGCGCAATGGGATGAAATCCATGTACCCGATGCATCAGGACCGCGCAGCGCTAACGTCTCGGTCATTTTGATCAGACTGCTGCTGTCCTGGGTCAAATCCCGGGTCCAATCGATCCAGCCGGTTATTCCACACATAATCTCATTCCTCTCTTCTGCTGGACTCCAGTAGCGATAATATCCGTTATATGCGGAAAAAAGGGATAAAATGTCTGTCCGCCGGGGGATGCTAAGAGCGCATGTTTGTAAAAAGGAGCTGAGTATTCACCTATGTCAGGCGATGAGCGTAAAAAATATTATGTCTCGGTCCAGGCCGGGCAAATTTTGCGGGATCAGGGAGCGGCCTCCTACGAGCTGGAGATTTTGGCAAACGATGAGGAATTTAATCAGCTGCAGGTGATGTTCGAGGATTTATCGAGCATGGACGAGGCGATAACGGGACATTACAATTATTCGGTGGGAACTTTGCAAGACGAGCCTTCCGACAAGAGGATGAATGCGGGATACGATGCCATTCTCCGCGATATTTATCTGTTTATACACGAGCACGGAACCGAGACGACCAGAGAGCATGTGGAGGCAATGGGAATATTGGATCCGGGGCGTCTATAGGATAGACCAATAAGGATAATGGACACTCTTAGGTGGACATTATCCTTTTTTTGTAAGACGAATGTCCGAAACTGACGGATTTTGTTACCTTTGTGATAGCCTTTATTGGGCAAGGAGTGGTACAATGGGAGGATAAAACAAGTTTTAAAGTGGAGGCATCAAGCATTGCAAAAGTTAGTGTTTTTCGTAGGTGTAGCAGGTACGGGCAAGACAACCGTTGCCAGAAAAATTTCGGAGCGCATTCCGGCTGCTTTTCTGGATCGTGATACGGTAGGGGGACGGTTTGTTGAAGCCATGCTGGAGCGCAACGGGCTCGACAAGAACGACCGCGATTCGGATTTCTACAAACAAAACCTTCGCGACTTGGAATATGACACGACCAAAGATATTTGCATCGAGAATCTGGCTGCTGGCCAAAACGTATTTATGATCTCTCCTTTTACGGCAGAGCTTAAAAATAATGCTTGGATCGAGGAAGTCATCTCGGGTGCGGGTTTGACAAGAGGGCAAGTGGACGTAAAAGTAATCGTGGTTACTCTGGAGAACATCGAGCTGCAGAAAAACCGCATTATCGGGCGCCAGACCGAACGCGATCAATGGAAGCTGGATAATTGGTCGCAATTCGAGAAGCGCGTAGCCTTTGTACCGGATATTCATTGGGATATCCCGCAATCTTCCATCCTTGTGTATGACAACAGCGGCGAAATGACGGACGAGCAGGTAGAGAAGCTGTACCAATTTGTAGCGGACAAATCCGCAGCTACCGTATAAAACAACCGGAGACCCGCAGGCGCCTTGCAGAATAAGGCGCGCCTGCGGGTCTCTTTCTCAATGCACCCACTCGACAACTTCATCTAAAGGACGCCGGGTCTGCGGATGTTTCGGCTCAGCAGCGCGGTATCCGAAAGTTACCATGACCGACAGATCATAAACTTCCTCGTCCAGGATGCCCGCATCCTTCAAAATAGCCGTAACTTTTTCTTTGTTGTATCCTTCCATCGGGCATGAATCGATGCCGATTTGCGCAGCGGCCGTCATCATGTTGGCGAGCGGAATATATGTTTGCTTGGATGCCCAGTCAATTAGCGTTCTTTCGTTATCAAGGATGCGAATATCATTCTCCTGGAAGTTCTTGTACGCCGCGGGAATGGACTTGAATGCCTCATCCGACAAGCCTTTGATATTCTTGTAAATGTACTCGACGTATTTGGAATCGTATCTTACATCCTTGCGGGCAAGAAGAATGACAAAGTGGCTTGCGGTAGGGAGCTGTCCTTGTCCGCCAAAAGAAACATCGCGGATCTTCATCCGGAGCTCTTCGTTCTGAACGACGAGGAATTTCCATCCCTCAAACCCGACGGAGCTCGGAGATAGTCTTCCCGTTTCCAAAATAAACCGAAAATCCTCGTCGGAGATTTTCCGGTCGGGATCAAATTGCTTGGTGGCATGCCGGAATGCGTATGCATCCAAAATTTCTTTCTTTTTTTGTGCGTTATTCATTATTTGTACGTTATTCATTATTAGTGCCTTCCTTCCATGTATCCGGTTATTGATCAACGCGTTGATAAATTAGATCTTACATTCCCGTATGCATGGCAACAAGTACGCACATTTTTGTAGGATAATATCAATATTGTGTGATAGTATTAAAAAAGATACTAAAGGACTGGTAAGGAAAATCCAGCTTCAAGTTTCAAAGCAAAGGGGTTTTAATTATGGATAATAAAACGGACATCATCAATTTCGGATGCCCGGTGACGGTTACTGTAGATGTCATCGGAGGGAAATGGAAAGGCGTTATTTTGTATCATTTAACGGAGGGGCCAAAACGCTTTAACGAGCTGCGCAGACTGTTTCCGCGGATCACGCAGCGCATGCTTACGCTGCAATTGAGGGAGTTGGAAAGCGACGGCGTCATCCACCGGGAAATCTATAAGGAGATCCCGCCAAGAGTGGAATACTCGCTAACCGAGTTTGGCGAATCGTTAAGGCCGCTTATCGTACTGATGAGGGACTGGGGCGTGACCCATGAGAAAACCGTTCTGGCCAATCGCGAAACCAACAACGTAATGGCAAAGAATAACGCATCTATTAGCAGCTGTGTGGTTGAAGCGTAACGGAAGATATAGCTTGACGGGGATTTCCTATTGGGATGTGTCCGAAAAACAACGCAAAAAACCCGCAACCCCTTGTTGAACAAGGTATTGCGGGTTTGTTTTTAGTTATGAAATGGCGTCCCAGGAGGGATTCGAACCCCCGACCGCACGCTTAGAAGGCGTGTGCTCTATCCGGCTGAGCTACTGGGACACGTAAGAATGAGTATAGCATGCGGTTGCTTGACTTGGCAAGAGGAAATTTCAAAAAAAATCTTAAGCTACACCCGCGAATCAAATTCGCTTGGTAAATATAGCATAGGCTCGAACAGAAAATCAAGACTAAAGCGAAGTAAGTTTTTATATTTAAAGGTTCCGTGATATAATCGAACGCAAGCAATAGGCAGACGAATGATGCGGTTTGACCGATAAGGCGGTGATACCATAACTACACCAGACAACGTATATTTATTTCCGAAGATGCTGGATCATTATCAAATTCAGCTCACCCGCATGCTGGAATCCGAGCAATACGGCGAAGCCAAG
The DNA here is from genome assembly GCF_037147795.1 of Paenibacillus sp. MMO-177. Lineage (NCBI taxonomy): Bacteria > Bacillati > Bacillota > Bacilli > Caryophanales > Paenibacillaceae > Paenibacillus > Paenibacillus sp. MMO-177. Next base: position 150,542 of record NZ_JBBCUR010000001.1, on the reverse strand, counting down.
AATCTTCTCCGCTTCCTGCTGCAGTGCCGCGGTGAGGATGAACGGCATTATGAGGAATGGGGCAGCCTCCTTACCTGGCTGGAAATGGCATTTCCGGGCTCCGAAGACGCCGGTTCGCCGACCGGCGCGGACGAAGAAGAGGGAGAGAGCGAAGAGAGCTTCCGGGAGCAGCTCTTAAACCCGCCCGAACAGGATGAAGCTTATATCAAGCAAGTGCTCTATATTATGGAGCACCATCCGATGATTGATCAGCAGATTCTGGCGCTGGAACGCGCGGCATACATACACTCGCCGGAAGTGGACCAGGTCATGCTGGACTGGCTCTCGAGCGACAAGACCATTCACCCGGTCGTGCAATTCAAGGCTTTGCAATGCCTCAAGAAGCGGGAGATATCGGGAATTGTCATGCTTGACCGGATGGGCGAGAAGGTGGAGCTTGATATAGACGCGACGCCGCTGGCGCTGGATGATTTTCCGCAGCCCGTCATCCGGATTTTGGAGCGGGTGGAGGCCGTAACGGAAGCAGACGACCCGACTCTGCCTCATTTTGCAAGAGAGCTGTGGAAGGAAAGTCTCCAATTTCTGTATGGAACTTCGGCTTACCAGTGGATGCAGAGAGAGGACGACGAAACGGTCGACAGCTATGCGGCTGCGCTCCATCTTACCTTGCTGCTTACGGTTTACGGCTCCGCGAACGATGACGATATCCGCGAGGCGTACGGCATAACCGAACCATTGAGGTTCCGTTACGAGCAGGCATGCAGGACTCTTCGGCAGGTAGCCGCGATGCAGCAATCTACCGAAGATGATCATCAGCCTTGAAATGATGGCCAAGGTTGATTATAATAGAGTGGTTTATGAAGCGAATACTAATTGGCGTGATGCGTAATTTTGGAGGGGAAAGCATAAAATGAAAGCAACTTGGGAAAAAATAGACAAGAACCTCGTGTCGATCGACGTTGAGGTTGATGCTGAGAAAGTCGCTGCAGCACTTGATCAAGCATTTAAGAAAGTCGTTCAAAAGGTAAACGTACCTGGCTTCCGCAAAGGTAAAGTGCCTCGTGGAATGTTCGAATCCCGTTTCGGCGTGGAAAGCCTGTACCAGGATGCAATCGACATCCTGCTGCCGCAAGCTTACGAAGAAGCAGTGAAAGTGACGGAACAACGTCCAGTTGACCGTCCGGAAATCGACGTTGAACAATTCGCCAAAGGCCAATCGTTCAAATTCAAAGCTAAAGTTATCGTTCGCCCTGAAGTAACTCTCGGCGAATACAAAGGTCTGGAAGTTCCATCCTTTGAGGCGACGGTTAGCGACGAAGAAGTTAACGCTGAACTGGAGCGCCTGCAACAACGCCATGCTGAGCTGACTGTTGTTGAAGAAGGTGCTGCTCAAAGCGGCGACATCGCTGTAATCGACTTCGACGGTTATGTAGACGGCGAAGCATTCGACGGCGGCAAAGCGGAAAACTATTCCCTGGAACTGGGTTCCAACTCTTTCATCCCAGGCTTCGAAGATCAAGTTGTTGGCATGCAAACAGGCGACTTCAAGGATGTTGAAGTAACATTCCCTGAAGGCTACCATGCGGAGAACCTGGCTGGCAAACCAGCCGTGTTCAAAGTGAAATTGCATGAAATCAAACGCAAAAATCTGCCGGCTCTTGACGATGAGTTCGCGAAAGACATCAGCGAATTCGACACTCTTGAAGAGTACAAGCAGGATCTTGTCTCCAAGCTGAAAGAAAACAAAGAGGGCGAAGCGGAACGCAACCTGCAAAACGCTGTAATCGAAAAAGCGGCTGAAGCTGCTGAAGTAGAAGTGCCGGAACCAATGATTAACACTGAAGTTGACTTTATGCTCCGCGATTTCGAGAACCGTCTTCGCATGCAAGGCATGAACATCGACCTGTACTATCAGTTCTCCGGCCAAAGCGAGCAAGTTCTGCGCGATCAAATGAAAGAAGACGCACAGAAACGCGTTCGCAACAACCTGGTTCTGAACGCGATCGCTAAAGCGGAAAACATTCAGGTTTCCGAAGAAGACGTAAACGAAGAACTCGAATCCCTGTCGAAAGCTTACAACCGTCCTGCGGCTGAGCTTCGCGACATCTTCGAGAAAAACGGTCAATTCGACAGCTTGAAAGAAGACATCGAGCTTCGCAAAACGATTGAATTCCTCGTTGAAAACAGCAAAACAGCTGAAGTTGCTGGAGCGTAATAGTTCAATTGAATAAATAGGAAGGAAAGGCACGTCATCGTCAGATACGTGCCTTCTTTTCACCCTACATAATGAAAGTGCCTTACCTGAAGAATGATCTTCAGTACATATCGAGCGATGCTCACCGTATACTGTATTATGGAAAAATGACATTGATCATTTGACGTGATACAATAGAAAACATGAACCAAAAAGCCATAATAGAAAAGAGGTTGGTCGCATGAATCTGGTACCTATCGTAGTAGAACAAACGAATCGCGGAGAACGGTCTTACGATATTTACTCGCGCTTGCTCAAGGACAGAATCATTTTTCTCGGGAGCGCTATCGATGATGATGTAGCAAACTCTGTTATCGCACAGCTGCTTTTTCTGGCGGCCGACGACCCGGAGAAAGACATCCACTTGTACATTAATTCGCCTGGCGGCTCGGTAACGGCCGGAATGGCGATTTATGATACAATGCAATATATTAAGCCTGACGTATCTACGATTTGCATGGGCATGGCGGCAAGCATGGGCTCGCTCCTCCTTACAGCCGGCGCGAAAGGCAAGCGTTTCGCCCTTCCGAATGCGGAAGTTATGATTCATCAGCCGCTTGGCGGCGTTCGCGGCCAGGCATCGGATATTAAAATCCATGCGGACTGGATCCTGAAGACGAAGCAAAAGCTGAATCAAATCTATGTGGAGCGTACCGGTCAGCCTTACGAGAAGATCGACCGCGATACGGACCGCGATAATTTCATGAGCGCGGAAGACGCTCTGAATTACGGTTTGATTGACAAAGTAATAACAACTCCGGTATCCTAAGGATTTAATCGAAGGGGTGAAAAGGCATGTTTAAATTCAATGATGAGAAGGGCCAGCTGAAATGCTCGTTCTGCGGAAAATCCCAGGAGCAAGTACGTAAACTGGTAGCCGGTCCCGGCGTTTATATATGCGACGAATGCATCGAGCTCTGCACGGAAATCGTGGAAGAGGAGCTTGGACATGAGGAAGAGCTTGATCTGAAGGACATTCCGAAACCAAAGGATATCCGCGCTATTCTTGATTCGTATGTAATCGGACAGGAATTTGCGAAAAAGTCTCTTTCCGTTGCGGTATACAACCATTACAAACGGATCAATTCGCAAAGCAAAATTGAAGACGTTGAGCTTCAAAAGTCCAACATCCTGCTTGTAGGTCCTACAGGCTCGGGTAAAACTTTGCTTGCTCAAACGATGGCGAAAATTCTGAACGTGCCGTTTGCGATTGCGGATGCAACCTCGCTGACGGAAGCCGGCTATGTCGGCGAAGACGTTGAGAACATTTTGCTGAAGCTCATTCAAGCTGCGGATTACGATGTGGAGAAGGCTGAACGCGGCATTATCTATATCGATGAGATTGATAAAGTAGCCCGCAAATCCGAGAATCCGTCGATTACGCGCGATGTATCCGGTGAAGGCGTGCAGCAAGCATTGCTCAAAATCCTCGAAGGCACGGTTGCATCCGTACCGCCGCAAGGCGGACGCAAGCACCCGCACCAAGAGTTTATTCAAATCGATACAACAAACATCCTGTTCATTTGCGGCGGTGCATTTGACGGTCTGGAATCGCTGATCAAACGCCGTATCGGCAAAAAAGTGATCGGTTTCAGCTCGACCGGCGAGGTTCAAAAGGACCTGAAGCCGGGCGAATACCTGTCGATGGTTCTGCCGGAAGACTTGCTTAAATTTGGCTTGATCCCAGAGTTCGTAGGCCGTTTGCCGGTTATCTCGACTTTGGAGCCGCTTGATGAAGCAGCCCTGATGCGTATTTTGTCCGAGCCGAAGAATGCTTTGGTGAAGCAATACCAGAAGCTGCTTGAGATGGATAACGTGAAGCTGGACTTTGAGCCTGCCGCTCTGGAAGCAATCGCTAAAGAAGCGATCAAGCGGAACACGGGTGCCCGCGGCCTGCGTGCCATTATCGAAGGCATTATGCTTGAAGTGATGTACGAAGTTCCTTCTCGCGACGACGTGAGCACTTGTCTCATTACGGAGAAAAACGTAAAAGACAAAATCATGCCGGAGCTGACTGCGAAGAAGGGCAAGAAGAAGGAAGAAAGCGCCTAAGTTCATTACCGTCATCGCCTCCACCCTTTGGCCGCGAATTTATCGCACGTCAAAGGGTGGACTTTGACGTTCATGGGAGAGATCATTTTATGTATTTGCGCAAGGATACTGTGCCGGTCAAAGTCGGCAACCTGACGATTGGCGGCAGCAATGAAGTCATCATTCAGAGTATGTGTACAACAAAGACGGCTGATGTAGAGGCTACAGTAGCCGAGATTTTGCGTCTGGAGGAAGCAGGCTGCCAGATTGTGCGGGTTACGGTCAACAATAAGGAAGCTGCTGATGCGATCAAGGAAATTAAGAAGCGGATTCATATCCCGCTTGTTGCCGATATTCATTTCGACTACCGTCTCGCCCTTCAGGCGATCGAGAACGGCATTGATAAAGTCCGGATTAACCCGGGCAATATCGGCCGTCGCGAGAAGATTGAAGCTGTCGTGAAGGCCTGCAAGGAACGGGGCATTCCAATTCGGATTGGCGTTAATGCCGGGTCGCTCGAGAATCATCTGCTGGAGAAATACGGCTACCCTACGCCGGAAGCGATGGTGGAGAGCGCGCTCTTCCATATCGGCATTCTGGAGGAGCTGGATTTTCATGATATTATCGTATCGCTGAAGGCGTCCGACGTTCCGATGGCGATTACGGCATACAGCATGGCTGCGGAGAAGATCAAGTACCCGCTGCATCTTGGCATTACCGAAGCAGGCACGCTTCATTCGGGTACCATCAAGAGCTCTGCGGGTATCGGCGCCTTGCTGGCGATGGGCATCGGCAACACGGTGCGCATCAGCTTGAGCGCGGATCCGGTGGAAGAAGTTAAGGTAGCCCGCGAGCTGCTCAAGACCTTTGGCCTGATTACCAACGCGGCAACCCTTATTTCCTGTCCGACATGCGGACGCCTGGATATCGATCTCTTCTCGATCGCGAACGAAGTGGAAGAGTATATCTCCAAGGTTAAGGTGCCGATTAAGGTATCCGTGCTTGGCTGCGCCGTGAACGGTCCCGGCGAGGCCCGCGAGGCGGATATCGGCATTGCCGGCGCCCGCGGCGAAGGCATGCTGTTCCGTTACGGAGAGATGATCCGCAAAGTGCCGGAAGCTGAACTCCTGAACGAGCTTAAGAAAGAAATCGACGAGATCGTACGCGTATTCGAAGCGACTGGCGAAATTCCAGGACGCAAAAATCACGCGCATGCATAACGAACTCTCTGCCATCTGATAAAAGAGGCATTCTGAAGCAACCCCAAACGGAGGTTGACAAGGAATGCCTCTTTTTTCTTCCGGAAGCGATTATTCCCTGCAGCAAGGGGCAATACTACCAATTACGTACTCTTTTGCCGGAATAGTTCGCTTTGAGAGGAGAAGATATTAATGAGTTTAAGTATGGTTTTGATGCTGATCCAAGTCTTTTTTGCTGTGGTTATTGGTTTATATTTCTGGAATTTGCTGCGCAATCAGAAGACGAACCGCTCAGCGGTCGATCGGGAATCGCGCAAGGAGATGGATAAGCTGCGCAAGCTGCGTTCCGTTTCGTTGACCAAGCCGCTCGCGGAGAAAACGCGTCCGCAGGCGATGCAGGACATCGTCGGGCAGACGGACGGTCTTCGCGCGCTCAAGGCGGCACTTTGCAGCGCGAATCCGCAGCATGTCATTATTTACGGACCGCCGGGCGTCGGAAAGACGGCGGCTGCCCGCGTTGTACTGGAGGAAGCGAAGAAAAATCCTTCCTCCCCGTTTCTGAATGAGGCGAAGTTTACCGAGATTGACGCCACGACGGCCCGGTTCGACGAGCGGGGGATTGCCGATCCGCTGATCGGCTCCGTTCATGACCCGATATATCAAGGAGCGGGGGCGATGGGCGTGGCCGGTATCCCTCAGCCTAAGCCGGGTGCGGTGACCAAGGCGCACGGCGGGATCCTGTTTATCGACGAAATCGGTGAATTGCATCCTATCCAGATGAATAAGCTGTTAAAAGTACTGGAAGACCGCAAGGTGTTCCTGGAGAGTGCTTATTACAATTCGGAGGATGCGAATATCCCGCTTTATATCCACGATATTTTCCAGAACGGTCTGCCTGCCGATTTCCGTCTTGTGGGGGCGACAACACGTTCGCCGCAGGATCTGCCTCCGGCCATCCGCTCGCGCTGCATGGAAATTTATTTCCGTCCGCTTCTCGCAAGCGAGATTGCTTCGATTGCCGAGAATGCCGTTAAAAAAATCGGCTTTGGTCCATGCCCGGATGCCGTGGACGTGGTGAAGAAATATGCGACGAACGGACGCGAAGCGGTTAACGTCATTCAGCTTGCCGCCGGCATTGCATTGTCCGAGAAACGGGATGCCATCACGGCAGCCGACGTGGAATGGGTTGTAAACAGCAGCCAAATTCCTCCTCGTCCCGATCGCAAGGTGCCGGAAGCGCCTCAGATCGGTTTCGTTAACGGTTTAGCGGTGTATGGACCTAATATGGGAACCTTGCTTGAAATCGAAGTCAGTGCTATTCCGGCGGCTGCCGGCAAAGGCCAATATACGATCACCGGCGTAGTCGACGAAGAAGAGCTGGGCGGCGGCTCCCGGACGCTTAGACGGAAAAGCATGGCGAAGGGCTCGGTCGAGAACGTGCTGACGATGCTCCGCCGTTACGGGCTGAACCCGCATGACTTCGACCTGCATATCAACTTCCCCGGCGGTACGCCGATCGACGGACCATCCGCCGGCATTGCCATGGCAACGGCAATCGCCTCGGCAATCAAGGAGGTGCCGATTGACAACAAGCTGGCGATGACCGGCGAGGTTGGCATTCACGGAAACGTGAAGCCGGTCGGCGGCGTGCTCGCGAAGGTAGAAGCCGCGTTCCAGGCCGGTGCGGAGACGGTCATTATTCCGCGCGAGAACTGGCAGGCGATTTTTGCTAATCTGGAAGGGCTGAAGGTCATACCGGTAGACCGGGTTGACGAGGTGTTCAGACATGTCTTCCCGATTGGCGATACCGTCGTCGCAGAGGTTGAAAATCATGTCGGTTCCGATCTTTTTATCGCTTCGGGGGTTCCCTATTTGCAGGCGGATTCCGTGGAATGATAAAATAGGGTATTCGAAACAATTGGAGGTGCTGGTGTGGGATCCGGAAAAACGAAAGGCCGTCGGCTTCCCCTGCTTCCTTTAAGGGGGCTGCTTGTATATCCCAGCATGGTGCTCCACCTTGATGTGGGAAGGGACAAATCGGTGCGGGCGCTGGAGAAATCCATGATCGACGATCATATGATTCTTCTGTGCTCGCAATCCGAAGTCAATATTGAAGAGCCTACTGAAGACGATATTTACCGCGTCGGCACCATTGCGAAAGTCAGACAGATGTTAAAGCTGCCAAACGGTACAATCCGAGTGCTGGTTGAGGGCGTCGTAAGAGCCGAGATTATGGACTATGTGCCGAATGACCAATTCTACGAAGTGACGGTGCTCGAGCTCCCCGAGCCGGAGACCGATGACCCGGAAGTAGATGCTCTTATGCGGTCGGTACTCAGCCAGTTCGAGCATTATATTTCGCTTTCGAAGAAGGTAACGCCGGAGACGCTTGCGGCAGTGTCGGATATTGACGAGCCGGGCAGGCTCGCCGATGTCATCACGAGTCACTTATCGCTGAAGATTAAGGATAAGCAGGATATTCTCGAGACCATTGATGTCCGGGAGCGCCTTGAGCGTCTGCTTGATATCCTGAATAACGAACGTGAGGTGCTTGAACTCGAACGCAAAATTAACCAGCGCGTCAAAAAGCAGATGGAGAAGACGCAGAAGGAATATTATTTGCGCGAGCAGATGAAAGCGATCCAGAAGGAGCTGGGCGAGAAGGAAGGACGCGCCGGCGAGGTCGAGGAGCTCCGCAATCAGCTGGCTGAAGCGGGAGTTCCTGACAATGTGCGGGAGAAAGTCGAGAAGGAAATCGACCGTCTGGAAAAAATGCCCGCAACCTCCGCCGAGGGCGGCGTTATCCGCAATTATATCGATTGGTTATTGGCATTGCCTTGGAGCAAGCATACGGAAGACGATTTATCCCTAAGCAAGGCGGAAGAGATCCTGAACAACGATCACTACGGCCTGGAGAAGCCGAAGGAGCGCGTGCTTGAATATTTGGCGGTACAGCAGCTGGTGAAGAAGATGAAAGGGCCGATCCTTTGCCTTGTAGGGCCTCCCGGTGTCGGCAAAACCTCTCTTGCCCGTTCGATCGCCAAATCGCTTGACCGCAAATTCGTTCGAATCTCGCTGGGCGGCGTTCGCGACGAAGCGGAAATCCGCGGTCACCGCCGTACGTACGTAGGCGCTATGCCTGGACGGATCATTCAAGGCATGAAGACGGCAGGATCCTATAATCCGGTCTTCCTGCTTGACGAGATCGACAAGATGGCAAGCGATTTCCGCGGAGATCCTTCGTCAGCCCTGCTTGAGGTGCTTGATCCGGAGCAGAATAATACGTTTAGCGACCACTTCATCGAAGTGCCTTTCGATTTGTCCAACGTCATGTTTGTCACAACGGCCAACTCGCTGCACAACATTCCGCGTCCATTGTTAGACCGGATGGAAGTGCTTTACATCCCGGGCTATACGGAGCTCGAGAAGCAGCAGATTGCGGAGCGCTATCTTCTGCCGAAGCAGCGCAGGGAGCATGGTTTGGCGGAAGGCCAGCTTGTCGTTGAGGACGAGGTTGTGCTTCAGCTGATCCGCGAATATACGCGCGAATCCGGCGTGCGGAACCTCGAGCAGCAAATTGCCGCTCTATGCAGGAAAGCTGCGAAGCATATCGTAGCGGAGGGATCCAAGTCCCAGGCTGGGGCGAAGGAGCGGAGCGAAGTCGATTTGGCCGGGCAGCCTTATGAAGCTCCCGAGCTGAATACGCTTCAAGCTGCTTTTGGCGCAGACGATGATGCGGAAAGAGCCGAGGAGAAGCGAGTACAAGCGGAGGTTTCGGCAGTGACTTTGACGGTTACGCCGGAGCTGCTGAAGGAATGGTTAGGACCTGCGAAGTTCCGCCATGGCACAGCTGAGGCCGAGAACCAGATCGGTGCCGTAACGGGCCTCGCATGGACTGAGGTTGGCGGCGATACGCTGGTGATCGAGGTAACGGTTATGCCGGGCAGCGGCAAGCTTACTTTGACAGGCAAGCTTGGCGACGTGATGAAAGAATCGGCTCAAGCCGCATTCAGTTATACGCGGTCCAAGGCTATTGAGCTTGGTATCGACCCCGAGTTCCATGTGAACAAGGATATCCATATTCATATTCCGGAGGGCGCAATTCCTAAGGACGGACCGTCTGCAGGCATTACGATGGCAACCGCTTTGATCTCCGCCCTGACGAATCGTTATGTATCCAAGGAAGTAGCAATGACCGGCGAGATTACGCTTCGCGGCCGCGTGCTTCCGATTGGCGGCTTGAAGGAAAAATCGCTCGCCGCTCACCGGGCAGGCATCCGAAAGGTGCTTCTGCCGAAGGACAATGAACGCGACATAAGCGATATTCCGGACAGCGTACGCAGTGAAATGACTTTTGTTCCTGTCAGCCATATGGACGAAGTTCTGCAGCATGCGCTGCTGCCGGCTAACACCGAAGAGAAAGCAGGAACAGTAATCTGATGAAAATTACCCAATCAGAATTTATCATAAGTGCAGTAAGACCTTCGCAATATCCAGTTGACGCCTTGCCAGAGATTGCTCTGGCAGGGCGTTCCAATGTCGGCAAATCGTCGCTCATTAACAAATTGATCTTGCGTAAAAACCTGGCAAGAACAAGCTCGCAGCCCGGCAAGACGCAGCAGCTTAACTATTATCGCGTGAATGACATGGTCTATTTCGTCGATTTTCCCGGCTATGGATATGCCAAAGTGTCAAAAACGCAGCGAGAGCTGTTCGGGCAAATGATCGAGACTTATATCCGCGACCGTAAGGAGCTGAAGCTTCAGCTTCTTGTTATCGACATGCGGCATGCTCCATCAAAGGACGATGTGCTCATGTATCATTGGCTGAAGCATTATAACGTGCCGACCTGCATCGTATGCACGAAAGCGGACAAAATCCCGAAAGGCAAGTGGGACAAGCATGTAAAGGTTATCAAGGAGACGCTTGAGGCAGATCCGCGCGATCCGCTGGTCATGTTTTCCTCGGAGACGGGACTTGGCCGCGATAAGCTGTGGGAGGTCATTAACGGAGCGATTGGGCATATAACGGAGATAGATCAATAACTTCCTCTATAATGCAGAGGATACAGCAAGAAATACAGCGTTCCTCGTGAAATCTACGGGATTTTTCAGAAATATGCGAGAATATCGAGGCTGAACGGCAGGAATAAAAAGCTCTGATCACGTATAATATACTTAGACATTAAGAACAAAGCGCAAGTTTAAAGAATTGAGGAGATTTTTATGGCTCAGCGGCTAGCCACAGAGTATGTAAGTGCCAAACTGCAATTGACGAGCGATGAGATGAAGCAATTTATTCGGTTTTTCGATGACCAGCAAGTATGCATGAACGTGAAGGTCCTCGATAACGGAAACCAGGAGCTGGTTCTCGAAGACGTAGCAGGGAAGGAAGAAGTCACACTGACGTTTGAACGTCAGCAAGACCACTATGTATGTGAACTCTCTTGCCGCCTGATTCACCCTAAGCTGACCAACGCCATGCGCAAAGCCGTAACGGCTTTCCGTGGAGACGCAGTTGTTAATCGTATCTACAGCCATTATACGATGATCTACCATTATACAAATGGCAGCGTCCGCAAAATCGTTGAAAGCACATCGTCGGGCACACGGGTCGTATTCGAATATAAGGATACGGTCGGGCAACTGGAGCGTGTGTTCAAGAGCCGCTTGATCGAACGAGAAATCGAGCTAGTCAACAACGCGATTAACGAGTTGCTTGACCTGCGCAATCAAACGAAGGACCGTCTGCAAATTGCCGGCATCGACGAAAGACTTGGGATGCTGACCAAGAAATTGTTTGTGTTAGAAGCTTAACCGATAAGCCTTGAACTTTAGGGAGCCGCCGAAGTGCGGCTTCTTTTTTTGCGAAAAAATGATATCGCAATGGACGCTTCGCAAGGTACCGAAACTGCTTCAGCTACATACCTTGTATACGGGATTAAAGCGGAAAAAAGTTTTCGTTTCTTCCCGAAAAAAAGAGTTGCAATTCTGCCCAATAGATGTTATTTTTAATCTCGTTGAAAACATTGGTCTAAACAAAATAGGAACCAGGATTCACTCAGGACATGGTTATGTTGCGAGAGATTATTCCCTCGGGAAGTGAATGACGTAGGTCCTAGCGGATGAAATTTTTTTAAACATTTTATTCCTAGGAAGGGGGAACCGGAAGATGGAATATTCAACTTTCGGAAGACACGTTGCTGTTGATACTTGGGGAGTAGACTTTGATCTGCTGAACAACGCTGAATTTTTGCAAGCCCAAATGGTGGAGGCTGCCGAAGCATGCGGCGCTACTGTATTATCGGTGCAATCGAAACAATTTGAGCCTCAAGGAGCAACAGTACTTGTATTGCTGTCGGAGAGTCATCTCTCGATTCATACGTATCCTGAGAAAGGATTCGCCGCTCTCGACTGTTACACATGCGGTGAAACTGTGGATCCACAGCTTGCGATTGACTACATGATCGCTGTACTGAAGCCAACGACTACTCATGCGAAGAAGCTTGTTCGCGGCATGGGCGAGTTGAAAGTAGAAGAACCAAAAATGCAACAAGTTGAGCTTGTTTAAGCTTTTAAATTGAAACGATATAGAGATAACCATAGACCTCGGTCCATGGTTATTTTCTTTGTATAAACAGGGAATAATGGCAATGAGGGTTTTCAAACATTATTCATAAATGAAGCCAATATGAAGCCATACGGCTTGTCGAACTATGTTATAATCATTCTAAAGTTAAATTTGAAGAAAGGCAGGTGAACGCGCATGCACATTATCGTAGTCGGTTTGAACTACCGGACGGCTCCCGTTGAAGTAAGAGAACGGTTTGCGATTGCCGAGAAAGAATTGCCGGAAGCATTGAAACAGCTGACGAACACAAGCAGCATTATGGAATGTGTCATTGTTGCGACCTGCAATCGTACCGAGCTGTATGCGGTAGTGGACAGACACCATTTGTGCGGACATTATATCCGCAGCTTTATGGAGCAGTGGTTCAAGCTGCCTAGAGAGCAGTTCACTAGCCATTTATATATGCATGAGGATGATAAAGCAATTGAGCATCTGTTCCGGGTAACAAGCGGACTTGATTCGATGGTTATCGGCGAGACGCAGATTCTGGGTCAAGTAAAGGATGCCTTTGCGCTTGCTCAGCAGCAGAAGACGACAGGCACCCTGTTCAATATGCTGTTCAAACAAGCGGTTACGATGGCGAAGCGTGCTCATTCGGAAACAACGATTGGAGAATCGGCGGTGTCGGTCAGCTATGCGGCCGTTGAGCTTGGCAAGCGGATTTTCGGCCAGTTCAGCAAGAAGACGGTTATGGTGATTGGCGCCGGCGAGACAGGCGAGCTGACGGCGAAGCATCTATACGCGAATGGGGCCGACCGCGTTATTGTCGTGAACCGGACGTATGAACGAGCGGCTCAGCTGGCTGAGAAGTTTAACGGCATTGCCTGCTCGATGGAAGACGCGGCAAGCAAGCTTCATGAAGCGGACATCGTGATCAGCTCTACGGGAGCGGATGGTTATGTGCTGGAACGCCAGGCCGTAGCCGAGGCGATGAAGCGGCGGAAGTCGAAGCCTTTGTTCATGATTGATATCGCCGTACCACGCGACCTTGATCCTGGGATTGCCGCGGTCGAGAACGTGTTCCTGTACGACATTGACGATTTGGAAGGTATTGTAGCGAGCAATATCGAGCAGCGCCGGAAGGAAGCGGAGAAGATCGAAACGATGATTGAACAAGAGTCGGAGCAGTTCGAGCAATGGTACAAGACGCTTGGCGTTGTGCCTTTGATCCGTGCCCTGCAGACAAAGGCTGCCCACATTCACGAAGAGACGCTTAACAGCCTGACGAATAAGCTGCCTGATCTGGATGAACACGAACTGAAAGTGATCCGCAAGCTGACGAAGAGCATCGTGAACCAGATGATGCAAGATCCGATCCTGCGGATTAAGGAAATGGCCGGGGAGAAGCATTCCGAGGAAGCAATGGATATGTTCGTTAAGTTGTTTGCGCTTGAAGATGAGCTGGCCCAGTCGAAACAAGCTGAAGCAGACACGGCGTCTGCGGCGAAAAAGAAAACGATGCCTGCACGTCCGGCAGCTTCGGCACTGGCGTCGATCCTTCGATAATAGCGCGCTACCCGAATAATCGCGAAGGGCGGCAAGGTGAAAGCTTATGTTTTTTACGCAAAAGTGGCTTTACGACGCGATACTTTATATATACGCCCTGAGCCTTCTGTTTTACTTCTCCGATTTCATGGATGCGAACCGGAGAGCGAAGCGGATTGGAACAGGGCTCCTTATTTTTGTATGGATATTGCAAACCGTCATTCTGGTGAGCCGGCTAGTGACCCATTTCGAGGTAACGGCAATCTCGTCCTTTGAATATTGGCTTGGCTTCTCGTGGCTCCTTGTTACAATATCGCTGGTCATCAGCCAGTTTTTCAAAATCGAGTTTCTCGTCTTTCTGGTCAATATCATCAGCTTCTCCGTGCTGGCTCTCAACTTGTACAGCAGGCCGGGAATGGATGATCAATTTGGGGTTTCGCAGGCGATGCGCGATTTGCTCCTTGTACATATTAGTTTGGTATTATGCGCGTATGCATCGCTTACGATTGGCTCCATCTTTGCGGGGATGTATCTGTTCCTGCATAAGCAGCTGAAAGGGAAACGATGGACTCCTTTCACGAGGAGGCTGCCAAGCCTCGATACGATCGAACGTTTCTCGGACAGGGCCATTATTATCGGGGTGCCGCTGCTTGCGATGTCCTTGTCGGTTGCGGTTACCGTGCTGCTTGCGGAGGGACGCCCGCAGCTGCTGTTTGACTGGAAGGTGTTGACCTCGTTCGCGACTTTGATCTTTTACGTGAATTATATTATTCAAAGGGCGATGCTGAGACGTCCCGGCACGCAGCTTGCAAGACTCCATCTGATCGCATTTGTTATGTTGATTATTAATCTGTTATCCAGTTATTTGTCGACGTTTCACTAAGAGAAGGGGATGCGCATGAACGGCTACTACCCGGTAATGCTTCAGCTTCGCGGCGAACGCTGCGTCATCATTGGCGGCGGACGGGTTGCCGAACGCAAGGCATTAGGCCTCATGGAGGCGGGAGCGGATACGGTTATACTTATCAGTCCGCAGATTACCTCCCGGCTGCAGGAGCTTGTTTCAAGCGGATCCCTTCGGTGGCATTGTCGAGCCTACGAGCCGGAAGATGCCACAGATGCCCGCCTGCTGTTTGCCGCAACGGACGATTCCGAGCTTAACCGCCGGATCGCGGATGACGGCAGGCGGGCAGGCGCTTTGGTCAATACGGTTGACGAGTCCGCAGGAAGAGGGTTTCTGAACCCTTCGGTTATACGCCGCGGAGATCTGCTTATTGCCGTATCAGCCACTGGTGCAAGTCCGGCACTTTCCGCCAGGCTGAAGCTGGAGCTGGAACGGCAATACGGCCAAGAGTACGAATATAGCGTAAAACAGCTCAGAAGGCTGCGAGAATATGTGAAGGCGGCTGTCTCTGAGCCTGGCGAGCGGGAAACGCTGCTTAGGCTGGCTGCCGAAGAGGTGCCGCTCCATAATAAGACGGACATCGAATTGAATGCTTGGGTAGAACGACTTCGGGCAAAGAAGCCCTTGGATTGACGACGGGAGGAAGACAATAATGGGAGCTCATAATAACGGACCGCGTACAATCGTGGTCGGGACACGCCAGAGCGCGCTTGCATTGACGCAGACGGGGCAAGTTATTGACGAGTTGAAACGAATCAGCGATAAACACGGGTTTGGTTACCAATTCGAAATTCGGAAAATCGTGACGAAGGGTGACCGTATTCTGGATGTCACATTGTCCAAGGTTGGCGGCAAAGGCTTGTTTGTAAAAGAAATCGAACAAGCACTGCTTGACGGCGAGATCGACATGGCTGTCCACAGCATGAAGGATATGCCATATGAGCTGCCGGAAGGACTGATGAACGGCGCGACTCCGAGACGGGTTGATCCCCGCGACTGCCTGATAATGAAGCAGGGGAGCTCGCTTGATGATTTGCCGGCCGGCGCGCGTGTCGGAACAAGCAGTCTGCGCCGCTCCAGCCAGCTTAAAAATATCCGTCCGGATCTTGAGCTTGACTCCATTCGCGGCAATATCGATTCGAGGATTCGCAAGCTGGAGACGGAAGGCTTCGATGCGGTTGTGCTGGCTGCCGCAGGTCTTACCCGCATGGGCTGGCAGGACAGAATTTCGGCGTTTCTCCCGGTTGATCTGTCCATCCCTGCGGTAGGACAGGGAGCTCTTGGCATTGAGTGCCGTACGGCCGATGCCGGCGTGCGCGAGCTGCTTGATTTGTTGAATGATACCGAAACCTCGCTGTCCGTCCGTGCGGAAAGAAGCTTCCTCGGCGCGCTGAACGGCGGCTGCCAGGTTCCGATCGGCGCTTTTGCGGTGGTACACAAGAAGTCTGGTGACAGCTTCGATAACGCTGAGCTGGAGCTGACGGGCATGGTTGGTTCTCCTGACGGATCGGTGATGCTGAAGGAAATCCGGAAGGGAACCGATCCGGAACAGCTTGGGCGTGATGTAGCGGCGGCATTGACAGCAAGAGGCGCTGATCGCATTTTGGCGGAATTCGGGGGATAACGTGATGAATAAAGGAGTTGTCTATCTCGTAGGAGCCGGGCCGGGAGATCCTAAGCTTATTACGGTTCGCGGACTGGAATGTCTGAGACGAAGCGACGTTGTCGTCTATGACCGCCTGGCGAGCCCGAGACTGCTGAGATATATGAAGGAAGGCGCCCGTAAAATTTACGTCGGCAAGCTGCCGGACCGCCACACGATGAAGCAGGAAGAGATCAACCAGCTGCTCGTTGATCTGGCTTTGGAAGGCCATACGGTAACAAGGCTGAAAGGCGGGGATCCAACCATCTTCGGCCGTGTCGGCGAAGAAGCGGAATTGCTCCAGGAGCACGGCGTTACGTTCGAGATTGTACCGGGTATTACTTCCGCAATCGCCGTTCCCGCTTATGCCGGCATTCCGGTAACCCACCGCGATCTGGCATCTTCCTTATCCATCGTTACGGGACATGAGAGTCCGGAAAAGCTTGACCGCTCCATTCATTGGGATAAAGTAACCAACGCGACCGGCACCCTGATTTTCCTGATGGGCGTAGCCAAGATCGGTTATATTGCGGAGCAGCTTATCCGTCACGGCAAGCCGGCAACAACGCCGGTTGCTCTGATCCGTTGGGGAACCCGCGTGGAGCAGCAGACGATTGTCGGCACGTTGGAGTCGATCGAACGGATCGTGAAAGAGGCGAACTTCCAGCCGCCGGCGGTCATTGTTGTTGGCGATGTGGTTCTGCAGCGGGACAAGCTGAAATGGTACGAGCAAAAGCCGCTCTTTGGCGTGCGCGTGCTTGTCACGCGGGCTAGAGCGCAGGCAAGCGACCTGGCTGACCGGATCGAAGAACTTGGCGGCGAGCCTTGCGAGCTGCCTGTGATTGAGACCCGCGAGCCTCGGGATGAGGCTGCTGTCGAAGCGATCCGTACTGCTCTTGCAGATGCAGATTCGTATAACTGGATGATGTTTACGAGCGTGAACGGGGTGGAGTATTTCTTCAACTGGCTGGATCGTTTTAACGTAGACATACGGCGTTTCCATGCAGCCCGCATTGCGGCAGTTGGTCCCCGGACCGCTGAAGCCTTGCGCAAGCGCGGCCTGATTGCGGAACAGCTGCCGGCCAAGTTTCAGGCGGAAGGCCTGCTTGAGCAGCTGGAAGGCGAGCTGAAGCCGGGAGAGAGGGTTCTTCTTCCGCGAGGAGATCTCGCGCGCGAGATTTTACCGCGTGAGCTGAAGGCTAAGGGACTTGTCCCGGTTGAGCTGGACGTTTACGAGACGGTGATTGCGGATTCGCAGGATGAGCAGGCGTTTGAATGGATCCGCAACCGGGAGATTCATGCGATTACGTTCACCAGCTCTTCGACAGTAACGAATTTGCTTGAGGTGCTTCGCAGGAACGGATTCGAGGATCCGGCCGCACAGCTGGCCGGCATTGATGTAGCCAGCATTGGCCCCGTAACCTCGAAAACGGCTTCCGAAGCCGGGCTTTCCGTTACGATTGAACCGGAGGATGCTACAATCGAAGCACTCGTTGAAGCGCTTGTCCAGCATCGGATGACTAAACGTATAATGGCTTGACCATCCTTAATACCAGAAATTATTGCGTATTTATTGAAAGCAAGCAAGACAAAGGAGGAACTCAAAATGGCATTTCCTATCGTAAGACACCGCAGATTGCGCCAATCGGCCGCGATGCGCAACATCGTACGCGAAACCGTGCTGACCGCAAATGATTTTATTTATCCGATCTACGTGAAATACGGGACGAACATCAAGGAAGAAATCAGCTCGATGCCGGGCGTATACCGCTTCTCTCTTGATCTTTTGGAAGCGGAGATCCGCGAGATCACTTCGCTGGGCATACAGGCGATTATGCTGTTTGGTCTGCCGGATCATAAGGATGCGGAAGGAACTTCCGCTTACGATCCAAACGGCATTGTTCAGGAAGCAACGCGTCTGATCAAAAAATGGGCGCCTGAGCTGATTGTTATGGCGGATACTTGTCTGTGCCAATTTACCGATCACGGACATTGCGGCATGGTGCATCTTGATGAAGCAACGGGAACGGCGGTCGTGGATAATGATCCTTCGTTGTCGCTGCTTGTTCGCACCGCCGTTTCCCAAGCGGAAGCGGGGGCAGACGTGATTGCTCCATCGAACATGATGGACGGTTTTGTCGCTGCTATTCGCGAAGGATTGGATGAAGCAGGCTTTAGCCATGTGCCGATTTTGTCATACTCCGTCAAATATGCTTCCGCTTTCTACGGGCCTTTCCGTGATGCGGCGAAGTCCGCGCCGCAGTTCGGCGACCGCAAAACGTACCAGATGGACCCGGCTAACGCCCGCGAAGCTTTGCGCGAAGCGGATTCCGATGTGCTGGAAGGCGCGGATATGCTGATGGTCAAGCCTGCTCTTTCCTACCTCGATATCGTACGCCAGCTTCGCGACAGCTTTGATCTGCCGATCGTCACTTACAACGTGAGCGGTGAATACGCGATGGTGAAAGCCGCTGCGGCAAACGGCTGGATTGACGAAAAGGCGATCGTGCTGGAGAAGCTGATCAGCATGAAGCGCGCCGGTGCGGATCTGATCATTACTTACCATGCGAAGGATGCTTCGCGCTGGTTGAGAGGAGAGTAACGAGGGATGAGCAAATCGATTGGCAACAGACGGGATAACCGTTCGAGAGAGGCTTTCGCCCGTGCGAAGCAGGTGCTTCCCGGCGGTGTGAACAGCCCGGTGCGCGCATTCAAATCCGTAGGTCTAAACCCGGTTTATATGGATCATGGCAAAGGCAGCCGCGTATATGATATCGATGGCAACAGTTACATTGATTACGTGGGATCTTGGGGACCGCTCATCATGGGTCATGCCCATCCTGAAGTTATCGAAGCGATCAAGAAAACCGCGGAAAAAGGAACAAGCTTTGGTGCGCCAACCGAGCTGGAGACCTTAATGGCCGAGCTGGTCGTTGAACGCGTTCCGTCCGTTGATATCGTCCGTATGGTAAACTCCGGTACGGAAGCGACGATGAGTGCGCTTCGTCTTGCGCGCGGCTATACGAAACGAAGCAAAATTTTGAAATTCGAAGGCTCCTATCACGGACATGCCGACAGCCTGCTTATTAAAGCCGGTTCCGGCGTAGCTACGCTTGGCCTGCCGGACAGTCCCGGCGTACCGGAAGGCGTAGCCTCCCAAACGATTACCGTTCCATATAACGATCTGGAATCGGCCAAGCTTGCTTTCGAAAAGTTTGGCGAAGAAATTGCCTGCGTTATTGTCGAGCCTGTAGCGGGCAATATGGGGGTAGTCCCGCCGCTGCCGGGCTTCCTGCAGGGTCTCCGCGAACTTACGGAGCAATACGGAAGCCTGCTTATCTTTGACGAGGTCATGACCGGCTTCCGCGTCCATTACAACTGTGCGCAGGGACTGTATGGCGTTACGCCTGACTTAACATGCTTCGGCAAAGTCATCGGCGGCGGCCTGCCTGTCGGCGCCTACGGCGGCAAACGCGAGATCATGGAAATGATCGCGCCAAGCGGTCCAATCTATCAAGCCGGCACCTTGTCCGGCAACCCGCTTGCAATGGCAGCCGGCTATACAACGCTGAAGCTGCTGACGAAAGAAACTTACGAGCTGCTGGAACGTCAAGCCGTACGGCTTCAGCTCGGCTTTGAGAAAAATGCCGCTAAACATGGCATTGCAACAACGATTAACCGGGTCGGCTCGATGGTATGCCCGTTCTTCACCGATACGCATGTCATTAACTTCGAGACCGCCAAGACCTCTAATCTTGAACAATTCAGAGCGTACTTCTCTGCTATGCTTGATCTGGGCGTTAGCATTGCTCCTTCGCAGTTTGAAGGCATGTTTGTATCTGCCGTCCATTCGAACGAAGATATCGACGCGACGATTGCCGTCCATGATCAGGCGCTTGCAAGCTTATAAAATGCAGAACAGGAAGGTTTCGATATCCATGCATAAACGTCCTTATCGACGCGAGGGGCAATGGCTGTCGCTTCTGCCGGCGGATTTGGCCGGGGAGGCGGCAGGCAAGGATACGGCTTCCGGGCAGCAAACGGAGCAGCTTTCCATTCCGGAGGCCGGCAGTCACCCGCATCTTGTGCGGCAGTGGCTGCTGGCCTGTTCTTTATTTCCGGCCAAATGGATTAACCGTTTGTTCTCGGTAGGCGGTATCGGTTGGGAGGGAGAACGGATTCGCCTCCTAGCCTTCCCGCCGGTTGACCCTGTCTCGGATCCGCTATACCGCAAAGCTAAGAATAGCGGCCATTCCTTGACTGAATCCGCAGCGGAGGTCCTCTACGAGGATGATTTCTGCCTTGTCTTAAATAAGCCCGCGGGCATGCCGGTCCATGAATCCCA
The DNA here is from genome assembly GCF_037147795.1 of Paenibacillus sp. MMO-177. NCBI lineage: Bacteria > Bacillati > Bacillota > Bacilli > Caryophanales > Paenibacillaceae > Paenibacillus > Paenibacillus sp. MMO-177. Next base: position 130,052 of record NZ_JBBCUR010000001.1, on the reverse strand, counting down.
TGCCGGACAGACCGGTACGCTGGATGAAGCGGCAGCGCGATGGCTGCTTAAGCAAGGCGATCCGCTGCCCGTGAGGCATATTCACCGACTGGATGACGATACTTCCGGTCCGGTGCTGTATTCGAAAAACGATCTTGCCCAATGGGTTCTGGATGAAGCCATGCGCGAGAAGCGGATTGACCGGCGTTATCTTGCCCTCGTTCAGGGAAGGGTGAAGAAGCCTTCCGGCACGGTTAATGCCCCAATCGGCAAAGACCGCCATCATTCTTCAAGACGACGCGTAACGCCTGGCGGCGATCCGGCTATCACTCACTATGAAACCGTTCGAACGTTTTCAGATGCTACGCTTGTCCGTTTGCAGCTGGAAACCGGCAGAACCCATCAAATTCGCGTGCATATGAGCCATCTCGGCCATCCGCTGATCGGCGACAAGCTGTACGGAGGAGATACGAGGCTGCTGCAGCATCAGGCGCTCCATGGCGAGCGGCTGCTTTTTCCTCATCCATGGAAGGGTGATCAAGTAGAAGCCGCCGCAGCCAAGCCCGAATGGCTTGCGAATCTTCTTGACAAGCTGGACGGACGGACAAATTGATAGTCATGCTCCTTATTTCCGCGCCATATAGATAGTAGTGAATGTAACTTTAGCCCAAGCTTTAGGCATTTGCTTTTCATTTATGGTATTGGGAGGGAGGATATCGCGTGACAGATCAATCCAAAGGCTTGCGATTTGATTTGTATGAGCGTATTCATTTGCCGGACGAGGTAGCGGCGATTGACGAACTGGAGGAAATTGAGCTAACCCCGCGTATTCAGGTGATTGAGCAGGGTGATCATGCGGTGCTGAAAGGGCAGCTGCTCTTGAACGGCGTATATCGCGGTCAATCGGACGGAGGCAGTCTGCAGACGCTGGAGCATTGGATTCCGGTCGAAATTACGCTGCCGCTTAACCGGGTATCCCGGCTCGACGACATATCGGTAGAAATTGATAATTTTGATGTGGATTTATTGTCCGCGCGGACGCTTAATGTGACCGGGGTATTATCGCTTAGAGGTATTCTGGTTGAACCGCTTCCGGATGCGGAAGAGGCATGGCGCGAGGAGCCGATAACAGTCGTCCATGAGCGCGAAGCTTCGAATGAAGAATCCGAATTCGAGGCATCGGCTCAATCGGACATTGAAGCCCAGCCTCAGGAAACCTGGCAGTCCGTAAGCCAGCAGCCTTATTTTACAGGCTTTGCAGGCCAGCTGCCTGGAACGAAAAGAGCTCAGGAAGATGAGTTTGAGGAAGAGGAAGAAAGCTTCGAAGCATTTGAGGAAGAGGAGCAGGAAGCAGAGATAGACGAAGCCGATGAAGCGGATGCTTCCGTTACGATCTCGGCTTCGCCGAGGGACAGCGGCTGGTCTGCTTCGCAGTGGTTCCAATCGAGCCAGCCGGCAAATCAACCGGTGAATCAGCCGGTGAATCAGCCGGTGAATCAACCGGAGGCCTCATTCTATCAGCCAACGGTTCCTCCTCAAGCGCCTCCTCCATCGCAGAGGGAGGATACTTACGTTTACGAGCAGGAGAGCGAAGAGGACTGGCAGGAAGAGTCGTTAGCCGAGCAGGCGGATGAACCAAACGAGGAGGCTTTTGCTTCCTTTGGCGGTGAGTCGGCCGTCGAAGCGGAATGGCAGGCTCAACCGGAGGCTCCTCGCGTGCCGGACAACGAGAAGCAGGAGATCCGGATAGGCGTCGGCAGCAAGCAGCCGGACAACAATCCGGAGCAGGCGCCAAATGTTGGTCTGATGACGCTGCTGCAGACGAGCAAGCGGGAGCAGGCTGCCCGCCAAGCGGCGGAAGAGGTTGCGGCCAAGCAGGCGGAACAGGCAAAAACCCGTTCATCCGGCGACGATATCGAGTGGAAGACCTTATTCCTCGGCAAGCAATCGGAGGAGAACGAATTCCGCAAAATCCGTGTCTGCATCGTTCAAAGAGATGAGACCCTGGAGTCGATTGCGGTCAGATACAGCTTGAATCCGCGCGAGATTCTGCTGTATAACGGCTTGAACGAATCTTCCGTTGCGGAAGGACAGCTGCTCTATATTCCATAATCAAAAAAAGCTCCTCTCTCAGCCTTCTCTTGGCTGACGGAGGAGCTTTTTTAAGCTTTGAACAGCGGATTCAGCATGGTCATGCAGAAATTGTCCGCAATCTGTTCGATCGAATAACCCAGCACCTTCGAATAATAGAGAAGAGATTCGGGAGCCATGGCACTGATCAGCATATGGGCCGTAAATTCGGGAACAAGCGCGATAACTTCGTCTTTGCGCTGCGCTTCCTGAAGGAGAGATAGAAATAGATTGTTTAATTTCAGGTAGTTTGGACTTTTATAAAAATCGATTTCATCCGGTTTGCACGTCTTGTTGACCTTGATCACGTTCAACCATTCCAGCTGATCATTCGAGAATACGATCAGGCGACGGAGAACGGCTGTCAATCTGTCCCGGACAGGTTTATCGGCGAGCGGCTCAAGCAGCCGGCGGATGTCCTCCATCAGATCCTCGAAGGTGTCATTCATCAGGTCCATGCATAGGTCGGATTTATTCGCATAACGTCTGTACAGCGTGCCTTGTCCAATTTGAATGGATTTAGCAATCTGGTGCATGCTGACGGCTTCAACGCCGTGTTCGGCAAAAAGGGACCTTGCGGCTTGCAAAATCATCTTGCTCACCTCTTGCGAGTCCTTCTTTTTATCGGTCATGCGCGCACCCTCCATTTCATGAAAAAATAATAAAGCGTGACTGTATTGACAAAGCGGACAATTGTCCGGTATCATACGTTAGCGGACAATTGTCCGCAGTCGTCTTACGCCTTACTCATTTTACTGCTGGATAGTTAACAGGTCAAGGCGTCGGCGGATTTGCAAATAGAGAGAGAGTAACTTGCTGCCAAGCAAGAATTACTTCAATATTTTTTAGGAGGAGAAAGAAATTCATGACTGAAGCAACAAACAACAGCTCCATGCCTATCAAATCCATTATGGTGCCGCTGCTTGCGATCATTGTGGGGATGTTCATGGTTATTCTTGACGGCACGGCGATGAATGTCGCGATTCCTAAGCTGCGTGAAGATTTCGGGGGAGCGAGCCTGTCGCTTATTCAGTGGACGGTAACCGGCTATGCCCTTGCGCAGGCTGCCGTTATTCCGCTTGCCGGATGGTTATCCGACCGTTTCGGCGCGAAGCAAATCTATCTGACCTCCATCGTTCTGTTTACAGTTGGTTCCGCGCTTTGCGCATTTGCGACAACCGCTGAACAATTGATTATTTTCCGTATTATTCAAGGCCTGGGCGGCGGTATGGTTGCCCCGATTGCAATGGCCTTTACTTACCGTTTAAGTCCTCCCGGCAAACAAGGTGCCGTTATGGGCATGATCGGTATTCCGATGCTTCTGGCGCCTGCTCTTGGACCCGTTCTTGCCGGCTGGCTGGTTGACTATGTAACGTGGCACTGGATCTTTATCATTAACATCCCCGTTGGCGTTGTGGCGGTTGTTCTTGGCCTTCGCACCTTGCCGGCTTTGGCCCGCCAAACGGTTCCGCAGCTTGACGTGCTTGGCATGATCTTCGCTCCGCTGGCTTTCGCCGGTCTTGCTTACGGCGTTAGCGAAGGCGGTACGGACTGGGGCTCCACGAAAACATTGACCGGCCTTATCGTAGGCGGCGTCTCGCTTATCATCTTTATTATCGTGGAATTGAACCGCAAACAGCCGCTTCTTGAGCTTCGCGTGTTCAAATCGTCGGATTTCTCCAAAGGGATTGTCGTTCAGTGGGTATCCCAAATTGCTCTCTTCGGCACATTGTTCCTGTTCCCGCTGTTCCTGCAGACAGCCAAAGGCTACTCTGCGCTTGATACCGGCTTGATCCTGCTTCCGCAGGCTTTGGCCGCAGCGGTCTTTATGCCGATTGGCGGCAAGCTGTTTGACAAGATTGGCGCTCGCCCGCTTGTCATGAGCGGTCTGGCCATCGTAACGATCGGAGCGTTCCTCTTGTCGAACATCTCGTCGGACGCAACGGTAGGCTCGTATATCTTGCCGCTGATTCTGCTTGGAGCGGGTATGGGTCTTTCGATGATGCCGCTGAATACGCATATTATTCAATCGGCTCCTCCCGAGCTGGTCAGCCGCGTAACATCGCTTACGAGCGCAGCCCAGCAGGTTATGACATCCTTTGCGGTAGCGGGACTTGCAACGATTCTGGCTAGACGCACCGAGCATTACATGGCTTCCGAAATGGCGGCTGGAGGCATTGCGAATCCTGCCGATATCACGCCTGTGATTGCTTCCCATGTGGCGTCTTCCTCTTACGGGGATACGTTCCTGATTCTTGCGATTATCGGTGTCGTTGGCACGCTGGTCGGGTTCCTGCTCTCGAAGCCGAAGCGCGCGGAAGGCGCAAACGCGGAAAAAGCCGAAATGCCAATGATGATGGGTCACTAATTAGGCGTAGACGCAAGTTGACTTTCGGGGACATCTTGGATAAAATATGCTATATCTGATTTTTTTCAACATATATTGACGTTGAAGGGGAAGAGTAAGCAGCCAAGCCTTCAGAGAGCGGGACTGTAACGCTGAAAGGTACCGCAGGAATTTACTGCTTCGCTTGTCGCCCCGGAGTTGCTTGAATGAAGCGGGTTCATCCGTTATTTCAGGCCGGCCGCAGCCGTTATCTGTTTGAGTGCCGTGCTTGCTTTTCTGGGGTGCGGAACAAAGGTGGTACCACGGAAGATAACCTTTCGTCCTTTGCTATAAGGGCGGAAGGTTTTTTTGTATTTCTATCCATGCAATGACAGGAATGGCAATGCTTGCGAAGTAAAATTTTTTAGGAGGATGTAAAGATGTCAGACAAGACAACGATGCCGACGACTTACGATCCGAAGGCAGCTGAGCAGAAATGGTACGACTTCTGGCAGCAGGGTCAATTTTTCAAGGCGGGCCAGCGCCCGGAAGCAAAGCCTTTTACGATCGTAATCCCGCCGCCAAACGTTACGGGGATGCTTCATATCGGGCATGCGCTCGATTTCACCCTTCAAGATATTATTATCCGCACCAAACGGATGCAGGGCTTTGACACGCTGTGGCTGCCTGGCACCGACCATGCGGGTATCGCTACTCAAACCAAGGTGGAACAGAAGCTGCGCGAGCAGGGGCTGAGCCGTTACGACCTTGGCCGCGAGAAATTCCTGGAGCAGGTTTGGGACTGGAAAGAGCTTTATGCGAACACCATTCGCGAGCAATGGGGCAAAATGGGACTGTCTCTGGACTATTCCCGCGAACGTTTTACATTGGACGAAGGTTTGTCCAAGGCGGTACGCGAAGTATTCGTCCGTTTGCACGAGAAGGGCCTTATCTACCGCGGCAAAAAGATTATCAACTGGGATCCGGCTGCCCGCACGGCTTTGTCCGATATTGAAGTAGAGTACAAAGAGCTGAACGGCCACCTGTACCATCTCCAGTATCCGCTCAAGAACGGTAGCGGTTATATTACCGTTGCTACAACGCGTCCGGAGACGATGCTTGGCGATACGGCCGTAGCGGTTCATCCGGAAGACGAGCGTTACAAGCATCTGATTGGACAGCTGATCGTACTGCCGGTCGTTGGACGCGAGATTCCGATTATTGCCGATGAATACGTTGAGAAGGATTTTGGATCCGGCGCGGTAAAAATTACGCCTGCGCATGACCCGAACGACTTCGAGGTTGGCCTGCGCCATGACCTGCCGCAAATCATCGTCATGGATGAGACGGGCACCATGAACGAGCATGCGGGTCCTTATCAAGGTCTCGACCGTGCGGACTGCCGCAAGAAGCTGGTCAAGGATCTGCAGGAGCAAGGCGTTTGCATCCGCATCGAGGACCACGTGCATCAGGTCGGTCACAGCGAGCGCAGCGGCGCGGTTGTTGAGCCGTACTTGTCGACGCAATGGTTCGTTGCGATGAAGCCGCTGGCTGAACGCGCAATCGAAGCGCAGAAATCCGGCAATGGCGTTAACTTCGTGCCGGACCGCTTCGAGAAAATTTATTTGAACTGGATCGAGAATGTCCGCGACTGGTGTATTTCACGCCAGCTGTGGTGGGGCCACCGCATTCCGGCATGGTACTGCGAATCCTGCGGCGAGATGCATGTTGCCCGCGAGGACGTAACCGCCTGCGCGGCTTGCAGCAGCACATCGCTCCGTCAAGATGAAGACGTTCTGGATACTTGGTTCAGCTCCGGGCTTTGGCCGTTCTCCACGCTCGGCTGGCCGGAGGAAACGGAAGACTTCAAACGTTACTACCCGACGGATGTTCTTGTAACGGGTTATGACATCGTTTATTTCTGGGTTGCGCGCATGATCTTTACGGCGCTTGAGTTCACGGATCAAATTCCGTTCAAGGACGTGCTGATGCACGGTCTCGTCCGCGACGCGGAAGGACGCAAAATGTCCAAATCGCTTGGCAACGGCGTTGACCCGCTTGACGTCATCGAGAACTACGGTGCCGATGCGATGCGTTACATGATCTCGACGGGCAGCACGCCGGGTCAGGATCTGCGCTTCCGGATCGAGAAGGTCGAGCAGGCCCGCAACTTCGCGAACAAGATTTGGAACGCATCCCGTTTCGCTCTGATGAACCTTGAAGGCTTCACGGCTTCCGATATCGATATCAAGAGCAATCTCGGTACAGCTGAGCGCTGGATTCTGCATCGCCTGAACGAAACGGTGCGCGAAGCTACCCGTCTGATCGACAGCTACGAGTTCGGCGAAACCGGCCGTATTTTGTACAACTTCATCTGGGATGATCTGTGCGACTGGTACATCGAATTTGCCAAGCTTAACCTGTACGGCACTGACGAGCAGGCAAAACGCGCGACGCAGTCGGTACTGGCTTACGTGCTTGACCGTACGCAGCGTCTGATTCATCCGTTTATGCCTTATATCAGCGAAGAAATCTGGCAGCATCTGCCGCATGAAGGCGAATCGATTACCGTAGCCGCTTGGCCGGTATACGACGAGGCTCTTGAAGCGCCGGAAGCGGTAAAAGAGATGGAGCTTCTCATGGACATTATCCGTGCGGTACGCAACGTTCGCGCGGAAGTGAATGTGCCGATGAGCAAGAAGGTTGAGCTGATGATCAAGCCTTCCGGCGAAGCCGAGGCGGCGATTGTCAGCCGCAACGAGGAATTTATCAGACGTTTCTGCGGCACTTCGTCGTTTGAGACCGGTCTTGGCCTGACCGCTCCGGATAAAGCCATGACGGCAATCGTAACCGGTGCGGAGCTTTACCTGCCTCTTGCGGGACTGATCGATATTTCGCAGGAGATCGCGCGTCTCGAGAAAGAGCTGGCAACGCTCAACTCCGAAGTGGAGCGCGTTGAGAAAAAGCTTGGCAACGAAGGCTTTGTTGCGAAGGCACCGGCCAAAGTCATTGAAGAAGAACGCGCCAAAATGGCAGACTACGCAAGCAAACGCGATAAGGTTCTTGCGCGCATCGAAGAGCTGCGCAGCTAATGATCTGATGGAAGAAGGACGTTTACGATGATCGAAAACGGAACAGAAACGGAACGAAGCGGCATGCTTCGTTCCTATAAGGAAGCGGTCGATTGGATCAACGGGCTTATTCCGTTTGGAATCCGCCCGGGTCTTGACCGCATTGAGCAGCTGCTGGAGCGCCTTAACAACCCGCACCGCAGGCTCAAATTTATTCACATTGCGGGTACGAACGGCAAAGGTTCGACCTGCGCGTACTTAACAAGCGTATTGATGAAATGCGGATACGATGTAGGGACGTTTACTTCGCCATATATTACGAAGTTCACGAACCGGTTTCAATATAACGGCAAGGATATTGAAGAAGAAACTCTTCTTCGTCTGGCCAATGTGCTTAAGCCGCATGTAGAAGAACTAGCAGAGACCGAGCTCGGCTCGCCTACGATGTTCGAAGTGTCTACGGCTCTTGCGATTTTGTTCTATGCGACCGTTACTTATCCGGATTACGTCGTTTGGGAAACGGGGCTCGGCGGCAGAATGGACGTTACGAATATCGTTACTCCCGTCATCTCCGTTATTACGAATGTCGGCCATGACCATATGGACCGGCTCGGCAACACGCTTGAGGCCGTAGCCTTCGAGAAAGCAGGCATCATTAAAGCCGGCGTTCCGGTAGTAAGCGCCGTGGATCAACCCGAAGTCGTTGAGGTTGTGAAGCGGACGGCCGCGGAAAAGAAGAGCACGCTGTATCTGTTAGGCGAGCAGTTCAACATTAAGGAACTGTCTAGCGAAGAGGATGAGCAAACCTTCCGTTTCGAAGGCATGTTCCGTGCTATAGAACCGCTCACGATTACGCTTAACGGCGCGCATCAGCGGACGAATGCCGCCGTTGCGGTTATGACGCTTGAAGTGCTTCGCCAATATTACGCTTTGATCGTAGAAGACGATGCGCTCGCAGAAGGGCTTCGCGAGGCGAAATGGCCGGGACGTCTCGAGATGGTATCCCGTTCTCCCCGCATTCTGATTGACGGCGCGCATAATCCGGAAGGCGCCGAATCGCTTGTGCAGGCGCTTCGCTCGACTTACCGGTACGACCGTCTTCATGTCATGATGGCGATGGTAGAGAATAAGAATCATCGGGATGTTCTAAAGCATATACTACCAATAGTGGATACGCTTATCGTGACCGAGCCTGATTTCCGCAGCAAGTATGACGCGGAACTTCTCGCCGATCTTGTCCGCGAAGTGAAGCCTGCGGAGTCTTCGTTTGAGCTTATCGTGGAGAAGGATTGGCGCGAAGGCCTCCGCAAATTGCAACAATTAACCGGGGAAACAGACCTTGGGGTTGTGACTGGTACGCTTTATTTGATAGGTGACGTTCGCTCCCGCATATTGTACAACTCGGATTCTGAAAAAGGTTGGTGAACCGTCTTTGAATACGGCAGAACATGTTCATTTCATCGGAATCGGCGGTTACGGCATGAGCGCAATCGCCCGCGTTATGCTCGAAATGGGATATAAAATTACCGGTTCCGATGTAGCCCGTCAGGAATTGACGGAGAAGCTTGCGGCGAAAGGCGCGCAAATCTATATCGGCCATGAGGCGGGGCATGTCAAGGGCGCAGACCTTGTCGTTTATTCGACTGCGCTCTCGAAAGACAATGTGGAACGGAAGGCGGCGGAGGAGCTTAATATTCCGGTGCTGCACCGTGCTCAAATGCTTGCGCGGCTCATGAATGCCGGCAAAGGCGTTGCCGTAGCCGGAGCGCATGGGAAGACGACTACTTCCTCCATGATCGCACTCGTTATGGAAAAGTGCGATGCCGATCCAACTTATATAATCGGCGGCGAGATCGTCAATGTGGGAACGAACGCAAAAGCTGGCAAAGGCGAATACGTCGTTGCGGAAGCGGATGAAAGCGATGGTTCATTCTTGCAGTATCACCCAAGCATTGCTATCGTAACGAATATTGAGCCTGACCATCTGGAGAACTACGACGGCGATTTCGGCAAGCTGAAAGCAGCTTATGTCAAATTCCTGTCCCAGGTGAAGACAGACGGCAAGGCAATTGTATGCGGGGACGACGAGACGATTACCGAGCTGCTTCCGAAGCTTGACGCGGACACAGCCGCGAAGCTGATTACTTACGGTATCGACAGCGATGCCGAGTATAAAGCGGAAAAAATCAGCCTCGGCGACCGCAAGGTATCGTTCGAAATGACGCATCGCGGGACATCGCTTGGCACCATCGAACTGTCCGTACCTGGCCGCCACAATGTGTACAATGCGATGGCAACGGTCATTACCTGCCTCGAAGCAGGACTGTCATTTGACAAAATTGCGGAAGCCATTCACGAATTCATCGGCGCAAAACGCCGGTTCCAGGTGCTTGGCGAAGTGAATGACATTCTGGTCATTGACGACTACGCGCATCATCCGACGGAAATTCAGGCAACGATAAGCGCAGCAAAAGCAACGGGCAAGCGTATTATTGCGGTATTCCAGCCTCAGCGCTACACGCGCACCTTCTTCCTGCTGGAGCAGTTCAGCCGGGCATTCCCGGAGGCGGATGAGGTTATCATTACGGATATCTATTCGCCGGCAGGCGAACAGCAGATTGAAGGGGTTCATTCCCGGAAGCTGGTTGAGATGATCAAGACCAACAGCAATGCCAACACGTTTTATATGCCGACAAAAGAAGAGGTGCTGGAGCATTTGACCGCTAAGGTTGTTCCGGGCGATCTTGTTATTACGATGGGTGCAGGCGATATTTGGAAAACGGCGGATGCGCTTGCGAGGACGCTGAAAGCGAAAGCATAAACCATAAATCAAGGATGGCGAAGAACGCCCTGAATACCTCGCGCGAGGTTTTTCGGGGCGTTTTTTTAGTGAGCGAGTCCGGCAAATCTATCATAATTCTCTATCGAATCTCATAGAGTAGCATTAGAAGAACGGGACAAGGAGAGAATGTCATGAACAAGAATAACCGGATCACTTACCGATTTGACCGCACTGGCCAGACGATAGAAGATAAAGGCCGTAAGGAAATTAGCGCTAAGCCTCAGCCAGCCCCGGAACGGGAACAGGGCAAGCCTTCGAATATTGTGCCTCTCTATGCCAAATCCGAATACGAGACTGCAGAAAGCCCATTTAGCCCCTGGATGAGTCCGTTTCAGGAGGATGTCGGCGCGTTAGAGGATCTGATTCGCGAGACGGAACCAAAGCCGGCTTCAGCCGCGGAGAAGAGGCCGGCAGCTGCCGCCGATGTGCCGGTAACAAAGCCAAGGCTTGTTCAGGAACCGGATGTTCCCGATTCGCAACCGGAGCCCGGACCATCAGCCAAGCAGCCGCAGCGTACCGCGCAGTGGCATCCCCGCCAAAAGGTACAGCCTTCCGTGTCATTGCCGGAGTCGATGACGCAGTCTGAACCAAAGTATGTTCAGGGGGAGCTGCATGGCGTACCTAAGCAGGCGGAATCCAATTCATGGGGCGAGCCGCAGCATTATCCGGAGCTGGAAGTGGATCTGGATTACGGCGTTCAGAAGGCCAATCGATGGTCAGGTCCGGTTTATAATTATTCCGCGCCTCCATCCTGGATTAAAGTATTTCTATCGGTAGCCGGAGCGCTCGCAACGGGTGCGTTGTTCGGCTATCTGCTGCTCTCCCTGTTTACCAATACGCCGGATCAGTCCGATTCCAATAATAAGCTGGCGAATCCCGTTAACGGATCCGTAACTAATCCCAGCGCATCGCCGGGAGGGGGAAAAACAAATACGAACGGCGGCACGTCCAGCCCGGCAACGAATCATTCGGCCGCCGGCCGCGTGAAGCTGGATATTCCGCTTCAATCGTATCAGCTGCTCCAATACGGAGTATTCAGCAATACGGAAGGCAGGGATGCTGCCATCAAGGAGCTGACGGATAAGGGGCTGGCTGCGGCGGAGCTGCGGACGGCTAACGATTACCGGGTATATGCCGGAATGGCGATAGACCGGGGACAGGCGCTCGCCCTCAGCAACGATCTCGGGGAAGATATTCCGGTCTATATCAAGCAGGTCGACGTTCAGGTGCCTCAGCAGTTCCCATTTGCCGGAGATGCCAAAGCGGCAACGGTATTTTTGAACAATACGATAGGCCTGATCAGCATGCTCGACGAGCTGGTATTAACGCAGCTGGAGCAGCCAAGCTTGTCGCCGCTCAGCTCTGCCGCAGCCGAGTCTTGGCAGACAGAGCATCAGAAGTGGACGGAAAGCGTCAAGGCGATGCAGGCAGGCGTAACGGATGAGTCCGGAAAGGCATTTCTCATAAAATTAATTCGATCTATGAATACGGCGGCCAAGTCGCTAGAGGAATACGATAAAAAGCCGTCGCAATCGCATTTGTGGGCTGTCCAGGATGCGCTGATGGATGCGGTATTGACGCAAAAAGAGTGGTATGAGTCCATCAACGCATTGTAAACGAAATCGAACCTAAGTATAATAGGGACAGGTGTCAATTAATGGCGAGAGGCGTTGAATAATGAAGAAAAACGGCTGGATTTTATTGCTTTTCCTCGTGCTGGGCTTAGTGGCCGGCGCACTCGTTGCGCGATGGCTGGAGCCGGTATCCGGAATCTCCTTTTTGACCAAAACAATCGATACAACCTGGTCTCCCGCCGTTGATCTGTATGTGCTCAGCCTGGATCTGAATGTACATGTTCAAATTAGTTTATTCAGCATTATTGGCGCTTTAGCCGCTATTTGGTTATATCGTAAACTGTAAACCGGCTTATCTGCCGGAAATGAAGGAGCAAGTGGTACTTTTGAGCAAGTATGAATCGACTAAACCGATCAGCCAGCTCGTGCTGGCATCGTCGTCACCGCGCCGGAAGGAACTGGTCGCATCGCTGGGCCTTTCCTTGCCGGTTTATATTTTGTCCTCGGATGCGGATGAATCGGTTCCTTCCGATTGGGCGCCTGCGCATATTGTCGAGCAGCTGGCTCTTCGCAAAGCGCATGCGACCGCAGCAATTCTGAAGGAACGCCGGGAAGAGAACCATTCTCTTGTAGTAGGAGCGGATACGATTGTTGTTGTGGACGGCCGGGTGCTCGGCAAGCCGAAGGACCGTGAAGATGCATTGTCCATGCTAAGAAGCCTTCAAGGGCGCGAGCATGAAGTTTATACCGGAGTGGCATGCGTGGTTGCGGAGACCGGTGCCGAGACTTCCGCGCATCGGATGACGAAGGTTTATATGAAGCCGATGCAAGATGAAGTGCTGAAGCGATATATCGCAACGGGCGAACCCGATGATAAAGCAGGTGCTTACGGAATTCAAGGACTTGGCGCAACGCTCGTCGAGAAGATTGACGGCTGTTATTTTAATGTCGTTGGCCTGCCGGTGTCCCTGTTGTCGGACATGCTTGCTCATTATGAAATTCAGGTTTTCTAGATTAACTTTTCATGAAGTGACCTTGATTTGGACATAACACCAAGTAATGCCATATCATTTCAACCGGAAGAAAAGGCAGGGACGGACATGGAGCAAGGCAATCTGTTACGAAATGTCCCCCATGAAGAGCGACCAAGAGAACGCATGATGCAATATGGGGCCGAAGCGCTTAGCCATACCGAATTGCTTGCGATTCTGCTGCGTACGGGTACGAAGCGGGAATCGGCCGTGCATTTGGCTGGTAAAATATTGAAGGAATGCGGAAGCTTGCGAAATTTGCTCGATATGAGCATGAGCGAGCTGACGGCAATAAAAGGCATCGGACCGGCAAAAGCCGTCCAGCTGCGGGCCGGAATCGAGCTTGGACGCCGTATCGTACGGAGCGGACAAGGCGAGATCGTGACGGTACGTAAACCGCAGGATGCTGCGAACTATGTGATGGAAGAGATGCGCTACCTGAAGAAGGAGCACTTCGTCTGCCTGTTTCTGAATACGAAGAACCATATTATTGCCCGGGAAACGTTATCGGTTGGTACGCTTAACGCGTCTCTTGTTCATCCAAGGGAAGTTTTTCGAGCGGCCGTAAAAGCCGGCAGTGCTTCAATTATTTGCGTTCATAATCATCCGAGCGGAGACCCTATGCCAAGCCCGGAAGACATCGCGTTAACGAAGCGGCTCGTGGAAGCCGGTGAACTAATGGGGATTGAAGTGCTGGACCATCTGGTCATCGGGGATGGAAGGTTTATCAGTTTGAAGGAACATGGCTACATGTAATATAATAAGTAGGATTGTCGCAATTAGAAGGGAGCATTAACATGTTTGGTGGTTTTTCGAAAGATTTGGGAATTGATTTGGGTACTGCAAACACGCTCGTATTTGTAAAAGGAAAAGGTATTGTTGTAAGAGAGCCATCTGTTGTAGCTCTGCGTACCGACACAAAAACGATTGAAGCGGTTGGCGAACAAGCGAAAAAAATGATCGGGAGAACACCTGGCAACATTCGTGCCGTTCGTCCGATGAAAGACGGCGTTATCGCCGATTTCGAAACAACCGCAACAATGATCAAATATTTTATTCGTTCCGCGCAAAAACAAAAATCGCTGTTTCCTAAACATCCTAACGTGATGGTATGCGTACCGTCCGGTATTACCGCGGTAGAAAAACGCGCTGTCGAAGATGCGGCCAAGCAGGCGGGCGCTCGCGAAGCGTATACGATCGAAGAACCGTTTGCAGCTGCAATCGGCGCCGATCTTCCGGTATGGGAGCCAACAGGCAGCATGGTTGTTGATATCGGCGGAGGCACGACGGAAGTTGCCGTTATTTCGCTTGGCGGTATCGTTACAAGCCGTTCGATCCGCGTTGCGGGCGACGAGATGGACGAAGCGATTATCCAATATATCAAACGTTTCTATAATCTTATGATTGGCGAAAGAACAGCCGAGCAGCTGAAGATGGAGATTGGTACGGCACTTCCGTTTGATGTTTCCGAATCGATCGAAATCCGCGGCCGCGACCTCGTAACGGGCCTGCCTAAGACGCTGCCTATTACATCGGAAGAGGTTACGGAAGCGCTGATGGACACGGTGAATTCGATTGTAGACGCGGTAAAAATTACGCTGGAAAAATGCCCGCCTGAACTGTCTGCCGACATCATGGACCGCGGTATTGTGCTGACTGGCGGCGGAGCGTTGCTTCGCAACCTGGACAAGCTCTTGGCACGCGAAACAGGAATGCCTGTCATAGTAGCGGATAATCCGCTTGATTGCGTAGCTATTGGTACAGGCCGTTCGCTTGACCACATTCACTTGTTCAAAAAAGGCGGATCTTCCCGCTCAAAACGATAATAGAACCAGAGCGGTTAGGATATGGAACGGGCAGGTGATTAAAACTGTTTAAGCTGCTAAGAAATAAGCGGTTGTTTATGCTTATGATCGGATTGATCCTTTTCATTGCGGTTATCGGCTTCTCACTAAGCGACCGCAAGGAGCTGACTTGGCCCGAGAAATTTCTCGGCGATTCTGTTGGATTCGCGCAGCAATGGTTCTACAAGCCCGCTGGATTAGTAGCGGGCTTCTTTGAGGACATTCGCGAACTCAAGACACTGCATGAGGAGAACGAACAGCTAAAGTTGACGGCTGCTGCTTATGCGCGGGACAAGATTAATTATAATTTTGTTCAGAAGGAGAATGAGCGGCTTCAAAAAGAGCTTCACTTTACGGAACGTCAGAAGAATATGTACAAATACAATTATTTGATTGCTCAAGTTATTGCAATTGATAACGATCCTTACAATCATACGATGGTTATTAACCTAGGTTCAAAGAACGGAATCAAACCCAATATGGCCGTAACGACAATTGACGGACTTGTTGGACTTGTGAGCAATGTCCGTCCGTACACGGCAACAGTAACTCCGCTTACGGAACTGGATGATACCTCGCCAACGTCAAACGGCATTGCGGCAACGGTTCTCGGCAGGGAGAACGAGTCATTTGGTATTGTCGGCAGCTATGATAAGGAAACAGATCGTCTCATTATGACCAAAATTGCCGAGAACGACAAAATGATCGTTGACGATACGGTTATTACTTCCGGTCTTGGCAATGTCTATCCGCGTGGTCTCGTGATCGGTACGGTAGAAACAAGACAGGTCGGCGATTTTGGCCTTACCCATACCGCTACGATTAAAATGGCAGCCAAATTCGATCACCTGACCGAAGTTTTTGTCGTTCAGCCATCGGAATCGGGAGATGAATAGGATGGGCGATAAAGGCATCAACCGTCTTATTCTAGTCATGCTGCTCTTGTTTATCGTAGAGGGCGCCATAATGCCTTGGCTTATTCCGTTTGAGTTGACTGGAAGACTCGTTCCTCACTTTATGTTCGTTTTTGTTGTTTTTGCCGCATTGTACAGCGGACGGCATCGGGCTTTATTTTTCGGGATAAGCTTTGGCTTTCTGCAGGATGTCGTCTACTTCGGACATTTAATGGGCGTTAACGCGTTTGCCATGGGACTTATCGGATACTATGCCGGCGTACTGCTGGAACGCCGGCGCAGCACGCTGCTCACGGCGTTGTCCGTGGTTGGCCTTGGCTCTATTCTGTATGACACGATTGTATATTTTGTTAACATGGTCTTCCGGATTACGAATGAAACGTATGCCTGGGCGCTGATGGATCATATTTTGCCAAGCCTGTTCCTTCAGCTGGTCTTTGCTCTGGCGGTTTACGTACCGGCAAGGCGTCTTTTTGATAGCCATTTGAGGCCGAATGCGGAAGAAGAATAATTTATAGGCAGGAAGCAGGAATTTGCACACCGCGAAAAGAATGGATTACGTTGGGGAGGGACAGACGTGACCGAGAAGCAGCATATTATGATAAAAGGTGTCAAGGAAGGTCTCGTGTTCCTTCTCGACGATAAGTGCGAATTTGCGGTTTTGCTTGACGAGCTGCAGTATAAGCTGGAGAAAACGCATCAGCAGCTGCTGACCGGCCCGCTGGTTCACGTGCATGTGAAATTGGGGACAAGGCAGCTTGGCGAGGATGATAAGGAACGGATCAAATCGGTTATTCGCTCGCAGGGCAATTTAATGGTTCAGTCGATTGAATCTTCCTCTTCGGTGCAGGATGGGACCAATGCGGCTCCTGCCGGTCCTCATGTTATAACGGGAATTGTCCGTTCCGGTCAAACAATCGAGCATGACGGTGACCTGCTGCTTGCCGGGGATGTCAATCCGGGCGGTACAATTTTGTGCAGCGGTGATATATACGTAATGGGCGCACTGAGAGGTGTCGCCCATGCAGGCGTAAACGGCCGGACGGATGTCATTATCGCCGCTTCGCTTATGCGTCCAACCCAGCTTCGAATTGCCGATGTCATCAGCCGTCCGCCGGAGGAGTGGATGTCCGGAGATGCAGCGATGGAATTCGCTTATTTGTATGAGGGAAGCATGCAGATTGACAAAATGACGCAATTATTCCGTTTACGCAATAATCCGATTAAGGTATAAGGGGTGTTCATGCATGGGAGAGGCGATTGTTGTAACATCAGGCAAAGGTGGAGTCGGTAAAACGACGACCTCGGCTAATTTAGGTACGGCACTTGCTTTGCTTGGCAAAAAGGTTTGTATGGTCGATACCGACATCGGATTGCGTAATTTGGATGTTGTAATGGGACTTGAGAATCGAATCATATATGATCTGATTGACGTAGCTGAAGGACGCTGCCGCCTTAACCAGGCTTTAATTAAAGACAAGCGCTTTGAAGAACTATATATGCTGCCTGCTGCCCAAACAAAGGATAAGCAGGATGTATCCCCGGAGCAGGTCCGGGATATGGTGCTCGAGCTTAAGAAGGATTTCGATTATGTAATCATTGACTGCCCGGCAGGCATTGAGCATGGCTTCCGCAATGCGATTGCGGGCGCGGACCGCGCGATCGTTGTAACTACGCCGGAAAATGCGGCCGTTCGGGATGCGGACCGTGTTATCGGATTGCTCGAGAAGGAACAGATCCCATCCAAAATTATTATTAACCGGATTCGCCAGAATATGGTGAAGAGCGGTGAAATGCTTGATATTGATGAAATTTGCCAGGTGCTTGCCGTTGATTTGCTTGGTATTGTCCCTGATGACGAGAAGGTCATAAAGGCTGCCAATTCCGGCGAACCAACCGTAATGGATCCGTCCTCGCGAGCGGCTATTGCTTACCGCAATATTGCGCGCCGGATTCTTGGCGATATGGTTCCGCTTATGCTGCTCGATGAGAAGGCCGGTGCCTTCAAACGCTTTCGCAAGTTTCTTGGAATAGGATGATTGCCTTGTGCTAAACAAGCTGAAAAAGATAGACTGGGGCATCGTGGCTATTCTGGTCTGCCTGATGGGGATTAGCACCATTCTGGTCAGGAGCGCTACGCATAACAACCCGCTTTATCACAACTATGATTTGAAAACAGTCGTATTTTTCGTAGCCGGTTTTTTTGTAGCTATAATAGCAACCGTATTCGACTATCGTATCCTTCTGAAAAGCTGGTATGTCATATACGGTATCGGAAATGCGCTGTTAATAGCGGTCTTCTTCTTTGGAGCTAATATTAACGGCGCGTCCGGTTGGTTCAAACTGCCGGGAGGCTTCTTGTTTCAGCCTGCAGAGTTTATGAAAATTATTATTATAATCGGTATCGCTTATATTATGGGCCGTCGGCAGGGTGAACGACTGACCTTAATCGAGGATTTGCTCCCGATTGCAGCCTTTGCGTTCCTGCCGTTCCTGCTCGTCATGATCCAGCCTGACCTTGGCAATGCGATTATTTACATCGTTATCGTTCTTGGAATGCTCTGGATCGGCAACGTCAAGTATACCCATGTAATGGTTGGTCTGACGGTCGTTGTTGCGGCGGTCGTATTGGCGATCTCCTTGTTTTCGATGTTTAACACCGAGATTGAGACATACCTGAAAGATCATCACAAGGAACACTGGTACAAACGGATCAACACGTTTCTCGATCCCAGCCAAGCATCAGCCGACGACAAGCATCAATCCGAAAATGCCAAGATAGCGATTGGTTCAGGCGGTCTCAGCGGCGATGGCTATATGAAGGGCGATATGCTTAACGGAAAGTTTATTCCGTATCCTTATTCCGATTCGATCTTTGTCGTAATCGGGGAGGAGTTTGGCTTCCAGGGCTCGGCGATCCTGCTGCTCCTGTACTTCCTATTGATATACAGGATGATACTTATAGCCTTCCGATGTTATGATAACCGGGCTGCGTTTATCGTGATCGGGATCGCTTCCATGTACGTCTTTCAGATCTTCCAAAATATCGGGATGATGATCGGGCTAATGCCGATTACCGGCATTACGCTGCCATTCATCAGCTACGGCGGTACATCGCTGCTGCTCAACATGCTGTGTATCGGTATTTTGTTTAGTATTAACGCCCACCAAGAGAAGTACGAGCTGGCCGAGTAGGCCAGCTTTTTTGTTTTACAGGTTAATTGGTCGCGCGCTGCGCCTCAAATGTTCTTCCGATCGCCATTGCTCTGGGATTCCTTCGGAACTATTCCAATAGGATTGGAATCCCCTCACAAAAGCGACCGCTTAAAAGCTTTCTGAAAGAAAGCTGCTTCGTAAGCATAAGCTAACGTTTCTCCAGAATCATTTGATGCTCCGCCCTTGCCCTCAACCTGCAACTCAAAAAGAGCTGAAGCCTTTCGCCCAGCTCGTGAAGAAACCGCCATGTCCGAGCAGACATAAACCTGCTCGGTCTTTTTTTTCGCCCTCAAGCCAAAACGGAGCAGTTGAATGATTCTGAAGAAGCGGTAGCGTTCGCCTTTGTTCTCCGGATTCCAACCATCGACCAGTAAATTCAAGGAATCCGGGAACAACAGCGATCGAAGAACATTCAACTGCGCAGTTTCTGGCGCAGCATACTTGTCGGCTTGGCCACATATTTATGTAGAAAGGAAATGTGGGCTGCGCCAATGGCAGCCGGCTTGTCTTGCGAGAGGGAGGCTATTCGATGAGTAAAAAAGACGGTATCAGAGAGCGGCGTCAGGAAAAAATCAGGCAGCTGCTGGAGCAGCAGGAGAAGCAAGCCAAGCTGTGGCAGCAGCAGGAGCGTATGCAAGAGCAGAAGCATCAGGCGATGCCGGCAAAAAAAAGGCCAGTCCAGGAGAAGCAGAATGCGAGATACGAGGAGGAGTCCTTTTTGCCTGTGCCGTATCACATGGATACGGGCGGAGGGGACGAGCTCGACCCGGAGAAGCTTTGGAAAACGAATCCGCATCCGTGGCTGGGCTGGGAGTCCGGAGATGGAAAGGCCGGACGCTTTGGAGGAGACTTTGCCTCGATATACGAGTCGGATAACGAAGGCGGAGGGCGCAGGCCCTTTTTCCGCAGTGAACTGAAATGGAAAACAATCATAGCCGCCCTTCTGTTTGCCGCGATCTGGGGTGTCTTTCATAGTGAGTCGCCGCTGGCGCAAAAAGGACAAACTATCGTCAAAAATGCGTTAACGGACCAAATGGATTTTACGGCTGTCGCGACCTGGTACAAGGAGACCTTTTCCGGCGCGCCGTCTTTTATTCCGATCTTTAACCATAATACCAAGGAAGCGGAATCCGCTAACGGTTCGGTGAAGCTGCCTGTTGTATCGCCGCTTCCGGATGGAGCAATCGTCCGTACCTTCGCTGAATTATTGAACGGAATTGAGCTGGCGGGCACCTCCAAGGAAGAGGTAACGGCCATCGAGACGGGCAGAGTACTTGTTGTATCGGAGGCGGAGAACGGAAGCGGCTTTACGGTTGTGATCGCGCATGCGAACGGCCGCGATTCGGTATACGGAAAGCTGGGGACTGCAACCGTTAAACAAAATGATTGGGTCGAAGCGGGCGACGGGATCGGGACGCTGAAAGAAACGTCAAATGAGGAGCCAAGTCTTCTTTATTTCGCTGTGCGGCAAAATAACCAATACGTCGATCCCGTGGGCGTGATTCCGATTGATTAAATGGAAGGGCATCCGCTGGTCCGTTCATCCGTTGTTTGTGCTTGTCATGATTGGTTCTGTTGCGACCGGTTATTTCGCCGAGCTCTTCACTTTGTTTTTGATCGTTCTGGTCCACGAGATTGGACATGTTGTAGTTGCTAGAGGCTTTGGTCTGACGGTCCGCGAAGTAAAGCTGCTTCCCTTTGGCGGCGTCGCGGAGATCGAAGATGCCGGCAGCATTCCGGCAAGGCAGGATGCGCTAATTGCCATTGCCGGGCCTCTGCAAAACGTTTGGATGGGGCTTGCCGCTTGGGGGTGCGGCCAGCTTGGCTGGTGGGACCCGGAATGGGCCGCTTATGTGTGGCAGGCGAATCTCATGATCGGCCTATTTAACCTGCTGCCTATTTATCCGCTGGACGGAGGCAAGCTGATGCAGGCGGCATTCAGCTATGGCTTTAATTATTATTCCATGATGAAATGGACCTCGCGGATTAGCCTGGTCCTAAGTTTTCTGATGATAGGCTATGCCTTGTCCGCGGCGTTCCGCCCGGATGCGGGCATCCAGCTTAATCTGCTGGTAGTTGGCTTGTTCCTGCTCATGACGAACTGGACTTATTACCGCAACATTCCGTACTTGTTTGTCCGATTCCTGATGCACCGCGACCGGGTTGCGGTCCGTGCCATTGCCCGTGGCACGCTGGCTCGCCCAATAATTGTAAGTTTGAAGCAACCAATTATTGGTGTTGTTCGTCTATTATGGCGTGAACAGTACCATCTCTTTTATTTGATGGAACTGGAAGGACGTGTCGTCAAGGTTGTTCCCGAGAAAGAAATCGTTGACCGCTATTTGACCGAGCCTGATCCGAACCGGGCTGTTATCGAGCTTTTTCGATAGAGGTAAAATAGACCACTTTTTCACTTAGAAGCCTTGGTGTAGAATAGAGTAGATGACAAAAAGTAAGGCGGTTGATATTCGGGAATGAAGCGGATGTTAATGCACGGACACGGCGAGCTGCTGCAGACCGCCGTGCTGATGGGCGGTCGGCTTATTGATTTTTTTATGGAGCAGTCGGAGAGCAGCGGTTTAGTCGGTAATGTATACAAGGGACGAGTAGTTAATGTTCTGCCAGGCATGCAGGCCGCTTTCGTAGATATTGGCCTCGGAAAAAACGCGTTTCTATACATAGATGATCTGCTGCATCCGCATTTGGAGAAACAGCCGGAGCACAAACCCTCCATTACGGAGCTGGTTAAGCCCGGACAAGAGCTTATTGTACAAGTGATGAAAGAACCGATGGGCAGCAAAGGCGCCCGGGTAACGACGCATTTTACGCTGCCTGGCCGTTGGCTCGTCTATATGCCAATCGCCGGTTATGTCGGAGTATCGAAGAAAATTATGGCCGAAAGCGAACGTTCGCGGATTCGGATGATTGGCGAGCGGCTAAGGCAAGGCGAAGAAGGCATTATTATGCGTACTGCAGCCGAAGGCGAATGCGAGGAATCGCTTGGAGCCGACGTTGATCAGCTGCGGCAGCTGTGGACAAGCGTGCTGCAGCGCTCCGAACATGCCAAGGCGCCTGCGGAGCTGCACCGCGAAGCGGGGCTGCTGCGGCGGGCGGTAAGAGATACGCTGACGGACGATATGGATGAGGTGTGGCTGGACGATCCTTCCCGTTACAGCGAAGCAGTGTCCCTACTGAAAGAGATGACACCGCATCTTGCCGGGCGGCTGAAGCTGTTTGACCCACGGAAGGAAAAAGCTTCTTTATTCGACCGATTCGGGGTTAGCGATCAGATTGAGACAGCCTTCTCGTCCCGCATCCGGCTGGAAAGCGGCGGCTCTCTCGTCTGGGATGAGACGGAGGCTTTAACCGTAATCGACGTAAATACGGCAAAGTACATTGGAGCTACAGGACTTGAGGATACGGTTTTCAAGACAAACATGGAAGCGGCGGACGAGATCGCAAGGCTGCTTCGGATTCGTGACGTAGGCGGCATTATCGTTATCGATTTTATTGATATGGAAAATGAGTCCAACCGGGAGAAGGTTATGGCCAGACTGTCGGAATGGGCGAAAAAGGACCGGACCAAATGCACGGTGTTCGGCTGGACAAGACTTGGACTTCTTGAATTGACGAGACGGAAAGCCCGGGACAATGCCGCGCGGCAGTTAACCGAGCGATGCCCGGCATGCGGAGGCACGGGAAAGAAATCTTCGATTCATTCCTAGGTAATAGTTGATTGGTTAGGCATAGTGTGATAGAATGTTCTAGTATGTCTCATCCTATAACTGTGTGGACATGCATGAACCGCTCCAATCGGGTATAAGTGCCGCGGCTTTTTGCTGCAGCCACCTGGATTAGGCGAGTCTTCGACAATAAGGAGGTGCAACTCATGTTCGCAATTATCGAAACTGGCGGCAAGCAATACAAAGTTCAAGAGGGCGATGTAATCTACATCGAAAAACTGAACGTAACTGAAGGCGAAAGCGTAACGTTTGATCGTGTATTGGCAGTATCTAACGGCGAAGGTCTCGTAACTGGTACTCCAGTTGTTTCCGGCGCTACGGTTTCCGGCAAAGTCGAGAAACAAGGTAAAGGCCAAAAGATCATCGTTTACAAATACAAAGCCAAAAAGAACTACCGCCGCAAGCAAGGTCATCGTCAACCGTTCACTAAAGTAACAATCGAGAAAATCCAAGCGTAAGAGGACTTTCTTATGATTTCCGTTACAGTGAAACGTAGAGCCGCTGACAGACGGATTGTATCTTTCGCGATCTCCGGACACGCTAAATATGCAGACCGCGGCAAGGATATTATCTGCGCCGGGGTGTCGGCCGTTTCGGTCGGAACCGTCAACGCTATCGAGGCTTTGGCGACAGTGGAATTACCCGCTAAGATGAAGAATGGCTGGCTATCGTCGGACATTCCGGAGCAGCCGGATAAGGAAACTGACGACAAAGTGCAGCTTTTGCTCGAATCGATGGTCGTTATGCTCGGCACAATCGAAAAAACTTACGGCAAATACGTCGTAATTCATGAACAACTTCTTTAACGAAGGAGGGAAACACCATGTTGAAATTAGATCTTCAGCTTTTCGCATCGAAGAAAGGTGTAGGTTCTACTAAGAACGGCCGCGACAGCCATTCGAAACGTCTTGGCGCTAAACGCGCTGACGGTCAAGTCGTATCCGCTGGCAGCATCTTGTTCCGCCAACGCGGTACGAAGATTCACCCAGGTACTAACGTGGGTATCGGTAAAGACGACACGCTGTTCGCACTGGTTGAAGGCGTAGTGAAGTTCGAACGTCTGGGACGCGATCGCAAAAAAGTGAGCGTGTACCCTGTTGATCTGGCTCCGGTAGCCGCAGCAGTAGAAGCTTAATAGCACCAAGTGCCCCGGCCTGATGAACAGGCCGGGGTTTTTGTTTTAAGAGCTTGATAAGTTTTTTCTTATCGCGCTATCCGCCCAAGGGTAGCGAAGATGTTTTACCTTGGTTTTAGATCTTTCGGCTACCGAATTCGCATGCTATACTGGTTTAGCTAGGAATCAAGCAGAAAGTGGGAACGATCAGGATGGATCGCATTAGAATGGCGAGACAGTCGGCAGCGGCTTCCGTTGTGCTGCCCGGTGCGGCTGTGCTCATTTGGCCTTCTTCGGTATGGCTGGTTGCACTTTTTCTCTTATGGACAATAGCGGCTGCGGTATTTTGGATCAGGACAGAACGCAAGGAGCAGGAACAAAGACTGGCACGGACCGTGTATATGCTGCAGTCGGCCAGCGTAAAGACGCTGAATCACCACCGGCATGATTGGATGAACGATCTTCAGGTATTGTTTGGTTACATACGGATGAACAAGCTGGATAAAACCGTGGAATACGTGGAGAAAATAAGGGTTAGAATGACGGAAGAGAGCCAAATCGCAAAGCTTGGCGTTCCGTCGCTGATCAGCTATATACAATCCTTCCGTACCCTCACCAATGCCATGCAGCTTGAGGTGAAGCTGGACGAAGGAATTTATCTGAACGAACTGGAAGACGGGGGCAAGCCGATTGCGGAATCCTTGATCAATTTGATCAACGCCTATAGATTTTCGGTGAAGACGGGATACGGCGATCCGGCAGTGCTTACTGTGAAGCTCTCCCGCGAAGAGGAGATGCTGATTGCAGCTTTTTATTACGAGGGCGACTTAACCAGCGAGCAGCAGCTTGCGGATAAAATAAAACAGCAGTTGGAAGGCGCGTCTTTATTGCCGGTCGATGTGGAGCATCCGCAGCGGAAATTGGTATTAAAAGCGGAATGGCGCGCTTGAACGGGGGCAAAACATGTTTGTCGATAAAGCGAAAATATTTGTAAAAGGCGGCAACGGGGGCAACGGGATCGTGTCTTACCGCCGCGAGAAATACGTACCTGAAGGCGGACCTGCGGGCGGCGACGGCGGAAATGGCGGAGACGTTATTTTCCGGGTGGACGAGGGCCTCAGAACGCTGATGGACTTCCGTTACCAGAAGCATTTCAAAGGACCGGCAGGCGAGCGCGGCAAAGTAAAATCGATGCACGGCGCAAGCGCGGACGACATGATCATCCGCATCCCTCCGGGTACTGTCATTGTGGATGACGATACGCAGGAAATTATCGCCGACATGACGCGCCACGGGCAAGAAGTTGTCGTGGCGCGCGGCGGTCGCGGCGGCCGCGGCAACATCCGGTTCGCAACGATTAACAATCCTGCCCCGGATATTTGCGAGAATGGGGAAGAAGGACAAGAGCGCTGGGTAACGCTGGAGCTCAAAGTGATGGCGGACGTTGGTCTTGTGGGCTTTCCGAGCGTAGGCAAATCGACGCTTCTCTCGGTTGTGTCCGGTGCCAAGCCCAAGATTGGCGCGTACCATTTCACAACGATTACGCCCAACCTTGGCGTCGTAGACGTTGGTGACGGACGCAGCTTTGTAATGGCCGATTTGCCGGGCTTGATCGAAGGCGCGCATGAGGGCGTAGGACTTGGCCATGAGTTTTTGCGACACGTAGAACGCACAAGAGTTATTGTGCATGTCGTGGACATGGCGGGTACGGAAGGCCGCGATCCGTTCGAGGATTGGGTCAAAATCAACGAAGAGCTCGTGAAATACAACGAGAAGCTGTCGGAACGTCCGCAGATCATTGCGGCAAATAAGATGGACATGCCGGAAGCGGCCGATAATCTGGAGCTGTTCAAGCAGCAGCTGGATGAGGTTCGCGGTGACCGGGAATATCTTATCGTCCCGATCTCCTCGCTGACGAAGCAAGGCGTGCAGGAGCTGCTGTACAAAGCGGCGGATACGCTCGATTCCGTTCCGGAGGAAGTATCGGTTGAAGAAGTGAAGGATGTCGCAGAACGCAAAGTATTCACGTACGAGAAGCGTGAGGACGACAGCTTTACGATTCACCGCGAAGACGAGATCTTTGTGGTGCAGGGCGCAAGAATCGAGAATTATCTGAAGCGCATGAACATGAACTCGTACGACGCGATTATGCGTTTTGCGCAAATGATGCGCAAAATGGGCGTTGACGCCGCGCTTCGCCGTGAAGGCGCAAGGGATGGGGATACGGTTCAGATTGCCGACTTTACATTCGAATTCTTCGAGGGCAGCGACTATAACGGTTGATGAAATAAAGCAAAAAAGCGGAAAGACGGCCATTGGCCGTCTTTTTTCATTGAAAAGCATCGCAGTTACCTATTGCCGCATTTCTATTCTTCCGATATAATGTCCATTATAGAAGAACATCTGTCTTTGTAGGGAGGACGAAATAGTGACGCAACGTTATTATGTCGTTCGCGAGGATATGCTCCCGGAAGCGATCGTGAAGACGATCCAGGTCAAAGAGATGCTTGGCCGGGGCGAGGCGTCCACGGTGCATGAGGCGGTGGAGAAGGTAGGACTCAGCCGAAGCGCCTTTTATAAGTATAAAGATGGCGTCTATGCGCTTCAGGAGCTGGAAAGAGAACGGATCGTGACGATATCGATGGATTTGGAGCATCGATCCGGTGTATTATCTAAGGTATTGGCTCTTGTGGCAAGCCTTGAGGGAAATGTGCTGACGATGAATCAGAGCATTCCTCTGCAGGGGTTAGCCAATGTCGTTATATCCGTAGATATTTCACAGCTGAATGAGGAACTGACAACGCTGATTGAAGTCATTCGCAGCCAGGAAGGCGTGCGTAAAGCTGCCGTTATCGGACAAGGTTGATTAGATGGAGGGAAATGTATGAAGCCAGTAAAGGTAGGTTTGCTTGGTCTCGGCACAGTCGGGACTGGCGTAGTGCGTATTGTTGAAGGACATCAGGAAGATTTGCAAAGCCAGGTCGGTTCCCCGATCGTTATCGAGAAAATTCTCGTGCAAAATAAAAGCAAAGCCCGCAGCATTTCGATTGACGCAAGCAAGCTGACGGAAGATCCTTGGGAAATTATCGGCAATCCGGATATCGACGTTATCGTGGAAGTGATGGGCGGTATTGGATCTACAAAAGAATACATCATGGAAGCTCTCTCCCGCGGTAAGCATGTCGTAACCGCGAATAAGGATCTAATGGCGCTGCACGGCCCGGAGATTCTGGCAAAAGCGCAGGAGCATGGCTGCGACGTCCTGTACGAAGCAAGCGTTGCCGGCGGTATTCCGATTATCCGTACGCTGGTGGAAGGTTTCTCTTCCGACCGGATTACGAAGATTATGGGTATCGTAAACGGTACGACGAACTACATTTTGTCCAAGATGAGCCTTGAAGGCGCGTCTTATGACGACGTGCTCAAAGAAGCGCAGGAGCTTGGTTACGCAGAAGCGGATCCAACCTCCGACGTAGAAGGCCTGGATGCAGCGCGCAAGATGACGATTCTCGCAACGCTTGGCTTCCGCGCGAAGGTAGCGCTCGACGATGTGTCCGTACAAGGCATGTCAAAGGTATCGAAAGAAGATATCCTGTATGCGAAGCGTCTTGGCTACGAAGTGAAGCTGCTTGGCATCGCCGAGCGTCAAGATGACCAGTTCAGCATCAGCGTACAGCCGACAATGGTGAAGAAATCGCATCCTATCGCATCGGTTAACGGCGTATATAACGCGGTTTACGTGTATGGCGAAGCGGTAGGCGAGACCATGTTCTACGGCCCTGGCGCAGGCGAGCTGCCAACTGCCACTTCGATCGTGTCCGATCTTGTAGCGGTAGTGAAAAACCTGAAGCTTGGCGTTAACGGCAAGCAAGGCGTGCTTACTTACAAAGAGAAAAAGCTCAAATCCGACGAGCAGATCTCTTCGAAATATTTCCTGCTGCTGCATGTGGATGACCGCGCAGGCGTACTCGCGCAAATTACGCAAATTTTCGCCGAGTATGAAGTCAGCCTGGAATCGGTGCTTCAGCAGCCAAATCCGAATAATCCGGATGCCGAAATTATCGTGATTACGCATGATGCGAATAAAGCTGCAATCCAAAAAGTTCTGCAGAAGTTTGAGTCGCTGGACGTTATTCGCAAGGTGAAGAGCGTATACCGCGTAGAAGGCTAAGCCGCCCGTACTTAAGCAGGATTTATTGCAAAAGCAAACAAAGGAGCTTTATCCGTCATGAATAATCGTCGAGTAATTGTGAAAGTGCCGGCCAGCACGGCGAATTTGGGTCCTGGCTTCGATACGCTTGGCATGGCGCTTTCGCTCTATGCATGGATCGAGATGTCGGCAGCGGAGACTACAACCTTCCGGCTGTACGGCGATCAAATGCAGGGCATACCAACCGATAAATCGAACCTGTTGTACAAAGTGGCTCAGCTTGTATTTGAAGAAGCGGGCGTGAGCGTTCCGGAGCTGGATGTTGCCATGTACAGCGACATTCCCCTTGCGAGAGGCCTCGGCAGCAGCGCGTCCGCTATTGTTGCAGCATTGGTTGCGGCAAACGCGCTGATTGGCAGTCCGCTGTCCGATCATAAGCTGTTCCAGCTTGCGACGAAGCTCGAGGGACATCCGGACAATGTCGGAGCCTCCTTGTTTGGCGGCATCGTTGTATCCGCTTGGGACGGTGAGCGTGCGGATTACGTGAGACTGGAGCCGCATGCAAAGCTTCAGACGCTTGTTGCGATCCCGGCATTCCAGCTGGCCACGGAAAAAGCACGTCATGCCTTGCCATCTGAGATCAGCATGGCTGACGCCGTATTTAATGTCGGACGCAGCTCCCTTCTTGTTGCGGCGCTGGCTAGCGGCGAGCTTGGCTTGATCCGCCATGCGATGCGCGACCGGCTTCATCAGCCATACCGGGCACCTCTTATTCCCGGCATGTCGACGATTCTGGAGCGGGCCGTCGAATACGGCGCGCTTGGAGCTGCGCTTAGCGGAGCGGGTCCTACGCTTATCGCGTTTGTTGACGCTGACAGCAAGAGCAAATCCGAACTGGAGCAATTCCTGCTTGCCACATTGAAGCAGGAGGGTATCGAAGCGGAGACCATGTGGCTCAAGCCAGGCGGAGAAGGCCCGGCAGTTACGGTCGAGGATGCGGCAGCCCCTGCACCGGGTCTAATGGAACGGATCAAAGGAGAAGTTGTTCGATGAAGACAATTGCAGTCCTTCCGGCCGGTTCCGTATCGGACGAAGCAGTGAAACGGCTATTTGCCGGAGAATCCATGAATTGGAAGCATCACCGCCTGATTGCGGACGTGTTCATGTCGACCGTAAACGGTGTTAGCGATTATAGCGTTGTTCCCATAGAAAATACGATTGAAGGCTCCGTTAATCTGCATGTGGATTGGCTTGTTCATGAGGTGGATTTGCCCATCCGGGCGGAATGGGTATACCCTTCGATCCAGAATTTGATCGGACGCAGCTCCGAAGCGGCCGGTGAAGACGGTAAGGTTGATTTCAGCAAGATCAACAAAGTGATCAGCCATCCCGTTGCGATTGCGCAATGCCTCCAGTTTTTGCGGAGCGAGCTTCCGCACGCAGAGATTGAGACGGCTGGCAGCACGTCGGAGGGCGTCAAGATCGTGAAGGAAAATCCCGGCCAAGGCTGGGCGGCGATTGGCACGATGACCGCTGCGGGCAATAACGGGCTTGATGTGCTGAGCCAGGGGATTACAGAC
The DNA here is from genome assembly GCF_037147795.1 of Paenibacillus sp. MMO-177. NCBI lineage: Bacteria > Bacillati > Bacillota > Bacilli > Caryophanales > Paenibacillaceae > Paenibacillus > Paenibacillus sp. MMO-177. The sequence goes on along the minus strand of NZ_JBBCUR010000001.1, from coordinate 100,538 downwards.
CACGATAATAACTTTACCCGTTTCCTGCTGGTTGGGAGCGAGCCGTTTACGGCACGGCAATCGGATAAGCAGAAGACGAGCATTCTGATTACGCTGCCTGAAGACTACCCGGGCGCCCTGCATCAAGTGCTTGCCGCGTTTGCTTGGCGGAAGATCAACCTGTCGAAGATCGAATCCCGCCCGACGAAGAAAAAGCTGGGCAATTATTATTTTTATATCGATATCGACATGGCGCTGGATACGGTGCTATTGCCTTCGGCGCTGGAAGAAATTGAAGCGCTTGGTTGCCAGGTGCGGATTCTCGGCAGCTATCCTAGCTTTACTTACGAGCAGCTTTTGTAACGAAATCATCAGCCATAGCGTTGCCCTTTTGCGGGCAGCGCTATTTTTTTTGCGTGAAGGTGGAGACACCAGCCTAGGTTCTGCATAGGATGTAATGATTGATAGCAGGCATTCGCCGTGCCGTTACACAAAGAACGTGACAGGAGGTTTTTTGCTAGTGAAAATTCATGTTGTTAAGAAAGGCGATACATTGTACTTCATTGCCCAAAAACATAATGTATCGATTGAAGACATTTTAAAGCTGAACCCTTCCATTACGAATCCGGATCTGCTGGATGTTGGAATGAAGCTGAAGGTTCCATCGGCAAATGAGGTTGGCGGCGGAACAGGAGGGATGGACATTATGCATCAGCATGTAGTGAAACAAGGGGATACGCTCTGGAAGCTGTCGAAAGCTTGGGGAGTGCCTCTGGCAGACATGATTAAAGCGAACCCGCAGCTTAAAAACCCTAATGTGCTCCTGACCGGCGAAATTGTCAACATTCCGAAAACAGCTACTCCCACAGAGGTACAGGGTGACGGCGGCTTTACCGCACAGGGCACGGGACATGGGCATCATACGGGACATGGGCATCATACGGGACATGGGCATCATCCGCTTCATCCGATGTCGCTGATGCACGGCGTGCAAAACTGGGTTGGAAAAAAGCCAACCGGCCAAATGCCGGCAGCTCAAGCACCGGTTCAAAAAACGCCAACCGCTCCAATAGCTCCGGTAGCCCCGATCGAGAAAACGCCAACGGCGCCGATTGTTACTCCCGTAGCTCCGGCAGCGAAAGAGCAGCCTGCGAAGAAGGCTCTGCCTGTTCAAAAATCGCCGGGCAAAAAAGAGAAGCATGCTGAGGAAGCAGCAAACGTGAAGCCGAATATGAAGCCAAATACGAAGCCTGCTATGGAAGCTAACGTTCAACCTAATATGAAGCCGAATGTAGCGCCGATTACGCAATCCAAAGCGGAGAATGCGAACCTGCAGCCAAGCGTAGATTTGTTTAAGCAATTTGGCATTCCAGCGGTAGAAGCGGCTTCCCATCAGCACCATGGCTATGGCAACATGGCGCCAATGGTGTCGCCGATGCAGGTTGGCCCTGGTTTCGGTTACGGTCATGGCGGTTGGCCGGGATCGAATGTAAGCCCTGCAAGCGAAGGACCGTGGTGTCCTCCTGGAACAATGCCAATCGCGGCTGGTCCTGGCTACGGTTACGGCATGGGTAACGTATCGCCGGCTGTATTTGGTTCCGAAAATGCGTCTCCGGTATTTGGCGCGGAAAATGTAAGTCCGGCAGCCGTAGGGAATAATGCCGCTCCTGCTGCGCTAGGCAACAATGCTGCTCCAACTAATGTAAGCCCTGCTGCAGTTGGCCCAACGCAAGGCTACGGCTTTGTATCTCCTGCTAATATCGGTCCAGAGCATGGTTACGGCTACGGTCCAACAGCCGTATCGCCAGCAGAGATGGGACCTGGTTACGGTTGGCCAGGGGCAGTATCCCCGGCAGAAATGGGACCTAGTCACGGCGGTTACGGCTGGCCGGGGGCAGTGTCCCCGGCAGAGATGGGACCTAGTCACGGCGGTTACGGTTGGCCAGGGGCAGTATCCCCGGCAGAAATGGGACCTAGTCACGGCGGTTACGGCTGGCCAGGGGCAGTATCCCCGGCAGAAATGGGACCTAGTCACGGCGGTTACGGCTGGCCGGGGGCAGTGTCACCGGCAGAAATGGGACCTAGTCACGGCGGTTACGGATGGCCGGGGGCAGTATCCCCGGCAGAGATGGGACCTGGTTACGGCTACGGCCCAACGGCAGTGTCCCCGGCAGAGATGGGACCTGGTTACGGCTACGGCCCAACGGCAGTGTCCCCGGCAGAGATGGGACCTGGTTACGGCTACGGCCCAACGGGAGTGTCCCCAGCAGAGATGGGACCTGGTCACGGCTGGCCAGGGGCAGTGTCCCCGGCAGAGATGGGACCTGGTCACGGCTGGCCAGGGGCAGTGTCCCCGGCAGAGATGGGACCTGGTCACGGCTGGCCAGGGGCAGTGTCCCCGGCAGAGATGGGACCTGGTTACGGCTGGCCAGGAGCGGTATCTCCCGCAAGCTTTGGTCCCGAGAACGTATCTCCTGCCGCTCTGGGAGAAAATAGTGCCCCAACGGCCGTCAGCCCTGAAATGACAGGACCTGCTGGTGGTTACGGACACGGCTGGCCGGGAGCTGTATCACCGGCAAGCATGGGCCCGGAATATGGATACGGCTATGGCGGAATGGTGTCGCCGGTTAACGTTGGCCCGGAATATGGTTATGGCTACGGTCATCCAGGCATGGTTTCTCCGGCTGCAATGGGACCTAACGTATCTCCTGCAGCGTTAGGCTCCAATGTATCTCCAACTGCGCTTGGATCTAATGTATCGCCTGAAGCATTTGGTTCGAACGTATCGCCGCTTGCGCTTGGATCTAATGTATCGCCTGAAGCATTTGGTTCGAACGTATCGCCGCTTGCCCTTGGACCAAATGCAGCCCCGGCAGCGTTAGGCTCGAATGTATCCCCGGTCAGCATGGGACCTGGCGGTTACGGCTATTACGGCAACCAAGTAGCAGGCGCTCAAGGCTTCACTCCTTATTCCTACTGGCCTGGCCAAACGGCCGGTGCGCAGAATGATCCATGCGGCTGCGGCGGTAAACGCACGGAAGAAGAGTTGATTGAAGCGGTTACCGAAGCGGTAATCAAAAAAACAAAGCCTCGCAAAGTAGCCAAAATCCGTTCGGTTGCTCCAAAATCGTCGAAAAAAACAGACCGGAACAGCAAACCTTGGATTAATCGCTAATGCATAAATCAATGACAGCCTTTTGCCTTTCATAAGGGCAGGAGGCTGTCTGCTTTTTCTAATAAATTTGCGGCAAAGGCCATTTCGCTTTATCCATACATATTTATGGAAGCAATGAGTTAAACTAGGTCAAAAAGAAATACAAGGGGCTATTATTATGATGATGAAGTTCAGCTTATGGAAGCAATTGAAAAAAAGACTGCGACGAGGACGTCGTCCGATGTGGACCTTAGGATCATTCCTGATTGGAGTTGCTGCGCTTGGCCAAGCGGTTTGCGGCATGCCGGCTGCCGCCGCGGCGGGAGCTGCCGTTATGGAGCCGGGAGAAGGAACTCCCGGGCTGATTCGTATTTTACAGGAGCATAAGGAGCCGCTGGCCGTACAGCTGCACCGCCAGTACATTTGCGGAGAAGAGACGCAGCCGCTTGGCCAGTTGACCTCCGCCGAGGTCATCCGCATGCTGATGTCTCACCCGGAATGGACGGCTATGCTGTCGCAGGATGGACAAACCGTTCTGCTTGAGCAGAACATTGAAGATTTCTCGCAATCTTGCAAAGGCAACATATATATCGGTCTCGATAAGCAAGGTTACCTCTCTCTCTTTGAAGGAGCTCCAAAGAAAGAGAAGGTCGTAAAAACTTTCTTCCAGCTGGATGTGAAATATATGGAGAGCAGCCTGCCGCAGGACAAAGTAGACCGTCTATCGGAAGGAATTAAAGTAACCGATATGGATGAATACAATAGCGTTCTGTCTACTTACAGCGATTTTGCCTTACCTGCCAACCAAAAAGTGATGAAGCCGACGTATTGACCGGGTATCAGCCTTCCGCTTTCAGCGGAAGGCTTTTTTATGTAATGGCGATTACCTGCAGCCACTCGGCGATCTCGGGGATCTCAAACGCGTGTTCTCATACGGTCCATCTTTTGCTATAATGGACGGATAAGAAGCGGTAACGACTGCCGCAAAGGAGTTGGCGGATTGCGCGTTCTTGGTATAGACCCCGGCATTGCGATCGCGGGATTTGGTTTTATTGATAAGGATGGCCATAAGCTGAAGCCGGTGCAATACGGCTGTATTCAGACGGCTGCCCATACGCCTCAGGAAGAGAGGCTAGTGCAGATTTACGACTCCGCGGCTGCGCTGATGGATAAGTATAAGCCGGATACCGTTGCCGTTGAGAAGCTGTTCTTCAACCGCAACGTAACCACGGCATTTGCCGTAGGGCAGGCGAGAGGGGTTATTATTCTGGCCGCTGCCCAGCGGGGACTGCCGGTAGCGGAGTATACGCCGCTTCAGGTAAAGCAGGCCGTTGTAGGTTACGGCAAAGCAGAGAAGCGCCAGGTGCAGGAAATGGTCAAAATGTTTCTTAAGCTGTCGGCCATACCGAAGCCGGATGATGTCGCGGATGCGCTTGCGGTAGCGATCTGTCATGCCCATTCTTCGGGAATGTCGCAAAAAATTAACGAGGTGCTTCGATGATCGATTTTTTACGCGGACTTATTTCTCATGTAGAATCCGAATATGTCGTATTGGATGTCAGAGATGTCGGCTACCGGGTGTTTACGCCTAATCCTTATGCCTTCGCGGGCAAGGAAGGTACCGTTACCATTTATATTCACCATCATGTCCGCGAGGATGCGATCCTTCTGTACGGCTTCGAGTCGAGGGAGGAGCAGACCTTGTTCCGCAAGCTGCTGGAGGTGTCGGGCATCGGTCCGAGAGTGGCGCTTGGCATTCTGGCCGGCGGGCGTCCGGATGCCGTTATCGGCGCGATTCAGCAGGAGAATATCGCGTTCCTGACGAGACTTCCGGGCATTGGCAAAAAGACGGCCCAGCGCATGATTCTTGACCTTAAGGATAAGCTGGCCGGCTTTGCCACGGATGCCGGGCTTCTGGCCGCAGCGGGGCTTGCGCCTCATCAGCCTGTTTCCGCGGCAAGCGCCCAGCAAGGCGCCGGAACAGCCTGGGAAGAAGCGCGCGACGGGCTTGCCGCGCTTGGTTATACGGCTGCCGAGCTGGATAAGGCGTGGAATACTCTCGCTCCGTCGGTAACCGCGGACGAAACGGTAGATTCATTAATGAAACGTGCCTTGCAGCAGCTGTTTAAAGGCTAACATAAAGGAGCTGAGCGAGGGTGGAAGATCGGATTATATCCGCTAACCTGATGATGGATGAGCAGGCGATGGAATTAAGCCTGCGCCCCCGGTATTTGGCCGAATATATCGGGCAGTCCAAAGCAAAGGAAAATTTGAAGATTTATATAGACGCGGCCAAGATGCGGAAGGAAGCGCTGGATCACGTTCTGCTGTACGGCCCTCCCGGCCTCGGGAAAACAACGCTGTCGAACATTATCGCCAATGAGCTTGGCGTTAATTTGCGCACAACGTCGGGCCCGGCAATCGAACGTCCCGGCGACCTTGCCGCCCTGCTGACCAATCTGCAGGAGGGCGATGTGCTGTTCATTGACGAAATCCACCGCCTTCATCGGACGGTTGAGGAAGTGCTCTATCCGGCGATGGAGGATTTCGCGCTGGACATTATGATCGGCAAAGGGCCCAGCGCGCGTTCTGTGCGTCTCGACCTGCCGCCGTTCACGTTAATTGGCGCTACGACAAGAGCGGGTCTTCTGTCGGCGCCGCTGCGCGACCGGTTTGGCGTAATCAGCCGATTGGAGTTTTATACGGTGGATGAGCTGGCTTACATCGTATCCCGCTCGGCCGAAATTTTTGACATTGCTATAATCGGCGAAGCATCGGAAGAAATCGCCATGCGTTCCCGGGGAACGCCGCGTATTGCGAACCGCCTCTTGAAGCGGGTACGCGATTATGCGCAGGTGCGAGGAGACGGCATTATTACGCATGAGATTGCAAAGTCTGCGCTGGAGCTGCAGCAGGTCGATCCGATGGGACTCGATAGTATCGACCATAAGATGCTGCTGGCGATGATGACGACGTTTGCCGGCCGTCCTGTCGGCCTGGATACGATTGCCGCATCCATCGGCGAAGAGAGCCAGACGATTGAGGATGTGTACGAGCCTTATTTGATGCAGATCGGCTTCCTGCAGCGGACGCCGCGGGGCCGGATCGCTACGGATCAGGCTTACCGTCATCTCGGGATGCCTATACCGGAAAGGTGAGGACAATGAAGAGCGAGCGGGAGAAGCTGTATGTCGTATATGACGGAACCTGCAATCTGTGTACGGGGACGGTGAGCAAGCTGAAAGAGCTGCGTTCCAACGCGGATCTGATTTTTGTTCCCATTCAATCGCTTGATGGGGCAGGTAACCATGTTCCGGGAATTGAAAAGGCCGCAGAGACGGACCTATACGAGAAGATGCATGTCGCGGACGAAAAGGGCCGGCTGTATGCCGGCGCTGACGGCGTTGTCCGGATTTTGCGCACCATAAAAGGCTTCCGCCTGCTTGCTTCGCTTTACCGATTGCCCGGTTTAAGCCGGGTTGGCGACTTGTTGTACCGTTATATTGCGAAACGAAGATATGACTGGTTTGGACGTACGGAGCAAAGCTGTTCCGTGAATGGCTGCACCTTGCCGCCGCAACATGAGAGGGAAAAGGGGAATCTTTGATGAATTTTCAACGCTGGTCGTTCAAGCGGTTATCCCTGCTTACGATCGCCGGACTTTTGTTTGTATCGACTTGGTCGGTGAGGCCGTCGCTTGGCGCCGTTCCGCAGCTTGATACGATTCGTGTTGCTATCTATCTGCAGCTGCCGGGGAAATATCAGGCAAACACGGCTGCGGCTACATTTTCTTCCGCCGGCGGTTTGACAATTGGCATGAGCGATCCTTCGGGTACGGTACCGTGGATCAATGCCGGGGCGAATGTGCAGTCCCGCATTGCTAAGGACGACTACAAGGTAAAAGTTATCGAGACGGAAAGCTTCGATACGGCTCTTGCCGTTTATAAAAGGCTGCAGGCTTTGTCGGGCAGCGGGTTTATTACATCCCTGAAGAAAAAAGGCAAGACGGTTTATCAGGTAGCGGAAGGTACATACGGCAATGCGGCAGATGCAACGGCTGCCATGACCAAATGGACGGCGGACAGCACGATCAGCAAGCTGATCGGCAGTGCCACAGCGGCCATTCAAGGGCCGTTCCACTTGGAGAGCGCGACGGCTTATGCTTCCGAAGCAGAGGCGGTTAAAGCTTCCGAAGCCTTTAGCGCAGCCGGAGTGGATGCATTCGTAGGCGTACGCAAAGCTAACGGCAGCGCTAATGCGCGCTATTCCGTGTTTGTTGGCGCCGCAGCCAGCACGGCTGAGCTTAATGTAGTCAAGACGGCTGCCGGCGCAGCGGGCAGCGGGCTGAAGACAGCGGATGATTCCGCTTATCTTCTGGAACGCAATGACCATACGTTAAGCGGCAAAGCGGACAGCCCGGTTACGCTTTACGCGTTCCCTGTCAACAATGCAAAGGTACGGATTATGCCGGCCGGCGACAGCACGATCAAGCTGACGGAGCGCAGCGGCCGGACTTACCGGGGGCAATTCGAGGTTAGCGAATTTAATGGCAAGCTCGCCGTTGTTAACGAGCTGCCGTTCGAGCAATATTTGTACTCGGTAGTTGGCGGGGAGATGATCGCGTCATGGCCGCTTGAAGCGCTTAAAGCACAGGCGGTAGCAGCGCGCACGTATGCGTTGTATCAGGGTGCCGGCTTCCAAATCGCCAACGTGGTGGATACCGTAAGCAGCCAGGAATATCAGGGCACTGTAACCGAGAAGCCTTCTACTATTCAAGCGGTAGACGAGACGGCCGGCGAAGTGATGCTGTACAAAGGCAAACTGATTGAGGCGCTGTTCTCGTCGAGCGGCGGCGGCAAAACAGCCGATGCTTCAGAGGTTTGGGGTAATTCCGTTGCCTATCTGAAGAGCGTTTCCAGTCCGACGGACAACTCCTCGGAGAAGGGCTTGTATTCCTGGTATCGCGTTGTTCTTCCGAACAATGAGACCGGTTATATCCGCGAGGATCTGCTGACCGATTCGGGTCAGACGAATGCGGCGGGCGTAAAGCTTATGACCGTAAACACGGACGGCTCGAAGGTCCGGAAAAATCCGAAGGTGGAAGATTCCGTCGCGTTGGTGGGACAAGCGAACAAAGGGACGGTTGTTGCCGTTCTGGACAAAGCGGTCGAGAATAATGCGATGTCGTGGGTGAAAGGACCGTTTACGTCTTCGGAGCTTCTCGCTACGATGACAAAGCAGGCGAGCGTTACGGGTCCGATAACTTCCTTGCAGGTCGGAACAACAGGTCCTTCCGGCCGTGTTACGCAATTGCTTGTCAATGGACAGTCCTACAATGTAAAATATCCAGATGTGCTTCGTTCGGCGCTTGGCGGTTTGCCTAGCACGCTGTTTAAGGTAGACGAGACGGGGAAGGTGACCATGCTTGGCGCTAACGGTTCGACCCGCACGAAGACTTCTTCCGCGCAGCGCGTGTATATGATTCAGGCCGGCGGTCAAGTCACGCAGGCGGACGGCAATGTTGTTGTCATGAACGGGGACAGCCAGATCCGCGCGACAACCAAGGATCCTTCCTTCCGGTTTGCCGGATCGGGTTACGGCCACGGAATCGGATTATCCCAATATGGAGCATTAGGTCTCGCTCAGCAAGGGTATGACTACTCTTATATCTTGCAATACTACTATAAAGATGTAACCATCGCTAAGGAATGATTGATTCATGAACGTAGATTGGTTTGATTTTGAACTGCCCGAGCATCTGATCGCCCAAACGCCTCTTGCGGAACGTACGGCATCGAGACTTCTCGCGCTTAACAAAAAGACGGGCGAAATCGCGCACCGTACCTTTACGGATCTTGCCGAGTATTTGAAAGAGGGCGATGTGCTTGTTCTGAACAACACGCGCGTTATCCCGGCCCGTCTCACAGGCGTAAAGCCCGATACAGGCGGGAAGATTGAGCTCTTGCTTCTGAAACAGCTGGAGGGAGACCGCTGGGAGACTTTGGCCAAGCCGGCTAAACGTCTAAAGGCAGGCTCGGAGCTGTGGTTCGGCGACAACGGCAGCGGCGAGCCGCTGCTCCGCGCGGTCGTCGAGGATGAAGGAGATATGGGCTCGCGGACGATCCGCTTCCAGTATGAAGGCATCTTCCAGGAGCTGCTTGACCGTCTCGGGGAAATGCCTCTGCCTCCTTATATCAAGGAGCGACTGGAGGAGCGGGAACGCTACCAGACCGTGTATGCCAAGCATGAAGGCTCGGCGGCAGCTCCTACGGCAGGGCTTCATTTTACGAAGGAGTTTCTGCAGAAGCTGGTCGACAAAGGGGTTAAGCTTGCCTACATTACCCTGCATGTCGGGCTTGGCACGTTCCGGCCTATGTCCGTTGATAAGGTTGAAGAGCATGAGATGCATTCGGAGTATTACGAGCTGGATGAACAAAATGCCGCAATAATAAATGAAGCCAAATCGTCGGGAGCCCGTATAATAGCTGTGGGCACAACATCTTCGAGAACGCTCGAGACGGTAGCGGCAAGATTTGAAGGCGGACCTATTGAGGCATGCAACGGGTGGACGGATATTTTTATTTTCCCGGGATACAACTTTAAGCTGGTAGACGCCTTGCTGACAAACTTCCATTTGCCGAAATCGACGCTTGTTATGCTGGTCAGCGCACTGGCCGGACGGGATGCGATTATGAAGGCTTACGGGGAAGCTGTCCGCGAAGAATACCGGTTCTTCAGCTTCGGCGACGCCATGTTTATCTATTAGCACCAGCTTGCGCAAGCACGATAATTCCAAGTAGACAGGAAGAATGACTAGTGGCTGTAAAATACGAATTAATTAAAGTTTGCAAGCAGTCCGGCGCGCGTCTTGGACGGGTCCACACTCCGCACGGCGTTATCGAGACGCCAACGTTTATGCCGGTAGGGACTCAGGCAACCGTTAAGACGATGAGTCCGGAAGAATTAAAAACGATGGACGCTCAAATTATTTTGAGCAACACGTACCATTTGTTCCTTCGCCCTGGCCATGACATTGTCGGCCGGGCAGGAGGCCTTCACAAATTCATGAACTGGGACCGTCCGATTCTTACCGACAGCGGCGGCTTCCAAGTATTCAGCTTAAGCGACATGCGCAAAATTACGGAAGAGGGCGTTCAATTCCGCTCCCATCTGAACGGGGACAGGCTGTTTATCTCTCCGGAGAAGGCGATGGAGATCCAGAACGCGCTTGGCTCGGATATTATGATGGCCTTTGACGAATGCCCGCCGTATCCGGCTGATTATGATTACGTGAAGCAATCTCTTGAGCGCACTACGCGTTGGGCGGAGAGATGCCTTAACTCCCATGCCCGCAAACATGACCAAGGATTGTTTGCAATCGTCCAGGGCGGCATGTATAAAGACCTGCGGATCCAAAGCGCTAAGGATTTGACTTCCATGGATTTCCCGGGGTATGCTATTGGTGGACTGAGTGTAGGCGAGCCTAAGCATTTGATGTATGAAGTGCTTGATTACACGGTACCTGAGCTGCCAACAACCAAACCAAGATATTTGATGGGCGTTGGTTCGCCGGACGCATTGATTGAGGGCTCGATCCGCGGTGTGGATATGTTCGACTGCGTATTGCCGACGCGTATTGCCCGTAACGGGACAACAATGACAAGCCAAGGCCGTCTCGTTGTACGCAACGCGAAATTCGCCGAGGATTTTGGGCCGCTTGATCCGGAATGCTCCTGCTACACTTGCCAAAACTACTCGAGAGCGTATATCCGTCATTTGCTCAAAGCAGACGAAACGTTCGGCATCCGGCTTACGACCTATCACAACTTGCATTTCTTATTACAGCTCATGCGTGATGTGCGTCAGGCGATTATGGAAGACAGGCTTCTTGATTTCCGCGACGAATTTTTCACCAAGTATGGACTGTTTGATAACGAGAAGGGCTTTTAAGCTTAGATTTTAGGGAAAGGGGGGAATTTCCATGACGACATTTTTAGCAGCAGGCGATGCAGGCAGCACGAATATTTTCCAAATGATTTGGCCTTTTATTCTGATGTTTGCGGTGTTCTATTTCTTGCTTATCCGTCCGCAACAGAAGAAAACGAAACAGCGGAACTCGCTTCTCAGCCAGCTGAAGAAGGGCGATAAAATTCAAACGATTGGCGGCCTTCACGGCACGATCGTTGAGCTGACGGACGACACTGTTGTTCTTCGCGTGAATGATACAACAAAGATGACGTTCGACCGCAGCGCAATCAGCTCCGTACTGAACAGCGCACCGGCAGCAACGGAATAACTTCAAATGGAAAGAAGCTGAACCTTATGGTCAGCTTCTTTTTTGCTTGTATGTAGTATGTGCAGCGGCAAGGTCGTTCATTACCGTTATTTTTTAAGATTAACCCCGATCATTCCGCCGAATGCTCCAGCCAGCATGGCGGCAAGCAGCATAATGGCGCTTTTGCCGGACAATCCGCTGTTGGCTGCAAGGAAACCGATGGTCAGAACGGTAATGCCGTAAATTAAACCAAGCATGGCGCCATAATACCAGCCTTTCATGCCGGAGCGTTTGCCCGATACAAAACCGCCGGCTAACGCGGAGAAGCCATGAACGGTAAGCGCGTATTGAGGAAGGTTGTTTTCCTTCATACTGCTGAAATACAGCAGAAACGAAAGCAATAGCGCGCCTATCGCAAGCCAAATAATCGAATACATAACGCCTGCAATAAGCGGAGAGCCGATACGCGGCGGCCGGGCGATCGATTTAATCGAATTCATTTTATCCCCCCTTGTACAAGACTATTAGTACACCTTATGGTCAAGCTGGCCCGATTAGACCTAACGTTTGGATTAGACTGGACGTTATTTACAGTTTTTTTGTATAATGTGCATTGCTGTTTGAATTGCTTAAACAAGGAGTTGTTGGTTTGGAACCGATATACCATCCTGCCGCCTGGCAGGTTACTGCGGCTGTCGTTATTTTCCTCGTGACGTATGCCATCATTATTACGGAGAAAATAAACCGTACCGTCATCGCTTTATTTGGCGCGGTCATTATGATTGTGCTTGGCGTACTGGATATGAAGCTTGCCTTCACCGAGCACATCGAATGGGGAACGATCTTCTTGTTAATCGGGATGATGATCCTGGTTGGCATAACGAATAAGACGGGCGTGTTTCAGTATGCGGCAGTTAAAGCGGCACAGACCGCAAAAGGCGATCCGGTTAAGATTTTTATCATCTTGTCTTTGCTTACGGGGATTGGCTCTGCTTTTCTCGATAATGTTACGACCGTGCTTCTGATCGTTCCGATTACGTTTTCAATTACCCGGATACTGAAGATCACGCCGATTCCTTTCCTCTTGGCTGAAATTTTATCATGCAATATTGGAGGAACGGCTACTTTGATTGGAGATCCGCCCAACATTATGATTGGTTCGGCCAACGAAAATTTAACGTTCAACGATTTTCTCGTCAATCTCGCTCCGGTTATTATCGTTATCCTTGTCGTTACAATCGCCTTGCTTGTCTGGATTTACCGGAAGAAGCTGATCGTGACGGATGAATCCAAAAAGGAGCTTATGAATTTAAAAGCGGAGGATAACATCAAAGATCGTGTTTTGATGATCAAGTCCTTGACGATCCTGCTGCTTACGATTGCCGGTTTTGCTCTACACTCGGTTATCCGAATAGAACCGGCGGTTATCGCGCTTGGCGGTGCCACTCTTCTTATGTTGATTGGGGTGAAGCGGGAAGACGCGGAAGCAGCTTTCGATATGGTGGAGTGGGAAACGATCTTTTTCTTTATCGGATTGTTTATGCTTGTTGGCGGGCTGGTGGAGACAAACATTATTTCCGATCTTGCGAATGTCACGCTGCAGATTACTTCCGGGGATACAACAAAAACCTCCATGCTCATTTTGTGGGTGTCCGGTATTGCTTCCGCGACAATTGACAATATCCCGTTTGTGGCCACGATGATTCCGCTTATTCAAGATCTGGGCGTGCAGATGAATATTGCGAATCCCGATGATCTGAATCCGCTATGGTGGTCGTTGTCGCTTGGCGCATGCCTCGGCGGAAACGGGACGCTGATCGGAGCATCGGCCAATGTTGTCGTTGCCGGTCTAGCCATGCGGGAAGGCAAAGGCTTCAGCTACTTGGATTACTTGAAAATCGGAGCGCCGTTGACGCTGCTTGCTCTTGTTATTTCAACCATATATATCTATTTTATTATACTGCCATAGGTTATAAACCCATATATTCGTTACTCCTTCGTTCGCATGATGTGTCATGTCAAAGGCTAGAATAGCTGTACGGGCTGTTCCGATGTTGGCATGACAAAAACGAGGAGGCGGTTAGGATGGAATATGGGAGCATGCTGCTCCGAACCGTATTGATTTACTTCGTCGTATTTCTGATCATGCGTTTTATGGGGAAAAGGGAAATTGGCAAACTTTCCGTATTTGACCTGGTGATTTCCGTAATGATCGCCGAAATTGCCGTTATCGTAATCGAAGATGTGGAACGTTCGATGTGGGAAGGCATTTTGCCCATGGTCGTGCTGCTTATTATTCAGGTAGCAATTGCGTTTATTGCCTTAAAAAATCGCAAGCTGAGGTTATGGTTTGACGGAAAACCAAGCGTCATAATAGCAAAAGGGAAGCTGAACCGCGATGTCATGCGGAAACAGCGCTATAATCTGGACGATCTGCTGCTCCAATTAAGGGAGAACAAGATCAGTACGGTTGCCGATGTTGAGTTTGCCATTCTCGAGACAACAGGGAAATTATCGGTTTTAGAGAAAGAAAAAGAAGCAAACAAGGCACAGGAGGAACCAAAGGACCAAAAGGCCGATGCGGAAGAGAAGACAATCCTAAAACCGCAGTCTCAGACGCAGGGGCGCTTCCGGTTCGAAATGGTTCCGATTCCGCTCATTATGGACGGAAAGGTGCAGGATGAGAATTTGGCCAAAATGGACAAAACCAGATTCTGGTTGAAAAATGTGCTGCAGGAACAGGGCGTGCACGATTTCAAGGAAGTCTTTCTATGCACGATTGACCATAAAGGAAAGCTGTTTATCGATACCGACAGAAAGCCGCGCTTCTAGCCGGGAACGAACCCCTGTAACCGATGCAGGGGTTCGCTTCCGGACAAGGAAGCACGGCTTTTTGATGCTTATTTTTTATTTAAACCATTGTCCAAGAACCGGGATGCGGGCGATATCGTAGCGGTCAATGATTTTCATCCACACCATTAAGAGCAGATACAGGATTACGCTGATCATGCAAGCCAGCATCAGATTGATCCACTCCAGCGATAATGGCTTGGCGTTCATCAACCATCTTGCGGCGGCGCCCATTATCACCATGGCTGCTCCAACCTTTACAAAATCCAGCACTTGCATATGGAAGCCAATAAAGCGCAATACGCTGATGCCATGGAGGACCGTAACGAGCACGATATTGACGTTAATGGCAATAAGCGCTCCGTATATGCCAAGCTCGGGCTTTGAGGCGAGCATAACGATTAGTACAAGTTTGACGGCAGCTCCGATAAAGGTGTTCATTAGCGCTGTCCCAGGCTTGTTCAACGCTTGAAGCGCGGCTTGCAGGGGAGCTTGCAAATAAATAAAAATGCCGATCGGAGCAATCAACTGAAGCATCGGAGCGATATCTGCCTGATTGTAGAGCAAACGGCAGATCGGTTCGGCAAACAGCCACATCACAACAACAAACGGAGCTCCCGCGACAAGAGCAAGCCGCATCGATTGATGCATTCGGATATGGATCATCGCTTTATCACCCTTGGCCGCCGCTTCGGACAAAGAAGGAACGAGGGAAGAAGCAAGCGAGAAGGTTAACGCTGTTGGCAATAGCAGCAGCGGAATGATCATCCCTTGAAGGGCGCCGTATTGGGCAGTGGCGGCACCGGTTGCAATTCCCGCGGCAGCAAGGCTTCGGGCGGTCAGAATCGATTCCAGCAAATAGGACAAGGAGCCGACCATGCGGCTTCCGGTTACCGGAATGGACAAGCCAAGCAGGCGGCGAAGCACAGGGGTGTTTTCTTCTGGCAAAGCATCGGATGTGCGTTTGGGAGAGGGTTTTTGCTTACCGCGTTCTTGAGCATACGTCCAGAGCAGAACGGCAAGAGCGCCAATCTCTCCCGCAACAACCCCTAGCATGGCACCGGCGGCAGCCCATTCGATCCCTTTAGGAAGCAGCATGGAAGCAAAGGCCAGGGAGCCGATAATTCGGATGATGGTTTCAATGATTTGCGAGGCTGCGGACGGTATCATATTTTGCATGCCCTGGAAATAACCCCGATAGACCGAAGAAATTCCTATGATAAGCATCAAAGGCGTCATGACCATAAACGTCTGATAGACTCTGGAGTCGGTAAGCAAATGGGTCGTAATCCATTTCGCAAAGAGGAGCAGCGCAGCGGTCATTAAGACAGCTAGTACGATTGTAAGGCCCATGGCCGTCCGAAAAATCTGTTTGACCCGCTTAGAGTCGCCGCGGGATACGGCTTCCGCCGTCCATTTGGTAATGGCGAGCGGAATGCCGCCTGTAATAACGGTCAGCATAACGGTCAGGAACGGGTAGCTGAGCTGATACAGCCCGACGCCTTCCGCTCCGATAATTCTCGGAAGAGCAATACGCGGAACAAAACCGAGCAGCCGGTTGATGATGCCGGCAGCCAGCAGAATCATAGCCCCTTTTATAAACGTTTGCTTCGTCATTCTTCGCCCTCATCTCTTCAATAATCCCACCTACTGTATCCTTACATCTTTATGCGCGGCATGTCCGAATCATGAATCATCCAAATTTATCAATTCGAAAGTTTCGGCAGGAAAAGCGACGGGCAGTAGCGAATAGGTAAGAGGACAGTTACCGCTATCGGGGATAGGGCATTTGCAAGGCCAGAAGGAGGAGACAGCCGTGGGAGATGAGGATCTGAACAACGCGATCGAACAGTTATGCAACAGCAAGGCGGAAGAATTTCATCTCATCGGATATGAACATGTAACGGGAAAAGAAATTTGGGAATGCGTAAGCGAGAAATACAACAAGACCGGTCAGCCGGAGCTACATCAGATCGTAAACGATATCTTGTCCTTAAAAGTGACAAAATTTATGAATTTTATGACGCTGAGCGCTTTTCGGGGAAACCATTTCTAACGGAAGGGTTTTCTTTTTTTTTCGCGCAATTTTACACGCAAGTACAACCTAAGTATAATAGGAATATTGAGATCTTAAGGGGGACTATGTACGTATGAACTGGAAGAGATTAACTGCCTTCCTTGCGGTCGTTGTCATCATGTTTGGCGCTATCGCATGGACGAGCCCGGCTCTTGTCAAAGATATCCGGCTCGGTCTTGATTTGAAAGGCGGGTTCGAGGTTTTGTACGAAGCCTCGCCACTTGAAGGCGGCGAACAGGTAACGCCTGAATCGCTCAAGGAAACGGCAAAAAGCCTGGAGCAGCGGATTGACGCGAACGGGATTGCCGAGCCTGAAATTACGCGTGAAGGCAGCAACCGGATTCGCGTAAAGATCGCTGGCGTTACGGATGAAACGGCAATCAGAGAAATGCTGAAAAAGCCGGTTAATCTGACATTCCGCGGTCCGGACGGCACGGTCGAGCTGCAAGGCAATGACTTCGTGCAAAATGGTGCAAAGGTCGAGTTTGACCAATTGGGTAAACCGATGATCACCATTAAATTGAAAGACGCTAAGAAATTCGAAGACGTTACGACAAAGCTGACAGGCAAAACGTTGTCGATTTACCTTGACGACAAATTGTTGTCCAGCCCATCGGTCAACTATCCAATCACAGGCGGTACGGCACAAATCTCGGGTAACTATTCCCTTGACGAGGCTAATAACCTAAAAGACACGATCAACCTCGGCGCATTGCCGCTGAAGCTGACGGAGAAATATACGCAAAGCGTAGGCGCAAAGCTTGGTCAAAAATCTCTTGAGGATACAGTAGGCGCTGGCGTTATCGGCACAATTATCATTTTGATTTTGCTAGTCGTCTTGTTCCGTGTTCCTGGCTTTGTGGCCGGTATTACGGTTATTTCCTACACTTGGCTGCTCGTTGTGGTGTTTGAGCTGATGAACGCTACGCTAACCTTGCCGGGCATCGCGGCGTTTGTGCTCGGTATAGGCATGGCGGTTGACGCCAACATCATTATGTACGAGCGGATCAAGGAAGAGATCCGCAGCGGCAAGAGCCTGCTGTCTTCCCTGAAGGCCGGTTCGAAAAACTCGTTCCGTACCATAATGGACGCGAACGTAACGAATATCATTTCTTGTGCGGTCCTTTACTTCATCGGTAACGGCGCAATCCGCGGCTTCGCCCTGACGATGATCTTCAGTATTCTCGTAAGTATCGTGACCAACATCTTCTTGGCGCGTCTGCTGATTCAATTGCTGATCCGCAGTAACCTCTTTACTAAACCTGGCTACTACGGCGTGAAGGAGGCAGAAATCCGTGCTCTATAATGCAAAGGTTCGGTTCGACTTTATTAAACACCGCAACAAGTTTTTCTTGTTCTCGGCTATTTTGACTGTTGTCGGCATCTTGATGCTCAGCATCTTCCATATGAACTTCGGGGTTGACTTCAAGGCCGGTACCAACATGGATATTCTCGTAGGCAAGAAGATTACCCAGGCGGAAGCCAAAGATATTTTGTCCCAACAAGGCTATACCAATGTTACGCCTACGGTAGGCGGCACTAACGGCGACCGCGTAT
Source organism: Paenibacillus sp. MMO-177 (assembly GCF_037147795.1). NCBI lineage: Bacteria > Bacillati > Bacillota > Bacilli > Caryophanales > Paenibacillaceae > Paenibacillus > Paenibacillus sp. MMO-177. The sequence continues at coordinate 82,646 of NZ_JBBCUR010000001.1, read as the reverse complement.
CGGCCCGTTTCGACGACGTCCTCGAACAGGCGAAGGTTAAAGCGATCGAGGATGCTTTCAAAGAAAAATACGGCGATAAAGTATCTTCCGAGGTTAACGTTGTATCGCCGGATATGGCGCAGGAGCTTGGCGTTAAAGCAATTTATGCGGTTATTATCGCGAGCGTGGCGATTATGCTCTACGTTATGATCCGTTTCGAATGGCGTATGGCGCTTGCCGCGAACATTGCGATTTTGTATGATGCCTTTGTCGTTATTACCATGTTCTCGATTTTCCGTCTTCAGGTTGACCTGCCGTTTATCGCGGCCGTACTGACAACGATTGGTTACTCGATTAACGATAAGATCGTTATCTTTGACCGGATCCGCGAAAATCTTCGTTTTGCGAAAACGAAAAATGCAGACCAGATTGGCGACCTTGTTAACCAAAGCTTGTGGCAGACTATGGCGCGTAATATCTATACGGTACTCGCCGTTCTCATTATCGCAACCTGTCTCTTTATCTTCGGAAGCGAATCGATCAAGCTGTTCGCACTCGCGAAGATGATTGGTCTTGCAAGCGGCGCTTACTCTTCGATCTGTATCGCGGCTCCGCTGTGGATGGTCATGAAGAGCAAGCAAAAGCCGTCTACGAAAGCAGCGGCTAAAAAAGCGGTATAAGCATTAACGTCATATATAGAAAAATACTCTATGAGAAGTGGAATGGGAGCTGGGCTTGTTCCATAACCGGCGGTCCATTCCACGCTGGAGGCATAAATGTCAACCGAACAACGATTTGCGAAGGCAAAGCCGGCTGAACAGGCAGGCTTATGGGGAACTGCGGCGCTGGCGTTGTTTAAAGGCATAGTAGGCGGACTCGCGGGCAGCAAATCGCTGCTCGCCGATGCCTTCCGTACGGCGGCAGAATGTGCCGCCGCTTTTGCTTTGCTGCCTGGTAAGCAGGACGGAAGCAAGAAAACGGCTGCAGTGCTGCGGACAGAAGCACTGACGAATGTTTTCCTGGCCGTGTTTTTTCTGATTACGAGCCTGGAGATTGGCATTTCCGCCATTCGTTCCATTGCGGAAGGAGTAGATAAACCGCCGCACTGGACCGCGCTTGCCGCCATTCTCCTAAGTTTGCTCGTACGCGAGATGTTCTTCTCCCAGAAAGAACGAGGCTCAAGCCTGTATTGCTCGCTTGCGGCGCTTGTTGGAGCGGGGGGAGCTATGCTTGGGAAGGCTGCTGCGCTGCCGGCACTGTATTATTTGGACCCTGCGGCTGCAATTGTGATTGCAGTTATTGTCATGTTAAGCGGTTATCGTACGATAGCCGGTTTTGTAAGAAAAGATGCAAAGGCCGAAACCCAAAACGAGGACACGGAAATACTGATGCAGCTGATTCAGCGGGTAGAAGGGGTTATTACCGTAGAATCGATTCAGGCCAAGGAACTGGGGCATTACGTTGTTGCCGATATTGTAATTAGCGTAAATCCGCGTATTTCCGTATTGGAAGGCCATGAAATTGCAAAGCGGGTTAAGCAGCTGCTGCTTACGCGGTTTGGTCATGTTACGGACGTGACGATCCATGTAGAGCCTTACGATCCTGGTTATCCGTACAAATCGAATCATGACCCGAACCAGGAGCATATGCCAACGCTTCTGCAATAGAATGGAAAGGGGTTGAAACTTTAGCGTGATACAGGCAAAAACACGCTGGAATTTGGCGCCTTGGAATGAAGAGGACGAACAGCAGGCGGAACAGCTGTCAGCTCAGCTTGGTATTCCTCCTCTTGTTGCCAAGCTTCTTGTCCAGAGAGGCTATAAGGATAAGGAAGCGGCGGAGACCTTCCTGCGGGGAGGGGAAGAGCGGCTGCACGACCCGTATCTGTTGATTGGAATGAAGGAAGCCGTTGCCCGGATTAGGCAAGCGGCAGATAACGGCGAATTCATTCGCATTTACGGGGACTATGATGCCGACGGGGTTTCCAGCACATCGCTGCTTATCCATGTTTTCCGCGAACTTGGTTATACCTTTGATTATTATATTCCGCATCGCGCTTTGGAAGGCTACGGCCTTAATAACGGGGCGATCGATTTGGCCGCGGCGGACGGCGTTCGTCTTATCGTTACGGTTGACACGGGCATCAGCGCTTTCGAGCAGGTAGAATACGCGAAGTCGCTGGGCATTGATATCGTCGTAACCGATCACCATGAACCGCCGGAGCGGATTCCGGGTGCCGTTGCCGTCGTTAATCCGAAGCGGGAGGACTGTCCCTATCCGTTCAAAGGCTTGGCCGGCGTTGGCGTAGCCTTCAAGTTAGCGACGGCCCTGATGGGGCGTCCGCCCATGGAATGGACGGATATTGTCAGCCTTGGCACGATTGCAGACATTATGCCGCTGACGGACGAGAACCGGGTATTGGTTCGGGCGGGACTCGCCCGGCTGCAAAATACCGGCAATATCGGCTTCCGCGCTTTATCGGAAGCCTGCGGGATTGAGCTGGATCAAGTTACGTCGACGACCGTTGCTTTCGGCATGGCACCCCGCATTAATGCTGCGGGCCGGTTGGATCATGCGAAGCGCGCGGTAGAGCTGCTGACGACCGGCGATTACGATGAGGCAATTCGAGCTGCATCTTCTCTGGATGTGCTCAACAAGGAAAGACAACGAATCGTGGACGGCATTGTGAAGGAAGCCGAGCAGCAGTGGCAGGGGAAAAGGGACGCTGCTCAGGCGGCTGCGAGACCCGAGCCTGCCGTCATCGTGCTCGCCGGCGAAGGGTGGAACGTCGGGGTAATCGGTATCGTTGCCTCCAAGATCCTGGAGCGTTATTACAAGCCGGTTATTATCCTTGGCATCGATCCGGACAGCGGCATGTGCAAAGGTTCGGCCAGATCCATTGAAGGTTATGATCTTCACGCCGCGTTAACCGAATGCCACGAACTGCTGGACCATTACGGCGGTCATCAGGCGGCTGCAGGCATGAGCCTTCACCGCGATCAGCTGCAAGCTTTCGAAGAGAGGCTTGGAGAGCTGGCGATGGAATGGCTGACGGAGCAGGATTGGATTCCGAGGACTGCGATTGACCTTGTCTGTTCGGTTGGAGACGCAAGTGTCCATACGATTGGTCAGCTTGCCCTGCTTGAGCCGTTTGGAGCGGGCAATCCGTCTCCTAGGCTGCTGCTGCAATCCGCCGAGCTGTCGGACTATAGAACGATGGGCAAGGATGCCAGGCATTTGAAGCTGTCGCTCCGCAGCGGACGTGCTTCTCTCGATGCGGTAGGCTTCGGATTGGGAGAGCTCTCCAATCAGCTTCAGGCTGGTCTTCCTGTTGATCTCGTAGGCGAGCTGTCGATCAACGAATGGAACGGCCAGCGCAAAGCCCAGCTGCATATTCATGATCTGCATTTCGGAGGAGCGCTTGCCAGATTCCCTGAACGGGAGCACTTCGGACAGGTCTACCAGCTGCTTAGAAGGAAGCAGCGCATCCCGGCAAAAGGGATTGAAACATATCTGTCCGAGCAATGCGGCTGGCCGGAGCAGATGATAACCGTCATGCTGGAGGTCTTCCTCGAGCTTGGCTTTATTGCGGTAGACGGTACTCATTTCGTCATTGTCGAAGCACCACAAAAGCGTGATCTTGGTACATCGCAGAGGTATCAAGAGGCCAAACGCGAAGCCGAAAGGCTGCGTTCGCCGTATGTTCCAAACGAAGTAATGGCATAATTGATATGGGAAGTAGAGAAAGGATTGAACAAAAGAATGAGCGAAATTAATTTCAAAGACTACATCCGGGTGATTCCCGATTTTCCGCAACCAGGCATTAGATTCAAGGATATTACAACCCTTCTGAAGGATGGCGACGTTTACCGCGCTGCTATCGAAGATATCCGTAAAGCGGTTGAGCATCTGAAAATCGACATTATCGCCGGACCGGAAGCGCGCGGCTTTGTGGTTGGCGCTCCGCTCGCTACGGCGCTGGGCGTTGGCTTTGCGCCAATCCGCAAAAGCGGCAAGCTGCCTGGCGAGACCATCCAGGCAAGCTACGACCTGGAATACGGCAATGACAGCCTGGCGATGCATAAGGACGCGATCTCTCCAGGCCAGCGCGTACTTATTGCGGATGACCTGCTTGCTACAGGCGGTACAATCGCGACTTCGATGAACCTTGTCCGCCAGCTGGGCGGCGAAGTAGTTGGCGCTGCATTCCTGATCGAGCTGTCCTACCTGACTGGCCGCGAGAAGCTGGAAGGCGTGGAAGTGTTCTCCCTCGTAACGTACTAAGATTACCTTTGACCTTGACTGCCCCTGACGCGTAAGCGAAAGGGGCAGTTTTTTTGTTTTCATGCCCCTTTCAAACGATGTGAGGTGGAAACGGATTCATTTCTCATCTCCAAAATGCAACCGCATACATCGGAATTCAATGTTATTAATATTGACATGATTCAATTGAAATGTATCATTTTTCGTTGGTCTGGCAAATAGTAACGAACCCTCTCCGATTCTAAAATAAAAGCAAGGCACTCGCTTCTAGCTGAAGTTTACGAAGTAAGAATCGCAACCAAAAACGTGTTGTTATTCTTTTTAGGGGGACAACGAATGACAGAAATCACCGTAACCGTTGCAAAGAAAGAACAAGCGCTAAAGCGCAAATCCAAGCTTACACGGTTGCTAAAACAGTGGGATTTGCAGCTGATGGTTATTCCGGCGCTTCTGCTCATTTTCGTATTCAGTTACATACCGATGTACGGCGTCCTGACCGCTTTCCAGGATTACAGCATTTTTAAAGGATTTTTGGATAGTCCATGGGTGGGGCTTAAGCATTTCGAAATGTTCTTCCATGCACCGGAGTTTGAGCGGGTGATGCGCAATACGATTATCATCAGCGTATTGAAGCTGTTATTTGGCTTTCCTGCACCAATCATTCTCGCGCTTATGCTCAACGAAGTGAAAAACATGTATTTCAAGCGCATTGTACAGACAGTGAGCTATTTGCCGCATTTCTTGTCATGGGTTATCGTGTCGGGCTTTGCGATGTCGATCCTGTCGGTGGAGAACGGCAGCTTGAATATTCTCCTCCAGTCTATCCAACTCATAAAAGAACCGATCAGCTTCCTGTCCATTCCGGAATACTTCTGGACGATTATCGTAACGACGGGAGTCTGGAAGGAGATCGGCTTCAGCTCTATCGTCTACCTGGCCGCAATTGCCGGCATTGACCCTAACATGTACGAAGCCGCTTCCATCGACGGAGCAAGCCGGTTCAAGCAAATCTTTATGATTACGATTCCAACGATTATGCCCGTGGTCATCATCTTCCTCATTCTCGCAATCGGCAACCTGCTTAGCGCAGGCTTTGAGGATCTGCTCCTGCTCGGCGTTAATCCGGTGCTGAGAGACGTATCGGATGTGCTGGATACGTACGTGTACAGAACGGGGATAACCGGACAGCGCTTCTCCTATGCGACGGCAGTTGGTTTGTTTAAGGCCGTTATCAGCGTTGGCTTGCTCACCTTTGCCAATCTGCTGGCAAGAAGAACCGGCAACAGCTTATGGTAAGGCAAGCACATAATCGCACAAGGAGGACCGCCCGCGTATGAGAATCAAATCCAGCTTAAGCGATAGAAGCTTATCGATCTTCGTTTATATCAGCCTGACCGTTATCGCCTTCTTTACCTTTTATCCGTTCTGGAACGCCGCGGTAATCTCGTTTAACAAGGGGATGGACACGGCGCTTGGCGGCGTGACCTTTTGGCCGAGGGCTTTTACAGTCGATAACTACGAAATCGTTTTCCAGGACAAACGGATTATCAACGGATTTTATATCTCAGTAATGCGGACGGTGATTGGCACAGCCTGCTCTATTCTGTTTACCGCCATATTTGCTTACGGCATGACCAAGCGCGAGCTGATCGGACGCAAGTTTTATATGATCGCCTGCATTGTTACGCTCTACTTCAGCGGCGGCATTATCCCAACATTCTTGTTAATCCGCGGTCTCGGCCTTATGGATAACTTCCTTGTCTTTATCATTCCGGGTTTGATCAGCGTATGGAACATGATTATATTCCGGACCTTCTTCCAGGGACTTCCCAAAGGTCTCGAGGAATCGGCGCAAATCGACGGCTGCGGCTATTGGGCAACGTTCTTCCGCATTATTCTGCCGCTATCCGGTCCCGTTATCGCTACTCTCGCCTTATTTACGGCGGTGGGGCACTGGAACGACTGGTTTTACCCAAGTCTCTACATTACGAAGGAAAAGCTTATTCCCATTCAGACGATGCTTCAGCAGATTCTGAATTCCAATATTATGAGCGAGCAGTTCTCGCAGCTGGATTCCGCATCCCAGAGCAGGCTCAGCTCGATGAAAAGCGTGACCAGCAAGTCGCTTTCGATGGCTACCATGATGGTGGCGACCATTCCGATTATCGCCGTGTATCCGTTCGTGCAGAAGTATTTCGTAAAAGGGGTGTTGGTAGGCTCTTTGAAGGAATAGGGAGCTTGCGTCCAACCAGCGTTTTCAACGTGAAACGGATACGCTTGCCCGGCAGCATGGATCGACAAATCCGCTTCCGCTGAACATAATTAAAAGCATGGGAGAGAGGGGTATTATGAAGATGAGCAGATGGAGGAAATCGGCAACGATTGGACTAGCAAGCGTAATGGCGATCACTTTAGCAATGACGGGATGTTCCAGCGGTAACGGAAACAAGACAAATAACGAACCGGCAGCGACAAACAGCCAAAAGCCGGCTGAAAGCGAGTCGCCCGCGAACACGGCTGGCGATTCGGGAGCATGGAAGCTTGGCAGCGAGCCGCTGAAGTTCTCTTTTTACGGGCATTACGACTGGTATTCGATGCCAGCCTGGGGCGGGGATGAAGCAACCAAATGGATTAAGGACAATATGAAGGTCGATATTACGCCGGTTCAATCGGGCGGCAATGCCGCACAGAAGCTGAACACCATGATTGCTTCGGGAGACCTGCCTGATGTCATCTGGATGGACCGCGGAGCGGATGTCGAGAAGCTGCGCGAAGCGGGCATGCTGGTTCCTTTTGACGATTATCTCGATAAATATCCGAACTTCAAGAAGTGGGTTGGCGAAGAGGCGATCAACATGCTGCGTTCGAAGGACGGCAAGATCTATCAGTTCCCGAACTGGTATACGTCCCAGCCTAACGGCAACGCCGGGTATCTTTTGAATAAAAAGATCTATGAGGAGCTCGGCAAACCGGCACTCGAAACAACGGACGATTTCTACAACTATCTGAAAATGGTCAAAGAGAAATATCCGAACGTAACGCCGTTTAACCCGGATTTGGCGATTGACGGCCAAGGACTCGACGTGTTGTATTCGGCCTTCGGTGAGGATTACTCGCCGGCTTACGTATCTAACCGTGCCGTGCCAAGCGGCGACAAGCTAACTTCGCTGTTCCTTGATCCGGTCTTCCGCGAGTCGATGCAGTTCGCAAGCAAGCTGTTCCGCGAGAAGCTGATGTCTCCGGATGCCCTGACGCAAACGAAGGATCAAGTGAAGGAGCAGGCCTTTAACGGCACGGCCGCGGTATTTGCCGGCGCCAGCCCAACGGAATACGGCGCAGTTGGCGATGCCGAGCTGAAGAAGAAGGATCCGAATTCGGGTTACATGATGGTATGGCCGGTTCATAAAGCAGGACTCGATAAGAATAAAATTTGGGCAGGCACTTACACGCAGCTGGGCTGGAACGTAAGCGTCATTACCAAATCGGCTAAAGATCCGGAGAAAATTTTCGCCTTCCTCGATTATTTGACTGGTCCTGAAGGCACGCGCACCTTGTTCTGGGGACCTGAAGGCATCTATTGGAAAGGCACGGACGCGGACGGTTCCCCAATCTTTACGGATGCTTACACCTCCGACGTGGAAGGCCGCACGAAAATGATGGATGCAACGGTTAACTTCCAATGGAACGGCAATACCGTCTTTATCGATACGTCCAAAATGAAATTCGAGCTGACCTTGCCTGAAGAGCAGCAGTCGTGGGAAGCGCGCTGGCAAAATGCGATTACGTGGAAAACGCAGAAGAACGCTACGGAATTCATCAACCTTGCGCCGGCTCCGGATTCCGAGGAAGGCATTATCGCTCAAACCTTCGAAGAGCTGTACAAGGAAGCAAGAGCAAAAGCGCTGTACGCGAAGAGCGATGAAGAGGTTCTTGCGATCCTCGATAAAGCGCAGAAGGATGCCGAAGCAATTGGATACGACAAGCTGCTAGCTTACAAGACGGCTAGATGGCAGGAAAATTTAAAAAGCATGAAAGGCAATTAACATCCAGACTATTGGTGGAGTATAATTTGGTCAAGCGGTCAGCGCCGTCCCTATGCATAGGGGCGGTTCTGCCGTTTCACGGCTTAAGCTTAACCATTCTGCGAGAACGGGAGAAGATGCCTCATGTATAAGGTGTTGATTGCGGATGATGAAGTGCTTGACCTGGAAGGCATGCGTTTGTTTATTCCCTGGACAGAGCTCGGCCTTGAGGTTGTGGCAGCCGTCAACAACGGCTTTGATGCTTATGAGGTGTTAAAGGACGGGAAGGTTGACATTCTCGTTACGGATGTACATATGCCCAGCATGTCCGGATTGGAGCTTGCCCGCAAGGCGCAGGAGACCGAAAGCTGCTCGGGTCTTAGAGTGATTTTCGTCAGCGGGTATCAGGATTTCCATTACGTCAAGCAGGCTTTGTCGCTACGGGCATACAGCTACGTGCTGAAGCCGATGGACGACTCCGAGCTGGTTAACGCGCTCGTTCGCGTAACCAAGGAGCTGGACGAGGTCACTAGAAGGCAGGAGGAAGAAAGGCAGTGGCGGGAGGCTGCAAACCGTACGGGTCCCCGTTATCAGCAGCTGAGTGAGACGTCCTCTATTGAACCGGGCAAGCATACGAAGCTCATTCAAGAAGTCATCGCTTATATGAAGCTGCATCTGAACCGTTCCCTGACGCTGAAGGAAGTGGCGGACCGGTTTGCTTTTTCCCCTAATTATTTAGGTCTTATGTTTAAGGAAGCGATGGGCGTCGGCTTCAGCGAATACGTCATTACGATGCGAATGGAGAGGGCGGGAGAGCTTCTGAAGGATCCGAAGGTGAAAATTTACGAGGTGGCTGACCAGGTGGGGTACCGCTACATGCCTTATTTCAGCCGGCAGTTTAAAGAGACATTCGGCATGACGCCAATCGAATTCAGGAGACACCGCTAAATATGACGCATTCGCCGCTCACAGGCACTAATCATCCCCGCAAGTTTATTCCGTTTGGCATCAAGCTGCTGATCTCGTATATGATGCTGATCATTATACCGATCTTTCTGTTTGGCTACTTTGCCAGCGGCATCATGACGGATTCAATCCGTTCGAACACGACGAACACCATTAAAGGAACGTTGAAGCAAATCGAAGATAACGTCGTCTATAAATTGGAAGATACGGTCCGTCTATCCGATCTTCTCTATTATGATACAACCTTGTCGAAGCAGCTGCTCCATTACGAAGAGGGCTGGGTGAGCTATGAAGCAACAACCAAGCTGCTGCTTCCGAAGTTCAGGCAGACCATCGAATCGACGAACCGCAGCATGTGGCTGACCGTTTATTTGCGCAATGAGACTTTGCCTGAAATTTATTACGATACCAAAAATATCGACCCTCTTGCCATGAAGGGCAAGTTTTTTGACCTGCTTCATTTGAACCGGATTACGCAGAAGCCCTGGTACAAATCATACCCGGCCGAGCAATACGGAGAGACGCAAGAGTGGGAGCAGATTGAGGATGACGGCCGCTATAACCGGATATCGCTGCTCCGGCGGTTAGTTGATCTGGAATCGGCAAAACCGAAAGAGATTGGCTTTATGCGGATCAGCGTGTATTTGTCCGATTTGTTCCAAAGCGTGGATTCCCGCAAAATCGGCGCAGGCAGCACACTGTTCATTACCGACGGCAACCGTAATATTCTGTATGCTTCGGGAGCAACCGCGCAGTCGACCGAGCAGCTGTGGGATGAGGGGAGCGGCAAAAATTATCTCGTTATCCGGCAGCCGATTCCCGGTCTGAACTGGAGTCTCACGGCGATGGTTCCGTACTCAGTGCTTGAGAAGGATACGGAGAAGGTTAAACGGCTGACGCTGGTCATTTGCAGTGCGAGCTGCGTGCTGATTCTGCTGGTCGCGACATTTGTCTCGAGAACGTTCTCACGGCGGGTATTCAAGGTGATGTCCGTTCTTCAATCCTTCCGCCAGGGAGACTTTCAGCGGCGGATTCATTACAGCGGCAACGATGAATTTACGACGATTGCGTCCTCGCTTAACGAGCTGGGCAAACGAACGCAAAACCTGATCGATGAGGTCTATACGACAAATTTGAAAAAGAAAGAGGCGGAGCTGGAGACGCTTCAAGCGCAGATCAATCCGCATTTTTTATATAATACGCTTTCCTCGATCAGCCGGCTGGCCAAATTCGGGCAGGTCGAGAAGCAGCATCAGATGGTCATGAACCTCGCCAAGTTTTACCGGTTGTCCTTAAATGAAGGGCAGACTATTATTCCGATCGGCAAGGAAATCGAGCAGGTCCGGGCTTATATGGACATCCAGCAGATTAAATACGGCGACCGGGTCCGAATCGACTATAATATTTCCCCGGAAATTGTCGAACTCGCAACCGTAAAGCTGATCGTCCAGCCTTTTGTCGAGAATGTGCTCGAGCATGCCTGGCGCGGAGACCGAATTGAAATACTTGTGAGCGGGTATCTGGAAGGGGGAGTAGTCCATTTGCTCGTTGAGGATAACGGCAACGGCATGCCTCAAGAGACGATTTTCCATATATTTAGCGGCGACGGGATGCAACGCGTAGGCTACGGAATCCGTAATGTACATGAGAGGATCCAGCTTTATTACGGCAAAGATTTTGGCGTGGCGATTGAGAGCGCGGAAGGTGAAGGTACGCGTGTTCATATTCGCATTCCGGCCGAATCCGCTTAGCTTCCTTATGCGAAATTTGGTGAGGGATGCAGGTTGACGCGGATGCCTACTTCCAGCATAATATTAAGAAAACTCGGAAAATGCGCGAATCGGAGTAAAGCGTTCGGAAAGGACAATTCATGGGCATAGAGCAGTTAATCGAAAAGGCGTCGGCCTATATAAAAGAACAGGATCTTGTACGCATCAGGGAAGCCTATGAATTTGCGGACCAAGCCCACCACGGACAAGTGCGCAAATCGGGGGAACCTTACATTCTTCACCCTGTTGCCGTTGCGGAAATCATCGTGGATATGCAAATGGACGTACTGTCGATTATCGCGGCATTACTGCATGACGTTGTTGAGGATACGACAGTTGACCTTGAGGTCATCCGCGCGAAATTTGGCGAAACCTGCGCAATGCTCGTCGACGGGTTGACCAAGCTCGAGAAGATCAAGTTCCGTTCGAAGGAAGAGCAGCAGAATGAGAACTACCGGAAAATGTTCCTGGCGATGGCGCAGGATATCCGGGTTATTCTGATCAAGCTGGCGGACCGCCTTCATAATATGCGCACGCTGAAGTTCCAGTCCGAGGAAGCACAGCGGCGCATCGCCTACGAGACTCTGGAAATCTTTTGCCCGATTGCTCACCGGCTTGGTATTTCCGCGATTAAATGGGAGATGGAAGATATCGCTCTGCGGTATTTGAATCCTCAGCAATACTACCGTATCGCGAATCTGATGAAGAAGAAGCGGGCGGAGCGCGAGCTGTTTATCTCCGATGTAATCGGCCGGATTAAAGAGAAGCTCGAAGAGATGGGCATCGATGGGGATATTTCGGGCCGTCCGAAGCATATATACAGCATTTACAAGAAAATGACCGTCAAGAACAAGCAGTTTAACGAGATCTACGATTTGATGGCGATCCGGATTATCGTAGACAACATTAAAGACTGTTATGCCACATTGGGCATCATTCATACGCTGTGGAAGCCGATGCCGGGGCGGTTCAAGGACTATATTGCGATGCCGAAGGCCAACATGTACCAGTCCTTGCATACGACGGTAATCGGACCTAACGGGGATCCGACGGAAGTGCAGATCCGTACCTGGGATATGCACCGCACCTCCGAATACGGTATCGCGGCCCATTGGGCTTACAAGGAAGGCACGATTGTGCCAAACAATAATTTCGAGGACAAAATGTCTTGGCTCCGCGAAATTATGGAGCTCCAGAACGAAGCGCGCGACGCCTCGGAATTTATGGAATCGCTCAAGATGGACTTTTTCTCCGATCTCGTATTTGTGTTTACGCCAAGCGGGGAAGTCATTGAGCTGCCTGCCGGCTCCGTTCCGCTGGACTTTGCATACCGGATCCATACGGAGGTCGGCAACCGGACGATCGGCGCGAAGGTCAACGGGCGGATTGTACCGCTTGACCATAAGCTGAAGACGGGCGACATTATCGAGATTTTAACGTCGAAGCATTCCTATGGTCCTAGCCAGGACTGGGTGAAGATCGCGCAATCGTCCCATGCCCGCAGCAAGATCCGCCAATGGTTCAAGCGCGAGAAGCGGGAAGAGAACGTGGCCAAAGGCCGCGATCTGCTCGAGCGCGAGCTGAAGCGCCTGGGCGTTGAGCCGTCCGCCTGGATGAGCGACGACAAGCTGCAGGAAGTGGCGAACAAGTTCAATTTCAACGATATTGAAGATATGATGTCGGCCATCGGGTTTGGCGGTATTACGGCCGCGCAGATTTGTACGCGTCTGACGGAGAAGCTGCGCAAGGAAGCGGAGAAATCCAATCTGATCGAGCTGACCTCCGAGCCGAAGGAAATGAAATCCCCCGGCCACCGCAAGAACCGGCCGACCAATGGCGTAACGGTAAAGGGAATCGACAATTTGCTGGTTCGTTTCGCACGCTGCTGCAATCCGGTGCCGGGCGATACGATTATCGGTTATATTACGCGCGGCAGAGGCGTGTCCGTTCACAGGATGGACTGCCAGAACATTCCGTTTAACGCGGATGGTGAAGAGGCGGACCGCGTCATCGAAGTGGAATGGGAGGATTCGATTGAATCCAACTATAGCGTAGATATCGAGATTACCGGCCATGACCGGTCGGGGCTTCTCAACGAGGTTCTGCAGGCTGTGTCCGAGAGCAAGACGAATATTTCGGCGGTTACGGGCCGCTCGGTGAAGAACAAAATGGCGATGATTCATATGACCGTGCTTATCCGTAATATTGATCATTTATCCTCTGTAGTAGAGAAAATCAAACGAGTTCAGGACGTATACTCCGTTCAGCGCATTATGAACAGTTAGTTGGAGGTTTACCCGCAGTGAAGGTAGTTGTACAACGAAGCAAGCAGGCAAGCGTAACAATCGACAGTGAAGTCGTAGGGGCGATCGATCACGGCCTTGTGCTTCTCGTCGGGATCACGCATGAGGATACGGAAGACGATATCCGCTGGATGGCGGATAAAGTAGCGAGTCTGCGGATCTTCGAGGACGAGAATGAGAAGATGAACTTCTCCGTCGTTGACGTCGGCGGACAGATTCTATCGATTTCGCAGTTCACGTTATACGGGGACAGCAGGAAAGGGCGGCGTCCGAACTTTATGGCTGCCGCACGTCCGGAGCTGGCGGAACCCCTCTACAACCGGTTCAACGAGCTGCTCCGTGCAGCGGGCCTTGTCGTAGAGACAGGCCGGTTCGGCGCGATGATGGACGTCGCTCTCGTGAACTCCGGACCTGTGACATTAATTATCGACAGCAAGCAGTAAATGGCGGGTAAGATAAGCTTCGGCTGGAAACAATAGAGACAGGCATGGCTAAATCGGCCTCAAGTATCTGTTGGCAGAAGGAGCTTATCTTATGCATCAATCCCGCAAGGAACAAGGCGTGGAGCGGGCTTCCCGCCGGCTTCTTCATACGGACCGCCGCGAAGCGATCGTGATGTCGAGGCTGGAGGAGCAGGTGGAGACGGCGGAGGAATTTCTCGCCTTCCCTTCGAATCGGCGTGAGCCCGGCGGACGCATGTAACTCAAACATCAAGCTAAGCAAAAGCCGCTCTTCGGGCGGCTTTTCTGCTTCAAAAGCCGAATGTTCGTAAATGAACCGCTTACTATTTTGTAATATTACTGTAATGAGTTTATAACGGTTTTTTAACATCGCTATCCTATAATAAATCTCGACCCCCTTTTTAAAAATATAAATTCTGGACCTGCAACGATGGCTGCAGGTTTTTTTTTGCCCGCAAAGAGGCATACTGAAGAAATGTGATTGACTATTGACTTATTATGTCGACACGGTTAGAATTAGGACTCAGTATATAAATTTTCTGATTCGTTGATGGAACACAGTAATCCCGTACACGTACCCAGAGAGAGGCGCCTAGGCTGCAAGCGTCTTTATGGTGACAGGATGAATAGACCTTCCGGAGAACAGACGGTGAACGGGTGATTCGAAAGAACCATCGTTATTAGCCGATCTGCGTGTAACGGGCGTTAACCGTTAATGAGCGGACAGGATTGTCCGGAATATGGGTGGCACCACGGGAGATCAACTCTCGTCCCTAACGATTGGCCTTTAACGGCATATCGTTAGGGGCGGGAGTTTTTTGCGTGATTAAAAGTCGTTAAGTTACGCTTACGAAGCAAGAATTACCGCAAAAGACGCGACAATTCTTTTGGATTATGCTTACGAAGTAAGAATCATCGCAAAAGACGCGACAATTCTTTTGGATTATGCTTACGAAGTAAGAATCATCGCAAAAGACGCGACAATTCTTTTTAGGAGGGTTTGCAATGGCTTTTCAAAAGTCACCGGGCACGCAGGATATACTGCCTGGAGTAGTTGAGCGATGGCAGTATGCGGAGCAGAAAGCCCGCGATATTTGCCGGCGCTTTAATTTCCGTGAAATTCGCACGCCGATCTTTGAATCGACGGAGTTGTTCCAACGCGGCGTAGGCGAAACGACGGATATTGTGGAGAAAGAGATGTACACCTTCACCGATCGCGGCAACCGCAGCATCACCCTTCGTCCGGAAGGAACGGCGGGCGTTGTCCGTTCTTATGTGGAGAACAAGCTTTACGGCGAGCCGGATGTATCGAAGCTTTATTATATCGGACCGATGTTCCGTTATGAGCGTCAGCAGGCCGGCCGTTACCGCCAGTTCCACCAATTCGGAATCGAAGCGCTTGGATCGGTCGATCCGGCGATTGACGCAGAGGTTATCGCGCTGGGGTATACCTACTACACGGAGGTAGGATTGAAGGGCGTCCGCGTGGAGATCAACTCCGTTGGTACGCCGGCGGTTCGCGCAGCCTTCCGGGAGAAGCTGCTTGCCTTCCTTATGCCAAAACGCGAGCTGCTTTGCAAGGACTGCCAGTCCCGCATGGAGCGCAATCCGCTTCGCGTGCTGGACTGCAAGGTGGATCAGGCTCATTTCGAAGGCGCGCCATCGATTCTGGACAGCCTGGACGAGGAATGCAATACCCACTTTGATAAGGTAAAAACGTACCTGTCGGATATGGGTATTCCGTACTCGATTAATCCGAGGCTTGTTCGCGGCCTGGATTATTACACCCATACCGCTTTCGAATACAAAGCGGAAGGGATCGGTGCTATCGATACGATTGGCGGCGGCGGCCGTTACAACGGGCTTGTAGCCGAAATCGGCGGACCGGATCAACCAGGCGTAGGTCTCGGACTTGGCCTGGAACGCACGATTATGCTGCTTGAGCATCAACAAGCCGAGCTGGACAATGCGCATCAGGTAGACGTCTATGTGGTCGCGCTTGGCGAAGCGGCAGACCGGGAAGTAACAAGACTGGTCTACGAGCTCCGTACCTCCGGTATCCGCGCGGAGCGCGATTATCTGGGCCGTAAAATGAAGGCGCAGATGAAGTCGGCAGACCGTCTGCAAGCCCGTTATACGGCAATTCTCGGCGATGACGAACTGGCGCGCGGCGAGATTGCCTTGAAGGAAATGGCGACTGGCGAGCAGCGCGTAGTGGCGCTTGCAAGTCTTGCCTCAGAACTGAAATCCAACTAATTATAAAGGGGAGTTACATCCATTATGATGCTGAAAACTCATCAGTGCGGCACCTTAACAAAAGCCAACATTGGCGAAGAAGTAACATTGAACGGCTGGGTACAACGCCGTCGTGACCTTGGCGGCGTATTATTCATCGACCTGCGCGACCGTACAGGTATCGTGCAAACCGTATTTAACCCTGATTTCTCCGGCGAAGCGTTGGCAATTGCCGACCGCGCTCGTAACGAATACGTACTGGCTGTTAAAGGTACGGTTGTAGAACGTGATGCTGAAACGGTTAACAAAAACCTGGCGACAGGCGAAATCGAGATTCGCGTGACGGAAATCGAAGTAATCAACGCTGCGAAGACGCCTCCATTCCCAATCGAAGACGGCGTTGAAGTAGACGAATCGCTTCGCCTGAAATACCGTTACCTCGACCTGCGCCGTCCGGAAATGCACAAAACGCTTTTGCTTCGTTCGAAAGCGGCAAAAGTATTCCGCGACTTCCTTGACGGAGAAGGCTTTATCGACGTTGAAACGCCAATCCTGACGAAGAGCTCGCCGGAAGGCGCTCGCGATTACCTGGTACCAAGCCGCGTACACGAAGGCGAATTTTTCGCTCTGCCGCAATCGCCGCAAATCTTCAAGCAATTGCTGATGGTCGGCGGGATTGAGCGCTACTATCAAATCGCTCGCTGCTTCCGTGACGAAGACCTTCGCGCGGACCGTCAACCGGAATTCACGCAGGTCGACATCGAGACTTCGTTCCTGACGCAAGATCAATTGCTCGGCATGATGGAGCAGTTGATTGCACGCTTGTTCCGCGAAACGATTGGCGTAGAGGTTGAGCTTCCGATCCAGCGCATTACTTATGCGGATGCGATGAACAAATACGGCTCCGACAAGCCGGACCTTCGTTTCGGCATGGAAATCGAAGACATTACCGATATCGTTGCGACAAGCGACGTTAAAGTATTCGCAAGCGTTGCGGCAGGCGGCGGCGTCGTGAAGGCGTTCAACGCAAAAGGCTGCGGCCATTGGTCCCGCAAAGAGCTTGACGATCTGCAGCCGTTCGCTGCCCGTTACGGCGGTAAAGGCCTGGCATGGATCACGATTAAAGACGGCGAGTGGAAGGGTCCAATCGTTAAATTCTTGAAGCCGGAAGAAATCGCGGCTCTGACTGAGCGTCTGAACGTTGAAGAGGGCGACCTCCTGACATTCTCCGCCGACAAAGCGAAAGTTGTTGCCGACGTTCTGGGCAACCTGCGTCTGAAAGTCGGCCGTGAGCTGGGGCTGATCGACGACTCCAAGTTCAAGTTTGCATGGGTTGTTGACTTCCCTATGCTGGAATGGGACGAAGAAGCAAAACGTTATGTAGCGGTTCACCATCCGTTCACACGCCCGAAAGACGAAGACCTGCACCTGTTCGAAACAGATCCTGGTCAAATCCGCGCGCAAGCGTACGATATCGTACTGAACGGCTACGAAGTAGGCGGCGGCTCGATGCGTATTTACCGACGTGAAATTCAGGAAAAAATGTTTAGTGCACTTGGATTCTCCAATGAACAAGCGTATGAGAGCTTTGGCTACCTGCTTGACGCATTTGAATATGGTACGCCTCCACACGGCGGTATCGCATTTGGTTTTGACCGTCTCGTTATGCTGATGTCGGGCCGCACGAACCTGCGCGAAACCATTGCATTCCCGAAAACGGCAAGCGCAACCGACCTGCTATGCGATGCACCGTCTCCGGTCGAGCTGTCGCAGCTTGAGCAGCTCCATATCCGTACTGTACTGAAGCCTAAGCCAGAAGCGGCTGCTGCAGGCAACAAGCAAGCTTAAGCTTATGCTTTCGATGTAAGAATCATCACGAACAGCCATAAGGCTGTTTAGGTGACAATTCTTTTTAGGGGGCGGCAACGAATTATGCTGCATCAATTTTCTCGTACCGAGCTTGCGATTGGCCCGGAAGGCCTCGACGCGATGAGAGGGAGTACCGTCGCCGTGCTTGGCATCGGCGGCGTAGGCTCCATCGCGGCCGAAGCTCTTGCCCGGACCGGCGTAGGCCGGATCATCCTGATCGATAAGGATGTTGTGGATATTACAAACGTGAACCGCCAGATTCATGCGCTTACGACGACAGTAGGACAGCCGAAGGCGGATCTGATGCGCGACCGGATTAAGCTGATTAATCCGGAATGCGATGTCATCTCTCTGCGGATGTTCTATACGGAAGAAACGTATGAGCAGCTGTTTGCTTATGAGCTTGATTATGTGGTGGATGCTTCCGACACCATCTCGTACAAGGTCCATCTGATCAAGGAATGCTTGGAGCGGAAAATTCCGATCATCTCCAGCATGGGTGCCGCCAACAAGATGGATCCGACTAGATTCACGGTTGCGGACATCTCGAAGACGCATACCGATCCCATTGCGCGCGTTGTCCGTACAAAGCTGCGCAAGGATGGCATTAAAAAAGGCGTGAAGGTTGTATTTTCCGACGAGCTGCCGAAGAAGCCTCGCGAGGACGTGACGCAGCGTATCGTGCCGGAGAATGCTCCGGAGATCCGCAAAGCGAAGCAGCCGCCCGCGAGCAACGCCTTTGTGCCGCCTGTTGCCGGGCTTATCATGGTAAGTGTAGTGGTGCAGGATCTTTTGGCGAAGCATGGCATAGAAGTATAGAGGGAAGGCTGTCCTTTTGGGCGGCCTTTCTTTTTTTGTATCGTGGGGATGATGGATTTACAGGAAAGTATCTCCTTCCGGTACACCGAATTACAATAGGATGGCTACTCCTATTGTAATTCGGTGTTGCTGTTGCTTGTGCTTTGCATGAACAATATTCAATGGTGGCAAAGCACAAGCAAAGGCAAGCGCTGCGCTCCTCCAGGAAATACTTACCTTCCAATCCATTCCCACACGAACCAAAACAATAGCAAGCACAATGCCAATAGATCCTGCGTGGGGGAGGAGGAAAAAGAACCGCAAGCGGGGATTCGCTTGCGGTTCTTTTTGGGATTAGAGGGAGGAGCGTTGGTCGGAGAAGGCACGAAGATATTGAATGCTGTCTTCTTTTATGAATCTGCAGCCGGGAACAATCGGATTCTTCATGAGCTGCGCGGATAACGCGTGGAGAACGCGGGTTAACGGCGTTCGTTCATGGTCGCTCATCTGGAATTCCAAGCCGTATTGATAAATGCCGGGTTCCAGCTCCTTTAGCCAGACAACCTTGCCGTAGAGCTTAAAGGTTTTGCAGAGAAGCTGAGCTTCTATCTCTAACAGAATTCCGGGATGGACGGCAAGCTGAATGGAAGACAAGAATCGCAAGCCTCCGGCTCCTACATTTTCGATGACGATTTCCGTTTTGCCAAGCTCAATGCTTCTTCCGTTTATCTCGATGACGGTCATTAAAGCACTGATAGGGTGAGGGAGATGAACCCGGAAATAAGCCCGTCTATTCTCGAATGGGGCATCGACTCCTTTAATAAGGGGAGTCAGGAATCTGAGCTTTAGCAATTCGGCAAACGCTTCGGCTTGCACGGGTCTGCTGAACAGATAGCCTTGAACCAGATCGCATTTCAAAAGCTTGAGAATATGAAGCTGTTCCTCGGTCTCTACCCCTTCCGCGACAACCGACATGTTCATATGCTGGGCGAGTTGAATAATCGTGCTAATAATAGCATTATCGTCGCTGCCTTGATGCAGGTCATGAATAAACGACCGGTCAATCTTCAGAATGTTGATCGCATGCTTGAATCGTTTCAGATAGGATAAGGAAGAGTAGCCCGTTCCAAAGTCGTCAAGCGAGATGGTAACGCCAAGCTTGTTCAGCGCATCAAGGGTATGCATGACCGTTTCCGCATTTTCAAGCAGCGAGGATTCCGTAATTTCAATCTCCAGGTAACGGGGTTCCAGTTCGGTCTCGGCCAAAATCTGCCGGGTGGCATCCAAAATATCTTTGGATAGAAACCGTTTTGCCGTTACATTAATCGAGATCGGAATAGGTTTTAGACCCGCAAGCTGCCACTCTTTGTTTTGCCGGCATACCGTACGCTTAACCCAATTGCCAAGCGACACGATTAATCCGGTTTCTTCGGATATCGGTATAAACTCATTTGGAGATATCAGTCCCCACTCAGGATGATTCCACCTGATTAACGCCTCCGCGCCAACGATTTCGCCCGTATGGATATTCACCTTGGGCTGATAATACATCTCCAGCTCGTCACGCTGAATAGCCTTGCGGAGATCCTTCTCGAGCGTAAAGATTTTGTAGGTCTGCACGTTCATCGAGGAGGTGAAAATCTGATAACCGTTTTTACCAAGGTCTTTAGCCCGATAAAGAGCGGAGTCGGCGTTTTTCATCAGAGTGGAAGAATCGTCCCCGTCGTTAGGATAGATGCTGATTCCTATGCTCGTTGTAATAAAGAGCTCGTGATCCTCGATATAAAAGGGCTCTCGGGTCCTCTCGATAATACGCCTCGCGACCTCGATCGCGCTGTTATTGTCCCGGATATGCGGAAGAATAACGGTAAATTCATCCCCGCCCATTCTTGCCGCAAAATCGTTCTCCCTGATCTGCTCCTGCAGCCGTTTGGCAAAGGCAATCAACAGCTGGTCTCCAACGGCATGCCCTAATGAGTCATTGATATATTTGAAGCGGTCCATGTCGAGATACATGACCGCGAAATGACGGCGGGTTATCTTGGCTGTCTCCAAGGTATTCTCCAGTATCTCTTCGAACTTTCTACGGTTGGGCAGCTCGGTTAAGGAGTCGTGATAGGCGAGAAAAGCATTCAATTCCTCGGCCCGTTTCCGCTCCGTTACATCAAGGATGGTACCAATGACGGCAGGGGAGCCTTGATACATGATCCGGTTGGAATACATCTCGACATCAAGCATTTTCCCTTCCGCCGTTAACACGCGGAGAGGATGTCGGATGGCATCCGATTCGTTATACAGGATTTGAATGTTTTGTTTTACAAACGAGTAGTCGTCCGGATACACAATGTCCCAAATGCTCATTCCGATAATCGCTTCTTTATAACCAAGCATGTCTATCAGATGGGGATTGGCATACAAAATGATATTTTTTTGAATAATATAGACGCCAACAATCGATTTTTCCACCAGGCTGCGGTATTTGGATTCGGCTTCGATGAGGGCATTCTCGGCTTGTTTTCTTGTTGTGACATCTTTGGCGATGGAATAAATCCCGACAATACGGTTGTCAACCGTGATAGGAAGCTTTGTCAGTTTCATGTAAACGAGATGACCTTGCTTATGCAGGCATTCCAGTTCGTAACTCTGGACCGTGCCCTGCAGCGCCTGATCGAAATAGTATTGGGCTTTATCCCTTTCATATTCGGCAATCAAGTGACTATAGTTGGAATACAATAATTCCTCTCTGGAATAGCCTAATATATTTTCAAGCGCTGAGTTGCAATCCATAAAGTTGCCGTTCAAATCAAAATAAGAGATCGCATCGGGGTTCTGTTCAAACAGGGATTCGTAGCGTTGTTTGTTAATCTGAAATAATTGCTTGTTTTTTGTTTCGTCCGAGATATCGTTGCTTATTCCGATGATGCCCGTAATCTGCTCATGCATAAAGACCGGGGAGAGGGTAGTCATGACATCAACGCTATGACCGTGTTTATGAAGAATCGTTATTTGAAAAGACAGAGTTTCGCCTTCAAGAGCCCTCTGGTTATAAGCCATCGCTTGCTCAAGGTCCCCAGGCTTAATGAATTGACTAAAGTGGACATGCTCCTCTTTGCCGTAGCCGGTTAATTTAACGGCCGCATCGTTCACGTCAAGGATGTTGCCTTGCAAATCGATGATAAAGGCAGCGCTGAACATATTTTTTAACAGGGAAATGTATCTCTGCTCCATTAATTTGATATTCGACAGATCCTTCGCAATGGCGTAGAAACCATCGATTTCATCGTTCATCTTTCTTGGGAAAGCGGTAACCGTCAAGTCGATGAATTGGCCCGTTTTATGAAGAACGCGGATTTCGAAAATTTGAATTTCGCCAAGCAGCAGCTTTTGTAAGTGCTCCTTCGCACGCTGCCGTTGATTCTCGGGTAAAAGCGAGCCGTAAGTCAGCTGCTTGAACTCCTCCAAAGAGTAACCTAATGTATTCGTAAAGGCCTGGTTCGCTTCGGTCAGCCGTCCGTTATGATCGAATAGCAGAAAGATGTCTGACCGATGATCAAACAAGGACGTATTAAACAACTCGGAAAGAATCGGAATATCCTCTTGTCTCTTATTTTTCTTCAAGAAATCCAGCTTAAATAAACTCATATAAGTATTCCGCCCACCTGCAACTATGTATGTTGAATCATTATATCAAGCTTTGTATTTTTTTGTCGATTTACTATGAGAAGTCATTAATGGACGGAGCTGTTAATCGAACAAAACCGCAAGCGGAATCCGCTTGCGGTTTGTCGTCGTTCACGTTATTTGGTTGTGGGCTCGACCAATTGCTTAAGCTCGGAAATTAGGATATCCAGCTGTCCGTAGCCTTCCACAAGATGGCCGATCTTTACATCCTGGGTTTCCATGCTGGCGCATACCTCTTGTACAGAAGCCATATTCTGCTCGGTTATGGCGGCCATACCCGTCATTTCGCCCGAGATAGAGGAGTACTGGTCATACAGCTGTTTGGAGGATTCGCCAACGGTATCGGACTGCTGCTTGACCTGCTCGGTATTGCTGTTGATCCGCTTGATGATGCCTTCGACCCTTTGCGATGCCTCGTAGCTGGTATCTACGGCCTGCTGACCGAGATGTACCTGCTCGCTTACGGCTGTAATGGATGCATGGATGGTGCTTAGAATGCTCGTAATCTCGCCGGCTGCAATATTCGCATTATCAGCTAGCTTGCGGACCTCACCGGCAACTACCGCAAAACCACGTCCATGCTCTCCGGCACGGGCAGCTTCAATTGCGGCATTCAGGGACAGAAGATTCGTCTGTTCGGAAATCTCCCGGATCGAACCAACAATCGAGCTTACTTGTTCGTTCTGTTCAATCAACTGCTCCATCAGGGAAACGGTCTGGGCGATAATCGCCTTGACGCTGTTCACATCCGTCGTTAAGGTTTGAATCAGCTCATTGCCTTCCACGGTCAGCACGGCCGTATCCGCGGAATACTGCTGCAATTGCGTTGATCCTTCACGAAGCTGGGAGACGGCCGATTCAATCGTGTGGGCAGAATCGCTAACGTTAAGCACCATGCTTGTCTGCTTCTCAATGGAAGCGGACATTTCCGCAAAGGTAGTAGTAACCTCGCGCGAGATCTGACCTGTCGATTCGACGGTGCCTTTCTGAACGCTGCTGAATTCGCCAAGAATATGAATCATCGATTTGAGCTTCTCTACAACCTTCTCGGTAAGCTCCTTTGCTTCCAGCGCTTCGCGCCGTTCGTTCGTCACATCGGACTGCAGGCGTTGACTGAATTTTGCGGAGAAGGAGAGCGCGACCGTCGCAAAGATCAGATATAAGAACAGGTAGAGCAGGGAATCATTCGGGAACAACTGCTGCTGCAAATCGGGATCCAGAAAGATGTACGTGCTGATACCCATGCCGAGAATGCCGGTGAAGATGATAGGCTTGTAATCCGCATAGAGCGTCATGACGGCAATATTGACGTAGACGAGGAAGTATGTGCTTATAATCGGATGCGGATCGGATACGATCAGCAGCACCGTTAAGGCGGTTAGAATGACCGGGACGACATACATAATGTATTGGACCATAATCCGTTTGTAAGTCATAAAGGTTGCCAGGCCGCAGCTGATAAGGCCAACGACGGCCAGCAAGACAATCATATCCGTCCCGAGACCTGCGCCTGCATCGGCGAGAAGGCCTAGGGCAAGCAGTCCCCATAAAATTTTTACAAATAAACGATTCCGTTTGTCGAGTATAAGCTGATCTTTGTTCATAGTCGTAATCTCTACCTTTACACAGTGGTTTTATAATGCCTAAATAGCTCTGCTGGCAGATCTGGTGTGCGATGCGGCCGGATAGACCAGCCAGTTGTATGCCTCTTTATTGCGGTAGATGGACTCCATGTCGAAGATTACGGGAATCACGTCATCTCCCTTGTAGAACGTTTTGCCCCCGACCTTTTCCATCGGAACACGGAAGGTAATTCGTAGAGCACGGTAGAATACGGGCTCCAGCAGCGATATAAAGTAGCGGAAATTGTACTTCTCGGCACAGTATACGGCGGAAGATAGTAAATCCGAGATCGGCTGTTGTCCTCTATAATGCTGCAAGACTGCGATTTTATCGATTTCCGCTACGCGGGTAGGATCTTCGATGATTTTGATATGCTGTTGGAAAGGAGCGACCGTATCGATCTCGTTAAGGCCGGGCAGGTAAGGCTTTATTTCGGACGTTCCTACGCATTGTCCATCCTCGGCTACAGCCAGGTACCGTTCGACGACCTGTGCCGCATGCTCGAGCTCGTAGCCCTTTTCCTCCCATACAGAGACCCAAATGCTGTTGAACACCGCTAATTCCCAATCGCTCTTCACAGATTTGAACAAAACACAACTCTCCTTATCCTCTCTCTCTGTCTAATGTTTTTTATCTCTTTAAGTTCCCTCTCATGGCTTGCCCTTCGCTTAGTGCGGCATGGCAAAGGAAATATATTCCTGTAATGTATATCGGCTTTTTAGTAGTAAAATATTATAGTAATACCTACAAATTAACTAGGTTTTAACAAAAAAATATGGCATCAGTCCCATTTCCGGACGGTAGCGAACGTATGTGCGAGTATGCTATCATCATAGTATCTTATTTAAGCAGGTAAAAAGGTTGTGACTTCATAATGGATTTATTCTCCTATCAGGAGGCGGAGACGCCGCGGGCAAGACTGCTTGCCGACCGGATGCGGCCGGAGACGCTGGATGACTATATCGGGCAAGAACATATCATTGGAGCGGGCAAGCTGCTGCGCAGGGCGATCGAAGGCGACCAGGTATCGTCGATTTTGCTGTACGGCCCTCCGGGCTGCGGCAAAACCACGCTCGCCAATATTATCTCTAAACGTACGGCAGGGGAGTTCGTCAAGCTGAACGCGGTAGACGCATCGGTGAAGGACGTACGGGAAGTCATCGACACGGCGAAGACAAACAAGCTGATGTACGGCAAAAAAACGATTTTGTTCCTCGATGAGGTTCACCGGTTTAATACCTCGAGGCAGGATGCGCTGCTGCCGGCCGTTGAGCAGGGGATTATTGTTTTTATCGGGGCTACAACGGAGAACCCGTTCCATCATGTAAACGGGGCGCTCCTGTCCCGCTCAACGCTGTTCCAGCTGGAGCCCCTCAATGAAAAGCATGCGCTTGAAGCAATGAAGCGGGCACTAACGGACAAGACACGCGGGCTTGGCTTTATGACGCTTCATGCGGAGGAGGAGGCGCTGAATCACATCGCGGCTATGGCCGGCGGCGATATTCGCCGAGCGCTGAACGCATTGGAGCTTGCGGCGGTCACAACGCCTTCGGAGCCGGACGGCTCGGTCCGAATTACGATGGAGGTTGCGCAGGAATCGATCCGGAAGCCAACCGTCCGGGCGGATATGTCGACGCAATATGATGTTCTGTCGGCGTTTCATAAGAGTATCCGGGGCTCGAGCGATGCCGCCTTATTTTGGTTCCTTTATGCGGTCGAGAAGCTTGGCATGGATCCGATGACTTTCCTCAGGCGGCTTATCGTTGCTTGCAGCGAGGATATCGGTCTTGCCAATCCGCAGGCGATGGTGCAGGCGGTAACCGCCATGGACGCGTACCATAAAATCGGCTGGCCGGAGGCGAAGTACAATATTGCCCAGGCTATATTGTTTGCCGTCGAGAGTCCAAAGTCGAATGCGGCAGCGGTTGCAATAGGCAAAGCAATGGCGGTTATCGATGGTGCGGGACAAGCCGAGGTGCCGCTTCATCTGCGGGATACGCATTACAAAGGCGCTCAGCAGCTTGGTCACGAAGGCTACAAGTACCCTCATGATTACCCCGGCCATTATGTGAATCAGCAATATTTGCCGGACAACTTAAAAGGGGTCACGATCTACAAAGCGACCGAGCAGGGGATGGAAGGAAAAATCCGCCAGAACCAGGAGCTTCGTCAGCGGAAAAAATAACAGGAAAAAGGACCTTCGCCGGAAGGTCCTCTTCTTTGCTTAAATCGTAATTTGAATTTTTGCGGTTTCGTTATCGTAACGGAAACGGATATCGCCGTTATATTTATGTACCGTCTTTGTAATAATCGACAGCCCGTTGCCCCGCATCGCGTTCGGATTTTTTTTGGTTGTATAACCGTCGGTGTGGAACAGGTGCTTCTGATCTTTCGCGTTTAGAATCGCCGGATTTTCTACCGTATAGACGGTTTTGCCGCCTTTGGAGCGGGAGGCGACAAGAATGCGCCGCGGCAGCTTGCCTTCGTAAACCTCGGCAGCTTCAATGGCATTGTCGAGCAAGTTCGAAAATATTTTGACCAGATCCATCGATTCGATTTTGCTGAATTCATCGGAATCCGTTTCAAACTGCATCTCAATGCCTTTGGATTGCGCCAGCTCCCATTTGCTCTGGAACAAGATCAAGATAACGGGATTATTCACTTTCATCGATAGATCAAGCGCCTTGGAGTCGCCGGCAAGCTCCTTCAAATAATCCGTCGCCCTGTCGTACTTCTTCAGGGTTAGCAAGCCATGGAGAACTTGCAAGTGGTTCATTCGGTCATGACGGCTGGACTTGATGGAGTCGATGACTTTTCCCATCTCGGAAATATAAATCTGTTCGGATTCGTAAAGATCCTGCTTGAGCCGTGTCTTATGCCATTTTCTAAGAACAAAGAAGGCAAGCAGCAGCAATACCGCAAAGAGAATATCGATGGTGAAAATAACCTTGCTGCTATTGATGACCTCCTGGCTGATCGATTCCAGCTGGCTTGCGTCAATATCGATGGCCATCACGCCGAGCAGCTTGCCGGACTCGCTTACAATAGGCACGCCAACCGACAGGTAAACGCCATGCGTCTCGTCCTTAATGATGTCTGTATAATACGCCAAGCCGTCTTTCGCCTGATTGACCTGTTTGGACGGCACGGTGCAGGGAGAACCTATCGGCAGCAGTTCGGCCGCCGTCGGAACCGCCGACAGCATAACCTTGGCTACATCCGTGTCATCCAGTTGCAGCGTATAAACGTACAAAGCATGGATTCGGGAACGGTACTCCTCGAGATATTGAATAATTGCGGAATCCGGCTGCTTGGTTTGCAGAAATTGTTCGTACGCGGATTTATCCAGCCCGTCCGCCATATCTTTGGCAATGGTAATATACTGCTTGGCCAAAGTCGTTTGTGTTGCGTTTCCCGTCGAGAAGTAGGTTAGAACGAGTTTTGAGCAAGTTAAAATACTCAATATAATAAAGGAAGTTACTAAAAATAGAAGTTGCCTTCGAGAATTCATCTGCAATAATCCTTTTCAAAATAGATTGTATGCATAAATATACATATTTTGTGTCTTTAAAAATCGTCTAACCTTCATTATTAATCAAATTCATACCTACATCAACCCTTATTTTTTTGAAAAGCAAAAAGGACCCGGTTAGTGGTCCTTTATCTCTTTTGTCTTATAAAAAGTGAATGGCGGCGGGGTAAAGGTATATCTCATGGAAGAGCGGAGCGCCCGCCTTTGTTCTCCCTTTTCAACCATAAACATTCGGATAAGGAAAAGGGAGAACAACAGCGGCTGGAAGGAGATATACCTGTCCATGGCGTAACGATTCACTATCCCCTGTCATGTTATCCCTCGGAGTTACTTCGCTTTTCTCCGCCCATGGGGCACAATCATTGGCGTGTCATAGAGCGGATCGCGAATGACATCGCATTTCAGATGGAACACGTCCTCAATCATCGTTGCGTCAACAATTTCGGAAGGCGCTCCCTGCGCATAGATGGCGCCGTCCTTGACGGCAGCAATATGATCGGCGTACCGGCAGGCTAAGTTAATGTCGTGCAGAACCATAACGATGGTCCGGCCATCCCGCTCGTTCATTTCCTGGAGAAGGTCAAGCACTTCGATCTGATGCGTCAGGTCCAGATAGGTGGTTGGCTCGTCCAGCAGGATAATGCCTGTCTGCTGCGCCAATGTCATGGCGATCCAAGCCCGCTGACGCTGCCCGCCCGAGAGGGAGGACACGGAACGCTCGGCCAGCTCCTCAATTCCGGTTGCGCGCAAGGCGGCTTGCACGGCCTCTTCGTCTTCCTTTGACCACTGCTGCAGCCAGGTCTGGTAAGGATAACGGCCCTGCTTCACGAGCTGCAGCACGGTAAGTCCTTCCGGAGCAATGGGACCTTGCGGGAGCAGGGAAAGCTGCTTGGCGGCAGTCTTGGCCGGTATAGACGACAGATCTTTGCCGTTAAGCTTCACTTCGCCTTTTGTTGGCTTAAGCAGCTTGGACAAAGCCCGCAAAAGCGTGGATTTGCCGCAGCCGTTGCTTCCGATCAGGACGGTTATTTTACCATCGGGGATGGATAGATTTAATTGTTCAAAGATTGATGCTCCGCCGTAAGAAAGGGAAATTCCTTTCGCTTCAAGCATGCTCATGGTTGACTTCCTCCTGCTTAATTAATGGTTGCGGTGGCGATATAACATAAATAAGAAGAACGGTGCGCCGATAGCCGCGGTAAAGACGCCGGCCGGTATATCAAGCGGAGCGAATACGGTCCGGGCCACCAGATCGGATACAAGCAATAAAATTGCGCCAATCAAAGCGCTGACCGGCAGCAGGCCGCCAAAGGACGAACCA
This sequence comes from Paenibacillus sp. MMO-177, assembly GCF_037147795.1. Classification (NCBI taxonomy): domain Bacteria; kingdom Bacillati; phylum Bacillota; class Bacilli; order Caryophanales; family Paenibacillaceae; genus Paenibacillus; species Paenibacillus sp. MMO-177. The sequence continues at coordinate 53,824 of NZ_JBBCUR010000001.1, read as the reverse complement.
ACAAGCTTCCGTGCCATATGCGGGGCAATCAGTCCTATAAAAGCAATTGCGCCGCCAATCGCAACGGCAGCCCCGGCGAGCGATACGCTTAGCAGCAGAAGGATAAACCGGTGCTTCTGCACATGAGCTCCGGCACTGCCGGCAACCTCATCCCCAAGCGCCTGAACATTAAGATGGCGGGCCATCAGCCAAGTCGCGGGAAGCAGCACAATCAGCCATGGAAGCAGCGTATAAACATCCTTTACCCAAGAAGAGCCGTAAATACTGCCTGTCATAAAGGTCATTGCCCGGTTCGCCAGGAAATAAGGGCTGGAAATGATAAACATGTAAGAAATGGACTTGAACGCTGCCGATAACCCGGTTCCGATGAGAACCATACGGAGCGGCGAAGCACCGTTTTTCCAGGACAACGCATACAGGATAAACGTGACCGCGTAAGCGCCGAGAATTGCAGCTACGGGCATCCAATGTACCGAGACATGGCCGCCAAGGAAAAAGAGAAACAGGACCGTGCCAAGGGATGCGCCTTCCGTAATTCCGGTGACATCGGGCGAAGCCAGCGGATTGCGGATCAATCCCTGCAGCACGGCGCCGGCGGAAGCCAGGGCCGCTCCAACAAGCATGGCAATTACGATGCGCGGCAGCCGGAGCTTTAATACGATAACGTCATGCATGGCGCTGCCCTTGCCGATAATCGATTTCACCACGTCAAGCGGCGAGATGAACTGGCTGCCGATTCCTGTGCTGATGATAGCGCCGGCAGCGCATAGCAGGAGCAGAATCAGCGTCGTCCATAATGTTCTGCGTTCGAGAAGATAGGACAACTTGGGGCTATTCAGCCGGACCGTCTTGTATTTGCTCATGATGTCTGTCTTCCTTTCCTGGCGATATAAACAAAGAAAGGCACTCCGATTACGGCAGTCATAACGCCTACCGGCACCTCCCGCGGCATTGCGATGTAGCGGGAGCCGATGTCGGCTGCCACCAGCAGTACGCCGCCGAGAACGGCGCAATAAGGGATAACCCAGCGATAATCCGCGCCAACGAAATAACGGACGATATGCGGAATAATGATACCCACGAAAGCGATTGGGCCGGCAACGGCAACCGATGCGCCCGCCAGCAGAATAACCGCGGCGGAAGCGAGCCATTTCACAACCGCGGTCCGCTGGCCGAGTGTCTGGGCAATGTCGTCGCCCATGCCAAGGACGTTTAAATGACGGGAAAGTGCCATGGCAATGATGAGGCCAGCCGCCATGTAAGGCAGTACACTGACGAGCATATGCATGTCGCGGCCGGCAACCGAGCCAACAAGCCAGACAAGCACCTGGTCGAACATTTTGCCGCTGGAGAGCATAAAGCCTTGGGTGAGCGACGCGAAGAATGCGGCGATTGAAGCGCCGGCCAACGTGATTTTCACAGGTGTCATACCGTCTCGCCCAACGCTGCCAAGGACGAATACGATAGCGCCGCTGATTGCCGCGCCAAGCAGGGCAAGAAGAGTAAGAGGCTGCATGCCGTTAATGCCAAGCCAGCCGGATGCAACAACAACCATAAAGGAAGCTCCGGAATTGACGCCAAATACGCTTGGCGAAGCAATCGGGTTGCGTGTGATAACCTGCATCAGGGCGCCTGCCACAGCCAGGCTGGAACCGGCAGCTGCCGCGATTAGAGCCCGTGGAACCCTTGCCGTCTGAATGATCAGATGTTCTTGGTTAGCGGGCTGATAATGAAAGATGGCATCGAAGACAGTTGCAAGCGGAATATCCGTTATGCCGAATGCAATGCTGCATATAATCGCTGCTCCAAGGAGCAGGAGGGATATAATGAATCCTGTTAGTCTCATAGCTGATTACGGACTCCTTTTTCTCGGATGACAACTTACAAAACATATGTACCTAGTGAAGTTTAATGGACAAGTCAATAGACTGTCAATGAATATGAGAATCGTTCTCAAAATTTTCATTGACTATGCCGTTATTTTCTTTTATATTGTTGCAAGTGAGAAATATTATCAACGGGGGGGGCACGTTATTATGTTTACTAAAAGCAAGAAAACAATCTGGCTTGCGCTTTGCACGATCATTATCGCCGTTCTGGCAGCAGGCTGCGGATCGAATTCCAATAATAATGCAGGATCGGATATTTCCAACAACCAAGCAGTAAATTCGGAGCAGTCCGCTTCGAATGAGACTCGCATCGTGAAGCACGCAATGGGCGAGACCGAGATCAAAGGCACGCCGAAGCGGGTTGTTGTGTTAACGAACGAAGGGACGGAAGCCGTATTGGCGCTTGGCGTGAAGCCGGTTGGCGCTGTTAAATCGTTTACGGGCAATCCGTGGTACGACCATATCGCGGCGGACATGGAAGGCGTAGAAGTAGTAGGCGAGGAAGGCCAGCCGAATCTGGAGCTTATCGCAGGACTGCAGCCGGATCTTATTCTTGCGAACAAAATGAGACATGAAGAAATCTATGAACAGCTGAAAGCTATCGCGCCAACGGTAGAAGCGGAAACGCTTCGCGGCGCATGGAAGGATAATTTCAAGCTTTACGCGGAAGCGCTTGGCAAAACCGAAGAGGGCAATAAGCTGATTGCCGACTTTGACGCCCGCATTGAAGATTTCAAAGCGCAAGCCGGTGACAAATTGAAGGAAACCGTATCGTTTGTCCGTTTCATGGGCGGAAAAACAAGGGTCTATCATACGGATACCTTCTCCGGCGTTATCGCGGCTCAGATTGGACTGGCACGCAACGAGATGACGCTGAATTCGAAGGAAACGTTTGCCGACGAAATTACGAAGGAACGTCTTCCGGAAGCGGATGCGGACCGGATCTTCTATTTCACTTACGATACGGGTGACGGCAAAGGCTCCGCTCAAGAGCAGGAGTGGACGAACGATCCGATCTGGAAAGGTCTCAGCGCGGTAAAAGCAGGCCATGCCTACCGGGTAGACGACGCGATTTGGAATACGGCAGGCGGCATTAAAGCAGCTAACCTGATGCTTGATCAGCTTGCCGATAACTATGGCATTAAGCTCTCGAAATAGTTATGTTCATAAAAAGAAGCTCCTCATTCGCCTTGGCGAACGGGGAGCTTCTTTTTATCTATTCGAATGTAATCACGATTTTGTATTCGAAGGCTATAAATGAGGTTCATTTTAACCAATGCCGAACATCAAGGCAAAGTAACCAAATACCGTCGTGAGCAATCCCATAACAAAAGCCGGTAAAATTTTGTTTTCTTTGTACATCTGAATGAGTCCGTAGATCATGACGAGAGCTGCGGCAAGCATAAGAATGCTGTCCAGCCCGATGGAAAGCTTCAAGGACAGATCCGGACTGAAATGTCCGTTGTAGACCGTCGTGAACAGCTTGGAAGGGGAGACCGATTGCAGCGTTTCCTTCACGTTATGGGGAGGCGTCTGCTGGCCCAGAACTCCGGTGACGATAAAGAGCAGCAAGGCGATGACGCTCTCCGCTTTGAGCCACGGGAGGGGATTAAAGCCGCTGTTCTCCTTTAGCTTGTTTCGGTACCCAAAACCGTTCGTATAAGCAAATAAAAGCAGCGGCGCAAGGAGCAAATGCTTCAGCAGAAGCATCTGCCCGTAAGGAAGCATCCACGAATTCACGTACTGCGGCGTAGTAAAGGTCATAAGCGTAATGCCGGCGATAAAAGTAATCAGCATGCAGCCGATTGCAAGCGGCGAGAACCAGGCCAGGAAAGCCTCCCAGTTACGGCTGCTCGCGGAGAACCAGCTGGCAATCAACAGCACGCCAATCCACACGGTTACGGCAAGGAAATGGGCGGAGTGGACAAGCCAGCCTTTGGTGCCGTAAAGCGATGTCGCATGGCTGGCATAACCAAGCCAGAGAATTAACAGGAACATAATGAACAAGCTGACCTTCGGCATATGCTTATCGTTGCGGAAGGAGGGCAGGCCAATCAGGAAAGCCAGGCCAACGGAAGCAACAGCCGACCAGATCCAGGCCTTGCCGTTGTTCAGCTCGAGCAGGATGCTTTTCACCATTTCACCGTAAGTAACGTCCGTATCCTTGGCAAACAGCACTGCAGAATTATGAATGGGCACATACTCGAGTACCGGAATGGCAAGCGCGCAAACGAGAAGAAGCCAGTTCGGCGCATGGATGTCCGGACGTCTATGCTCAGGGACAACCCGCAGGATAAACGTTCCGGTCAGTATGGCGAAGCAGACATAGAGAAGGGCCTCGCTGACATAACTCATTTGCGCCCCCTCCGGATTACGATTACAACCGCTGCAGCCACAACAACGCCGGCAATAATCCAGATCGCGGTGTTTACGCCATTGTCTTTGCCGGATTCAGCCTTTGCGTCCTCTGCCGGAGCTGCAGGTGCGGGTTCCTCTGAGGCGTTGTCATCCGCGGATGCGCTTGCATCGGGTGCTTCCGTAACCTCGGCGCCTGGAGAAGGCGACTCTGCCGGAGTTGAAGTGGCTTCCGGTGCTGGGGAAGACGCAGCTTCCGCGGCATTCACCGTAAAGGCGTATTCACCGTCAACCGCGTGTCCGTCAGCCCCGATGATGGTCCATTTTACTGTATAAGTACCATTCTTTAGAGGTTCGGTTACCGAGCCGCTCATGGTCGCCTTATTTACCGCAATATCACCGGTCGGGACCGGTTTGCCGGATTCATCGAGCAGCTTGAATTGGCTCAGCTTTTCGATTTCGGTATTAAAGGTCATGGAAATCTCGGCAGGGGAGACGGTAACGGTCTCCTCCTTGGCAGGGGTGGATACGGTAATTTTGGAATGGGCCATTGCGATACCCGGCAGCAAGAAGAGGGCGGCCAGGCAGATAAAAAGGATACGTTTCATTAGGAAATTCCCCTTTGTTTATTGGATTAATTGATGTCATTATAACAGATCGGGGATTCGTTTCGGCTTTGCCTTTTTGAACAATATTCGAAGGCAATAAATCGTCATAATGCAAGGTTTACACGGAATAAACTTGAATTACCCTATCTTTACTGAATCGCAAATTCCCTTCTCGAAGGAGGTGCACCTGCTGCTGTGCAGGTCGCACGGCTGCAGGGGACTGTATTGAGTGATCCGCTTCCGATGGTTATGCAGCTGGTTCTTATCGTTTTCCTGGTGTTCATGAACGGTTTGTTTGTTGCCGCGGAATTCGCCATGGTCAAGGTCCGGGGCACCCGGATTGAAACGCTGGCGGCCGAGGGTCATATGCGGGCGAAGCTTGCCTCGCATTTGACGAGCAATCTTGATGCTTATTTGTCTGCGTGCCAGCTGGGGATTACACTGGCCTCGCTTGGTCTTGGCTGGATCGGGGAACCGGCGATCAAGGATTTGATCGAGCCGTGGTTTCTTGCGCTTGGCTGGGGCAATCCGGTATGGATTCATTCGATTTCCTTCATTATCGCTTTTTTATTTATTACTATCCTCCATATTGTCCTCGGTGAACTCGCCCCCAAAACGTTGGCCATTCGCAAAGCGGAAAACGTAACCCTGCTTACCGCAATGCCTCTTATCATGTTCCACAAGCTAATGTATCCCTTTATCTGGGTTTTGAACGGTCTTGCGAACCAGCTCCTGAAGCGATTCGGCGTCGAGCCGGCATCCGAGCAGCATTCCGCCCATACGGAGGAAGAGATCCGCATCCTCATGCAAGAGAGTCATAAGAGCGGATTGATCAACAATACCGAGCTGACGCTGGTGGATAATATATTTGAATTTGCCGAAACCAATGCCCGCGAGATTATGATTCCGCGCACGGAGATGGTCTGCCTGTATGTTCATCTGTCCCTGGAAGACAACAAGGCAATCGCGTTAAACGAGATGCATACGAGATATCCCGTCTGCGATCATGACAAGGACAACATTATCGGGTTTATTCATATAAAAGATTTGCTGAAGGACACGACGCATAGCCTGACCGATATCCGTCAGATTACGCGGGCGATTACAACGGTCCCCGATTCGATGCAAATCAGCAACCTGCTCATTCTGATGCAGAAGAGGAAAGCGCAAATCGCCATACTCATCGACGAATATGGGGGGACATCCGGTCTTGTTACGCTGGAAGATATCATGGAAGAGATTGTAGGAGAGATCCAGGACGAGTTTGACGAAGAGCGGGCGGAGATCGAGAAGCGGGACGATTCCGTCTACTCTATCAGCGGAATGATGCTGATCGAGGAAGTGAACAGTTATTTCGGCATGGATATCGAAAGCGACAATTACGATACGATTGGCGGCTGGATGTACTCCCAGATCGAGATTCCGCCGACAAGCGGGCAGCGGATCGACTATGGCGGGGAATATGCGTTTATTATCGAGGAAACGGATCATTTGCGGATTTCCCGCGTTCAGGTACAGAAGCTGACCACGCAAACAAAGCAGGGCAAATGGAACGGGAAATCGGGCCCGGAAGGTAAAGCGGAGGGACATTCATGAGGAAAAAATAGACCCCCTTGTCCATGCGGCAAGGGGGCTTGCTTCATTTATTTGGCCAAAGCTTCAAACGCGGCTTCGTCAATCTTATGAACGACATCAATCGTGCCGCCGCCAAGGCATACATCGCCATCGTACAAGACAACGGCTTGGCCCGGCGTAATCGCTTTTTGCGGATTGTCGAATACAACCTCAGCGGTGCCGTCAGCCTGAAGCGTTACGCTCACGCCTTGATCCGGCTGGCGGTAACGGAATTTCGCCGTGCAGCGGAAGGTGCCTTCCGGTCTATGAGGCGCAATCCAATTCATGCCGCTTGCCGTAAGTCCCGTGGAATACAGACTAGGATGGGATTCGCCCTGCACAACGTACAGAATATTGCGCTCCAGATCCTTGTCGGCCACAAACCAAGGCTCGCCGTTGCCCGATCCGCCGATTCCAAGGCCTTGCCGTTGGCCAAGCGTATAATACATGAGGCCGTCATGGCGTCCTTTTACCTCGCCGGAACGGATATCAACCATATCGCCGGGGCGGGCAGGCAGATAACCGCTCAGGAATTCCTTGAAGTTGCGCTCGCCGATAAAACAAACGCCCGTGCTGTCTTTTTTCTTCGCGGTGTAAAGACCGGCCTCTTCGGCAATGCGGCGCACTTCCGGCTTAGGCAGATGCCCGATCGGGAACATCGCTTTCTCGAGCTGCTTTTGATTCAGCGCGCTCAGGAAGTAGGTTTGATCCTTATTGCCGTCAACGCCTCGGAGCAGTCTGGTCTCGCCGTCTTCGGTCCGTTCAACCCGGGCATAATGGCCGGTTGCCAGATAGTCGGCGCCAAGCTCGTTCGCTTTTTTGAGGAAATCGCCGAATTTGATCTCCCGGTTGCACATCACATCCGGATTAGGCGTCCGGCCGCGCTTGTATTCATCGAGGAAATAAGTAAATACTTTATCGAAATACTGCTTCTCAAAGTTTACGGTATAATAAGGAATGCCGATCTGGTCGCAAACCCGGCGTACATCCTCAGCGTCCTCTTCCGCTGTGCAATGACCGAATTCATCGGTGTCATCCCAGTTTTTCATAAATATGCCAACCACGTCATAGCCTTGCTGCTTGAGCAGCAGAGCCGTTACGGAGGAGTCAACTCCGCCGGACATCCCGACAACGACGCGTGTTTCTTGCTTCGATTTTACCATCACGCGCACCACCTTGTTCTTCACGCTTCTAAGACCGCCCGCGCAAGACGTATTCCCGCAGACGGACTTCGTACTATTGTAACATAATCGAGAAACTTTTTCATGAAAAGTCAATCCTTTTCTCGCATGTCGCAAAAGGTTGTGTTAACATAGATATGATATGGGAATACCCGTAATTATAACAAACAATACGCTAACATACGCGCTATCGAATGGAACAACTACTACTTAAGAGAGGTGCCCGAATATGAAAATATCGACGAAAGGCCGTTACGGCCTCACCATTATGATGGAGCTTGCGGGAAAATTCGGCGAAGGTCCGATTTCACTTAAGAGCATTGCCGAGCGCAATCAGCTTTCCGAGCACTATCTGGAGCAACTGGTTGCACCGCTTCGCAATGCCGGACTCGTAAAAAGTATTCGCGGCGCTTACGGCGGTTATATCTTGTCCAAGGAACCGGAGACGATTACGGCCGGTGACGTGATTCGTATATTGGAAGGCCCGATTTCCCCGGTGGATTTCACGGAAGAGGATGATCCGGCCAAACGCGATTTGTGGCTGCGCATCCGCGACAGTATCGCAAGCGTGCTTGATCAAACAACCTTGGCCGATCTGGTGAATTACCAGGATGCCGGTGTTGCCGACAGTTACATGTTCTACATTTAATGAGGGATTCGTATGCAAAAGTATTATTTTGACCACGCAGCTACAACGCCAATGCATCCGGATGTAGCCGCAGCGATGCTGGAAGTGATGACGGGAGCCGGCGGCAACCCGTCCAGCATGCATGCCTTCGGGCGCGCAGCGAAGCAGAGAGTGAACCAGGCTCGCGATTCGATCGCGGCCGCGCTTGGATGCAAGCCATCCGAGCTGATCTTCACCTCCGGCGGAACGGAAAGCGACAATGCGGCTATTATCGGCGCGGCAGCGGCGATGAGGAAGAAGGGCAAAACCCATATCATTACATCAAGCGCGGAGCATCATGCCGTTCTTCATACCTGCGAGGCATTGGCTGAAGCGGGCTATGAAGTGACCTACCTTCCGGTAGATCAGACGGGACGCGTCTCGGTAGACGAGATTGCCGCGGCAATCCGGCCAACCACGGGGCTTATCAGCATTATGCACGGCAACAACGAAGTCGGCACTTTGCAGCCAATCGAGGAGATCGGCGAGCTTGCCCATGTCCATGGCCTGTTATTCCATGTGGATGCCGTCCAATCGTTCGGGACGGTTCCATACCGGCTGTCCGAGCTTCCGGTTGACTTGATGAGCTTTTCCGCGCATAAGATAAACGGCCCGCAGGGAGTAGGCGCCTTGTATTTGGCGAACGGAACGCCATTCGAGCCCATAGCGCACGGTGGATCGCAAGAGCGAAAGCGGAGACCCGGGACGGAAAATGTCGCCGGCATTACCGGTTTCGCTAAAGCTGTTGAAATTTGTGTGAACAATCGCGAAAACAAGCAACTTTTCTTGGAGAAGCTTCGTACAGAATGGGTAGACAAGCTGAAAGCCGCGCTGCCCGTGGCGACGGAGATCGTCATCAACGGGAATGCGGAGCATCATCTTCCGAGCATCGTTAATATCAGCTTTATCGGGATTGATACGGAGACGATGCTGATGAACCTCGACATGGAGGGTATTGCCGCAGCAAGCGGCTCGGCCTGTACGTCGGGTTCGCTCGAAAGATCGCATGTGCTGAAGGCAATGAACCTTCCGGAGGAACGTTTGAATTCAGCTGTACGATTCAGCTTTGGTTTGGGGAATACTGTGGAGGAACTGGAAGACGCTGCACGCAAAATCGCGACAATCGTGGAGCGGATCCGTACCAATCAGTAGGAGGCCCCGAGCACGCCATGATCAAACTCCAGCAATTAATCGGGCTGCCTGTGCTTGTCATTCATTCCGGCAAGCAAGTCGGCTTTGTCAAGGACGCTTGGTTCGATGAACATTGGCGGTTAATTGGCCTTATCGTAGAAGGCGCGAAATGGTTTGCGACATCGGTCAAAACCGTGGAATGGGCAGAAGTATTAACCTGCGGCGAAGATGCCGTATTTATCTCAAGAGAATCCGCCGTAAAGCCCGTTAAAGCGGCCGAGATTGGACGTTCTTTTGAGACCGGCGTCGTGAAGCTTAAGGATTTGCCTATGATAACGGTGCAAGGCATACAACTAGGAAGAGTGTCCGATGTTTATTTTTACCCGTTTCAGGGTACACAAATAGTAGGCTATGAGCTTACGGATGGCTTTATATCGGATCTGATGGAAGGGCGCAAATGGCTGAAGGCCCCGGAGGATCCGGACGCCGTGCTGCTCGGGGAAGACGCGATTATCGTTCCTGCTGTCAGTGAAGCGGAATTGGAGCCTGTCGCAGCTTCCAATTCGATAAATAGGGAGAAATGAAAGATGATGAGATGTCCCAATTGCAATTCAAAGGATATTGGTAAAATCGGTTCCCATCAGTTCTACTGCTGGGGCTGCTTTATAGAGCTGACAGTGAACGGCGAGAAAATGTCGGTCTATCAAGTGGAAGAGGACGGAACGCTGAGTTCGCTCGACGATTTGTTCTTTGAAGAGGAAATGCCGCAAATTCAAATCAATTAGCGGTTTTATAGATCAGGTGACGACTTCAGGACGGCTTATGGCCGTCCTTTTTGCTGTTTATATAGACTGAAATCCAACCAAAACAAAGGGAATACAAAGAAGGACGCTTATTTTACGTTGCGATAATACCGTTCAAACAAAGGAGAGATAAGCTGGTTGATGATAGGTGTTTGGTTTGAAACACAACTAAAACCAACTAAAATCAAATAAAAACAATTTATTAATATGGATTTAATACTGATTTTACAATCTCAAGCTAAGCTATAGATGTCTAAAACAAGGCGATTACGATGAGGTGGAGGAGAAAGAGACTATGAAGAAGTGGGTAGGAGCAGCACTTACGACAGTACTTATCATCTCTGCGTTAACAGCATGCGGCAGTAACAACAATACAAATGCACAGCAAGGGGCTAATGGCAACAAGGCGGCAGCCGGAGCGAACTCGGAGCTTACGGTTTATACCGCGCTCGAGGATGACCAGATCCAAGCTTATCTTGAATCGTACAAATCCGCTCATCCAAATGTGAAAGTGAATATTGTGCGTGATTCAACGGGGGTTATTACGGCAAAGCTTCTGGCGGAAAAAGATAATCCGGTTGCCGACGTGGTATGGGGAACAGCCGCAACAAGCCTGCTTGTCCTCGACCAGAACAACATGCTGGAAGGCTACTCGCCAAAGGGAATTGAGAACATCCAGCCTGAATTCAAAGATAAGAAAGAGCCGGCACACTGGGTGGGCATCGATGCATGGGAAACAGCGTTCGCCGTCAATACGGCTGAGCTCAAGAAGAAAGGGCTTGAGATTCCGAAATCGTATGCCGATCTGATCAAACCGGAATACAAAGGTTTGATCGTTATGCCGAATCCGGCTTCCTCCGGCACGGGCTTCCTGACGGTTAACGGCTTGCAGCAGCTGATGGGCGACAGCGAAGCATGGAGCTACCTGGACAAACTGGATCAAAATATTGCCGTGTACACCGAATCCGGATCCAAACCGGCGAAGATGGCCGGCACCGGGGAATACCCGATTGGCATTTCCTTTGGTTACCGGGCGATTCAAGAGAAAAAGGGCGGAGCACCGGTAGAGGTTGTATTTCCGGCAGAAGGCTCGGGCTGGGATGTTGAAGCCAATGCGCTGATGAAGAAAGAGAACATCAAGCCGGAAGCAAAAGAGTTCCTCGACTGGGCAATCTCCGAAGAGCCTATGAAGAAATACAACGAGAACTACGCGATTCTTGCGATGAAGACCGATTCTTCCGTTATTCCGGAAGGTTACTCGAAGGATCCGATCAGCCAGCTGGTCAAGCTTGATCTGAACAAAGCCGCGGAGACCCGTGACGCCACGCTTGCGGAATGGTCGAAGCGTTATGAAGCCAAAAGCGAGAAGAAATAAAAGCTGATCCGAAGGAGGACAACGGTTCTATGCCAAAGAGCTATCTATCTATAGAAGGCATCCGCAAGACATTCGGATCGTTTACAGCGCTTGAGCCTATTCACATCGAGATTCCAAAAAATGAATTCGTCTGCTTGCTGGGTCCAAGCGGCTGCGGCAAGACGACCTTGCTTCGGATGATTGCGGGACTCGAAACGCCGGATAGCGGCCGTATGCTGGTGGAGGACAAGGATATTACATCCTTGCCTCCCGCGAGGCGCAATGTAGGATTTATGTTCCAATCGTATGCCCTGTTTCCGAATTTAACGGTAGCCCAGAATGTTGCCTACGGACTGAAGGAGAAAAAGATGTCCAGGCAGCAAATGCAGAGCAAGGTGGAGGAAGTGCTCGGCATGGTAGATCTTATGTCCTCTGCGACGAAGTATCCCGCCCAGCTGTCGGGCGGACAACAGCAGCGGGTAGCATTAGCCCGTGCGATTGCTTTATCCCCCGATTTCCTGCTGCTCGACGAGCCGTTGTCCGCGCTGGACGCCAAGGTGAGAGAGAAGCTTCGCCTCGAGATCCGCAGACTGCATGAGCAGCTTGGCATGACGACGATTATGGTTACCCATGATCAGGAGGAGGCTCTTACGATGGCGGATACGGTCGTTGTGATGAACAATGCCAAGGTTATTCAGTCCGGAGCCCCCGAAGAGATTTACGAACGGCCAAGCAGCCGGTTTGTCGCCGATTTTATCGGTGCGGTCAACTTTTTTGAGCCTATGGATGGCGCAGACACGCTGGCGATTAGACCGGAGCATGTAAGGCTTGGTCTTATACAGGAGACGGGAAGCTATGAAGCGGTGATGGAAAGTCTGGAATTCCGGGGCTCCTTCTACCGGGTAACGATGAAGGTGCAAGGTCCGATGAACCGTTATTTCCCGAATGGAGTTATGGCGGATGTCAACCGTTCCATCGTTAAGCAATATCAACTTGAAAAAAACCGCCGTGTCTTTATCCAATTGCCCGAGGAACATTTGATACACTTTGGCGCAAACCGCCGGGAGCGACTTGAGGTGGTTGGATGAGACCGGCGAAATGGCATACAGCCATGATCCTCAAACGGGGAAATGGCAGCTGGTTTGAACGTATGGCAATGCTTCTGATGCTTGCGGGATTATGCGTGATGATTCTTCTGCCGTTGTTCTCGCTGTTCAGCAAGGCAGTTACGAACAAACAAGGAGAGTATATCGGATTAAATAACTTTATTGATTATTTCTCTACGCCGGCATTGCTGAGCTCCTTGCAGCACACGGTATACGTTTCGACTCTGACCGCAATCCTGTCCGTCGTACTGGGGTTTCTGTTCGCTTACGCCCTTACCCGTACGAATGTTCCCGGGAAAATGTTTTTCAAAACGGTATCGCTCCTCATGCTCTTCGCTCCAACGATGATGCTTGGGATCGGATTAACCTACTTGTTCGGCAACCAAGGCATGATTACGACCGGTTTTTTCGAAGCTTTGCCCTTCCATTGGGATATTGGTCTGTACGGCCCAACGGGCATTGTTATGGCGGAGGTCATGTACACTTTCCCGCAAGCCTGTCTCATTCTTGCCGTTTCCTTAAGCTTTGCGGATTTCAATCTGTACGAAGCTGCCGAAACAATGGGAGCCGGAAAAGGAAAAATCTTTTTCACCATTACTCTTCCCAATATGAAATACGGACTTATTTCTTCGTACTTTGTCTGCTTTACGCTGGCATTCACGGACTTCGGCGCGCCGCAGGTTGTCGGCGGCAGCTACAATGTGCTGGCTACGGAAATTTATAAGCAGGTTATCGGCCAGCAAAATATGGGGATGGGAGCGACTGTCGGCATCATTTTGACTCTTCCCGCCATCCTAGCTTTTATCGTCGACCGGTTTATAACAAGCAGACAGCATGCCATCAGCGCAAGAGCGGTTCCGTTCCGTATATCGCCTAGCCGGAAGAGAGACGGTGTTTTCCTAGCCTTCTGTATCGCGGCATCGGGCATGATCCTGCTATTAATCGGGACGGTCTTTGCAGCTTCGGTCATCAAGATATGGCCTTACAATCTTTCGCTATCCTTGAAGCATTACGATTTCAGCAAAGTGGCGGGAGGCAGCTTGCAGCCATTCTGGACCAGCTTGCGAATGTCCGCCTGGACGGCTCTAATCGGAACGGCCGTTACTTTCGTAGGCGCTTATTTGATTGAGAAGACGAAGACTTTGCCGGTACTCCGGCAGGCGGGTTATTTCCTGTCGATCCTTCCGCTGGCGCTGCCGGGTATCGTTCTTGGCCTGTCATACATCTTTTTCTTCAACAAAGCAAGCAATCCGATGCATGGCATCTACGGAACCATCTGGATTCTGGTGCTGGCAAACATTGCGCATTTCTATTCCGTTGCCTTTGTTACCGCAACAAGCGCATTAAAGAAGCTGGACCGCGAGATTGAAACGGCCTCCGACTCTTTGGGCGTCCCAAGGTATAAAACCTTGCTGAGAGTGACGCTTCCCTTGTGTCTGCCGGCCGTCTTGGAGATGGCGATGTATTTCTTCATCAACTCCATGGTAACCGTGTCCGCGGTTATGTTCCTGTATGCGGCAGATTTAAAGCTAGCATCCGTTTCCATTGTAAATATGGAGGATGCGGGAGATATTGCCCCGGCAGCTGCCATGTCGACCTTGATTGTAATGACGAATATAGGGGTACGGCTGCTCTATGAAGCTGTGACCCATCAGATTAAGAAGAAAACGCAAGCTTGGCAAACCAGAGATCAATAAGGAGAGATGAATCATGATAAAAGCAGTCATGCTGGATTGGGCAGGCACCATGGTCGATTTCGGCTGCTTTGCACCGCTGAACGTTTTTGTAGAGGTTTTCGCGCGCAAAGGGGTTCAGGTTACGGTTGAGGAAGCTAGGCAGCCGATGGGCATGCTGAAGCGGGACCATATCGCGGCGATGTGCCAAATGGAGCGGATCGCGGGTATTTGGGAAGGACTTTACGGAAGAAAGCCTAGCGAAGCGGATATCGATCAGCTGTACACAGATTTTGAGCCGCTGCTGTTCAGCACCTTAAAGAATTACGCAACGCCGGTACCCGGCGCTGTAGAGCTTGCGGGCAGACTGCGCAGTCAAGGGATCGCCATTGGTTCCACGACCGGTTATACGAGAGCGATGATGGATGTGGTTTGCAAAGGGGCCAAGGAACAAGGCTATGAGCCGGATACCCTCGTTACGCCCACGGAAGTCTCTGCCGGAAGACCTTCTCCATGGATGATCTACCGGAACGCGGAAATGCTTGGCGTATATCCGATGCATCACATTGTCAAAGCCGGCGACACCGTAAGCGATATGCTCGAAGGCGTAAATGCCGGCTGTTGGACGGTTGGCGTAATCGTAGGCAGCAGCGAGCTGGGCATGACGGAGGAGGAAGTAACCGGGTGCGAAGAAGCGGAATTGGCCGATCGCAAGGCAGCCGTTGCGGCAAGACTGCAGGCCGCAGGCGCCCATTATGTCATTGACCGAATCGGAGAGCTGGATAGCGTCATCGTACAAATCAATGCTCGTTTGGAGAAGGGGGAGCGCCCATGAACCGCCCCTATTTGCTACTGACTCCAGGACCGCTTACGACTTCGGACACGGTAAAAGAAGCGATGCTCCGCGACTGGTGTACCTGGGACAAGGATTATAACGGGCTGGTGCAGAGCATTCGAACCCGTCTGGTGAAGCTCGCCACCTCTTCGTGCGAGTCCTATACATCGGTGCTTATGCAGGGGAGCGGCACCTTCAGCGTGGAGTCCGTCATTGGCACGGTTGTTCCGCAAGACGGCAAGCTGCTGGTGCTGACCAACGGGGCATACGGCAACCGGATTGCCCAAATGGCCGCTGTTTATGGGATTTCCGCATCCGTACTAGATTTCGGCGAGACGGAGTGCGTGAAAGCTGCCGCGGTTCAGGAGCGCCTGCAGGCTGATCCGGATATTACCCACGTTGCCATGGTGCATTGCGAGACAACAACGGGCATGCTGAATCCGATTGCCGACGTATCGAAAATCGTTAAAGGCCGCAATAAGATCTTTATCGTGGATGCGATGAGCAGCTTTGGCGGGATCCCTATTGACGTAGCGGAGCTGGAGATCGATTTTCTGATCAGCAGCGCAAATAAATGCATTCAAGGCGTTCCCGGCTTTGGATTCGTCATTGCGCGAACGGAAGCGCTCCTCTCCTGCAAAGGCCAGGCGCGCTCGCTATCGCTCGATCTGTATGATCAGTGGGCGGTGATGGAAAAGGGCGGAGGCAAATGGCGCTTTACCTCTCCAACCCATGTGGTGCGGGCGTTTGACCAGGCTTTAATCGAGCTGGAGGCCGAAGGAGGAATAGCCGCCCGCCATGAGCGGTATAAGGCGAATCAGCAGCTGCTTGCGGAAGGCATGACTCAGCTCGGCTTCTGCGCTTTGCTTCCGAAGGAGCTCCATTCTCCGATTATTACGTCCTTTTATTATCCGTCCAGCAAGCGGTTCAGCTTTGAAGAGCTTTACGACAAATTGAAGGCCGCCGGCTTTGTTGTCTATCCCGGCAAGATCAGCTCGGCCGACACGTTCAGGATCGGGAACATCGGCGAAATCTACAAAGAGGATATCGTGAGACTGCTGCAAGTGATCAATAACGAGATGTTCTGGTAAGCCGTTTTTTTTACCCTATAGAACCAATCAAATCCACAAACTAGCAAGCAAGCGGTTCTCGCATCGGAAGGAGTTTGCTCCTTTCTCGGGGAAGAAGATAAGGATATCGTGATAATGTATCGGAAAGGGGGGTGCCAGCTATGTCGCTAATTGGAGAAGAGCGAAAGAGAGAGATACTGGAACTCATCAATGATGCGGGGAAGGTCCAGACGAATGATCTGGTGAAACGGTTCGGCGTTTCATCGGAAACGATCCGGCGTTACCTGGAGGAGCTGGAGTCGGAAAACCGGCTTAAACGCGTATACGGCGGAGCGGTAAAGATGACACTTGTCTACGAGGAGCTCTCCCATCTGAAACGCGAGGTGTTAAGGGTGGAGGAGAAACAGCGGGTCGGCCGGGCTGCTGCCGCCTTGGTTGAAGATTATGATGTGATCGTTATCGATGACGGCTCTACAACTCTTCAGATGATTCCCTATCTGCTCTACAAAAAAAATCTGACGATCATAACCAATTCCATTTCCGGTTTAAATATGATTTTGGACTATCAGAACAAAGACATGTTTTCGGGCGACGTTTTTTTTATCGGAGGAAAGATTGACCCTAGGCATTACCGGATATCCGGTTCCCTTGCCGAGAAGTTTATGGAGAACTTTTTCGTGAACAAAGCTTTCATCTCCATTGACGGCATCTCTCCGGAGCAGGGAATAACAAGCTTTGATTCCAGCCGTGCGCTTCTCGTACAGACGATGATGCAAAAGAGCGAACAAAGCATCATTCTTACGGATAGCAGCAAATTCGGCGCAAACCGGCTGTACAAAATCGCGGATCTGGCGCAGCTTGATACGGTTGTTTGCGAGGTGCCTCTCCCTGCGGAATGGTCGGAATCAATCGGTAAGCCGTTGAACTGGATCGTAGCGGAATAAATACGAATTAGGTATTCATGGATGAAATGGACCGCTTGTACATATACTGAAGCAGATTGCTCTGCCAATCTACCGGCTTACGGTAATGAAACAAGCGGGGGTGAAGACGGTGGAACGATTGACGAAGAGCCGTCTGTTTGTATGGCTGGTCTATATTATCATGGGGCTGCTTGCCCTTTATTTGCTGCTGCTCGTGAAGCCTCTCTTTCTTCATATTTACGTGTTCTTAAGAGCGATTCTCGCCCCGTTTATTATCGCCATGATCGTATCTTACGTGCTTAATCCGATCGTTACGATGCTGCATGAGCGGAAGGTTCCGCGTACGGCAGCGGTTCTGCTGATCTATGCCGTTTTCTGCGCGGCGCTGGCCGTTATTTTAGTTAATGTGATCCCGATGTTCAAGGAACAGATGGACGAGTTGAACCGCCACGTTCCCGATCTGACGTATCGCGCGGAAAGTCTAGTGACCGATCTGAACAATACGTCCTTTTTGCCGGACAGCATACGGGACGGGATGAATAAGTCCATTTATCATATGGAGAAAAAGCTGTCGGATACCGTATCCCATTTCATTAACAATATCGGATCGGTTGTGAATGCGGTATTTATCGCCTTTATCATCCCGTTCCTCGCTTTTTATATTTTGAAGGACTTCGATTTGTTCGAGCGGACGGTTATTACCTACGTTCCGAAGTCGCACCGCAAGCATGCCGTCAGGCTGCTGAAGGATATTGACACGGCGCTCGGGAGCTACATTCGCGGGCAATTTATCGTCTGCATCATCGTTGGCATACTTGCTTATATCGGGTACATCATTATCGGGATTCCGTATCCGCTGCTGCTCGCCAGCATTGTGTCCGTTACGAACATTATCCCGTATTTGGGTCCATTCTTCGGCGCGGCTCCGGCCCTTCTCGTCGCATCTACAATCTCTATGAAAATGATGCTGTTTGTCGCCATCGTCAACATGGCATGCCAGGTGCTTGAAGGCAATGTCGTGTCTCCGCAGGTGGTAGGACGCACGCTCCATATCCACCCGCTGGCGATCATATTCGCCCTGTTGGTCGGAGGAGAGATCGCCGGCATTGTCGGAATGATTCTGGCGGTTCCGGTCTTCGCGGCGCTTAAAGTTATCGTCCAGCATATATTCGCTTATTACGTCAGGCGAAAGACCATTTGACAGACGTTCCTTTGGCCGATATACTTTAGACAGTTGCAGCAACTATTACATGCAAAGCGTTGATGGAAGGAAGTAAGCCATAGCCCGTCAATCAGAGAGAGAGCTTCTTCGCCCTAGGGCGTCGGCTGTAAGAGCTCTTGGGACGAAGAATGGCCGAAAGCTACTTTCGGAGTGTGAACGAACTTCACCGGGAGGACCCGTTATCGTCCATACGAGGAGATTGCTTTTGAATGCGGCGGCAAGCGTGCATTCGCGGCAATAACCAGGGTGGTACCGCGATATTAAATTCGTCCCTGTCTAATGACAGGGACTTTTTTATGTTTCAAAACAAACTTTTAAAGGTTTGAAGAAGTGGGCAGCGTTGGAGCACGGAGAGAAAGGTTGAAGCTTTTGGAGCGACAGCGTCCGCCTTTGTTTTTGAATCCTAACCTTGTACATATCGTTCAAAGGGATTCAAAAACAACAGCGGCCGAAGGCTCAACCTTTCTCGCAGTGCCCGTCATGCTGATCTCAACTCAATGTTAAACGGAGGCGTAAAACAATGAAAGCAAGTGAAATTCGTTCCAAATGGCTTTCCTTCTTCGAAAGCAAAAGACACCATATCGAGCCAAGCGCATCGCTTGTCCCTCACAACGATCCGTCGCTGCTCTGGATCAATGCGGGCATGGCTCCGCTCAAGCCTTATTTCGACGGACGCGTCATCCCTGACAATCCGCGCATCACGAACTCGCAAAAATGCATTCGCACGAACGATATCGAGAATGTCGGCAAAACCCGCCGCCACCATACGTTTTTCGAGATGTTGGGCAACTTCTCCATCGGCGACTACTTTAAAGAGGAAGTCATCACTTGGGCTTGGGAGTTTCTGACGAACAAAGAATGGATCGGCTTCGATCCCGAGCGCCTCTCCGTTACGGTATATCCTGAAGACGAAGAAGCGTACAAGTACTGGAACGAGAAAATCGGCCTTCCGGCTGAACGCATCTACAAGCTGCAGGACAACTTCTGGGATATCGGCGAAGGCCCATGCGGACCTTGTACCGAAATTTTCTATGACCGCGGCGAGAAGTACGGCGATCTGAACGATCCGGAATGCTGGCCGGGCGGCGAGAACGAGCGCTTCCTCGAAGTTTGGAACCTTGTATTCTCCCAGTTCAACCATAACAAAGACGGCAGCTATACGCCGCTTCCGAACAAAAACATCGATACGGGCGCAGGTCTCGAGCGCTTCGCTTCCATCCTTCAGGATGTGGATTCCAACTTCGATACCGACCTGTTTATTCCGATTATCGAGCGTACCTGCCAAATCGCTGGCGTGAAGTACCATGTCAATGCAGAGCATGACGTTGCGTTGAAAGTAATCGCCGACCATATCCGTACGGTTGCCTTTGCGGTAGGCGACGGCGTTATGCCTTCCAATGAAGGCCGCGGCTACATTATCCGCCGATTGCTTCGCCGTGCCGTGCGTTATGGTAAAACAATCGGCATCGACCGTCCGTTCCTGTATGAGCTGACTTCCGTTGTCGGCGAAATTATGGGCGTTTACTATCCGGAGGTTGTCGACAAACGCGAGTTTATCGAGCGCGTTATCCGTACGGAGGAGGAGCGTTTCCACGAAACCTTGTCCGAAGGTCTTGTGATGTTGTCCGATCTGGTTGCGGCAGCACGCAAAGCGGGCAAGACGGAGATCGGCGGCGAGGACGCATTCCGCCTCTACGATACGTACGGCTTCCCGTTTGACTTGACGGAGGATTTTGCTTCCGAGAACGGCATGACCGTTGACCGCGAAGGGTTTGACGCCGCGATGGAAGCCCAGCGCGAGCGCGCTCGCGCAGCCCGCCAGGAAACAGGCGGCATGAACGTGCAAGGCGGTCCGCTTGCCGACTTTACGGTTAAAAGTGAATTTGTTGGCTATAATGAACTGGTAACAGAAGCCCAAATCACAGCTATTGTCCATGAAGATTCGCTGGTAGACCTCGCACACGAAGGCAGCCGCGTGCTTGTGCTGCTTGACCGTACTCCGTTCTATGCGGAAAGCGGCGGCCAAATCGGCGACAAAGGCACAATCGTAGGCAACGGATTTACGCTGCAGGTTGAAGACGTGACGAAAGCGCCGCATGGCCAAAGCGTGCATCATGCCGTGGTGGCTTCCGGTACCGTTCGTACGGGAGAGACCGTGGAAGCCGTTGTTATCCGTTCGGTGCGCGAGGATATCATCAAGAACCATACGGCCACTCACTTGCTGCACAAAGCGCTGAAAGAAGTGCTTGGCGATCATGTTAACCAGGCGGGTTCGCTTGTGCAAGCCGACCGCCTGCGTTTCGACTTCTCCCATTTCGGCAGCATCACGCCTGAAGAACTGACGGAAATCGAGCGCAAGGTCAACGAGCAAATCTGGATTGGAACTCCCGTCGTTATTGAGAGCAAGCCGATTGCGGAAGCAAAAGCAATGGGCGCGATGGCCTTGTTCGGCGAGAAGTACGGCGATATCGTGCGTGTCGTGCAAGTCGGCAATTACAGCATCGAGCTTTGCGGCGGCTGCCACGTAGCGAATACGTCCCAGATCGGTATGTTCAAGCTTGTAAGCGAGAGCGGTATCGGATCCGGCGTACGCCGCATCGAAGCCGTAACCGGCCGCCATGCCTACAGCTATACGGAAGGTCAGCTTGATCTCCTGAAGCAGGCTTCGGCGCTTCTTAAATCGAATAACAACGATGTTCCGAAACGGATTGAAGCTCTGTTCGCGCAAGTCAAAGAGCTGGGCCGCGAGAATGAATCGCTGCAGGCGAAGCTGAGCCGTATCGAAGCAGGCTCCCTTGAGCAAAACGCGAAGACGGTTGGCGATGTAACGGTGCTGAGCGCGAAAGTCAGCGCGCCTACCATGGATGCCCTCCGCGGCATCGCAGACGAGCTGAAAGCGAAGCTGCCTTCGGCGGTTATTATCCTTGGCGCCGTGCAAGAGGACAAAGTAAGCCTCGTTGCAGCCGTATCGGCCGACCTGGTGAAGAAAGGCTTCCATGCCGGCAAGATCGTCAAAGAAGCGGCGGCGCATTGCGGCGGCAGCGGCGGCGGACGTCCGGATATGGCGCAAGCAGGCGGCAAAGACGCTTCGAAGCTGGACGAAGCTTTGAAACTTGCCGAAGAACTGGTTCTTAACCAATCAAATGTGATATGATAGCAGTGTAAATGTAATAAACTAGTTAATAAATGCGGTTGGAAAGCGAGGTGCTGGCGATGAATTCCATGGACAACACGATGAAGTTTAATGTGAAGGCGGAAGGCGAATCTTCCTCACAAGACATTTTGCTTACGGTGCATGAGGCGCTTCTGGAGAAAGAGTACAATCCGATCAATCAGATTGTTGGGTATTTGCTGTCCGGAGATCCCGCCTACATTCCACGGCATAACAACGCCAGAAGCTTAATTCGCAAGAAAGAACGTGATGAACTCATTGAAGAGCTTGTCCGGTTTTATCTGAACAACAAGAAATAAGGATTAGGAGCCGGATATGAGGACAATGGGTTTGGATTACGGTGACCGCAACATCGGAGTTGCGGTCAGCGACGCGTTCGGCTGGACCGCGCAGGGACTGGAAACCGTTCACAAGCGCAGGGACGGCGGCGAAATGGATCGGATTGCCGAGCTGGTGAAAGAGCATGAAGTAACGGAAATCGTTGTGGGACTGCCGAAAAATATGAACAATACGATTGGCCCCCGCGGCGAGATAAGTATGGCATTCGCAGAGCAGCTTCAGCAAACACTAAACTTGCCTGTTCACCTTTGGGATGAACGGCTGACAACGGTATCCGCCGAGCGGACTTTGCTTGAGGCGGATGTTAGCCGGAAGAAGCGAAAGCTAGTAATAGACAAAATGGCGGCAACGCTTATTTTGCAAAATTATCTCGATTCTAAAACGAAAAGGTGAGGGTTGCGATGACAAAGGATGACCTGCAGTTCGAAGAACCGGAAATTATTTATATTCCGGATGAAGACGGCAACGAAGAAGAATTCGAAGTCATCATGAAGTTTGAAGTGGATGGCTCTGATTCGAAATATATGATGGTTGTTCCGCTTGCAAGCGACAATGACGAGGAAGATGAAGTATACGCTTTCCGTTATGAAGAAGAAGGCGACGACCTGAAGCTGTACACCATTGAAGACGAAGAAGAGTGGAACATGGTTGAAGAAACCTTCAACACGCTTCTCGGCGAGATGGAGGAAAATTAATGGCAGATAATGAGCGCATTATTCCGGTTCCGCAAGAGCGGCTTCGGGAAGCGTTCGGGAACGTAATCGAGCTGGTCTCTGAACACGGAAGTCTCGACAAATTCGAGATCAAGGCGGAGTTTCAGCTGGGCCCGTACGTTTATGCCGCTCTGCAGTCGCCTGACATGAAGAAAGAGCAGGAGGTAGAGCTGTTCCGCGTCATTCTGACCGATAACGGCGAACCCCAGCTTGAAACGATTGAGGACGATGATGAGTGGGAACTTGCGTCGGAAGCTTACGATGATCTTCTGTTCGCAAACGACGAAATGCCTTAATTGCATAAGCAAGTTGAAAAAGAGCGGCTCCCACCGCTCTTTTTCTCAGGCTTTTGAAGGAAATAATTGTCGGAAAATGGATGTAACTGATGAAAAGTTTATGCTTACGATGCGATGAATCATCACAATGGCCTACATATGGCCATTAGGGTGATAATTCATTTTAGGAGGAACGCGGTTGGTGCAATCGAGACAGCAGCACTCAAAATCAGGGCCCTCGGCAGGCCGTATTGTCATATGGGTCATTTTATCGCTCCTGGCTCTCCTTATTATCGGAGCAGGGAGTGTCTTTTTGTATGTTTGGAACGGTTTAAAGCCGACAGCTCCAGGCGATCCTGTCCGAATTGAAATCGCAAAAGGGGCTTCGGCGTTTGCGGTATCCGACACGCTGGAAGAGCATGGCATTATCAAGAATTCCTTTTTGTTTAAATATTATTTGAAGGCCAAGAAGGAAGGCTCGCATTTCCAGGCCGGCGTTTATGATCTAAGCCCGGGCATGAAGAATGACGCGATCATCGCAAAGCTGAACAGCGGGGATACGGTAGCGGAGGCCATGATCCGGTTCACGATTCCGGAAGGCTTTACTTTGCTTCAAATTGCCGACAAGCTGGCGGAAGATAAACTTATTGACAAGAATAAATTCCTGGCGCTTGCCGATTCCGCCCCGGGCTGGGAAGGCGCGGAGGCGGTGAAATCGATACCGGCTGACAGCAAGCTTCATCACCGGCTGGAAGGGTACTTGTTCCCGGAAACCTACGAGCTGAAGAAGGGCAGCATGGAAGAGGATATTCTCAAGCGGATGATGGCCGAGCTGGACACGAAGCTCGATACCCTTCCCGAGGGGTGGACGGACGTTCTCGCCGAGCGCAAGCTGACGCTCCATCAGCTGCTCACGATTGCTTCGCTCATCGAGAGAGAGGTTGTTGTCGACGATGAACGGCCGATTGTGGCCGGCGTCATCTATAACCGACTGGCGAAAGGAATGCCTCTTCAAATCGATGCCACCGTTCAGTATTTGCTGGATAAGCCAAAGGAACGGTTATACGAAAAGGATTTGCAGATTGACAGTCCTTATAACACGTACAAGATTAACGGACTGCCGCCGGGACCGATTGCAAGCCCAAGCATCGCTTCCATTAAAGCGGCCTTATATCCGGAGAAAAACGACTACTTCTATTACGTCACCAAAAAAGACGGTTCGCAGACGCATTTGTTTGCCAAAACGTATAAAGAGCATCTGAAAAATATCGAAAAGAGCAACCAGACGGCTGCGAAATAAGGCGGAAAATAACGACAAGGAGGGGAAAAAGTCCCTCCTTGTTTTTTTATTGGGGAAAATAGTTTTCGAATCTACTAATCAATTGACATTTTCCGACCGATATAAAATAATAGGACTGTACCTACCAATATAGGGTAATAGAACTAGACCAATCCAGACGACAAACTACATAACGATAAAAAGGCGGTGTCTTGCATGAAGAAAACGGACAAACCTAAAAAAGTTAAAGAGAAGCCGCAAAATATGAAAGCGCAATCAAAAGCGCAGGCGGTTACCGCTCAAACCACGAAGCAAGTAACGCAGACATTCACTTCCATTTTCTCGAACCCATTAAAGTCGGTAGGTACAAAGTTGTTCCTGATTATCTTCGTAAGCATTATTGCTTGCGTATTGGTGGTAGGTGAAATGGCCTACTGGAAAGCAAAAGCCATCGTTGAGGACAAAGTATCAAGCGCAAGCTTCGAGACCATTGTACAGGCTTCGGCGAATTTGGATATTATTCTGAAGACGTATGAGGATCTGACGATGCAGATCATGATCGACAAAGAATTCCATAAGCTTGTTTCTAGTCTGGAAGACAGCACGGAAGCTTTTGATTTGTTTGAAGCAGAGAAGAATTTGGGAGACCGCCTGCAAAATGCAGTGATGAGCAACAAGGCGATTATCGGTGCTTATTTGCTGCCGCTGAAAGATAATCTCCCGGTTATTACATACGGAACGGCATCTGTTGCCGTAGCCCCGGATCTGATGAAATCGGACTGGTTCGAGAAAACCAAATCCTCGAAAGGCGGCGTCAACTGGATTGGAACGCAGCCGACCGGCTTTGGCACAAAGGACAAGCAGCCGTCGATTGGTCTCAGCAGACAGATGAACAACACGACAACCAACGTGGCGTCTTACGTTCTATTGCTCGAGATTAACCTGGCGGATATCCGCGAGAAGTATGAAGACATTTCGCTTGGCGCTGGCAGTAAGATTTACCTGGTAGACAGCGACAACAAGTACATTGCAGCCCCGGATAGCAGCCTTATCGGCAAAGGCAATGTGGTCAAGCTGAATATTGACGAGGAAGGCTCTCTTAAAGAGAAGTCCTCTGAAGGGGAAGAGGTTCTATCCGTATTCAAGACGCTGGATACGGCCGGCTGGAGACTGGTAGGGACAATCCCGGTTAAAGAGCTTGTTAAAGACGCCGGCGTAATTAACAAGATGACTTGGCTGATTGCCCTGGTTGCGATGTTTATCGCGATCGCGATCGGCATGCTGGTTATCCGCACCATCGCAATGCCGCTTATGGCTATGCGCAATCTGATGAATGAAGGCGAACGCGGCAATTTGACGGTTCGCTCGAATATAACGAAAAGACAGGACGAAATCGGTCAGCTTGGCGAGAGCTTTAACAAAATGATGATTCAAATTACGGCGCTTGCCAAGCAAACGACCCAATCCGCTGACGATGTATTGTCTACAGCCGGCGAGCTGACCGATGTATCGAAGAAAACGGCGATCTCGGCAAGGGAGATTTCCGTTGCGACGGAAGAGATCGCAAGCGGCGCATCCAGCCTCGCGGTTGAGGCGGAAAGAGGCAGCGATCTGACAGGCAATATCAATGATCAGATGAAGTCGGTTATGGAAGCAACCGGTCATATGGTTGAATCTGCGGGCGAGGTGGAGAAAGCCAGCCAGCAAGGTACGGCGTATATGGGTCTTCTTATTGAGAAAACGGGCATGACGGAAGAAATGACCCGTTCCATGGTAGAGAAGGTAGATAGCCTTAAGCTTAGCACGGGGTCCATCGTTAAAATTTTGGATGTCCTGAACAATCTGACGAAGCAGACGAACATCCTGTCGCTGAACGCTACTATCGAAGCGGCGCGTGCCGGAGCGGCCGGCAAAGGCTTTATGGTCGTAGCCGATGAGATCCGCAAGCTGGCGGATCAATCCCGTCAATCGATTGATGTCGTAGGCCAGATTACGGAGACCATCATGACGCAGATCGAAGAGACGGTTACGGTATTGTCCGATGCGTACCCGCTGTTCCAGGAGCAGATCGGTTCGGTTAAAGAAGCGAACCAGCTCTTCCTCACGGTACAGAACCAAATGGGACAATTCGTACAAAAGCTGGATTCGGTTACGAATTCGATTACGATGCTTGATCAATCGCAAGTGGTGTTAACGGAAGCGATGGGGAATGTTAGCGCCGTTGCGCAGCAGTCCTCGGCTACTTCCGAGGAAGTAGCGTCGCTTAGCACCGAGCAGCTCAGCATCAGCAACGGGCTCGTTAACCTGTCCGAGAAGCTGGATGCCGTATCCCGCGGACTCAAAGAATCGTTGTCCCGTTTCAAAATCGATTAATTTTGCAGCCGTCCAAATGGATGAAAGATCCGTTTGGACGGTTTTTTGTTCTTTCGTAAGGCGATAATGTCTAATGACTGGAGGCGCCTTGCATGAAAAAAAGAATCGCTGTAATCGGGTTATTATTTGTATTTATCATGTCCGGGTTTATTGCGAGACTCGCCTGGCTGCAGCTGACTCCCGGCTACGGGCATAAGAACGCCGCCGCTGCCATGAGCCGGACCAGCTGGAAGCGGATGTCGGTTATGCAACGTGAACGGAATCTTGTGCTGGACTCCGGCCGGGGAGATTTCGTAGACCGTTATAATAGGCCAATTACGGGGGAGACGTATTATACGCTTGCCTTATTTCCCGTGAATATGCAGTTTGAAGATTCTGAAGCGGAGAAGAAATGGCATCGGAATGTGCAGCAGCTTGCCTCGATGCTGGATGTAACCGAAGGACAGCTGGCGAGCTGGTGGAGGGAGCTGCGGGAGCCGTCCTTCTGGCATCAGGGGGAGGAGAAGTTTCCTTACCGTTTATCGGACAAGCAGCTGCGGAAGCTGGCTCAGCTTCATTTGAACGGAGTAAGGGCTTTGCCATACCGGAACAGGTATTTAACGGGGTTTGCCGCCAAGCATGCAATTGGATATATCAGCCAGCATCCGGAGCATCTAGAGCTGGCTTATGCGAAGGAGCTTCAGTCAGGCAAACGGAAAATCAATGAGCTGATAGGCGGTTCGGGTCTTGAAAAGTCTCTGGATGATTTGCTGCATGGCGCTGGCGCTACTTCCGTCTCTTATTTTACAGACGGCAACAATGGGCCGCTGCTAGGGTTGAATTACCGCGTTACGGGGCCGGGGAATCCGTATTATCCGCTTCAGGTTCAGACTACGCTTGATCTTGAATTGCAGAATAGGCTTGAAGCTTATATCGATGCCAAGCGGCTTAAGGAAGGGGCGGTTGTTGTTCTGGACGCGAAGAACGGAGATATCGTGGCGATGATCTCCAGGCCGCAGATGAAGCCGCTGCAGCTGGATAACGAGAAGGAGTGGGCTAATCATGCGGTTCAGGCGGCCATTCCCGGCTCGGTCTTTAAGCTGGTTACGGAGGCTGCCGCTCTGGAAGCGGGGGTAACCACCGAGAAGGAGCGTTTTACCTGCAACGGAGAATACGGCAAATACGGCTTGTCCTGCTGGAAAGAGGGCGGGCATGGCACGCTTACGCTGCAGGAGGGACTCGCGCAGTCATGCAATATTGTATTCGCGACAATCGCGGAGCGGTTAACCGCGCAGCAGCTGCAGCGTACAGCAGCTGCTTTAGGGATTGGGAAGCAAGCAGGCTGGCATTCGGAACGGGCCTTTGGACCGTTTCGCCATCCGCTCCGGCTGCTTGGCGAAGAGGAAGCCGGGCGGTTATTCCCGGCTGTGGCCGGCGTTATGACGGATGGCGGCGTAATGGCGCAATCCGCCATTGGGCAGCGTGATGTATTGATGACGCCGCTGCAGGCGGCGAATCTAGTCGTAACGCTGCTGAACCACGGGCGCGTGATGGAACCGCGCCTCGTGCGGGAAATCCGCTATGCCAACGGCCAGCGGATGGTGACGCTGCCCGCGAAGAGCGCTCCTGCATCGGATGGCCGGATTCGTCCGGCCACCGCGCGCAAGCTGCTTCGCGGCATGGAGGCGGTTGTCGACCATGGAACAGGCCGGTCGATCCGCCAAGGGCTGTGGGCGATAGCCGGCAAATCCGGCACCGCCGAAATAACAAGGGCCGGAGCGCCTCGCGTGAACCAATGGTTCACGGGATACGGTCCGGCCCAGGAGCCCCGTTATGCGGTTGCGGTGCTGGCGGAGAATCGTCCGCCGGACAGCGGCAACCAGGCAACGGAGCTTTTTCGCGGCGTGATGGATATTCTCGCCTTATACTCCCGTTGAAGGATGTTTGCCGTCCACTTCTTCCTCGGCGGCAGCCGGGAACGGATGTACATCGAATTCGCCATGCGGCGTGCGGATCCACCGATGGAAGAAGCCTTGCTCGTACAACGCTTTGATCAGAATAATGATGATTGGCGACAGAATTACGCCGGCTACGCCGAACAAATGCAGCGATATGATCATGCAAGATAGCATGGTAAAGGCGGACACGCCAAGCGTATCGCCCGTAATTTTTGGCTCCACGATATGGCGCGTCAGAACAACCGCGACCAAGAGGACGGACAGCCATACGGCAAGCGAGGTATGACCAACCAGGAACAAATAAATAATCCAAGGGATAAACAGCGTGCTGACGCCAAGAAGCGGCAATACGTCGAAGATCCCGGCCGTTAAGGAAATGGCGAATGCATTTTCTACCCGCAGAATAAGGAGTGCCGCAAAAATAACGAGGAACGTAATGCTCATCATTTTTGCCTGAGCCTTCACATAAGCTCCGATTCCTTTAAATACATTCTCGCGAAGGAAGAAGAAAGCTTTTTTGAAGGTGTTAGGCGTCTTGTCGTTGGCGGTTTTCTTCCACATTTTAATCTCAATGCTCAGGAAGTAAGCAAGAATAATCCCAATTACGAAGTTGAACAAGAAAGTAGAGAAAGAAGAAATATAACCGACAAGACCGGTGAAAATAATATTGGCCAGCTTCGGCAAATATTCCGTTGCCCCGTTTATGTACTCCGTAATCTTTTGGACCCATTCCGGAGGCAAAGCCTGCAGCTTTTGCTGGAACACGCTGGAATCATCCTGCACCTGCTGTTTGAACAGCTCCTGGTACTGCGGCAATTTCACCTTGATAAAGTCGGCGCCTTGGCTTGTAATGATATAGGCTAGTCCGGAAAATATGCCAATAATAATAAGGGAAAACACCAGTACCGATATGCCGGACGCAATCGATTTTTTGATGCCGATCTTGTTCAGCCGCTTGGCCAGCGGTTCGATAAACAGGTAAATCACGAATGCAAAGAAAATAGGTGTTGCGATCTTGTACAGATAGCTGAAGGCGAACATAACCAGATAGACCGTAAGGGCAATAAGCGCTATGTCGAATGCGGTACGCCAGTATTTCTTGTAAAACGGAAGCATACAATAATCTCCTCTCGTTCAGGAATCAAATCCCTGTTGTGATTGTACTATAATTTTTAAAACGATGCCTATAATTAATGCTCATATGGTACAATTAAAGGTATCGTGTTTATAACTTTCATAAACGGTGGGGAATACAAAATGTTACAATTGCTGCTTTGGGCATTTTACTTATTGTCCTTGTATGCCTTTATCCCTGCGCTTATCAGCCGTGTTTTCGGATTTCGCGTATTCAAGAAAGGCCGTGTTACAAGCGAGATCGCTTTAACCTTTGATGATGGTCCGGATCCTGAATATACGCCCCAGCTGCTTGATCTGCTTGCCCGTTATAAGGCGAAGGCCACTTTTTTCGTAGTTGGCTCACATGCGGAGAAGCATCCGGAAATACTGCGGAGAATGCATGAGGAAGGTCATATAATCGCTATCCATAATTATGTTCATAAGACCAACTGGTTTATGAGGCCAAAGACGGTTCGCGCTCAGATCGATCGTACCTCAGACGTAATACGGGAGGCAGTCGGAATCCGTTCCGCTTTTTATCGCCCGCCTTGGGGGATTGTTAATGTATTTGATTTCATGAACCGCAATAAGATGCAAATCATATTGTGGTCGGCCATTTTTGGCGATTGGAGCGCTAAGCTTGGCGCAGAGCGTCTTAAGCAGAAAATGATGAGGAAGATGCGTCCCGGAGAAGTATTGCTGCTGCATGACTGCGGACGTACGCCAGGCGCGGATCCAACAGCACCGGCCAATATGCTGATTGCCCTAGAAGCTTATATGGAAGAAGCCACGAAACGGGGCTTTCGGTTTGTCGGCATAGCGGAGATGATGAGATTGACAGACAGAACGCCGAAACGGTCTGTAATGAAGAAAGCTTTAGTTGGAGCATGGCTGATCTACGAAAAGCTGTATCACGTTGTTTTCCGGCTCAAAAACGTCGGAGGCGAGGATTCGGTATTCCACTACCGCATGATTAAGTACCACGGGGAGCCCATTAAGCTGGCGGATAACGGCTTCTTAAAGAACGGCGACAAAATCGTAGAGCTGCATTTCGATAACAAGATGCTGTCTTCGATTGCCTTGCAATCGGGTTCGCCATTATCGACGGGAATTCGGCTGCTCCGGGAAATGGAACAGGCTTTGCCGGTTCTGGCGAGAACGCTCGCTAAAGATCCTGAAGCAGAAGGCGCGCGCGCAACCTATGGCGTGACCATGATTCATCGGGGAGCGGATCGTTTGGGCTTCCAGGTTGAGCCGCTTCCGGACGGTATGTTCGCCCGGACAACGCGTATATACTTAAAACTTCTTACTAGCGTTCTTTCCAATAAGCAGCGCAACGCGAGAGGCAAAGCAAAGCGGGATTCCATCAAGCCCCATATGCTGTTGATGCCGCTGGAACAGCTGCTGATGTTCGCCGTAAACGGCGCGCATGCCTCTTCGGCCAAACCGGTTAAGCCTCATCAAGAAGTGGCTGCGGCAAAATCTGCTCCTTCCCTCGACAACGCGGATGCTTCCGAACTGGACAGCAACCCATCCGTCATCTAAAAAAGCCTGGCAGTCGCTGACTGCCAGGCTTTTTGTTCCTTTTTCTTCTTTTTATGCCTTAACGATATCCCATATCGTTAAGCCGCTCATTCGTACCTTTCTGAACCATCCTAACGATGCCGGAAATCGTAAAGCTAGCCTGAAAGCAGCTAATTCAACGAAAATCCCCGACTTCCCGCCTTCTTAACGATATGCCATATCGCTAAGACACTCAATCATACCCATTGGAGCTACCTTTACGATATCGCACATTGCTAAGCAACTGGAGAGAAGCCAGATAGGCTGATGTGTTCCGTGTAGACGCTGTGGAGAGGCTGTTCTTGACCGATTAATCATTAATTTAGGGGAGAACGGTATCTGTAACT
Source organism: Paenibacillus sp. MMO-177 (assembly GCF_037147795.1). Taxonomy (NCBI): domain Bacteria; kingdom Bacillati; phylum Bacillota; class Bacilli; order Caryophanales; family Paenibacillaceae; genus Paenibacillus; species Paenibacillus sp. MMO-177. Next base: position 22,279 of record NZ_JBBCUR010000001.1, on the reverse strand, counting down.
GTAGTGCATCTGCTTAACTTTGAAGATCTGATGCAAGTGTTGCTTGAAACGTGGATAGCTTTGGTCTTAGTAGGTGGTTGGGACGGTTGGGGTGGTTGAGATGTATGGGGTGTTGGGTGTTTGGGTGGTTGGTTTTTGGTTTGGTTTAGGTAGGTTCTCCCAACAGGGAGGCACAATAACCTGATAATCACCTGTGCCGGGGTCGTCAGGCACCATACATTCCATTCCTCCCAAAAAGGAGCAGAATGGAGTCAGCGACGTCGCCACTGCTGCTGTTGTTTGCTCCAACGGAGCAGACGTATATCTCTGGAAAAGCGGAGCGTTCGCCTTTGGTTGCCGGATTCCAACTTTGCTAATAGTTGAATCAGAGGAATCCGGAACCAACAGCGATTGGAAGAGATATACGTCTGCGGAGTGCTGCTATACATCCCACATAAAACAAAAAAAGCAGCCCCCAAAGGAGCTGCTCAACTCTAATTCTGCGAACTACATCTTCATTACGCCGCCCGTACTTGCATTCGTAACAAGATGGGAGTAGCGAGCCAGGTAGCCGCGTTTGATTTTCGGTTCGAAGCCAGGCCATGCGGCGCGGCGTTTTTCCATCTCTTCGTCGCTGATGAGAAGGTTAATTCCACGATTGTTCATATCAAGTTCAATGATGTCGCCGTCTTGAACGAAGGCGATCGGGCCGCCTTCTGCCGCTTCCGGAGATACGTGACCGATGCTGATGCCGCGGGATGCGCCGGAGAAACGACCGTCGGTGATCAGGCCGACTTTAGTGCCAAGACCCATACCAACGATTTGCGAAGTTGGAGCAAGCATCTCCGGCATGCCAGGACCGCCTTTAGGACCTTCGTAGCGGATAACGACTACATGACCTTCTTTCACTTTGCCGCCGGCGATGCCAGCAAGTGCATCGTCTTGGGAGTCGAAGCAGATCGCTGGACCTTTATGGTAGCCGCCAACCGATTTGTCAATAGCGCCGACTTTAACGATCGAGCCGCCTGGAGCCAGGTTGCCGAACAATACAGCCAAGCCGCCGCGTTCACTATGCGGGTTATCGATCGTACGGAGAACATCTGTATCTAGGATCTCACAGCCTTCAACATTCTCGCGAAGTGTTTTACCAGTAACAGTTATACGCGTGCCATCCAATGCGCCATCTTTTTTGAGCAGCTCATTAAGAACGGCACTTACGCCGCCTGCAACATGAACATCTTCGATGTGGTAATCGGATGCCGGAGCAATTTTCGCAAGATGCGGAACGCGTTCTGCAATTTCATTGATGCGTTCGATTGGATACTCGATACCGGCTTCATGCGCAATAGCAAGCGTGTGAAGAACGGTATTTGTTGAACCGCCCAAAGCCATATCAAGAGCAAATGCGTTGTCGATTGTTTCTTTTGTCACGATATCACGTGGTTTGATGCCAAGTTCGATCAGTTTCATCAGCTGGCGAGCCGATTCTTTAACGAACTCTTTACGCTCAGGCGATACAGCAAGAATCGTGCCATTGCCTGGCAGCGCAAGGCCAAGACCTTCTGCCAGACAGTTCATCGAGTTTGCAGTAAACATGCCGGAGCAAGATCCGCAAGTCGGACAACCGAATTGTTCCAATTCAGTAAGACCTACTTCGTCGATTTTGCCTGCGATATATTGGCCTACGCCTTCAAATACGCTAGTCAGGGAAATTGCACGGCCGTCGGATGTTCTGCCGGCTTTCATTGGTCCGCCACTTACGAGCATGGTTGGGATGTTTACGCGAAGGGCACCCATCATCATGCCAGGCGTAATTTTGTCGCAGTTAGGAATGCAGACCATACCGTCGAACCAGTGTGCGTTAACTACTGTTTCTATGGAGTCCGCAATAATCTCGCGGCTGGCAAGGGAATAACGCATCCCGATGTGACCCATCGCGATACCGTCGTCTACGCCGATGGTGTTGAATTCGAACGGCACGCCGCCCGCTTCGCGAATCGCTTCTTTAACCAGTTTGCCGAATTCCTGCAGATGGACGTGACCTGGAATAATATCGATATAAGAGTTACAAACCGCGATAAACGGTTTGCCGAAATCTTCTTCTTTTACGCCTGCTGCCCGCAGAAGACTGCGGTGAGGTGCGCGGTCAAATCCTTTTTTAATCATGTCTGATCTCATTTTCTTAGGCGCCATGCAAGTCCCTCCCATGTAATGTCATACCTTTGAGTTTATCATATCGGACAAACCTTGGCTACAAGAGCAGAAGCCGTGAACGGCCGTAAATGCTTGTAAAACAGAGCAAATTAGGCTTATTATGGTCAATACGCTCTAACTGCCTACAATTTTCGACAAATTTACTGTTACCGTCTTTTTATTTGTGGCAAAATGAGTACTGGTTTGATGAAGGAGGAAACAGACATCGTGTATAAATTGCTGCTTGTGGATGACGAACCGGAAGTAACGGAAGGTCTCATGATGGAGATTGACTGGGAGAGCTGCGGCTTCTCCGAGGTGAAGACGGCCGGCAACGGGAAAGAAGCGATGGAGCTTGCAGAAAAAATGGAGCCGGATGTGCTCATTACCGATATTAGCATGCCTTATATGAACGGCCTAGAGCTTGCCGATTGGGTGAAAAAAATGTATCCGATTACCCGTGTCGTCATTCTGACCGGGCATGACGAATTTGAATATGCCAAGCAGGCCATTAACCTGCAGGTGGAAGCCTATGTACTGAAGCCGTTCTCGGGAAGCCAACTAACGGAAACGGTGCTTCAAGTGAAGCAGCGGATGGATGAAGAGAGGGAGATGCGGAACAATGTCGAGCTGTTGCAGGAGCATTACCGCATGACGCTGCCGATTGTCCGCGAAAAGTTCCTGTCTTCCTTAATTACGCGGCATCAGTCGCTGGCAAGCATCCGGGAGAAAGCGGAAAAATACGGTATGGAGCTGGAGGGCGAGGGCTATGTTGTTTCGGTCATCTCCGTTCTCCATTCGGACAAGCCGGAAGAGGATCTTGACCCTCTTCATGCGGTCTCTTCGATTAAGGATCTTGATCTGAAGCTGTTCTCCATTACGAACATAGCAAGCGAAATCTGGTCCAGGCAAAAACTTGGAAAAGTATTTATTCATCAAGACCAAGTTGTCCTGTTTACAGTTAGTTCCAAAGGCAAGGACGAAGAGGTAGTAATGGAGGCTACCCAGGACGCGCTGAAAGAAATTTTGCAGAGCATTGAAAAATTTCTGAGGCTTCCCGTCATGATTGGAGTCGGGAGGTTTACCCGGGATATCCGCAGCTTGAAGTACTCGTATGAAGCGGCGGAGGTGGCGCTTGATTACCGAAGAATTCTCGGGATTAACCAAATTATTTGCATCGACGATATGGAAGAACGCGTGCAGGAGAAGCTGATCTTTGACGAGTGGAAGGAGCAGAACCTGGTCCGGTCCATCAAGGTGGGAACCGAGCAGGAGCTGGCCGATGTCATCAATGAGCTGTTTGATGATCTCGCGCGCGTGCATGCACCGGTTCCGGTGCATAACTTCGAGCATTATCTGCTCGAGATGGTAACGGCTATTATCAAGCTGTCCAAGATGCTCGACGACGGTACGGACAAAGATCCTATTTTTGCGGTTGGCATATTGGATCAGTACCAGAAGCTGAATACGCTTAACGAGACTAAGGCCTGGTTTACCGAGCTATGCGGCAAAGTAAGGAGCCGTATTGCAAGCCGCAGGCAGCATTCGTATAAGCATATCGTAGAGGAAGCAATTCAGTTTACGAAAAGCAATTTCAACGACCACGAGCTCTCGATAAACGTTGTCTGCGCGCATCTTCATATTAGCACGGGTTATTTCAGCAGCTTGTTCAAGAAGGAAGTGAAGATGACCTACGGCGCCTACTTGCTGCAGCTTCGCATGGAAGCGGCGAAGGAATACCTGAGGACAACGGAGCTGAAGACCTTCGAGATTGCGGAGAAGGTCGGATTCGCCGACCCGAACTATTTCAGTCTCTGCTTTAAGAAATACGCGGGAGTATCGGCCAAGGAATACCGAAGCGGCTTGACGGAGTCCAAATGAAAAGCGGGAACAGCAGAAGCATTCAATACATTTTGTCCGTCTCCCTTATCCTGTTCTCGGTCTTTATCATTATTGTTGTAAGTACGGTGCTTTACAGCCGATTTGCCGCAACCGCGGAACAGAACGCGTTCCGCAATTCGCAGCAAATTGTCGATCAGGTCAGCTACAGTTTGGAAAATAACGTGCAGGCAACCTCCGATCTGTTCAATATGATGTACCATACCATTACGCAAAGCGGCGATGTGGACTCGGAAAGTCTGCACCGCCAGTTGGCAACGATGATGTCTACCCGCGCGGACACGGTTTCACTTGCTTTATTCGATGACAAAGGGCAGCTCGTCATGGACTTGCCCGACGTCACGATGAAGAACGCTCTGGATGTCACATCGGAGAGCTGGTTTCAGAGCGCGCTCGATACGCCAAACCATTTGTCGATCTCGCTGCCGCATGTGCAAAATCTGTATAAAGAGCAGTTCAGATGGGTCGTTTCGCTAAGCAAAAGCATTACGATTATCCATAACGGCAGGCCGATCCAAGGCGTTTTGCTGCTTGACGTCAACTTCAACACGATTGATGAATTGTCCGACAGGGTTAGTCTTGGCGAGAAAGGCTACGTCTACATTCTGGACGAATCGGCAGGCAACATTGTCTATCACCCTCAGCTGCAGCTTATATATGCCGGACTGAAAAACGAAAACGTCGAGCTTGCGCTCAAACATACTTACGGCAGCTATATCGACAAAACGTCCAACGCTACCAAAATCATCAGTGTTCAGACCATCGGCAATGTAGGCTGGAAGGTTGTAGGCGTGTCCTACAGGGATGAAGCCATGACCTCTATTTCTGAGCTGAACAGATCCATGTTTCAGCTCCTGCTTGCTTTAATTTTGATTGTTGCGCTGCTCTCGAGCATTGTCTCGCGGCGGATATCAAGACCCATCAAGCAGCTTGAATTGTCTATGAAAAATGTGGAGCACGGCAATTTCGAGCAGACCGCGATTGGAGAAGGACCTCTTGAGGTCCGTCAGCTGGCCGACCGGTTTAACATCATGATTGGCACGATTAAAAAGCTGATGAGGCAAATCGTCTCGGAGCAGGAAAGCAAACGGACCTATGAGCTTGAGGCTTTGCAGGCGCAGATTAACCCTCATTTTTTATACAATACGCTCAACTCGGTTGTTCGCATGGTAGGGATGAACAAGAACGAGGAAGTGACCACCATGATCACTTCTTTATCGAAGCTGTTCCGGATCAGTCTTGGCAAAGGGAAAAGCGTCATTACGATTGCCGATGAGCTTGAGCATGCCAGGAATTATCTCGTCATTCAGCAAATGAGATTCAAGAACAAGTTCGAATTCTCGATTGAAGCGGATGAGGGTATTTTGAACTATGCCACCCTCAAATTAATCGTTCAGCCGTTAATCGAGAATGCGTTGGCCCACGGCATCGAGCCTTCCGTAGACAAAGGTCATATTTGGATCAAGGCTATGCAGGAAGGCCAAGATATCGTAATTGAAGTAAGGGACAACGGCCTTGGCATGAGCGAGGAACGTCTTAAGCAGGTTACGCAGGGCGAGGTAACAAGCTCCAAAGGCTCGGGAGTAGGCGTCATGAACGTTCAGGAGCGAGTTCGCTTATTTTACGGCCAGGCTTACGGTCTGCATTTCGAGAGCGAGCTTGAAGAAGGAACAACCGTTACGGTCCGATTCCCGGCGATGGAATTGACGCAGGCAGAAGGGAGAGAGCAGGGGGAATGAACCGAAGACAAAGGATGATTGTTGGTATTTTGCTTGCCGTGGCTGCCCTCGTACTGCTTGTTTCCGCCTTCAATCCGGGAATTCTGGAGCGGAAACAGAAGCCTTCGGACATAACGATCCAAGTTATTTTGCGGTCAAGCGATGGCGGCTATTGGCAAAATGTCATGCTTGGCGCGCAAGCCGCGGTTAAGGAATTTGGCATTACGATGTACACCACCGCTTCTAACGATGAAACCGATGCCGACGGACAGCTTCGGGCAGCCATGCAGGCGCTTGCGACAAAGCCTGACGCGATTGTTCTGGCTGCCAGCGATGATAAGTTGTTTGCCCCGTTCCTGAAAGAAGCTGCGGAACGGCATATTCCCGTTATTGCAATCGACAGCGTATTGACTTCCGGAAAAACGAGATCTTATATCGGCATGGATAACTACGGAGCAGGCGAGCAGGCGCTTCGGGAGCTGGCCGACCAGCTCGAACGGCAAGGCCGAATTGCGATTGTGGCTCACGCTGCAGGGGGCATTAACGGCAGGCTCAGAGCTCAAGGGATTCTTGATTCAGCCGCCAAATACCCGAGCATTCATATCGTTGACCAGGTGACATGCAGCGGCGACCGTGACCATTGCAGCAGGGCGGTAGCCAAGGAGCTGCGCAAGCAGCAGCTGGACGGCATCATCGCTCTCAATACAGAAGCCTCGATTGGCGCGGCGACGGAGCTGAGGAACGAGCAGGCGGGGAACAAGGTCAAGCTTATCGGCTTTGACAGCTCGCCCGAGCTGCTGGAGCTGCTTCAAGAGAATCAGCTGCAAAAGCTAATCGTGCAAAACCCGTTCAGCATGGGATATCTGGGCATGAAGTATGCAATGGAAGCGGCGCTTGGCCATAAAGTCCCATCCCGTGTCGAAATTCAAAGCAAGCTGATCGACAGGAAGAACATGTTCTGGAAGGATAACCAGAAGCTGCTATTCCCTGTCGTTCAGTAATAAGAAAGTGATGAGAATATTAATAAAAAAGATGAGAATATTAGATTCGAATCCATTTCAAATTTCGACATAATAAGGATGCAGCAAGCAAGCAACACGGCAAGCTCGCATTACTTAATTCACTCGGGGGGTATTACAGAGATGAAAAAATGGACAGTGGCTCTCGTTGCGGGGGCAATGGCACTTACGGCAGCAGGTTGCTCGAACTCGAATAACGGCGGTACAAGCGGCGGAAGCCTTCCTAAAACAGGGGTAGCCATTTACAAATTTGACGACACATTTATGAGCGGCGTGCGCAACTCGATCAGCAAAGCGGCTGAAGGCAACGTTAAGGTTGATATCGTGGACAGCCAAAACTCCCAGCCGACTCAAAACGATAAAGTTGACTTGTTCATTACGAAAAAAGTAAAAGCAATGGCAATTAACCCGGTTGACCGTACGGCAGCGGGCGTTATTATCGACAAAGCTCAAAAAGCGAACATTCCGGTCGTATTCATCAACCGCGAACCGCTTGCTGACGACCTTGCGAAATGGGACAAAGCGTTCTTCGTAGGCGCAAAAGCGGAAGAGTCCGGCACAATGGAAGGCGAAATCATCGCCGACTACTGGAAGTCGCATCCTGAAGCCGACAAAAACGGCGACGGCGTTCTGCAATACGTTATGCTGAAAGGCGAGCCGGGTCACCAAGACGCTGAGCTCCGCACGAAGTTCTCCGTTCAAGCGATTCAAGATGCTGGCATCAAGGTTCAAAAGCTGGCTGAAGATACAGCGATGTGGGACCGCGTTAAAGGCCAAGAGAAAATGGCTGCCTTCCTTGGTTCCCATGGCGACAAGATCGAAGCGGTTATCGCAAACAACGATGACATGGCACTCGGCGCAATCGAAGCTCTGAAAGCAGCGGGCTACTTCAAAGGCGACAAGAAAATGCCGGTAGTAGGCGTAGACGCAACGGACCCTGCAATGCAAGCGCTGAAAGACGGCACGATGCTCGGTACGGTTCTGAACGATGCTGAAAACCAAGGTAAAGCTACGGTTATGCTGATGAAGGTTCTGGCTGCAGGCGAAACGCCTACGAAAGAAAACACGGGCTATGACATCACGGACGGCAAATACGTTTGGATCCCTTACCAAAAGGTAACGCAAGAAAGCGCAAAGTAATTCGAGTATCAAATCTTCACACAAACAAAAATAACGATACGAAAAACAGGGAGCGACAACCGCACTTCCGTCGCCCCCTGTTTTTTTGTACCTTGCTTCTTGGATGGGAGCCGGATTAAAGGAGGCTATATTAATGGCAGAGCAGCATCCTTATTTGCTTGAGATGAACAATATTACGAAGACGTTCCCTGGCGTTAAAGCGCTTGACAACGTAACGCTGAAGGTTCGGCCGGGTACGGTTCACGCCTTGATGGGCGAGAACGGCGCGGGTAAATCAACACTGATGAAATGCTTGTTCGGGATTTATCATCCGGATGCGGGCGAGATTTTCCTCAATGGACAAAAAGCGGATATTAAAAACTCGAAGGACGCCTTGAACAGCGGCGTATCCATGATTCACCAGGAACTTCATCCGGTGCCTCAGCGCAGCGTGATGGAGAACATTTGGCTTGGCAGATTTCCGATGACGGGCGTTCGTCCGCTGCGGTTTATTGACCATAAAAAGATGTACAAAGACACAGTCGCCTTGTTTGAAGATTTGAACATGGACATTGATCCGAACCAGCTTGTCGGCGAATTGTCGGTGTCCAAAATTCAATCGCTCGAAATTGCGAAAGCCGTGTCGTTCAACTCGCGAGTCATTGTCATGGACGAACCTACTTCTTCCCTGACGGGCAACGAAGTTGAGCATTTGTTTGCGATTATCAACAAGCTGCGTGCACGCGGCGTAGCCATCATTTATATTTCGCACAAAATGGAAGAGATTTTGCGCATCTCCGATGACGTAACGATCATGCGCGACGGTAAGTATATCGGGACCTGGGAATCCAAAGAGCTGACGATCGACATGATCATCCAGCGCATGGTAGGCCGCGATTTGTCGGAGCGTTTCCCGGAGCGCACGAACGTGCCGGCAGAAGTGATGATGAAAGTAGAGAACCTTACTTCCATAAATCCGAAATCTTTCAAAGACGTATCCTTTGAGCTTCGCAAAGGCGAAATTCTTGGCGTTGGCGGCCTCGTAGGGGCACAGCGTACCGAATTGATCGAAGCCTTGTTTGGACTTCGTTCCGTGAAGTCCGGGGCGATCTACAAAGACGGCAAGCAAATCACGATTAAGTCCCCGATCGATGCGAAAAAGCACAAGATTGCGCTATTGACCGAGGAACGCCGCGTAACCGGTATTTTCCCGGTGCTCAACATTACCGAGAATACCGCGATTGCTAATCTTGGTTTGTATAAAGGGCCGTTTGGCCTCTTGAACGAATCGAAGATGCGCGTTGAAGCGAAGAAAGGCGTCGAAAAGTTCAGAACCAAGACGCCGTCGGTCAATCAGCTGATCCGCAATCTGTCGGGCGGTAATCAGCAGAAGGTGCTTCTCGCACGCTGGCTGCTGACGGATCCGGACATTCTTCTGCTGGACGAGCCGACACGCGGTATCGATATCGGCGCCAAATACGAGATTTACCAGATCATTATCGATCTTGCGAAGCAAGGTAAGAGCATCATTATGATTTCGTCTGAAATGCCGGAGCTTATTGGTATGTCGGACCGGATTATGGTTATGTCCGAGGGCCGCGCAACGGGTATCCTCGACGGCAAAGACGCGACAGAACAAAGCATTATGAGGCTGGCCGCACAGACGGGCTAGTGATGAGGATTTGAAGGAGGATTACACACTCATGGAAGCTACAAAGGGCTCAAGAGCTAAAAGCATGTTTTCGCAAAACGCGATCTGGATCGTTCTGATCCTTCTGATCGCTGCCATTACAATTATGGACACGAACTTCCTGTCCGTGACGACATTCCGGGATATGCTCGTTCAATCGTCGACGCGTCTTATCATCGCGCTTGGCGCCGCGTTTATCCTGATTACTGCCGGAACGGACTTGTCGGCCGGCCGCGTAGTAGGTTTGACGGCGGTTGTATCCGCATCGATGCTGCAAAGCGCGGATTACGCGAATAAGTTTTTCCCTAACCTGCCGCATCTGCCAATGATTCTTCCGATCCTTATCGCGATCGTTGTAGGTCTCATTGTTGGCTTGATCAACGGTATTATCGTATCGAAATTTAATGTTCCGCCATTTATCGCGACGCTTGGTACCATGGTTGCCGTATACGGCGCGAACTCCCTGTACTTCGATATGCCGCCTAACCAATCGCAGCCAATCGGCGGTCTTCGCAAAGATTTCAGCGAACTTGGCACGGGCTCGATCGGCAGCGGTGACTGGTCTCTGCCTTACATCGTATTGATCGCGATCTTCGTAGCGTTTATCGTATGGGTTGTCTTCAACAAAACGACTCTTGGCAAAAACATGTACGCGATCGGCGGCAACATTCAAGCCGCTCACGTATCCGGTATCAACGTAGCGAAATGCCTGATGTGGATCTACGGTATTGCCGGCGCTCTGTATGGCCTGGCTGGCGTTCTGGAAGCGGCGCGTACGGGCGGCGCGACAAACAACTACGGCAACATGTACGAGCTTGACGCGATCGCAGCCTGCGTAGTCGGCGGCGTGTCCACCACAGGCGGCGTTGGCCGAGTGAAAGGCGTTATCGCGGGTGTATTGATCTTCACCGTAATCAACTACGGTCTGACTTACATCGGCGTGAGCCCTTACTGGCAGCTGATCATCAAAGGCGCAATCATCGTGGTTGCGGTAGCATTCGATATCCGTAAATATGTAGCGAAGAAATAGTTCCGACATCTGAAGAGAGAACCCGCAGGAACGTGCTTTAATATAGCGCGTAGCCTGCGGGTTCTTTTATTTTGACAAAAACACTGTGAATGCGACATGGATATGTAAAATAAAGGTGAGATATGTCGAGTGTATAGGAGTTAATCCGTTAATAGCAATCGCAGTTATGTCATATTACCTAACATAATTCCATTTACTTCAAACAGACGGCTGTCTATAATGAAACTAATACGCTTGGGAGAGGTGGTACAATGCAGCTAACTGAACGCGAGAAGGAGAAGCTTCTAATTACGATTGCAGCCGATTTGGCCAGGAGACGTTTGAACCGGGGAGTAAAGCTGAATTATCCGGAAAGCGTGGCGCTTATTACCTCGGAGATTATGGAAGGCGCCCGTGACGGGAAGACCGTAGCTGAATTAATGGAATACGGAACAAAGGTTTTAAAGCGTGAAGACGTCATGATCGGAATTCCCGAAATGATTCACGAGGTCCAAGTGGAGGCTACCTTCCCTGACGGAACCAAGCTGGTTACGATTCACCACCCCATCTTCAGTTAAGCTGGCGCGGCCAAGGAGGGAAGCTGAAATGATACCGGGAGAATACAGGATTACGCCTGGCTCCATTGTACTGAATGCCGGACGCCGGACGGTGAAAACAATCGTTGTGAATACGGGCGACCGCCCCGTTCAGGTAGGCTCTCATTTTCATTTTTTTGAAGTAAACCGGGCTTTATCGTTTGACCGCGAAGCGGCCTTTGGCATGAGGCTTCATATTCCCGCCGGTACGGCGATCCGGTTCGAGCCGGGGGAAGAAAAACCGGTTACGCTGGTTGAGCTTGGCGGATCCAAGCTGTCCTACGGGTTAAACGGATTGTCCCAAGGGAAGGCGGAAGCGGGCAAGCTGCCGGAGGAAGTCCGCGCGCGTCTCAACGCATGGGAAGGAGAAGGCGAATGAGCGTCATTGACAGGCATAGATACGCGGCCATGTTTGGACCAACGACAGGGGATGCGGTACGGCTGGCGGATACCGAGCTATGGGCCGAAATCGAGAAGGATTACACCGTTTACGGCGATGAGTGCAAGTTTGGCGGCGGCAAAGTTATCCGTGACGGCATGGGGCAATCAAGCGGCGCTCTTCGGGATGAAGGCGTGCTGGATACTCTAATAACAAACGCGGTTATTATCGATCATTGGGGGATTGTGAAGGCGGATATCGGCATTAAAGACGGCTTTATCGTCGGGATTGGCAAAGCGGGCAATCCGGATATTATGGACGGAGTTACGCCGGGCATGATCGCAGGCGCAAGTACCGAGGTGATTGCGGGCGAAGGGAAGATCATTACGGCCGGCGGCATTGATGCGCATATTCATTTTATATGTCCGCAGCAGATCGAGACGGCGCTCTCTTCCGGCGTCACTACGATGATTGGCGGCGGCACGGGGCCGGCGACGGGAACCAATGCAACAACCGTTACTCCGGGTGCCTGGCATATGCGCAGAATGCTGGAGGCGGCTGAGCAGTTTCCGATGAACCTTGGTTTTACGGGCAAAGGAAATGCTTCGTTTACGGCCCCTCTGATTGAACAGATTGAGGCAGGAGCGATTGGGCTGAAGCTTCACGAAGACTGGGGGACCACTCCCGCGGCAATTGACGCGTGCCTGAAGGCTGCCGACCAATACGACATTCAGGTGGCCATTCATACGGATACGCTGAATGAAGCGGGATTTGTGGAGGATACGCTTCGAGCGATAGGAGGCCGCACGATTCATACCTACCACACGGAAGGCGCGGGCGGCGGCCATGCGCCGGACATTATCGTAGCGGCAGGGGAATTGAACGTACTCCCTTCCTCCACCAACCCGACAAGGCCTTTTACGATTAATACGATAGAAGAACATTTGGATATGCTGATGGTCTGCCACCACTTGGACAGCCGCATTCCGGAGGATGTTGCGTTTGCGGACTCGCGGATTCGGCCCGAGACGATAGCGGCGGAAGATATTCTGCATGATATCGGCGTCTTCAGTATGATCAGCTCGGATTCCCAGGCTATGGGGAGAGTTGGCGAGGTGATCATACGGACATGGCAAACCGCGGATAAAATGAAGCGGCAGCGCGGGCCGCTGCCGCCCGATACGAATAGCGATAATTTCCGCATTAAGCGTTATGTGGCGAAGTACACGATCAACCCGGCTGTCACGCATGGCATTTCGCATTTGGTAGGTTCGGTCGAAGTCGGCAAATTCGCGGATCTGGTGCTCTGGCAGCCGATGTTTTTTGGCGTGAAGCCGGATTTGGTGCTTAAGGGCGGCAGCATTGCTTACGCTCAAATGGGCGACCCGAATGCTTCCATTCCAACTCCCCAGCCGGTGTTCGGCCGGCCGATGTTTGCTTCCTTCGGCAAGGCGGTGCATAGCAGCTCGATTACGTTTGTCTCGCAGGCGGCGTTTGACAACGGCATTGATCGGCAGCTTGGACTTCGGAAACGGATTGAGCCCGTGAAGGGCTGCCGGTCGGTTACGAAGAAGGACATGATTCACAATGGCGCAACGCCGTTGATAAAGGTTGATCCCGAGACTTATAAGGTAACCGTGGATGGCGAGCTCGTGACCTGCGAGCCGGCAGATTCGCTGCCCATGGCTCAGCGTTACTTTTTATTTTAAGGAAGGACGGTGGCTGATGGGGTACTCTGCAGCTTGGCTTGCCGTGCAGCAGCTATTGGACTCTGCCATTCCGATCGGAGGGTTTTCCCATTCGTTTGGTCTCGAGACGATGGTGCAGGAAGGGCGGATCGTTCATAGCTCGCAGTTATATGAATATGCTTCGGTTATGATGCGGCAAAGCTGGGCAACCTCGGATGCGATGATCATCCGGGCCGTATACAGGGATGCTCCGCATGACGATTGGAACCGGTTGTTTGCCGTCGAGCGACTTGTGCATGCGCAACGGATTGCGGTAGAGACGAGAGTTGGCATGGAGAAGATGGGCCGCCGTCTGCTGCAGCTTGCCGCTGCCATTCATCCTCATCTTGATTGGTCGCTATTCAATGAAGCTTTGCGGCATAGGCAATGTCAGGCTACCCATCCGCTTGTACACGGTTATATATGCTGGCGGCTTGGCGTAGAGGAAGAACGGGCTGTTCAAGGCTATTTGTACACTTGCGTGGTTACTTGCGTAAACAGCGCCCTAAGACTTATGTCCATCGGGCAGACCGAGGGGCAGTCGCTTATTGCAAGGTTGTCGTTAGGAATAGACGAAGCAACGGAGCTGGCCATGTCGATGCGGCCCGAGGAGGCGTATTCGAATATGCCGATGGCGGAGCTTGCCATGATCCGGCATGAGGGTTTGTATTCGCGTTTATTTATGTCATAACCATAATGAGAAAGCGGGGAATTGCAATGTGCCAAGGTCAAGGTCATACGCATAAAGAATGGGAGAAGCCGGTTATCGATGGATCGCGTCCGGTTCGGATCGGAATCGGAGGTCCGGTTGGTTCCGGCAAAACCGCGCTGGTGGAGCGGCTGTCGAGGGAGCTTTGCGAGAAATACAGCTTGGCCGTTATTACGAATGATATTTACACCAAGGAAGACGCGAGGATTCTCGTAAATACGGGAGTGCTTCCCGAGGAACGGATTCTCGGAGTAGAGACGGGCGGCTGCCCGCATACGGCTATCCGGGAGGATGCGTCGATGAATTTCGAAGCCATTGAAGAGCTGCAGAGCAGATTCGACAAGCTTGACCTGATCTTTATCGAGAGCGGCGGCGACAATCTGGCAGCTGCCTTTAGCCCGGAGTTGGTGGATCTCTTCATCTATATTATCGATGTTGCCCAAGGGGAAAAAATTCCGCGCAAAGGCGGCCCTGGCATTATGCGTTCGGATCTGCTCGTGATTAACAAGATCGACCTTGCCCCGTATGTTGGTGCAAGTCTGGAAGTGATGGATGCGGATTCGAAGCGGATGCGGGGCGATCGTCCGTTTGTCTTTTCCAACATGTTTGGCGGCGATGGGGTAGCCGAAATCGTTGGCTGGCTGGAGCATGAGCTTGCGCACGCGCGGGGCGAGGCGCATTCCCATATCGTGCAGCTTGGCTCCATGCCTCATAAGCATTAGGAATGGCGGCAGATTTACGGAAAGAGCGCGCGGTACGAAGCTCCGTGCTGCGCGCTTCCTTTCATTGCACGGAAGGCGTAACCCGGCTTACGGATAAGTATCATACGTCGCCCATCAAGATTGCAAAGAGTTTTCCGCTTCAAGAACAGCTGGCTGTAATCATTATGGATGCTTCTCCCGGTCTGCTGGCCGGAGACCGATACGAAATGGAATGGCAGGCGCATGGTTTCTCGCATGCTTATATCACGACCCAGTCTTATATGAAGGTTCATCCCAGTCCGCTTGATGGCGGGGCGGTGGGGTCCTCGATTTGTCAGACCTTCCGACTTGGTTCTCACGCGGTTATTGAACATATGCCGGAGCCGATTATGCTGTATAAGGATGCCAGGCTGCGCAGCGAAACCAATGTCTATCTGGAATCAGGAGCCGTGTGGATGCAGGCGGATATTCTTTGTCCGGGACGTACGCTGCGCCAAGAGAAGTTCCAATACGGAGAGTTTCGGAACAGCTTGTCCGTTTACTACGAGGATGAGCTGATCTTCGCCCAACGGCAGCGGATTGTGCCTAGCGAACATAAGCTTGCGGCTCCGGGCTGTTGGGAGGAGATGACGCATATGGCGACCTTTTGCCTGTTTAGCGATCAATTAACGGCTTCGATGACAGAGTCCATGAAGCAGTTTGTTCAGCAGCTTCCCGAATACGGCTCCCACCCGGTTCTCATTGGGCTGTCCGGCACGCAGCGTCACGGTCTTGTCGCAGTGGCTGCTTCCACCGCGGCATGGCCATTGCAAGAGGCGATGCGCTTCCTCTGGCAAGGCGCAAGAAGAATAGTACTGGGCAAAGAACCGGTTGAACTGCTTTATTCTTAGGCTGGACTTGGCTGTACGTTCAAAAAACGGTATATTTATAGATATGAATGTATTAGCGAGGGTGGATGGATGGACCTGGATCAGGAGAAGCTTCATAAACTAAGAGAGTTGGATGACGTATTCCGCAAGCTGCGCAGGCTGATTAACTCGGAATATAACCGGTTTAATGTTCACGGCCTTGGGATGACGGAAGGCAAGATGGTTATTATTCTAGCGCAGCAAGGGCCTCAGAAGGCATCAACTATGGCAGAATTACTGCGCATTACAAGCGGAGCCGTAACGGGGATCTCGGATCGGCTGATCGATCTTGGCTTTGTGGAGCGTTCGCGGAGCGAATACGACCGTCGCATTGTCATGCTGAGCGTGACGGACGAAGGCCGCAAGCTGGTGGATCATGTGATGGAAATGCGCGAGCGCATTATGTTTAAGCTGTATGACGGCTTTGAGCTTGACGATATCGAGAAAGCAACGGACATCTTTATCCGGATGGCAGCGAATCTGGATCCGAAGAGCGAAGCGACGGAAGAATAGATGATCATAAAAGGTCTGCCCCGCGGCCATTTGGCTACGGGGCAGACCTTTTATTTTTACCAATTTAGGATTTATAGGGATTCGCCGTTCAGGTAATTAAAGAATGGTTTATCGACCCAGATCGGATAGGACTGAATGTCGAGTCCGGTGCCAAGCTTTTTGAATCCTTCCACAATAGCGGCTGAAGGCTCGTTAAGCGAGAAGGATTGCGCGTAATAGTGGCCGGCGCCTGTAATTTTGTTGTTTGTGATTTGGATATAATCATCGAGCTTGGTCAAGGAGTAATAAAGCGGCTGCCACCAGGAGCTGGCAATAAGGCCGGTCTGGTCCTCGCTGTTTTTCTTTGCGTATTGCAGAATAACCGGCTGGAAGCGGGCTTTGTCCGCGGCATTCGCGAATTCGAATTTCAGATCGTATTCTTTGGCGTAAGCGATATAATTGCCGTTTTCGATTTGGACGACCTTATAGTTCTCCGTTTGAACGGGCTCGCCCCACTCCTTCAAATAAATGAATGCGGAAGTTTTAGGCTCGAATTGCACTTTGGCACGGATTCCTTCGCTGCGGAGCAGGCCGATCAGTTGAACCGCATGCTTTAGGTTGTCGTGGCCGTACGTCAGGGACAACGAATCGACGAAGTTGGCGTCAAAACGGTTGTCCTTCAGATTATAGCCGGTAACGAGATTTTGCTTCAGGGCCGCGTCCACAACCGTCTGAAGCTCAGGCGCCTGAATGATATCGGAGGTGTTGTAGGCATCCGCCAGCTTGCCGTAGATATCGGCATCCGAAGTATAACCGATATAATGCTTATACTCTCCTTTAATGGAAAGAATCTGCACGAGAAGAGCTTCCGCCAGATCAGCCGATGCGGCTTTTCCTTTCACTTCTTTATAGAAGGAAGACGGGAGCAGCCCGCTATGTACGGCAGCCGCGAGCTCTTGCGCGGCGGACAGGCTAAGTCCTGCCGGCGAGTAGCCGATTTGCTTCAGCGCATCGGTTGTTTTGCTTTGCGGGTAGGAATGGGCAAGCTCGGCCAGACCGGCTGCTTTTACGGCGATATAAAGGGCGCCGGTCGCTTGGAGCGGCTTGTCGGCCTCTATTTTTAATGAAGTGATGATACCATGCTCATATAATGCCGCGGCAGATGAATAATAAGGACTGTCGGCTCCGAGATCGCTGAAGACCGGTTTGGACTCGGCAGACCCGAGATGAAGAACCTTGGCTACCTGTTGAAGGAATTGACCTTTGGTAACCGTCCCTTGGAAAGAGATGCCGTATTTCTCTTGCAAGAACTGCTCGTATTCTGTTATAGATGTAGAAGAAGATTGCAGGACTGCTGAAGTTGGTGCTGCTGCAGCTTGGGCCGCGGACAGAGGTAAGGTGGCAGAGAAAAGAAGGGATAAAGCCAGCGATCCGGAAAGGAGCCATTTGTTACGCAAATTCATCATTTAAAACCTCCATTGATATAAAAGATTGGTTAACTCTATTAATCCACTCGGAATTGTATGGAAATATTATCATTGTTACAAAATGGTGTCAATAGCCGAAAGGCGCAAGTCTTGTTTTGCATGCTATAGTAGAATAGAAGTACATAAGCTTATGCTTACGAAGCAAGAATCATCATGAACAGTTTAATCTTACCTGTTTGTGTGATTATTCTTTTCAGGAGGCTTGGAACAACATGAACACAAGCAAGAAAGCTGAACGTTTGAAGAAAGCTCCTGCACTCAAGGCGAATGTCGCCCCTGAGCTGGCGCACCGCGTACCGCCAGGACAGACAACAACGGACCGCTTCCCGATTCTGCATGAAGGGGATGTGCCGGAGTACGATATGTCTACTTGGACTTTGCGCGTATTTGGCGAAGTGGAAGAGGAGAAGGTGTTTACATACGAGCAGATTATGGCTCTTCCCCAGATCAAGCAGACGAACGATATTCATTGCGTGACCCGCTGGTCGAAGCTGGATACCGAATGGGAAGGCGTCCGTTTCTCCGATCTGATGAAGCTGATTAATGTGAACCCGGAAGCCAAGTATGTAATGATTCACGCCGATCAGGATTACGAGACGAATCTTCCGCTCGAGGATCTGCTGCATGACAACATCCTGCTGGCGCACAGCTTCGATGGGGAACAGCTTACTGCCAAGCATGGCTGGCCGCTGAGGCTGCTTGTCCCGCATCTGTATTTCTGGAAGAGCGCCAAATGGATTAGAGGAATTGAATTTATGAAGGAAGACCGGCCGGGTTTCTGGGAAAGAAACGGCTTTCACAATTATGCCGACCCGTTCCGCGAGCAGCGCTTCTCCGGCGAAGATCTTGGCTTGCCGGAAGACGAATGGCATCACAAGGATTTCGATTAATTGGCATATAGCCGGATAACTAGAGATATGTTATAGTACGTAGGTACATTCGAATAAATGCTGAAGCGGAAGCTTCAGGAGAGGTTCGCGAACTCCCTCTATAAAAAACTAAGAACTGGAATCTATTCTGATTCCATTTTTTTCGTTTTGAGACATGTGTACAGGGTTTTGTTCGAAGGGTCTCTCCCTCATTAAGGGAGGAGAAGAAAGATGAAAAAAGGAAAAGCGGTAGTCGTATTCAGCGGTGGGCAAGACAGCACAACCTGTCTGTTCTGGGCGCTGGAACGCTACGAAGAGGTGGAAGCGGTCACCTTCAACTACGGGCAGCGTCATGCGCTCGAGCTGGAATGCGCCGCGCAGATTGCCGAAGAGCTAGGGGTATGGCATCATGTGCTTGACATGTCGCTGCTGGGTCAGCTGACACCTAACGCTCTGACCCGCTCGGATATCGAGATCGAGCATCAGGAAGGCGGCTTGCCGACTACGTTTGTAGACGGCCGGAATTTATTGTTCCTGTCCTTTGCCGCGGTGCTTGCGAAGCAGATCGGAGCAAGAGCGATCGTAACCGGCGTATGCGAGACGGATTTCAGCGGGTATCCGGATTGCCGGGATATTTTTATCAAATCGCTTAACGTAACGCTTAATTTGTCGATGGACTACCCGTTTGTGATCGAGACGCCTCTGATGTGGCTGGATAAAGCCGAGACATGGGAGCTGGCTGACCAGCTTGGCGCTTTTGAATATGTACGGACCAAGACATTAACCTGCTATAACGGCGTAATTGCGGATGGATGCGGAGAATGCCCGGCCTGCAAGCTGCGGAGCCAGGGGTTGAACCGTTACTTAGCCTCCAAAGAGGAGGGGAGAGCGGAATGATTCAGCAAATTTATCCAAGCGTCCAGCATTCCTTTCAATATGAATTAAACAAAGACATGCAGTTTGCCGCAGCGCATTCCGTTCCTTCCGAGGAAGCGGGACATTGCGCGCGCGTGCACGGGCATACTTATTTTGCTAACGTTACGATTGCCGGCGATGAGCTGGATTCGTCCGGATTTCTAGTGAATTTCGCAGCGGTCAAGAAGCTGATCCATAACCGCTTTGACCATACGTATCTGAATGATCATACAGACGTATTTGACAACAACGACCCGAACCGTTTTCCAACCACTGAGGTTGTCGCCCGAACGATTTACGAAATTGTCCAAGCTTATCTCGACGAAACGCCGAATAAGGCGACCTGCGTACAGGTCTTCTTGAGAGAGACGCCAACAAGCTATTGCATTTACCGTCCGAAGAAGGCTGCAAGCCATGGCTGAGAAACGAATTCCGGTCATGGAAATATTCGGGCCAACCGTGCAGGGCGAAGGCATGGTGATCGGGCAAAAGACGATGTTCGTCCGTACGGCAGGCTGTGACTATTCCTGCTCGTGGTGCGATTCCGCATTTACGTGGGACGGAACGGGGAAGGACGATATCCGCATGCTGACAGCAGGCGAGATTGTATCCGAGCTTCGGGAGCTTGGAGGTAACGCATTCTCTCATGTGACCTTGTCGGGAGGCAATCCGGCTTTGCTGAAAAATGCGGATGAATTGGTGGACGCCCTTCATCGAGACGGCGTTCGCGTGGCGGTGGAGACGCAAGGCAGCCGCTGGCAGGATTGGCTTCTGGCTATAGACGAGCTCACGCTGTCTCCGAAGCCGCCAAGCTCGGGCATGGCGACGAACTGGGAAGTGCTTGACGAGATCGTTGCGAAGCTCGCGGGCAGTCGTAATCCGTTCAGCCTGAAGGTTGTTGTATTTGATGAACAGGATTTGGCTTATGCCGCCAAGGTTCATAACCGTTACCCGAATGCGGCGTTTTTTGTGCAGACGGGCAATGACGATCTGATTGAGGGAGATAACGCAAAGCTGGCGTCCAAGCTGATTGAACGTTATGAATGGCTTATCGACCAAGTCATGAAACGCGAAGATATGACGAACGTGAGAGTGCTTCCGCAGCTTCATGCCCTGGTATGGGGCAACAAACGCGGTGTTTAGGAAGAAAGGAGACAATTCAATGTCTGGAAGAAACGAAGAGGAATTGCAAGGAATCAGCCTGCTGGGCAATCAAGGTACGCGTTATCCGATGGAATATTCGCCTGCGGTGCTGGAGGCTTTTGATAACAAACATCCTTACCGGGATTATTTCGTGAAGTTCAACTGTCCGGAATTTACAAGCTTGTGCCCGATGACGGGCCAGCCGGATTTCGCGACGATTTATATTTCCTATATTCCCGATGTAAAAATGGTGGAGAGCAAGTCGCTCAAGCTGTACCTGTTCAGCTTCCGCAACCATGGCGATTTCCATGAGGACTGCATGAACATTATTATGAACGACCTGATCGAGCTGATGCAGCCCCGCTACATCGAAGTATGGGGCAAGTTCACGCCGCGCGGCGGCATCTCGATCGATCCGTATTGCAACTACGGCAAGCCGGGTACCAAGTATGAGCAGATGGCCGAGCAGCGGCTGTTTAATCATGATATGTATCCGGAGAAGGTGGATAATCGATAATCGGAGGTTAGTTGGGAAGGGGATAGGTATCTCATGAGGAGTTGTATCTCCTTCCAGCCGCTGTTGCTTGCACTTTGCATCGAACAATTTTCAGAGGTTGCAAAGTGCAAGCAAAGGCGTACGCTTACAAGCTTTCTGCAAGAAAGCTGCTTCGGAAGCATAATCTTTCCTCCAGGAGATACATCACCTCTCCCTCGCATATAGCACACCTCTATCGATTATGAGGTGGGAAGCAGAAAGACCACGGATTAACTTCCGTAGTCCTTTTTTTGAAACAATGAAGGACCGGATTTGTGGTCCTTCTTTTTTGTTCCCCTCAATTAACCGAGTGCCGGAGTATTTGAGTATGGAGAGCTAAAAGGATTTGTGAAGGAAAGCTGCTACGTAGGCATAATTTCACGTTTGGTCTTTGCGTCTAATTAGCGGGGCTATTGTCAGTGTCGAACAATACGCCTTATGAGAAGATATATATTGGTATGTATATTGCAGCGTGTACGTAGTCTGGGATATTTTCGAAAAAAGCAGCGATCTTCTGCTTAAAGACCGCTGCCTTTTTTTAAAAATTTAGTGGTTATTACCGGAGGAGTTGCCTTTCTTATCGGAAGACTTGGTTTGCGTGTTTTTATTCGCATGACCTTGTTGTTTGGACACGTGGTTCACCTCCTGTAAGCGAAGCTTTGTAGGCTTGGTAACGACCTTAGTGTGCGCAGTTTTTTGTTTTTTACGAATGCCGAATGCCGATTCTATTCTGGTGATTTGTTTAGAATAGGTGCTTGCAGAAATGCTTCAAAATTTTGGAGAGAATAAAAATCGCAAAAAAGGTTGCAATTAAATTCGAATCCATGGTATATTCTTATTCCGGCCGAGAGAGACAAGCGGTTCGGACGAAAAGCTGAATATCATCGAGCAAATGGATGAAAAATAAAGCTTGACACTGAAATTAATAACGTGATATGATATACCGCGTTGTTGAAAAAATTGTTCTTTGAAAACTGAACAACGAGCGAAACTGCCCCGTTATTTATAACGGAAAAGCGATAAAACAAGTAATGAGCAATCAAACATCTGAGATTTTCCTGATCGATTCGATCGATCGAGAAAACACTTTAATGGAGAGTTTGATCCTGGCTCAGGACGAACGCTGGCGGCGTGCCTAATACATGCAAGTCGAGCGGACTTTACCTTCGGGTAAAGTTAGCGGCGGACGGGT